>NC_008268.1:5792500-6992500 GCF_000014565.1 Rhodococcus jostii RHA1 | reverse complement strand
ACGCTGGGAAAACGGACTCCTACAGGCTAGTCCGCTCCCGATGTCGACACGAGAGCCGTCAGCGCTTGGCGGTCACCGGATTGGTGAGGGTGCCGATGCCACCGATGGTCACGCTCACGCTCTGGCCGTCCACGATCGGACCGACGCCTTCCGGGGTACCCGTGAGAATGACGTCGCCCGGGAGCAGCGTCATGACGGCCGACACCCATTCGATGATCTTCGGAATGTCGTGCAGCAGAAGCGAAGTGTTGCTCCGCTGCTTCACCACTCCGTCCACCTCGGTGGTGATGTCGACGTCGGACGCGTCGAGCTGGGTCTCGATCCACGGTCCCAGTGGGCAGAACGTGTCGTGGCCCTTCGCTCTCGTCCACTGCCCGTCGTGGCGCTGGTGGTCACGGGCCGTCACGTCGTTGGCGGCGGTGTACCCGAGCACCACGTCGAGGGCCTTGGCTGCGGGCACATCCTTGCAGGGGCGCCCGATGACGACCGCGAGTTCTCCTTCGTAGTGAACTTCATTGGAGGACTTCGGCAGGACGATTGCGGCGTCGGGGCCCACGATCGAGGTGTTGGGCTTGAGGAAGATCACAGGATCGGCCGGCGCCTCTCCCCCCATCTCGGCGGCGTGGGCGGCGTAGTTCTTTCCGATCGCGACGACCTTGCTGGCGAGGATCGGTGCCAGCAGTCGCACGTCGGCGAGCGGCCAACTCCGGCCGGTGAAAGTGGGGGTGCCGAACGGGTGCTCGGCGATCTCCTTCGCGATCCGGGACTCCTCGTCCCCCTCGATACTGACGAACGCAACACCATCGGGACTTGCCACTCGACCAAGACGCATGGCGCCGAGTCTATCGGCCCGGGTTCAGCGCCGTGCCGGGACGCCGAGGGACGCTGGGTATAGACTCCGTATGCTCCCCAATATATGAGACTGCAATCCTAGATATTGAGATAACATGACTGCATCGATCGACACGCCGTCCGCCGTCGGAACTGCCCGCAGATGGTGGATGCTCACCCTCGGGATGTTCGCCCAGGCCGCACAGGCGGTCTTCGTCAACGGCGTCGCCTTCCTGATCCCCGAACTCCAGGAGAATCACGGGCTCAGCCTCGCCCGCACCGGACTCCTCGTCGCCGCACCCACCCTCGGAGTCATGCTGACGCTGATCGCGTGGGGCGCCCTCGCCGATCGCTACGGCGAACGCCGAGTGCTGGCCGCCGGGATGGCGGCCACGGCGGCTGCGGGAATCGGCGCGGCCCTGTCCGGATCACTCACGGCCACCGCGGCCTTCCTGCTGCTCGGCGGCATGGCGGCCGCCTCGGCGAATGCCGCGAGCGGACGCGTCGTCGTCGGATGGTTCCCGCCCGAGCGCCGCGGACTGGCGATGGGTATCCGGCAGATGTCGCTGCCGCTCGGCATTGCCTGCGCTGCGCTGACGCTGCCCTCGGTCGCACACGACCACGGCATCGGATGGGCGCTCGCGCTGCCCGCCATCCTGTGCGCGACCGCCGCGCTGGCCTGTGCACTCTGGGTTGTCGATCCGCCCAGGCCGAGCCGAAGCGCCGCGGCGGATCTCGGCATGCTCGCGAATCCGTATCGCGACAGCAGCACACTGTGGCGCATCCACGCCGTCTCGGTGCTGCTCGTCGTGCCCCAGTACACGGTGTGGACCTACGCGCTCGTGTGGCTGATCTCCGAAAGGCATTGGGAAGCAACGGCGGCAGGCCTGATCGTGACGTTCGCCCAGATCCTCGGCGCGTTCGGCCGGATGGGAGTCGGTTTCTGGTCCGACGTGGTGGGCAGTCGTATGCGTCCGCTTCGCTGGGTCGCCCTCGCCGGCGGAGTGTCCATGGTGGCGCTCGCCGTGACGGATGCGATGGATACACCGGTGGCGATCGTGGCGCTGCTCGCGGCGTCGGTCGCGACGGTGGCACCGAACGGCCTCGCCTTCACCGCCGTCGCCGAGATCGCGGGCCCGTTCTGGGGCGGACGCGCGCTCGGTGTCCAGAACACCGGTCAGTTCGTCGCGGCCTCGATCGTTCCCCCGGTGTTCGGCGCACTGATCGGAATCGTCGGTTTCCCGGTGACTTTCGCCATAGCTGCGGCATTTCCGGCAGCCTCGATACCACTGATCCCTGTGGCCCGGTCCGAAGACCGGGCCACAGGGATCGAGGGAGACAAGATCGAATCGCGGTCCTAGAGGGCGGCGGCGATCCGGTCGCCGACCTCCGACGTGACGACCTTCGAGTCGCCGCGGGACGCCAGATCGGCCTCGACGGCAGCTTCGATGCGCGCGGCATCGCCGTCCCGGCCGAGGTGACGCAGCAGCAGCGCCGCGGACAGGATGGCCGCCGTGGGATCCGCGATCCCCTGGCCGGCGATGTCCGGGGCGCTGCCGTGCACCGGCTCGAACATCGACGGGTTCGTCCCCGACGCGTCGATGTTCCCCGACGCCGCCAGTCCGATGCCTCCCGTGACCGCACCCGCGAGGTCGGTGATGATGTCGCCGAACAGGTTGTCCGTGACGATCACGTCGAATCGCGACGGATCGGTGACCATGTAGATGGTGGCCGCGTCGATGTGGCAGTACGCCGTCTCCACGTCCGGGTATTCGGCCGACACCGTCTCCACGGCACGCGTCCAGATCGCACCGGCGTTGGAGAGGACGTTCGTCTTGTGGATCAGGGTGACGTGCTTACGCCGGGTCTGCGCGAGCGCGAACGCGTACCGCACCACCCGCTCGGCACCGAACCACGTGTTGATCGACACCTCGGTCGCGATCTCGTGCGGGGTGCCGACGCGAATCGCGCCACCGTTGCCGGTGTACGGACCCTCGGTGCCCTCGCGCACGACCACGAAGTCGATGTCCGGCTGCGCCGCGAGCGGCGACTTCGACCCCGGATAGAGCTGCGACGGACGCAGATTCACGTGATGATCCAACGCGAATCGCATGTTCAGCAGCAGCCCCCGCTCGAGCACACCCGGGGTCACCGACGGGTCGCCGATGGCGCCCAGCAGAATCGCGTCGTGCTCGCGGATCGCCGCGAGATCGGCATCCGGGAGCAGTTCCCCGGTGGCGTTGTATCGACGGGCACCGAGGTCGTACTCGGTGGTCTGGAGATCGGGTACGAGCTTCCGCAGCACCTTCAGTGCCTCGGCCGTGACCTCGACACCGATGCCGTCACCCGGAATGACCGCAAGCTTCATGAACGCCTCACTTCACATAGAGCTGTGCGCGTGCCACGACAACGGGGGTCGTGACACGCGCACAGTGGGGATTAGGCCAGGTTGACGAGCTCGATCTTGGTGGCGCCGACGGCGGTGGAGATCGCGTCCCGCACCTCGCTCGGCACCTCCCGGTCGACGCGGAGGAGGATGGTCGCGCCCTCGCCCTCGGCGTCCTGGCTGAGCTGCGCAGCCTGGATGTCGATGCCGGCGTTGCCGAGCTGCGTGCCGATCTTGCCCAGCGCGCCGGGCTGATCGGTGTAGTTCACCACCAGGTTGAGACCCTCGGCGCGCAGTTCGAAGTTGCGGCCGTTGATGTTGACGATCTTCTCGACCTGCTGCGGGCCGGTCAGCGTGCCCGAGACGTTGATGACGCTGCCGTCGCCGAACACGGCGCGCAGGTCCACCACGCTGCGGTGGTTGGGGCTTTCGGCGGCTTTGGTGACCTCGGCCGTGACGCCGCGCTCTTCCGCGAGTGCGGGAGCATTGACGAACGTGACCGCGTCCTCGATGACGGCGGAGAACACACCGCGCAGAGCCGAGAGCGCGAGCACCTCGACGTCCTCGGAGGCCAGCTCGCCGCGTACGTCGACCGAGAGGTTGACGGGCAGTTCACCCGACAGGGCCCCGATGAGCACACCCTGCTTGCGGACGATCTCGAGCCACGGGGCAACTTCCTCGCCCACGGCGCCACCCGACACGTTGACGGCGTCGGGAACGAAATCGCCTGCGAGAGCGAGCAGTACGGACTTCGCGACGTCGGTTCCGGCGCGGTCCTGAGCCTCGGTCGTGGAGGCACCGAGGTGCGGCGTCACGACGACCTCGGGCAGGTCGAACAACGGGCTGTCGGTGCAGGGCTCGGTCTCGAACACGTCGAGGCCCGCGGCGCGCACGTGACCCGACTTGATGGCCTCGGCCAGCGCTGCCTCGTCGATCAGACCGCCACGGGCGGCGTTGACGATGACGACGCCCTTCTTGGTCTTCGCCAGGTTCTCCGTGCCGAGCAGTCCCTTGGTCTCGGGAGTCTTGGGGAGGTGCACAGAGATGAGGTCGGCCCGCTCGAGCAGTTCGTCGAGGGTGACGAGCTCGATGCCGAGCTGCGCGGCACGGGCGGCCGACACGTAGGGGTCGTACGCGATGACGTGCGTCTCGAACGCGGCGAGCCGCTGCGCGAACAGCTGGCCGATGCGGCCGAGGCCGACGACGCCGACGGTCTTGCCGAAGATCTCGACACCGTTGAACTTGCTGCGCTTCCATTCACGGTCGCGCAGGGTGGCGTCGGCCGCGGGGATCTGGCGCGCGGTGGCGAGCATCAGTGCGACGGCGTGCTCGGCTGCCGTGTGGATGTTGGAGGTCGGCGCGTTGACGACCATGACACCACGCTCGGTGGCGGCGGCCACGTCGACGTTGTCGAGGCCGACGCCGGCCCGGGCGACGATCTTGAGCTTGGTACCGGCCGCCAGGACCTCGGCGTCCACGGTGGTGGCGGAACGGACGAGGATCGCGTCGGCCTCGGGCACCGCCGCGAGCAGGGCCGGGCGATCAGGTCCGTCGACCCATCGCACCTCCACACCGTCGCCCAATGCCTCGACGGTGGACGGCGCGAGCTTGTCGGCGATCAGAACTACAGGACGGCCTGGCTGGCTCACGTGCAAACTCCCTGAATAGGTGGGTGTGGGGGTGTTTTAACCACACACAGCTTAGTCCGCCCTGACAGGGAAACCGCATCCTGGTCTGCAATACCACATAGTGGACGCCTGCAACAACGGAATCGGACACGAAACAACACCGGCCCAATGTCACATCGGGGGCCTCTGACGAGACCGATGCGGCATCGGGCCGGTGGTTCGGTGGAACAGAAAAGCAGTGAAACCTAGGCGGTTTCGGTGATCGGCCGGTCGACCCAGCTCATCAGGTCGCGCAGCTTCTTGCCGGTGACCTCGATCGGGTGCTCGGCGTTGGCCTTGCGCAGGCCCTCGAGCTCGGTGTTGCCGTTCTCGACGTTGGCGACGAGGCGGCGGGTGAACTCACCCGACTGGATGTCGGCCAGGATCGCCTTCATCCGCTCCTTGGTGCCGGCGTCGATGACGCGCGGGCCGGAGAGGTAGCCACCGAACTCCGCGGTGTCGGACACCGAGTAGTTCATGCGGGCGATGCCACCCTCGTACATGAGGTCGACGATGAGCTTGAGCTCGTGCAGCACCTCGAAGTACGCCATCTCGGGCGCGTAGCCGGCCTCGACCATGACCTCGAAACCGGTCTTGACCAGTTCCTCGGTGCCGCCACAGAGCACGGCCTGCTCGCCGAAGAGGTCCGTCTCGGTCTCTTCCTTGAACGTGGTCTTGATGACGCCGGCGCGGGTGCCGCCGATGCCCTTGGCGTAGGACAGCGCGAGGGCCTGGCCCTCACCCTTCGGGTCCTGGTCGATCGCGATGAGCGCGGGAACACCCTTGCCGTCGACGAACTGACGACGCACCAGGTGGCCGGGGCCCTTGGGGGCGACCATGCCGACGGTGACGAACTCCGGAGCCTTGATCAGGTCGAAGTGGATGTTGAGGCCGTGTCCGAAGAACAGCGCGTCGCCGTCCTTCAGGTTGGGCTCGATGTCATTGGTGAAGATCGACGCCTGCGCGGTGTCGGGTGCGAGCACCATGATCACGTCGGCCCACTCGGAGACCTCGGCGGGGGTACCGACGGTCAGGCCCTGCTCCTCGGCCTTCGCGCGGGACTTCGAGCCTTCCTTGAGGCCGATACGCACATCGACGCCCGAGTCGCGCAGGCTCAGCGAGTGCGCGTGGCCCTGGCTTCCGTAACCGATCACAGCGACCTTACGGCCCTGGATGATCGACAGATCGGCATCGTCGTCGTAGAACATCTCGACTGCCACAGTTCAACCTCTTTCTTGGATTTGCGTATCTAAAGTACTAGCGAGTGGCCGTGATGGACTTCGGCCCCCGTCCCACGGCCACGACCCCGGACTGCACGATCTCCCGGATACCGTACGGATCGAGCATCCGCAGCAGCGCATCCAGCTTGGATCGCGTCCCAGTCGCCTCGATCGTGACCGACTCCGGGGAGACGTCGATCACCTTGGCGCGGAACAGATTCACCGTCTCGATCACCTGCGTGCGCACGCTGGCGTCGGCTCGCACCTTGATGAGCACCAGCTCGCGGGCGACGGAGGCCTCACCGTCCTGCTCGACGATCTTGATGACGTTGATGAGCTTGTTGAGCTGCTTGGTCACCTGCTCGAGCGGGAACTCGTCGACGGTCACGACGATGGTCATGCGGGAGATCTCGGGAAGCTCGGTGCCACCGACGGCGAGCGACTCGATGTTGAACCCACGACGCGAGAACAGCGCGGCCACCCTGGCCAGCACGCCCGGCTTGTCCTCGACGAGAACACTGAGGGTGTGGCTGGTGCTCACTGATCTTCCTCCCCGGCCGCTGCGGCCGTGCCCGAACGCTGCTCGCGCTCCATGGCCTCGTGAATGACGGCCGGCTCGGCGGCCGCCTCGTCGTCGTCGAACAGCGGACGGATGCCCCGCGCCGCCATGATCTCGTCGTTGCTCGTGCCCGCAGCGACCATCGGCCACACCTGGGCGTCGGCGCCGACGATGAAGTCGATCACCACCGGCTTGTCGTTGATGGCCTGCGCCTCACGGATCGCCGCCTCGACGTCTTCTTCGCGCTCGACGCGAATGCCGTGGCAGCCCAACGCCTCCGCCAGCTTGACGAAGTCGGGGATGCGGATTGCGCCATGCGTGCCGAGGTTGGTGTTGGAGTAGCGCTCGTCGTAGAACAGCGTCTGCCACTGGCGCACCATGCCGAGGTTGCCGTTGTTGATGAGCGCAACCTTGATCGGGATGCCCTCGAGCGCGCAGGTGGCGAGTTCCTGATTGGTCATCTGGAAGCAGCCGTCACCGTCGATGGCCCACACCTCGGTGTCGGGCATGCCCATCTTGGCGCCCATCGCGGCGGGAACGGCGTAGCCCATCGTGCCGAGACCGCCGGAGTTCAGCCAGGTGCGCGGCTTTTCGTAGTTGACGAACTGCGCCGCCCACATCTGGTGCTGTCCGACGCCGGCGCAGTAGATCGCGTCGGGACCGGCGAGCTTGCCGACCGCCTGGATCACGTACTCCGGGGACAGCGCCCCGTCGGAGGGACGGTCGTAGCTGAGCGGGTACGTGCGACGGATTCCGTCGAGGTACGCCCACCACTCGGTGAGGTCCAGCGTGGTTCCCGTGGCCAGGTCGGCCTTGATCGCCTCGATCAGTTCGACGATGACCTCTTTGCAGTCGCCGACGATCGGGACGTCCGCGTACCGGTTCTTGCCGATCTCCGCCGGGTCGATGTCGGCGTGGATGACCTTGGCATCGGGGGCGAACGAATCGAGCTGACCGGTGACGCGGTCGTCGAAGCGCGCACCGAGCGTGATCAGCAGGTCGCTGCGCTGCAGTGCCGCCACCGCCGCGACCGTGCCGTGCATGCCGGGCATGCCGCAGTTCAGCGTGTGGCTGTCCGGGAACGCGCCGCGCGCCATGAGGGTGGTGACCACCGGAATGCCAGTGAGCTCGGCCAGTTCGAGCAGTTCCGGAGACGATTCCGACTTGATGACGCCGCCACCGACGTACAGCACCGGGTGCTTCGCGTCGGCGATCAGGCGGGCCGCCTCGCGGACCTGCTTGCCGTGCGGCTTGGTGACGGGACGGTATCCGGGCAGCCGCATCTCCGGCGGCCACGAGAACGTGGTCTGCGCCTGGAGGACGTCCTTCGGGATGTCGACGAGCACCGCGCCGGGACGACCGCTGGAGGCGAGGTAGAAGGCCTCCGCGATGATCCGGGGGATGTCGACGCCGTCGGTGATGAGGAAGTTGTGCTTGGTGATCGGCATCGTGATGCCGGAGATGTCGGCTTCCTGGAACGCGTCCGTGCCGATGAGACTGCGGCCGACCTGGCCGGTGATGGCCACGACCGGAACGGAGTCCATCTGCGCGTCGGCGAGCGGCGTCACGAGGTTGGTCGCACCGGGACCGGACGTCGCCATACAGACGCCGACCTTGCCGGTCGCCTGGGCGTACCCGGTGGCGGCGTGGCCTGCGCCCTGCTCGTGACGGACGAGCACGTGCCGGACCTTCTTCGAGTCGAAGAGCGGGTCGTAGACAGGCAGAACGGCACCACCCGGAATGCCGAATACCGTGTCGACCTCGAGCTCCTCGAGGGCTCGGACCACGGACTGGGCGCCGCTGACCCGCTCGGGGGCGAGTTGGCGGCGGCTACCGGTCTGAGTCGCGGCGGCCGCGGTCGTCGGGCTTGCTGCCCCCGACTTGCGCGGCGTGGGTTGAGGCCGTGCGGTTGGTGCGCTCACTGGGAAATCCTCTGATTCTGGCTCCGGGCAACAAAAAACCCCCGTCAGCTGATGCTGTACGAGGGTGGCGCGTCGTTATCTGGCGAGTTGAAGGAATCGACTCAGGCGACGACGCGCCGGCCGATTACGAGCAACTCATTCTGTTTCACGCGCTCGACGGTAGGCGCGCTAATAGTGAACAGTCAACTTGGTGAGTCGGCCGTCCCAGAATATGAGATACATCGGCTGCGGTGCGAAGATGTAGAGGTGTCAACTCCGCAGCAGCCCGTGCCACCAGAATCATCATCCCACACCACGAACCCGCCCAAGCAGGTCATCCGGATTTCTCCCCTGGCCTATCTGGGATGCGCCTTCCTCCTGTTCGCCGTGTCGTTCCCCATCTTCGGCTGGCCCGCCGCCTTCGGCTGGCTCGTGATCGCCCCGATCGTCGCGGTGGCCTGGGTCGCGCGGGTGCGCACCACCGTCACGCCCGATGGACTCGAAGTGCGCCGGCTGTTCGGCGGCCGCTCGCTGGCGTGGTCCGAGATCACGGGATTCCGCTTCCCCAAGCGCGGCTGGGCCCGGGCGACGCTGACGGACGGGGGCGAGGTGACCCTTCCCGTCGTCACGTTCGACCGGCTTCCCGACATCGCCGAGGCGAGCGGCGGCCGCATCACCGACCCTTACGCGGCAGCCGCCGCGGCGGACGAAGCAGCCCACCACGCCGATGCGGGATCGAACGGCGGGCAGCCGGTGAAGAACCGGCCGGACACAGACGGGGAATAGTGCGCGAGTAGCGTTTGTCAGTACTTCCGTACGCTGACTAAGGAATACGCTCATGCCCCCGCTGAGGTCCCGAACCACCACCGCAGGACGAAATGCCGCAGGCGCCCGCGCACTGTGGCGCGCCACCGGAATGACCGACTCCGACTTCGGGAAGCCGATCGTCGCGATCGCGAACTCGTACACGCAGTTCGTTCCCGGGCACGTCCACCTGAAGAACGTCGGCGACATCGTCGCCGACGCCGTCCGCGCCGCCGGTGGTGTACCTCGCGAGTTCCACACGATCGCCGTCGACGACGGCATCGCGATGGGACACGGCGGCATGCTGTATTCCCTTCCCAGCCGCGAGATCATCGCCGACTCCGTCGAGTACATGGTCAACGCGCACACCGCCGACGCACTCGTCTGCATCTCCAACTGCGACAAGATCACTCCCGGAATGCTCAATGCCGCATTGCGTTTGAACGTTCCGACCGTGTTCGTGTCGGGCGGCCCGATGGAGGCCGGCAAGGCGGTGGTGGTGAACGGTGTCGCCCAGGCACCGACCGACCTCATCACGGCGATCTCGGCGAGCGCCAACGACGAGGTCGACGAGGAAGGTCTGTCCGAGGTCGAGCGCAGCGCCTGCCCGACGTGCGGGTCGTGCTCGGGCATGTTCACCGCGAACTCCATGAACTGCCTCACCGAGGCGCTCGGTCTGGCGTTGCCGGGCAACGGTTCCACGCTGGCCACCCACGAGGCCCGTCGCGCGCTGTTCACCCGCGCGGGCACCACCGTCGTCGAAGCCGCCCTGCGGTACTACCGGGACGAGGACGACTCCGTCCTCCCCCGTAACATCGCGACGCCCGCCGCATTCCGCAACGCGATGGCACTGGACGTCGCAATGGGCGGTTCCACCAACACGGTCCTGCACACCCTCGCGGCCGCGCAGGAGGGTGAGGTCTACGACTTCGACCTCGACAAGATCGACGAGATCAGCCGCAAGGTGCCGTGCCTGTCGAAGGTCTCCCCCAACTCGGACTACCACATGGAGGACGTGCACCGGGCGGGCGGAATCCCCGCCATCCTCGGCGAACTCCGCCGGGCCGGCCTGCTCGAGAGCGACGTCTCGACCGTGCACACCGAGAGCTTCGACGAGTGGCTCGACACGTGGGACATCCGGTCCGGCAAGGCATCCGACGAGGCAGTCGAACTCTTCCACGCCGCACCCGGCGGTGTCCGCACCACCGAACCGTTCTCGACGAACAACCGCTGGTCGTCGCTCGACACGGACGCCGCCAACGGCTGCATCCGCGACTTCGAGCACAAGCACACGGTCGAAGGCGGCCTGGCCGTGCTGCGCGGAAACATCGCCGTCGACGGCGCCGTCATCAAGACGGCGGGCATCGACGAAGACCTGTTCCACTTCCAGGGACCCGCGCGCGTCGTGGAGTCTCAGGAAGAGGCGGTGTCGGTGATCCTCGGGAAGAAGATCCAGCCCGGCGAGGTCCTAGTCGTGCGTTACGAGGGTCCTGCAGGCGGACCGGGCATGCAGGAGATGCTGCACCCCACCGCATTCCTCAAGGGCTCCGGCCTCGGAAAGAAGTGTGCGCTGATCACCGACGGCCGATTCTCCGGCGGTTCCTCGGGACTGTCCATCGGCCACATCTCCCCCGAGGCCGCCAGCGGCGGCGCCATCGGCCTGGTGGAGGACGGCGACCAAATCCTCATCGACATCGCGACCCGCACGCTGAAGCTCCTCGTCGACGACGCGGTGCTCGCCGAGCGCCGGGCGAAGATGGAGTCGTCCGAGCGTCCGTGGCAGCCGGTGAACCGCGAACGCACCGTCACCACCGCCCTGCGGGCGTACGCCGCGCTGGCCACGTCCGCAGACAAGGGCGCGGTCCGTCAGGTCCCCTGACGCACTCGTACCGGGCGCACCGAACAGACACGAAGCCGGGTGCCGCAGCAGGAGCTTCCTGCCGCGGCACCCGGCTTCCGTCGTCGGTGCGACGACAGAATTCCGCCGCGGATGTGACCGCGCTCACGGGTGATCAACTCGCTCAGGCGACGACACCCAAGAACAGGTTCTACTGATCGAATTGATCAGTTGAGCCCGCGCTTCTTGCACACGGCGCTCAGTAGTGGTTCCCTCAGTTGGCCGTTGAGACCTACATCACAATCGGCAGCACCACCGGAACATCTCCGGCCCACGAGGCCATCGGGAACACAACCAAGGAGCGACACATGCCAGGAGTCGGCATTTGGCGAACGAAATCCGTTGAGCAATCGATAGCGGACACCGACGAACCCGACACCCGGCTGCGGAGGGAACTCACCGCGAAGGACCTCACCGTCTTCGGTGTCGCCGTCGTGATCGGCGCCGGCATCTTCACGCTCACCGCCCGGACTGCAGGCAACGTCGCCGGGCCGTCCATCTCGCTCGCCTTCGTCCTCGCCGCCATCGCGTGCGGCCTGGCCGCCCTCTGCTACGCCGAGTTCGCATCCACCGTCCCCGTCGCGGGCAGTGCGTACACGTTTTCCTACGCCACCTTCGGCGAGTTCGTCGCCTGGATCATCGGCTGGGACCTCATCCTCGAATTCGCCCTCGCAGCGGCCGTCGTCTCCAAGGGCTGGTCGCTGTATCTGGGCAACGTCCTCGGGTTCAGCGGATCCACCACAGCCCATCTCGGTCCCGTCGACTTCGACTGGGGCTCGCTGATCATCGTCGGCGGCATCACGATCGTGCTCGCCATCGGGACCAAGGTGTCCTCGCGCGTGTCCGCCGTCATCACGGCAATCAAGATCGCCGTCGTCCTCCTCGTCATCGCCGTCGGCGTCTTCTACATCAAGAAGGAGAACTACGCCCCGTACATCCCGCCCGCCGAGAGCAACGAGAGCGCCGCGCAGGGTGTGCACCAGACCCTCTTCTCCTTCCTCTCCGGAGCCGACGGCAGCAGCTACGGCTGGTACGGCCTCCTCGCCGCAGCGAGCCTCGTCTTCTTCGCCTTCATCGGATTCGACGTCGTCGCCACCACCGCCGAAGAGACCAAGAACCCGCAGAAGGCGCTCCCCCGCGGCATTCTCGGCTCGCTCGCCATCGTCACCGTGCTCTACGTCGCCGTCACCCTCGTGCTCACCGGCATGGTGAAGTACACCGACCTCAAGACCGGTAGCCCGCTCGTCGGCGACAGCAGCGCCACCCTCGCGACCGCGTTCGAGGCACACGGCATCACCTGGGCCCAGACCGCGATCAACTTCGGCGGGCTCGCGGGACTCACCACCGTCGTGATGGTGATGATGCTCGGCCAGACCCGTGTCCTGTTCGCCATGTCCCGCGACGGACTCGTGCCCCGCGGTCTCGCCAAGACCGGCAAGAACGGCAGCCCGGTCCGCATCACCCTGTTCGTCGGCGCCGTGGTCGCACTCCTCGCCGCCTTCTTCCCGATGGGCACGCTCGAGGAGATGGTGAACATCGGCACCCTCTTCGCGTTCGTCCTCGTCTGCATCGGCGTCATCATCCTTCGCCGCACGCGTCCCGACCTCCCCCGCGGATTCCGCGTTCCGCTGGTCCCGCTCGTCCCCATCCTCGCCGTCCTGGCCTGCGGATGGCTGATGCTGAACCTGTCGGTCGAGACCTGGATCCGGTTCCTCGTCTGGATGGCCCTCGGCGTCGTCGTCTACCTCGCCTACGGCCGGCGCAAGTCGGTCCTCGGACAGAAGCTCGCCGCCCAGGCGGGCCCGCCCGAGGAGGAGAACATCCCGGAACTCGCCCAACGCTGATCCCGAACGAAAACGACTGCGCCGCACTCCCGATCCGGGGGTGCGGCGCAGCCGTGTAAGGAAAAGACGCTCAGATGAGCGGGTTGGCACCGTTCAGGAAGATCCACACGCAGACACCGGCGGCGACGCCCAGGATCAGCGCCGCGAACGACCCGATGAACGGGCGCGTCGCCCAGCCCCGGCGACCGTCGAGCGAGATGCGTCCTGGCCCGGTGAGAATGATCACGCCGGCGCACACACCCAGCAGCGTCTCGTACTCGGTGCCTGCGGGCGCGAAGTACTCGAGCCCCGGTTCCGCGATCTGCCGGAACGCCCACGCATTGATCATCACGGCCAGCACCGAGGCCGCGGCCAGCGGGGTGACGAGGCCGAGGATCAGCAGTGCACCGCCCGCGACCTCACCGATGGCACCCAGAATCGCGAGCAGTTTCGCCTGCTGGAACCCCGAGTTCACGAGCACCTCTTCGAACCCGTCGAGTCCCGGACCGTTCCACATCCCCGTCAGCTTCTGCAGACCGTGCACGAGCGCCGTTCCGCCGACCGCGAGTCGCAGGGCCAGCAGTCCGAGGTCCAGGGTGCCGCGGCCGATCTTCACGTCGCCCTCGCCGATCCGGTCGGTCGACGGATCACCCGCCGTCGCCCCGAGGGACGCGCCGGAACCCGCGCCGATCACCTGGGTCGGCTGGTCCGACATGTCGGACGCCGCCGACTGCCGGTACGCGGGGATCTGCTCGGTGGGGAGACCCCCGCCGCGCGCATCGCCGTAGTCGAGTTCGTCATCGGTGTGCGGCAGACGCTGCCCCGCGGAACCGGACGTCGGCGTGGCCGACGGAAAGCGCTCGGTGGGAAGGTCGTAAGGGCTCGAGACCTTGCCGTAGCCGGGTGAGGCGCTCTGGTCCGCAGCACCCTGGTCCGACGACTCGCTGGGGTCTTTCCGCATGTCAGTCACACCGTCAAGCCTAGGTCGACCGGCCGGACATCGCTGGTAGGCGGAACCGGCGTGGCGGCGACCTCGCACTCTTCCGTAACGTCTCCATCATGATGGTGGGTGGGCGGCGCCGCACGGCGTCCCGCAAGATGGCGATGTCCGCACTGTGCGTGACGGCGGTCCTCGCCGCCGGATGCGCGAAATTCGACGACTCCGCGTCCTCCCCGTTCACACCCGAGCCGACCGGTGCCTCGGGCGCCGAGGTGGAACCGGAGAACCCGCCGCCGTCCACGACGACCACCCCGCCACCGAGCGGTCCGCTGGGACCGTGCCAGGATCCGGACCCCAGCGTGATCGCCACCTGCCTCGACACCACCGGCGGACTCGTCGTCCTCCCCGACGGGGCCACCGCCCTCGTCGCCGAGCGCCGGACCGGACGCATCCTGCAGGTCGCCCAGGGCCAAACCCCCAAGGAGATCGCGCACGTCGACGTCGACGGCAGCACCGACGGCGGACTCCTCGACATCGCGCTGTCGCCGAGTTTCGTCGAGGACAACCTCATCTACGCCTACGTCACCACCCCGACCGACAACCGGGTGGTGCGGATCGCACCGGGTGACTCCGCCAAGGAGGTTCTCGGCGGGATCCCGCGCGGCGACGCGGGCAATGCGGGATCGCTCGAATTCTCGGGCGACGAACTGATGGTCCTGACCGGCAACGCGGGCAACGCCGCCGCGGCCGCCGATCCGGCGTCCCTCGCCGGGAAACTGCTGAAGGTCACCGCCCTGTCGCCCGCACCGACGCCGGCGCAGCCGCGCCCTCAGGTCGTGCTGTCGGGCATCGGGACCGCCGGTGGGGTGTGCGTCGACCCCGGGGTGGCCGTGTGGGTCACCGATCATACCCCGCTGGAGGATCGGCTGCTGCGGGTCAGCGCCGACGGAGCCGTGTCGTCGCCGGTGTGGACGTGGCCGGAGCGCCCCGGCGTCGGCGGCTGCGTCGCCGCCGGTGACGTCGTGGCGGTGTCACTGAGCACCGCGAAGGCCATGTCCGCACTCGCTGCCGACCCCGGCACGGGGGCCGTGACCACCGCCCCCGGTGTCATCGTCCAGGACCGGTACGGCCAACTCGGCGGCGCCGCGCTCGGACCCGACGGTCTCATCTGGGTGAGCACCGTCAACAAGACGGCCGGTCAGCCCGGACCCAACGACGACCGTGTGATCAAGATGCCCCTGCCCTCCGGTGGCGGCGGATTCGACTGACCGCCCGCCCCGTCGAAACGAACGGGACGCTCGTTCGGTTCAACCGAACGAGCGTCCCGTCGGTGCAGGAGGGATTCAGCCGCAGGCCTCGATGACCAGCTCCTTGACACGGGCCGGGTCGGCCTGACCACGCGTGGCCTTCATCACGTCGCCGACGATCTTGCCCGCGGCCGCGACCTTGCCGCCACGAATCTTCTCGGCGATGTCGGGGTTCGCGGCCAGAGCCTCCTCGACAGCCGCCTTCAGCTTCGTGTCGTCGCGTTCGACGACGAGCTCGGGGTGGTTCGCGACGACCTGCTCGGGGTCGCCCTCACCCTCGAGGACGTGGTCGACCACCTGGCGGGCCACCTTGTTGTTGAGCTTCCCGCTGTCGATCAGCGCGACGACCTGCGCGACCTGAGCCGGGGTGATCGGCAGCTCGGCGAGTTCCACCCCGCGGGTGTTGGCCTGCTGCGCCAGGTATGACACCCACCAGGACCGCGCGGCCTCCGGGGAGGCGCCGGCCTCGACGGTGGCGATGACGAGGTCGAGGGCGCCGGCGTTGACGAGGTCGCGCATGACCTCGTCGGAGACGCCCCAGTCGGCCTGGATCCGGGCACGGCGGACCCACGGCAGCTCCGGCAGGGTGCCACGCAGTTCCTCGATCCATTCCGCGCTGGGCGCGACCGGCTCGAGATCGGGCTCCGGGAAGTAGCGGTAGTCCTCGGCGGTCTCCTTACGGCGGCCCGGCGACGTGGTCCCATCGGCCTCCTGGAAGTGCCGGGTCTCCTGGATCACCTCACCGCCGGCCTCCAGCACAGCTGCCTGGCGGCGCATCTCGTACCGGACCGCCACCTCGACGCTCTTGAGGGAGTTGACGTTCTTCGTCTCGGTGCGGGTGCCGAGTTCGGTCGCCCCGATCGGCATCAGCGACACGTTGGCGTCGCAGCGCATCGAACCCTGGTCCATGCGAACATCGGACACGTTCAGCGACTTCAGCAGGTCGCGGAGCGCGGTGACGTACGCGCGGGCCACCTCGGGGGCGCGGGCACCGGCACCGCTGATGGTCTTGGTGACGATCTCGACCAGCGGGACCCCGGCACGGTTGTAGTCGAGCAGCGAGTGGCTGGCACCGTGGATGCGCCCGGTCGCGCCGCCGACGTGCAGCGACTTTCCGGTGTCCTCTTCCATGTGCGCGCGCTCGATCTCCACGCGCCACGTGGTGCCGTCGTCGAGAACGACGTCGAGGTGGCCGTCGGTGGCGATCGGCTCGTCGTACTGGGAGATCTGGTAGTTCTTCGGCTGATCGGGGTAGAAGTAGTTCTTCCGCGCGAACCGGCCCCACGGCGTGATGGAACAGTTCAGTGCGAGCCCGATCCGGATCGCGGACTCGACCGCCGCCTCGTTCACGACGGGCAGCGACCCGGGCAGGCCGAGGCACACCGGGCACACCTGCGTGTTCGGCTCGGCGCCGAACTCGGTGGGGCACGGGCAGAACATCTTCGTTTCGGTGCCGAGCTCGACGTGCACCTCCATGCCGAGAACAGGCTCGTACTTGGCGAGCACATCGTCGTAGTCGAGGAGGTCCGGAGCATCGACAGCAGTCATGCCCCAGAGTTTATGCGTCCGGGCGTTCGCCGAAAAACGCGGTCAACCGAAAAATGCGGCCGCCTCCTCGTACCGCTCCCTCGGCACCGTCTTGAGGCGCCGGGTCGCCTCCTCGAGGGGCACGAGGTCGATCGACGTGCCGTGCAGGGCCACCATGTTGCCGAAGTCGCCGCGGTGGACGGCGTCGGTGGCGTGCACCCCGAAGCGGGTGGCGAGCACCCGGTCGTACGGCGTCGGGGTTCCGCCCCGCTGCACGTGCCCGAGCACCGTCGTCCGCACCTCCTTGCCGATGCGGCGGACGATCTCGTCGCCCAGCTGCTGTGCGACACCGGTAAATCGTTTGTGGCCGAACTCGTCGATACCGCCCTCCCGCAGACTCATCGACTCCGGAGTCGGAGTGGCGCCTTCCGCGACGACGCAGATGAAATGCGAATCGCCGCGCTGGAAACGTTTCTTCACGAGGGAGCAGACTTCGCCGACGTCGAACGGGACCTCGGGAACGAGAGTGAGATGCGCACCGGTCGCGAGCCCCGAGTGCAACGCGATCCAGCCCGCGTGCCGGCCCATCACCTCGACGAGCATCACCCGCTGGTGGGATTCGGCGGTGGTGTGCAGCCGGTCGATCGCATCGGTCGCGATGGACAGCGCGGTATCGAAACCGAACGTCACGTCGGTGCAGTCGATGTCGTTGTCGATCGTCTTCGGAACCCCGATCACGGGCACCCCGCTCTCGGCGAGCCAGCTCGCGGCCGTGAGCGTGCCCTCCCCGCCGATCGGGATGAGCGCGTCGATCCCGTTGTCGTCGAGAGTCTGCCGGATCTGGTCGAGACCGGCCTTCAACTTGTCCGGGTTGACCCGCGCGGTGCCGAGGATGGTGCCGCCCCGGGTGAGGATGCGATCGATCCGGTCGTCGTTGGACAGCACGACCTTGCGATCCTCGAGCAGGCCGCGCCAGCCGTCACGGAATCCCACCACCGAGCTGCCGTATCGGCCGGCGGCGGTCCGAACCACCGCCCTGATCACCGCATTCAGTCCGGGGCAGTCGCCGCCTCCGGTGAGCATTCCGATCCGCATCCAAGCACCCCTCGTCGTCTCGTGTGGTGATGGTGGTTCTCATTACACATCTTGCCGCTCGAACCGTGTTCGAGCACCTCGGACCGGCCGGTTCACTCACCCGGGTGTGACGAGACCGCTCTCGTACGCCAGGACCACTGCCTGAGCGCGGTCGCGCAGATCCAGTTTCGACAGCACCTTGCCGACGTGCGTCTTGACGGTCTGCTCGGCAACGAACAGGCGCTCCGCGATCTCGGTGTTGGACATGCCGCGGGCGATGAGTTCGAGCACCTCGCGTTCGCGGGGCGTCAGCGCCGACAGCGCGGCCGGTTTTCGGCGCGCCGTGCTGCGGCGGCTGGTCACGTCGGCGATGAGACGCCGGGTGACGGTCGGCGCGAGCAGTGCCTCGCCGTCCGCGACCACCCGCACCGCACGGATGAGTTCCTCCGCGGGCGCGTCCTTGAGCATGAAGCCGCTGGCCCCGATGCTCAGCGCCTCGTACACGTAGTCGTCGACGTCGAACGTGGTGAGCATGAGCACGCGCACCGGCGGGTCGAAACCGGCCGACAGGATGATGCGGGCCGCGTCGAGTCCGTTCATCTCCGGCATACGGACGTCCATCAGGACCACGTCGGGTCGCAGACGACGGACCTCGCTCACCGCCACGACCCCGTCCGGAGCGTCACCGATGACACTGATGTCGGGCTGTGAGGCGAGCAGGGCTCCGAAGCCCTGCCGGACCATAGCCTGGTCGTCGGCGATGAACACGGTGATGGCCACCCAGCCAGCCTAGGCGGAGGCGACCGGGAACTCGGCGTGGACCTCGAATCCGCCGTTGTCGTGCAAGAGGGTGGTGAGTATGCCCCCGACTGCCTGCGCACGCTCACGCATACCGATGATGCCGTTGCCGCCGGTCGACTCGTGCCTGGTCAGGGCGGAGACGAGACTCCGCCTCGGCGGGCCGTTCACGATCGACACCGACGCGATCGGCGACTCGTACGCGATCGTCACCTCCACCGCGGCGCCCGCCGCGTGGCGGGCCGTGTTGGCGAGGGATTCCTGCAGAATGCGGTACATCACGAGCCCGACCGACTCCGACACGAGCGTCGGGTCGCCGTCGACATGCCAGGAGACTGGAATGCCGGCCCTGCGGCTGCCCTCGAGCAGCTCGCTGATCTGTTGAACCCCGGGCTGGGGTGCGTGCTCGGCCACCTGGCCGTCACTGCGCAGCACTCCGAGCAGTCCGCGCACCTCGTTCAGCGCGGCGCGGCCGGCGGCTCCGATCGATTCGAACTCGGCCCGCGTCTCGTCGGACATGTCGGCGATGCGGTACGGCGCGCTCTGCGCCTGCACCACGACCATCGACATGTGGTGCGCGACGACGTCGTGCAGGTCCCGGGCGATGCGCGCCTTCTCCTCGAGGATCGTCCGGCGAGTGCGCTCGAGCTCGCTCAGCTCCTCCTGCTGTGCGAGTTGCCTGCGAGAGAGCACCAGCCACCGGATCAGCAGGCCGAAGACGACGATCGCGGTCAGACCCACCGCCCACCCGCGGCCGTTGGTGCCCGGGGTGTCGGCGAGGAACAGCAGGACGGTGGAGATCCATGCCACGCCGACGACCGGAATCGCGGCCCGCATGCTGACGGCGGCCAGCAGGGCGAGCATCACGAGGATGTGGACCACCTGCCACGGGTAGTCGTAGCCGTCCTGCAGTGCGAAGACGCGCGGAATCACCAGCGCCGAGATCGCGGAGATAGCCCAGGCCAGCGCCGGATTCGACCGGATGAGCAGAAACGGGAACGTCGCGAGCGCCGCCACGAACGGCTGGATGGCAGGACTGACCTGGTGGGTCAGCTGCAGCGTCGGCCACGCCACGGCGAACAGGATCGCGGTGACCACGACGATTGCCACGTTCAGCCACTGACCCTCGGCGGCTCTCCGGATACGCGTCTTCGTCTTCACACTGTCGACAGTAGAAACCGTGGTCACGGAGTGTCCTCATACCCCGGGCCCATGTCGGCGTAGCCCCGCAGTATGAGATCGGGGCTCCCTCGCACCACGAAGCCAGGAATCGAACCGGTCTCCGGGGTGATGTGGCTGCGCAACACGAATTCATAACGTTCTCGTCATGCGAAAGACGGGGACACGGAGAACGACCTGGGCCGCGGTGGCGTGCGCCGCAACCGCACTACTGACCACGACAGGATTCGCAGGCACCGGCGCGGCGAGCACGCCCCGGCACGAGAACGCCGCCGCCTCCGCCGCGGTGCACACCCTCACCGCACCGGCCGCGATCTCCGAGGACTCCATTCCCGCGGACTTCGCCGACGTGATGGGGTACACCCCCGTGCCGATCGACGGGATGCTCGCCAATCCCGGCGGGGACTGCTCGTCCCCCGTGCCGCTGCCCCTCGAGTTCGACACGTCGTGCAAGGCGCACGACCTCGGTTACGACCTTCTGCGGTACGCGTCACGGTCCGGCGAGGACCTGGGTCCCTGGGCGCGGCAGAGCCTCGACGCGCAGTTGGATCAACGCATGCACGCGGCATGCGACACCCGCGCCGACGAGCAGGCACGGGCGCAGTGCTTCGTGATGGCGAACGTCGCGACCACCTTCGTCACCGGAAACAGCTGGCGCCAAGGCTATTCGGCACCGGTCACCGAGTCCGGACTCCCGTACGCACTGGCCGGCGGTGTCGGTGTCGCGCTCCTCGCAGGCGCGGCCTGGTCGATCCGCCGCCGGCCGCATCCGGTCGGAGCCGTCGCATGACCATCACCGCTCTGTCCGGTCCCGGACGGAGCACGGTGCACTGTCGCTCGCGCACGAAGCCGAATGCCCTGCGCCGCACACTGGTCACGACGATCCCGGTCTCCGCTCTCCCCCGCGTCTCCTCCACGATCGTCGTCACCGCCGTCACACTCGCGTCTCTCGCTCCCTCACTGCTCCCCCGGAGTGCGCTGACGCAGGCTCTGTTCACCGGAGTCCTCGCCGTGATCGGTTTCGGGTTCGTCGTCCTCGCCCGCCGTCTGCGGTACCTCGCGACCCGTTCGCGCGGCCACCACCCTCCGCGGGACTCGGTGCGTCTGCTGGTGCTGATCGGCGCCATGATCGTCGTGACCTGGGCGATCGTGCTCGGCGACCACTGGCAGGATTCGCTGCGCGCCGCCATGGGCATGCCGGGCATCGGGCCGGACCACTGGATGCAGGCGATCATCGGGGCGGCGCTGACGTTCCTGCTGTTCGCCGGCATCGGCAGCGTCGTCGGCACGGTCGCCCGCCGTCTCGGCTGGATCGGCAGCGCCACCACCGCCGTCGTTCTCGCGACCGCACTGCAACTGGTCGCCGAACCGGCGTTGTGGGGAATGATGTCGCGTTCCTACAGCGACTCCAACGCGCTCGTCGACGTGTCTCTGCACCGGCCGATGTCCGCCGAATTGTCCGGCAGCCCGGACTCCGCGATCAGCTGGGAGTCGCTCGGGCGCCAGGGACGACGGTTCGTGGCGGCGGGCGAGCAGTCGGCCGCCATCCGTACCTATGTGGGGATGGATTCGGCGCCGGACGTCGAATCGCGTGCGGCACTGGCAGTCTCGGAACTCGAGCGAGCCGGCGGATTCACCCGGTCCGCCATCGTCGTCACGGTGCCCACCGGCTCGGGGTGGATCGACGAGAACGCCGCCGAGGGATTCGAGGAACGCTTCGCCGACGACGTCGCCATCGTCGGCATGCAGTACTCGTACCTGCCGAGCTGGATCACGTTCGTGTTCGGACGTTCCGCCGCAGACGAATCGGCGGCCGCGTTGTTCGATGCCGTCGCCGAGCGGATCGCCGACCTCCCCGACCTCCTGCGCCCGGCACTGTACGTCTACGGCCAGAGCCTCGGATCCGTCGGCGGCAGTGCAATTTTCACCGACGCCGACCAACTGCGCGAGCAAGTCTGCGGCGCGCTGTGGGCCGGCCCGCCCGCCGGCTCCGTCCTGACCGACGGGGCGACGGTGCTGGCGAACACGTCCGACCCGGTGGTGTGGTGGTCCCCCGACCTGATCGTGCACCGACCCGACCTCTCGCTCGCAGTACGCGATGCGCCGGTACCCCAATGGATTCCGGGCATCACGTTCCTGCAGACGAGTGTCGACCTGGTGTCCGCGCTGAACTTCGCGGCCGGCCACGGACACCGCTACGGCAACGAGCAGGGCACCGCCCTGCCCGACTGCTCCTAGTTCGGCGAGCCGATCGGACCGCGTGCGGCCTCGTAGGCGGCACCGACGCGGTACAGCCGCTCATCGGCCAGCGCGGGTGCCATGATCTGCAGTCCCACCGGCAGACCGTCGTCCGCGGACAGTCCCGACGGAACCGACATCGCGCAGTGCCCCGCCAGGTTGGTGGGCAGCGTGCACAGGTCCGAGAGGTACATCGCGAGCGGGTCGCCGACCTTCTCGCCCAGCTTCCACGGAGTGAACGGGCTGGTGGGCGACACCAGGACGTCCACCTTCTCGTACGCCTTCTCGAAGTCCCTGGCGATGAGCGTCCGCACCTTGAGCGCCTGACCGTAGTATGCGTCGTAGTAGCCGGACGACAGCGCGTAGGTACCGATCATGATGCGGCGCTTGACCTCCGGGCCGAAGCCGGCGGCGCGCGTCGCGGCCATCACCTGGTCGGCGCTCATGTCACCCTCGTCGATGCGCAGGCCGTACCGCATCCCGTCGAAGCGTGCGAGGTTCGACGACACCTCGCTCGGCAGGATCAGGTAGTACGACGCGAGCGCGTACTCGAAGTTGGGGCACGACACCTCGACCACCTCGGCACCGAGTTCGGTGAGTTGCGCGACGGCGGCATCGAAAGACGAGATGACCCCGGGCTGGTAGCTGTCGGAGTGCAGTTCCTTGACCACACCGACCTTCACGCCCTTCAGGTTGCCACCGGCACCCTCACGCGCAGCCGCCACCACGGGACGCACGGGCGCGTCGATCGACGTGGAGTCGCGCGGGTCGTGCCCGGCGATGACCTCGTGCAGCAGCGCCGTGTCGAGGACCGTGCGGCCGCACGGACCACCCTGGTCGAGCGAGGACGCGCAGGCCACCAGGCCGAAACGGGAGACCGTGCCGTACGTCGGCTTGGTGCCGACCGTCGCCGTGACGGCGGCGGGCTGACGGATCGAGCCGCCGGTGTCGGTGCCGATCGCGAGCGGGGCCTGCCGGGACGCGAGGGCCGCGGCACTGCCGCCGCCCGAACCGCCCGGGATGCGCGTGGTGTCCCACGGGTTACGGGTGGGGCCGTAGGCGGAGTTCTCGGTGGACGAACCCATCGCGAACTCGTCGAGGTTGGTCTTTCCCAGGATAGGAATGCCGGCCTCGCGCAGTTTCTTCGTGAGCGTCGCGTCGTACGGTGCGATCCAGCCTTCGAGAATCTTCGACGCGCACGTGGTGGGCATGTCCGTGGTGGTGAAGATGTCCTTGAGCGCCAACGGAACTCCCGCGAGCGGGGAGGCAGGCGCATTGCCTGCGGCGAGGCTGCTGTCCACTTCCTTCGCCGACACGAGGGCCTGCTCGCCTGCCACGTGCAGGAAGGCGTTCAGGTCACCGTCGACCGCGGCGATGCGGTCCAGGTGCGCCTGGGTGACCTCGACGGACGACACCTCACGGCTGTGGATCTTCGACGCGAGATCTGCGGCGTCGAGAGTGGTCAGTTCGGCGCTCATTCGCCCTCTCCAAGGATCTGCGGGACAACGAAGCGCCCCTGCTCGACAGCCGGTGCGCCGGACAGCGCCTGCTCGGGAGTCAGGCCGGGAACGATCACGTCGGGACGGGTCACGTTGGTGACCGCGTTCGGGTTCGCCATCGGCGGAACATCCTCGGCGGGTACCTCGGTGACCACCTTCACGTGGCTGAGAATCGAGTCCAGCTGACCGGCGAACTCGTCGAGCTCGGCATCGGTCAGGGCGAGTCGAGACAGCCGCGCGAGGTGCGCGACCTCGTCACGGGAGATGGCAGGCACCGCGGGGCCCCTTTCGGTTCGGACGTACACAAGTGGGTCCCAGCCTAGAGCGTGGCCCGATCAGCCGTGCAGCCAGCGCCGCAACCTGCCCGTCAGGAACGGCAGAACCACGAAGACCATCACCGGAGTCGTGACGACCGACGCCACCACGGTGCGGGTCACCACGTCCAGGGCCGAGAGCCGAGGGGTGACGAACAGCGCGATGAGAAGTGAGATCGGGAAGAAGCCGAGCCAGATGGTGACCGCCTGCTTCCACCGCGGCGGTGGCGGCGTGACCCGAACGGCGTGCGTGAGCGTCGACTGCGGTTCGAACCAGCCCTCCACCCCGGTCAGCCGGTGCGTGACCGTGTCCTGCGCGAGACCTGTCCCCCTGCCCACCCACACCTTCCTGGCGGGCGACGTCGTCCACGCGTCGAGAGTGTCCTCGTCCGCGAACCGGTACACCACGTGGTACTGCTCGGGGTCGGTCGCCGCGCGCAGCCATCCCCCGCCGAGGAACCCCGGGAACGTGCCCGCCATTGCCATCCCGGCGTCCGTCCAGCGCAGGAATTCCTGTTCCCGGCCCGCCGCCACCCGCCGCGAGACGGACGTCGTCACTCCCGTTGCCGTGGTGTTCATGCACCCATGTTTGGGCTGTCGTGTTTCGCGGACGAGGCGAATCCGTATCGGCAGTGTCACGAATCGAGCGCGACCTGCACGTCCCCGTCCCGTCCCCGGCGAAGCCGCAGGGGGGACCGCATACTCGGGAACGAAAGTGCAAGGATGGTGAGCGACGGGGGTCGCAGGTACTCCCGCGTCTATCTCGTGGTGAAAGGGACGCACGTGTCGTATCTGCTTCGCGTCCAGCTCCCCGACCGTCCCGGCAGCCTCGGCTCTCTCGCCGTCGCCCTGGGCTCGGTGGGTGCTGACATTCTGTCGCTCGACGTGGTGGAACGGGGTGCCGGATTCGCCATCGACGACCTCGTGGTCGATGTCGAGCCGGGATCGCTCCCCGACACCCTCATCACGGCCGCCGAGAACCTGCCCGGCGTCACCGTCGACTCCATCCGGCCGTACGCCGGAATTCTCGACACCCACCGCGAGCTCGAGCTCATCGACCAGGTCGCCACCGCGGCGGACGATCGACTGCAGGTCCTCGTCGACGGGGCGCCGCGCGTGCTCCGGGTCGGCTGGTCCGTGGTGGCCGACCTCGGCCCGCACGGCGCATACCGTGTGGTCGGCAGCTCGGGAGCTCCCGAGACCCATGCCACCGAGATCCCGTGGATGCCGCTGGAGAAGCCCACGGCGCTCGACGGCGAGGGCGACTGGGTGCCGCAGGTGTGGCGCGACATGAACACCACACTCGCGGCGGCTCCCCTCGGGACCACCGGCCGTGTGCTGATGCTCGGCCGCCCCGGCGGCCCGGAGTTCCGTCCGTCCGAGATCGCCCGGCTGGGTTACCTCGCCGGCATCATCGCGACGGTTCTGAGCTGACCACCGTCCCGGGCCGAAAGGTCCGGGGGTGGTCGTCTCAGACGAGCTCGCGGACCAGGACGGTGAGCTCGACACCCGGCACGGGCGCCCAATTGCGTTCGGGCACAGGCACGAAACCGTTCCGGTCGTAGATCCGGCGGGCATCTTCCATGTCCGGCTGGGTGGACATCACGACCGCGCGGTCGCCGCGGTCGTACGCCGTGTCCAGGACGTGCCGCACGAGCGCCGACCCGACCCCGGAACCGCGGGCGTCGGGTGTCACGGCAAGCATCCGGAATTCGAGCTCACCCGGCTGCGCGACGTCGGCGTACGGCGAGGCCGGATCCGCGATCGTAACGGAACCCACGATCTGGCCCTCCTTCACGGCCACCCGCACATCCGCCTTCTCCGCCCGCTCGGCGGTGTCGCGCAACCGGTTCGTGTACGGATCGTGCGCCTCGACGAATCCGCCACCCACGTAGGCGATCACCGTGAGGTCACCGACGGCCTCGTAGTCGTCCGGCGTCGCATTCCGAATCTCGATCATGTCCAGAACTATGACAGGACTGCTCACGCCGCCCAAAATGCGAGCGTGAGGTTCCGATCACACTCCGGATTCCGCGACCGCGTCCGGTCCGCCCTCCAGCAGTCGGCGGAACCCGTCCTCGTCGAGGACCGGCACTCCGAGTTCGACGGCCTTGTCGTGCTTCGAGCCCGGCGATTCGCCGACCACCACGAATGCCGTCTTCTTCGACACCGAACCCGCGGCCTTACCGCCCCGGATGAGGATCGCCTCCTTCGCCTGGTCGCGCGAGAACGTCTCCAGCGACCCCGTCACGACGATCGACAGTCCCTCGAGGTTGCGCGGAATCGATTCGTCGCGTTCGTCTTCCATGCGAACCCCGGCCGCGGACCACTTCTCCACGATCTGCTGGTGCCAGTCGACGCCGAACCACTCGGCGACAGCCGCGGCGATGGTGCCGCCGACCCCGTCCACCGCCGCGAGTTCCTCGACGGAGCTCTCCCGGATCCGCGCGAGCGACCCGAATTCACCGGCCAGCGCACGCGCCGCCGTGGGACCGACATGGCGGATGGACAGCGCGACCAGCACCCGCCACAGCGGCTTGTCCTTGGCGGAATCGAGGTTGTCGAGCAGCCTGCGGCCGTTGGCCGACAGGCCGCCGGCCTTGGTCCGGAAGAGCGACGTCTTGAGCAGATCGTCCTCGGTGAGCGAGAACAGGTCGCCCTCGTCGCCGATCGCCTTGGCTTCGAGCAGGCTCGTGGCGGCCTCGTAACCGAGGACCTCGATGTCGAATGCGCCGCGGCCCGCCACGTGGAACACGCGTTCCCGGAGTTGCGCGGGGCAGTACTGCTGGTTGGGGCAGCGAATGTCCGCGTCCCCCTCTTTGGCGGGGGCCAGCGGTGTGTCGCACTCCGGGCAGTGGGTGGGCATCACGAACTCGTACTCGTCGCCCGTCCGGGCGTCGACCACGGGTCCGAGGACCTCGGGGATGACGTCGCCGGCCTTGCGCAGCACGACCGTGTCGCCGATGAGCACGCCCTTGCGTTTGACCTCGGAGCCGTTGTGCAGGGTGGCGAGGGAGACCGTGGAGCCGGCGACCGTGACCGGTTCCATGTAGGCGAACGGGGTGACCCGGCCGGTGCGACCGACGTTGACCCGGATGTCGAGGAGCTTGGTGGTGGCCTCTTCCGGCGGGTACTTGTATGCGATCGCCCAGCGCGGCGCCCGCGACGTGGACCCCAGCCGGCGTTGCAGCGACGTCTCGTCTACCTTGACCACCAGACCGTCGATCTCGTGCTCCACGTCGTGCCGGTGCTCGCCCCAGTACTGCACCCTGTCCACGACGGCGTCCGCGCCCGTGACGCGGGCGGTGTGGGTCGACACCGGCAGGCCCCACGCCGCCAGAGCCGTGTACGCGTCGTACTGGGAGACCGGCTCGAATCCTTCGCTCCGGCCGAGGCCGTGGCAGATCATCCCGAGGCGCCTGCGGGCCGTGACGGCCGGATTCTTCTGCCGCAGCGACCCGGCCGCGGAATTTCGGGGATTCGCGAACGGCGCCTTGCCTTCCTCTACGAGCGCCGCATTGAGTGCGGCGAAGTCCTCGAGCCGGAAGAACACCTCGCCGCGCACCTCGAGGAGTGCCGGGATGGGGTATTCGTCTGTGCCGGTGAGCTTTTCCGGAATGTCGTCGATGGTCCGCGCATTGAGCGTCACTTCTTCACCGGTCCGGCCGTCGCCGCGCGTGGCGGCCCGGTCGAGCCGGCCGTTCTCGTAGACCAGGTTCAGCGCGACCCCGTCGATCTTCACCTCGCACAGGTAGTGCAGGTCGGGCCCGGTCTCCTGCTCCACCCGGCTGATCCAGGTGCGCAGTTCGTCGGTGGCGAAGACGTTGTCGAGGCTGAGCATCCGCTCGAGATGATCGGCGGAGGCGAAGTCGGTGGAGAACCCGCCGCCGACGAGTTGTGTCGGCGAATCGGGCGTCCGCAGGTCGGGGTACTGGTTTTCGAGGTCGTTCAGCTCGCCCAGCAGCACGTCGAACTCGCCGTCGGAGATGATGGGCGCGTCGCGGACGTAATAGCGGAACTGGTGCTGCCGCACTTCCTCGGCCAGCTCGTTCCAATGCTCCCGGACGTGTCCGGGGGCCGGTGTCGGGGCTTCGGTCGATTCACTCACTACCGAAGATTAACCGGTCCGGCCGACACCGAATGCCGGACTCAGAGCGATTCGGGGTCGTCGGTGAACGCGCTACTCACCTCGGCGCACAACTTCAGCGCCTCCCGACTCCAGGACGCGTCGGCGCCCGCGAGCCCGCAGGCGGGCGTCACCGCGACCTGGGTCCGCAGCGTCGTGCGGGCGAATCCGAGCCGGTCGATCAGCGTCACCGCAGGTCGAGCCAGGTCGCGCCACGTGGCAGGCACGGCGGGAACGGTGGTCGGGACGAGGCCGAGCGCGAGCTCCTTGCCCGCGTCGAGCAACTCGCCGATACCGTCCAGGTCCGTGGACGCCAGCTGTGACACGTCCAGACCGACCGCGCGGGCACTGCTGCGTCGCAGAAGGTCGGTGGGCAGATCCGCGGAGCAGCAATGCACCATGGTCACCGCGCCGCAGCCGGCGAGGGCGGCCTCGAGCACGGCGAGAGCCTCCGGTTCCGGCATCGCCCGCACGGTCTCGAGCCGCGATCGACCGGACAATGTCCCCGCCAGCACGGCGGGCAGACGCGGCTCGTCGAACTGGACCAACACCTGCGCGCCGAGACGTCGGGTGACCTCCGCGGCGTGCCGCGCGAGCCCCTCGCCCAGCGATTCGGCGAAGTCGCGCACCGCACCGGGGTCGGTGAGCACACGCCGGCCGGTGCCGAGTTCCACCTCGGCCGCCAGCGTGAGTGGGCCCACCGACTGCACCTTCACCACGTGGTCGGCGCCGACGAGGCCCGCACTGTCCCACGCCTCCTCGAGCGCGTCCAGATCCTGGTTCAGGAGGTCGGTCGCCCGCTTGGCGACCGAACCGCGACGCTGCACCACCCGGTAGGCCGTCGTGGACACGTCCAGCTGCAGATCCACGAGCAGAGCGCTGGCGCGGCCGATCATGTCGGCGCCGAGCCCGCGGGCGGGCAACTCGACCAGGTGCGGGAGCCTGCCGAGTTCGCCGAGGACGATCGTGGCGGCTTCACGCGGATCGGTGCCCGGCCACGAGCCGACGCCGGTGACGGCACCGGCCAGTGAGATACCCTGCGTCACTGTGTGTTCGGACGTGCGTCGGTACCCGAGATCGTTCCGCTGCCCAGCACGATGTCGCCTGCCGGATCGGTCCGGTACAGGACGACGGCCTGCCCCTTCGCGACACCGGTGAGCGGCTCTCGAAGGGAGATGGCGATGCCGCCGTCGACCGCTTCCGCGACAGCCTCGGCGAGACCGCCGTGGGCCCGGACCTGCACGGTGCATTCGACCGGTCCGACCGGCGTGCTCCCGGACGTCCACACGGCGCGGTCCGCCGTGATCGCGTCCACCTCGAGGTTACGGGCGGAACCGACACGGACGGTGCCGGTGTCGGGTTCGATCGACGTCACGTACCGCGGTTGCCCGTCGGCTGCGGGCCCCTGGACGCCGAGACCCTTCCGCTGACCGATCGTGAAACCGTGCACGCCTTCGTGTTCCGCCAGCACCTCACCCGAATCGGCGTCGACCACACTGCCCGGACGGACACCGATGCGGGCGCCGAGGAATGCGCGGGTGTCGCCGGACGGGATGAAGCAGATGTCGTGGCTGTCGGGCTTGTTCGCCACGGCGAGGCCGCGTTCGGCGGCCTCCTCCCGGATCCGGTCCTTCGGGGTGTCACCCACCGGGAACATCGCCCGCGACAGCTGCTCGGCGGTGAGCACACCGAGCACGTACGACTGATCCTTGTCCGCGTCGACGGCACGGCGCAGCACGCCGTTCTCGAGTTGCGCGTAGTGGCCGGTGGCCACCGCGTCGAACCCGAGGGCGATCGCACGGTCCGCGAGCGCCGCGAACTTGATCTTCTCGTTGCACCGCAGGCACGGGTTGGGGGTCTCCCCCGCGGCATACGACGCCACGAAGTCGTCGATCACGTCTTCCTTGAATCGGTCGGCGAAATCCCAGACGTAGAACGGGATTCCGAGTACGTCCGCGGCACGCCTGGCATCACCGGCGTCCTCCTTGGAGCAGCAGCCCCGGGATCCGGTCCGCAGCGTGCCCGGCTCGGCGGACAGCGCGAGATGCACGCCCACCACGTCGTGTCCGGCTGCGACCGCCCGTGCCGCCGCCACCGCGGAATCCACGCCGCCACTCATGGCCGCCAGTACTCGCATCAACGATCCCCTCCACGCGCTCCGACACCGGCGAGCCCGGCGGCGCGGGCCCGCTCCACAACTTGCGGCAGTGCCGCGATGACTGCATCCACGTCCGCGATCGCCGACGTGTGCCCGAACGAGAAGCGCAACGACCCCCGCGCGGTCGCGGAATCCACGCCCATCGCGGTCAGGACGTGGCTCGGACGAGCGACCCCGGCGGTACACGCCGAGCCGGTCGAACACTCGATCCCGGCGGCGTCGAGCAACATCAGCAGTGAATCGCCCTCGCAGCCGGGGAACGTGAAGTGGGCGTTGCCCGGCAGTCGTGCGCTGCCCACCGGCCCGTTCAGCACGGCGTCGGGAACGATCTCGCCCACGCGCTCGATCAGGCGGTCGCGCAGGACGGCCAGTTCCGTCGCGCGGGCATCGAGGTCGGCGGTCGTGTCGCGCAGGGCGGCCGCCATACCGACGACACCCGCCGTGTCCGGGGTACCCGAACGCAGGTCGCGTTCGTGTCCCCCGCCGTGCAGCAGCGGCACGCACGGCACCTGCCGTCCGAGCAGCAGCGCACCGACGCCCTGCGGTCCGCCGACCTTGTGCGCAGCGATGCTCAGCGCGGACAGCCCGCTCGCAGCGAAGTCCACCGGGATGTGCGTGACAGCCTGGACGGCGTCGCTGTGCATCGGCACACCGAACTCAGCCGCGACGGCGGCGAGTTCGGTGATCGGCATGATCGTGCCGACCTCGTTGTTGGCCCACATGATCGTGACCAGGGCCGTCTCGTCCGCGTGGACCGCGAGTTCGTCGCGCAGCGTCTGCGGGGACACCCGGCCCAGTTCGTCGACGGGCAGCCATGTGACCCGAGCACCCTCGTGCTTCTCGAGCCACTCCACCGCGTCGAGGACCGCATGGTGCTCGACGGAACTGGCGAGAATCCGCACCCGGCCCGGGTCGGCGTCGCGCCGGGCCCAGAAGATGCCCTTGACGGCGAGGTTGTCGCTCTCGGTGCCACCGGAGGTGAAGATGACCTCGGACGGCCTGGCACCGAGGTCGGCGGCGATGGACTCGCGGGCCTCCTCGATGCGACGGCGGGCGGCGCGCCCGGAACCGTGCAGCGAGGACGCATTGCCCACGGTCCTGAAGATGTCGGTCATCGCCCGGACGGCCGCGGGCACCATGGGAGTGGTGGCTGCGTGGTCCAGGTAGACGGGGTGATCGGCACTGCGGGCAGAGGTCATGACGTGACCAGGATAGCTCAGGCGACGAGACGCTCCGCCGCCTCGATGCCCGCGGCCGCCGTCGCGGCCACACCCTGCAGCGGATCGAGGATGTCGTGCGCTGCGAGATCGATCCGTTCGTCGCCTCGCGCGGCGCGCTCGCACCGGGCCGCCAGATCGCGGCGGCACTCCCCCGGATACTCGATCGGCGCCAGCCGCACCTCCGCGGTGACCCCCTTCTGTCGGATGATGCGCCGGATCGACTGACCGATCGTCTCCTCGCCCACGAAGCAGGGCCCGGTCGTCAGCTCCCCGCCCCGGCCGGTGTACCGCAGCGAGATCGGCTGGACCGGGCATTCCGCGTCGATCGCCGCCTGGAACAGCGCGGGCCGGAATCCCCCGTACGCCCGTCCGCACCACGTGGTGCCCTCCGGGAACGCCACGACTCGTTCGCCGGCGCGCAGCCTGCCCGCTGTCGTCGCCACCGTCGCCGGGAGCGCCCGCAGGCTCTGCCGCTCGATCGGAACGACCCTCATCCGACGCGCGAGCGACCCCAGCACCGGCCAGTCCAGCAAATCCCCGCGGGCGACGAAGTTCGCCGGCGCGAGCGCGCTGAGCACCAGCACGTCGGTCCACGACACGTGGCCGGCCACCACCAGGATCCCGCCGGTGTGGCGCCGCTTTCCGCGACGATCGACGACGAGGAGGCGAATTCCCACGCAGCGCAACAGAATCGCCGCGTACCGCCGCTGCAGACCGGTCCGCCACGACCGGGGCAGCAACCATCCGGCGGTCAGGAGCGGCGCGGTCGCCAGGGCCGACACCACCAGGCACCACCGAACGACCACGGTCGGCATCGACACTCCGTTCGCCTCCGCGGGCAGACACCCCGCGCCGCACGGACTCGACGGCATCCACGAGTGCACGGTCACCTCGGTCGACTCGGACAGGGCCGTGCTCATGCCTGTGCCCCCGCCTCGAGAGTGGCCGACGCCGACCGCAGGCGTTCGAGGTACCGCTCGTTGGCCCCGTGCAGTCCCTGCAGGGCGACGAAATCGGCCACACCGAACTCCGGATCGTGCGCGGGCTCACCGCACACCTTGGCCCCGAGGCGCAGGTAGCCCCGGAGCAGCGGCGGCAGGGTCGGGCGGGCGGGCGGCGCGATCTCGTCGAGCGACCGCCCGTCGACGCGCACCGGGTTCCTGGGCACGGCCCGCGCGGCCGGGTCGTTGCCGTACTTGCGGAGCAGCAGGTCGCGCACCCCGCGGACGTTGGAACCGGCCACCGCGTCCGGATGCTCCCGCATCGGCACGGAGACACATCCCATGACCCACTCGTATCCGGTGAGCTGCAGGTAGTGGAGGATGCCTGCCCACATCAGGCTCAGCACCGAACCGGAGCGGTGGTCGGGGTCGACGCACGCCCGGCCCATCTCGACGATGCGGTTGCCGACGGGGTCCAGAGCGGAGATGTCGAATTCGGTGGCGGTGTAGTAGCCGCCGGCCTGGGCAGCGGCGTCGGGCGGGAGCATGCGGTAGCAGCCGACGAACTCGCCGGTCGCCTCGTGGCGGACCAGGAGGTGGTCGCAGAAGTCGTCGAACCGGTCGGCGTCGAGGGCGTCGGCGTGCGCGGGGACGGAGAATCCGGGTTCGGAGGCGAACACGCGGTAGCGCAGCCTCTGGGCCGCAACGCGGTGTTCACGGTCGGACGAGACGACCAGGGAGTATCGGGGCGCGGTTACAACAGAATCGGCGGTCTCACTCGGTGCGCGGAGAACTGACGAAGTTGTCATGGCGCAGGTTTACCGAGCAGGGGCGGCGTGAGGGCATCGCCCGGGTGTCGTGTCGATGCAGCCCGGATGAACGACGGAAGATACGACGGCGGCCCCGCTCCCTCGAAGGGAGCGGGGCCGCCGTCGGTCGAGAATCAGCCCTTGTGGGCCTTGACAGCCTCGGTGAGCTGCGGCGCGACGTTGAACAGGTCGCCGACGATGCCGTAGTCCGCGATCTCGAAGATCGGGGCTTCCTCGTCCTTGTTCACCGCGACGATGGTCTTCGACGTCTGCATACCGGCGCGGTGCTGGATCGCACCGGAGATGCCGAGCGCGATGTACAGCTGCGGGGAGACCGTCTTACCGGTCTGACCGACCTGGAACTGGCCTGGGTAGTAGCCCGAGTCGACCGCGGCACGCGAGGCACCGACAGCGGCACCCAGCGAGTCGGCGAGTTCCTCGACGACGGAGAACTTGTCGGCGCTGCCGACACCGCGGCCACCGGAGACGACGACGGTCGCCTCGGTGAGCTCGGGGCGGTCGCCACCGACGATCGGATCACGCGAGGTGATCTTGACGGCGCCCTCTTCCTGGGCCGGAACCTCGACGGAGACCTTCTCGCCTGCGCCCGCTTCGGGCTTCGCCTCGATGGCACCCGGACGAACCGAGATGACCGGGACGTCGCCGTTGGCCTTGGCGTCGACGGTGAACGCGCCACCGAAGATGGAGTGCACGGCGCTGCCGTCGGACTTCACGTCGACGACGTCGACGAGCAGGCCGGAGCCGATGCGGGCAGCAAGACGTCCGGAGACCTCCTTGCCCTCGACGCTGGCGGCGGTGATGACCGCAGCCGGCGCGGCCGACTCGACGAGCGACGCGAGCACGTCGACCTTCGGGGTGACCAGGTAGCCGTCGATGTCGTCCGACTCGGCGACGTAGATCTTGGCCGCGCCTGCGGCGGCGAGGCCCTCGGCCAGCTTGTCGGCGGTACCGGCGGGACCGGTGACCACTGCGGCCGGCTCACCGAGCGCGCGAGCGGCGGTGATGAGTTCGGTGCTGACCTTCTTCAGCGCACCCTCTGCGTGCTCGACGAGCACCAGTACTTCTGCCATGTCTAACTCTCCCTGTATGTGTCTGCTGGTCGGTAGAGGGGCGCGATCAGATGATCTTCTGGCCCACGAGGTAGGCAGCGATCTTGCTGCCGCCGTCGCCCTCGTCGACGATGCGCTCACCAGCGGTACGCGGGGGCTTGGGGGTGGAGGCGGTGACGGTGGAGCCCGCGTTGGCGACACCGACGGTCTCCGGGTCGACACCGAGGTCGGCCAGCGTGTAGACGAGAACTTCCTTCTTCTTCGCGGCCATGATGCCCTTGAAGGAGGGGAAGCGGGGCTCGTTGATCTTCTCGGTGACGCTGACGATGGCCGGCAGGCTCGCCTCGAGGCCGAAGACGCCCTCGTCGGTCTCGCGCTCGCCGGTGACGGTGCCGTCGGCGACCGTGAGCTTGCGCAGCTGCGTGAGCTGCGGGATGCCCAGGTACTCGGCGATGATGGCCGGGACGGCGCCGACGCGGCCGTCGGTGGCCTCGTTACCGGCGATGATCAGGTCGGCAGGCTCTTCGTTCTCGAACGTGATCTGTCCGAGTGCCGCGGCCAGGGTCCATGCGGTCTGCACCGCGTCGGAGCCGTGGAGGGCCGGGTCATTGATGTGCACTGCCTTGTCGGCACCCATGGAGAGGGCCTTGCGGATGGCGTCGGTGGCGCGGTCCGGACCTGCGGAGAGGACGGTCACCTCGCCGCCCTGAGCCTCCTTGATCAGGAGCGCTTCCTCGACGGCGCGCTCGTTGATCTCGTCGAGCACTGCATCGGCGGCCTCGCGGTCAAGCGTGTAGTCACCGTCGGTCAGCTTGCGCTCGGACCACGTGTCGGGGACCTGCTTGATCAAAACAACGATGTTCGTCATGGGTCTTCGTCGACCTCCTGTGTGTTCTTGCGTGGTTATCGTGAGTTGCTCCGCGTGGGCCGAGCTCTCGTTGTCGATATTTCGTCGCACGATGGCTCTGCGACAGATTACCCCACGTTAAGTTACCGGTCGGTAACTTGCGTGAAAGTCTCGTTCACCATAACGGCCGAAAGTGCATTTCATCCCTGTGATGTAGACCACCTGGACGAGCGACCTTGCCGGTGGCACTAACCTCGCAGCGGTGAGCGAATCATTTGTCGGCGACCGCGAGGACGCACCGCTGCCCCCGCTCGGTCACGAGCAATTGCCATCGACCGGAGACGAGCAACTGCCCCTCACGGGCGAGCGGACCGTGCCCGGGATCCCCGAGGAGAACTACTGGTTCCGGCGTCACGAGGTGGTCTACCGCGACCTCCTCCCCCGCTGCGCGGGACGCCGGGTACTCGAGGCCGGATCCGGGGAAGGCTACGGCGCCAACATGATTGCCGATGTGGCACGGACCGTCACCGGACTCGACTACGACATCTCCGCGGTCGAGCACGTGCGTGCGCGGTACCCCCGCGTCGAGATGCTGCACGGCAACCTCGCGGAACTTCCCCTCGACGGTGAATCCGTCGACACCGTCGTCAATTTCCAGGTGATCGAACACCTCTGGGACCAGGCCCAATTCCTCCGCGAGTGCTTCCGGGTGCTGACGCCCGGCGGAGAACTGCTCGTCAGCACCCCCAACCGCATCACCTTCTCGCCGGGCCGCGACACACCCCTCAATCCGTTCCACACCCGCGAACTCGACGCGGCCGAGCTGACCGAGCTGCTCGAGGAGGCCGGCTTCAGGGTCGCCCTCATGACCGGCGTCCATCACGGCGACCGGCTGAAATCCCTCGACGCGAAGCACGGCGGCTCGTTCATCGGCGCTCAGATCGACCGCGCACTGGCCGGTGAACCCTGGCCCGACGAACTGACCCGCGACGTCGAGGGCATCACCGTCGACGATTTCGCCCTGCACGAGGGCGACATCGACGACAGCCTCGACCTGGTGGCCGTCGCGGTGAAGGATCCTGTTCGGTGACCGAATCCGACAACCGCACCGGAGCGGGCGACGCGACGGAACCGGGCATGTTCTGCCTGGTCCTGCACTCCCACCTGCCCTGGCTCGCCAACCACGGCCGGTGGCCTGTGGGCGAGGAGTGGCTGTACCAGTCGTGGGCGGCGTCGTACCTCCCCCTCACCGCGATGTTGCGGCGGCTGTCCGACGAGGGTCGCTCGCATCTGCTGACCCTCGGCATCACCCCCGTTCTCGCAGCTCAGCTCGATGATCCGCACTGCCTGGCGGGAATGCACCACTGGCTGGGGAACTGGCAGATCCGCGCCCACGAGGCGGCAGGCATGCCCGACGACGCGCACCGCGATCTCGGTGCCCGCGAGCACCGCGCGTCCGCCGCCGCACTCGCCGACTTCGAGCTGCGCTGGCGGCACGGCGGCTCACCGGTACTGCGCGACCTTCTCGACCGCGAGGCGTTCGAACTGCTCGGCGGGCCGCTGGCCCACCCGTTCCAGCCGCTGCTCGACCCGCGGTTGCGCGCCTTCTCCCTCCACGAGGGGCTCGCCGACGCCGCCGCACGGTGGTACTGCACACCGACAGGTATCTGGGGACCCGAATGCGGGTACACCCCCGGCATGGAGACCGGATACGCCGAGGCGGGCGTCACTCATTTCATGGTCGACGGCCCCGCCCTGCGCGGCGACACGTCGCTCGGCCGGCCGGTCCGTGAGTCCGACGTGGTCGCGTTCGGACGCGACCTGCAGGTGAGTTACCGGGTCTGGTCGCCGAAGTCGGGCTATCCCGGGCACGGCGCCTACCGCGATTTCCACACGTACGACCACGCCACGGGTCTCAAACCGGCCCGGGTCACCGGACGCACCGTCGACTCGGCCGACAAGGCGCCGTACGACCCGGCTCTCGCGACGGCCGCGGTCGATCGGCACGTGGCCGACTTCGTTGCCACCGTGCGCAAGCGACTGCGCGACGAATCCCAGCGCAACGGACGGCCCGCGCTCGTCGTCGCCGCGTTCGACACGGAACTGTTCGGGCACTGGTGGCACGAGGGCCCCGAATGGCTCGAGAAGGTGCTGCGCGCGCTGCCCGAGGCCGGAATTCGGGTCGGCACCCTCGACGACGCCCGCAGGCAGGGTTACGTCGGCGAACCCGTCCAACTCGAGAACTCGTCGTGGGGATCCGGCAAGGATTGGCGGGTGTGGGCCGGCGATCAGGTCTCGGACCTGGTGCAACTCAACGCCGAGGTGGTCGCGACCGCCCTCGACACCGTCGACAAGACCCACGACGCCGACACCGCCCCCGGACGCCCCGCGCTCCGGAACCGCGTGAACGACCAGATCCTGCGGGAGGCACTCATGACGGTGTCGAGCGACTGGGCGTTCATGGTCAGCAAGGATTCCGCCGCCGGATATGCCCGCGACCGGGCGCACAAGCACGCGCACGCCACCCGCGAGATCGCCGCCGCGGTCTCGGCGGGCAAGGACGCGACCGCGAACCGGCTCGCAGAGGGATGGAACCACGCCGACGGCCTGTTCCCCGGACTCGACGCGCGGCGTCTGCCCGGCAGGGACCATCGGGTGACGGGCACCGAGGGAGGGGCGTCGTGAAGATCCTGATCGTGTCGTGGGAATACCCACCCGTCGTGGTCGGAGGTCTCGGCCGACACGTCCACCACCTGGCCACCGAACTCGCGGCGGCCGGACACGAAGTGGTGGTGCTGTCGCGGCGGCCGTCGGGCACCGACGCCTCCACCCATCCCACCGTCACCCACATCGAGGACGGCGTCCTGGTGGTCGCCGTCGCCGAGGACCCCGCGCACTTCGTCTTCGGCGAGGACATGCTGGCGTGGACACTCGCGATGGGGCACGCGATGGTGCGCGCCGGCGTCGCCCTGCACAAGCCGGGTGTCGGGGAGGGCTGGCAGCCGGACGTGGTGCACGCACACGACTGGCTGGTGGCGCATCCCGCCATCGCGCTGGCCGAATTCTACGACGTCCCTTTGGTTTCCACGCTCCACGCCACCGAGGCCGGGCGGCACAGCGGCTGGGTGTCCGGCCGGATCAACCGGCAGGTGCATTCGGTGGAATGGTGGCTGGCCAACGAATCCGATGCGCTCATCACCTGTTCCGCGTCGATGCAGGACGAAGTGACCACCCTCTACGGTCCGCAGCTTCCGCCGATCACGGTGATCCGCAACGGAATCGACCTCACCACCTGGAGCTTCCGCGAGCGCGCGCCGCGGTCCGGACCGCCGAAACTCCTGTTCGTCGGCCGCCTCGAATACGAGAAGGGAGTGCAGGACGCCATCGCCGCGCTCCCCCGCATCCGCCGCAGCCACCCCGGGACCACGCTGTCGATTGCCGGGGAGGGCACCCAGTTCACCTGGCTCTACCAGCAGGCCCGCACCCATCGCGTCGCCCGTGCCGTGAACTTCCTCGGCAACCTCGACCACATCGAACTGCTCGGGTGGCTGCACGGCGCCGACGCCATCGTCCTGCCCAGCCGCTACGAGCCGTTCGGGATCATCGCACTCGAGGCCGCGGCCTCCGGCACCCCGCTCGTGGCGTCCACCGCCGGCGGCCTCGGTGAAGCGGTCGTCGACGGGGAGACCGGCATGTCGTTCCAGCCGGGCGACGTCACCGGGCTCACGTCCGCGGTCCGGGAGGTCCTCGACGACCCGGCCGGGGCCCAGCAGCGCGCGGTGGCCGCCCGTGACCGTCTCACCGCGGATTTCGACTGGCACAAGGTGGCCGAGGACACCGTCCACGTCTACGCGGGCGCCAAGCGTCGCGTGCGGCACCCGTTGGCGAGGCCGGAGATTCCCGAGCGCCCGCTGCCCGGTCGCTGACGTGGCCCTCAGTCCGTGCGGGTCCACCGGATCCGGATCGGTCCCCGTGCCGATCGCGGATCCACCACGGCACCTTTCTGGGTGACCTCGACCTCCCCGGCATCGGCCAGGCGCCCGGCGGCCTCCCGCACCGGTTCCATCAGGGGTCGCCAGTCGTCCGGGGCGACGGCGCGCGCGACGTCCGACGGGCAGATGCTCGCGCTGTCGGCCCGGGCATCGAGGAGCGCCCGGATGCACTCCTCGAGTTCCCTGTCCGACACGGTCATGACGCCGACTATGCCACCGCGGCGGTCAGTTCTCCTGCGCCGCCTTCTTCCGGGCGATGTCCTCGAGGGCGGCGATGTACTTCGCGCGTTCGGACGCGCCCGCCTCCCACTCGGCCTTGCGGTTCTTCACGGCCTTGGCCGGCGAACCGACGGCGATGCTGAAGTCCGGGATGTCACCCTTCACGACGGCATGCGCGCCGAGGACACAGCCTCGCCCCACCCGCGTATTGCGCAGGACCGTGACCTTGGCCGCCACCCACGTGTCGGGTCCGATGCGGACCGGGCCCTTCACGATGCCCTGATCCTTGATCGGGACGTTCACGTCGTCCATGCGGTGATCGAAGTCGGTGATGTAACACCAGTCCGCCACGAGCGTCGACGCGCCGATCTCGATGTCGAGGTACGTGTTGACGACGTTGTCCTTGCCGAAGACCACCTTGTCGCCGATGCGCAGCGAACCCTCGTGGCAGCGGATCGCATTGCCGTCGCCGATGTGTACCCAGCGGCCGATCTCGAGCCGCGACAGGTCCGGGGTCGAATGGATCTCCACCCGCTTGCCGAGGAACACCATGCCGCGCAGGATCACGTGCGGGTTGGCCAGCTTGAACTTCGCGAGCCGGTAGTACCGCACCAGGTACCACGGCGTGTACGCCTTGTTCGCCAGCACCCAGCGCAGCGAGTCGCGTGTCAGGAAGCGGGCCTGCTCGCTGTCGCTCCGCCGGGATCCTCGCCACCTCGTACGCAACGGTGCGCCCCACATGCTCGTCATAGCCTGTCAGCCTACGTTCACGGCTCGCGCCCTCGTGCGGGTGTGTCCGGACTCCGACACCCGCATCGGGGTGTGCCGATCGGCGCAGCCTCGGCGGGATAGTCTCTGGGCCGAGCGTTATCGAAGACGAGGAGAAGTAATGCGGCGGGTCCTACGTTCGTCAGTACTGGCGCTGGCGACGATCTCGACTGTCGTCCTCAGCGGCTGCAGCAGCGGAACGCAGGTCGACGACATCTTCTCCGCGGGCGGGTGGCCCGGCATGCACGCCGACGCCCGCAACAGCGACACCAGCCCCGTCACCGGTTCCCGCGACCTCTCCTTCGCCTGGTCGCGCCCGCTGGGCGGTCCGGTGGCGAATTACGCATCCGTGGCCGCCAGCGGCCAGATCTTCATCACGGCCCGCACCGAGAAGGGCTGCAACCTCTTCTCCTACCAGATGGACAGCGGCCGCAAACGCTGGTGCCGCCAGCTCGCGCCGGGTGTCGTAGCGTCCACGCCGATCGTCGACGGCGCCGCCAACGTGTACGTGGGCGAGAACGGCGCCATCAACTCGTTCAACGAGTACGGCCAGCTGCGTTGGCGCACACCGGTGGTCGGGACGCCGCTGTCGGCACAGTTCACCGGCGACGGCAATCTCCTCTTCATCACCCAGCTCGGCCAGATCAACGTCGTGGACACGCAGACCGGCCAGAAAGTCGTGGCACCGTACGATCTCGTCCCACCGCCGTCCGTCGCCGAGGGCGCGAACGTCGACATCCTGCCCGACGACAAGGGCCTCAGCGGCTGCTTCTTCGGCGCACCCGACTGCCCGGTGGCCAACATGCCGGCCATCGACCTCGAGTCGGGCAAGTTCTACTTCACGTTCTTCGCGCCCGGCGCTCCCGCGGCGGAACTCGTCTCGATGAAGTACTCCGGCGGCGACAACCCCGCCATCACCCAGGAGTGGTCCAGCGATGCGCTGCCGGGCGGTAGCGCGTCCAGCCCCGACCTGTCGGCCGACGGCTCTGTCGTCTACACCAACGACAACTGGGGCACGTTGTGGGCGATCGATTCCGCGACGGGTGATCCGAAGTGGAGCTACGACATCGGGTACGCCGCCGCCGGCAGCCCGTCGACGTCCGCGGACGGCCTGATCATCCCCGCGGGCGGACTCGACGGCCACCTCCTGGCGTTGCAGGACAAGGGCGATCACGCCGAACTGGTCTGGGAGCGGAAGGATCTGCTGCAGCTGGGCGTCCCGGCGCAGACAGCCGGGTCGACCGGTTACGCGGTGGTCCGCGAGGGTACGGACGGGCTGGCGATGCTCACGTTCGACACCGGGACCGGCGAAACTCTCGACCAGGAGACCCTGCCCGGCGCGAAAGGCTTCACGGTCGGCACGTCCGTCGGGCCGAAGGGTGAAGTCCTGACGCCGACACTGCTCGGGGAGCTGTTCGTCCTCCGCTGACCCGTGAGTACTTGTCAACGTCCGGCGGTTGACAAGTACTCACGGGCGCGAAGCGCAGATGAACGCGACGCCTGCACGGCCGATCCGCGTGATCACCACACTGAGCGAACGACTTCCGCGCAACTTCAGCTTCGGACGCAGGACCGCGGGATCGACGTCGACGCCGCGCACGAGGATTTCCGCCACACCGCAGTCGTGACGCGCCAGCTCCTGCCGCAGCGACTTCTCCGAATACTTCACCTGCTCGAGAATGCGGAAGCCCCGCACACCGTCCGGAACCGAATCGCCGGTGAGATAGGCGATCCGGGGATCCAGCTGCCACAGTCCGTGCCGGGCCGCGTAGTGCCGCACCAGGCCCGCACGCACGACAGCCCCGTCCGGGTCGACGATCCATTCCCCCGGTGCGCGTTCGGGGATGTCGTCGTCCTCGGCGTCCGTCACCGTCCACGCGGTGCCGTCGGAGCCGAGGACGCTCGCCCGCCGGGTGACACCGGCTCCGGACAGTCCCGGCGACCACAGGCACGCCTCCCGCACGCCGCCGTCGAGCGACACCACCTCCACCTCGCCGTCCCAGCCGAGTCGGTCGAAATCGAGTCCGGGAGCGCACTTCACCGCGAGATCCCGTCCGCGGTACGCGTCGATCAGATCCGGCAGCGGCGGTTCCAGCGCGGCCGGGTCGTGTGTTCGCCTGCCGCCGGACCGTCGCGCCGGGTCCGCGAGCACGACGGTGCCGCGGGTGCACGGGACGAGCGCGTCGGCGCGGACAACGGCCGCTCCGGGCACGTTGTGCTGCGCCATCAGGAGCCGGACCGGGTCGAGGTCGCTTCCGATCACCGTCGCGGCCGTCCCGACCACCGCGTCCAGTTCGGCACCGATGGAGCACGTGACGTCGTGGACGTCCCGGTCCCTCAACCGGATCGCACGATGCGCGGCGACCGCACGCGGTGTCGCCTGTTGCAGGGCGTCGTCGGTGAATAACCAGTTTTCGGTGCCGGGAAGTTTGGCGACCGCCTTCCGCCGCAACAGCACGGTCTCCACCAGCAACGCCACGTGTAAGCCGAAACGCGCACGCGCCCGGCCGATGTCGGCCAGGCGCGTAGACGTGGTCAGTGCGAAGCGGTCCACTTCCGCGAGAGCGGCTGCCCCGTCCGGGCTCTGCAGGAACTCGACGTCCCCGGCAGTGAACGCATAACCCAATTCAGTTGCCGGGCTTCACGCCGGTGATCATGACGTTGTAGAAGAATCCCCGCGGCACCACGTGCCGGAGCACCTTCTCGTCGACCCAGCTGAGGGTCTTCCATCCGGTGAACGCGAAACGCCCCCAGCCCCAGCCCAGCTTCTCCGGGGGGACAGCAGCCTCGAACGTACGGACGGGCCACCCGAGCAAGGCGGCGGCGAATTCCTCGGTGGCCGCGTGAACCTGCTCGGCGCCTGCCGACTTCGCGATCTTCTCGAGGTCGCTCGGATCGAACGTGTGGAGGTCGACGACGGCCTCGAGCGCGGCCGCGCGGGAGGACTCGTCCAGTTCCGCCTGCGGGCGACGCCAGTCGGCGAGGAACGGCAACTTGGTGACCCGGGTGGTGACCTCCCACGTCGCGCGACCCAGCCAGCGGGCGTAGAAGTTGCCGATCGTGGTCGGCTCACCGGCGAAGACGAAACGCCCACCCGGCTTCAGGACGCGCAGGACCTCGCGCAGCGACTGCTCCACGTCCGGGATGTGATGAAGGACAGCGTGTCCCACGACGAGGTCGAACGTGTCGTCCTCGTACGGGATGGTTTCGGCGTCGGCGACGCGGCCGTCGACGGACAATCCCAGGCCCTCGGCGTTGCGGAGGGCGACCTTCACCATGCCGGGCGACAGATCGGTGACCGAACCGGTCTTCGCGACTCCACCCTGCATGAGATTGAGGAGGAAGAATCCGGTGCCGCAGCCCAGTTCGAGCGCCCGCTCGTAGGGCAGCGGCTGATCGCCCGCGACGGCGTCGAAACGTCCGCGCGCGTAGTCGATGCACCGTTCGTCGTACGAGATCGACCACTTCTCGTCGTACGTCTCGGCTTCCCAGTCGTGGTAGAGCACCTGGGCGAGTTTGGTGTCCTTCAGCGCGGCCTCTACCTCTTCGGCGGTGGCGTGCGGATGAGGAGCTGGGTCGTCATGGGCGCTTGCAGTCATGCGGCAAATCCTACTCGCTGGTAAGAGTGAACAGGTTCTAGTTTCGGGCTCCAGACTACTCGCCCGTGAACTGAGCCTTACCTGGGCCGTTCTCGATGAACGATTCCATCCCGATCTTGCGGTCCTGGGTGGCGAACAGTGAGGTGAACAGCTGACGCTCCACCGCGAGCCCTGTCGTGAGGTCGACGTCCAGCCCACGGTCGACGGCGGCCTTCGCCGCGGCCAGGGCACGGCCCGCACCCTTCGTGAACTGCGACGCCCACCGACGGGCAGCCTCGTACACGTCGTCCGGCGCCACGACCTCGTCGACCAGCCCGATCGCGAGGGCCTCCTCGGCGTCGACGAACCGGCCCGTGAACAGCAGATCCTTGGCCTTGGACGGTCCGATCAGCCGGGCCAGACGCTGGGTGCCGCCACCGCCGGGAATGACGCCGAGCAGGATCTCCGGCACACCGAGCTTGGCGTTGTCGCCCGCGATACGTCGGTCCGCCGACAGCGCGACCTCCAGGCCGCCGCCGAGCGCGTACCCCGCGATGGCGGCGACGGTGGGCTTCGGGATCTCGGAGACCGCCGCGAGATCCGACTGCAGGTCGCCGATCACGTCGGACATCTGCCCGAAGGTCATCTCGGACATTTCCTTCACGTCCGCGCCCGCAGCGAAGACCTTCTCGCCGCCGTAGACGATGACGGCCTTCACGTCGGCGTCGACGGTCGCCGCCCGCGCCGCTGCCCGCAACTCCTGCTGAACCTGACGGTTCAGGGCGTTCATCGGGGGGCGCGCGAGCCGGATCGTGCCGATGCCTTCGGATACCTCGAGAGTGACAAACTCAGCCATGAGGCAAAAGGCTACTTGTCTGCCTCCGACCCGGTTTCGCGGCCCGCCGCATCCCGATCAGTCGCGGGACGCCCACGGGTGCGGACCGGCTTCGTAGTAGCCGTCCTGCCCCGGGAACTCCACGCGGAGTTGCTCCTCGTCCGTGATCAGGGTCGGCAGGATCACCGGGATCTCCGGCTCCGCGGCCAGCACCTCCGCGACCGAGCCGAACGCGCTGAGCGCCGTGAGCTGACTCCACGTCGGCGGCAGCAGGATGCTTCCGCCGCCCTGCCAGTGCGCGAGCGCCGCAGCCGGACTCTGCCACCGCACCTCCTCGGCCTCGGACGTCGCACCGTCCGCGATCTGGCCGTGCGGTGCGGCGGCCACGAAGAACCGCGTGTCGTAGCGGCGGCCCTCGCCGACCGGGGTGATCCAGTTGGCCCAGGGGCGCAGCAGGTCGGCGCGCAGGACGAGGTTCTCGCGCTTCAGGAAGTCGCTGAACGACAGTTCGCGCTTCTCGAGTTGTGTGCGGGACTGCGCGTAACGGGACGTGTCCGCCACGACCGTGTCCGCGCTCGGTCCCGCGAGGAGCACGCCGCATTCCTCGAACGTCTCGCGCACCGCCGCACACACGAGTGCCTTCGCGCGCGCAGCGTCGGTGGAGAACCGCGCGGCCCACCAGTCGACGGACGGTCCCGCCCAGTCGACCTCGGCGTCGGCGTCCGACGGGTCGACGCCGCCACCGGGGAACACGGTCATGCCGCCGGCGAACGCCATCCCCTTCACCCGGCGGAGGAGGAACACCTCGATGCCGGGCGCCGCGGCGTCTGCCGCGGCGTCACGGATGAGGATGACCGTGGACGCGTCCTTGGGTGCCACGTCGGTACTGTCGCGGGGCGCCTGCTCTTGCTTCGAGACCATGTCTCGGAACCTACGCCGCCGGGTGACGCGGGTCGCAGTCGGTCCCCCGGAGTGACCGCCGGTCCTCAGCCCCGCCGGTGCGCGCCGGGGACGCGGGTCCGCCGCGCGAAGAAGCGGCCGTCGACCTTGTCGAGGCTGATGGACTGGCTGAACGCCTCGCTGAGGTTCTCGGCCGTGATGACCTGATCCAGGAGCCCCTGCGAGACCACCTCCCCCTCCTTGAGGAGCAGTGCATGAGTAAATCCCGGCGGGATCTCCTCGACGTGGTGGGTGATGAGGACCGTCGCGGGGGCGTCGGGGTCGGCGGCGAGGTCGGTGAGGCGCGCGACGAGTTCCTCGCGCCCGCCGAGATCGAGACCGGCGGCGGGCTCGTCGAGCAGCAGCAGTTCCGGGTCGGTCATCAGCGCACGGGCGATGAGGACGCGTTTGCGCTCCCCCTCGGACAGGGTGCCGTACGTGCGCTTCGCGAGGTGCTCGGCGCCGAGGCTCTCGAGCATCTCGACGGCACGGTCGGTGTCCATGTCGTCGTAGCGCTCACGCCAGCGCCCGAGCACCGCGTAGCCGGCGGAGACGACGAGATCGGTCACGATCTCCTCGGACGGCACCCGGTTGGCGAGCGCCGAGGAGGACAGTCCGATCCGCGGTCGCAGTTCGTTGATGTCGACGCGGCCGAGCCGTTCGCCGAGAAGGTAGGCGCTTCCGCTCGTGGGATGCAGTTCGGCGGCCGCGATCCGGAGCAACGACGTCTTTCCTGCCCCATTCGGTCCGAGGACGACCCATCGTTCGTCGAGTTCCACCTTCCAGGTGACCGGGCCCACCAGAGTGTTGCCCCCGCGGCGGAGGAGAACGTCGTCGAATTCGATGAGGAGATCAGGATCAGGTTCATGCACGCACCCATCTTCCCGCACATCTTCCGAGCATTCACGGCAGGATCAGTTGCGTGTCGCCTCACATCGATTCGCACCCCGGCAAGATGTCGTCGCTCCCGCCGAGTCTGCGGCTGCCCGGATCACCGTTTCCCCTGGGAGCGAAAGTGCGTGGCACCGGAACGCAGTTCGCTGTTCACGCTCCCGACGCCGAACTGGTACAGGTGTGCCTGATTTCCGGGGACGGCGACGAGATGCGGATCGATCTGGTCCAGCGGACGTACGGCATCTGGCACGGCATCGTCGAGGGCGTCGGCGCGGGACAGCGCTACGGCTACCGCACGCACGGACGCTGGGACCCCGCACGCGGCGTGCGCCTCAACCCCGCCAAGCTGCTTCTGGATCCGTGGGCGACCCGCATCACGGGAAAACTCGGCGACCACGACGCACTCGTCTCCCACGACGGCGACCCGTTCGGCGGCCCGTCACGCGTCGACAGCCTGGGCCACACACCGCTGTCGGTGGTCACGGCCGACCACGCCCGCACGAGCGGACCGCGGATCGAAAGGCCGTGGGAGGAAACCGTTGTCTACGAACTTCACGTGGGATCGTTCACCGCGCGGCACCCCGACGTGCCTCCGCAGTACCGCGGAACGTATCTGGGTCTCGCCGAACCCGCCGTCGTCGGCCATCTCGTCCGCCTCGGCGTAACCGCGGTCGAACTGCTTCCCGTCCAGGCGTACGTCTCCGAGGCCACCGTCCGCTCGCGGGGCATGCGCAACCACTGGGGGTACTCCACCGCGGCGTTCTTCGCCCCCCACCCGGGCTATGCGGTGGTGCCCGGTGAGGAGATCACCGAATTCCACACGATGGTCGACGCTCTGCACGCCGCGGGGATCGAGGTCATCCTCGACGTGGTGTACAACCACACTTGCGAACAGGGTGTCGACGGCATCAGCCTCAGCTGGCGCGGCCTCGACGCCCCCGGCTACTACCTCCTCGACTCCGACGGTCGCGACATCGATATCACCGGTTGCGGGAACACCGTCGACGCACAGTCGCCCGTCGTCGTCCGGATGATCGGCGACAGCCTGCGCTACTGGGCGCACGAGATGGGGGTCGACGGCTTCCGGTTCGACCTCGCGTCCGCTCTCGGCCGGCCCGGTGGCGGCCGATTCGATTCCCGCGCTTCGATCTTCTCCGCGATCACGGCGGATCCCGTTCTCTCCCGGTGCAAACTGATCGCCGAACCGTGGGATGCCACGTCGGACGGATACCGGGTCGGGCACTTCGGCGTCCAGTGGTCGGAATGGAACGACAAGTACCGCAATACCGTTCGACGTTTCTGGAACGGCGGCACCGGGGTGCGCGATCTCGCCTCCCGGGTGGCGGGTTCCGAGGATCTGTTCGGAAACCGGCGGCCGTGGGCGTCCGTCAATTTCGTGACTGCGCATGACGGGTTCACCGCCGCGGACCTCGTGTCGTATGTCCGTAAACACAACGAGGCCAACGGCGAGGACAACCGGGACGGCGCCGATCACAACGACTCCGTCGACCACGGCGTCGAAGGCCCCACCGACGATCCGTCGATCATCGAGACGCGGTCCCGGCACGTCCGCGCGCTCCTGGCCACGCTCGCGCTGTCGACCGGCACGCCGATGTTCACCGCCGGCGACGAATTCGGTCACACCCTCGGCGGCAACAACAACGCGTACTGCGTCCCCGAGGACACCCCGCGTGAAGACTCCTGGCCGCTCGACTGGAGCACCGGGGACACGACTCTCACCGCGTTCGTCACCCGCGCCCTCGACCTCCGTCGCGCCTCCCCTGCCCTGCGCCAGCCGGAATTCTTCGAGGGCAGGCGCACACCCACCGGCCATCCCGACCTCGTGTGGTTCGGCGCCGACGGCGCCGAGATGGACGACCCCGCGTGGTACGACGACTCCAGGCGCACTCTCCAGGCGTGGATCGACGGATCCGACATCCGCTCCCACACCGAGGACGGGCGCCAGCTCACCGACGACAGTTGGCTTCTCGTCTTCCACTCGGGCGGACCCGCCGTGATTACTTTGGGCTGCCCCGAATGGTTCTACGGGACAGTGCTCGCCGAATTCGACTCGACATCGCCCGACGGCGCACCCGCGCCAGGCGGCCCCATCTCGGGAGACTCCACGATCGCACTGTCCGGTCCGACGCTGCTCGTCTTCCGTGCGGTCGGGTAGATGCCGCCGAAGCGCATCATCAGCTGGATGAGCGGGCCGATGCCCAGCGCGTAGACGACGGTGCCCACCCCGACGGTGCCGCCGAGCAACCAGCCGGTGGCCAGCACGGTCACCTCGATCGACGTGCGGATCACACGCACCGACAGCCCGGTCCGCGCGACCAGACCGGTCATGAGACCGTCCCTCGGTCCGGGGCCCATCCCCGCACCGATGTACAGCACGGTGGCGAGCGCGTTGAGGACCACGCCACCGAGCATCACCACGATCCGCACGAAAAGGGAGTCGGCGGGTTCGAGGAACGCGAGCGACGTGTCCACCGAGACGGCGATGACCACGACATTGGCGATCGTGCCGAATCCCGGTTTCTGACGGATCGGGATCCAGAGTGCGAGTACCACGACACCGGTCAGCGCGGTCACCACACCGAAACTGAGTGGCGTGCGATCCGCGACCCCCTGATGGAACACATCCCAGGGGTCGAGGCCGAGACCGGCGGTGATCATCATGGCCATCGAGAAGCCGTACAGCCACAGTCCGGCGAACAGTGCGATCAGGCGTCGAGCGAGCATGACCGTCAGTGTTCCGGGAAAACCTGCCGCATCCCATAGCCACCACGCAGGCACTGGACCGACGAGGCGTCGACGCTCAGGGGCAGGCGATCACGGTCATCGATCCGGGAGCCACCTCGGTGAAACCGGCGTCGCGCACCGCGACCGCCCTGCCCCGCACCACCTCGATGGTCAGCTCTTCCCACAGTCCGACGTCGGCATCCCGCACTGCGCAGCGGTAGCCGGTGGCCGCCCACGCGCGTGCCTGCTCCGTGGTCATCGCACCGGCGAGCAGCATCGACGCGTGACCGACCTGCGCCGCGGCCTTCCCCACCGTCATGTCCAGGGCGGAGTTGATCCACAGCACCGGAATCCCGCCCGGGATCTCCCCGGGGTCGTCGTGTTCGAGATCGGTGCCGCCGATCTGCAACTTCCGGATGCGGGGGTCGAGTGCGCCGACGGCGACGGGCACGAGTGCGCGGGCCTGCGCACCGTCGACGTCGACGGTGATCCCGTCGACCTCCTGCGCCGCACGCCACCCCGCTCCCCGCGCACGCCGCGACACCTTGCGGATCCGGGACCCGATCCAGGCGCGGTAATCCTCCTGCCACGGTCCGGGCGCGCCCGTCTCGTCGGGGCCGACGCGAGAGTCGAGGCACAACGCCACCGCCGCGGCCGCCGCAGCCTCGAGCAGAGCACTACGCGGCGGGGGGTCGGCCTTCGGAATGTGCAGCACGATCGGCATGGCGAGAACCTGCGCCGGGTCGTCCGGATCCGGCCGTCCGCCGTATCCGGCCGCGAGGACGGCGTGACGCGCCGCCCACAGGGCGTCGTCACGGGTCTCCCCGGCGGCCGCGTCGCGGCGCGATTCCGTCACGACAGCGGGACGCGCCGCACCACGCCGTCCACCGCGTCGGCGGCCTCGACCTCGTCTCGGGTGACCCCCAGGATGAACAGCACCGCGTCGAGGAAGGGGTGCGACAGAGCGGTGTCCGCGACCTCCCGCAGAGCGGGCTTGGCGTTGAACGCGATTCCCAGTCCGGCCGCGTTGAGCATGTCGATGTCGTTGGCGCCGTCGCCGACCGCCACCGTCTGCTCCATCGGGACCCCGACCTGAGCGGCGAACTTGCGCAGTGCGGTCGCCTTCGCGGCCCGGTCCACGATGTCGCCGATCACCCGGCCGGTGAGCTTGCCGTCCACGATCTCCAGCGTGTTGGCCTGCACGAAGTCCAATTCCAGTTCGTGGGCCAGGCCCTCGATGACCTGCCGGAAACCGCCGGACACCACGCCGCAGTGGAAGCCGAGCCTGCGCAGCGTCCGGATGGTGGTGCGGGCACCCGGTGTCAGTTCCAGGTTTTCCGCGACGTCGTCGATCACGGAGGCGTCGAGGCCGGCGAGCGTTGCGACCCGCTGATGCAGGGATTCGGTGAAGTCGATTTCGCCGCGCATCGCCGCTTCGGTGACGGCGCGGACCTCGTCCTCGACGCCCGCCCGGGCGGCGAGCATCTCGATGACCTCGCCCTGGACGAGGGTCGAGTCGACGTCGAACACGATGAGCCGTTTGGCGCGCCGGGCCAGTCCCCCGCGCTCGACGGCGATGTCGACGTTCTCGCGCACGGCCACTTCTGCCAGTACGGTGCGCAGACTCTTGTCCGCCTCCGCCGAGCCGGGAGCGCTCACGAGAAGTTCGAGGCCCGTCACCGGGTAGTCGGCGACACCGCGGATCGAGTCGATGTTGACCCCGAGGGTCGCCATCTCCCGCGCCACCGAACGCAGTGCGCGAGCCGACACCGGACTACCGAGCACGACCACGGCGTGGGTGGACAGCGACTGCCTGCCGGGATCGGCACCGATCTCGACGTCCACAGACATCCCGACGGTGGCCATCGCCTCTTCGAGTTCCTCCTGCAGCGCTTCCCCGTTCTCGGGGCAGGCCACCAGGACACCGAGGGTCAGACGCCCACGAATCACCACCTGCTCCACGTCGAGAAGGCTCACGTCGTGGCGGGAGAGCGACCCGAAGAGCACCGAGGTGACGCCGGGTCGGTCGGGGCCCGTCACGGTCACCAGAACAGTGGTGTCAGCTGCACCCACCGATGTACTCCGATCATGTTGCTCGCGCGGCTTGTCCGGCACCCATTGTGCCAACTGAAAGGCCCCGCCCGGTGTGGGGGCGGGGCCTTTCCGAAACTGATGTGTCAGCGGCCGGTGTCGGTTCCGGGGTCGCCTTCGTCGCCGACGGTCAGCGGCTCGTGGCGTTCCTTCTCGAGCACGGTGCTGGCGTGCTTGCCACCGTGGCCCGGTCCGACGTGCGCCTCGGCCTTCATCCGCTCGACCATGTGCGGGTAGTGCAGCTCGAACGCGGGACGCTCGGAGCGGATGCGCGGCAGTTCGGTGAAGTTGTGCCGCGGCGGCGGGCAGCTGGTGGCCCACTCGAGGGAGTTGCCGTAACCCCACGGGTCGTCGACGGTCACGACTTCGCCGTACCGGTAGCTCTTGAAGACGTTCCAGATGAACGGCAGCGTCGAGGCACCGAGGACGAACGCGAAGATCGTCGAGAAGGTGTTCAGGAATGTGAAGCCGTCCGAGGGCAGGTAGTCGGCGTAACGACGCGGCATACCTTCGTTACCCAGCCAGTGCTGGACGAGGAACGTGCCGTGGAAGCCGATGAACGTGGTCCAGAAGTGCCACTTGCCGAGACGCTCGTCCATCATGCGTCCGGTCATCTTCGGGAACCAGAAGTAGATGCCCGCGTACGTGGCGAACACGACGGTGCCGAAGACCACGTAGTGGAAGTGGGCGACCACGAAGTAGGTGTCCGTGACGTGGAAGTCCAGCGGCGGGCTCGCGAGGATGACGCCGGACAGACCACCGAAGAGGAACGTGATCAGGAAGCCGATGGAGAACAGCATCGGCGATTCGAACGTCAACTGCCCCTTCCACATGGTTCCGATCCAGTTGAAGATCTTCACACCCGTAGGAACGGCGATCAGGAACGTCATGAACGAGAAGTACGGGAGCAGCACGGCGCCGGTGGCGTACATGTGGTGCGCCCACACCGCGATGGAGAGCGCGGCGATCGCCAGGGTCGCGTAGACCAGGCCGCTGTATCCGAACACGGGCTTACGGCTGAAGACCGGGAAGATCTCCGAGACGATGCCGAAGAACGGCAGCGCGATGATGTACACCTCGGGGTGGCCGAAGAACCAGAACAAGTGCTGCCACAGCAGCACACCGCCGGTGGCCGGGTCGAAGATGTGGCCACCGAGGTGACGGTCCACGAACAGGCCCATGAATGCAGCGGTCAGCAGAGGGAACGCCAGCAGAATCAGGATGCTGGTGATGAAGATGTTCCACGTGAAGATCGGCATGCGGAACATGGTCATGCCGGGGGCACGCAGGCAGATGACGGTGGTGATCATGTTGACACCACCGAGGATGGTGCCGAGGCCGGCGACCGCGAGGCCCATGACCCAGAGGTCGGCGCCGACGCCCGGGGAGTGCAGTGCACTCGTCAGGGGCGTGTAGGCGGTCCAGCCGAAGTCCGCGGCACCGCCGGGGGTGATGAAGCCTGCGGTGGTGATGATCGCGCCGAACACGTACAGCCAGTAGCTGAACGCGTTGAGTCGCGGGAACGCCACGTCGGGGGCACCGATCTGCAGCGGCAGGATGTAGTTGGCGAACCCGAACACGATCGGCGTCGCGTACAGCAGCAGCATGATCGTGCCGTGCATCGTGAACAGCTGGTTGAACTGCTCGTTCGACAAGAACTGCATACCGGGCACAGCGAGCTCGGCGCGCATCATCAGGGCCATGAGACCACCGATGAGGAAGAACGCGATCGAGGTCGTCAAGTACATGATTCCGAGCACCTTGGGGTCGGTGGTCGTAATCATTTTGAAGATGAACGAGCCCTTGGGTCCCTGCCGCGGCGGGTAAGGCCTGGCTGCAGCTATCGCGGGGACTGGCTGGGGCGCTACGGCAGTCACTGATCCTCCTGAATGCGCGTCCGTCCCCGGGCTGCGAGGCGAACGGTCTCTGGCTTGCGCTCATCGAATCGTAGACCGTGCCCTGAGCGGCCTCCGACTGGGTCCTACCCACTGTCGTACTTACCCGGACTCAGAGCAAATTGTGGCGGATGCGACCTGCGGTTTGTCGCGCCGGGGAGTGCTCACTGTCACGCGGTCCGGCGTGTCGCACGTGACCGGTCGATGCGGATCCACGGAGGCTCCGACACGCGGAACCCCGGTGCTAAGGTTTCGCTCACCTAACTTTCGATCAGGAGCTCCATGTGAACGTTCTCTCCCGACGCCGGGTAGTCGCCGGCGCGGTCGCACTCGCCGCTGCAGCCACTTTCTCGATCACGTCATGCTCCAGCGGCGACGACTCCCCCGCCGCGTCCGGCACCACGTCGTCGACCGGGCAGTTCCCCCGCACCGTCGACCACTTTCGCGGCAGCACCGAGATCCCGGCCGCACCGCAGCGCATCGTGGCACTCGACAACAGTTTCACCGACGCCGTCCTCCTCCTCGAGGCGCCACTCGTCGGATACGTCGACTACCGCGAACCCGGCCTCCCCGACTACCTCGGCTCCTCGCGGAACGAGTTCGCGGCGGAAGCCGAGTCGGTGGGCAAGGTCAGCACCGCGAGCCTCGAGCAGATCGCCGCGCTGCAACCCGACCTGATCATCTCCGCCGAGGTGCGCGACGGAAAGAACTATGAGCAACTATCCGCGATCGCGCCGACCATCTTCACCGAGACGACCGGGCCCACGTGGAAGGACAACATCCGTCTCGTCGGCAAGGCACTGGGCAAGGAAGAACTCGCGGAGCAGAAGATCGGCGCCTACGAGGAGCGGGCCGCGGCCGTCGGCGCGGAGATCAACGACACGGCGTCGAATCCGGTGATCTCGGTCGTGCGGTTCGCGGGCGAGCCGACGGCACGCCTCTACCGCACGACCTCGTTCAGCGGGATCGTGCTCTCGGACGCCGGGCTCGCTCGTCCGCAGAGCCAGGGCCCCGATCCGGCCGACCCCGACAACATCATGCAAGCCATCAGCCCCGAGCTGATCAGCGAGGCGGAGGGCGACGCCATCTTCGTCAGCACCTGGCAGGACCCGGCCGGCAAGAGCGCCGAAGCGGCGAAGCCGTTCCTGGAGAGCCCGCTGTGGCAGACGCTGAAGGGACGCAAGGTCGACGTCGACGACGCCCGCTGGATGTCGCCGGTCAGCATCCAGGGTGCGCACCTCATCCTCGACGACCTGTCGGACACGTTCGGGGTGGACAAGCACAGCGGCTAACCTGAACGCGCCCGCACACACAGGAAGTCGCCGAATTGTCCCCTCGTAGGTTTTCCGCCCGCCGCGCGTCCACCGGTCTCGTCGCCGTCGCTGTGCTCGCAGTCGCCGGCTGCTCTCAACCGTCCGACGACGATCCCGCAGCGTCCATCGTCCGGACCACCACGCAGATCGCCGGAGCCGGTGTGGTCGGCATCGAGCGGGACACCACGACCGCCTGCGCCGAGCCGGCCCCGGTCGACGCCGCACTCGCGGCCGGCTCGACGCACCGGGTGGTCCACACGAAGGGCGAGAGCGACGTTCCGTCCGATCCGCAGCGGATCGTGGTACTCGACAGCGCCGCACTGGACGCGGTGTGCGCACTCGGTCTGTGGAAAAACGTGGTCGGCGCGGCGACCGTCGACGGGGACTCGCCTCAGCCCGGCTACCTCGGCACGGGCATCTCCGAGATCCCGAGCGTCGGATCCGTCGACGCCCCGGATGTGAACAAGATCGCGCAGGCGGACCCGGACCTGATCCTCGGATCGAGTCCGGCGTCCGACCAGCTGTACGGCGCGCTCTCCCCCATCGCGCCCACCGTGTTCGTCGGCTCCGACCCCGTGTACTGGAAGGCCCAGTTCCTTCTCGCCGGCAACGCCCTGGGCCGGGCCGACGCGGCGACGGCCGCACTCGAGCAGTACCAGCAGGACGCCACGCAGCTCGGCGTCGACATCGATGCCGCGCAGACACAGGCGTCCGTCGTCCGATTCGACGCCGACAGCATGGAGGTCGAGGGTCCGGCCACGTTCGCCGGCCAGGTGCTCACCGACGCCGGAGTGCGGCGGCCCGCCTATCAGAACCTCGACGGCGCAGTCACCGAACCGATCACCGAATCCGACATCGACCAGGCCGAGGGCGACCTCATCTACGCCGTCCTGGACGGCGAGGAGGGCACCGCGCACGCGGAGGACGTCATGTCCGGTGAGGCATGGGAAGACCTCGAGGCGGCCTCCGACAAGCGGGTCTTCGCTGTGGAGGGTGACGTGTGGGGCGGAAACGGTGTCGTCGCCGCGCGCGCGATGCTCACCGACCTGCGGAACACGCTGAACGGCTACGTCGGCTAGGAGGCCCGGTGCCTGTCCCCGAGTTCGTCACCGCCCTGCGCGGCCACGTCGGCACTGCGCCGCTGTGGCTGTCCGGGGTCAGTGTCGTGGTGCGCGACGCCGACGGCCGGGTGCTGCTGACCCGGCGCGTCGACAACGGCAAATGGGCCGTCGTGTCCGGCATCCTCGAACCCGGGGAGGAACCCGGACCCGCGGCGCTGCGTGAGGTACGCGAAGAAACCGGCGTGCTCGCGGAACTGGTCCGGATCACGAGCGTCGACGTCACCGACCCGATCACCTACCCCAACGGCGACGTCGCGCAGTATCTGGACGTGTGCTTCCTCGCGCGGTACGTCGGCGGGCAGGCAACGGTGTCGGACGACGAGAACCACGACGTCGCCTGGTTCTCCCCCGACGAACTGCCGCCGGATCTCACCTCGTCGTCGCGACTGCGGCTCGACAAGGCCCTGCAGGACGAGCCCGAGGCGTGGTTCCGCCGCTGAACGCAGTTCGCCCGATGTCACACCGGTGCAGTCGAACTGAACAGGTGTGACATCGGGCGACAGGCCTGGGCCGGCTCTAGAAGTCGCGAGCGGGTCGCTCTAGAAGCGCGAGCGGGTCGCTCTAGAAGTCCCAGTCCTCGTCTTCGGTGTTGACGGCCTTGCCGATGACGTAGGAGCTGCCCGAGCCGGAGAAGAAGTCGTGATTCTCGTCCGCGTTGGGTGAGAGCGCCGACAGGATCGCCGGGTTGACGTCCGTCTCGTCCTTCGGGAACAGACCCTCGTAGCCGAGGTTCATCAGCGCCTTGTTCGCGTTGTACCGCAGGAACTTCTTGACGTCCTCGGTGAGGCCCACCTCGTCGTAGAGGTCCTGGGTGTAGTCGACCTCGTTGTCGTAGAGCTCGAAGAGCAACTCGAACGTGTAGTTCTTGAGGTCGTCGCGCTCGGCCTCGGTGAGCTGCTCGAGGCCCTTCTGGTACTTGTAGCCGATGTAGTACCCGTGCACGGCCTCGTCACGGATGATGAGGCGGATGAGGTCGGCGGTGTTGGTGAGCTTCGCCCGCGACGACCAGTACATCGGCAGGTAGAAGCCGGAGTAGAACAGGAAGCTCTCGAGCAGGGTGGAAGCCACCTTGCGCTTGAGCGGCTCGTCGCCCTGGTAGTAGTCCATGACGATCTCGGCCTTGCGCTGCAGGTTCGGGTTCTCCTCGGACCAGCGGAAGGCGTCGTCGATGTCGCGGGTGGAGCACAGCGTCGAGAAGATCGAGCTGTAGCTCTTGGCGTGCACCGACTCCATGAACGCGATGTTGGTGTACACCGCTTCTTCGTGCGGGGTGATGGCGTCGGGGATGAGGCTGACGGCGCCCACGGTGCCCTGAATGGTGTCGAGGAGCGTCAGCCCCGTGAACACCCGCATCGTGAGCTGCTTCTCCTGCGGCGTGAGCGTCCCCCACGACGGGATGTCGTTGGACACCGGCACCTTTTCGGGCAGCCAGAAGTTGCCGACGAGACGGTCCCACACCTCGGCGTCCTTCTCGTCCTGGACGCGGTTCCAGTTGATCGCGGATACGCGACTCACCAGCTTGACCATTGATTCCTCACTTCGTTCGGCTGTGAGTACTTATTAACCGCCGGCGGTTAATAAGTACTCACGGGCGGCGGAGCCGCCTACAGCATGCAGGAAACGCAACCTTCGACCTCGGTACCCTCCAGAGCCATCTGACGCAGCCGGATGTAGTACAGCGTCTTGATGCCCTTGCGCCACGCGTAGATCTGCGCCTTGTTGATGTCGCGGGTGGTGGCGGTGTCCTTGAAGAACAGCGTCAGCGACAGCCCCTGGTCGACGTGCTGCGTCGCCGCGGCATAGGTGTCGACGATCTTCTCGTACCCGATCTCGTAGGCATCCTGGTAGTACTCCAGGTTGTCGTTGGTCAGGTAGGGCGCCGGGTAGTAGACGCGGCCGATCTTGCCTTCCTTGCGGATCTCGATCTTCGACGCCACCGGGTGGATGGAGCTGGTGGAGTAGTTGATGTACGAGATCGAGCCCGTCGGCGGGACGGCCTGCAGGTTCTGGTTGTAGATGCCGTACTTCTGCACGGACGCCTTCAGCTCGCGCCAGTCGTCCTGCGTCGGGATGTGCACACCGGACTCGGCGAACAGCTGACGCACCCGCTCCGTCTTCGGTTCCCACACCTGATCGGTGTACTTGTCGAAGTACTCGCCGGACGCGTACTTGGACTGCGGGAAGCCCTTGAAGTGGGTGCCCCGCTCGATGGCGATCCGGTTGGACGCCCGCACCGCGTGGAACACGACGGTGTAGAAGTAGATGTTCGTGAAGTCGATGCCTTCGTCGGAGCCGTAGTAGATCCGCTCACGGGCCAGGTACCCGTGCAGGTTCATCTGCCCGAGGCCGATGGCGTGAGAGTCGTTGTTGCCCTGCTCGATCGACGGGACCGAGTAGATGTGCGTCTGATCGGACACCGCGGTGAGGGCGCGGATCGACACCTCGATGGTGCGTGCGAAGTCGGGCGAGTCCATGGTCTTCGCGATGTTCAGCGAACCGAGGTTGCAGGAGATGTCCTTGCCGACCTCGCTGTAGGAGAGATCGTCGTTGAACAGCGACGGCGTCGAGACCTGCAGGATCTCCGAGCACAGGTTGGAGTGGGTGATCTTGCCCTCGATGGGGTTGGCCCGGTTCACCGTGTCCTCGAACATGATGTACGGGTAGCCCGACTCGAACTGCAGCTCGGCGATGGTCTGGAAGAATTCGCGCGCCTTGATCTTCGACTTGCGGATCCGCTTGTCGTCGACCATCTCGTAGTACTTCTCGGTGACGTTGACGTCCGCGAACGGGACACCGTAGATGCGCTCGACGTCGTACGGCGAGAACAGGTACATGTCCTCGTTCTTCTTCGCCAGCTCGAACGTGATGTCCGGGATGACCACACCCAGCGACAGCGTCTTGATGCGGATCTTCTCGTCGGCGTTCTCCCGCTTGGTGTCGAGGAAGCGGTAGATGTCCGGGTGGTGCGCGTGCAGGTACACCGCGCCCGCGCCCTGACGCGCGCCGAGCTGGTTGGCGTACGAGAAGGAATCCTCGAGCAGCTTCATGATCGGGATGACACCGGAGCTCTGGTTCTCGATCTTCTTGATCGGGGCACCGTGCTCGCGAACGTTGCTGAGCAGCAACGCAACTCCGCCGCCGCGCTTGGACAGCTGCAGGGCGGAGTTGATGGAGCGGCCGATCGACTCCATGTTGTCCTCGATACGCAGCAGGAAGCAGGACACGGGCTCGCCGCGCTGCTTCTTGCCGGAGTTGAGGAACGTGGGGGTGGCGGGCTGAAACCGGCCGGCAATGATCTCGTCGACGAGCTTGGTCGCCAGCTCTTCGTCGCCGGCGGCGAGCGTGAGCGCGACCATGCAGACACGGTCCTCGAACCGCTCCAGGTAGCGCTTGCCGTCGAACGTCTTCAGCGTGTACGAGGTGTAGTACTTGAACGCGCCCAGGAACGTCGGGAAGCGGAACTTCTTGGCGTAGGCGTGATCGATCAGCGACTTCACGAACGCGCGCGAGTACTGGTCGAGGACCTCGGGCTCGTAGTAGTTCTCCTCCACGAGGTAGTCGAGCTTCTCGTCCAGGTTGTGGAAGAAGACGGTGTTCTGGTTGACGTGCTGCAGGAAGTACTGGCGGGCGGCGGCGACGTCCTTGTCGAACTGGATCTCACCGTTGGGGCCGTACAGGTTGAGCATGGCGTTGAGTGCGTGGTAATCGAGACCGTTCGTCGAGTCTCCACCGCGCGCGTCGCGCTCTACGCTCCCCGCGTCGATGGTGTCTGTGATGGTCGGCGCCACTTCTCGTGCTCCTCGTCGTCTAAGTGATCCCAGAATTCACCCAGACCGGCCCTGACCCGCTCGACGTCCTCGGCTGTGCCCATGAGTTCGAAGCGGTAGAGGTAGGGAACGTGGCATTTCTGAGAAATGATGTTTCCTGCAAAGCAATAGGATTCACCGAAATTGGTGTTTCCTGCCGCGATCACTGCTCGGATCAGCGACCTGTTGTGCGTGTTGTTGAGAAATCGGATGACCGGCTTCGGGACGTAACTGGTGTCGCGGCCCATGGCCGTCGTTCCCCCGCCATAGGTGGGGACGATCAGCACGTAGGGTTCGCGAACCTCGAAGGTCCCCTCACGGTCGTGAATGGGTATGCGCGTCGCAGGCAGCCCGAGCCGCTGGACGAATCGGTGCGTGTTCTCCGACGCGCTGGAGAAGTACACCAGCGATGTCATCGGTTTCCACCATCTGGACTAGTACTACCGTTTACTGCCGCCCGGGAATCGGTTCGATCTCCGCCTCGGGCGGTGCGATCGCCTCGCTTCAAGCAGCGTTTGCCGAGAGGGTCTTGATGCGGTCGGGGCGGAAGCCCGACCAGTGTTCGTCACCAGCCACGATCACGGGCGCCTGCAGGTATCCCAGTGCCATGACGTAGTCCCGGGCTTCGGGGTCTTCGGTGATGTCGACAACGGAGTATTCGATACCCGCCTTGTCGAGGGCCCGGTAGGTGGCATTGCACTGAACGCAAGCGGGCTTGGTGTAGACGGTGATGCTCATGAAGTCCCTCTTTCCACTGCCGAATGGAGCTGACGAAGTGTGTGTTCAGCGCACTGAGACTTCCCCGGATCGAGATGGCGGTGACCCCCGATGGAGATGCTCACCGAGTCGGTTCTCGTTGTGGTCTCTCAGTGCTCAAGACACTACACCTAGTGGCCGACAGAAACACTTAACCCGAGATGTTGTGAGTCACATTGATGAAATTCCCAGGTCGTCATCCCGCGAACCATAAATTTCGCGCTCGCTCCGGCGTGTCGCACATCACATTTTCGGCGTGACGCGGAACACCCCTCGCATCGCGCTCCCGCACTGGAGGCTTTCAGCTGTTGCCGATATATCTAATCTAATCGATAGGTTCTGACACTGGTCTGCCGGTGTGAATTGGTGAGGCGACTTGGGATGTCGGTGGTTGGGTGCGCAAGGCGGCAGGTAGGGCCGGTGGCCTTCTGGGTGCACCGGTTCGGGTCACCGAATCTTTGACCGCGCGGACCTCGACTCCTATCAGGGCAGGCCGCCCGGATGGGGGAGTGCGGGCCCGGGTCGGCGGGGGCAGCGGGCGGGGTTGGGCCGGATGCTCGACGACGCGGCCGAGGGTCGGTTCACGGCGGTGCGGGTGGTGTGGCGAGATCGATTGGCCCAGTTCGCCGGTGGGCTGGATCGGGCGGTACTTGTCGGAGGCCGGCGTTACAGTCAAGGTCGTACGAGACAGGAGCGACAGATCGCTGGTGGGAGGGTTGATGGATGACGTCAGGGCGGTGCCGGCATCGTTGTCCGGCCGGTTCTCTGGGCGCTGTGGTCGAAACAGAATCAACGACGGGGTCTCCCGCTCGACAGTCTTGCTACGTTGCACGCGCGCCCGCTGGCTGCTCGATTACGATCAGGCAGCCACGACGCCGCGGCAGGGTTGGGAATGGGTTAACCGGTGAGCATCTCGGGCGTTCGCGGGTTCTTGTCACCGGCGGTGCCGGCGGACGGCTGGTGCATCATGGTCCGCGCGTGTGGGAACGTGAAGGTGCTGACCGATCCCGAATTGTGCCGGCTATGACCGGGCCGGGATCGACTGTGCCGCGGCAGTTCGCGTTCACCACCCGCGCCCACGTGGCGGTCGACGACGCGACCGGTGAGCGGATCGGCCTCGATGACGTCGACACCCGGGTGGGGTGGCTGCTCGATCTGATTGCAGGTGCTGGCGCCGAGTTGGTGTCGCGGCTGTGGCGGCCGGCGACGTTCGACGTGCTCGCCGCCGGCCGTGACCGCCAGGACCGCAGGCTGCCCGCACAGGGTCATGTCGCCGCGGCGCGGCTCGGCTGGGATCCGTTCTATCCGGACGGGGTCTATGTGCCGTCGCGGGTGAGCCGGGTGGTGACCGCGCAGGTGCTGGCAACCCTGCGGAGCCTGACCTACCGGGACACCGCGATCGCGGCACTGTCGACCCGATTCGACCCGGCCACCGGTCGTCTGACCGCACCCACCGAGCCGGGCGACTCTGTGCCCTCGGGTTTCGCTCGGGGTGTGCGGCGCCAGCTCGCCGCACGCGCCCGCTCCAGTGGCGGGGCACCGGCCGGCCGGTTGCGGATCACCGACCTGCAGGGACCACCGCAGATCGCGTCGATGGCCCGACTGTCGGCCGCCGATCGGCAGCTCGCGCAGCTTGCCGTCACCGTCGCAGAGCATGAGCTGGTGTTGACGGTGAAGCTGCCGACCTGTCCCGCGCTGGTGGGGCGGGCGCAGTGGCGGCGGGTGCGGCTGACCGCGGCCATCCCCGCGCACCTGTGCGGCCGGCCTGTCATCGATTGGCATCTGCCGATCCTGGTCCTCGACCGCCGGGGTCTGTTGTGGCGGTGCGCCGCGACCGAACTCGTCCCGGCAGGCGACCTGGACTCGGCCGCGGTCGCGGTGGGCGTGGATTGGTCCCCGTCCACGCTCGGTGCCGCCGCCATCACCACCGACAGCCCGGAGGGGCTGGTGTCGGATTACCGGGGCTTCACCTACGACGACCGGGGCCTCGGAATCAAACTGGCGCGCCTGCAGGCCGAGGGGCAGCTGCTGCACGCCAAGGCCGCCCGGCTGACCCGGCTGGCCGCCACCGCCCCACCGGAGGTCCGCGCCCAGCTGGAGGCGAAGATCGCCGTCCTCGACGAACACCGCACCGCGGTGGGTGCCAAGCGGGGGAAGATCAACCGGGAACTCGCGTTCCACTTCGCCTGCCAGGTCACCGACTACGCCACCACCGCCGGAGCGCAGGTGATCGCGGTGGAAGATCTCAGCACCCTCGAGACCCGCGGACACGGCCGGGTCAACAACAACCGGGCCGCGCAGTCCGCCCGCCGCCAAGCGGTCGCCGCCCTCGCGCACACCGCCGCCGGTGCCGGCATCACGGTGGTCTCGGTGCCCGCCCGAGGCTCCTCGGCATTGTGTCCGGGCTGCGACGAACCACTTGCCCGTCCCGGCGGCTATCACGACGCGTGGTGCCCGGGCTGCCGGGTCGGTGGCAACCGCGACCACCTCGCCGGGGTGAACCTGGCCAAACGCGCACTGCTCGGCAAGAACAACGTCACCCGCCGGCGGGGGCAGCTGCCCGCCGTCCGGGTCGCCGAACACGCGCCGGTCCGGCCATCGCGCGACAAAACCGGTCCGACCCCGAGCAGGCCCCGGCATCGCCGGGTCCGCCGCAGCCTGCCCACCGTGACGCCGCGGTTGGGGGTGACTCCGAAACAGCATGTTCCTGCACCACAAGCGTCGGTGTGGGACACGGTCCAACCCACACCACCGCACGGTGATGCGGGTAGCCGTGACACACGTACATCTCAGACGCCCGCCACACCAGTGGCGGATGGTATGAGGTCTACGTAGACGCTCCGGGAGCTTACGTCCTTCGGGAGAGCACCGCCCGCACCGGCCGGAGACGACTCCGCGGGACGACGTCGGCCCCCTCCGAGCGCAGCCCTCGTCCCACCCGGAGGCGCCGCTCCCCGACCGCGCGCGGCCGGGCACGCCGGGGCGTCGCACACGACGCGCTCGCCATGCTTGCCGACCGGTAGCTGCCTGCCGGTCCCGGTACCGTGAGCGCATGTCCGACGACCCCCTGGACCACCTCGCCTGGTCGGCATCCGTGGCGCGCACGACGCGGGTGACGCCGAATATGCAGAGGATCACCCTCGCGGGCGGAGATCTCGGTCGATTCGAGTCCAGCGGTCGGCCGGACGAGCGCCTGCTCCTGGCCTTCCCCCCGGACGGCGCGGAGAAGCGCAGCTACACCGTCCGCCGCTGGGACCCGGACGCCCTGGAGATGGACATCGATTTCGCCGTCCACGCGGGCGGAACCGCGGCGCACTGGGCCGCACGCGCGCGCCCGGGTGAGACGCTCGGCTTCTCCACCGCCTCGGGGTGGCACGCGCCACCCGCCGACGCCGAGTGGCAACTCCTCCTCGCCGACATGACGGCACTGCCCGCCGTCGGCCGGATACTCGAGGAACTACCCGGCTCGTCGCGGGTGCACGTCATCGCGGAGGTCACGACCCCCGAGGACCGACAGCAGTTCGCCACCGATGCCGGGGTGACCGTCACGTGGCTGGACGGGAGCGGCAACGGCGCCGGCGACAGTCTGCTCGCCGACGCGGCCCGCGACTGGTCGCGACCGGATGGACCGGGATACGTGTGGTTCGCGGGCGAGGCGAAGGCGTCGCGGGTGGTGCGGCGCTGGTTGCGCCACGACCTGGACTGGGACTCGGACCGATACGACGTCATCGGTTACTGGCGCGACAACAAGGAGGAGTGGGTCGCGCGGTACGAGACGGTGCGTGAACAGATAGAAGCCGCCAGGGACTGCGCCCTGGCGGCCGGTGACGACTTCGACTCGGTGCGCGACGCCGTCGACGCAGCCCTGGATCGGACCGGGCTGTAGCGGCGACGGCGGCGCGTGCGAGCGGATCGTCAGGCGTCGACGAGCTGCTTCGTGGCGTCGACGAGGCTGGCGACGACGTCGGCGACCTGCTGCGCGACCTCGGCGTTCTCGCGCGGGTGCCGGTCACCGAACTTGTCGATGGTGCCGCCGATGGCGAGGGTGACGTCCTCGAGAACCTTGCCGCCGGCGATGCGGACGGCCTTGCGGGTGTCCTCGTGCGCCCACTGTGCACCGTTGCCGCTGGGCGAGGCGCTGATGACGGCGACGGGCTTGTCCTTCACGGCTCCGGTGCCGTACGGCCGGGAGATCCAGTCGATGGCGTTCTTGAGGACGGCGGGGATGGTGCCGTTGTACTCGGGCGTGAGAAGCAGGAGCGCGTCGGCGCGGCCGGCGGCCTCACGCAGCGCCTCGACGGCGGGGATGGAACCGGCGACGTCGATGTCCTCGTTGTAGAAGGGGACGTCTCCGAGGCCGTCGAACACGGTCACCTCGGCACCCGCGGGCGCCACGGCGGTCGCGGTCTCGGCGAGCTGACGGTTGACCGAGGCGGCGCGCAGGCTGCCGACGAGAACGAGAACGTTGGTCTGTGACATGTCAATGATCCTTCGATGGTGCGTAGGGCGATTCGTGAACATGTATAGCAACTAAACGGACCGCGGTCCACTTATGTTCCCGTCACGGTAGGATGCGAAGCGTGACCAGTCCCCTGCTACCCCAGATCGGGGTCGATCCCCCGGAACGCGGAGACGCCGCCCGCAACCGGCGTCTTCTGCTCGATGCTGCGGCCCTGCTGGTCGCGGAACGCGGCGTCGACGCCGTCACGATGGACGCGGTCGCCTGCAGGGCCGGTGTGGGCAAGGGCACAGTGTTCCGCCGGTTCGGCAGTCGGTCGGGCCTCATGCACGCACTCCTCGACCACACCGAACGGGAACTCCAGCAGTCGTTCATGTTCGGTCCACCGCCGCTCGGGCCGGGCGCCGACCCGATCGACCGGCTGATCGCCTACGGGCACGCGCGCATCGCAATCGTGGAGGTGCAGGGCGAGGTCCAGCGCGCGGCCGAGAACTCCGTCGAGTTCCGTTTCGCCGCACCCGCCCGGGCGGTGTCCGTGCGCCACGTCGTGTCGCTGCTTCGCGCGGCCGGGGTGCGGTGCGACCACGAACTGCTCGCCTGTTCACTGCTCGCACCCCTCGAGGCCACGCTGGTACTGCACGAATTGCGCGACCTCGGGATGTCCGTCGAACGGCTCGGCGCCGCATGGGAGGACCTGATCCGGCGCGTCACCCGATGTTGATCCAGAATCCGGACAATTTGTCTAACCTCGGGGAATGCGCACCACCGCCACCGTTCTCGGCCTCCTGACGTTCGCCTCGCTCACCGCCTGCGGCGGCGACGCGCAGCCTGGGCCGCCGGATCCGGCGGGCCGCACCTTCGTGTCCACCTCCGTCGAGGGCGATCCCATTCCCGGCGGTGGGCCGCTCGTGCTCGGCTTCACCGACACCGGACGCCTCTCCGTCGAGGCCGGATGCAATCAGGGCAGCGCCGACGTCGACCTGTCCGGCGGGAAGGTCGTGGCGGGTCCGCTCGCGATGACGTTGATGGCCTGTCCGGGCGAGGCCGCCGGCGCGGACGCCTGGGTGGCGGCACTGCTGGACGCGCAGCCGAACTGGACGCTCGGCGGCGACACACTCACCCTCACCACGCCCACCGGTTCGGTGACGCTGACGGACGAGAAGGTCGTCCGGCCGAATCGGCCCGTCGTCGGGACCACCTGGACGGTCACCGCCCTGATCAGTCCGGACGCGGTCACGACGACGGCGGCGCTGGAGAGGACGGCACCCCAGTTGCTGATCGCCGGCGACGGTTCGGCGTCCGGCTTCACCGGCTGCAACCGCATGACCGGAACCGCGGACGTGCAGCGGAGTTCGATCTCGTTCGGGCCCTGGGCCACCACCCGGATGGCATGCCCCCCGGACGTGTCCGAGGTCGAGCGTGCCGTACTCGCCGCGTTGACCGGGGAGACGGGCTACAGCGTCCATTCGGACTCGCTGCGACTGGTCAACAGCGACGGGATCGGACTGACACTGCGGGCGAGCTAGAGATCCGCCAGCCAGCGACCGAGTTCCCGGGCGCTCGAATCGATCCGGGCGGGCCAGTCCAGTGCCGAGTCGTCGGCCGTGTCGCTGACGTGCTTGACCAGCCGGCACCGGGCGCCGCCGCGAGCGCTGGCATAGGCGACGGCGAAACCCTCCATGTCGACGAGGTCGGCTCTGCGGGCGAGCACGTCGCGCACGCCGGCGTCGGACACGAACAGATCGCCGGTCGCGAGCACCGAACCGTCGCCGTCCGGCAGGGCGAGGAGATCGGCCACGTCGTGCCCGAGTGCCCGGATGGCGTCGCCACTGATGTCGTGGTTGAGGACGGTGGATGGCGTGAACAGGCCGCTGTGATGCTCGTGCAACGCACCGGCGGTGCCGATGTTGACGACGAGCGGCTTGTCCGTTCGCGGATAGTCGGCGAGTGCGGACGCCACGGCCACGGCGGCGCTCACCTTGCCGATCCCGGTGATCAAGACCTCGAACTCGGACGGGACGTGCACGGCCTCCGCCTTGGTCGCGCTGACCACCAGAACGTCCGATCTACTCATGCGCGGAACCGTACCCTGCGTTCGTCAGGGGCACTCGCTAGAGTTCTGTCATGGCTAATCTACGTGCGCAGATCCTCGAGGAACTCGGTGCCCGGCCCACCATCGATGCGGCCGACGAGATCCGCAAACGTGTTCAATTCCTGAAGGACTACCTGCTGTCGACCCCGGCCAAGGGATTCGTCCTGGGCATCAGCGGCGGTCAGGACAGCACCCTCACCGGACGCCTCGCCCAGCTCGCGGCGAGCGAACTGCGCGACGAGGGCCACGACGCCGAGTTCGTCGCCGTGCGGCTGCCCTACGGCACCCAGGCAGACGAGTCCGACGCGCAGATCTCCCTCGACTTCATCAAGCCCGACCGGTCGGTGGTCGTCAACGTGAAGCCCGGTGCGGACGCCACCGCGAAGGAGTCGTCCGAGGCGCTGCGCCACATCATCGGCGACGGCGGCGAACTCCGCGACTTCGTCCGCGGAAACATCAAGGCCCGCGAACGCATGGTGATCCAGTACTCGATCGCCGGACAGCTCGGGTATCTCGTCGTCGGCACCGACCATGCCGCCGAGGCGATCACCGGCTTCTTCACCAAGTTCGGCGACGGCGGCGTGGACGTCACCCCGCTGACCGGGTTGTCCAAGCGTCAGGGCGCCGCGCTCCTGCGAGAACTCGGCGCACCCGAGAGCACGTGGAAGAAGGTCCCCACCGCCGACCTCGAGGACGATCGGCCCGCCCTCCCCGACGAGGAAGCGCTGGGAGTCACGTACGCCCAGATCGACGACTACCTCGAAGGCAAGGACGTGCCGGACGCCGTCGCGCAGAAGCTGGAGACGATGTTCCTGAATACCCGCCACAAGCGGGCGGTCCCGGTGACCCCGCTCGACACGTGGTGGCGGTGACCCGATGGTCCAGGCGCTCGTCGCGGGCGGTACCGGCACTGTAGGCAGGCAGGTGGTCAAGGAGTTCCTCGCGCGCGGTCACTCCGTCCGTGTTCTGACCCGGCACGGCGGTGCGCCGGGCAGCGAGATCGCCCATTTCCATGGTGATCTCGTCACCGGTGACGGCCTCGCGGAGGCACTCGACGGTGTCGACGTCGTGGTGGACACCACCGACGGCAAGACCCGCGGCACCCGGGCCGTGCTGGAGAAGGGCGCCGAGAACCTCCTCGCCACCGCGGACGGCGCGGGGGTCGGACGCGCCGTGCTGCTCTCCATCGTCAACGTCGACCGCAGCGCATTCCCCTATTACCAGGCGAAGCGGAAGCAGGAACGGGTCTACGAGAGCGCCGCGGTGGCGACGTCGATCGTGCGGGCGACCCAGTTCCACGACTTCATTCCCATGATCGCGAGGCCGGCGAGCCGGGCCGGGTTGATCCCCGCGTTCTCCAAGACGAGCTTCCAGACCATCGACACCAGGGATGTCGCGACCGCGCTGGTCGACGCCGCCCTGGCCGCCGAACCGGCGCCGGAGGGGACGATCACGATCGGTGGACCGGAGGTTCGCACCGCACGCGATCTGACGGCGGCATGGAAGAAGGCCACCGGGACGCACGGATTCGTCGTGACCGTGCCCCTTCCGGGCGCGATGGGTCAGTTCTTTCGGGACGGGTCGAACCTGGTGCCCGACAATCGGTTCGGAACGATCACGTTCGACCGGTGGCTGGCCGACTCCGTGAACGCGGCCCGCTAGCCGCCTGCGAACGGCGGCAGGACGTCCACCTGCGTGCCGGCGCTGCGGGTCAGGTCGCGCGTCAGCTCGGAGTCCACCAGGAAAGCGGAGACCGACAGCACCTGCTGCATGTCGGGGCCGTACTTGGCCAGGAGATGTTCCTTCACCTGGCCGAGGTCGGCGCCGGCGGGGAGGTCGAGAGTTTCCTTGGTGCAGCCCGCCGCGTCGGCGGCGGCCGCGAAGTACCGAACGGAAATGCCTGTCACGTCAACCACCGATAGCTCCCATGCTGCGTTGCGGCGGGGCGAAGCCGTCCGCGTTGATTCCGTGGCCTGCCCACTTGTTCCACATCGCGCCGCGCCACAACTGCGCCAATTCCTCGTCGCCCGCCCCCGACCGCAGGGCCGCCCGCAGGTCGATCTCCTGGTCGCTGAACAGGCACGACCGTACCGTTCCCTCGGCCGTGAGACGGGTGCGGTCGCAGTCCGAGCAGAACGAGCGGGTGACGGACGCGATGATCCCGACCGTGGCCGGTCCGCCGTCGACGAGCCACTCCTCGGCGGGCGCCGACGGATCTTCTCTCCCGTGTTCGGTGAGGGTGAATCGTTCGCCGAGGACGGCCAGTAACCGATCGGCGGCAACCATGTTCTCGCGTGCCCACTCGTGATCGGCGTCGAGCGGCATCTCCTCGATGAACCGCAGCGCGACGCCCTCGCTCAGGCACCATTCCAGGAGATCGGCGGCTCCACTGAGCGTTTCGGGCATGAGCACCGCATTGATCTTCAGCGGCGCCAGTCCCGCCCGGGCGGCGGCGCGGATACCGGCGATCACCGACGGCAGCCGGTCGCGCCGCGTCAGTCTCGCGAAGTGCTCACGATCGACCGAATCGAGGGAGACGTTGACCCGCGTCAGTCCAGCTCGGGCGAGCCCGGCCGCGCGGTGCTCGAGACCGACCGCGTTGGTGGTCATCGCGAGCGGGATCCCCGGTGCACGCTCGGCGCACCCGGCGATCATCTGCTCGAGATCCACCCGCATCAGCGGCTCGCCCCCGGTGAACCGCACCTCGCGCACACCGAGCCGGTGGACGGCGATGTCGACGAGCCGGACGATCTCGTTCGCGGTGAGGAGGTTCTCCGCCGGAATGGCGGGCAGGCCCTCCTCGGGCATGCAGTACGTGCAGCGCAGCGAACACTTCTCGGTGATGGACACCCGCAGGTCACGCGCGACCCGGCCGAACCGGTCGACCAGCTGGTCGACGTCGGGCCTGCCTGCGAGCGAGACCGACGACCGGACGGTCGGGATACCCATCGCCACCGCCGTCATCGAGTTGCCTTTCCCTGCATCTGTCCAGTATGCCGCGAGGGGGTGACCGTTGTCCGGCGCGGTGCCCTCGTCGCCGGTTGGTGGGATGCCTAGGATTGGTGACCATGGCCGGAGGAACATCGTGACCGCACGCTCTGTGGAGCAGCACGCCCAGCACGTCGCCGAACTCCTCGCGACGCTCCATGAGCGCCCGGCCGAGGAGATTCCGCTCGGCGAGGCGCTCGGGCGCGCCCTCGCCGCCGACGTCCACTCCCCCGTCGACCTGCCGTTGTTCCGGAATTCGCAGATGGACGGATACGCGGTCGACGCCGCGTCCGTCGCGTCGGTCCCGGCCGTGCTGCCGGTGCTGGGCGTGATCGCCGCGGGACCGGCCGGCGCCACCGCCCACACACCCGGGACCGCATACCGGATCATGACCGGTGCGCCGATCCCCGACGGCGCCGACGCCGTCGTCCCGGTGGAGGACACGCAGACCACGGACGGACAGGTTCGCATCGAACGCTCGCGCACCGCGGGCGAATTCGTGCGCGAGCGCGGTAGCGACGTCCGGGAGGGCACGCTCCTGCTGCCCGCCGGCAGTGTTCTCGCCGCCCGGCACATCGCCGTCCTCGCCGCCGTCGGCCTGCAGCGTGTCCCGGTGCGTCCGCGTCCCCGCATCGCCGTGATCACCACGGGCGCGGAACTGGTGGACGCGGGGACCACACTGCACCCCGGAGAGATCTACGACTCCAACGGAATCGCCCTCGCGTCGAGCGCCAGGGCCAACGGCGCCGAGGTCGTTTCGATCACCCGCAGCGGCGACGACCCGGCCGAGTTCCGGACCCTGCTCGCGGAGGCGACCACCACCGCCGATCTGGTCCTCACCTCCGGCGGGGTGTCGATGGGCGACTTCGAGGTGGTCAAGGAGACGCTCTCGCCGCTCGGCGCACAGTTCGGTCACGTCGCGATGCAACCGGGCGGCCCGCAGGGCACCGCCGTCGTGGACGGAACGCCCGTCCTCAACTTTCCCGGGAACCCGGTGAGCACCCTCGTCTCGTTCGAGGTGTTCGCGCGTCCCGAGATCCGGCGCGCGGCGGGGCTCCCCCCGACCGAACCCGAGGAGCTGCCGCTTGCCGCGGCCGTCACCTCCATTCCCGGCAAGCGGCAATTCCTCCGCGCACGCCGCACCGACGCCGGAGTCGAACTCGTGTCCGGCCCCGGTTCCCATCTCGTCGCCGCGATGGCATGGGCGGACGTCCTCCTCGACGTTCCCGCCGACGTCACCGCGCTCGACGCCGGACAACTCGTGAAGGTGATCCCCCTATGAGCGACCTGACGCACCTCGACAGTGAGGGCCGCGCCCGCATGGTCGATGTGAGCGCGAAAGCGGACACGACCCGAATTGCGGTGGCCGCCGGGCAATTGGTCACCACACCCGCGGTGATCGAACTGGTCCGCGCCGACGATCTGCCCAAGGCGGACGTTCTCGCGACGGCCAGGATCGCCGGGATCGCGGGGGCGAAGAAGACGTCCGAGCTGATTCCGCTGTGCCATCAGCTCGCGCTGTCGTCGGTGAAACTGGAGTTCGGGTTCACGGGCGACGCCATCACGATCGAGGCCACCGCGAAGACGAAGGGCCCGACGGGCGTCGAGATGGAGGCCCTCACCGCCGTGGCGGTAGCCGGGTTGACGTTGCACGACATGGTGAAAGCCGTCGACCCCGCCGCGACACTGGACGGTGTCCGATTGCTCACCAAGGACGGCGGCAAACGCGGACACTGGACGCGTGAGCAGCAGAGTCCCGAAACCCCCACGGTGACACCGCGGTCCGCGGCCGTACTGGTCGCCTCGACCGGCGGCGCCAAGGGCACACGGGTAGACACGACCGGCCCGGTGATCGCCGCGTGGCTCGAGGACCGCGGCTTCACCACCCGGGGCCCGCTGGTCTATGCGGACGCCGACATCGCCGTCGGCCTCGCCGACGCACTGTCCGGCAATCCGGCGCTGATCATCAGTACCGGCGGTACCGGCGTCTCCCCCACGGATGCCACCCCGGAGGCCACCCGTGCGGTGCTCGACCGAGAACTCCCCGGTGTGGCCGACGCCATCCGGAACCGCGGGACGGAGGTGACGCCGCACGCCTCGCTGAGCCGCGGACTCGCCGGTGTGGCGAACGGCACAGTCGTGGTGAATCTGCCCGGCTCACCGGGTGGCGTCAAGGACGGATTGTCCGTCCTCGACCCCATCGTCGACCACCTTCTCGCTCAGGTCGCAGGCGGAGGTGCGCACGATGAGTGACATCCTCGCCCAGATCTCGGATCAGCCCCTCGATCCCGCCGTCGTCGACGCCGTCGTGGCCGGGCCCGAGCATGGCGCCGTGGTGGTGTTTACCGGCGTCGTCCGCAACCACGATGGCGGACAATCCGTTTCGGCCCTCGAGTACCAGTCGCACCCGGACGCCGAGCGCTTCCTCCGTACCGTCTGCGAGGAGGTCGCGGCGTCGACCGGACTGCCCGTGGCCGCCGTCCACCGGGTCGGGTCCCTCACCGTCGGCGACCTCGCGGTGGTCGCCGCGGTCGCCGCACCACACCGCGCCCAGGCGTTCGCCGCGTGCGCCGAACTGGTCGAACGGATCAAGCACGAGGTACCCATCTGGAAGCGGCAGAAGTTCGCCGACGGGGCCTCGGAATGGGTCGGTTTGTGAGTCCTTGGTCGGACCGGTCGGCTGTCACCGGGTAGAGTGGCGATCACTAGGTGACCACGACGGTCATCGAGCGTCGTAGAACGCATTCAGTTCGGTCACCCGAATCCTGTTGGATGTGCACCACCGCATCCGCTCTTCTTACGGCGAAGAAGCTTGCCGACCGGCAACGCCGCCAACCTGTGCTCGAGCTCCGACGGAGACCTTCCGTATCGGCCCTCCGGGCACAACCCTGTGCCCGAAAGGCCTGACCACTTGTCTGATACACATACTCCCGACACGACGTTCGCTGCGCTCGGCGTCCGCGAACCACTGGTGAAAGCACTCGCCGACAAGGGGATCACCTCCCCGTTCCCGATCCAGGTCGACACCCTCCCCGACACGCTGTCGGGCCGCGACGTGCTCGGCCGGGGCAAGACGGGCAGCGGTAAGACGCTCGCCTTCTCCATTCCGATGGTGTCCCGCCTCGCGGGCGAACTGTCCGGCGGAAAGCGCCGCCCGGGCCGCCCGGTGGGCCTGATCCTGGCCCCCACCCGTGAGCTCGCCACGCAGATCACCGCAGCCCTCGAGCCCCTCGCCGCCGCCTACGACCTGCGGGTCACCACCATCTTCGGTGGTGTCTCCCAGAACCGTCAGGTGAGCGCTCTCAAGGCCGGCGTCGACATCGTCGTCGCGTGCCCCGGACGGCTCGAAGACCTGATGAAGCAGAAGTTCGTGAGCCTCGACGCCGTCGAGATCACCGTGCTCGACGAGGCCGATCACATGGCCGACCTCGGCTTTCTGCCCGTCGTCACCCGCATCCTCACCGCGACCCCCCAGCACGGGCAGCGGCTGCTGTTCTCCGCCACGCTGGACAACGGCGTCGACAAGCTGGTGAAGCGGTTCCTGAAGAACGAGGTCCTGCACTCGGTCGACGAGGCGAACTCGCCCGTCGCCGCCATGACGCACCACGTGTTCGACGTGGACGGCGTCGAAGCCAAGCGGAAGCTGGTCGAGCGGCTGGCGTCCGGAACCGGACGCCGGATCCTGTTCATGCGCACCAAGCACCAGGCCCGCAAGCTGGCCCGTCAGCTCACCGAGGCGGGAATCCCCTCGGTCGACCTGCACGGCAACCTGTCGCAGGCGGCCCGTGACCGCAACCTCGCGTCGTTCTCCGCCGGTGAGGCACGCGTGCTGGTGGCCACCGACGTCGCAGCGCGCGGCGTCCACGTCGACGACGTGCAGTTGGTCGTCCACGTCGATCCGCCCGCCGAGCACAAGGCATACCTGCACCGTTCCGGTCGCACCGCACGCGCGGGCAGCGCCGGCGACGTCGTGACGGTCGTGCTGCCCGAGCAGCGCAAGGACCTCGCGGTCCTGATGCGCAAGGCCGCGATCAAGGTGACCCCCCTCCGCAGCACCGCGGATTCCGCGCACGTGCTCGACCTGGTCGGCGCCATCGCACCGCACGTCACCCCCGCCCCCAAGGCGGCGGCGCCGGCGTCGAACGGCGGCGGACGCAATCAGCGACCGGGCGGCGCCCAGGGTGGACGCGGCGGTCAGGACGGTCGCGCACACGGCCAGGGCGGCGGGGCACGTCGCTCCCGCTCCGGCGGTGCCGGACGCCCGCGCGCCGCGTCGTCCACGGGCGGTGGAACCCGCACGGCGTCCGCGGCCGGCTCACGCCGCCGTCAGGGCTAGAACTTTTCGAGGTGGACGGCGTCGGCCAGTGGCCGGCGCCCCCGCCACCCGAAGCGCTCGAGGTCCGGCACCTGCTGGAACTCGGCAACCTTCCCCACGCACAGCCAGGCGATGGGGCGCACCGGGTCGGGGATGCCCAGCAGTTCGGTGAGATACGGCTCGTCGTAGAACGACACCCAGCCGACGCCGACGTTCTCGGCTGCCGCGGCGAGCCACAGGTTCTGGATCGCGAGCACCGCGGAGAACAGACCGGTGTCGTCGACCGTGTGCCTGCCGAGGATGTGTTCGCCCCCTCGGCTCCGGTCGTAGGTGACGACGACTCCCATACCGCTCTCGCAGATCCCCTCGATCTTGATGGGATCGAACTTCTTCTTCCGGTCCTCGGGCAGCGAGTCCGCGAAACGCCGCCGGGCGCCGGCCACATGATCGGCGAACGTGGTCAGCGTCGCGGTGTCGCGCACGACGACGAAATCCCACGGCTGCGTGTTGCCCACGCTGGGGGCGCAGTGCGCCGCACCCAGGATGCGGTCGAGCACGGCGGCCGCGATCGGCTCCCCGGTGAACTCGGCCCGCACGTCGCGGCGACGACGGATCGCGTCGTACACGGACAGCGCGGGCTCGGGATTCGTTTCAGGACTACACACAGACTCGGTCACGCGGTCACGGTATAGCGGTGCACGCCCAGCATCGCGCCGGGGTCCGCCTCGTCTCCCTCCGCCACGACGCAGTCCGCGAGCCGGGTCCGCACGTGCTCGGCCTCGATATCGGCGCCGATGAGCACCAGCTGGGTCGCCCGCTCCTCGCCGGGTTCCCAGCGCGTCGACGTGAATCTGATGTGCGGGCCGACCGTCTGCACTTCGAACTTCCGCGACTGTCCTGGCACCGCGAAGTGCACGAATCCCTTGATCCGGTAGATCCCGACCGGTCGCTTCTCGAGGAACTCGACGAGCCGACGCGGATCGATCGGGTCGTCGGAGGCGAAATCGACTGCCTCGTAGGACGAGTGCAGGTGATCGTGGTCTTCGCAGTGATCGTGCTGGTCGAGCAGGAGCTGGTCGAGGGTGAGCTGCTCCCCCGCCGCCGGTTCACGCCCGGGTTCACGGTCGAACAGCAGGGTGGGCTCGATCCTGCCGTGTGCGGTGGTCAGGACGGGCGCGCGGTCGTTGTAGTCGCGGACCATCGCCTGCACGGCGGCGCGTCGGCCGTCGTCGATGCGGTCCGTCTTGTTCAGAATCACGAGGTCGGCGAGCGTGACGTGCTTGCCGAGGTCCGGGTGCTGCGCCGACATGTCCTCGAACTGCTCACCGTCGACCATCACGACGAGGCCGCCGTACACGACGTGCGGGTTGGTGCTGCCGAGAACGAGCCGAATCATGTTGCGCGGCTCGGCAAGTCCGCTCGCCTCGACGATGATGACGTCGATCTGCGACGTGGGATGGGCGAGGCGGTCCAGCATCTCGTCCATGTCGCTGACGTCCACGGCGCAGCACATGCAGCCGTTGCTCAGCGACACCATGGAATCGACCTGACCGGCCACCAGCATCGAATCGATGTTCACGGCGCCGAAGTCGTTGACGATGACGCCGACCCGGACCCCGCGGTTGTTGCGCAGCACGTGGTTGAGCAGTGTCGTCTTTCCCGAACCGAGGAATCCGGCGACGATGACGACGGGAATCCGCTTCTTCGCCAACGCTGCGACCTCCGTGGGACCTCGACGATCTACCGGGCGCCCATCCTAGCGTCCCGCCCCCGCGGAGAGGATCGCCGCGTCGACGTCGGCAGCGGGCGTCATCGGCAGCGCGTGATGTGTGGCGCCGGGAATCGTCGTGACCGTGGCCGACGGGAGCAACCGGCGGACGTTCGCCGCCACCCTGCCCGGATCGTGCGCCCGACTGCCCCCGGCAAGCACCACGGCAGTGTGCGCGGTCAGCCTCGCCAGCGCCTCGGCCTTCGGGCGCGGCGGCACCATGAGCGCAGTGCGGCCGAAAGCGGCCGCCCCGAGCGCGCTCACGGCCAGCCACCGCGGGTCGACTCCGGTGCCCGCGGTCTCCCAGCCGATCAGACTCCGCTGCCGCTTCTCCGTCGGCCTGATCAGCGCCGGCACCGCACGGAGCAGATACCTCGGGCTCATGCCCGCAAAGCAGGACGTCGGGTCGAGCAGCACCAGGCTGTCGACGCGACGGGAATCGTGCAGCGCGTAGGCGAGGGCGATCATGGCGCCGTACGAATGACCGACCACCGCGGACGCGTTCACCCCGACGTGGTCGAGCACCGCGTCCAGCCACTCGAACAGGTTCAGGGCCGTGCGCAGCGGTACACCGTCGTTCACACTGCGCCCCACATCGCCCATGACGTCCACCGCGAACACCCGGTGACTGCGGGCGAGCGCCGCGACGTTCCCGATCCACACGGTCGACGTCGCCCCGCCCCCGGGCAGCAGCAGAAGCGACGCCCCCGACTCGGGTCCGCACGCGTTCACCCGGGTGGACCCGAACCGCGTCGGGACGTCGACGGGGGTGACGTCCACCGGCCACTCGTCCAGCAGCGCGTCGTAGGCAGCGAAGAAGTCGTCGACTGCCTTCATCAGCCCTCCTCGGTTATCTCGACAATCGAGATACTAGACAAACGAAGGAAAAGTCGCAGTAGATTGCAGAGCGTGGACCCGGACGAAGGCGCGCAGACCGTGCACCGGCTGCGCGCACTGGCAGTCGAGCTGAATCTGCTCGGCGCCGAATTCGCGCAACTGCACGGACTGCACACCACCGATCTGCGCGCCCTGATCTGCATCCTCGACGCCGACCGGGCGGGACTCGTCGCCACACCCGGATGGCTCGGAAGTCAGCTCGGCATCAACTCCGCCTCGGTCACCGCCCTGCTCGACCGCATGGAGAAGGCAGACCTGATCCGGCGCGACCGGGACGCCGACGACCGCCGCAGGTCGTTGCTCGCGGTCACACCCCGCGCCGTCGACCTCGGTCGGACGTTCTTCGGGCCGCTCATCGACCGGACGGCCTCCGTCCTCGACGACTTCGACGCCCCCGAAAGGGCCACCATTTCACGGTTTCTCGACGGCGTGAACCGTGCGGTCACCGTCGAACGCCAGGCCGGCGCTCAGCGCACGGACGGCGCGGAGTCGAGGTCGCGGACACGACGCGCGGGCGACCCCGCGTAGAGCCCGTTCGACTCGCAGTCGCGGGTGACCACCGTGCCCGCCCCGATGACACATCCGTCCCCCACCGTCACTCCGGGAAGGATGATCGCGCCCGCGCCGATCCAGCACCCGTCGCCGACCACGATCGGACGGTCGACCACCCGCCCGCCCCGGCCGTCGCTCGGACCGATCTCGTGAGTACTCGTGATGAACTGCGCGCGGTGCCCGACAGCAACCTGCCTGCCGAGCGTGATGGGCGCGGTGCCGTCGAACAGCACTCCGCGGTTGACGAACGTCCCCAGCCCCATCGTGACGTCCCTGCTGCCGAAATAGCAGCCGGAATAGATACCGGCTCCCCACACTTTCGCGCCCGCCGCCATCAGCAGGAGAACGCGAAGCCACACGGGGACGAACGCGGAGGCCTGGACGATGGTGACGAACCGCATCCCGTCACCCTATCGCCACGGTGCCGGTTCGATACCGGAAGTTGCTCGTCGTTAACTGCGACACCGCCCGAAGATCCGAGGCGCGGCGTACGATGTGGGCGCCAACGAAGATGCCCGAGGGGGGACAGTGAGACAACTGGATAGCGACGGATTCGCTGCACTGATGGAGTCCATCCCCCACGCGATCAGCGTTCACGACCGGGAACGAAACCTCGTGTTCAGCAACCCCGCCTGCGCGGCCCTGATCGGCTACGACACCGCCGAATTCGCAGACCTCGAACACGAGCAACTGTTCCACCCCGACGACGCCGAGCTGTGGGGCACCATGCTCGCCCGGGTTCTGGGCACGGAAAGCACCAGCGCGACAGCACATCTGCGCATCCGCCACCGGGAAGGCCACTGGATCTGGGTGCGCGTCGCGGCGTCCACGTTCACCGCAGGTGCCGAGAGGTTGGTCGCCCTCGTGCTCCAGGACGAATCCGACACGATCTGGGGCAACCCCACGGCCGCGAGGCAACCGATCCGATAACCGCCCGCTCACCGACCGTCGCCGGACGCCGTGCCACTACACGGCGGAGTCCGGACGGTCGCGCCGCAGCGCCGGCAGAAATGGGTGCGGTGCCCACCGTTGTTCGACGTCGCGCACCCACACACCTCCCACCCCACCAGGCACGTGTTGGCGGCCAGCGCGTGCCCGTTCGGACAGCGCCCCGGCGCGGTTTCGGTTCTGGCGGCCACACGCCCAACCTACCTCGCGATCGAACATATGTGCGAGCTCTACCCGGACCGCCGTCGCTGCGGTGGGCGGTCACATGTAGTTGCCGGGCGACCCGTCCTCCTGCCCGTCCTCCCGCTCCACCAGGAACCAGCTCCCGGGGGCGTAGATCAGCTCCCGGGCGGCACGGACGATGACGAGCGCCCCGGACTCGTGGATGCTGTAGCTGTCGTCGTCGCCGAAGTCGGTGACGGCGAACTCCGCCAATTGGTCGAATGATCGATGCGTCACAGTGAATGTCATGACGCCAGTGTCCCACCGGGACAAGGGGATGAACGAGGAAAGCCTCCCACCCGCATGGTCTGCGGATGAGAGGCTTCTCTCGAAAGTGGAGCTAAGGGGACTCGAACCCCTGACCCCCACACTGCCAGTGTGGTGCGCTACCAGCTGCGCCATAGCCCCGTATTCGGTTGTTCTCTGCACTCGGAATGACTTCCTCCGTGCTCGAAGAAAGTTACACCATTGCCGACCGGGCCAACAAATCGCCTGGTCAGAGGCGCTTCGCGCCCGTGCGTGGTTAAGGAGTCCAGACACTCGTCAACCGCGCACGGGCGGCGGAGCCGCCTACAGCTGCGACACCCAGTTCTCGTTGGAGAGTGCATCGATCACGGTGCCGTCCTTGACCACGGCAGGGGTGCCGGTAGCGCCGCTCGCGGCGAGGGCCTGACGGCCCGCCTCGGCGTGCGCACGGGCCTGCTCGACCTTCGCACCGGTGGTGATGCACTGGACGGCCTCGTCGGACGCTCCGGCGTCGCCGGCGATCTGCGCGAGCTCCTCGTTGGTGTGATCGGAGCTGCCGTTCTCCTTCGGCTGGTTCGACGGCGAGAACAGCGCCGCGTGGAACGCCGAATACGCCACGGCGTCACCGGTTTCTGCGACGCACTCGGACGCCGCGACGGCGCGGGTGGAGTAGTCACCGCTGGCCGAGAGCTGGTCGAGGAAGTTCAGGACGTGATAGCGGACCGCCACCTTGCCGTCGTCGACGGCCTGCGCGAGTTCCTGGCCGTTCTTGTTCTCGAGTTCGGCGCAGTACGGGCACATGGGATCTTCGAACAGATCGACCGTGGTGGCCGCGTCGGGGCGGCCGAGACGCACGACGCCGTCATCCTGCAGCGCCACCTGGACCTCGGAGTTCTGGACCCCGCCGTAACCGTCGTTACGCGGCTTGCTGCGGTTGCTCTGCCAGATCACACCACCGATGACCAGTACGGCGATGACCAGTACGGCGAGCCCACCGAGAATGTAGGTGGACCGGCTGGATTCCGGCTGCGGGTTGTACTTGTTCTTCGAGCTCACGTGGATGCAGTCCTTCGACGTCGGATCGATTTACCGAATGCTTACTCTGCCACCGTCTGCTGAGGGGCCACTGAGAAAGTGGTGCGGGAGCCGAGCCCCAGCGCGGACGGGCTGCGGGGGAAGACGATCAGCCACACAGCCAGTGCGAGGAAGCCCACATCCCGAAGGATTTCCTTGGCGTAGTCCCAGCCGTTCACGTCGGCCGCACCGCCGCCGCCGAAGCATCCGCAGTCGATGGACAGTCCGCGGGCCCACACCGAGACGATCACGGCGATGAGCACGAGCAGGAGCGCGGCGGACACCGCGGCCGTGGCGCGGACGGCGAGCCCGATCAGCAGAAACAGCCCGAGGGCGATCTCGAAGAACGGCAGCGTGTTCGCGACCGGCCGGACGAGGTCCTCGGGAAGCAGTTGGTAGGCGCGGACCGCGATGATCGTCTGGGCGGGGTCGGCGACTTTGAGTGCGCCGGAGACCAGCCAGACGGCGGCGAGAGACAGCCGGGCGAGAAGGGAGACGACCTTGATCCACACCCGAACGAGCGTACCGAAGACGCCGGTCAGACCGCCTCGACCGACACCTTGGGCGCCGGCTTGTTCGGCACGAGCAGCCAGCCCACTGCGGCGAGGAGCATGACCCCGCCGGTCACGCCGAATGCGACCGCGTACGACAGGTGCTGGGCGAGCAGACCCGCCCCGACCGGTCCGAGGACTCCGCCGACGTCGGCGACCATCTGGAAGGTGGCCAGCACGGGACCGCCGCGGGACTTCGCGCCCACGACGTCGGCGACCGCGGCTTGCTGCGCGGGACTCATCACTCCGGAACCGACGCCTGCGATGCCGGACAGCACCAGGAACACGAGCAGGTTCTCGCTGAGGCCCATCCCGACGGTGCTGGCGCCGCACACCAGCAGTCCGAGCAGGACGAACAGCTTCCGGCCGTAGACGTCGGACAACCGCCCGGACACGATGAGGACGAGCGCGTTGCCGACGGCGAAGACGGTGAGGGCGATGCCGGCGAGGGCGGCGTCGCGGTGCAGCGCCTCGACGACGAACAGCGGGACCATCGCCACCCGCACGCCGAAGATCACCCCACCGAACGCGAAATTGGAGCCGAGCGCGGCGCGATAGACGGGTTGCCCGAGGGCCTCCCGCAGCGTCATGGCGGCTCCGGCGGCGGTGGCGTCGGGCGCCGTCAGGTGCGAACCCCGCAGGCTGACGAAGACGACCGCGGCCGCGATGACGAGGGCGATCGCGTAGATGACGAACGGAACCCGGAGCCCGAATCCGACGAGCAGCCCGCCGACGAGGGGTCCGGAGATCGATCCCATCAGGAAGCTCGTCGCGTACAGCCCCGACACTCGACCGCGGCTGTCCACCGGTGCGATGCGGATCACCAGGCCCATCGCCGACACCGTGAACATCGTCGAGCCGATGCCCCCGAGTGCGCGGAAGACGAGCAATTGCCAGTAGTCCCCCGCGACCGCGCAGGCGACGGTCGAGGCGGCGACGATCAGGAGTCCGGTGATGTAGACCGGCCGCTCCCCCAGTTTCTGCACGAGCCGGCCGCTGACCGGGGCGAAGACCAGGCGCATGAACGCGAAGGACGAGATCACGACGGTGGCCGCCGTCACGCTCACGTCGAAGCTGCGGGCGAACTGCGGGAGGGCGGGTGCGACGATCCCGAATCCGAGTGCGATGACGAAGCTGGCCGAGACCAGCACCCAGATTTCCGAGGGGAGCCGCGGGCTGCGCCCGGCGGGCAGCCCGGCTGCGCGAGTGTTCATAGTTGAATCCGATGGTATGTGCCCCACCTTCGGCGGCAGCACCTACCCCGGCCGAACGTCTACTTCAGGACGTCGGCCACCAGCTCCTTGGCCGCCGCCTGCACCTGCGCGAGATGGTCCGGGCCTTTGAACGATTCGGCGTAGATCTTGTACACGTCCTCGGTGCCCGACGGCCGCGCCGCGAACCACGCCGACTCGGTGGTGACCTTCAGCCCACCGAGGGCGGCCCCGTTACCCGGGGCACTCGTCAGCGTCGCGGTGATCGGCTCCCCCGCCAGTTCGGTGGCCGACACCTGTTCGGGCGACAGCTTGGCCAGCACCGCCTTCTGCTCCCGGGTGGCGGGGGCATCGATGCGCGCGTAGGCGGGGCTGCCGAACTGCTCTGCGAGTTCCCGGTACCGCACCGAGGGTGTCTTGCCGGTCACCGCCGTCATCTCCGAGGCGAGCAGGGCCAGGATGATCCCGTCCTTGTCGGTGGTCCACACCCCGCCGTCGTGGCGCAGGAACGACGCACCCGCACTCTCCTCGCCACCGAAGCCGAGCGAGCCCTCGAGAAGTCCGGGGACGAACCACTTGAATCCCACCGGCACCTCCAGCAGTTCGCGGCCGAGGCTTCCGACCACCCGGTCGATCATCGACGAACTGACGAGCGTCTTGCCCACCTTCACCGTCGAACCCCACCCCGTGCGGTGCGAGAACAGGTAGTCGATGGCCACCGCGAGGTAGTGGTTGGGATTCATCAGTCCCCCATCGGGAGTGACGATCCCGTGCCGGTCCGCGTCGGCATCGTTTCCGGTGGAGATGTCGAACCGGTCCTTGGCTCCGATCAGCGAGGCCATGGCGTCGGGCGACGAGCAGTCCATGCGGATCTTGCCGTCGGTGTCGAGGGTCATGAACCGCCACGTGGCATCGACGAGCGGATTGACGACCTCGAGATCGAGCCGATGGGTGTCGGCGATCGCACCCCAGTAGTCGACGCTCGCTCCGCCCAGCGGGTCGGCGCCGATCCGGACTCCGGCGCTCCGGATGGCCTCGAGATCGAGGACGCTCGGCAGGTCGTCGATGTAGAAGCGGAGGAAGTCGTACCGCTCGGCCCGCTGGATCGCCCGGTCCGCGGACACTCTCCGCACACCCGAGAGGTCCCGGCGGAGTAACTCGTTGGCACGGTCGGCGATGATCGTCGTCGCCTCGGAGCCGGCGGGGCCACCGTGCGGCGGGTTGTACTTGAAGCCGCCGTCGCGGGGCGGGTTGTGTGACGGCGTCACGACGATGCCGTCGGCCTGCGACTCCGGGCCGCTGCGGTTGTAGCGGAGAATCGCGTGACTGACCGCGGGGGTCGGGGTGTACCGGTCCCGCGAATCGATCAGCACCGTCACGTCGTTCGCGGCCAGCACCTCGAGAGCCGACGTCCACGCCGGCTCCGACAGGGCGTGGGTGTCGCGCCCAACGAACAGCGGTCCGTCGATGCCCTGGGACGCCCGGTACTCGACGATGGCCTGGGTTGTGGCCAGGATGTGTGCCTCGTTGAAGGCGTTGTCGAGGCTCGACCCCCGGTGCCCCGATGTCCCGAACACCACCTGCTGCAAGGGATTCTCGGGGTCGGGCACGCCGCTGTAGTACGCGGTCACCAGGTGCGCGATGTCTACGAGATCCTCCGGCAGTGCCACCTGACCCGCTCTGTCGTGCGCCACGAGACCTCCTGGAAATTCATCGGGATCGAACTCGACTACCCACCCATCCTGCACCCTCGCACCGGAGTCTGCCCTCAAGACGTCAATCGGAATCCCAGCCAGGCGGCGGCCAGTCCGGCCGCCACACTCGCGACCACGTAGACGACGGACGGGAGCGCCCGCCGGATCCGCAGCAGTCCCACCGATTCCACCGCGAACGTCGAGTACGTGGTCAGTCCGCCGCAGAAGCCCGTGCCCAGCAAGGCGAACGTCTGCTCGGACAGCGATGCCCCCGACAGCAGTCCGAGGATCAGGCACCCGGCGACGTTCACGAGGAAGGTGGCCACCGGAAAGCTGCGATACGAGTCGACGTACCGGCCGGTGAGGTATCGCGTCGTCGCACCGAGCGCGCCGCCGAGGGCCACGAGCAGGACGGTCATGCCACCGCCTTCCGGGCCAGCCGATGCCGGTGACCGGCGAGCATCCCCAGCCGCGCCGCGAGCAGGGCAGGTATCAGGGTGGCCACCACGTAGAGCGTCGCGGTGACGGCGTCCTCCCGCACCGCGTCGACGGCGAACGTCGAGAACGTGGTGAAACCGCCGAGGACGCCGACGCCCAGGAACAGTCGCGACAACCGGTCAGGCCCGACCGTCTCGGCGAGGTAGCCGAGCAGCAGTGACCCGACCACGTTGATCAGAAGGACGGTCCAGATGCCCGGCCACAGCTCGGCCAGCAGAAATCTCGCGGACGCACCGAGCGCACCACCCAGGGCGACCACGGCCACCGGTTTCGTCAGGGACACGGCACACATCGTGTCACGGCGGCGGGGCGGGGTGTTCGAACTCCGCCGGGCACGAAAAAGTCCGGGCCGGACACCTGGTGGTGTCCGGCCCGGATCTGGTGGAGCTGCCGGGAATTGAACCCGGGTCCTCCGCAGCAAAGCTAGGGCTTCTCCGTGTGCAGTTTGCTATGTCTCTACTTGGATCTCCCAGTCTCGCAAACAAGCCAGGATGACGATCCCAGTCGCTGTTGGTTGTCCCATTCGACTCCGCGACCGAGTCGAACGGTAAAGCCCTCTAGCTGATGCCAGTACCCGGGCCGAGGGCGAACCCGGACTGACAGACACGCAGTCGCTACTTAGGCAGCGAGTGCGTAGTCGCGCTGATTGGAATCGGCGCTTATATGTTTGCAGCGACGCTTACGGTGGTCTCTTGCCTGCACCGACACGCTTCCCCTACCTCAACGTACGCAGTCGAAACCGTTCAGCCCCGTACGTGCCCCACGAGTCTCGCGGGGCCACCTAGTGTAACGCGAACCCGGTCCGGTTTCATCCCGGTTTTCCTCCCGAGTGTCGACGGCCGTATTTCAGCTGGCCACAGCGATCATTCCGACGGCCGCGAGGGCGAGGAGCATCCCCGCCTGCTGCATTCTGCTCACCCGTTCACCGAGCATCACCATCGCCAGCAGCACGGTGGCGGCGGGGTACAGCGATCCGATCACGCTGACGAGCGACAGCAGCCCGCCCTGGAACGCATACATCATGGCCGCATTGGCGAGGACGTCGAGGAAACTCACGTACACGGCGAGCTTGAGGGGTTCGCCGTGCGGGAGCACGAAGTGGCCGGCCGACAACGCGACGAGCCACACCACCGCGGTCGCCGCGGCACGGGACACGGCGAGCGCCCACATCCCGCCGTCGTCACCGATCTGGTGCAAGGACACGAAGGAGAGCGCGAACGCGATGCCGGATCCGACGGTCAGCAGCGCCACGGTCCGGGTGAAGCGCAGCACCCTGCCTCCGGCCACCTCCCCCGCGGTCTCGTCGGGAGATTCCCGGCTGACGAGGACCACGGCGACGAGGGCCACGACGATCCCGACGTACGCGATGGGCCCGGGCCGCTCACCGAATGCGAGCCCGATCAGCACCGGAATCCCCGCGACCAGCACGGCCGTCAACGGCGACACCACCGACATCGGTCCCGACGCCAGTGCGAGGTAGAACCACCAGACCGCCACGCCACCGGCCGCTCCCGCGAGAGCACCCCAGACGAGGGAGGACGAGGTGAGGGTGCCCCCGGCGAACGGGGCGATCGCGAGCACGATCAGCAGCGACAGCGGGTACGACACGATGACGACGCGAAGCGCCGCCACCCGGCGGGACGCGACTCCCCCGATGAAATCGCTCACGCCGTAACCGATCGCGGCCACGAGCGCGAGCAGGATCGATGTCAGCGCATGCCCTTGACTCGGCGGCCGAGTTCGCGGGTCACCTCACGCTCGGCGGTTCGCCTGGCCAGATCCTGGCGCTTGTCGTAGTCTTGCTTACCCTTCGCGAGCGCGAGCTCCACCTTGACCTTGCCGTCGGAGAAGTACATCGACAGGGGAACGAGGGTCTGGTTTCCCTCCCGCGTCTTGCCGACGAGATGCTCGATCTCCTGCTTGTGCAGCAGCAACTTCCGGGTTCGGCGCGGCGCGTGGTTGGTCCACGTGCCCTGCGTGTATTCGGGAATGTGCAGGGAGCGCAGCCAGACCTCACCGTCGTCGACGGTGGCGAACGCGTCGACCAGCGACGCCTTGCCCTCGCGCAGACTCTTCACCTCGGTACCGACGAGGGCGATTCCCGCCTCGTAGACGTCGAGGATGGTGTAGTTGTGACGCGCCTTGCGATTGGTCGCAATGACCTTGCGGCCCTTTTCCTTCACGTTCCGGGCCTTTCAGTCCGCGATGTCCGAGGTGAACAGTTCGTACCTCCAGCATAGGAGAAGAGGCAAACCGAATTATTCGCGGACGTACAAGCGCAGGGTCACGTACGCGGTGACGGCCGCCATTCCGACGCCCACGAGCACCAGCACCGGTGAGACGAACAGCACGTCGCTGTTGGAGATCCGGGCCACGATGTTGGCCTCGTACACGTCGGCGAGCACGTCGTCGATGAACATGTTCTTCGCGGTGAACAGGCCGACGATGGCGAGGACGGCACCCACCAGCGCGGCGACCACCGCCTCGAGCAGGAACGGCAACTGCGTGTACCAGCGGGTGGCACCGACCAGCCTCATGATGCCGACCTCGGTGCGCCGGGTGAACGCGGCGATCTGAACCATGTTCGCGATCAGCAGGATTGCCGCCACGGCCTGGACGATCGCGATCGCGAACGCGGCGTTGCGGACACCGTTGAGGACGCTGAAGAGCCGCTCCACCAGCTCGCGCTGGTTGAGGACGCTCTCGACTCCCGGGCGGGTGCCGAACTTCTCGTTGATCACGCCGAACCGCTCGGGGTCGCTGAGCTTGACCTTGAACGAGGCCGGGAAGCTGTCGGGGCTGACGAGCGCGGCGAGCTCGGGCTGATCCTTGAACACCCGCTCCGTCGCGTCCTTCACGGCGTCGTCCCGGTTGAGGTACTCCACCGACACCACCGACGGGGTCTCGTCCAGTTCCGTGCGCAGCGTCTTGCAGATCTCCCCCTCGCAGCCCGGGTCCGACGTGGAGATGTCGTCGGTGAGGAAGATCTGCACCTCGACGCGGTCCAGGAAGATCTGCTGAGTCTTGCCGGCCATCTGCACCACCAGCAACCCGCTGCCGAACAGGCCGAGCGAGATCGCGGTGGTGAGGATCATCGCGATGGTCATGGTGACGTTGCGACGGAGTCCGGTCAGGACCTCACTGAAAATGAAACTGGCACGCATCGGGGAATCAGAGTCCTTCGTAGGAGGCTTGGGGACAGTACTGAAGCTGGAGTGCAGGGAGGGCGGCTAACGCCCCACGCCGTACACACCCCGAGCCTCGTCGCGCACCACTCTGCCGAGGTCCAGCTCCACCACGCGACGGCGCATCGAGTCGACGATGTGGTGGTCGTGGGTGGCCATCACCACCGTCGTTCCGGTGCGGTTGATCCGTTCGAGCAGCAGCATGATGTCCTGGCTCGTCTCCGGGTCGAGGTTTCCGGTGGGCTCGTCGCACAGGAGCACCAGCGGCCGGTTCACGAACGCCCGCGCGATCGCGACGCGCTGCTGCTCACCGCCCGACAGTTCGGTGGGGAGACGGTCCGCCTTCCCGGACAGCCCGACCATCTCGAGCACCTCGGGGACGGTCCGGGAGATCATCGCGCGCGGCTTCCCGATCACCTCGAGCGCGAACGCGACGTTCTCGGACACGGTCTTCTTCTGCAGGAGCCGGAAGTCCTGGAAGACGACGCCCATGCTCTGCCGCAGCTTCGGCACGCGCCGGGCAGAAAGCTTGTTGACGTGGAAGTCCGCGATGTGAATGTCACCCGACGTCGGCGACTCCTCCTTGAGGAGCAGGCGCATGAACGTCGACTTTCCCGACCCCGACGGGCCGATGAGGAAGACGAACTCGCCCTTGTCCACCTCGACGCTCACCTTGTCCAGGGCGGGCCTCGTGGAGGTCTTGTACGACTTCGACACATTCTCGACGCTGATCACGAGGAGCCAGTCTAGACGTTATCGAACAGTGACCAAATGGAGCGACGCGCGGACGTCATCGTCCGCTCTGCGACGTCGTCGGGACGGAGGACGTGGTCGGCGGTGTGCCCGTCGGCGGAGGCGGGAACGGGTTGGGAATCCCGAACGGCAACGTCGGGGTGGACGTCACCTGACTCGTCCCGGTGGGCTCCGTCTCCTGCGGGATCGCCTCGGGTGTCGTCTCGGTGGTCGTGACCGTCTCCGACGTCGACTCGGTCGTCGGCTCGATCTCGGACGTCGGCAGCGTGGTCTCCTGAAGGGGCGCCTCCCGGGTGGGCACGACAGCCGGCGCGACAGGGCCCTGGACCACCTCTTCGGCCGGGTTCAGATACGTGTACAGCGTGTACAGCACCACCCAGAGGATGCACAGCACCAGCGTCGACGTCCGTACCCGTCCGCCGAAGATCTTGGCGGGAAGGAACGACGAGTGCAGAATCCGGTCCAGTCCGCGCCGGGGTTCGTCGGTCATCCCTCGCCCTCCGCTGCCCGGACCGTCTGGAGGTCCGGTTCGACGGTGATCCCCTGCCGTCTCATCGCGGTGGCGATGCGCACGCGCAGCGCGCGACCGACCTGGAACTGCTTACCCGGCAGGGTTCGCGCCACGACGCGAACGCTGACCTCGTCGACCGTCAGACTCTCCACTCCCATCACCGTCGGTTCGTCGAGCAATAGCTTCTTCAGCCCGCGATCCGCGAAGGCCTCGACACCGACCTGGTGCAGCACCTCGTTGACCCGGTTGATGTCCGACGTGGCCGGGACCGGCACGTCGATCACGGCGCGCGCCCAGTCCTTGGACAGGTTGATCGCCTTGACGATCTGGCCGTTGGGAACGGTGATGACCTCACCGTCCGAGTTCCGCATCCGGGTGACCCGGAGCGTGACGTCCTCGATCACGCCCTCGGCGTCTTCCGACGACCCCGTCACCGCGAGTTGCACCGTGTCACCGAAGCCGTACTGGCGTTCGGTGATGATGAAGAAGCCGGCGAGGATGTCCTGCACCACGCGCTGCGCGCCGAAACCGAGTGCCGCACCGAGCACGGTGGCCGGGGCCACCAGGCTACCGATCGGCAGGCTCAACTGGTCCAGCACCTTCATCGTCGCGATGACGTAGATGATGGTGATGATCACCCAGGTGATCACCTGCGCCACCGAGTGCCGGTGCTTCGTCGCCTCGGACCGGACGAGGGCGTCGCCCTGCATGTAGTTGCTGTCGATCCGGTCGGTGACCTTGCTGCCGCCCCAATTGACGAATCGCGCCATCAGGATCGCTCCGAGGACGGTGAGCGACACAGCAAGCCCCGTCGACGAGAGCCAGTCGAGCAGGTTCTGGGTGGGAGCGAACATCGCCGCCGTCGCTTCCATAGGTATTAGGACGCCTGATTCTCGCGCATCCGCCACCGGATGCCGGATTCGAGGAAACCGTCGATGTCACCGTCGAGCACCGCCGACGGGTTGTTGACTTCGTACTCGGTGCGCAGATCCTTGACCATCTGGTACGGGTGCAGCACGTAGGACCGCATCTGATTGCCCCAGGAACTGCCGCCGTCGCCCTTGAGCGCGTCCATCTCGGCGCGCTCCTCCTTGCGCTTGACCTCGAGCAGCTTCGCCTGCAGGACGCGCATCGCCGACACCTTGTTCTGCAGCTGCGACTTCTCGTTCTGACAGGTCACGACGATGCCGGTCGGAATGTGTGTCAACCGGACCGCGGAGTCGGTGGTATTGACGGACTGCCCACCGGGACCCGAGGAGCGGTACACGTCGACGCGGACGTCGTTCTCGTTGACGTCGATGTGGTCGGTGGTCTCGACCACGGGCAGAACCTCGACCTCGGCGAACGACGTCTGCCGGCGACCCTGGTTGTCGAACGGGCTGATCCGGACCAACCGGTGCGTGCCCATCTCGACGGACAGCGTTCCGTAGCTGTAGGGCGCCTTGACCGCGAACGTCGCGCTCTTGATGCCGGCCTCTTCGGCGTAGGACGTGTCGTAGACCTCGACCCCGTAACCGTGCTTCTCCGCCCAGCGGACGTACATGCGCATCAGCATCTCGGCCCAGTCGGCGGCGTCGACGCCACCGGCGCCGGATCGGATGTTGACCAGTGCGTCACGCTCGTCGTACTCGCCGGAGAGCATCGTCTTGACTTCCATCGCGGCGATGTCCTCGCGCAGGCTGTGCCGCTCGGCGTCGGCGTCGGCAATGGCGTCGGCGCCCTCGTCCTCGGCGAGTTCGTAGAGCACCGGCATGTCGTCGAGCCGCGTCCGCAGTTCCTCGACGCGGCGCAGTTCGGCCTGGGAATGCGAGAGCTGGCTGGTGACCTGCTGGGCGTGCTCCTGGTCGTTCCACAGCTCCGGATCGGCGGCCTGGTGTTCGAGCTCGTCGATGCGGCGGCGCAACTCCTCCACGTCCAGCACCGATTCGACGGTACGGAGGGTGGTGTCGAGCTCGCTGAGGTCTGCGGATACGTCGGGATGCACGGTTCCCAAGGCTACCGGGTGCGCGCCCGGGCCCTCTCACCCCTGCTTCCCAGCCGAAGTCACCCCTTCGGATCACGTCGAGTCGAACCCTTGCGGACCCCGGACACCCCTTGTTACATGCACGAGTACGCACATGTTTGTGCCGCCATTCCGGACGGAGTCGAAATGACCGTGACCGACCAGTACCTGAAGAACAACGAGGAGTACGCCGCCGGATTCACCGGGCCACTCCCCCTCCCCCCGAGCAAGCACGTCGCGGTCCTCGCCTGCATGGACGCGCGTCTGGACGTCTACCGGGTCCTCGGCATCCAGGAGGGTGAATCGCACGTCATCCGCAACGCCGGCGGTGTGGTGACGGACGACGAGATCCGGTCGCTCGCGATCAGCCAGCGACTGCTCGGTACCACCGAGATCATCCTCATCCACCACACGGACTGCGGGATGCTCACGTTCACGGACGACGACTTCAAGAAGTCCATCCAGGACGAGGTCGGTATCAAGCCGGCCTGGTCGGCCGAGGCGTTCTCCGACCTCGACGAGGACGTCCGGCAGTCGCTGCGCCGCATCCAGTCCAGCCCGTTCATCACGGCGACCACGTCCCTCCGCGGGTTCGTGTTCGACGTCGCCACCGGGAAGCTCGCGGAAGTGAAGATCGACTGAGTTCGCGCTGGCGCGGTACGAGTCGGCGGTACGAGTAATCTGGGCGACCGTGACCGACCTCCACGCCGACCTGCAGCTCGCCCTCCGAATCGCCGACGAGGCGGACGCGATCACCAGGGCCCGATTCGGGGCGCTCGACCTGTCGGTCGACGACAAGCCCGACCTCACGCCGGTCACCGACGCCGACCTGGCCGTGGAACGGGCAGTGCGTGCGACGCTGGACGCCGAGCGACCCGCCGATGCCGTGCTGGGTGAGGAGTTCGGCGGCGACGCGCAGTTCGCGGGACGCCAGTGGGTGGTCGACCCGATCGACGGGACGAAGAACTTCGTCCGCGGCGTCCCGATCTGGGCCACACTGATCGCGTTGCTCGAGGACGGCGTTCCCACCGTCGGTGTGGTCAGCGCCCCGGCACTCGCGCGCCGCTGGTGGGCCGCGTCGGGCGCGGGCGCCTGGTCGACGTTCGACGGATCGGAGCCCGCCCGTCTCGCCGTCTCCGCCGTCGACCGACTGGGATCGGCCAGCCTGACGTTCTCGAGCCTGTCGGGATGGAAGGACCTGGGCATCCGCGAACAGTTCCTCTCCCTCACCGACGACGTGTGGCGGGTCCGCGGGTTCGGCGACTTCTTCTCCTACTGCCTGCTCGCCGAGGGCGCCGTCGACATCGCCGCCGAACCCGAGGTGTCGCTGTGGGACCTCGCGCCCCTCGACGTTCTGGTGCGCGAGGCCGGCGGCCGCTTCACCAACCTCGCCGGCGCCGACGGCCCGCACGGAGGCAGCGCACTGGCCACCAACACGCTGCTCCACGACGAGGCGCTGTCCCGCCTGCGCTCGAACTGACGTCGGGACCAGCACAGACAGCAGGTTCTGACACGACTCCGACGGACGACTCCGGCTCCGCCATCCTCGGCCCCGAGGAGGACGGCGCGCCGGTCTCCGTCACGAAGAATTTCTCCTGAGCCAATTGCCGCCGCGATCCTCGCGGCGACAGGACCCAGGAGAATCGTGACTGCCCTCGCCCGACGTACCTTTCTGATGGGACTGGCGTCCGCGCCGTTCGCCCTGTCCGCTGCCTGCGCCTCCGGAGGATCGGACTCCCCTGCCCCCGTCGCCGGGGGAGGTTCGCCCGGCGACTCCCGATTCCGCCGTTGGCCGCTCCACCGTCGACGATTCGGGCGTCCGGCACTTCACGCTCACCGCGCGAGCGGGCACGTCCGAGATCCTGGCCGGTCGCAGGACCCCCACCTGGGGTTACGGCGAATCGATGCTCGGCCCGACCCTCCGCGCCCGACGGGGTGAAGGGGTTGCCTTCGCCGTCGACAACGAACTGCCCGAGCCGACGTCGGTGGCATGCACGTCCCGGCCAGGTGTGACGGCGGACCGCACCAGTCGATCGAACCCGGCGCGCGGTGGGAGCCGTCGTGGACGGTGAACCAGCCTGCCGCCACGCTCTGGTATCACCCGCACCCGCACGGCTCGACCGAAAAGCACGTCTACCGCGGACTCGCCGGACTCTTCCTCGTCGACGACGACACGACCGACGCCCTCGCTCTACCGAGAACGTATGGCTTGGACGATCTTCCGCTGATCATTCAGGACAGGCGGTTCACCGCGGACGGTGCCGGCCTCCGCCGGGCGCGCATCGCGACGTCGACCAGCGCGACCGCGCCGAAGTAGGGAACCAATTCGGAGAGCCCCCAGGCGTGCGCCGCGAACATCGGAACTGCGAGCCGGGGCGTTTCGCGGACGGTTGCAGGCACTTGAACTTACTCGATAGTAGACACCCACCTTACCGCTGAGTAAGATAGATCGTGTCCACGCCCGAACACCGAGAAACAGCTGGTGATCATGAGCAAGCAAGACACTGTTGCCCCCCACGACAGCGCGAAGCGGAAGCCCCGCGACACGTCCGCCGTCGGACTGAATCCGGTCAAGCGCGACGCCATGGGTGCCGCGATGCGTGTGCTGACCAAGATCACCGGTTCCGAGCTGGCCGAGAAGTACAACCTGCGCCAGACGATCGACCGGGTGACCTACGAAGGCACGAGGACCGGCTTCAAGACACTTGGCGCCGCGACCCGCGGGTTCCAGAAGGTGTCCGGCGGCGGTGCGCCGAAGCGCCTCCCCGACAACCCGACCGCCAAGGCCGGCTACTTCGACCTCACCCCGAGCGACGAGCAGCAGATGATCGTCGAGACCGTGCGTGAGTTCGCGGCCGAGATCCTGCGACCTGCGGGCCACGACGCCGACGCCGCCGCAGCGGCCCCGGCGGATCTCGTGAAGCGCGCCGCCGAACTGGGCATCACCCTCATCAACGTTCCCGAGGAACTCGACGGGGCCGCCGGCGAGCGCGGGGCCGTCACCAACTCCCTCGTCGCCGAGGCTCTCGCCCACGGCGACATGGGGCTCGCCCTGCCGATCCTCGCGCCGAGCGGCGTCGCCGTCGCCCTCACCCAGTGGGGCACCGACTCCCAGCAGAAGACCTACCTGCCCTCGTTCACGGGCGAGCAGGTTCCGAACGCCGCCGTGGTCGTCAACGAGCCACGCGCACTGTTCGATCCGTTCGCGTTGCAGACCAAAGCGGTTCGCTCCCCCAGCGGTTACAAGCTCAACGGCGTCAAGAGCCTCGTTCCCGCCGCCGCCTCGTCGGAGCTGTTCATCGTGGCAGCCGAACTCGACGGCAAGCCCTCGTTCTTCATCGTCGAGGCCGACACCAAGGGACTCGTCGTCGAGGCGGACCCGAGCATGGGGCTGCGCGCCGCGGGCCTCGGCCGGCTCAACCTCACCGATGTCGCGGTGCCCGAGTCGGGTCTGCTCGGCGACGCCGACGCCGACGTGCGGAAGACCGAGTACGCCGACGCCATCCGGCTCGCCCGCCTGGGCTGGGCGTCGCTCGCCGTCGGCACCGGACAGGCCGTTCTCGACTACGTGATCCCGTACGTCAACGAGCGGGTCGCGTTCGGCGAACCGATCAGCAACCGTCAGGCGGTCGCGTTCATGGTCGCGAACATCGGCATCGAACTCGACGGCCTGCGTCTGGTGACGTTGCGCGGCGCCTCGCGCGCCGAGCAGGGGCTCTCCTTCGCCCGCGAATCGGCCCTCGCCCGAAAGCTGGCATCCGAGAAGGGCATGCAGATCGGCCTCGACGGCGTCCAGCTGCTCGGTGGCCACGGTTACACCAAGGAACATCCCGTGGAGCGCTGGTACCGCGATCTGCGCGCCATCGGCGTCGCCGAGGGCATCGTCCTGATCTGAGCGGCCGGATTCGAACTAAGGAAACTGTCATGATCAACCTCGAACTTCCCAAGAAGCTCAAAGCCTCCGCGAATCAGGCGCACCAGGTCGCCGCGGAAATTTTCCGGCCGATCTCCCGCAAGTACGATCTCGCGGAGCACGCCTACCCCAAGGAACTCGACACCATGGCCGCCATGGTGGAGGGACTCAACGACTCCGGTAAGGGTGCGGCGGGCGCCGCCCTCGGACGGGGAGACGAGCCGAAGGTCATCGGGAACGTCAACGGCGGCAACATGTCGTCGCTGATGAACGTCATCGAAACCTGCTGGGGCGATGTCGGTCTCACACTGGCGATCCCGTACCAGGGCCTGGGTAACTCGGCCATCGCCGCCGTCGCCACCGACGAGCAGCTCGAGCGTTTCGGCAAGGTGTGGGCCTCGATGGCCATCACCGAACCCGGCTTCGGTTCCGACTCCGCCGCCGTAACCACCACCGCGGTGCTCGACGGCGACGAGTACGTGCTCAACGGCGAGAAGATCTTCGTCACGGCCGGCGAGCGCTCCACGCACATCGTCGTGTGGGCCACCGTCGACAAGACGAAGGGCCGCGCCGCGATCAAGTCGTTCGTCGTCCCGCGCGACGCCCCGGGCCTGAGTGTCGCCCGCCTCGAGCACAAGCTGGGCATCAAGGCGTCCGACACCGCGGTACTGCTGCTGCAGGACTGCCGGATCCCCAAGGACAACCTGCTCGGCACGCCGGAGGTCAACGTCGAGAAGGGCTTCGCCGGCGTCATGCAGACGTTCGACAACACCCGACCGATCGTCGCCGGCATGGCGGTCGGCCTCGGCCGCGCCGCGCTCGAAGAACTGCGCAGCATCCTCTCCGACGCCGGTGTGGAGATCTCCTACGACACCCCCGCGTACAACCAGCACGCGGCCGCCGCCGAGTTCCTGCAGCTCGAGGCCGACTGGGAAGCCGCCTACCTGCTCGCTCTGCGCGCAACGTGGATGGCGGACAACAAGAAGCCGAACTCACTCGAAGCATCCATGTCGAAGGCGAAGGCCGGGCGCACCGGAACCGCCATTTCCCTCAAGGCCGTCGAACTCGCAGGCACTTTGGGCTACTCGGAGCGCCCGCTGCTCGAGAAGTGGGCGCGCGATTCCAAGATCCTCGACATCTTCGAGGGAACGCAGCAGATCCAGCAGCTGATCGTCGCTCGCCGTCTGCTCGGAAAGTCGTCCGCCGAGCTGAAGTAGCAGCTCGAGGGGGACTTTCATCGAGGGGTGTAGCCCCCGCCGCGCTCACCTGCGGCGGGGGCTTCTTCGTGCGGGACATCCGGCTTCGCCGGACCGCGTGGCCGGACCGGCCTCTTCATCTACGCTGAACGGGAAATCCGTCACTGCAGCCGGAGGGGTTCGCCATGCCAGCTCAGCACTTCCTCACCAAGATCACGGACACCGTGGGAGCTGTGCGGGTGATGAACCGCGCAGGCCTCGTTCCCTTCCCCCGCGTCGACCAGGGCGTCCGCTCGATCCTGGCCGTGCGGAAGTTCGGTCCGTTCGCCGGGCCCGTCCACGCGAATGCCGAGGCCGGGCTGGATGCGGTGGCCCTGATCGACGAGCGCGGCCCGCTCACCTACACCGACATCGAGGAGCAGTCCAACGCCCTGGTGCGGGCCTGGCAGGCCGACGGCATCACTCCCGGTTCGGTCATGGGATGCATGTGCCGCAATCATCGCGGCCTGGTCCTCACGATGCTCGCCGCCGCCAAGAACGGCACCAAGCTGGTGCTGATGAACACCGGGTTCGCCCGGCCGCAACTCGTGGACGTCGCCGCCCGCGAACAGGTTCAGGCGTTCGTGTACGACGACGAGTTCCACGCGGTCGCCGAGGCCCTCCCGGACGAGGTCATCGCCTATCGCTCCTGGGTGGAGGACGATTCGACATCCCAGGTCCGCACACTCGACGACGTGATGGAGGGCAGAGACCGCAGTTCGCTCCCCGCGCCGTCCACGCAGGGCGGATTCGTCCTCCTCACCAGCGGCACCACGGGCACACCGAAGGGCGCTCCCCGCGGACACACGTCGCCGCTCGCGTCGGCCCAGTTCCTCGACCGGGTTCCGCTGCGACGCGGGCAGACGATGATGATGGCGGCCCCCGCCTTCCACGGGACGGGAGTCTCCCAGTTCGCGCTCGCGCTGGCGCTGGGCCAGACCGTGGTGATGCATCGCAAGTTCGACCCGGAGAACACGATCCGCCTGGTCGAGAAGCACCGTTGCGACACACTGGTCGTTGTTCCCACCATGCTGCAGCGCATCATCGACCTCGGGCCCGAGACCCTGGCCAAGTACGACACGTCGAGCCTGAAGATCATCTTCGCGGCCGGGTCCGCACTCTCCCCCGACCTCTGCAAGCGCACCACCGCCGCCTTCGGCGAGGTGCTCCACAACCTGTACGGCTCGACCGAGGTCGCCGTCGCCACCGTCGCGACTCCGGCCGACCTCGCGCTGGCGCCGGGCACCGCGGGGAGGGCACCCGTCACCTGCCACGTGGAACTCTACGACGAGTCGGGTCAACGGATCACCGAACCCGAGACCGTCGGACGAATCTTCGTCGCCAGCGGTCTCAGCTTCGCCGGCTACACCGACGGTCGCGACAAGGAGCGCATCAACGGTCTGCTGTCCACCGGCGACGTCGGCCACTTCGACCGCAACGGCCTCCTCTTCGTGGACGGCCGGGACGACGACATGATCGTCTCCGGCGGCGAGAACGTCTACCCCCTCGAGGTCGAGAACCTGCTCGCCGACCGCGAGGACGTGCTCGAGGCTGCTGTGATCGGTGTCGAGGACTCCGAATTCGGCCATCGCCTCAGGGCTTTCGTGGTACCCGGTCCGGGGTCCGCGAAGGACGCCGACGAGTTGAAGGCCCACGTCAAGTCGAACCTGGCGCGGTACAAGGTGCCCCGCGAGATCATCTTCATCGAGGAACTCCCCCGCAACGCGACGGGCAAGTTGCTGCGTCGCGTCCTGATCGAGATGGACGTCACGGAGAGCTGATCCCGATCGCGGCATCGGTGAACCGGTTCGTGTAGATCTGTTCCGCCGTCAGCGAATCCGGGATCGCGGCACCCCCGGCAACGAGGATCGGTTTCAGTTCGTCGACCGTCCCCTGCACTCGCGCCATGTCGTACGTTCCGACCGATCCGTCGGCCTCGTTCGCGATCAGCCCTTCGTCCTTCAGCAGTTGGGCACTGAACTCCGCCTCGCCCTCGGAGTAGGGCGAGAACGAGGAGTCCCGGGACACGACGTCCACGATGGCCTCGTTGGTGACCCCGGGAGCGGTGATGTAATCGGCGGTGGACTGCTGGATGATCGGCACCAGTTTCTGCAGGCACGGCGTCAGAGACTCCAGCTTGTCCGCGCGAACGGAGATGTTGGACGCGTAGATGTCGAAGCCCGAGTCCTTCAGGAGGTCGTAGGCGACCGGCTTGTCCCAGGCGGGAGTCTCGTACTCGTAGGTGAACGGCTCCGAGTTCGCGAAACCCTGTTGCGCGATCGCGGGATCCCCGACGAACCGGGAGGGCGCGCCGTCGTAACTCGTGTCGATCTGGGACTCCTTCAGCAGACCCCGGGCCACCAGCCACTGGGGGAACAGCTGTTCCTTCGAGACCACCACGAAGGCATCGGACTGCCCGATGTCGGCCACGGTCCGCCAGTCCGGGTGGGTCTGCGCATCCCACATCAGGATCGCCGGGCTGTAATTCAGCAGCGGCGTCACCGCCACGACCGGTTGGCTCGCGGCGGCGGCGATCACCTGATCCCCGTGGACAACGCCGAGTGCGATCGAATCGTCCACGTACATCTGCGACGTCACCGACTGGAAGCCGATCGCCGGACCGCCGGCGCGGAGTGTCAGATCCACACCCGTGTCCTTACCGCCGGCCACCAGCGGTCCGGTCACGGACTTCTCGTCGGCGTCGACGGCGTATCCGGCGCCGAGCATCCGGAACAACCCGCCCATGTCCGACTGCGGCTGCCACTGCAACTGGACCACGACGTTTTCCGGGCACACCCCGGCGAGAGTCTGCGATTCGGCGGCGGGTTCGAGGGTGATCCCGGCGGCGCTGCCGCCGTCGGCCGAGCTGCACGCCGAGAGGCCGAGTGCGGCCAGCACGACGGCGGACATGCCCGCCTGCCGGAGGGTCCTGATGTTGCGGTTCATTGTTCTCCTCGCGAACACAATCGATGACGGTGGTCGCCGGCACCGCGGAGGTGCGGCGAACACTCGTGACGACCAAGGGAATTCGGTGCCGGCTCGACGCGTCGGCGGCCGGTGCGCCCAGTGTGCACGCGAACTGATTACATGCAATATCGATTTTGTTTCGGTCACGTGAACGACCGCCTTGGTGCTCGCTATCACGCCACCTACTCGACGTTCTGCGCAGGATCGGCCACATGTCACCGGGTGTTCACACTTCGCAACCCGCAAGACATACATGTAATCGAGACTATTCCTATCGAAAGGACCGATTCGTTGCATGCATTAGTCACTGGAGGTTGGGATGAGACTCGCCGACACGACGCGGGACGTCGACGCCCGCAGGCTCACACACGACGTCGCGATCGCCTTCAGCAGCGTCGTCAAACGGTTCGACACGGGAACCGTCGCACTGGACGGCATCGACCTCGACGTTCACCGCGGCGACTTCGTCGCCGTCGTCGGACCTTCGGGCTGCGGGAAGTCGACACTGCTGAGAATGGCCGCGGGACTGGAACGTCCGACCGAAGGATCCGTGACCCTGGCCACCGACTCCGTCGGGTTCATCTTTCAGGAACCCACACTGCTGCCCTGGCGGAGCGTGCGCGCCAACGTGGAACTCTCGGCCGAACTCGGCCGGGGCGACGCGGCGGTCCGGAAGGCACGCGCGGCCGAGGCCGTCACCGCCGTCGGGCTGGACGGTTTCGCCGACCAGCTACCCCGGTCCCTGTCCGGCGGAATGAAGATGCGCGTCTCCCTCGCCCGCGCCCTCACGCTCGCACCCGAGGTGATGCTCCTCGACGAGCCGTTCGGGGCCCTCGACGAGATGACCAGGCTCGACATGCAGGTCGAACTCCACCGGCTGTACAGCAACCGGGGGTTCACGTCGATGTTCATCACCCACTCGGTGTCGGAAGCGGTGTACCTCGCCAACCGGGTCGTCGTCATGACCGCGCGGCCCGGACGGATCGCCTCGGTCGTCGACATCGACTTCCCTCACCCGCGAAGCCCCCAACTGCGATTCGACCCGAAATACACCGAGTACGTCGCCCAGATCTCGACCTGCCTGCACGGGAGCACACGATGACCGAAGCACCTGCCGTCCTGCCCCTTCCTGTCGCGACCGCGCGGACCCCGGCCGTGACGGACACGGGCTCGCAGGCGCGGCGACCGCGAACGGTCACGGTGGCCACGGGCCTGCTGTTTCCCGTGCTGTCGCTGGCAGGAGCACTCGCACTGTGGTCCGCGGTGAGCTGGTTCGTCCTCTCCCCCGAACGGCAATTCCTCCTTCCTCCGCCGAATCGTGTTCTCACGCAGTCGCTCCTGGACTGGAAACACCTGTCCCCGATGCTCGAGGCGCTCGCCGTCACTGCCCGCGTCGCGCTGGTCGGCTTCGTCGTGGCCGTGCTCGTCGGAGTCGGTACCGGAGTCTTGATGAGCCGCGCGAAGTGGATCGAACGGATCATCTACCCCTACGCCGTGGTGCTCCAGGTGATTCCGATCCTCGCGATCGTCCCGCTGATCGGCCTCTGGTTCGGTTACGGAATGACGGCCCGCACACTCGTGTGCGTCCTCATCGCGGCCTTTCCCATCATCACCAACACTCACTTCGGACTCCAGTCCGTCGACCGCGGCCTGCACGAACTGTTCACACTCGGCCGGGCATCCCGATGGGATCGCCTGGTAAAACTGGAACTTCGCGCGGCACTGCCCGCCGTCCTCGCCGGCATCCGCACCGCGTCCGGCCTCGTCGTCGTCGGCGCGATCATCGGAGACATGTTCTTCGCCAAGGGCGAGCCCGGCATCGGCACGCTTCTCGACGTGTTCCGCAGCCGGCTCCAATCCGAGGATCTCATCGCCGCGATCGTGATCGCATCAGTCTTCGGCGTCGCCGTGTTCTCCGCGTTCGGCATCCTGTCCCGACTGCTCGTCGGCAGCTGGCACGCGTCCGGCCACAAGTCCTGACCACCGCTTCCCCGAAAGGCCGTCATGCCCACTTCCCCGTTAATCGTCCCGACCGTCGACATCAGCCCGTATCTCGCCGAGGGAGCGCGCGCCCACAACAGCGCCGAATGCGCTCGTGTGGCAGCGGAACTCGACACCGCGTGCCGTGAGGTCGGCTTCGTCCAGATCGTCGGTCACCGGATTCCCGGAGCGACGGTCGACCGCCTCACCAGTGCGCTCGACGAATTCTTCGGACTCCCGCTCGAGACCAAGAAGAAGTACCGGCGCTCCTCCGCCGAGAACCGTGGGTACTCGCCGCCCGCGTCCGAGTCCCTGAGCATGAGTCTCGGGGTGGAGTCCGCGAACATGATGAACGACTTCTACGAGGCCTTCATCGTCGGGACCGAGACCACCGAGTACCCCGAACTCGAACTCCCCGAGACCAGCTACGCCACCAACACCTGGCCGGAGGACGCCCCGGCGTTCCGCAGCAGCGTGGAGGAATACTTCGCGCGCGCCCAGGTACTTGCACGAATTCTCCTGGCCGCGTTCGCCGATGCCCTTCGGGTGGAACCGGGATACTTCGACGCGATGGTCGACCATTCGATCAATGCATTGAAGATGAACAACTATGCGCTCCCCGAGGGCGAGGCCGCATTCGACGGCGATGCCACCGGCATGGGCGCACACACCGACTTCGGAATTCTCACGATTCTCTGGACCGATCAGGTTCCCGGCCTGCAGGTCCTCGGCTCCGACAACACGTGGCACGATACGCAGCCCGCCGACGACGCGTTGCTGATCAACCTCGGCGACGCCATGGCCCGGTGGACCAACGACCGGTGGCGCTCGACCGTGCACCGGGTGAATCCGCCCATCACCGACGGACAGATCATTCGCCGGCGATCCGCGGCGTTCTTCTTCGACGGGAACCACGACGCCGTGATCGCACCGCTCCCCGGCACGCTCGTCGACGGGGAGCCGGGATACCCGCCGATCACGGTCGCGGAGAACATCGCGGCCAAGGTCGCCGGATTGAAGGCAGGCGTCAAACCGGCTGCGGCACTTCGCGAAGCCGCACGGGTGCGGTCCGCCCACTAGCGGGATCAGCCGGTGGGAGGCCCTCCCGCCGGCGATCGAATAGAGTCGACGCAGGAGCCGGGCCGGGCGGCGAGGTCACGACCCGCCCCGAGGGAAGGGTTCGGAAGGATCGATGACACACACGGAACGAGCCCTGCTCACCGAATCCGTTCACGACACTCTTCGTGAACAGATCTTCTCCGGCGAACTGCCCCCCGGCACGCCCCTCAGCGTTCCGGCGCTGGCCGCGAAACTCAACGTCAGCCGCACCCCCGTCCGGGAGGCCGTGCAGCAACTCATCTACGAGGGCATCGCCGTCTACACCCGCAACGCGGGCGCCAAGGTCGATTCGCTCGACGCGGACTCGATCCGCGCCGTCTTCGAGGTCCGCGAGGTACTCGACGGACTGGCTGCATTTCACGCGACTGCCGCTGCCACCCATGAGACGGTGCAGCAATTGAAGAAGATGGTGCAGGTCCAACGTGAACTGCTGGACGGTCCCGCCGATCAGCGTCGCGATTCACGGCTCGACCTCGAATTCCACACCCTCATCCGGGAAACCGCCCGCAACAAGCCGCTGAGCGAAGCCCTCCTGCGGTTGGACGGGCAATCGCACCTGTACCGGTCGGACATGTGGAGTGCGGATCTGAATCGGAGACTCGCCGTCACCGAACACGAGCGGATCGTCGGGGCCATCGAGTCCGGAGATGCGGTCGGGGCGCGGGCAGCAGCGTGCGCACATGTGGCGGGATTGCTGATACGGACGACGCGTATGTGAGAACCGCCCCCTCGACCGGGGGCGAGCGGAGACAAAAAAGAACCGGTGTCCTGGAATCCAGGACACCGGTTCTTCGGTGGTAGCGGGGACAGGATTTGAACCTGCGACCTCTGGGTTATGAGCCCAGCGAGCTACCGAGCTGCTCCACCCCGCGTTGCATGAACAAAGTTACACGAGCGAACGAACGGATTGCAAATCGCCCGGAAAGAGTCCGAGTAGCAACCTTTCAGCACCACTCGAGTCACATCTGTTACCTAAAAGTTATGATGCTCGTCACATTCTAGGCGAAATCTGTAACGCTGCCGAAACCTCAAATTTCAAGGACGACCTGGGAAAACACCGGTCGTTCGTCCCAGTATTTGGACGCCCGTCACAGAAAATCGACCCGTGACCATTCCGTGATCACCGCGTACGTTCGTTGCCAGCCCGAAACTACCGGGCAACGCCGACCCGCCGCAGCTCGACCTGCCCCCGCGGGATTCGGAATCCCGACACCTCGAGGGGCAGGGACGAGGACAGATCGACCACCGGGTCGGCACACCAGCCGTTACCGCACACCACAACCTCGTCAGCAGGCGCGGAGAGGAATCAACCACATGACCAATTCCAGCATCGTCAAGCGGACCATGGGCGCAATTGCACTCACCGGAGCAGTCATCGGAGTGCCGCTCGGTCTGAGCACCGGCACCGCATCGGCTGCTTCCGGAGACTGGGACGCCGTCGCAGCGTGTGAGAGCAGCGGCAACTGGGGCGCCGACACCGGAAACGGCTTCTCGGGCGGTCTGCAGTTCACCGACAGCACCTGGGCAGCGAACGGCGGCAGCGGCTCGCCGGCCAACGCCTCGCGCGAGGAGCAGATCCGCGTCGCCGAGAACGTCCTGGCGACCCAGGGCCCCGGCGCCTGGCCGGTCTGCGGACAGTACCTCTGATCCGCAGCACATTTTCGGGAGTGCCCCGCACGCAGCACGACTGCGCGCGGGGCACTCCTGCATCGCGTGGCCTCGCAATACACCACCGGGACCCGATTTCCTGCCATTTCGACGTGAGCCGCTGCACAAAATAGTGGTGATCCGCGACACATAACAGCGGGGTAACGAATAGACTCCGAAACGATATCGAGGCGGACTGACCTGCACAGACAGGGTGAATTCGCCTTCGGCGCCAGACAGCTGTCCACCATTTTCGCCAGGTGAACTGCGGCCGAAGCTCCCGTACGGTCGCTCTCGGCCCGAAACAACCGGGCGAAAGCCGGCCCGCCGCTGCTAGCTCTGCCCCGCGGGTTCGGAATCCCCGAAACCTTCGAGGGGCAGGGACGCGGCACAGAATCGCAGCCCGGCGTGACGACGCAGACGTCGTCACCCGCAGGCCGGCCACGCCAGCAAGCGCGGAGAGGATTGACCCCGCATGACCAATCACAGCATCAGCAAGCGTGCCCTCGGCTGGATCGCCGTCACCGGAGCCGTCGTCGCCGTCCCGCTCGGACTGAGCACCGGCACCGCCTCCGCCGCTTCCCACAACTGGGACGGCGTCGCCCAGTGCGAGAGCGGCGGCAACTGGGGAATCAACACCGGAAACGGCTACTACGGTGGTCTGCAGTTCTCGCAGAGCACCTGGGAGGCCAACGGCGGCACCGGCTCGGCATCGAGCGCCAGCAAGGCCGAGCAGGTCCGCGTCGCCGAGAACGTTCTCGCGACCCAGGGCCAGGGTGCATGGCCGGTGTGCGGTCAGTACCTGTCCACCGGTGGCGGCGACGTCGCCGAGGCTCCCGCACCCGCTCCGGAGCCCACCCCGGCTCCCGCCCCCGCGGCTCCGGCTCAGGTCCAGGCACCCGCCCCGGTCCAGCCCGCCGCACAGCAGGCGCTCGACGCCGCGCGTCAGGTCGCGGATCAGAACGGCTACGGACAGCAGTTCCAGCAGCTGGTGGACGCCAACCCGCAGTTGGTCGACGCACTGCGCTGATCTTCCGATCAGATACGACGAGGCCCTGTCATCCGGTTCGGATGACAGGGCCTCGTTCTGCGTTGAAGCGCCTCTACTTCGGGATCGCCTCGTACGCGGCGACCGCCTTCTGGACGCGGGCAAGGGCTGCGCCGTACGCCGCGAAGTCACCGCTGCGCTGCGCCGACGTCAAGGCGTCGAGCGACGCGTCCAACTCCGCCACGGCCGCCGAGACATCCGTGCCGGACGGCGGCGTCGCCGGGGCGGTCGGCGCCGGTGCCGCACCCTGATCGACCGGCGGCGTGGTGCCGGTCTCCGGAGGTGTCCCCTCTTCCGCACTGGGTGCCGTCGCCACCGAGCCTGTGCCGGCACCGAACACCTGGTCGAGCGCCTGCGCCAACGTCGGGGCGTACCCGACGCGCACACTGTTACTCGGCGGCGGCTCGCGGTAGCTCACCAGCACTCGCGACAGCTGCGGGAACGTCGACGTGTTCGGACCCGTCGAACTTCGCTCGGTATACATCGGTTCGACGTAGAGGATGCCGCCGTCCGCGATCGGCAAGGTCAGCAGGTTGCCGTACTGAATCTTGTTCGATCTCTCGAGCAGGGTTCTCTCCGACGCCACCCGTGGATCCGAGATCATCGAGTTCTGCGTCTGCTGCGGACCCTGGGTCTGCGTGTCCGTCGGCAACTGGAGCACCGTGAACTTGCCGTAATTCTCCGGATCCGATTTCACCGACAGATATGCGGACAAGAATTCGCGACTGTAACCGACCATCGCGCTGGTCAGATTGAACGACGGTTTCCCGGTCTCGGGATCACCGACCAGCACGTAGTACGGCGGCTGGTTCGCGCTCGTGTCGATCGTGGGATCGCTCGGCACCGACCAGAACGCGTTGTTGGTGAAGAACTCCTTGGGATCGTCCACGTGGTACTTGGCGAGCATCTCGCGCTGCACCTTGAACAGGTCCTCGGGATAGCGGAAGTGCGCTCGCAGTTCGTCGGGAATCGAATCCGCCGGCTGAACCGCATCCGGGAACACACCCATCCATGCGTCGAGCACCGGATCGTTCTGATCCACCTGGTAGAGCTTCACGGTGCCGTCGTACGCATCGACGGTGGCCTTCACCGAGTTGCGGATGTAGGACACCTCCTTACGGGGCAGCAGGCGGCCGGTGTTCTGGTCGATGCTGTCCTCGACGAGTCCGTCGAGCGAACTGCGCTGGGCGTACGGGTAGTCCTGCAACGTGGTGTAGGCATCCACGATCCACACGACCTTGCCGTCGACGACGGCCGGGTACGAGTCGCCGTCCGCGGTCAGCCACGGGGCCACGTGCGTGACCCTGTCCCGTGGGTCCCGGTTGTAGATGATCTTGGAATCCGAACCGATGGCACCGGAGAACAGGATGTTGCGCTCGGTGTACTTGGCCGCGAACGCCAGCCGGTTGAACCAGTTGCCGATCGGCACACCCCCGGAACCGGTGTACGTGTAGCGCGAGGTGTCGGTGTCGTACTCGCGCGGGTCCGAACCTCCGGATCCGCCGACGATCGCGTAGTCGGCGTCCGTGTCGGCGATGACCTCGCCGTAATAGATGCGCGGCTGCTGGACCGGAATGACCTGATTACCTGCCTCCTGCGAGGCGATGTCGCTGACCATGTAGACGGGGTAACCACTGTTGCTGTTGGCGGCTTCCTCCGCGGACTCGCCGGCAGCGGCGTTCACCCGGTTCGCGGGGGCTGCGACCAGTCCGTTGCCGTGCGTGTAGACGGTGTGCTTGTTGATCCAATCCGTCTGGTTACCCGTCAGGCTCTTGGACGACAACTCGCGGGCCGCGACGATGTAGTCACGCAACTGCCCGTCGATGTCGTACCGGTCGATGTCGAGCGTCGGCGGGAAGCCGTAGAAGTTCTTCAACTGTTGCTGCTGGGTGAACGTCCGCGACAGGATGTTCGGATCGAGCAGTCGCGTGTTCTCGATCGTCATGACGTCGGCAGGCACGTCCCGCGGCGGCTTCGTGCCATACCCCTGATAGTCCTGGTACTCGACCTTGTCGTCGGTAATGCCGTACGCCTGCCGCGTGGCAGCGATGTTCCGCTCGATGTACGCGCTCTCCTTGTCGGCGGCGTTGGGACGCACCGAGAACTGCTCGACCACGAGCGGCCACACCGCGCCGACCAGGATGGAGGAGAGCACGAGAAGCGCTGTCGCCATTGCGGGAATCCGCAGATCGCGCAGGAAGATCGCCGCGAAGAAGGCGCCCGCGCAGATGACCGCGATGGCCAGCAGGATCAGCTTCGCCTGCAGCACCGCATTCATGTCCGTGTAGCTACCACCGGTGAACGTGGGTTCCTTGCGGCTGCTCGACAGCAGCGAGTAACGGTCGAACCAGTACGCGACGGCCTTGAGGAGAATGAACGTTCCCGCGAGCACCGCCAACTGGACTCGCGCCGCATTGGTCAGTGCCCCGCCCCGGCCCGCCAGTTTCAGCCCGCCGAAGATGTAGTGCGTCACCAGGCTCGCGAAGAACGCCAGCAGAACCGCGACGAACAGCCAGTTGAGGACGAAACGGTAGAACGGCAGATCGAAGGTGTAGAAGCCGACGTCGAGGCCGAACTCGGGATCGGCGACGCCGAACGCGCCGCCGTTGACGAACAGCTGCACCGTCACCCAGCTGGACTGGGCGATGAGCCCGGCGAGCAGCCCCACCGCGATCGGAATGGCAAGGCCGAACAGGCGCAGCCGAGTCATCACCGTGGTGCGGTACCGCGCCACTGGATCGTTGGGACCCGACACCGGGACGAAAACCGGCCGCGAACGGTAGGCGAGCAGCAGTGCCAGCCAGACGATTCCGCCGACCACGACACCGACTACGAGGAAGAGGAGCAGACGGGTGATCAGGACCGTGGTGAACACACCCCGGAATCCGACCTCACCGAACCACAACCAGTCCGTGTAGGTACTGATGAGCCGAGGACCCACCAGCAACAGGGCCGCGACGACAAGCGCCAGCACCAGCAGCACTCGGCTGCGTTTGGACAACGACGGTAAACCTGCGGGGGGCCGCATGCCCACGTGCCACACTCCAAGAACTCGGCGACGCTGTCGCGCCGCGATCAACTGCACCGTTCGTTCGTCCACACCCGAACAGCAAGGGCGTGACCGTTTCGTCCCACTCTACGTAACAACCGGGAGATGCGGCCGTCGGTCCTGTGCCGGGGGTGCGAAGATGGGTCTCGTGAGTGAAGAGAATGTGAACAGAGAGACGGACGCCCTCGCCCGCTGTGTGCGCGAGGTGGTCGAATTCGTCGATGCCGGAGGGTGGGATCAGCCGCCCCAGATGTTCGCACTCGTCCCGACCGAACTGCTCGCGGCCGCCGAACCGAGCCTGCTCGACCAGCTCGCCGACGGCTCGGAATTGACCCCGGTGGAACAGGATCCGTTCCCCGACGACATCGACGGCGGGTCGCGCGCACTCGACGAGTTCCTCGCCACCACCAGCTGGCCGGAGTCCGTGGTGGGGTGCGCCCTCGTGCAGGAGATCGTCGTTCTGCCGCCCGAGGCGGAGTCCGACCTCGACGACGCGCTCGTCCCCCTGCTGTCCGATCGCGACGCCGCCGACGACGCCGCGCGGGCCGCGGCCGAGTCGCATCCCGACCGCCGGTCCGCCCGGTTGATCGCCGCCGTGCTGCGCGACGGACCGTCGTTGTGCCTGATGCAGTTGCGCCCCGACGAGGACGCCGACCCGTACGCCGGGATCGAACTGCTCACCTACGAGGATCTGGCGCCGAATCTCATCAGCGCGTTGTACGCCACCCTCGACGCGACCGAGGAGGACTGACCGCTCAGCAGTGCGGCGCGTCGGCTCCGGTATTGATCGCCTCGAGCGCGTCGACGGCGCCGTCGAGGTTCTCGACCTTCACCAGCCGGAGCCCGTCGGGCGCACCCTGGCGTGCCTCGTCGCAGTTCTTCGCCGGCACGAGGAACGTCTCGGCGCCCGCCTCCTCCGCGGCGATCAACTTGTACTTGATGCCGCCGATGGGGCCGACGTCGCCGTCGGAGTCGATCGTGCCGGTGCCGGCGACGAACTTGCCGCCGTTGAGTTCGCCCGGGCTGAGTTTGTCGATCACGGCGAGGGTGAACATGAGCCCTGCCGAGGGGCCGCCCACGTCGGCGAGGTTGAAGTCGATCGTGAACGGGACGTCCGGGATCTCCTCGGGAGTGATCCCCAGGTAGCCCTTGGACTCGTCGTCCGGGCGTGCGCCGAGCACCACCCGCACCGTCGTCTCGGCGCCGTCGCGCCGGATCACGATCGGCACCTCCGTGTTCGGGGGCACATCGGCCACCGCCTCCTGCACGCCACCGACCGTCGAGACCGGCTTTCCGTCGACACTCACCATTACGTCGCCCTCGCGCAGCAGTCCCTGGGACGGTCCGTCCTCACCGACCTTGGCGATCCGCAGGTCCACCGGCTTACCCAGGAAGTGGAGCGCCGCGAGTTCGGCGCTGTCCTCCGACTGCTGGAAGTCGGCGTCGTTCTCCTGTTTGACCTCGTCCTTCGACTTGTCCGGCGGGTACACCTCTTCGCGGGGGACGATGCCCTGACGCCCACTGGCCCACAACCCGAACGCTTCGAACACGTTGAGGTCGTCGCGCACGGCGACCGTCGTCATGTTGAGGTGGCCGGTGGTGTCGTCGACCTCCGTTCCCTCGATGGCGACGACTTCCTCACCCCCCACTTCGCCGAGTGTGTTGAACGTGGGTCCCGGCCCGAGGGCCACGTACGGCACCGTGATCACCGTGCCGAGAATTCCGAGTACCACGATCGGGGCCAGCGCAGCCAGAAGCGTCACGATCCGTCGATTCACCTGGACCAGCGTAGAGCGCGAACACGTGGACACCGTTGTCGGCCGTCCGCGTGTTCGCCGTCAGCGTGACGAGGTGGACACCACGGAACCACGCGCCTTGTACCGTTGAGTCATGAGCAATCCGCCCTTCGGCTTCTCCAAACCCGACGACGATCCCGATCGTGACAAGAACACGGGGGATCAGAACGGGCCCGACCGCGACAAGAACGCGGGCGGTTCCGACGACTTCGGTTTCGGGGCGGGTGGTTTCCCCGCCGGGGGCTTCGACCCGGCCGCCCTCGGCCAGATGCTGACCCAGTTCGGCCAGATGCTGAGCGGGATGGGCACGTCGATGGGCTCCGGTGAGCAGACCGGCCCGGTCAACTACGAGATCGCGAAGAAGCTCGCGCGCCAGCAGATGGGGTCCGTCGCTCCCATCACCCAGGGCAACTCCGAGGCGATCGCCGATGCCTCACGGCTCGCGGAACTGTGGCTCGATGCCGCGACGACGCTGCCCGCGGGCGCAACGAAGACCGTCGCGTGGACGCCCAACGACTGGCTCGACAACACTCTCGACACCTGGAAGCGGCTGTGCGACCCGGTCGCGGAGAAGGTGTCCGGCATGTGGGTGCAGGGGCTGCCCGAGGAAGCGCAGCAGATGGCAGGCCCGATGATCGGCATGATGAGCCAGATGGGTGGCCTCGCGTTCGGCTCCCAGCTCGGCCAGGCCCTGGGGCAGCTGTCCAAGGAGGTGCTCACCTCCACCGACATCGGTCTCCCCCTCGGTCCGGCAGGCACTGGCGCACTGCTCCCCGCCGCGGTGGAGCGGTTCAGCAAGGGCCTCGAACAGCCCTACCGCGAGATCCTCGTCTTCCTCGCCGCACGGGAGGCCGCCTACCAGCGCCTGTACAGCCACGTCCCGTGGCTGCGTCAGCGTCTTCTCGCCACCGTCGAGGAGTACGCCCGCGGCATCACGATGGACTTCTCGGCCATCGAGGACATGGCGAAGGGACTCGACCCGTCTGCACTGACCGATCCGTCGCAGCTCGAGAACATCCTGCAGCAGGGCGCATTCGAACCGCAGACCACACCCGAGCAGAAGCAGGCTCTCGAGCGACTCGAGACGCTGCTCGCCCTCATCGAGGGCTGGGTCGAGGTCGTCGTCGCGTCGGCACTGAACGACCGACTCCCCGGCGTCGCGGCCCTCAGCGAGACGCTGCGCCGCAGGCGTGCGACCGGTGGACCCGCCGAGCAGACGTTCGCGACGCTCGTCGGACTCGAACTGCGTCCTCGCAAGGTCCGGGAGGCCGCGCAGCTGTGGACTCGCCTCACGTCCGAGTCGACCGTCGATGCCCGTGACGGTGTGTGGGCCCACCCCGACCTGTTGCCCGACTCATCCGATCTCGACAGCCCGGATGCGTTCGTCGAACGTGTGCTAGGCGGCGGCGACGGCGGCGACTTCGACAATCCGATGGCACAGCTGGAGGCAACCGAGGCGCGCGAGCGGGCCGAGGAAGCCGAACGCGGCAAGTCCGGCAAAGACGACGAGTCCGAGTCCTGACCTTCCGATCCCACCAATTTTCGATAGCGGGAAGTCTGCAGGTCGAGGCATGTTTCGGCCTGTGGACAACCCGCGTTTTCGGCGCTGATGCCCGGTCGTGGCCTGCGATCCTCAGCGTGTGACCATCCAGCCCACACCGCACGTCGGTGTCACTCTCGATCCCCGGATCGCCGTACTCGTCCGCCCCGACGGGCGGGTGCAGTTCGGCTGGGATCCCGAACGCGCGCTCGTACTCGCCCCGCCGCCCGGGGTCCGGACCGAGCAACTCCTGGCCGTCGTCCGACTGCTCGACGGCAAGAACTCGCGGCCGCACATCCTGTGGACCGCCGTCGGGTACGGCCTGGCGCCCACAGACGTGTCGAAACTGCTCGGCGACCTCGACCGGGCCGGTCTGATCGATGTCGCAGGCACGTCCCCCGTCGCGGACACGATCCCGATTCGCGTGCACGGGCGCGGCCCGCTGTCGGATGCGGTGTCGGCCGGGCTCACGGACGGCGGTATCCGGGTCTCCCGCTCCTTCCGCTATTCCGCCGACAGCGACGTCCGGCGGTGGAACGTTCTGTGCGTCGTACTCGCGGACGATCTGGTGGCAGAACCTCGGCTCGTCGCGGATCTGGTCCAGAACGGCATACCGCACCTGCAGGTCCGGCTGCGTGACGGCCGCGGTGTGGTCGGCCCTCTGGTGCTCCCGGGCCACACCAGTTGCCTACGGTGCGCCGACCTCCTCCGTGCCGCGTACGACGAGGACTGGCCGCACCTGTCCGCTCAGCTCCTCGGGACGGTCGGGCACGCGAGCCCCGCCGTGATCATGGCCACGGCAGCAGTCGCCCTCGGCCAACTCGAAGCCGTCTTGGCCGCTCCGCGAGGCGCGCCGCCCAGCAGCCTCGACGCGACGCTCGAGATCGATCTCGGCGCGCACCGGCTATCGACCCGGCGCTGGCCACGGCAGGCGAGCTGCAGCTGCACGTATCTGGCACCCGCCGTGGGCGAATCGAACCGGCTTCGGTCATGATGCATGATGGTGGGGTGTCCGACATCCCCCGCAGGAGTTCCGCCCGCACCGCCAAACTCGCGAGCATCCCGTTGGGGATCGCGGGGCGTGCCGCGATGGGCTTCGGCCGGAAGCTGACCGGCGGTGACAAGGACGAGATCGACGCCCAGCTGAGCGCGAAGGCCGCCGAGCAATTGTTCGCGGTCCTCGGCGAACTCAAGGGCGGCGCCATGAAACTGGGGCAGGCGCTCAGCGTCATGGAGGCGGCGATCCCCGAGGAGTTCGCGGAACCCTACCGTGAATCGCTGAACAAGCTGCAGGCGCAGGCGCCTCCCCTGCCCGCGCGGGCCGTCCACAGAATGCTCGACCAGCAGCTGGGCACCAAGTGGCGTGACCGGTTCCAGTCGTTCGACGACACCCCGACCGCATCGGCCAGCATCGGCCAGGTGCACCGCGCCTTGTGGGCCGACGGTCGCGACGTGGCCGTCAAGGTTCAGTACCCCGGCGCCGACGAGGCGCTGCGCGCCGACCTGAAGACGCTCGGCCGGTTCGCGGGACTGTTCGCCTCGGTCATGCCCGGCGTCGACGTGCGCCCGGTCATCGACGAGTTCACGGCCCGCACCGAGGAAGAACTCGACTACCGGATCGAGGCGAACAATCAGCGCCGCTTCGCCAAGGTGTACGACGGGGATCCACAATTCGCGGTTCCGCACGTGGTCGCCAGTGCCCCCAAGGTGGTGGTCACCGAGTGGATGTCGGCGAAGCCGCTGTCGGCCATCATCGCCGACGGCACCCCCGAGGAACGCAACACCGCGGGTGCACTGCTCGCGGAGTTCCACTTCGCCTCCCCCACCCGCGTCGGCCTGCTCCACTGCGATCCGCATCCGGGCAACTTCATGTTGCACAGCGACGGCCGCCTCGGTGTCATCGATTTCGGTGCCGCGGCACCGTTTCCGCACGGTCTTCCCCCGGTGCTCGGGTCCATGGTCCGGCTGGCGCTCCACGAGCAGTTCGACGAACTGACGGAGTTGCTGCACGCCAACGGATTCGTTCTGCCCGGCCGGACGGTCACCGACAAGGAGATCGCAGACTACCTGCGTCCCGTCACCGACCCGATACGCACCGAATCGTTCCACTTCACCCGTGCCTGGCTGCAGAAGGCCGCGGGTTCCGCGACCGACTTCAACAGTGCGCAGTTCCGGACGGCCCGGGCACTGAATCTGCCGGCGGAGTACCTGATGATCTTCCGGGTTCTCGTCGGCTCGGTGGGAATCTGCGCTCAGCTGGACGCGTACGCGCCGTACATGGAGATCCTCACGCGGTGGCTCCCCGGGTTCGCCGAGCCTGCACCCGAGGACGAAGACACCGTCTGACCTCGAAGACACAGAACGGGCGTTCGCCCGGACCACTCGTGTGAGTGGCCGGGCGAACGCCCGAATTCTCCCGCCCCGTACCGGTTTCTACGCACAGACCAGAGTCTGAGTCTTGCGCGGACGTCCCCGGGGACGCTTGCGGGCGATCACGACACCCTGGTCGAAGATCTCCCCACCCCACACGCCCCACGGCTCACCCCGATCGAGGGCCGCGTCGAGGCAGCGGGAGCGGATCGGGCAGGACGCGCACAGCGCCTTCGCCTGTTCCAGCTCGGTGGGAGAATCCGCAAACCACAGGTCGGGATCATCGACCCGGCAGGGCAGGTCACCACGCGCGGACACTATCTGAACAAATCCGCTTGTGGCGGTTGAGGTTTCGGATACCCCTCGGCATGTCACGGTAGACACGTCCTTCTCCTCTGCTCTCATTGCGACGGTCAATTCTTCGGTTCGATGAAGTGGGTGCGAACCAGAGCCGAGGCTGCGAGCGGGAAAGGTGCTCGAACTACAAAGGCCACGGTCCGCGATGCGGGTCCGTGGCCTTGAAAAGACGGTGGGAGTTGGCCTACCGAGGAATTCCTCGACAACTCCGATACACGGACTCGACTGCTGCTGCGGGACGACGACGGGCTGCCGACCAGACAATCGCCGGTGCCGCTTCCGCCGCGTTCATGCCGAACAGTGCGGAGGCAGCAGCGACTGCCGTCTCATGTGCTTGGTACTTCGTCATTTCACTGCCACCTCCATTTCTTCTCGATCCGATGTGAACCACACGGGTCTCCCCGCGCACTGAAACCACAGTAGGCAATTCTCCAGAACCGCACAACCTATTTTTGACCTGCAGTGATGCGCACTACTCACTCACCGCGCGGGAGTCGTTCAGGGACTACCGCTTCCCTTGATCACACCGAGGACGTCCTCACCGAACTGCTCGAGCTTCTTCGCACCGATCCCGGGGATCGCGACGAGCCCGCGATCGTCCTGCGGTCGCTGCTCGGCGAGAGCCGTCAACGTGTTGTCGCTGAACACCACGTACGCCGGAACCTTCAGCTCCCGCGACTTCTCGAGCCGCCACGACCGCAGCGATTCGAGCAGTTCCACGTCGACGTTCGACGGGCACCCTTCACAGCGACCGAGCATGGTCGCGGTCGTCCCGATCAGCTGTTTTCCGCACAGCCGGCACCGTGGACGCTTCTTGGTGCTCTTGGCGGGCGCCGCGATCCGCGAGGCAGGTGAATCCTCGGGGATGAGGCCGTGCAGGAACCGCGAACGGCGCCGCGACTTGCGGCCGCCCTCGTTCCGGGACAGCGCCCACGACATCTGCAGGTGCTCCCGGGCGCGGGTCACGCCGACGTACAGCAACCGGCGCTCCTCCTCGACGGCGGCCTCGTCCGGTGCCGAATTGGAGTCGCCGAGCACGTGCTGGATGGGCAGCGTTCCGTCGGTCAGCCCGACGAGGAACACGGCGTCCCATTCGAGCCCCTTGGCGGCGTGCAGGGACGCGAGCGTCACACCCTGCACGACGGGTGGGTGCCGCGCCTCGGCCCGCAGGCTCAGTTCACGCAACAGCGCGTCGAGGGTCAACTCCGGGTCCTGGGTCAGCTGCTCCTCGGTGAGCGCGACCAGCGCCGACAGCGACGACCACCGTTCGCGAGCCTGCGCACCCGCCGGTTCCGCGTCGGTCAGCCCCAGCGGAACGAGGACCGCGCGGACGAGCGTGACCAGGTCGGCGCCGACCGCATCCGGCAGGTCGTCGCGACCTGCGGCCTGACGTAGTGCCGCCACGGCCTGACGCACCTCGGTACGCGTGAAGAATCCCTCTCCGCCCCGGACCTGGTACGGGATGTCGAGTTTCGTCAGCGCCTGCTCGTGCACCTCGGACTGGGCGTTGATCCGGTACAGGACCGCGATCTCCGCGGCCGGAGTGCCGGACGCGATGAGCCGCTTGATCGTGCGCGCCACCCCGGCGGCCTCGGCCGGCTCGTCGTCGAACTCGACGAAACTCGGCTCCGGTCCGGAGTCGCGTTGCCCGATCAGCTGCAGACGGGTGCCCGCGATCCTGCCGCGCGCCGCTCCGATCACCCGGTTCGCCATCGACACGACCTCGGGGGTCGAACGGTAGTCGCGCTCGAGGCGCACGACGGTGGCCTCGGGGAACCGGCGCGAGAAGTCGAGCAGGTAGTTGGGTGTGGCGCCGGTGAACGAGTAGATGGTCTGGTTGGCGTCACCGACGACGGTGAGGTCGTCCCGCTCCCCGAGCCAGGCGTCGAGGACACGCTGCTGTAGCGGGGTGACGTCCTGGTACTCGTCCACCACGAAGCACCGGTACCGGTCGCGGAACTCCTCGGCGACAGCCGAATGCTCCTCGAGCGCCGCCGCCGTGTGGAGCAGGAGATCGTCGAAATCGAGGAGCATCCCGTCCTGGCCGCGGGCCTTGAGCTGCTCGTAGCCGTGATAGACCTCGGCGACCTTCGCGGCGTCGACCGGCGCCTCCCTGCGTAACTTGGCCACCGCACGCGGGTAGTCCTCCGGCGCGATCAGCGAGGCCTTGGCCCACTCGATCTCGCTCGCCAGGTCGCGGACGCTCTCCGTGCTGGTGGACAACCCGACCCGTCCGGCGGCGGACGACACGACCGCGAACTTGCGGTCCAGCAGCCGCCATTCCGTGTCGCCGATCACCTGCGGCCAGAAGTACCTCAGCTGTCGCAGTGCGGCGGCGTGGAACGTGCGCGCCTGAACCTGCGCTCCCCCGTCGCCGATCCCGAGGCTGCGCAGCCGGCCGCGCATCTCGCCCGCCGCGCGAGCCGTGAACGTGACCGCCAGCACCTGCCCCGCGGCGACGTGCCCACTGGCCACGAGGTGCGCGATACGCCGGGTGATGGTCCGGGTCTTCCCTGTTCCGGCCCCCGCCAGCACACACACCGGGCCCCGGGGAGCGAGTACCGCTGCGGACTGTTCGGGATCGAGACCGGTACTCGTCACCTCTGCTGCGCCGGCTGCTGACATGGCGTCCATCATGACAGGGGCAACCGACACGGCGCGAAGCGGACGAACACCGCAGTGGGAACACACGACGGAGTCGTGGTGTTATATCCGCCGTGACTGCTACCGACACCCCCGCCCTGACCATCTACTCCACCACCTGGTGCGGCTACTGCCGGCGCCTGAAGACCCAGCTGGACGAATCCGGCATCGGCTACTTGGAGATCGACATCGAGGACGACCCGGCATCGGCGGAGTTCGTCGGCAGCGTCAACGGCGGCAACCATGTCGTCCCCACCGTCAAGTTCGCCGACGGCAGCACCGCGACCAACCCGTCGTTGGCGCAGGTCAAGCAGCTCCTCGGCGCCTAGGACTCCGTCGCTGCTCCCGCCCAGGACTCGATGATTCCCCGCGCGATGGAAATCGAGCCCGGGAGCAGCAGCGGGGCGTCCGTGTCCGACGCCCAGTCGCCGAGTTCGAGTGCCGTCCGCACCTCGTCCCGAGTGAACCACCGGGCCTCGGCGATCTCGCCGTCCGCGAACGTCAGCGGGGCGTCGGGATCGCCGACGGCCGCGAACCCGATCATCACCGACCGGGGAAACGGCCACGGCTGGCTGCCCAGGTAGCGCACGTCACGAACGTCGACACCCACTTCTTCCTTGATCTCCCGGATGACGCACGTCTCCAGCGATTCACCGGCCTCGACGAATCCAGCCAGGATCGAGAACCGCCGCGCAGGCCACGTGGGCTGCCGGGCCAGCAGGACGCGGTCTCCGCCGTCGTGCACGAGGCAGATGACCGCCGGATCCGTGCGGGGAAATTCTTCGTGCCCGGTGCTCGTCGAGATCCGCGACCACCCCGACATCGTCGGTTCGGACGGCGCGCCGTCGAGCGCGCTGAAGCCTGCGCTGTCGTGCCAGTTGAGCATCGCGAGGGCCCCGGTGAGTACGCCCGCGTCCGCGTCGTCCAGCGTCCCGCCCAGAATCCGGAGATCGGCGAGCTCGCCGGTCAGCGCCTGCACCCGCACCGCCCATACGTGCCGGTCCTTGCGGATGCCGAGGAAGACCGCCCCGCGTTGCGGTTCGGGGCCGAGTTCGGTGGCCTCCGCGAACACGAGGCCGTCGTCCCCCACCCGCACCTGTCCGCGGTGATTGACGCGCAGCAGCAGCGCATCCCGCCAGCCCGCTCGAAGGGCGTCCGTGTCCGAACGCAATTCCTCGGCCCGCCCGACAGCGGAGCGGGACAGGAGCGGGGTGTCGTTGAGCCGGAATTCAGTCACGCCCTCGACACTACTGCCGGTCAGTTGGCGACCCGACGGATGTACAGCAGTCGGTCGTTCTCCTCGATCGAATCGACCTCCGGAGAGCCGACCCGGATCAGCCGCCCGTCCCGCACCACACCGAGCACGATGTCCGCGAGGTGACGTGGGGAGCCGCCGATCTCGTCCCGCTCGACGGGGCGCTCCGCGATCGCGAAACCCGCCTCCGGAGTCAGGAGGTCCTCCATCATCTCGACGACGCTCGGCGTCTTCGTGGCGATGCCGAGGAGCCGGCCCGCGGTCTCGGACGACACGACGACCGAATCGGCGCCGGACTGCCGGAGCAGATGCGTGTTCTCGGATTCGCGGATCGCCGCGACGATCTTCGCCTTCGGTGCGATCTCCCGCGCCGTCAGCGTCACCAGCACCGCGGTGTCGTCACGGTTGGCCGCGACGATGATCGCCGACGCGTTCTGCGCGCCCGCCAACCGCAGCACGTCCGATTTGGTGGCGGACCCGTGGACCGTGACGAGCCCCTTGCTGGCCGCCGAGTCGAGCACCGCATGATCGGTGTCGACCACCACGATCTCCGACGGCGGAACGTCGTCGCCGAGCATCGCGTCGATCGCGGTGCGTCCCTTGGTTCCGTAGCCGATCACCACGGTGTGATTGCGCACGTGCTGCCTCCAACGCTGGATTTTGAACGCCTGCCGGGAGCTCTGCGTGAGCGCGGAGAGAGTCGTACCGACGAGGACGATGAGGAAGAAGATTCGAAGAGGCGTGATCAGGAGAACGTTGACGAGCCTCGCGGACGGTGTGAACGGCGTGATGTCGCCGTAGCCCGTCGTGGACAACGACACCGTCGCGTAGTAGATGCAGTCGAGCAGCGACAATTCGTTGTCCTGCGCGTCGCGGTAGCCCGCCCGGTCGATGTAGACGATGAGAACCGCCAACATCAACGCCGCCAGGGCGATACCCACGCGGCGGTAGATCGCCCGCGCCGGACTGGTCTGCAGCTCCGGAATCCGGAGCACCCCCACCAACGCGAAGTCAGGCCGGTCGGTCAGGGTGTCCGACCTGGTCAATCTCTCACGCAGCCTACCGGCCATATGTTCGTCCCCACGTTGCACTGAACTCCGACATCGGCTGGCAGCCTAACCCCGATTGTCCCATCGGTGACACGTCGGAGCCTCGTTGTCGCGAACCGAGTTGCTCGGGCAAGCTGACGTCATGCAACGAGAGAGCCACACACCACGACCGAGCCAGAAGCCCGCACTCCGCCTTGCCGCGCTGCTGCTCGGCGCCGGCACCATGCACTTCGTCGCCCCCAAGTTCTTCGACTCCACGGTCCCCACCCAACTTCCGGGCGAGGCCCGCACCTACACGTACGTGTCGGGGGTCGCCGAGCTCGCCATCGGCACCGCGCTCGCCGTGCCGCGAACCCGCAGGCTCGGTGGCGGCCTCGCTGCTCTCCTGTTCGTCGCCGTCTTCCCCGCCAACGTCACCATGGCAGTGGACTGGCTGACGAGCTCCAAGACGACGAATGTGCAGAAAGCCGGTGTGCTGCTGCGCCTTCCGCTGCAGATCCCGTTGGTCACCGAGTCGCTGAAGGCTCGGCGTCAGGCCTGATCTCCTCGTCGGGAGAACCGGCGGAACGGAGCAGACGGGCGAGCGCGTCGGCGTCGGGCAGGTGGTCCGGCGCGATCGTCCGCCCGGTCCGCACGTAGTGGAACGCGGCGCGCACCCGCTCGATCGGAACGTCCATCAGTTCGGCCCACGCCAGCCGGTACGCGGCCAGCTGCATCACGACGGCCTTCTCGTTGGCCGCGCTCGGCTCGGCGCCGGTCTTCCAGTCGATCACCGTCCACCCGCCGTCGGGGTCGGTGAACACCGCGTCGATCCGGCCGCGCAGCACCGTGCCCGCCACCGACGTCTCGAACGGCACCTCGACCTCGGTCGGGTTGCGGTCGGCCCAGGACGAGCGCAGGAACGCATCCTGCAGGGTCGCGAGATCGGTGTCGGGGCCCGCGTCCGTGTCGGCGGCACCGGGCAGCTCGTCGAGGTCGAGCAGCCGGGTGGCCCCGAAACGGCGCTCCACCCAGGCGTGGAACGCGGTACCGCGACGCGCGAGCGGATTCGGCGGGAACGGCAGCGGACGCCGCAGCCGGGCGGCCAGGGCGTCCGGGTCGGCTTCCAGTTCGACGAGCTGGCTCACCGACAACTGACCGGGCAACACCACCTCGGTGCGTGCGTTCGCCCGCGCCTCGCGCTCCGCGAGAAGCGCGTCGACGTCGGCTGCCCAGTTCTCGGGATCGTCGTCCTCGCCTGCCGGTGTCGGCGCGCCGGCACGCTTCAGCGCCGCGACGACCAGCGCCGCGCCCCGCTCGACCGACTCCCGGCGGAGCCCGAGCGGATCCCGCGGCCACACTGCCGACTTGGGGGTACTCGTCAGCGGGTTCTGCTCGTCGGGTTCGGGTGCGGGCGCCCAGATGTCGACGATCCCGATTCCCTCGTGCTCCTCGTCGGTCACCGTGTCACGCAGTTCGGTGAGGAACTCCGAGGGACCCTTCGGCTCGGTTCCGGATTCTGCCCAGTGGTGACCCGACGCGAACAGCACCCGTTCGGTGCGGGTGAGTGCGACGTAGAACAGCCGGCGGTCCTCGTCGAGTTTGCGCGCCGCCAGCGCCGCCTTGTGCGCCTTCACGGCCTCCTCGAGGTCTTTCCGGTCGTACAGGTTCTCGAGCTCGAGAACGGGCACGCCGTCTGCCGACTCCCCCGGCCGCGCACGGTCTCCGCGCAGTGAGGGCGGCAGTTCACCGACGGCACCGAGCCAGGATCCGGACGCCGTCCGCGACGGAAAGACGCCTGCCGTGAGGTGCGGTACCGCCACCACTTCCCACTCCAGCCCCTTGGCGGAGTGCACCGTCAGCACCTGGACGCGGTGCGGGTCCACCTCGACTTCGCCCGGCGCCAAACCTTTTTCGACCGACTCCCCGGCCGACAGGAAGGCGAGCAGTCCGGTGACGGTGGCCGACGTGCGGCTCGCGTACCCGGCAACGACGTCGGCGAAGGCGTCGAGATGTTCACGGCCGGCACTGCCCCGCGCCGACCGACGTGTCCGGGCCTGCGCCTCGATGCCGATACCCAGCGCCCGTTCCACCTCGGCCACCAGCTCGGTGAGTGGCTGCCCGATCCGCTCACGCAGAGACGCCAACTCCGCCGCGACGGCGGTGATCCGGGCGTAGCCGACCTGCGAATAGCGTTCGGCGGGGCCGGGATCCGCGAGGGCATCCGCCAGCCCGGCCTGCTCCGCGTGTTCACCGGGCAACGCCTGGCCGACGGCGTCGGCCAGAGCGGACGAATCGGTGACGGCGCCGGTGGTGCCGTAGCCGGTTCCGATGGCCAGTTCGGATGCTCGCCGCGACAGCGCCGTCAGGTCGGCGGCCCCGATCTGCCATCTCGCCCCGGTCAGCATCCGCACGGCGGCACTGCCCGCCATCGGGTCGGCCACCACCCGGAGCATCGCGATCACGTCGGCCACCTCGGGGGTGTGGAGCAGCCCGCCGAGCCCGACCACTTCGACCGGCAGCCCCCGGGACCGCAGGACCTCCGCGATCGGTGCGGCGTCCGCGTTGCGACGGATCAGCACCGCGGCGGTCGGCGGATCCTCGCCCCTACTGGTGGCGTCCGCGTACTGTTCGGCGATGCGGTCGGCGACCCATTCGCGTTCCTGCACGACGTCACCGGTGAGGGCCAGCCGCACATCACCCGGGACGGCCTGTGGTCGTGCCCGCAGCGTGCTGACCGACACACCCCGCTCGCGCAGGGACGCCGACGCCATGTTGGCCAGCGCCAGGGCCTCCGGCGGGTTACGCCAGCTCGTGAGCAGTTCCAGGGTCGGCGCCGGATCTCCGTTCGCCAGCGGGAAATCCGTCGCGAAGCGGGGCAGGTTGGCCGCCGAGGCACCACGCCAGCCGTAGATGGACTGCATGGGGTCACCCACCGCGGTGAGCGCGAGTTCGCCGTCGAGACCGCCGCCGAACAGGGACGACAGCAGCACCCGCTGCGAGTGTCCCGTGTCCTGGTACTCGTCGAGCAGCACCACCCGGAAGCGGGTGCGCTCGGCGAGTCCGACCTCGGGGTGGTCCGCGGCGACCCGTGCCGCCAGCGACATCTGGCTGCCGAAGTCGAGCGCACCTTCCCGGCGCAGAGTGTCCGCGAGACGCTGCACCAGTGGAAGGAGTTCCACCCGCCGGTGCTGGGTGTCGAGGATGTCGAGCAGTTCCTTGCCGGGGCCGCCGCGCTGCCGTGGTCCGGCGGGCAGGGTGTGGACGAGTTTGTCGAGCTCGGTGTGCGCCTCCCGCAGATCGTCCGGTTCGACGAGATGCTCGGCCAGTTGCCCGGACAGCGCGAGCACGGCTTCGGTGACGGACGCCGGATTCCGGTCGGTGTCGAGGTCGCCGTCCCACGAGCTGACCACCCGGTGCGCCAGCTGCCACAGTTCCGTCTCCGACAGGAGCGTCGCCGACGGCTCGATGGGCAGCAGGAGCCCGTGCTCGGACAGCAGTCGCCCGGCGTAGGAGTGGTAGGTGCTGACTTCCGGTTCGCCCGCGAGGATTCGCGATCGCAGGTCACCGCTCGGATCGACCCTGCGGAGCAGGTCCGAACCTGCAAGCCGGGCAAGGCGTTTCCGGATCCGGGCGGTGAGCTGCTGCGCCGCCTTGCGGGTGAACGTCAGCCCCAGCACCGCCTCGGGGTCGACGACACCGTTGGCCACCAGCCACACGACGCGGGCCGCCATCGTCTCGGTCTTGCCCGCGCCTGCCCCCGCGACGACGAGGGTCGGGCCGAGGGGTGCCGCGATGACGGCAGCCTGCTCCGGGGTCGGTGGGTGCTGCCCCAGGCCGACAGCGAGTTCCACCGGATCGATACGGATCGTCATTCCGACGTCACCTGCCGTCCCTCGTCGTGCGCGGGGCAACTCGTGCGCACCGGGCAGTGCCGGCAACCGTCGTTGACGCGGGCGAGGAACTCGGGCCCCTTGGTGGCCGCCGCTGCCGCGTGGATGACCGCGAGCCACGTCTCGAGGTCCTCGTCCGACAGCGGTGCCTGCACCCGCTGGGTCGCGCCTTCCTTCCTGTGCGGTTTGGCGACGAAGACCAGCCGCGCCCCACCGGGTTTCGACGCCGGCTCCCCGTCGATCGCGCCGACCGCCGCCGCCACCTGGTACGCCGCGAGCTGGGCGTGCTGCTGGGCGTCGTCCTTGGTGACCGGTGAGCGGGCGGTCTTCACGTCGACGATGACGGGCCTGCCCTCCGCATCGCGCTCGAGCCGATCGATCCGCCCCCGCAGCCGGATCGTCGGGGAACCCTCTTCCCGCGGTTCCAGGACGCCGTCGACTGCCACCTCGACACCGACCTCGGTGAGTTCGGACCGGGTGTTACCGAGCCAGGCGGTGAACGTGGCGAGCATGTCCCGGGTGCGGTCGAGTTCACGCCGCGAGTACCACTGAGATCCCAGATCGATCGAATCCCAGGCATTCTCGAGCGCGCGTGCCACCTGATCGGGCGGGATCCGCCCGGCGAGCGCCTGCACCAGAGTGTGCACGAGCGTTCCGGCGATGGCGTGAGTGTTGTCGCCGTCCGTCCCGCCGTGGCGTTCGAGCAGCCACCGCAGCGGGCACGTGTTGAGCAGGTCGATGGTGGACGGCGACAACGACACCGGACCGTCCTCCTCGTTCCACAACGCCACGCCGGTGCTCGGTTCGGCGGTGCCGTACCACTGGTCCGGGTGTGCACCACGCACTCCGGCGTCGGCGAGCCGGGCGAGTTGGCGCGCCGCGCGTTCCTGCCGGGCGGGGTCGGATTCCGCGACGTCCGGATCGCAGACCACGCTGCGCAACTCGGCGACCAGGGCGGGGAGGGCCAGGACCCGGGTCGCGGGATCCTCCGCCTGCACGACCGCCTCCACGACGTCCGAATCCTGGTCTCCGGAGAGCAGTTCGTCGACGAACCGGGAGTGGACGAGGTCGGCGTCGCCGCTGGCCGAGTCGACCGCGGTGACGAGCAGACTCCGCCGCGCCCGGCTGCACGCCACCAGGAAGAGCCTGCGTTCCTCGGCCAGGAGAGGTGCGGTGCGCGACATCCAGTCGGCAGCCGTCTCGCTGCCGTCGGACACTCCGGCCGTCAGGTCGATCAGCGCCTCGGTGCCGAGCAGGCTTCCGCGAGCCCGCAGACTGGGCCACAGCCCTTCCTGCACACCCGCGACCGCGACGACGTCCCATTCGCGGCCGGCAGCGGAGTGGGCGCTGAGCACCGAGACCGCGTCGACCGGGACGGCGGAGACGTTCCGGGTGGTGGGAATGGCCTGCCCGGTGAGGTAGTCGACGAACCCGGCGAGCTGTGCGCGCGGGAGGCGGTCGACGTAACTCGCCGCGGCATCGAACAGGGCGACCACGGCGTCGAGGTCGCGGTCGGCCTGTGCGCCGATCGGACCCCCGCGGGCGGAGACCGCCGACCAGCGGCGTTCGAGTCCGGTGGCCTGCCATGCCGCCCACAGCACGTCCTCGATGCCGCGCCCGCGGTCCAGGGGAACCTTCGCCTTGCGCAGCACGGACAGCACCCGGTTCAGGGATGCCGCTTCGACGTCGGTCAGCTTGGCCGTGACCCTGCGGGTGCTGTCGGTCTCGCCCACCAGCACGAGACGGAGGAGCTCCGCGGAGTCGCGGTCGCCGCCGGACGCCAGCTCGGCGCGCCGCAGACCACGGCGAAGACGCCGGAGCGCCACGGGTTCTGCGCCGCCGACCGGGCCGGCGAGCAGGGCGAGCGCGTCCTCGCCCGTGAATTCCTGCCCCGACAGGGCCCGCAGCACCAGCATCAATCCCGACACCCCGTGCTGACGGGCCAGCGGCAACTCGGACGCCGCGGTGGTGACGGGCACACCCGCACCCAGCAGGGCGCGGCGCAGCGGCGCCAGGGCCCGCGGCACCGAGCGCACGATCACCGCCATCTCCGACCACGGCACCCCGTCGAGGAGGTGGGCGCGACGCAGGGTGTCGGCGACGAGCGCGGCCTCTTTCGCCACCGTGCTCAGCACCCGGACCGACGTCCGTCCACCGTCCTGCGCGGGGCTCCAGCTCCGATGCGGCAGGTGTCCCGGAAGCCGGGACGTGATCCGGGCCGCCGTGGTCGCGACCTCCGCCGAACTGCGAAAGTTGACCGGCAGCAATACCTGCCGGGGATCGCCCTTGTCGGCCAGGTCGGCGAGGAACGTCGGGTCGGCTCCGCGAAAGCCGTAGATCGACTGGTCCGGGTCGCCGGCGACGACCGTGGTGCGAGTGCCGGTGCCGAGGAGCCGGACGAGTTCCGCGGCCTGCGGGTCGAGGTGCTGGGCGTCGTCGACGAGCAGGTGCCGCACCCGGGCCCGCTCGGTGCGCAGCAGGTCCGGGTCGGTGGCGAACGCGGTGAGGGCCGCACCGATGAGTTCGGCGGCGTCGAGCGCGGGCGCCGTGGCCTCGGGGGCCTCGACACCGACGGCTCCGCGCAGCAGCATCCCGTGCTCGTACCGGGCGGCGAACATTCCTGCCGCCACCCACTCGGGACGGGAGTGCCGCTGCCCCAGCCTGATCAGGTCTTCCGGGCCGAGTCCGCGCTCGCTCGAGCGCAGCATGAGGTCGCGTAGTTCGACGGCGAAGCCGCCCAGCGCCAGTGCGGGACGCAGACGTTCGGGCCACATCTCGCCGCCGTCCGCGATGTCGCCGTGCAGCATCTCGCGCAGCACCGCGTCCTGTTCGGCGCCGGTGATGAGCCGTGGGGGCGGATTTCCGTGGGCGGCGGCCTGCAGTCTCAGCACCGCGAAGGCGTAGGAGTGGACGGTGCGGACGAGCGGTTCGCGCGTGGCGCGGGGGCCGTGGTGTTCGTCGTGGCCGATGAGGGCGGCGGTGACCTCTTCGCGCACCCGCCCCGCCGCTCGCTTCGACTGCGTCAGCACCAGCACCGACTCCGGGTCCTCGCCGCCGGCGATCCGGTCGACCGCGACGTCGACGAGAAGCGACGTCTTGCCCGTTCCCGGGCCGCCGAGCACCTGCCAGGGATTCCAGCCCAGGCCGAGGGGCGGTGCGGTGAGGACCTGCTGCGTGGCGTCGTCCCACACCCGGGCCTCGCGGACCGGGTTCTGGCGGTGCACGAGCCGGGCACGGGGAACCGACGTCCTGGTGCGCACCGCCGATTCCGTCATGGGTGGCATTCCACCAGAACGGTCCGACATCTCGTGCGGCGACCCGATCCGGCATCATGGGTCACGTGTCAGCACTGAATACGTACCTGTTCGGCGCCGAGGACGGCACGGAGATCCTCGCCCTGCACGGACTCACCGGTCACGGCAGACGGTGGGAGGCGCTGGCCACCGACCAACTGCCGGACGCCCGCTGGATCTCCCCCGACCTGCTCGGCCACGGCCGCTCCACGTGGGCGCCGCCGTGGAATCTCGAGGCCCACGTCGCGAGTCTCGTCGACACGCTCGACGCATACGCCCGGGGACCCGTGCTCGTGGTGGGCCACTCGTTCGGGTGCGCCCTGGCACTGCACCTGTCGCGTGCCGTCCCCGACCGCGTCCGGGGACTCGTGCTGCTCGATCCCGCGATCGGGCTCGATCCCGAGCTGATGCAATCGGTGGCGGATCTCACCATCTCCTCCCCCGACTACACCGACGTCGCGGAGGCCCGGTCCGAGAAGGTGCACGGCTCGTGGGGTGAAGTGGCCCGCGACGTCCTCGAGAACGAGATCGCCGAACACCTGGTGCCGCTGGCGAACGGCCGGGTCAACTGGCGGCTGTCCACCCCCGCCGTCGTCACGGCGTGGGGTGAGCTCGCACGCGAGGCCGTCCTGCCGCCCGCGCACCTGCCGACCGTCCTCGTGCAGGCGTCGAGGGTGCAACCGCCGTACGTCACACCCGAGTTCCGCCAGGCTCTCACCGACCATCTGGGCGACAACCTCACCGCCGTCGACCTCGACTGCGATCACATGGTGCCGCAGGCCCGGCCCGACGAGGTCGCCGAGCTCGTCCGCACACTCCTCTGATGGTCGTGTGATGGTCGCGACGACGGAGGAACAGGTCGAGGCGGTCCGCGCGCTGGTCGCGTCGATTCCGCCCGGGCGGGTGGCCACGTACGGCGACATCGCCTCGGCGGCAGGGTTGTCCAGTGCGCGGACGGTCGGCTGGATCATGCGCACCGACTCCGCAGACCTCCCCTGGCACCGGGTGCTGGGCGCGTCTGGACGACCGGCACCGCACCTCGCGCACCGGCAGATCGCGAAGCTCGAACTCGAGGGTGTTCCCATCCGCGACGGCCGCGTGGATCTCGCGGCGGCCCGGCACCGGTTCGATCGGTCCGGCTGACGTCCCGCCCGCCTCAGCAGGTGCTCGGCGCAGGATCACCGCGGAACCGGGCGTCCATCCAGTCCAGCCCCTGGGGCAGTCCCAGCGCCGCCGCCGACAGGTGGTCGGGGGTCGGAGTGAGCAGCGTCTGCACCGGTGTGCCCGCGTCGCAGTACCGCCGCAGGGTGGTGTCGATCGAATCGACCGGGATCAGGGCGTCCGTCGGGCTGTGCCATTCGAAGATCGGCGTGGTGGGCACGCCCGGATACAGCTCCAAGCTGTTCTCCTCCATCACCTTCCACGCTTCCGGATCGTCCATGAAGTTCTTGTTGTCGGTCATCTGTGACGCGCTGCGCCCCAGTCCGAACAGCATGATCTCGTTGGTGCATCCGTTGCCGATCATCTGCTTCATCCAGCGGCCCTCGTCGTTGAGCTGGCCGCTGACGTCGATGCGGTCCGGGTATTCGCGTTCCAGGCCCAGTGCGGCGGCCATCGCGAGACCGAACGCGGGGTGCGGGTTGGTGCCGAGTGCCTCCGCCATCTTCACCAGGTTCATCGGGGTTCCGCCCTCGGCGGCACCGACGATATTCAGTTCGGGGGCGTAGCTCGGCGCCAGCGCCGCCGCCCAGGCCGTGGCCATGCCGCCGCCGGAGTATCCGCCCAGTCCGACCTTGCTGTTCTGCACCTGCAGTTCCGGGACCTGCTGCACGGCGCGGATGCCGTCGAGGGTGATCTGGCCACCGAGCTTCGCCGCGCCGTACGCCATCCTCGGTCCGAGATGGTCGGGCAGCGCCACTGCCCACCCGCGCGCCAGTGCGATGTTGAGTCCCGCAGCCTCGCGGATCTGGTGCAGGGGGTCGGTGGTGTAGAGCTCGGTGACGATCTTGCACTTGTTGCCCAGCGAATTGATGATGTGCTGGTACGACACCAGCGGTCCGTCCGGGACGTGGTTCGGGGGCAGCACGTATGTGGTGTTCGCCGCGATCGGCTTGCCCTCGGAGTCGGTGGTCCGGAAGAGCAGCTCCCACATCGCGCTGCCGGGGAAGTAGTACGACGGCGGCAGCTGGCGGATCTTCAGGACCTCGCCCGGTGCATGGTCGGCGACGTCCGCGGGCTGGATGTAGAAGGGGTCGGGGTCGGCGACGGGGAAGATCGCGTCGGCGGCGGGTGGGGACAGCAAGGGGGGCAACGGCAACGGGGGTTGTGCCGTGGAGGTGCCTGCGCCCGCGAGGGCGGCAGTCAGCGCGAGGACCGAGCCGAGTACAGCGGTGCCGAAGGATCTGCGGAACAACGAGCCCATGACATACCCCACAATTCAGCGAGCGGTCGACGGCATCACTATGCCAGAGCGTCGATAAAGATCAGCCCCTTTCCCGGTACCGAACTGGTCTCTGACTGATACTTGGATTCACAGGTACTTTCTCGTCGGACACCCGCGCGTCACACGACGAGCGTCGGCGACGCGGACATCGACGCGTCGCCGGACACGACCAGGGTGGCAAGGATATTCACGGCCGCGGTCAGCTCGGACACCGGCCGCGTGAACGGCAACCGCTGGTGGTCGTCGAACAGATGGCCGGTGCCGAACCGGGGCCCGGGCGCCAGGAGCAAGCCCCTCGACCGTGCCGCGGCGACGAGATCCGTCGAACCCGTTCCGGCCGGGAGCGCGCACCACAGGGACAGCCCCCCGGCAGGCAGCACGTAGTTCCACCCGGGCAACCGATCGTCGACCGCCGCCGCGAGCGCGTCCCGCTGCACCCGGAGGTCGCGGCGCCGCTGCGCGACCAGGCGGTCGTGCCGGGCGAACAAGCGCACGGCCGCAAGCTGATCCAGCACCGAGACCGACAATTGCCTGCGTGCCATGATCTTGGCCATCTGCGCGGTGCGGGCGGCCTCGGCGCGCACCCAGCCGATGCGGATACCTCCCCACACGGTTTTGCTGAGGCTGCCGATCGCCACAACCGCCGATTCCGGGACCGGGACGCCGAAGGGCTCGAGGTCGTCCGAACCGTCCAGCACGAGTTCCGCCGCCACCTCGTCCACGACGGTCACCACGCCGTGGCGCGCCAGGGTCGCGGCCAGTCGCCGCCTGCCCTCCGGGGTCGCCCTGGCTCCCGAGGGATTGGAGAAGTCCGGCATCAGGTACGCCACCGTCGGGGCGCTCTGCCGCGCCGCCCGGTCGACCTCGGCGACGAACGCGTCCGGGTCGGTCGCATCGATCGCCACCGGAACGGGTCTGCCGCCGGCCGCCTGCACGGACTCGACCGCGCCGGGGTAGGTCGGGTGTTCGACCAGGACGCGATCGCCTGCCTCGACCAGCGCTTCGAAGACCACTTCGGTGGCATCACCCGCGCCACCCGTGACGAGGATCTGGTCCGGGGTGGTCGGGCGACCCCTGCGGGTGTAGTGGCCTGCTATCGCCGCCCGCAGCGTTGTCAGTCCGCCGGGGTGGTATCCGTGCTGGGGCATGAAGCGGGGCAACTCGTCGACGGCGTCCAGGTAGGCCTCCCTGAGTTCGGGGGCGGCCGCCGGCGCGGCATTGACGAGGTCGATGACACCGTCCACCGGCGCGCCCACCATGCTTCCCCACGCCGGAGGTCCCGACGGCATCGCCACGAAGGTTCCCGATCCGTGTCGCGCCGACGCCCAACCGGACTCGCGGAGTTCGCGATACGCGGCACTGACGGTTACCCGGCTGAGCCGGAGCTCCTCCGCGAGGGCCCGTTCGGCGGGCAGCCGGACTCCCACGGCCATCGACCCGTCCGCCACTCTCTCGCGGAGGGCGTCGGCGAGCCCGCGGTACAGCGGTTGCCCGCCGGTGGGCGCCGCCCCGAGCAGCACCGCCAATTCGGTTGCCGAGACGCTTCGGACTGGTTCGACACTCATACAGGCCACTTTTCCACAGAGGACTGGAATTCGCGGTCCACTTTGCCCCGACAATCGATACATGCTCGTAATTGGAATCCTCTTGACCCTCAGCCTGGCGTCGGTGGCCTGGCTCTGCGTCAGCACGGCGCGCGGCGGACGGTCCGGGCTCGCCGGACCTCCGCGCAGCCACCTGCACAGCGACTGAGGGTGTGCGGCAGCATGAGGGAATGAACTCTGCCGCACCCGTTCACGCGATCGTCCTCGCCGGTGGACGAGCCACTCGGATGGGCGGCGTCGACAAGCCCGCCGTGGTGGTCGGCGGACGCCGGATGCTCGACACCGCCCTCGACGCCGTCGACGACTGTGAGCGCATCGTCGTCGTGGGACCTCGGCGCGCCGACCTCGATTCGACGGTGCTCCAGACACAGGAGACGCCGCCGGGCGCCGGGCCGGTCGCGGGGGTGGCCGCCGGACTCGCCGTGCTCGACGCCGAACCGGACGACCGGGTGATTCTGCTCGCGTCGGATCTGCCGTTCGCGGAACCCACGATGGTGGCGGCCCTCGCCGCCGCCGTGCAGGACGCCGACACCGTGTTCGCGATCGACGAGTCGGGCCGCCTGCAGTTCCTGTTGTCCGCGTGGCGTGTCGGTGCGTTGACCGACCGTGTGCGCTCGCTCGGGTCGGCGGTCAACCAGCCGATGAAGGCGCTCGTTCCGGACACGTTCGACACTGTCCTGTTCCGCGGCGTCACCGACTGCGACACACCGGAGGACGTCGAGCGGGCCCGGAGCAGGGCCGCGGCGGCACCGGTCACGATCACCGAGGCAAGGGAGGCGATCCTGTCTGTCGTCCCCCCGCTCCCGCCGCGGTCCGCGGCGCTCGGCACAGCGCTCGGCGCCACCCTCGCCGAGCCGCTGCTCGCCGCCGAAGCTCTCCCGCGCATCGCCGTCTCCGCCATGGACGGATACGCCGTCGCGGGCGACGGTCCGTGGATGCTGCGCGACGACATACGCTACGCGGGAAGCTCCGAGGAACTCGAACTGGCGGAGGGCGAGGCGGCCCGGATCGCGACGGGTGCGCACCTCCCCACCGGCGCCACCGCCGTCGTGCGCGACGAATTCGCCGTGGCCACAGACACTTCCGAGGGGCCGCGACTGTCCCGCCGGGAGGACGCCCCCGTGCGCGACGACGCGCGGCGGCGTGGAGAGGACTGGCACGAGGGGTATCGGCTCGCGGCGGAGGGCACGGCCGTCACGCCCGCCCTCGTCTCCGCGGCTGCGAGCGCGGAGGTGACCACCGCGGGGGTCCGCGGACCCGTCCGCGCGCACGTGGTGGTGACAGGGGACGAGATCCGGCGGGACGGTCCGCTGCGCCATGGGCAGACGCGGGACGCTCTGGGACCCGTTCTCCCCCAGTTCCTCTCGTGGTGCGGGATCCGGACGGTCGCGGACACCCACCTGCGGGACACGTCCGCCAGCTTCGACGAACTGTTCAGGGAAGTCCGCCAGCCGGATCTGATCGTGATCGTCGGGGCCACCGGCGGCGGCGCGGCCGACCAGTTGCGTGCGGCGCTCGACCGGGCGGAGGCCCGCATCGTGGTGGGGCGGGTGCGGTGCCGCCCGGGCGGTTCACAGGTCACCGCGCTGCTGCCCGACGGACGGGTGGTAGTCGGGCTGCCCGGGAACCCGTACGCCGCGGTCGTGACGCTCCTGACCACGGTTCCGTCCATCGCGGCCGCACTCACGGGCCGCGGCCCGGCACCGCGTCAGCTGGCGCGACTCGCGAATGCGTCCGAGGTCAGTGGTGACGCCACCCGCATCCTGCCCGCGGTCCCCCAACCGGACGGCACGTGGCGCGTCGACCCCGGAATCCGCACCGCGCATCTCGCGGGCCTGATCGACCGCGAAGCGCTGGCGCTGGTCCCTGCCGGTGCGGCCGACGGTGATCTGGCCGAACTGGTGCCGCTACCGCGCTGACGGGTCAGCGCTGGAACGACAGGGTTCGCTGCGCGGCCGGAATTCCGCTGCGATAGCGCTCCGCCACGAGGTCGACGACGGCCGGATCGACACCGAGCGGCTCGGCCACTCCGTCCGCACCGGCATCGGCGAGGCGCGCGTGAAACAGTCCGTGGGCCAGGAGATACGACGCGACGAACACGCGCTTCTCGCCGCCCGCACGCAATCCGGCCACCACGTCGGGGACGCGCGGCTGCGCTGTCGCCACGTAGCCGATCCGGACCCGCGACGCGACGAGCTCCGACAGCAACGCCGCGGCGCGCCGGACGTCACGCAGGGCCCGCGGGTCGGACGATCCGGCCGCGGCGAGCACGACCGCGTCGCCGGGCCGCCAGCCCACGTCGACGAGGCGCCGCAGCAGGACCTCCGCGAGAACGGGGTCCGGTCCCAGCGCCCGGGTCACGGCCACCGAGGGGTGACCACTGTCCGCGACTTCCCGCGGAACGTCGGTGTGGACGTGGTAGCCGGACGCGAGGAACGCCGGGACCACGACGGCGGGCCCGGTGATGTCGCGGAGCACCTCGGCCGGTGAGGGCCCGAGAACGTCCACGAAGGACACCCGGGTGGGTCCGACCTGCTCGGCGACGGCGTCGGCGAGCGCGGCGATCATCTCCACGCCCCGGGGACTCCGCGTTCCGTGTGCCACCAGTACCAGTGCTGTCTCCTTCATTGCTGTCCCTCCTCACGTGAATCGACGCAGTCGACGGGGTCGAGAGCGAGGCGGTATCCCCGCTTGACCACCGTCTGAACGGCTTTCGGTGCACCCAGGGACGCCCGCAGCCTCGCCACGGCCGTCTCCACGGCATGGGTGTCGCCGCCACCGCCGGGCAGCGCCGCGAGCAGTTCGTCCCGGGGCACGACCCGGCCGGGCCGGGCGCCGAGCGTGCGAATCAGCGACATCGCGGCGGGGGGCAGCTGCCGCACCTCGCCGTCGACGACGACGCAGCCGCCGCGGATGCTCAGCTCGTGTCCGGCGGTCTGGATCTTGTTCGCCCGCCTGGGCAGTTCGTCGGCGATGTGCCGCGCGAGCGCACCCAGCCGCGAGCGCGCCGGCATCGTCGTCGGCACCTCGAGTTCGCGCAGCGGTCCGGCGGTCACCGGCCCCACGCAGGCCGCGAGCACGCGGTGCCGGAACGAGTGCAGCACCATCTCGATCATTCCGGTCTCCTTGGCGCGGGTCAGCAGCGAGGCCACCGCCGGTGCGCTGGTGAAGCTGACCGCGTCGAGGCCGCCGGAGGCGATCAGTTCGATCATCCGGTCCATCGGGGCCTGGTCCTCGAGCGGCGTCCACCGGTAGACGGGGACGGCGATCACGTCGGCGCCCGCACAGCGGAGCACCTCGCAGAAGTCCGCGACCGGCTCCCATTCCGTGGTGGCACCGTGCAGCTGGACCGCGATGCGCTTGCCTTCGACGCCCTCACCGAGCAGGTGATCGAGCACCTCCGCCGACGACTCCGAGGCGGGTGACCACTCTTCCCGCAGGTCCGCGGCCCGGATCGCGCCCTTCGCCTTGGGTCCGCGGGCCAGCAGGCGGCTCGCCGCCAGTGCGCGGCCCAGTTCCTCCGCTTCACCCCAGCCGTCCGCGGCCTCCATCCAGCCGCGGAAGCCTATCCCCGTCGTCGCGACGACGATCTCCGGCGGGTTGTCGATGATCTGGCGGGTGACGCGCTCGAGTTCGGTGTCGTCGGCCAGCGGGATGATGCGGATCGCCGGAGCGTGCACCACGGTGGCACCACGCCGCGTCAGCAGTGTGGCGAACTCTTCCGCACGCCGGGACGCCGTGATCCCGATCGTGAACCCGCACAGCGGCGTGTCGTCGTTCACGCGTTCGTGCTGTGAACCTGGACGACGCCGGCCCACACCCGCACGTCGTACACGGGCAACCGCACCGACTCGTCGTCGAGGCAGCGACCGTCGACCAGCGAGAACACCTGCTTGAGCAGCGGTGACGCCACGGTGGGCTCGCCTGCCCGGTCACCCACGAGGCCGCGGGACATCACGGCCGCGCGCCCGAACGGGTCGATGTTGCCCACGGCGCGCAGCGATCCGTCCTCGAGCAGGAACAGTGCCACCTGCTCCCCGCCCCGCAGCAGCACCGCCACCCCGAGACCGGGAATCAGCTGGCTGAGCGGGCACGCGGACGTCCATTCGAGACGGCCTGACTTGACGCTCTCACGCCTGGTTCCACTGGCACTGTGCACATTCATGTCGACGACGGTCATCACAGTCCTCCTTCGGGCTGGTGTGTATCCGTGCTTGGATACATCGTTCGGGGTCGGTGTTTCCGCAGCGTTAAGTGGGGATTACTCCGATGTAGAAGCTGCGAATTTCGGCATTCCCATCAACACCGGGACCTTCCGGACGCCCGTGTCGTCGAACGAGACGGTCGGATCGGCTTCCTCGGGCGCGTTGACGAACGACACGAACCGCGACAGCTTCTCCGGGTCCTCGAGCACGCCCGCCCACTCGTCCTTGTATCCCAGAACGTGCTTGGCCATGGCCGCCTCGAGATCGGCGGCGATGCCCAGGCTGTCCTCGCACACCACGGCCTTGAGGTGGTCGAGCCCGCCTTCGAGGGACTCGACCCACGGCGCGGTGCGCTGGAGACGATCCGCGGTGCGGATGTAGAACATGAGGTACCGGTCGATGTAGCGGACCAGGGTCTCGTCGTCGAGCCCGCCGGCGAGCAGCTGGGCGTGCTTCGGCGACTGGCCGCCGTTGCCGCCGACGTACAGGTTCCAGCCGTTCTCGGTGGCGATGACGCCGACGTCCTTGCCGCGCGCCTCGGCGCATTCGCGGGCGCAACCCGAGACACCGAACTTGATCTTGTGCGGGGACCGCAGGCCCCGGTACCGGTTCTCGAGGTCGACCGCCATGCCGACGGAGTCCTGCACGCCGTACCGGCACCAGGTGGATCCGACGCAGCTCTTCACGGTGCGCAGCGACTTGCCGTAGGCCTGACCGGACTCCATGCCCGCGTCGACGAGACGCTTCCAGATCGCGGGCAGCTGCTCGACGCGGGCGCCGAACAGGTCGATGCGCTGACCGCCGGTGACCTTGGTGTAGAGGCCGAAGTCGCGGGCCACCTCGCCGATGACGATGAGCTGTTCGGGCGTGCATTCGCCGCCGGGCATCCGCGGCACCACCGAGTAGGTGCCGTTCTTCTGGATGTTGGCCAGGAAGTGGTCGTTCGTGTCCTGCAGGCCCGCCTGGTTGCGGTGCAGGATGTGGTCCGAGTCGGTGGACGCCAGGATCGATGCGACGACGGGCTTGCAGATGTCGCAGCCCGAACCCTTCCCGTACTTCGAGATGAGCGCGGAGAACGTGCGCGTGTCGGTGACCTGCACGATTTCGAACAGTTCGGCGCGGGACTGCTCGAAGTGCTCGCACAGCGCCTTCGACATCACCACGCCGGACGACGCGAGGAGCTGCTTGATCGTCGGCAGGCAGCCGCCGCACGTCGTTCCGGCGTTGGTGCAGCTCTTGACCTGCGCGATGTCGCAGGCACCGTCGACGATGGCGCCGCAGATCGAACCCTTGGTGACGCCGTTGCAGGAGCACACCTCGGCGTCGTCGGGCAGGGACCCGGCGCCGGGCTTCTCCCCCGCCGGTGAGATGAGCGAGGCCGGATCGCCCGGCAGTTCACGGCCGACGAGCGGGCGCAGCGACGCGTATGCGGAGGCGTCGCCGACGAGGATGCCGCCGAGCAGCGTCTTCGCGTCGTCGGACACGACCAGCTTGGCGTAGGTGCCCTTGGCCGCGTCGCTGAGCACCACCTCCAGGGCGCCGGGGGTCTGAGCGTGTGCGTCGCCGAAGCTGGCGACGTCCACACCCATCAGCTTGAGCTTGGTGGACAGGTCGGCGCCCGGGAACTCCGCCGCCCCGCCGAGCAGCCGGTCCGCGACGATCTCCGCGGTGGTGTAGCCGGGAGCGACGAGGCCGTAGCACCGTCCCTCCACCGCGGCGCACTCGCCGACCGCGTAGATGCTCTCGTCCGACGTGCGGCAGCCGAGGTCCGTGATGATCCCGCCCCGCTCGGCGACCTCGAGGCCGGCGTCGCGGGCCAGCTGGTCCTGCGGCCGCACACCCGCGGAGAACACCAGCAGCGCGGCCTCGATCACCGAACCGTCGGACAGTTCGACGCTGATCCCGTCCGGACCCTCGGTGATGCCCGCGGTGCCGACACCCGTGTGGACGGTGAGACCCAGGTCGGTGACCAGGTTGGCGAGCAGCGCTCCACCGCCCTCGTCCACCTGCAGCGGCATCAGCCGGGGCGCGAACTCGACCACGTGCGGTGTCATGCCCATCAATTTGAGCGCGTTCGCGGCCTCGAGTCCGAGCAGACCACCGCCGACGACGACACCGACGGCGCCGGGACCGGCCGCGTCGGCACGCTTCCGGATGCCGTCGAGGTCGTCGAGCGTGCGGTAGACGAAGCACTCCGGCCGGTCGTGCCCGGGGATCGGCGGCACGAACGGGTACGAACCGGTGGCCATCACGAGAGCGTCGTACGCGACGACCTCGCCCGAATCGGTGGTGACCTTGCGGGACTCCCGATCGATGGTCGCGGCCCGACGGCCGATCCGGAGATCGACGTGAGCGTCGTCCGGGTAGTCGTTACCCACGAGCGCAAGCTCCTTGGGGTCCCACGCCCCCACGTAGGAGGACAGTCCCACCCGGTCGTACGCGGGGAGGGGCTCCTCGCAGAGCACCGTCACCGACCAGTCGTCCGACTCGTCGCGCGCACGCAACGCCTCGACGAATCGATGTCCGACCATTCCGTGCCCGATGACCACTGCTGACTTGCGGCTCATGCCGTCGCTCCTTCTAGCTGAATTACTCGAGTTCATGCGGTACTGCGCGAGGTCACGCCGAAACCGACACCTTTTCGTCGTCGCCGTCGGAGACGGTGAGCCCACGAGTGACGGACGGGCGGCGCAGGAAGACGAACCAGGTGACGAAGATGCACGCGATGTAGAAGGCGAGGAACACCCAGAAAGCCATGGTCGCCGATTTCGCGGTGCCGCCGTAGGACGCGCGCAGCACCAGGTTGATGCCGACACCGCCGAGACCACCGATGGCGCCCGCGAACCCGATGAGGGCGCCGGACATCGCCCGCGACCACGCCGCCTTGGCGTCCCGGCTCAGTCCCTCGAGTCCCTGCGCCTTGGCCTCGAAGATCGACGGAATCATCTTGTAGACCGAGCCGTTGCCGATACCCGCCAGCAGGATGAGGGTGATGAAGCCGAACACGAACGCCACCAGCACTCCGGCCGTGGCCGCGCCGGGCGTGCCGTCGTCGATGGTCCCCGCGGTGACCAGCACTGCGGCGGCGAGCGCCATGGCGACGAACGTGTACAGCGTGATCTTGCCGCCGCCGATGCGGTCGGCGAGCTTGCCGCCCATCGGCCGCGCGATGGAGCCGAGCAGCGGTCCGATGAAGGCGATCTGCGCGGCGTGCAGCGCAGCCGCGGCGGGGGTGGCGCCACCGGCGAGGAAGTTGATCTGCAGCACCTGGCCGAACGCGAAGCTGAAGCCGATGAATGATCCGAACGTTCCGATGTAGAGGAAGCTGATGACCCACGAGTCGGAGAACTTCAGCGCCTTGGCCATCGACCGGAGATCGGACTTCTGGTTGCCGAGGTTGTCCATGAACAGGGCGGCGCCGACCGCGGCGACGGCAATGAACACCAGGTAGACGGCGCAGACGATCCACGGCTCCGTGTTACCCAGGGTGGCGATCACGAGCAGGCCGATCACCTGGATCATCGGGACGCCGATGTTGCCGCCGCCTGCGTTGAGGCCGAGCGCCCAGCCCTTGAGGCGCTGTGGGTAGAACGCGTTGATGTTGGTCATCGACGAGGCGAAGTTGCCGCCGCCGACGCCGGCGAGGGCGGCCACGAGAATGAACGTCGTGTACGACGCGCCGGGGTTCATCATCAGGTACAGCGTGAACAGCGTCGGCACGAGCAGGACCAGGGCACTGAAGACCGTCCAGTTGCGGCCGCCGAAGCGGGCCGTCGCCACCGTGTACGGGATTCGCAGAATCGAGCCGACGAGGGTCGGGACCGCGACGAGGAAGAACTTGCCCGCCGCGTCGATGCCGTAGATGTCGGTCGGCATGAACAGCACCATGACCGACCAGATCGACCAGACGGAGAAGCCGACGTGCTCAGCGACTACCGACCAGATCAGGTTCCGCTTGGCGATGTCCTTGCCGCCCGCCTCCCAGGCGTCGACGTCTTCCGCGTCCCAGTGCTCGATGTAGTGCTTCTTCACCCGGGCCTCCTCGTTGTGTGGGAGACCCAAAGGTAGAAAACCGGTGTTGCGGCGGTGCTGCGGTCGGTGACCGCAGCGTCAACTGATCCTCACTTTTCAGCTGGGCCGATGTGAGGTTTCCCGCATGTTTCCTAGACGTGTCGAAGAGCGTCCTGCGGCTCCGAATCGACGTGCCAGCTGTCCTCGAGCATGCGCGGCTTGCACGCCTGGAACGCTGCGATGAGGAGGATCACCACGCCGAACGTCAAGAATCCGAACGACAGTGTCCACCCGCCGGAGGCATCGTGGAACACCCCGAACAGCAACGGGCCGAGGCACGCGACGGCGTAACCCACACCCTGGGTGAAACCGGACAGCGTCGCCGAGCCGACGTGGCTGCGCGTGCGGAGATTGATCAGTGTCAGCGACATCGGGAACGTGCTGGGCCCGAGCCCGAGCAGCACGATCCACAGGATCGGCGCGCTCATCGGGGCGAGCAGCAGTCCGCTGAAGGACACGAGGTAGCAGACCGCGCAGCCGATCACGATCGGGAACGGGTTGCGCATACGCGCGCACAGCGTCGGGGCGCCGAACGCCGCGACAAGTCCCATGAACGAGAACAGTCCCACCATGGCACCGCCGAACGCCTCACTCGCGCCGGCGTCGGACAGGATGTCGGGGATCCAGGTGAACATCGAGTACGTGATCATCGACGTCATCCCGAACATGCCGGCCATTCCCCAGCCGACGGGCGATCGCCAGGCCTTCCCGTGGGGACGGTCCGCCGGAACGTCCGCGGGCGGTTGCGCCGTCACGACAACGCGACGTCGTTCGCGGGTGAGGAGGAGGATCCACGGGACCGCCGCGACGAAGCCGAGGAGCGCCCACACGCCGATCGAGAACCGCCAGCCGAATGCCTCGGCGAGCGGGACGGCCACGAAGGCGGGCGCGATCGTGCCGATTTGCACGCCGACGATGTACACCGAGCTCATCACGGCCAGCCGGTCGGAGAAGTAACGCTTGACGAGCGGCGGAATCACCACGTTGCCGATTCCCATGCCTGCCAGCGCGAGCGCCGACAGCGCCAGCAACGACCAGGTGTCGCTCATCAGGGCTCTGGTGAGCATGCCGACCGCGGCCATCAGCATCGCGACGAGGGCGGTCCGTTCCAGGCCCCACCGCTTGGCGATGAGCGGCGTCCCCAGTCCGAACAGCGCGAACATTGCCGTCGGCACCATTCCGAACACCCCGACGACCGTCGGTGAGAATCCGATGTCCTCCCGGATCTGCGAGGCAAGTGGGGTGAACGAGGTGACCGCCAGCCTCAGGACGAGAGCCGACATGGCGATCGCACAGAAGACGAGGAGGCGGCCGCGTAGAAGAGTCACATGAGAAATCATAGGATGACAGGATGACCTTTGGAAAACCCGTGCGCCGCTCGAGTCTGATCTCACAGGTCACCGAGCAGCTGCGCGACGAGATCTGCAGTGGCCGGTGGGCGGTCGGCGCGAAGATCCCCACCGAGACCGCGCTGTCCGAACTCACCGGAACGGGACGCAACACCGTCCGCGAGGCAGTGCAGGCCCTCGTCCACACCGGCCTGCTCGAACGGCGGCAGGGATCCGGCACATACGTCGTCGCCACCTCCGACGTCGGGGGCACCCTCGGCAAGTACTTCGCAGGCGCGCACGAGCGCGACGTCACGGAACTGCGGCAGGCGCTCGACGTCACCGCCGCCGCTCTCGCCGCCCGGCGCCGCACCCCGGACGACGTCACACGCCTGCAGAGCCTCCTCGACGAGCGCTCCCGGTGCTGGGCCGAATCCGACACGGAGGCCGCCGTCGCTGCGGACATCAGCCTGCACCGCGCGATCGTCGAAGCGAGTCACAACGCGGTGTACCTGGAGTTCTACGACTCGCTACTGCCCTCGATCGCCCAGACCGTCGACCGGCACGTGCACGCGACCGGTGCAGGGTTCCACGACGAGCACGGGCGGCTGATCCAGGCGGTGGTCGACGGAGACGAGGCCGCCGCGACCGCGGCCGCCCGCGATCTGTTCGCGGAGCTGCTCACCTAGAGCAGGAGGCGTACCACGTCGGCCGTGCGGGCGAGTCCGGGAAACGCCTCCGCGGTCGAGCGTGGGTGCAGCACGTGGACGGCGAGCCTGAACAGCACCGCACGCAGGAGCATCTGCGGCCATTCGGGCAGATCTTCCCAACGTCCGATGAGGGCCTCGTCGGCCCCACCCCAGGAAATGGCATCCACCACGGCCACCGCCGCCGCCCACGACGAGGGACGCCAGTACGGAGTGATGTCGGTGATCCCGGGCGCGAGCGCCCCGGCGAACAGGACGGTGCCGAACAGGTCTCCGTGCACCAGTTGGTCCGGGCTCGTGACGGGCTTGCGCAGCGTCGCGAGTCCGGTGATCAGTTCCAGGCTCTTGCGACCGTCGGGGGACGGCGTCTCGAGCTGTTCCGCACCCTTCGCGCTGCGCAGCGGGATCTTCTCCCAGGCGGCCCGATCCGCCGCCACGAACACGTCGACCTCCGCCCACGGCGCGACCGGGGGCTGCACGAGGAACCGGGGACGGTCGAGCTGCGAGGTGGCGGCGTGGAGCCGACCCGACATCGACACGACCTCGTCGTGACGCGGTTCGGGCGTGCCCTCGATGAACGTGTCGGCGCGCCACCCGGACACCACGTACCGGCCGTCGGTGGACCGCACGGGACGCGCGAGCCGCACCCCGTCCACCTCGAGCGTCTCGCGGACCTTCGCCGACCATGCGGCGCGCGCGTGGTCGGCGACGGCTGACAGGACTACGTCTCCACAGAGCCACCCGCCGTCCCAGTCCGCACCGAGTGGGATGGGCTCGACTTCCCGGAGGCCGAACGTGGAGCACACGTGTTGAGGGGGTTGGCCTGTGCTCACGGACTCAACGCTACCGCCGGGTGGGCCGGTGGCACTGCAAGGCGCGCTGGCCCGGAGACGGCAATCATGCCGTGGCGGAGGTCAGTAGACAGGCAGGCTGGTGTCCACCTGTTTCGCCCATGCGATCACGCCGCCCTGCAGATGTGTGGCGTCGGAGAATCCCGCCTTCTTCAGCGCGGCCAGCGCCTCCGCCGACCGGACCCCGGTCTTGCAGTGCAGCACGATCGGCTTGTTCTGCGGAAGCTCCGACAGCGCCTCCCCCGACAGGATGCGGTCCTTCGGGATCAGCACGGCACCGGGCAGGTGGACGATGTCCCACTCCACCGGCTCGCGCACGTCGATCAGTTCGATCTCCTTGCCGGAATCGAGGAGATCACGCAGCTCCGTGGCCGTGATGGTCGAACCGGCCGCCGCCGCCTGACCCTCGTCGGACACCACGCCGCAGAACGCGTCGTAGTCGATCAGTTCGGTGACCGGGGTCCGCGCCGGATCCCGGCGCAACGTGATGGTGCGGTAGGTCATGTCGAGTGCGTCGTAGACCATCAGCCGTCCGAGCAGCGACTCCCCGATGCCGGTGATCAACTTGACCGCCTCGGTGGCCATGATCGAACCGATCGACGCGCAGAGCACGCCGAGCACACCGCCCTCGGCGCACGACGGCACCATTCCCGGCGGGGGCGCCTCCGGGTACAGGTCCCGGTAGTTGAGTCCGCGACCGTTCGGCGCGTCCTCCCAGAACACGGACGCCTGGCCCTCGAATCGGTAGATCGAGCCCCACACGTACGGCTTGTGCGCGAGGACGGCGGCGTCGTTGACGAGGTACCGGGTGGCGAAGTTGTCGGTGCCGTCGAGGATCAGGTCGTACTGCTCGAACAGTTCGACGGCGTTGTCGGGCTCGAGCCGGAACTCGTGCAACCGGACGTCGACGTTGTCGTTGATCTCGCGGATCGAGTCGCGCGCACTCTCTGCCTTGGGACGGCCCACGTCGGACCGGCCGTGGATCACCTGCCGCTGCAGGTTCGACATGTCGACCTCGTCGAACTCGACGATGCCGAGCGTCCCGACACCCGCCGCCGCCAGGTACAGCAGGGCGGGTGAGCCGAGGCCGCCCGCGCCGATGACGAGGACCTTCGCGTTCTTCAGGCGCTTCTGCCCCGCCATGCCGACGTCCGGGATGATCAGGTGCCTGCTGTACCGCGCCACCTCGTCGCGGGAAAGTTCGGCGTCCGGTTCCACCAGCGGCGGCAGTGCCTCGGTGGTCTTCACAGAACGGTCAAGCGACACGGTCCACTCCTGACGATTGCGCGACAGCTTCCGATGCGTCGGACAGCATTGAATTCAACGCTCCGACGGGGTCCATTCTTCCCCTCCCGCCGGCAGTCGCGCGGGGCGGCCCCTGCTCACGCCCTCGGGAACGGCCACGGATTGAAATGGCAGGTCAGACCGTTCATCGGGACGATACCCTCGGGGTCGAGCTGCGCGATGTCGTTGTTGGCCGTGCCGAACGTCTGCTGCATCATCACCGGCGCGAGTCCGCCCTCGGTTTCGCACGGCTGGTGGTCCTGGTAGCCGATGGCGTGCCCGACCTCGTGGTTGATCTGGTACTGCCGGTACGACCCGATGTCGCCCTGGAACGCAATGGCCCCCCGCACCCAGCGCGGCTCGTTGAGGACGACGCGATCGATGCCGGGGTTGTAGCAGGACACCTCCAGCTGGATGTCGTAGCCGCACGCCTCACGGATGGTCATCTGCGACGTCAGCGACACCCGGAAGTCGGGGTCGCCCTGGTCGACGCGGCGGAACGCGAACCGCGGGTCCTTCGTCCAACTCTTCGGATTCGACAGCGTCTGGTCGACCATCCGGCCGAACGACTCGTCACCGCCGAACCCGGACGTGTCGACCCCGTCCTCGATCTCGACGCTGTACGTGAATTCGCGCTCGGTGCCCTGCCCGATCTTGGTCCCGCTTCCGGGAACCACGTGCCAGGTGCCTGCGCCGACCGCCGTGAACGGGCCTCCCTCGGGCAGCGCGCCCGAGGGAAGTTCGGCGGCGAAGTTACCGTCGGCCTCCGGCGGGATCCCGATGACGCTCGAACCATCGGTGTCGCGGGACAGGGTGCCGAATCCGGGTGTGTCGGTCTCGGCCGTCGTCTCGCTGCCACTGCCGGTGTCCCGGACCGCGTCGACCACCACGAGAACGGTGACCACGAGCAGGATCGGGATCGCGTAGGCCCGCCAGCCGTAGGTGGAGACGAACCGGCCGATGCGGCTCTGCTTCCTCGCCTGCCGCTCGGGGCGCGGGTTCCGGGGCCTGCCGACGTCGCGGCTGGTCGGGTCCCATTGCGCACGGAGCGGCTGATGCGACTGCGCCTGCGGTGCCGACTGCGAAGCGCGGGGACGGACGTCACGCTGGTCGATGCTGCGCGATCGTCGCTCCCCGTCCTCGGAGCTCTGGGGAGCCCGGCCGCGAACCCGCGGTCCTCCTCGGTCAGTCACGCAGCCCAGAATCTCACAGTCCGGCACCGCCTCGTCCCAGCGCACCGTCCGCAGGTCATTCGGCGTGTCACGCAGATGCGATCCGCAACGTCGCGGCTACCCGGATCACCAGGCGCCCCCGAACCCCACAGGACCCCAGTTACCGGTCAGGCAATATCCTTGACCGGGCGAGTCCAGCGAGTCCACCATGAACGGTTCACTACGCGCGGGTATCGTTCAGACAGTTACACAGAATGTGACGCGGAATACTTGTGCAGATTGGAAGCGCTATGACTGAACTCGCGGATCGGACGAACTCCGATCGCGATGCCACGCCCGGAAAGGGCACCGGGGCCCGTCGCAGCACGCGACTCCCCCGTGACGCCCGGCGACTGCAGCTACTCGCCGCAGCCAGCGAGGTCTTCGTCACACGCGGATACCACGCTGCCGGTATGGACGAGATCGCCGAGTGCGCCGGTGTGAGCAAGCCCGTCCTCTACCAGCACTTCCCCGGCAAGCTCGAGTTGTATGTGGCGGTGCTGCAGAGCTATGTCGACAGCCTGATCTCCGGCGTCCGGCAGGCACTGCGCTCGACCACGGACAACAAGCAGCGTGTCCGCGCCGCGGTGCAGGCGTTCTTCGACTTCGTCGACAACGACTCGCAGGGCTTCCGGCTCGTGTTCGAGTCGGACCTCATGGGTGAGCCGCAGGTGCAGAGCCGCGTCGAGCAGGCCACCGAGGCGTGCGTGGACGCGGTGTTCGACCTCGTCAGCCACGACTCCGGTCTCGATCCCTACCGCGCCCGCATCCTCGCTGTCGGCCTCGTCGGCGCCAGCCAGTTCACCGCGCGGTACTGGCTCGAGGCGTCGCGCCCGATCCCGAAGGAAGAAGCGGTCGACACGACGGTCACGCTCGCGTGGGGCGGTCTGTCCCGCGTGCCGCTGCATCCCGAACAGCGCTGACACCGCGCATGGGAAAGGGCCCGCAGTCGAGTCGACTGCGGGCCCTTTCCCGTGTGTTCACTTGGTCGGAGCGAATCCGACCTTGCGGATATCGGACGGGCCGATCTCCACGTAGGCGATCTTGCTGGACTGCACGAGGTACTTGCGTCCCTTGTCGTCTTCCAGAGACAGGATCCCGTCGCCACCGGTGAGGGCGTCCGAGACCAATGTCTCGACCTCGTCCGGGGTCTGCTCGCTGCTGACGATGAGCTCACGCGGGCTGTCGATTACACCGATCTTGACCTCCACGGTCAACCTCCGAACTCTCCGAGAAACATCAGCTGTCCTGGCCAGGCTAATGCAGTGGCCGCCGCCGGTGCGCGTCTGTGGGCTGTGCCCTGAGCGAACATGCCGTCATACCAGGCACGACGGCGGTGCCGTCACACGAGACCCAGCACGGCCATGCGTTCGGCGTGCATCTCCTGCATGCGGTCGAACAGCGCGACGACGCCGTTGAGGTCGCCGGACGCGGAGATGACGAGTTCGGTGAGCGCCTCCCGCTGCGCGAGGACGAACTGTGCCTGGGTGATGGCCTCGCCGAGCAGTCGCCTGCCCCAGAGCATGAGGCGGTCCTTGTCGCGGTTGCTGGCCTTGATCGCCTGCTGTACCTCGTGGACGACGAACTCCGAGTGGCCGGTCTGCGAGAGCACCTCCTCGACCGTCCGCGACACCTCGGCGGGCAGCGAGTGCCCGATCTCGCGGTAGAAGTCGGCGGCGATCCCGTCACCGACGTAGGCCTTCACCAATGCCTCGAGCCACGTCGACGGTGTGGTGGACGCGTGGTAGTTGTTCAGGGGGCGGACGAACGGATCCATCGCTTCGAAGATGTCGAACCCACGCGCGGTCAGCGCCTTCTCGAGCATCTCGAAGTGGCCCATCTCGGCGGCGGCCATGCTGGCGAGCGCCACTTTGCCCTGCAGGGTCCGCGCCATCTGCGCGTCCTCCGACAGCCGGTAGAACGCGGAGATCTCGCCATACGCGAGGACCGCGAAGAGTTCACTGACGCCGGGGTGATCAGCGGGAATGGTGGAATCAGAGGATGCAGGCGTGTTGGGCTCCATGGCGCCACAGCCTAGTGGGTCACCCAGTGATGTTTGCCATGCGAACCGGTTGTGGGGCGTTCTCCGGCTACAATGATCGTGGGCAACCGCTCGTCACCACGTTCGCCTCCACGGAGAACGCGGTTTGAGTGATGATCGATCACGATCCGATCAGCGGTTCCCACCGATAATGTGCGCGCACCTGATCGACGGTCCCAGCCGCGCCTCGCCGAAATCTCCGATTTCAGCGCTGAGGCAGTGGCAGGATCGACTCGGAAGAGGACATCGACGAGCGTCGACTGGGAAATCGGGCCGACCAGCGGCCTGGCCCTTACCTCGTGCGTGCGTGCAGCTACGAGGAAGGCCAGTCCCCTGAGCAAGATCACTGTCGACCATGAAGACGACGCAACCGAGACCACGCTGTCTGCGCAACTCGACTCCACGCACGTCGCCCCCACTTTCGCCGAGCTCGGAGTTCGTGACGAGATCGTCCGCGCTCTCGACGAGATCGGCATCGAGCGGACGTTCGCGATCCAGGAGCTGACGCTCCCCCTCGCCCTCGCCGGCGACGACCTGATCGGTCAGGCCCGTACGGGCATGGGCAAGACGTTCGGTTTCGGCGTCCCGCTGCTCCACCGCATCTCCAGTGGCACCACCGGGACGGCCGCACTCGACGGCACTCCCCGCGCACTGGTCATCGTCCCCACCCGCGAGCTGTGCATCCAGGTCACCAAGGACCTCGAGGGCGCAGCGAAGTACCTGAAGGGCGAGAAGAACAAGCTCGAGGTCCTCGCCATCTACGGTGGCCGCCCCTACGAGACGCAGATCGCGACGCTCCAGAAGGGCGCCGACGTCGTCGTGGGCACCCCGGGCCGTCTGCTCGACCTCGCCAACCAGGGTCATCTGATCCTGGGCAAGGTCGAGGTCCTCGTTCTCGACGAGGCCGACGAGATGCTCGACCTGGGCTTCCTGCCCGACATCGAGCGAATCCTCGGAATGGTGCCGGACAAGCGCCAGACGATGCTGTTCTCGGCGACCATGCCGGGTCCGATCATCACGCTCGCCCGCACGTTCCTCACCCAGCCGACGCACATCCGCGCCGAGCAGGCCGACGACTCGGCGGTGCACGACCGGACCAGCCAGCACATCTACCGGGCGCACGCGCTGGACAAGGCGGAGATGGTGGCCCGCGTGCTGCAGGCCGAGGGCCGCGGCGCGACGATGATCTTCACCCGCACCAAGCGCACCGCCCAGAAGGTCGCCGACGATCTCGCCGAGCGCGGTTTCTCCGTCGGCTCCGTCCACGGCGACCTCAATCAGGTCGCTCGCGAGAAGGCGCTGAAGGCGTTCCGCACGGGCAAGATCGACGTGCTGGTCGCAACGGACGTCGCGGCCCGCGGTATCGACATCGACGATGTCACCCACGTCATCAACTACCAGTGCCCCGAGGACGAGAAGACGTACGTCCACCGGATCGGCCGCACCGGCCGGGCGGGCCGCACCGGCATCGCGGTGACGCTGGTGGACTGGGACGACATCCCGCGCTGGCAGCTCATCGACAAGGCTCTCGGCCTCGGCATCCCCGATCCGGCGGAGACGTACTCCAGCTCCCCGCACCTGTTCGAGGAGCTGTCGATCCCGGCCGGCACGACCGGCACGATCAAGCGCCCCCGGGTGGAGAAGGCCGAGAAGGTCGCACCCGAGCGGAGCGAGAACACGGGCGCCGAGCGGAGCGAGAACACGGGCGCCGAGCGGAGCGAGAACACTGATACCGGGCAGGGCGAGAAGGCCGAGCGCACGGAGCGTCCGGCACGCACCCGCACCCGCCGCCGCACCCGTGGTGGCCGCCCCGCGGACTCCGTGGGCCCCAAGTCCGTGTCGCCGGAGCCGACGGCACCCGAGTCTGCCGCTCCGAGCGGGGACACCGACGGCGAGGGTGCCTCCAAGCCCCGCCGGCGTCGCCGCCGCCGGACCACGAAGGTCGGCGCCGCCGCGACGAACGCGGAGTAAACATCCACCGTGCTCGCACCTGAGCGGCGCTCGCGCGCCGATCACGTCGTCGCTGCCGGAATCGCCGTTGCGGTCGTGGTCGCCCTCACCGTGGTGTGGTTCCGCAGCGATGCCCGGGGCACCACCTCGGTCACCGCCGCCGAGCCGCCGCCTGCGCTCGTCACCGCCCTGATGGTTCCGGAGACGCTGCGCCCGATCTGGGACTCCGCCAGTTCCGCCACCTCCGCACCCCTCGTCGTCGGTGGTGCGGTCGTCACCGCCGACGGTGGGGACGTCGTGGGACGGGACCGGATGTCGGGTACCGAACTGTGGCGGTACGAGCGTGATCTCGACCTGTGCGGTGTGACGGCGTCGTGGGGGAAGGTCGTGGCCGTCTACCGTGACGACCGCGGCTGCTCCCAGGTCACCGAACTCGACGGCGGCACCGGCGAGCGCCTGGCGCAGCGGAGCAGCGACGCCGATTCCGATGTGACGCTGAAGGCCGACGGTACGTATGTGGCGTCCCTCGGCGACCGCCGGCTGGAATTGTGGCGCTCCGACCTCGTCCGCACCGTCGAGTACGGCCGGGTGGACGCGCCCGTGAATCCCAGGAAGCAGCCGCGTAGCGGATGCACGCTGATCGACGTCGGTTCGAGCAGCAGCAGACTGTCTGTTCTGGAGCGCTGCCCCGGCGAGGTGGCCGATCGTCTGACGGTCATGAACCCGTCGCCGAAGGACAATCAGGAACCCGAGGAGTACGGGTCGAGCGTCTTGGCGGGGGTGGATGCCGGCGTCGAGGGCGCCCGCATCCTCGGGGTGTCCGGCGAGACCACGGCCGTCTACCTACCCGCGGGCCCGTCGCACGGACCGCGGATCGGCCTGTTCGACGGCACCGGCAACGCCGTGTCCGAATACGCGCTCACCCTCGGGGTCGGCCCGAATCCCGTCACGTCGACGAGCAGTTCGGTGGTCACCTGGTGGACCGGTTCGGACGTGGTGTCGCTCGGCGCCTCCGATCTCGCACCGCACTGGATTTTCCCCGGCGCTCTCGGCCCGGGAGCGGTGATGGCCGGAAACCTGCTGGTTCCGGTGGAATCCGGCATCGCCGTGCTCGACCTGTCGACCGGCGCGTTGCTTCGCACGATTCCGGTGACGCGTGATGCCGCGGCGGGGCCGATCCTCACGACGGTGGCCGGCGACGTCGTCCTCGAACAGCGCGGCGATGCTGTCGTGGCGCTGCGCTGAGGTCGCCCCTCACGCAGGTTCGGCGAATACCACGAGATAGCCGTCGAGGTCGCGGATCCAGATCTCGCGATGTCCTGCATTGGGATTGACGTGCACGTCCGTGACCACGTCGGCACCCGCCTCACGCACCCGCGCGACGGTGCCGTCGAAGTCGGGGGTCTCGAACCAGATCGCCACCCCGTTTCCCCGCGGGAGCGAAGGATCGCCGAGGGGGCCGTGGTGGTGGCCATCGTCGAGCCGGTGCAGTTGCAGGATCATGTGCCCGTCGACGAGGAGTTGCTCGTAGTCCCGTCCGCCGTGGCCGCGGCGCGCGTCCAGGACCTTCCGGTACCACTCGCCTGCGCGTTCGACGTCGTCGACGGCGAGGAGCGGCTGAGCCCGCATCGTCAGGGTGTTGCTTCGAGGCGTATCCGAGACTGTCATGGCCCCGACGTTAGCGCCGTGCTCTCCCCCGCACTTGGACGAATGAGCATGCCGTCAACGGAAAGTGGCGCGGTACGCGGACGGTGAGACGCCGACCGTGCGCGAGAGGTGTTGTCGCAGAGACGTCGCGGTGCCGAATCCCGCGGCCGCCGCCACGTCGTCCACCGGCAGGTCGGTGTTCTCGAGCAGTTCGCGGGCGCGGATGATCCGCTGTTCGAGAATCCACTGCGTCGGCGACATCCCCGTCTCGGCCCGGAATCGCCGGGTGAACGTGCGCACGCTCATCGACTCCCACGCGGCCAGCTCCCGCAGCGACAGCGGTTGATCGAGATGCGACAGCGCCCGGGCTCGCGCTCGCGCCGTGGACACACCGTCGGCGTCCGGGACGGGTTCGGAGATGAACTGCGCCTGACCACCGCTGCGATGAGGCGGCACGACCGTCCCCCGCGCCACCTCGTTGGCCACCGACGCACCGTGGTCGAGACGAATCATGTACAGGCACAGGTCGATTCCGGACGCGACGCCGGCGGCGGTGAGCACGGCTCCGTCGTGCGTGTAGAGCACGCCGGGGTCCAGGTGCACGTCCGGGTACAGCCGCCGGAACGCGTCCGCCGACTTCCAGTGCGTCGTGGCACGCCGGTCCTCGAGAAGGCCTGCCGCGGCGAGAACGAACGAACCCGTGCAGATCGATGCGACCCGAGTGCCCGGGCGAATGTGCGCGAGGGCGTCCGCGAGGTGACGGGGCAGGCGCCCGTCCTCCGGCGGGTCGTAGTCCTGATCGGACGCCGGGATCACGACGGTGTCGGCTGTGCCGAGCAGTGCCGGGCCGTGCTCGACCGTGATCGTCACGTCGGTGTCGGTCCGGACGGCGCCGGGTGTGAGGGTGCACGTGAGGACCTCGTACAGCGGTTCACCCTCCCGCGATCGCGCCTCACCGAACAGTCGGTGGACGATTCCGAACTCGATCGGGAGCAGACCGTCGCGCACGAACACGACCACGCGATGACGACGCAGCGTCCGCTTGCCTCTCGAATCGGACATGGCCCGATTGTTTCACATATCGTCCCACCGGCCACTGTCGCGGCCACCGCAACGCGTCCATGATCGGAGAGGTCAGGACGACCGAGCGGAAGGCGAACCATGAAGATCCTGTGGGTATCGGCACATCCCGAACCGAAGTCCCTGAACGCAGCACTCCGCAGCGACGCCCTCGCGGCACTGCGCGGGGCCGGCCACGACATCCGGACATCGGACCTGTACGCGATGCGATGGAACCCGGTGGTGACAGCAGACGATTTCGGACACAACCCCCACCGCCGCCTCCTCGTCGGCGCGCGGTCGGGTCAGGCCCTGACCGAGGGCACCCTGGCCCCCGACATCCGCGCCGAGCAACGCAAACTCGCGTGGGCCGACGCGGTGGTCGTGCAGTTCCCGTTGTGGTGGTACGGCATGCCCGCGATCCTCAAGGGCTGGTTCGACCGGGTCTTCGTCGAGGGTTACGGCTACGGACTGCGCCGCGAGGACGGCTCCACCCGGCGGTACGGCGACGGAACCCTGGCCGGCAAGCGGGCGATGACGGTCGTCAGTTTCGGCGGCAGCGCCGACAGCGCAGGCCCACGCGGGATCAACGGCCAGATGGACGAGGTCCTGTTCCCGATCCACCACGGAATCTTCTGGTACACGGGGATGTCCGTATTGCCACCGGTCCTGATCGACAGCGCGGACCGGTTGCCCGCCGAGCACTACCCCGGTGTCGCGGCCCGGCTGATCGATCGCCTGTCCGGCCTGTTCACCGACGCGCCGTTGCCTTTCCGCTCCCAGAACGGCGGCGACTACGACGCCCGGTTCGTGCTGCACGAGGACCGGGCGCCCGGCGTCACGGGACTGCGCGCCCACTATGCCGACGCGGATTCCGGCACATGCGAATCGGAGGCCGAAGTCCGCATCACCGCGATCTGCAACGTGTTCTAATTCACGGCATGGCAACCTACGTGATCACCGGCGCCGCCTCGGGCATCGGGGCGGCGAGCCGCCGCACACTCGAGTCCGGCGGTCATACCGTCATCGGAGTCGACCTCGCACACACCGACGTGACCGCCGACCTGTCGACCCCCGGCGGACGAACCGCGGCGGCCGACGCCGTGACCGAGGCGAGCGGCGGCGTCGTGGACGGTCTCGTCTGCTGCGCCGGACTCGGGTCGCTGTCGCACGTCCCGGGCGGCACACTCGTCGCGGTCAACTATTTCGGGGCCGTGGAACTCGTGACCGCACTGAAGCCCGCCCTCGAGCGCGCGGGCGGCGCCTCGGTGGTGGTGATCTCGTCGAGCAGCACCACCACGCAGCCGGGGATTCCCGAGAATCTGGTGACCGCGTGCCTCGACGGTGACGAGGCGGAGGCAGTGCGCATCGGCGACCAGGTGACCGCCATCCCGGCATACCCGGCGTCCAAGCTCGCACTGGCCTGGTGGATTCGGCGTGAAGCGGTACGGCCCGAGTGGATCGGCAGCGGCATACGACTGAACGCGATCGCGCCGGGCATGATCGACACACCGATGACCAGCGGGGACGACCTCGACCCCGAACTGGCGAAGGCGCTGGACTTCTATCCGGTCCCGCTGGGCAGGCGCGGACGCCCGGACGAGATCGCCACGCTCGTCGAGTTCCTGCTCGGACCGGGGTCGACACTGTTCTGCGGCAGCGTCGTCTTCGCCGACGGGGGCACGGACGCCCAGTTACGCCAACAGGATTGGCCCGCCGCGTGGAATCCGACGCCGGAAGAACTTACTCGGCACTTCCAGGCGAAAATGTAGCCAGCTCGGATCCCGCCCAGTGCTTGGCGAGGTTCTCGGCCAGGTCCCGGTATGCCTGGGCACCCTTGTTCTTCCGCCCCGCCAGCACCGTGGCACCCGACGCCGTCGCCTCCGCGAATCGCACCGTCCGCGGAATCGGCGGAGCGAGGACCGGCAGGTTGTAGCGGTCGGACACGTCGGAGAGTACGTCTCTGCTGTGCGTCGTGCGGGCGTCGTACAGCGTCGGCAGCGCTCCGAGCAGCACCAGGTCGGGGTTGGTGATCTGCTGCACCTCGGTGACCGTCCTCAGCAACTGCCCCACACCCCGGTGGGCGAGCGTCTCGCACTGCAGCGGCACCAGTACCGACTGCGCCGCCGTGAGCCCGTTGAGCGTGAGCACACCGAGCGACGGCGGGCAGTCGATGATGATCGTGTCGTAGTCGTCCAGCAGCGGCGCCAGAGCGCGCTTGAGAGCGAACTCACGACCGGGACGCATGAGCAGCAACGCTTCCGCGCCCGCGAGGTCGATCGTCGCGGGCAGAAGGGCGACACCGTCCTCGGTGTCGATCACGGCCTCCTGCGCCGTCAGATCACCCGTCAGCACCTCGTGGACGGAGGCGTCCAGGCGGTCCGGGTTGTGCCCGAGGGAGAACGTCAGACATCCCTGCGGGTCGAGATCCACCACCAGAACCTTCTGGCCCAGCCCGACGAGGGCTGCGCCGAGAGAAGCGACCGTGGTGGTCTTCGCGACCCCACCCTTCTGATTTGCCACTGCAAGAACCGTTGTCACGGCTCGATCCTTACCTACTTCGTCCCCGGAGGCGAGCCATACACGCAGATTGACTGACATGATGGATGGATGCCACCCAGTGATTCGCCGCGCGGCCGTCGGATCGTCCTCCTCCGACACGGCGAAACGGAATGGGCCCGTTGGGGTAAACACACCGGTCGGACCGACGTTCACCTCACCGAACTGGGTGAAGCCCAGGCGCGGCGGGTGGGCCCGGCGATGGACGCCCTCGAACTGCGCGACCCCCTCGTCATCGTCAGTCCGCGGCAACGCGCCCAGGAGACGGCGGAGCTGGCGGGATTGAAGATCCAGCGCACCTGGGACGCACTCGCCGAATGGGATTACGGGATCTACGAGGGCATGACGACTCCCGAGATCAGGCAGCAGGTGCCGGACTGGACCGTGTGGACGCATCCGTGCCCTCGCGGCGAACAGGCCGAGCAGGTGCACACCCGGTGCGACCTCGTACTGTCCGTCGCGCATTCGCAACTCGTCGACCGCGACGTGATCCTCGTCGGGCACGGCCACTTCTCGCGGGCGCTCATCGCCCGCTGGGCGGAGCTTCCCATCAGCGAGGGGCGCCGGTTCGCGATGTCGCCGGGCGCGTATTCCGTCCTCGGCTTCGAGCACGGGGCGCAACAGGTGGTCAGCCACAACGTCACAAGCGAGGAAGGTGCCCGATGATCCGACGCGCAGTACCCGAGGACGTCTCCGCGATCACCGCGATGATCTACGAACTCGCCGAACATCAGCGGGCCCGCGACGAGTGCACCGTCACCGCCGACCAGATCGACGACGCGCTGTTCGGCCCGCAGCCATCCACGTTCGCCCACGTCGCGGTGAACGACGACGACCGGGTCGTCGGGATCGCGGTGTGGTTCCGCAACTTCTCCACCTGGGACGGAACACACGGCATCTACCTCGAGGACCTGTTCGTCAGCCCGTCCGAGCGCGGCGCCGGGCACGGCAAGGCCCTGCTCGCCACACTCGCGAAGGAGTGCGTCGACAACGGCTACACCCGACTGTCGTGGTCGGTGGTCAACTGGAACAAGCCGTCGATCGCGTTCTACGAGTCGCTGGACGCGCACCCGCAGGACGAGTGGACCACTTACCGGCTGACCGGGGAGCCGCTCGGCCGCCTCGCGTCCGAGGTGGGCTAGCGGTCCGACGGGTTGTCGGCGTCGGCCTCCTGGCCGTACTCGGCAGCCATCCACTTCGACGTGGGACTGCTGAACAGGCACCCGAGGGCCGCCACGACGACGACGCCGAGCAGCACACCGAAGAACGGCTGGTGCGAATCGGTGAGCAGCGACCACGCCACCGGAAGCAGGAGAAGTTGGGCGACGATCGCGATCGCCCGCCCCCAGCGCCGGCCGAAGATCAGCGCGAGCCCGGCGGCCAGCACGGCGCCACCGAGAATCGCGAACCAGGCTGCGGTGCCGTATCCACTGCTGACGCTCTGGTCGTGCCCGAGCAGTCCCCTGATGACCAGCACCACGGCGACACCGACCGCCACCGCGCCCTCGAGCGACACCAGGGCGCCCGCCGCGCGGACCGTGGTGGGCGTGGACTTGCTGAGAGACGGCTTCGGCACGTCGGCCAGCCTAGAACACCCCGTCGCCGGCGGCCTCGCATGGTGACACGTGCCGCCCCCGCTAGGCTTGGGCCCCGTGCGCGCGCTGCTGATCGTCAACCCCAATGCCACATCGACGACTCCGGCCGGGCGTGATCTCCTCGCCCACGCGCTGTCGAGCCGGGTGCGGTTGACGGTCGCGCACACGACACACCGCGGTCACGCCGCGGAACTGGCGCAGCAGGCCTGCGTGGACGGGATGGGCCTGATCATCGTCCACGGCGGCGACGGCACCGTGAACGAGGTGGTCAACGGACTGCTCGGCACCCCGGCACCGAAGTCGATGAGCGCCGTGACGGTGGGGCCGATTCCCCCGATCGCCGTCGTCCCCGGTGGGTCGGCGAACGTGTTCGCCCGCTCGCTCGGCATCGCGCCCGACCCGGTGGACGCCACCAACCAGCTCATCGATCTCCTCGCCCGCAGGCAGCGGCGCCGGATCGGGCTCGCGCACTGCGACAGCCGCTGGTTCACGTTCAACGCCGGTCTCGGCTGGGACGCCCAGGTGTGTGAGGCGGTCGACATGCACCGCAAGAACGGGCGGCCGGCCACACCGGCGCAATATGTCCGCGCGGCGGTGCGCGTGTTCTTCCGATCGAAATACGCCGAGCCGACCCTCACCGTCGAGGTCCCCGATCGCGATCCCGTCGAGGGCGTTCACTACGCATTCGTGTCGAACGCGAGTCCCTGGACGTATCTGAACAAGCGGGAGGTCCACACGAATCCCGACACCACCTACGACACCGGCCTCGGCGTCTTCGCGATGCGGTCCACCGCGATTCTCACCACGCTGCGGGTGGCCCGCCAGCTGTTGACCCCCGGAACCCGTCCGAAGGCGAAGAAGCTGGTCCGGGTCGACGACGTGCCGTCCGTGCGGATATCCGCGTCGGAGCCCATCGGACTGCAGATGGACGGCGACTACATCGGACTGCGCAAAGTCGTCGAGTTCGTGTCGGTGCCCGAGGCGCTGGATGTCGTCGCGCCGGCGCGACCCTGAGCAATTCTCGAGAATTGCCGTTTTCACCTAGCGGGAAGTGCCTGCACCGGGTACAAAGGACGGCGCACCTCGAAGGGCAGCCTAAGAACGTGAGCTCCCCCACGGTGCGGCGGTTTTCTATTGACATCCCGCCAGTTCGTGAAAGCATTCACAAGCAACAGTGCGGAAACATTCTCTACGCACACATGAACTCATGAAGACGAAACGGTGCATTACGCACCCAGTTAAGGAGCAGAAGGATGGACTGGCGCCACAAGGCAATCTGTCGCGACGAAGACCCCGAGTTGTTCTTCCCTGTGGGAAACAGCGGTCCGGCTCTCGCGCAGATTGCTGATGCCAAGGTTGTCTGCAACCGCTGCCCGGTGACCGCCGAATGCCTCTCGTGGGCACTCGAGTCGGGCCAGGACGCCGGTGTGTGGGGCGGCATGAGCGAAGACGAGCGACGCGCACTCAAGCGCCGCAACGCTCGGACGCGTGCCCGCACCACCGTCTGATACTTCAGAAGGAGACGGGCCCGGCACCACATGGTGCCGGGCCTTTTGCTTGCCCGCCGATCAGTACCGCGGCCCACGACGGCCCAGCGGTACGCGTAACACGGCATCCGTTCCACCCTCCGGCCCGGGGTGCAGCCCGAGGGAACCGTTCAGCTCGGCGGCCACCAGAGTCCGGACGATCTGCAGACCGAGACGGTCGGACCGCTCGAGGCTGAAACCGGGCGGCAATCCCCTGCCGTCGTCGTGGATCACGACGTCCAGCCACCGCGCAGAACGCTCGGCCCTCATGGTGACCGTGCCCGGAGCGCCGGGTTCGAAGGCATGCTCGATCGCGTTCTGCACGAGTTCGGTCAGCACCATCACCAGCGGCGTGGCCCGCTCCGCGGAGAACACCCCGAAGCTGCCCTCCCGGCGGACCTTGATCGGCGTACTCACCGTCGCCACATCGGACAGGATCGGCACCAGACGGTCGACGACCTCGTCGAGGTTCACTTCCTCGTCCACCGACATCGACAACGTGTCGTGCACGAGGGCGATCGACGTGACGCGGCGCACCGATTCGCTCAACGCCTGCCGGGCTTCCTCGTTGTTGGTGCGGCGGGCCTGCAGTCGCAGGAGCGCCGCCACGGTCTGCAGATTGTTCTTCACCCGGTGATGGATCTCGCGGATCGTCGCATCCTTGCTGAGCAGGGCGCGATCCCGCCTCTTCACCTCGGTGACGTCCCGCACGACGACGGCGGCGCCGACGCGCTTCCCGCCGGGTTTGAGGACCAGCGCCCGGAGCAGGACGGTCGCTCCCCTGGCCTCGATCTCCATGCGGCGGCCCGGCTTGTCGGCGATGGTGTCGCGGATGTACCCGGCGACCTCCTGCGACTCGAACGGATCCGTGACGAGCGACCGCGTGGTGGCCGCCAGGTTCTGGCCGATCAGGTCCGAGCTGAGACCCATCCGGTGATAGGCCGACAGCGCATTGGGACTCGCGTAGACGACGCGGCCGTCGGTGTCGAGGCGGATGAAGCCGTCGCCGGCGCGAGGACTCGAGTTGGTATCCGACCGGGCCTCCCGGATCGGGAAGGTGCCGTCGCTGATCATCTGGCACAGATCCTCGGCGCAGTCGAGATACGCGACCTCGAGCGGGCTCTGCGCCCGCTGGTGCGACAGGTTGGTGTCCCGGCTCAGGACCGCGATCACTTCGCCGTTCCACCGCACCGGGACCGCTTCCCGGCGCGGCGGCAGACCGGCGTGCCCGCCGCCGTCCTCGGGTCGCACGACGCGGCCCTCGAGCAGCGCCTGCAGCACCTGCGGATGTTCCGACTCCGACACGACGGTCCCGACGACGTCCTCCGGGAAGGCGGTCGACGCGGTGGTGGGCCTGCAGTGCGCGACGCAGATCACGGTGCCGGTCGGGTTGGTGGCCGCGGAATCCGTTCCGACCCAGAGCAGAACGTCCGCGAAGGAGAGGTCGGCGAGCAACTGCCATTCACCCACGACGCGCTGGAGATGATCGACGGCCTCGCCGGGCAGGTCGGTGTGTTCGGCGAGCAGGTCGCTCAGTGTGGACATCGTCGGTGGCTGTCAGCTCAGGAGATCACTGCGATCAGGTCGCCCTGCTGGATCACGTCGCCGACCTTGACGTCCACGGAGGTGACCGTGCCGGGTTCTTCGGCGATGACGGGGATCTCCATCTTCATCGACTCGAGGATGACGAGGGTGTCGCCCTCCTTCACCTCGTCGCCCGCGCTCACCACAACCTGATACACCGTCGAAACCATTTCGGCGCGCACGTCTTCTGCCATTGTGATCCTTCACTCCCGGGTGTCGAGAAAGCCCTGTTGCAAGGACACCCAACCACACGTGGAAGACTGTGGTGAAAAGAAGGGAGATCTACTCATGGGTAAGCGTGGTCGTAAGAAGCGCAGTCGCAAGGGCAACGCCGCAAACCACGGCAAGCGTCCCAACGCCTGACGCGCCGTAGAACGCACCAGGGGCCGGAAAGCAGCGATGCTTTCCGGCCCCTGATTGCTGTTCTGACGAGTTATGCGTCGGGTTCGGTGTTCGTGATGAGGATCGTCCGCCGTAACTCTATGGAGAGCCTCTGACGGAGGCTTTCCGGTGCGTGCTCCCCGCCGCACTTGCGGTTCACGAGAGACTTCACCTTCTCCTCGATGCCGTACGCCTCGAGGCACGACCCGCACTCGTCGAGGTGCCTCTGCAGCCGCGCCCGCGACGCCGCGTCGCATTCACGGTCCAGCATCAGCCAGACGTCCGCGATGACGGCGGAGCAGTCGAGCTGCTCGAATTCGTCCTGCTCGCTCACCGAGAAACCTCCTGTTCCGCGCTCACTACACTGTCGCCGGGCACGTCGTCGGTGCCCCCACGGTTGAATCCACGTTCGCGTGCGACGTCGGCGAGCAGACCCCGCAGCTGCTTGCGCCCGCGGTGCAGTCGCGACATCACGGTCCCGATCGGGGTGCCCATGATCTCGGCGATCTCCTTGTAGGGGAATCCCTCGACGTCGGCGTAGTAGACGGCCATCCGGAACTCCTCCGGCAGGGCCTGGAGTGCCTCCTTGATGTCGTCGTCGGGCAGCGCGTCCAGGGCCTCGACCTCGGCGGATCGCAGCCCGGTCGACGAATGTTCCGCCGTCGCCGCCAGCTGCCAGTCGGTGATCTCGTCGGTGGGGTACTGCGCGGGCTGGCGCTGCTTCTTGCGGTACGAGTTGATGTACGTGTTCGTGAGAATCCGGTACAGCCACGCCTTGAGGTTGGTGCCCTCACGGAACGAACGGAACGCCGTGTAGGCCTTCACGTACGTTTCCTGCACGAGGTCCTCGGCGTCCGCCGGGTTCCTGGTCATCCTCAGAGCAGCGCCGTACAACTGATCCAGAAGTGGGAGCGCGTCCCTTTCGAAACGCGCGATCAACTCGTCCTGTGGCTCGGCCTGGTCTGCCGTCGGACGGTCATGTTCCTGCACGCTGATCCCTTCGGTCGCCGTGGGCGTCAACGTTACCGCCAACTGCAGACGCGACGTGGGCTCCATCACCGAGGACATCACGATACGGACCACTCCCTTCGATGCACTCTGTTCTTCTGCAGGTACCAACACGCCTCCCGTCCGCTGTGTTCCCGACCGCGTGGCAGAGTGTCTGTCCATGGCCGGAACTGCCACTCCCGCGACGAAGCTGCTCGCGAAACACCGCATCGACCACACCGTGCACAGCTACGCGCACGATGCGCGGGCGGAATCGTACGGTTCGGAGGCCGTCGACGCCCTGGGCGAGACGGTCGGCGTCACCGCCAATCAGGTGTTCAAGACGCTGGTGATCAAACTCGACACCGGCAAGCTGGCGGTGGCGGTCGTGCCGGTGCCGGAGAAACTGTCGCTGAAGGCGGCGGCCGCGGCGCTGGGCGCGGGCAAGGCCGTGATGGCGGACCGTACCGAGGCGGAGCGCTCCACCGGGTACGTCTTCGGGGGCATCTCACCGCTCGGGCAGCGCAAGGCACTCCCGACCGTCGTCGACGCGTCGGCGCTCGACTGGGACCGGGTGCTGTGCAGCGCGGGCAGGCGCGGACTCGAGATCGAACTCGCGCCCGCCGACCTGGTGCGGCTCAGCGGAGCCGTCACCGCGGCGGTCACAGCAGGCTGATCTGCTCCCCCACCTGAGCCTCGTCACGACCGGCGGCATCGGGGTCGAGGAGTTCCGGCCCGTTGTTCTTCACGCTGTTGACCAGCGTGGACACCCGCCGGACGGTGATGTCGGCGATGGCGTCGGGTGACACCTCGAGCAGATCCGTCGACGCGGGATGCTCGGGATCGAGCCACGCGGACCAGCGGTCGCGGGGCATCACCAGCGGCATCCGGTCGTGCACGTTCTCGAGCTGGGCGGCGGAGTCGACCGTGATGATGCTGCAGCTCAGGACCGGGTGCGACTCCGCGACCGCGGGATCGTGCCACACCGACCACAGCCCGGCCATGTACAGGTGCGAGCCGTCCTCCGGCGACATGTAGTACGGGATCTTTTTCGCCTTACCCGACTTCTTCCCCGCGGCCGCCGCATCGACCTCGGTCTGCCACTCGTACCAGCCGTCCATCGGAACGAGGCAGCGCTTGTATTTGAACGCGTTCCGGAATGCCGGTTTGTTGTCGACCGAATCCGCTCGCGCGTTGAACAGCACCGGCCCCTTGCCGAGCTCCTTCGTCCACGACGGCACGAGCCCCCACCGCATCCGCCGGATCCGCCGGGCGTCGTGACGGTCGACCACCGTCAGGACCTGCGTGGTGGGCGCCACGTTGTAGTCGGGCGGACTCTCCTCCTCGCCCGCCTCGTTGATCGCATCGAGGTCGGCGGCGAGTGTCGCCGGATTCGCAGTGGTCGCATACCTGCCGCACATGCCCACCAGAGTGGCACGAACCACCGACACCCGCGACACGCCGCCCACCCCGCCCGGCGACCCGCCCGATAGGCGAAGATGGAGACCGTGAGCCTGAGCCTGTGGAACGCCCCCCGCGCCGAAGCGCCCGTCGTCGCGACGGTCGCCCTCCCCGGATCGAAGTCGATCACCAATCGCGCGCTGATCCTCGCCGCACTCGCGGACGGTCCGTCCACCCTCACCGGGGCACTGCGCAGCCGGGACACCGACCTCATGATCGAGGCTCTCCGCACGCTCGGCATCAGCATCGAGACGGTCGGCGCCGACACGACGCTGCGGGTCACCCCCGGACCGCTCCAGGGTGGTGCGGTCGACTGCGGCCTGGCCGGCACCGTCATGCGGTTCCTGCCGCCGGTCGCCGCACTCGCGAGCGGAACGGTTCACTTCGACGGAGACGAGCAGGCGCGCACCCGGCCCCTCGACACGATCCTGGACGCGCTGCGCGGTCTCGGCGCGGACATCGACGGCGCCTCCCTCCCGTTCACGGTCCGCGGTGCGGGCTCGCTGCGCGGTGGACGGGTCACCATCGACGCGTCCGGCTCGTCACAGTTCGTCTCCGGGCTGCTGCTGTCGGCGGCCGCATTCGACGAGGGCGTCACCGTGCATCACGACGGCAAGACGGTCCCGTCCATGCCGCACATCGACATGACGGTCGAGATGCTGCGCGAGTCGGGCGTCGAGGTCACGACCCCGGCGACGGGCGGGGAGGCCGACACATGGCGGGTGAGCCCCGGCGTCGTCCGGGCCGTCGACCGCGCGATCGAACCCGACCTGTCGAATGCCACCGCTTTCCTGGCAGCCGCCGCCGTCACCGGCGGTGAGGTGACCGTTCCCCTGTGGCCGAGCAGGACGACGCAACCCGGAGACGCGATCCGCGAGATCCTCCTGGCGATGGGCGCGGACGTCCGACTGGACGGCGCGAATCTCACCGTCCGCGGGCCGCAGCAGCTGACCGGCATCGACATCGACCTGCACGACGTGGGCGAACTCACCCCGACCGTCGCGGCGCTCGCCGCACTGGCGGACGGGCCGTCGCACCTGCGGGGCATCGCACACCTGCGCGGTCACGAGACCGACCGGCTCGCCGCGCTCGCACACGAGATCAACTCGCTGGGCGGAAACGTCACCGAGACCGAGGACGGCCTGACGATCGTCCCGGCAGGCCTGCACGGTGGAACGTGGCGCTCGTACGCCGACCATCGGATGGCGACCGCGGGCGCCATCGTCGGGCTGCGGGTCGACGGCATCCGGATCGAGGACGTCGGCACCACGGCCAAGACCCTGCCCGGTTTCGAGAACCTGTGGGCCACAATGCTGTCCGCAGCTGCGGGCACCGAGCGGAAGGCGAGCTTCTGAGTCGCAGGCAGTACGACGAGTCCGACGTCCGGGTACGCCCGGGCCGAGGAACGCGCCCGCGCACGAAGACCCGGCCGGAACACCTCGCCGCGGAGTCGGCGATGGTCGTCTCGGTCGACCGCGGCCGATGGGGTTGCGTGCTGGGCGGCGACCCCGAACGTCCCCTCGTCACCATGCGCGCCCGGGAACTGGGCCGCACCCCCATCGTGGTGGGCGACGAGGTGAGCGTCGTCGGTGACCTGTCCGGCAAACCCGACACCCTGGCGCGGATCGTGCGGGTCGCCGAACGCTCCACGGTGCTGCGACGCACCGCCGACGACACCGATCCGTACGAGCGGATCGTCGTGGCCAACGCCCAGCAGCTGCTGATCGTCGTGGCGCTCGCGGACCCGCCGCCACGGACGGGATTCGTCGAGCGTGCGCTCGTCGCCGCGTACGCGGGCGGGTTGAGTCCCATCGTGTGCCTGACGAAGAGCGATCTCGAGCCGCCCGAGGAGTTCGCGAGCGCGTTCGCCGACCTCGACGTTCCCGTCGTCGTGGCCGGTCGCGACGATCCCGTCGACGAGGTGCTGTCGATGCTGTCGGGCCGGCTCACCGCGCTGATCGGCCATTCGGGGGTCGGGAAGTCGACTCTCGTCAACCGCCTCGTGCCCGACGCCGACCGGGCCGTCGGCGTGGTCTCCGGCGTCGGCAAGGGCAGGCATACGTCCACGCAATCGGTCGCGCTGCCGCTTCCGACGGGCGGCTGGGCGATCGACACTCCCGGCATCCGGTCGTTCGGACTGGCCCACATCTCCCCGGAGAACGTGGTGGCCGCGTTCTCCGATCTGGCCGCGGCCATCGAGGACTGCCCGAGAGGGTGTACCCACCTCGGCCCGCCCGCGGACCCGGAATGCGCGCTCGACCTACTGGAGGGCAAGGCCGCCAAACGCGTCGACGCGGTCCGTCACCTCCTCACGGCCATCGCATCCAACGAAGCCTGGTGAGGGACGAACCGCGTCTGTAGCGGAACTTTTCTAGCGGGACAGCAGCGCGCGCAGACCGCGGCGCTTGCGGGTGCGCTTGATCGCGGTACTCAGCCCCTGACGGCGGCCGGTCACGGGATCGATTGTCGCTGTGGTGTTTCCACCGAACTTGCGTTCCGACGCCGTCTCCGGCGCGTCGTCCGCGGTCGCCTTGAGGTACTTGTTCGGCAACGACAGCTTGGCGATGGTGCGCCACGACTTCGCGTACTGCACGAGGAAGGGCCCGGTGGTGTACGGCAGGTCGTACTTGTCGCACAGTTCCCGCACCCGCACGGCGATCTCCGAATAGCGGTTGCTGGGCAGGTCGGGGAACAGGTGGTGCTCGATCTGGTAGCTGAGGTTGCCGGACATGAAGTCCATCAGCTTGCCGCCCTCGATGTTCGCGCTACCGAGCATCTGCCGCAGGTACCACTGGGGCTGCGTTTCCTTGTCGATGTCCGCCTTGGTGAACTTCTCGGCGCCGTCCGGAAAGTGCCCGCAGAAGATGATCGCGTTGGTCCACACGTTGCGGATCATGTTCGCGGCGATGTTGGCGGTGAGAGTGCTCTTCCACGCGGGACCCGTGACCGCAGGGTGGATGACGTAGTCCTTGAGGATCTGCTTGCCGACCTTCTCGCCGACCTCGCGGAGCTTGCGCTGGGTCTCCTCGCTCGGCACGCGCCCCTTGGCGACCTTGCCGAGTTCGAGATGCTGCGCCGCGATGCCGTACTCGAAGAACAGCGCGAGCAGCGTGTTGTACAGGAGATTGCCGGTGTTGAACGGCTTCCACCGCTGGTCGCGCGTGACGCGCAGCAGTCCGTATCCCACGTCGTCGTCCATGCCGAGGACGTTGGTGTACTTGTGGTGAATGTAGTTGTGCGTCTGCTTCCAGTGAGCGGACGGTCCCGTCACGTCCCACTCCCACGAGGTGGAGTGGATCTCGGGATCGTTCATCCAGTCCCACTGGCCGTGCATGACATTGTGGCCGAGTTCCATGTTCTCGATGATCTTCGAGAGGGAAAGCATGGCCGTGCCCGCCAGCCAGGCGGGACGCCGCTTGCTCGCGAAGAGGACGGCTCGGCCACCGATTTCGAGGGAACGCTGCAGTCTGATCGTGTTTCGCACGTACCGCGCGTCACGCTCCCCGCGGGACTCTTCGATATCGCGCCGGATCGCATCGAGCTCGCGTCCGAGCGACTCGATGTCGGCTTCGGTGAGATGTGCGTATTCCTTGACGTCTGCAATCGCCATGGGGGACCTCCTCCTGGCTGGGTCGACAGTTCACACCCGTGGGCGCTGACTCGACCTACCGTACCGTAAGTTACGACACCGTAGGTTACCTGGGTGTAGGTGTGAGTGAAATCACCGTCGACGGCGAGGAATCTTGGCCTCCGCGCGGGCGCGCAACGCCGACAGCAGACCCCGCCGCTGCCCCGTGACGGGATCCGTACGCAACGTCTCGACCATGGCGGCGCCCGCATCACGGGCGTCGCGGAACTTGCGTTCCGAGGACGTCTCCGGGGCGTCGTCCGCCGTCGCCCGCAGGAACCGGTCGGGCAGGGCGAGTTTGTGGATCGTGCGCAGAGCCAGCAGGTACTGCTTGGCGAGCGAACCCGTGGTGTACGGCAGGTCGTACTTCTCGCACAGCGCCCGGACCTTCACTGCGATCTCCGGGTACCGGTTGCTCGGCAGGTCCGGGAACAGGTGATGCTCGATCTGGTAGCTGAGGTTCCCGCTCATGAAACCCATGATCTTGCCGGAATCGAAATTCGCACTGCCGAGCATCTGCCGGAGATACCACTCGTGCCGGGTCTCGTTCTCGTATTCGTCCACCGTGAACTTCTCGGCACCATCCGGGAAGTGCCCACAGAAGATCACCACGTAGGCCCACAGATTCCGCACGAGATTGGCGGTGGCGTTGGCCGTCAGCGTCGACTTCCACGCCGGTCCCGCGAGCACCGGGAACAGGAGGAAGTCCTTGCCGACCTGGCGGAAGATCTTGCGCCCGAAATCCTTGTTGGCCTGGGAATTGAGCTGCCCCTTCTCCGCACCCTCGAGCTCGGCGGCGAACGTGAGGTCGTGGAGCGCGATCCCCCACTCGAACGTGGCGGCCAGGATGATGTTGGCGAAGGGCTGCAGCAGGTTGATCGGCCGCCACTCCTCGTCGCGGGTCATCCTGAGGATGCCGAACCCCACATCGGAATCCATTCCGACGATGTTGGTGAACGTGTGGTGGGAGTAGTTGTGCGCCCGCTTCCAATGCTCCGAGGGGCCCGTCTGATCCCACTCCCACGACATGGAGTGGATCTCCGGATCGTTCATCCAGTCCCATTGGCCGTGCATCACGTTGTGGCCGAGCTCCATGTTCTCGATGATCTTCGAGAGGGAGAGCATCGCGGTGCCCGCGAGCCAGGCCGGGCGGTAGCGGCTTCCGAACAACGCAAGCCGGCCGCCGAGCTCCAACAGCCGTTGCGCCCTGATGGCCCGGCGGATGTAGCGGGCGTCGCGAACGCCCCGCGAATCCTCCACGTCGAGCCGGATACCATCCAACTCACGCCCGAGCGATTCGATGTCCGCTTCGGTCAGATGCGCGAACTCTTTGATGTCGGTGATCGCCACCGTGCTCCTCCGTCTGGTGAGAGTCCGAGAATAGCGGAGTCATGTGAACAACACGCTCACGCTTACGCGTCGAGCGTGCAGTCCCCTGCCGCCGCGGAGATACAAGTCTGGACTCGGTCACCTTCGGCGTGCTGCTTACCCGACCTCAGGTCGATGGCATGCCCGGCGAGAATCGGCACGACACAGGTCTGGCAGATACCCATCCGGCAGCCGAAAGGCATCAGTGCCCCGACCTGCTCCCCGGCCTCGAGGAGAGTGGTGGCACCGTCGACCGACACGGTCTTGTCGGCCTTGGCGAACGTGACGGTCCCGCCCTCGCCGGACGTGTCCGCACGGGAGACGGCGAACCGCTCGAGGTGCAACTTGTTCTCGATGCCCTCGTCGCGCCACAACGTCTCGATCTCGTCGAGCATCGGCAGCGGGCCGCAGGCCCACGTCTGACGTTCGCGCCAGTCGGGGCACACCTCGTCGAGCGAGGACAACGCGAACTTGCCCTGACTACGGGTGAGCTGGATCTTGCACCGGAAGTCGTCGTGCTCCTCGTGGAGCTGGGTGAGTTCGTCGGCGAACATCACGTCGGCGTCGGTGGGCGCCGAGTGGACGTGGAAGACGTCGGGAAGCTGACCGCGCCGGTTCATGGTCCGCAGCATCGCCATCACGGGCGTGATGCCGCTGCCCGCGGTGAGGAACAGGATCCGCTCCGGCGGCGGGTCGGGCAGCGCGAAGTTGCCCGTGGGGGTCGCGAGCCGCACGATCGTCCCCGAGGGCACACCGTTGACGAGGTGACTCGACAGGAATCCCTCGGGCATCGCCTTGACGGCGATGGAGATGAGCTTGTCGTCCCAGTTCGGCGGCGAGGTGAGGGAGTACGAGCGCCAGTGCCAGCGCCCGTCGATGTGCAGACCGATGCCGATGTACTGGCCGGGCTCGTAGTCGAAATCGAATCCCCAGCCCGGCTTGATGACGATCGTGGCCGAGTCCGCGGTCTCCGCGCGCACCTCCACGATCTGTCCACGCAGTTCGCGAGCCGACCACAGCGGGTTGGCCAGATGCAGGTAGTCGTCGGGCAGCAACGGCGTCGTGAGCCGTGCCGCCGCGCCACGCAACCAATTGAGCTTGGACCGCTTGGCGGGCACGACCGCTGCTGCGGGCGCCTCGATCCAATCCTTCAGACCCATCCGACCTCCACCTTTTCCGTCATGACCTACGCTACCGAAGGTTATCAAGTTACGGTACCGTAGGTTACCCCGAGGTAAGCGGGCGTACCGGTCAGAGTAGTTCGAGCAGGAACGGAAGCTCCTGAGTGGCGTACCACGCCAGCACATGATCCTCCGCGTCACCGAGGACGAACTCGGCATCGGGGTCCCCGAGATCCGCCTCGTCGATCGCCGACACGGCCCGCTCGATGTCCGGCTCCGCCTCCGCCAGGTCGACGTGCACGGACGCGACCGTGCCGATCGTCACCGGACCGGGCAACCGGACCACGGCGTCGTCGAGGTCCGGGCGCGGCGTCACGTCGTCCACGTCCGCGGCGACCACGGCGCGACGGAACCGAACCCCGTCGCTCCCGCTCTCCCCCACCCGGCCCGCGATCAGTCGCAGCGAGGCCCGGGCCGCCTCGGCCATCGCGACCTCGGCCAGTTCCTCGTCGTCGCCCGACGAATACGCCTCGCGGAGCGTGGGGGTGACGGCGAACGCGGTACGGCTCATCGGATCGAACTCCCGGTCGGTGACGAGCCGCTGGAGGATCTCGATCGTCGCGGGAACGTACACCCTCGTCATGCGTCACCCGTCATTCGCACCGCGGACTTCTCACCGGCTGGCATCCAACAACTCCTCGAGAGATTCGTACAGCAGCGCCGCCACCACATCCACGTCGGCCATGGCATCACGGTCTGCATTCAAACCGTAGTAGACGTTGCCGTCGTAGGACGTCAGACCGATGCTCAAAGTCTGGTTTTTCAGCAGCGGCGACACCGGATACATCTCGAGCATCCGCGCTCCCCCGACGTACAGCGGCAGCTGCGGACCGGGCGCGTTGGTGATCATCAGGTTGAACATCCGCTGCGAGAAACTGCTCGCGACACGGGCACTCATCGCGTGCAGGGTGGCCGGCGCGAACCCCGACAAACGCACCAGGGTCTCCGCGGTGACCCGCTGACTCTGCTTCGCGTGCGCCTCCATGGCGTGCGCCACGTGTGACAGCCGCACCACGGCATTCGGTTCCCCGACCGGCAGGTCGATGAGGAACGACGACACCATGCTCCGCGGATCCGCCCACTCGCCGCGGCGTGACGCCTCGTCGTCGGCCTCGGGATCCGTCGCGTACACGGACATCGGAACCATCGCCCGGACCGTGGTCGACTCGGCCACCGGCTCGCCGCGGGAGAGCAGCCAGTACCGCATCGCACCCGACACGACCGCGAGGATGACGTCGTTGACCTCGCACCCGTACTGCGCGCGAATCTTCCGGTAGTCACCCAGTTCGGTCTTGACCACCGCGAAGCGCCGATTGCGGGAAATGGTCGCGTTCAGCGGACTCGCCGGCGCCACCTGCGTGGCGGTGCGCACGACGGCGGCCACCTTGCCGACAGCGCGAACGGTCTCGCCGAGCGCAGACGCCATGTCGCCCAACGTCATCCGCAGCGCCGCGAGCCCTTCGCCCGGCCGCGCCACCATCTCCGCCAGCGCCCCGGCGATGAGCGTGGACTCACTGGGGGCGGGGCTCGGCATCCACAGTTCCTCGGCCATGGGCCGCCGGGTCTTCGCCGGGTCCAGGATCACCTGGCCGATCTCGAGCGCCGTCTCGCCGTCGACCAGCGAGGAATGGGACTTCGTGAAGATGGCGAAGCGATTGTTCGCCAACCCCTCCACCAGGTACATCTCCCACAGCGGTCGCGTGTTGTCGAGCGGCCGGGACGTGAGCCGCGCGACCAGATCGTGCAACTGGGCATCCGATCCGGGCTTCGGCAGCGCCGACCGCCGGACGTGGTACTCGATGTCGAAGTCCTGGTCGTCCACCCACACCGGCCGCGACAGTCCCAGCGCCACCTCCCGCACCTTCTGCCGGTAGCGGGGCACCAGGCTCAGCCGTTCCTCGACGAGGCTCAGTAATTCCTCGTAGGACAACCCGTTTCGCGGCTTGCGGAAGATCGCGAGCGATCCCACGTGCATCGGCGTGCTGCTCGCCTCGAGAAAGTAGAACGACGCGTCCTGCGTAGTCAGTCTCGTCACCATGTCGGCGCCTGTCCCCCTTGCATCCCGTCTCGATCGACCTCGAGAAGTATCGCTATCTCGTCCGCGGTGGCGCCGCCGTCGACGTGGTGGACACCCACCATCCCGACGGCCACCGCACCCCGGACATTGACCGACAGGTCGTCGACGAAGATACAGTCCCCCGGGGCCAGACCGAGCGCGTCGGCCGTCAGCCGGTAGATCCGCGGATCAGGTTTGGCCACACCGACATCCCCGGACAACACGACCTGATCGACCAGCCGGCCGTCACCGAGTTCTCGCAGCCACTGCGCGCCGGGACCACCGGGATCGTTGCTGAGGATCGCGGTCCGCACCCCACGAGTCCGGGCACCGGCAAGGACGGACGACAGGCCGTCCATGTCCGAACCGGGACCCGCGAGAACTCCTCCGAAGTCCAATATCAATCCCCGCACGTTCCCACCCTAGGGTCCGCTCCCCGGTTCGGCGACACGACGACGGGATCCGTGCGAGTATGACCGCTACGACGGCCGTCTCATGCCGAAACCGGGGGGGTAAGAAATGAGTGAGTCCTACACGTTCCTGTCACGGGTGCCGCGCTTCGAGCCGGCCGCCGGTGACGTTCCCGCACCGCCTCTGCCGGGGCATTCGGCGGTGCCGTCGAGCGGGCGGCACGCGGCCGGGCGCAGCAGGCACCGGTCGTCGCCCCACTCGGGGGCGTCGCCACGCACCGCCACGACGCAGCCGGGAACGCTGCCCCTTCCGTCGCCGGACGTCCAGCGATTCACGGAGCAGGCGTTCCGGCTGGTCCTCGAAGTGCTGGATCGGCGCCGCAACGTGCGGCAACTGCGGCCGCTGGTGACGCCGTCGCTCATCGACGTCGTGCGCACGCTCGCGCTGTCGGAGTCGCCCGCCCGGCGACTCGGTGTCGCGACGCTCGTCCGCGTGCACCTGCGCGCCGTGGAGCCGTGCGCGTTCGAGGCCTTCGGCACCTACGGCCGGGGACCGCGGATCTTCGTGATCGCAGCCCGTGTCGAACAACAGTCCGACACGGGCTGGACCGTCACCTCGCTGGTGATCGGCTGATCGACTTCTCCCGCGGTCAGCGCTTGCGCTTGGTCCGCGGGGCCTTCTTGCCCTTCGACTGCGACCGCGCGGCCTCACGCCGCTGACGACGGGTTCCGGCGTCGGCGGCATCGTCCGACTCGGCTGCTCCGCGGCGGCTGAGCTGGGCGTTGCCGTCCTCGGCAGGTCCGGAGTACGTGAGCCCGCGGGGCTCGCCGTCGTCCAGCCCCTTCGCGCGGAGGGCAGACGGTGCCGCCGTGCCCTGCGCCTGCTGCGCCGCCTCCTGGGTCGGCAGTGGCCGCGGCGCGGCCGGAGCGGGCGAGGCCGCCGCCGTCGCCGCTGCGGACGCCGCGGTGACGCTGACGCCCGGGGCCTGCGCCGCCTGCGGGGCGGCTGCCTCGACCTGAAGGTTGAACAGGAATCCGACCGACTCCTCCTTCAGGCCCTCGAGCATGCCGCCGAACATGTCGAAGCCTTCGCGCTGGTACTCGACGAGCGGATCACGCTGGGCCATCGCCCGCAGGCCGATGCCTTCCTTGAGGTAGTCCATCTCGTAGAGGTGCTCGCGCCACTTGCGGTCGAGCACGCTCAGCAGGACGCGGCGCTCCAGTTCGCGCATCGATCCCGCGCCGGCAACACCGTCGATCTCAGCCTCACGCCGGGCGTAGGCGTCGTGTGCGTCCGTCAGCAGGGTCTCGCGCAGCTCGTCGGCGGTGATGTCGTTGGTCTCACCGTCGCCGTCGCCGACCAGTTCCTTGTAGTCGACGCCGACCGGGTACAGCGTCTTGAGGGCCGTCCACAGCTGTTCGAGATCCCAGTCTTCGACGTATCCCTCGGCGGTGGCGCCGTCGACGTACGCGGTGACCACGTCGGTGATCATCTTCTCGACCTGGCCCTCCATGTCCTTGCCCTCGAGGATCTGGCGGCGCTCGTTGTAGATGACCGTGCGCTGCTGGTTCATCACCTCGTCGTACTTGAGGACGTTCTTGCGGATCTCGAAGTTCTGCTGCTCGACCTGCGTCTGAGCGCTCTTGATGGCCTTCGAGACCATCTTCGCCTCGATGGGAACGTCGTCGGGCAGGTTGAGGCGGGTCATGATCGACTCGAGCGCCGCGCCGTTGAACCGTCGCATCAACTCGTCGCCGAGCGACAGGTAGAACCGCGACTCACCCGGATCGCCCTGACGGCCGGACCGGCCGCGCAACTGGTTGTCGATACGCCGGGACTCGTGCCGCTCGGTACCGAGGACGTACAGTCCGCCCGCCTCACGAACCTTGTCCGCGTCAGCCTTGACCTCGGCCTTGACCTGGTCGAGGACGTCGTCCCACGCCGCCTCGTAGTCGTCGGGCGTGTGGACGGGGTCGAGTCCCTGCTTGCGGAGCGCGATGTCCGCGATGATGTCGGGATTGCCGCCGAGCACGACGTCGGTACCACGACCGGCCATGTTGGTCGCCACGGTGACGGCGCCCGACCTGCCGGCCTCGGCGATGATCTGCGCTTCCTGCTCGTGGAACTTCGCGTTCAGCACGTTGTGCGCCACGCCGCGCTTGGTGAACTGCTTCGACAGGTACTCGGACCGCTCGACGCTGGTGGTGCCGATCAGGACCGGCTGGCCCTTCTCGTGCCGCTCCACCACGTCGTCGACGACGGCGTCGAACTTGGCTTCCTCGGTCTTGTAGATCAGGTCGCCGTTGTCGACGCGGACCATCGGCCGGTTGGTGGGGATCGGGATGACGCCGAGGTTGTAGATCTGGTGCAGCTCGGCGGCCTCGGTCTCGGCCGTACCCGTCATGCCCGACAGCTTGTCGTAGAGACGGAAGTAGTTCTGGAGCGTGATCGTGGCGAGGGTCTGGTTCTCGGCCTTGATTTCGACCTTCTCCTTGGCCTCGATCGCCTGGTGCATGCCCTCGTTGTACCGGCGGCCGACGAGGACGCGGCCGGTGAACTCGTCGACGATGATCACTTCGCCCTCGCGGACGATGTAGTCCTTGTCCTTGGTGTAGAGCTCCTTGGCCTTGATGGCGTTGTTCAGGTAGCTCACGAGCGGCGAGTTGGCGGCCTCGTACAGGTTGTCGATGCCGAGCTGGTCCTCGACGAGCTCGACGCCGGCCTCGTGGACGCCGATGGTGCGCTTGCGGATGTCGACCTCGTAATGCACGTCCCGCTTGAGCAGCGGCGCGATGCGGGCGAACTCCGCGTACCACTTGCTCGAGGCGTCGGCGGGACCGGAGATGATGAGGGGGGTCCGGGCCTCGTCGATGAGGATGGAGTCGACCTCGTCGACGACGGCGAAGCTGTGACCGCGCTGGACGAGATCGTCCAGGGAGTGCGTCATGTTGTCGCGCAGGTAGTCGAACCCGAACTCGTTGTTGGTGCCGTATGTGATGTCGGCCGCATAGGCTGCGCGACGCTCGGCGGGCGACATGCCGGACAGGATCACGCTGGTGTCGAGTCCGAGGAAGCGGTGGACACGGCCCATCCACTCGGAGTCGCGCTTGGCGAGGTAGTCGTTGACCGTGACGACGTGCACGCCGTCTCCGGCGATCGCATTGAGGTATGCGGGCAACACGCAGGTCAGGGTCTTGCCCTCACCCGTCTTCATCTCGGCGATGTTGCCGAAGTGGAGGGCGGCACCGCCCATGATCTGCACGTGGAAGTGCCGCTGGTCGATCACGCGCCAGGACGCCTCGCGGGCGACCGCGAACGCCTCGGGCAGCAGTTCGTCGAGCGTCTCGCCGTCGCGGTAGCGGGCGCGGAACTCCTCGGTCTTCGCGCGGAGTTGCTCGTCGGTCAGGTCTTCGACCTCGGGCGACAGCGAGGAAACGTGGTCGGCGATGTGCTTGAGCCGCTTGACCATGCGACCTTCACCAACACGGAGCAGCTTCGATAGCGACAGCGACGGCACAGTCTTGTTCGTCCTCAATCTTCGGCAGTGGATGGGTGACACACAAAATCCGGCCGGAGGTCCGAGAACCCCGGCCGGATTCCATGGTAGGCGCTTCCGCGATCGGACGAGTAGACCGACCGCTCGGATCGTCAGGCGGAACGGGAGTACATCACGCCAGACGTATCAATCCGTAGTCGAACGCGTGCCGCCGGTAGACGACGGTCGCCCTGTCCGACTCCTTGTCGTGGAACAGGAAGAAATCGTGTCCTACCAGCTCCATCTCGTACAAAGCATCGTCGACGGTCATCGGCGTGGCCTTGTGTTCCTTGGTACGCACGACATGACCCGGTGTGTGCTCGTCCGGCATCTGACCGTCCAGGGAGATGTCGGGACTGATGCCGAGACTGTCGTCCTCGGCGAGTGCGGCGGTGGCCTCCGCCACCGACACCGGGGTCTTTTCCCCGTAGTGGACCTTTTTGCGGTCCTTGGTGCGGCGGAGCCTGCTCTCGAGCTTGGCGGTCACCGACTCGAATGCTGCATAGAAGCTGTCGGCGCATGCCTCGGCTCGGGCTACCGGCCCCTTGCCTCGGGCAGTGATCTCGACGCGCTGGCAGTTCTTTCTCTGGCGTCGATTAGGTTCGTGGTGAAGTTCGACATCGAACAGAAATATGGAGGGATCGAAGCGCTCGAGGCGCGACAGCTTCTCGGAGACGTACACGCGGAAGTGGTCGGGTACCTCGACGTTGCGTCCCTTGACGACGATCTCGGCGTTGGGGGTATCCGTCTTCTCTTGTGCATCCGTTGTGCGGTCGTCGACGAAAACCGAGGCTTGCGAAGGGGTCGTCACTCGTACCTCCCGATTACGGCCCCGCCCCTTGATGGGCGGCGGCGAGTTTGAGCAATGCCGGAAGGGGGTCCGCCCGGCACCAGGTTCGAAGTTCCACCTCCTACCTGTGTTTTCGGGTGTGTCCGCGACGCTAGTACGTAACGCGCGCGAGTGCCACTGTTCGGCAGAATTTCATCCGACACCCGCCACGACGACCACCGCGCTCACTCGGATACCCACTCGCGACAGCACCCGGACCGACTCGGTGGCGGTCGCCCCGGTGGTCGACACGTCGTCCAGCAATACCACCGATATCCGTTGCAGTGCAGCCGGTTCCGACGCAAGATGTCGCGCGAATCCTTCGCCGCTCCGCGTCAACCGGACACCACCCTCGAGGTTTACTCGACGTTGATCTGCGCTCAGTCCGACCGAATCGCGCACGGCGCGCCGCATCACGAGCGCGGGGCACACGCGCCTGCCCCCCACCGCGGCGACGGCGATCCGGGTGACGGGGTCGCCGCCGCGTCCCCTGGCGGCCCGGGGACGCGTCGGAGCCGGCACCAGAACCACCGGGGCGACGTCCGGCGGGTCGAGTTCACCCCACTGCTGCAGACGGCCCAGGGCGCCCGCGACGGCGGACCCGAGGGGCGCCGCGAGATCACGCCGCCCGCGTTCCTTCGCGGCGATCACGGCCCGACGGCGGGCACCTGAGTACGGACCGAGGGCCCACACCCCGACCCCGGGATCCACGCGGGGCCGGAGCAACACGGGATCGTCGGCCAACTCCGTGGCGCAGCGGGCACACCACTGCGTGCCCGGGACCCCGCACCCGCCGCATTCGGCGGGCAGGATCAGGTCGAGCAGACTCCGGAGGCCGGGCAGGGCGCGCATGCGGGCAGTATCGGCGACCGCACCGACAGCCTCAGCCCGGCAGGACCGGGATCGCCTTCACACCCGTCAACCCGGGAACCTCCCGCCAGTACCGGTCGCCCGCCGGATCGTTGTTGTTCAACTGGAACACCGCCCGCGAGTCGGCGACGAACTCCGTGGTCGTCGACGCGTCCACGGCCACCACCGGCGCGGTCAGATTGCGGCTCGGCAGCGCGTCCATCCGCGAGCCGTCGACGGCCACCTGGACCACCGGGATGTCCGAGGCCGCGCGCGCGACGACGATCGTGTCGCTCGTGCTCCAGTCCAGCGACAGCGCCGGGCTGCCCAGACCGATCGCGACTGCACGGGGATTCGTCAACGCGTACTCACCGCCCGGCATCTGGGTGACGATGGCGAGATAGACCTTGCCGTCGACGATCAGCGCCGCGCGCACCCCGTCACGGGACAGCCGCAACTCGGTGATCGTTGCACCCAGCGCGGTGACGGCGCCGGCGTCGACGTTGACCACCGACGTGCGGCCGGTGCCGGGCTCGCGCAACACCCGAATGACGGTGTTACCGTTGACCGCTGCCCAGATCGCCGAATTGTCGGGTGCCCAGGTCGGGCGGGTGATCGCGCCGCCCTCGAGCACCGACGCGGCACCGTCCTCGTACGCGCCGACCATGAGCGAACTCGCGGGTTCCGGCGCCGGACGCCCGGTGTCCGCGACGGCGGCGACCAGCTTTCCGTCCTGCGACAGTGCGAGCGAACGCATGTTGCGGGCCGAACCGAAGTACCCGGGCACCGGAGTGACACCGGTCTCGGTGACGCTCACCATCGACCCCTCGCGCAGCGCGTGCAACCCCACGGTGGCACTCGACGTCGCGAACGGATTCATCGACGCGACGTCGGCGGTGGTCCACCCGTTCGGGAACCGCTCGTCGAACGGCTCGCCGTCGGCGAGCAGCACATAGGGGCCCGAGATCTCCGCGTTGGCCAGCGTCCAGATCACCTGCGCCGCGAACAGCTGTTTCGCCTGCGCGTCCATCGGCGGCACGCCGGCGAAGTCGATCCGGATGCCGCCGAGCCCCACCCCCACCTGCGCGGTGCGGCCGTCGGCCTTCGTGATCGGGCCCCGCACGGACACGCCGTCACCGAGCTCGTTGCGCACGGCCGGGGCCAGGGCGGCCTTCGGCCCGTCGATCAGCAGGCCGATCAGCTGGGACGCCATCTGATCCTGAGCGCCCGACACCCAGCGCGGATCGGGCACCACCGTCGTCCCGGCCGGGTCGAGGAAGTACAGCGATTTGCGCTGGTACGTGTTGAGGAACTGCGCTCGGTCGAGGATCACGCCCGCGGGGAGCTCGGAGATCCGCCACTCACCGCCCTGCAGCTCGAGACTGATCTTCGTCTCGAAGCTGCCCTCCTCCGCCACGTACAACCCACCGGGCTCGAGCTGCCCCACCTTGTTGGCGCGGATCGTGTACGTTGCCTGGTCGGCCGACCGTGTCTCCGGGAGGACGTCGACCTTGTCGACGATGGTTGCGCTGGCCGCGTCGTCCCACCTGCCGGACACACCGGGGGTGAGGAACTGGCGGGCCGCGAGATGCCGGTTGGACGGGTCGGTACTGGCCTTGAAGAAGTCGCGCAGCAGCAGGTCGGGTTCACGCCCCGGCGCGGGGGCCGCGACACTCGAGCCCGGTGAGTCACGGTTGATCGTGCCGATCGCCTGCGGCGTGGAGGAGTCCGGGAGGCTCGCGCACCCACTGACCGTCACGAGCACCGCGAGGACGATCGCCCCGCACACCGACCGCGACAGCAGGGCAGATCGCCGGCCGGGCGTCACAGGTCCTGCTCCGGTCGATGCGAACCGTCTCGGTCACCGACGTGTGCTCGCTCACGCTTCTGGGGAATCGTGCGGGACTCGTCGGCCGCCGTCTCCGGGCTCCCGTTACGCACCGGCAACGTGGTGTCGCCCGGGACAGGCTGCCCTTGAACGTATTTCGCGGTTCCCGGCTTCAGCGGCAACGGGCTCGACACGACCTTGCGGCCCCGCACCCGCGGCAGCGTCAACCGGAAGCAGGCACCTTGGCCGGGTTCGCCCCACGCCTCGAGCCTGCCGTCGTGGAGATTCGCGTCCTCCACACTGATCGCGAGCCCGAGGCCGGTACCGCCCGACCGTCGCACGCGCGACGGGTCGGACCGCCAGAACCTGTTGAACACCAGCTTCTCCTCGCCCGGCCGCAGTCCCACGCCCTGGTCGCGCACGATGAACGCCGCGGCGCTGTCGTCGGCGCGCAGGCGCAGCAGCACCGGTTTGCCTTCTCCGTGATCGATCGCGTTCGCGAGGAGGTTCCGCAGAATGCGTTCCACGCGACGCGGGTCCACCTCGGCCATGACTGCCTGATCGGGCAGGTCCACGATCAGTTCGGTCCCGCTCTCGCGCGCGAGGTGACGGACCGTCGAGACCGCCGCACGCGCACACATCCGGACGTCGAGTTGCTCGGCGGCCAGTTCCGCCACACCGGCGTCGTGCCTGCTGATCTCGAGGAGGTCGGCCAGCAACCCCTCGAACCGGTCGAGTTCGGCGACCAGCAATTCCGACGACCGCCGGAGCACGGGGTCGAGGTCGTCGCTGCCGTCGTGGATGAGGTCGGCCGCCATGCGCACGGTCGTCAGCGGGGTCCGCAGCTCGTGGCTCACGTCGGAGGTGAATCTCTTCTGGAGATTTCCGAACTCCTCGAGCTGGGTGATCTGTTTGGACAGGCTCTCGGCCATCTCGTTGAACGACATCGCCAGCCGTGCCATGTCGTCCTCGCCGCGCACAGGCATGCGTTCCTTCAGCCGGCCGTCGGCGAAGCGCACGGCGATCCGGGACGCCGACCGGATGGGCAGAACCACCTGCCGGGCGACGAGGAGCGCGATGGCCGCGAGCAGCACGGCGAGCACCGCACCACCCACCAGCAGCGTGCCGCGGACCAGCGACAGGCTGCGGTCCTCACTGGCCAGTGGGAACACGAGATACAGCTCGAGCGTGGAGATCGCGGACGCGGTCGGGCTCCCGACGATCAACGCCGGCCCCGAATAGCCTTCGGGATCGTTCACGGTGGCGAACTGGTATGCCACCTGACCGGCCTGGACGAACGCCCGCAGCGATTCCGGGATCTGGTCCGCCGGACCGCTGGACGTCGGGGCGCGGGGGCCGTCACCAGGCACGATCAGCACGGGATCGAACGTTCCCGCCGACCCCGACGCCTGACCGGCGTCGGGCTCCCGGTTCGTCAGCGCGGCCCGGGCACCGTCGAGCTGGGTGGTGGGCGAGCTACTGTCGTCCGCGCCGGCCAGCTGCCCCTCGACCGTGCTGCGGGCACGGTCCATCTCCTCGGTCGCCGCGTTGATCTTCGTTTCGAGCAGACGGTCGGTGATCTGGCTCGTGAGCACGACGCCGAGCACGACGATGACGATGAGCGACAATGTCAACGTCGAGACGACAACCCTCAGCTGCAGCGAACGACGCCACGTGTGCGCGAGGGTATTGCTCAGTGAGTGACCCCACCGAAGGATCGGCGAAACGCGTCGGTTGACACGACGCCGCCATCGGGAAACACCTGTCACGGCGGTCCGGCCTTGTAGCCGACCCCCCTGACCGTCAAAACCACTTCGGGATTTTCGGGATCAGTCTCGACCTTGGCCCGCAGACGCTGAACGTGCACGTTGACCAGTCGGGTGTCGGCTGCATGTCGGTAACCCCACACCTGCTCGAGCAGGACCTCACGGGTGAACACCTGTCGCGGTTTGCGCGCCAGAGCCACCAGGAGATCGAACTCGAGGGGGGTGAGGGAGATCAGTTCTTCGCCCCGGCTCACCTTGTGGGCGGGGACGTCGATGACGATGTCGGCGATGCTGAGCAGCTCGGCCGGCTCGTCCTCGGTCCGGCGAAGCCGTGCCCGGACCCGCGCCACCAGTTCCTTCGGCTTGAACGGCTTCATGATGTAGTCGTCCGCGCCGGATTCCAATCCGAGGACCACGTCGACGGTGTCCGTCTTGGCGGTCAGCATCACGATGGGGACACCGGAATCGGCCCGCAGGACGCGGCACACGTCGATGCCGTTCATGCCGGGCAGCATCAGGTCGAGCAGCACCAGGTCCGGGCGTGTCTCCCGGACCGCGGTGAGCGCCTGGGTCCCGTCCCCCACCACATACGGATCGAATCCTTCGCCGCGGAGGACGATCGTGAGCATCTCCGCGAGCGCAGTGTCGTCGTCGACAACCAGAATCCTTGGCTTCATGTCCCTATCGTTGCATCTTCGGAGGCCGTAACAGCCCGTTCGCCGTTACGGCGTGCCGTGTTCTTTCTCGTCACGGCGTGCCGTGTCGTCACTCAAGAGTGCCAGGTTTTCGGCGAGCGTGATCGGATCGGTGTCCGGGGTGAGCACCCACCACGGCGAAATCCAGTCCTTCACGGCCAGCTCGCGGTACACCTCGCCGGTACGTTCCTGCAGTCCACGGTCGCGTTCGTAGGCGTCCAGCGACCGGCTCGCATCCGCCGATTCGCGGCCGCGGGCGCGTTGCGCGGCGAGCGCCACGGGGACGTCGAGGTACAGCTGCAGGTCGGGCCGGGGCAGCCCCAGCCGCTCGAATTCGAGGTTCTGCACCCAGCCGACGAACTCCCCGTCGGCCCCCTGATGCAACCGGGCCGCACCGTAAGCGGCGTTGGACGCCACGTAGCGGTCGAGGATCACCAGGTCGTGTTCGGCGAGCAGCTCCGCGAGCTCCCCGACGGCACCGGACCGGTCCAGCGCGAACATCACGGCCATCGCGTACACGGAGTCGCTGAGGTCACCGTGCGCGCCCTTGAGGGCCTCGGACGCCAGATCCGCGTGCACGGACCTGCCGTACCGCGGAAAGTCGAGGGTGCCGACCGTCAGGCCCTGTTCGGTGAGGCGTCCCACCACTGCGCCGACGAGTGTTCGCTTGCCGGCGCCGTCCAGGCCTTCCAGCGCAATCAGTTTTCCCACGAGGAAGAAGGCTATCCCCCGGCCCGCACGCGACGGGCCGGGGGACGCCGCGGCCTCTAGTAGCGGTAGTGCTCGGGCTTGAACGGGCCCTCGACGTCGACGCCGATGTACTCCGCCTGCTCCTTCGTGAGCTTGCTGAGCGTGCCACCGAGCGCTTCGACGTGGATCTTCGCGACCTTCTCGTCGAGGTGCTTCGGGAGGCGGTACACCTCGTTGTCGTACTCCTCCGGCTTCGTCCACAGTTCGATCTGCGCGATCACCTGGTTGGAGAAGCTGTTGCTCATCACGAACGAGGGGTGTCCGGTGGCGTTGCCGAGGTTCAGCAGGCGGCCCTCGGACAGCACGATGATCGAGTGGCCGTCCTTGAATCGGAACTCGTCCACCTGCGGCTTGATGTTGATGCGGGTGACCTCGCCGGAACGCTCGAGGCCGGCCATGTCGATCTCGTTGTCGAAGTGGCCGATGTTGCCCAGGATGGCCTGGTGCTTCATCTGCTTCATGTGCTCGAACGTGATGATGTCCTTGTTGCCCGTGGACGTGATGACGATGTCGGCCCAGCCGATGGCCTGCTCGACCGTCTTCACCTCGAAGCCGTCCATCAGCGCCTGGAGGGCGTTGATGGGGTCGACCTCGGTGACCGCGACGCGGGCTCCCTGTCCGCGCAGAGCCTCCGCGCAACCCTTGCCGACGTCGCCGTAACCGCAGACGAGCGCAGCCTTGCCGCCGATCAGCACGTCGGTGCCGCGGTTGATGCCGTCGAGCAGCGAGTGCCGGGTGCCGTACTTGTTGTCGAACTTGCTCTTGGTGACCGAGTCGTTGACGTTGATGGCCGGGAACGTGAGCTCACCGGCGGCCGCGACCTGGTAGAGACGCAGGACACCGGTGGTGGTCTCCTCGGTGACGCCCTGGACCGACTGCGCAACCTTGGTCCACTTGGTCTTGTCCGCTTCGAGGGACTGACGCAACAGGGCGAGGAACACCTTGTACTCGTCGGAATCCTGCTCGTCGTCGGTGGGCGGCACGACGCCGGCTTTCTCGAACTGCGCGCCCTTGAGGACGAGCATCGTGGCGTCGCCGCCGTCGTCGAGGATCATGTTCGCGGGCTTGTCGGCGTCCGGCCAGGTGAGCATCTTCTCGGCGGCCCACCAGTACTCCTCGAGCGTCTCGCCCTTCCACGCGAAGACCGGGGTGCCCTGCGGCTCCTCGGGCGTGCCGTGCGGGCCGACGACGATCGCGGCGGCGGCGTGATCCTGCGTCGAGAAGATGTTGCACGAGGCCCAGCGGACCTCGGCGCCCAGAGCGGTGAGCGTCTCGATGAGGACGGCCGTCTGGATGGTCATGTGCAGCGAACCGGAAATGCGAGCGCCCTTGAGCGGCAGCACCTCTGCGTACTCGCGGCGAAGCGCCATCAGTCCCGGCATCTCGTGCTCGGCGAGCCGGATCTCCTTGCGGCCGAACTCGGCAAGCGAAAGGTCCGCCACCTTGAAATCGATCCCGTTTCGGCTCTCGGCCACGGGCGTGGTTGAAACTGAGGTCGTCATCTGCCTCTCCTGTTTGACTGCTGTTTCGGTCAAGGCTATCGGTACTGCGGCCCGAGGGTCACACTCACGTGAGGCTGCGCCGCGGGGCGGTCACTCCCGATCGGCCCCGTCGACCGCCTCGTCCACGAAAGGCCCCAGAAGAGCTCCCAGATCCTCGGCGACGTTGGCCTCGGATTCGGGTGGCATCGAGATGTAACTCATAGCGAGGCGCACGATGGCGCGGCTGAGAATCCCCGCGTCCGACGGGTTCGCCCGCACCCAGCACCGCTGGAAGACGTCGGCGAGCCGCCTGGACGCCCGCTCGATGATCGGCGCGCTCTCGGTCGTGATCAGACGCAGCAGATCGGGCTTGGTCTCGCCGCGCAGAAGTGATTGCACGAGCGGGTCGGACAGGCTGGCCGCGAAGAACGCGGTGAACCCGGAGAGCAGCGCGGCACGACCTTCCCCGACATTCGCCACGAGCGCCTCGTCGACGGCGTCGACCAGTTCGTCGGCCAGCCGGAGGGCGTACGCCTCCGCCAGCCCCTGCCGGGACTTGAACTCGTTGTAGAGCGTCTGCCTGCTCACCCCGGCGCCGGCCGCGACATCCGACATCGTGATGTCCGACCAGTCCTTCTCGAACAGGAGATCTCGCATCGCATCGAGTACCGACTGACGCAGCAGCAGGCGCGCAGCCTCCTGATAGGGCACCCGGACACGCGACGAAGTCATGGCCAAGACACTAGTGCCCGCTGCCTCCGGGGTACTCGCCCGGTACTGCCGCTCCGGCACCCGGACGTCGAATCCCGTTGCGTGTCAGACCTCGCCGCGGCTTCGTCTCTCCATCATCGAGTGGCGGCGGCTGTAGGCGAAGTAGATGATCACGCCGAGCGCCATCCACACGATGAACCGGATCCACGTCTCGACGGACAGATTCACCATCAACCACAGGCAGGCGAGGACGGCGAGGACGGGCACCCACGGGACCAGTGGGACACGAAATCCGCGGGGCAGGTCCGGTCGCGTCCGGCGCAGCACGATCACGCCGACCGACACGAGGACGAACGCGAACAGCGTTCCGATGTTGACCATCTCCTCGAGGGTGCCGATCGGGAAGATCCCCGCGAGCACCGCCACCACGACACCGACGAGCACGGTGATCCGAACGGGTGTGCCGTGCTTGCCGGTCGGCGCGAGCCGCCTCGGCATCAGTCCGTCGCGGGACATGGCGAACAGCACCCGGGTCTGCCCGAGCATCAGCACCATCACCACGGTGGTGAGGCCCGCGAGCGCACCGAACGAGATCAGGTTCTTCGCCCACGTGATCCCGTGGATGCCGAACGCGGTGGCCAGATTGGAACTGTCCCCGGCCAATTCGTGGTAGTCGACCATGCCGGTGAGCACCAGCGTCACCGCCACGTACAGGATCGTCACGATCAGCAGCGATCCCAGAATTCCGCGGGGCAGCGCCTTCTGCGGATCCTTCGTCTCCTCGGCGGTGGTGGCGACGATGTCGAAACCGATGAACGCGAAGAACACCAGGCTCGCCGCCGCCAGCAGGCCGTACCAGCCGAACGTGCTGCCGCCGGCGCCCGTGACGTAGGAGAACAGGGACTGGTGGATGCCCTCGCCCGTGCTGCCCGCCTCGGACGGGGGAATGTACGGGGAGTAGTTGTCGGTGTCGATGTAGAACGCGCCGACGACCACCACCACGAGCACCACGGCCACCTTGATCGAGGTGATCACGAGGGAGACCCGCGACGACAGCTTGGTGCCCGTCGCCAGCACGACGGTGATGATCGCGACGATGAGTACCGCACCCCAGTCGAACGTGACCGAGCCGATCTGCGCCACCGGCGTGTGGTTGCCGATCACCTCACCGAGATAGAGCGACCAGCCCTTGGCCACGACCGACGCGGCGAGCGCGAATTCGAGGATGAGGTCCCATCCGATGATCCACGCGATCAGTTCACCGAACGTCGCGTAGGAGAACGTGTACGCACTGCCCGCGACCGGAACGGTGGAGGCGAATTCGGCGTAGCAGAGCGCGGCGAGCCCGCACGCGATGGCGGCGATCACGAACGCCGCCGACACCGAGGGACCGGCGACGTTGCCTGCCGTGCGCGCGGTGAGCGTGAAGATGCCGGCACCGATGACCACGGCGACACCGAAGACGGTCAGGTCCCACGCCGTCAGATCCTTGCGGAGTTTGGTCTCCGGTTCGTCCGTGTCTCGGATCGACTGCTCGATCGACTTGGTGCGGAACAATCCGGTCGGCCTGCCGCCGAGGTGCGGTTCTCCGCTGCCTTTGTCCTGGATGGCCACATCAGCCTCCTCAATCGAAAGTTGCCGTTCAGCCTATGCCTTCGGTTGCCCGGAACAGGTCGGGTTCGATGTAGATGCGGCGAGCCGCGGGGACTGCGCCGCGCACTCGCGCCTCGGCCTCGTCGATGGCTTCGGCGACCGCGCTGATGTCCGCTCCGGCGGCCACGGCCACTTTCGCGGCCACGAGGATTTCCTCGGGTCCGAGGTACTGAGTCTTGCAATGGATGACGCGCTCGATCTTCTCGCCGTCGACGAGGGCTGCGAGAATGCGCGACTCCTCGTCGGCGGTGGCTCCTTCACCGATCAGCAGGCTCTGCATCTCGACGATGAGGATGATCGCGATGATTCCGAGCAGGGCGCCGATGCAGAGGGTGCCGACACCGTCCCACACCGGATCCCCGGTGAGCATCGTCAGTCCGACACCACCGAGCGCGAGAACCAGACCGACCAGTGCACCGGTGTCCTCGAGCAGCACGACGGGAAGCTCCGGGCTGCGCGACGTGCGAATGAATCCCCACCAGCTCGCTGTCCCCTTGAGGGGACGCGACTCCCGCACGGCGGTGAGGAAGCTGAACGTCTCGAGCCCGATGGCGATCACCAGGATGACCACCGCCACGAGGGGCGACGTGAGTTCCTCGGGGTGCTGGATCTTGTGGATGCCCTCGTAGATCGCGAACAGCGAACCGAGGCTGAACAACACGAGCGCGACGACGAACGAGTAGAAGTAGCGGCTACGCCCGTACCCGAACTGGTGCAGATCGTCTGCGGCGCGTTCGGCCTTCTTCTGGCCGAGCAGGAGCAGGCCCTGGTTGGAGGTATCGGCCACCGAGTGCACGGATTCCGCCAGCATGGACGACGAGCCGGTGATCAGGAAGCCGGCGAACTTGGCTACCGCGATACCGGCATTGGCGCCGAGCGCGGCGAGAATCGCCTTCTTTCCCCCATGAGCCGACAACTGACTTCTCCTCTCGGTCGCGCACGACCCTCACGACGGGCCGCGGAGCCCTTCTCGGATCGCAGGGCGGGTCACAGGCTACGCGATCGGCGGGCCGACCCTCGCACTGAACAACTGGGCACACTCGGTGCCCGCGGTCACCACCACTTCGGGGTCCTCGGCCGCGATCCAGACGGCGTTGCCCTGGGACAGTTCGAGGGCATCGGTTCCGCACCGCAACTCCACCGAACCCGAGGTGCACAGCAGAATATGCGGTCCCTCCGAGTCGAGCCGGTGCTCCGTAGGGCCGTCCGGTGACAGATCGATCCGCGCGAGAACGAATTCCGGCGCCGGCGTGGAGTACACGAATTCGCCACTGCCCGGGCGCTCTTGCGCCTCCAGTATCGGAATGTCGACGGTGTCGAAGTCGAGGACGCGCAGCAACTCCGGAACGTCCACGTGCTTGGGTGTGAGTCCCCCGCGCAGCACGTTGTCGGAGTTGGCCATGATCTCCACGGCCATTCCGTGCAGGTAGGCGTGGAGGTTGCCCGCGTCGAGGTACAGGCCCTGCCCCGGTTCGAGGGTGACCCGGTTCAGGAGGAGCGCGGCCAGCACCCCCGCGTCTCCCGGGTACACCTCACTCAATTCGAGGGCCGTGCGGATCTCCGCTGCGAACTCGCCGTCCTTCGTATTCGACAGATAGGCGACGCATCCGTCGAGCACCCTCGGCATCAGCGCGCCGAGCACCGGCTGCGGCAACGTGATCCACGTGGTGAACAGCGCGCGGAGACCGTCCGAGTCGGGTTGTCCGGCAATCAGGCCGACGTAGGGCTGCAGCTCCGGAACCGCGATCGCCTCGAGCAGCTTGACCGTCCGCTGAGGGTCCCGGAAACCGGCGAGCGCGTGGAACCGGCTGAGGGCCACGACGAGTTCGGGTTTGTGGCTGGCGTCCTTGTAGTTGCGCACCGAGGATTCGAGCGGGATTCCCGCCTCGTTCTCCCGGGCGAACCCCTCCCACGCCTGCTCGGTGCTCGGGTGGGCCTGCAACGACAGGGGTTCCTCCGACGCGAGCAACTTCAGCAGGAACGGGAGGCGATCGCCGAACGTCTCCACGCTCCGCTTGCCGAGCTGGCGTTCGGGTTCCGAGTGCACCAGGTCCAGAAGGGACCGGGGCCCCTCCTCGGTGAGGACGCGGGCGGGATCACCCGGGTGCGCGCCCAACCACAGTTCCGCCTCCGGATGCGCGGTGGGAACCGGAAGTCCACGCAGCTGTGCGATGGCTGTGCGCGATCCCCACGCGTAGGACCGGAGCGCACCTTCGAGTCGGTGCACTAGATACCGCCGATCAACTGGAGATACGCGGCAGTCATGTCGAGCCTGCCGACGAGAACCGCCGCCTGTTCCAGCTCGGGACGCTGCGATGGAACCTGGCCCTCGTCCGAGGATGCGACGACGAGGTCGACGTCGCCCAGGGCGGCGATCCTGCGTTCGACGAGCATACGATCGGCGTCGGCCGACAACACGAACGTGCGCACCGGGCTGGCCGAGGGCGGACCGTCCAACTCGGGATCGTGGAATATCGAGTCGTGCGCGGAGAGCGCCTGGTCGACACGGAACGTGCCCGCCGCGCTCAGAACGTCCGGAAGTTCCGACGCGGTCGCCACACGACCCGCGTGCAGCAGCGCCTCGGCGCCGTGCCGGGCCAGTTCCACCGTGCTCTCCGTGTCACCCGTGAGCACGATGCGGCGTCCCTGCATGCGGGAGGCCAACGATTTCGCGGGATTGTGGAACACCTCGCTGTTCGGCCTGTCACGCAGCGCCTCACCGTCGACGGCGTCGGCGATCTGCTCGAGGTCGGGAACCTCGTCGCCCCAGCGTTCCGAACCGACCACCCGAAGGACGGCCAGCAGTACGGCGAAGTACCGCAGCAGACCGTGCCGGGTGAGTGCCCGGACCCGCGGCGCGAACATGACGACCCGTCCGGCCGCCGCGGCCTGCAACGGCCCTTCGTCCGGCGCCGCCACCACCACTTCGGCGCCGCGGCGCACCGCCGCGTCGATGGCCTGCACGAGCCGGGGGTCGCCTGCGTCGTCGCCGGCCACCACCACCACGTCGAGCGGGCCCACCCACACGGGGGTCCGGGTGGCGCGCACCAGCGGGAAACCGATCCGTTCGGCGAGGACCGCCGTCAGGATCGCCGCCCCGCGGCTGGCACGCCCCGCGCCGGTCACCACCACCACGCTGCGCGGACGCAGCCCCTGCAGTCGTTCGAGAGCCCCCTCCTCGACCGCGGACCGGGTGGCCCGGATCTGGGCACCCCCCATGGCGGCGGACCGCAACACGCCCTCGGTGTCCGCCGCGACCAGTGCGTCCCCGTCGTCCAGATCGAACAGGGGCGTCGGCGCTGTCATGACACCGCACCCCCTTTCTTCGTCAGTGCAAGCCACATTCGCAACACGTGCAGAACCTGTAGTTCCAACTATGGCAGTCAGGCTCGGACGATGCCCAGTATCTCGGTAACGAGTGCATCTACCTCGGCCGCCGTCGCCGCCTCCACGTTGAGCCGCAGGAGCGGCTCGGTGTTGGAGGCCCGCAAGTTGAACCACGCACCGTCCGCGAGTTCGACCGTGACACCGTCGAGCCGGTCCACGACCGTGGTGCGGTCTGCGAACGCCGACAACACCGCGTCGGTCCTTTCGGCGGCGTCCGCGACGGTCGAGTTGATCTCTCCCGACGCCGCGTACCGCTCGTACTTCGCCATCAGCTCGGACAGCGGACGATCCTGCTCCCCCAGCGCCGCGAGAACATGCAGTCCGGCGAGCATCCCGGAGTCGGCGCCCCAGAAGTCGCGGAAGTAGTAGTGCGCGGAGTGCTCGCCGCCGAAGATCGCGCCCGTCTCGGCCATCTGCTGCTTGATGAACGAATGCCCCACCCGGGTGCGGACCGGGTGTCCGCCCAGCTCCGTCACCAGCTCGGGCACCGCGCGGGACGTGATGAGGTTGTGGATGACGGTGGCGCCGGGCTCCTTGGCCAGCTCCCGCTCCGCGACCAGGGCGGTGACGGCGGACGGCGACACGGGGTTGCCGAGCTCGTCGACCACGAAGCAGCGGTCGGCGTCGCCGTCGAAGGCCAGACCGATGTCGGCACCGGTCTCACGGACGTATCGCTGCAGATCCACGAGGTTCGCCGGGTCGAGCGGATTCGCCTCGTGGTTCGGGAACGTGCCGTCGAGCTCGAAGTACAGCGGCTCCAGCTTCACCGGCATCGGCTCGAACACCGCGGGAACGGTGTGCCCGCCCATGCCGTTGCCCGCGTCGACGGCCACCGTCAGCGGGCGGAGGTCGGACAGGCTCACCAGTCCGCGGACGAAGCTCGCGTACCGCTCGAGCACGTCCTCCTCGGACACCGCGCCGGGAGCGCCGTCGAACACCGGAACCCCGTCGATGACCTCGGCCGCGATCGTGGCGAGGCCCGTCTCCTGCCCCACCGGCTTCGCGCCTGCGCGGCACAGCTTGATGCCGTTGTACCTCGCCGGGTTGTGGCTCGCCGTGAACATCGCACCCGGGCAGTCGAACAGCCCCGACGCGAAATACAGCTGATCGGTGGACGCGAGACCGATGAGTACGACGTCCAGGCCCTGGGCGGTGACGCCGTCGGCGAATGCGCGGGCCAGTTCCGGGGACGACGCGCGCATGTCGTAGCCGATCACGACCTTCGTGGCGCTGTCCTCGCGAACGAGTCGTGCGAATGCGCCACCCACATCCTGCACGAACGCGGCGTCGATGTGTTCACCGACGACACCCCGCACGTCGTAAGCCTTGATCACGGCATGTACGGACTCGGCTGATCGCGCCACTTCTTGTTTCTCCTTTACGAGCACCAGTGCTGGCGCAAGCCTAATGCCTGCCCGTCGCGGGCACGGCACGCCGCGGGCCGCAGGCCCGGAAGCAGGCGGGGACGTCAGTTGGAAGGGTCGGGAAGTACCCGCAGGTGGCCGCGGCGACCGGTGCGCGCCGGGCCGGGCTGGGTGCCGGTCTCCGCGCGATCCTCGGTGGACACGGTCCGTTCGGACCGCCAGCGATCGCCGAGGCCCGCCTCCCGCACGGCCTCCGCCAGCGCGGTCAGGTCGTCCTCGTCCGGGGTACTCGACGAGAACCCACCCTCGTACCGAACCAGTTCCCAGCCCTTGGGTGCGGTGATCCTCGACGCGTGCGTTTCGCACAGATCCCACGAGTGCGGCTCGTCGACCGTGGCGAGCGGGCCGACGACGGCGGTGGAGTCGGAGTAGACGTACGTGAGCGTCGCGACAGCGGGGTTCTTACACCCGGGGCGGCAGCATCGACGCAGAGATCTCACAGCTAGGGAGCCTAGCCCCACGAAGGCCCGACACCTACTCGGACACACCGAGAGTGTGCGGCTGTCGTAATGTCCACACCATGTCCAGAGCACGACGCAGGCGTCCCGTGACCACCCGATCCGTCGACCGACGGGGACGGGGAATCCGCGGGTCCGTGTTCCCTCCGGACGCGCCGGCACGACGGAGCCGCGCAGAGAAGTTCGATCTGGTGGTGCTCGAGGCGTTCGCGCCGATCGACGCGCGCTGGCGCGAACGCCTGACGAAGCTGGACATCGCGGTCGACGAGGTCCCGAAGATTCATGCTCTCGACCCGGATTCGGTCAACTGGCCCGCCGAGGTCGTGGCGGACGGGCCCGTGCCACTGTCCCGACTGATCCCGGCCGGCATCGACCGGCACGGATCCACGACGCGGGCGCGAGTCGTCCTGTTCCGGCGACCGCTCGAACAGCGCGCCAAGGACCCGGACGATCTCACCGACCTGGTGCACGACGTGCTCGTACAGCAGGTGAGTACGTACCTCGGAGTCGAACCCGAGGTCATCGACCCGGATCTGCCGGGCGACGAAGACTGAACTAGACGATCCCCCGCTTCAGGCGCCGGCGCTCACGCTCCGACAAGCCACCCCAGATACCGAACCGCTCATCGTTGGCCAGTGCGTAGTCGAGGCATTCGTCCCGCACCTCACAGCCCAGGCAGATGCGCTTCGCTTCCCTGGTGGAGCCTCCCTTTTCGGGGAAGAAGGCCTCAGGGTCGGTCTGCGCACAGAGCGCGCGCTCCTGCCACTGATCCTCGATGGTCTCGAACAATTCGTCGAAACCGGTCACCAGACTCAACGCCGGGCGGGGGCCCGTCGTCTCGACTTCCTGTGCAACGAGTTCCGGCACAGAAATTACTTTCACACTGTCTTCTTGCACACTGGCTTCTTGAACACAGACTTCTTGAACACAGACGCCGTCCGCTGCGCCTGCTTCGGAATTGGTCTGCGGTTCGTCGCTTACTGTGCTCCAGCGAGTCTCCGACTCGATCTGCTCATTGGGCATCGTTCCGCCTCCTCACCTGTGATAGCGCAGAAAATTTCGATCGATCATGTACCCCGAACCGAACACCCCTGCCACCCGTTCGAACAACCGTTCGAATTGATCCCCGCTGCAAGCGATCCCACGCCCACAACGTCGGAATGACATATTTGTGATTAGACACGCCCAGCGTGTCGCGGTCAAGCTAACCGTTGAAAGTCGATTACTATTTCGCGCTCTCGATTCGCTCCGGGGAAGCAGCACACGGGAGGCGGGCGGCCACCGCCTAGGCTTGCACCGTGAACGTGACTGTATTGGTTGGCGGGGTGGGTGGGGCCCGGTTCCTGCAAGGCGTGCGGAGACTTCTGGGGGCCGATGCGCCCGGTGGTGGGGGCGCCGATTCCGCGCACCGGATCACTGCGGTGGTCAATGTCGGTGACGATGTGTGGATGCACGGGTTGCGGATCTGCCCGGACCTGGACACCTGCATGTACACCCTCGGCGGTGGTATCGACACCGAGCGTGGGTGGGGGCATGCCGGGGAAACCTGGAACGCCCGGGAGGAACTCGCCGCCTATGGTGCGAAACCGGATTGGTTCGGGCTCGGGGACCGGGACATCGCCACCCATCTGATCCGCACCCAGATGCTGCGGACGGGGTATCCGTTGTCGGCGGTGACCGAGGCGTTGTGCAACCGGTGGCAACCGGGTGTGAGCTTGCTGCCGGTGACCGATGATCGTAGTGAAACTCACGTCGTGATCACCGATCCCGAGGACGGGGAGCAGCGGGCGATCCATTTCCAGGAGTGGTGGGTGCGGTACCGCGCCCAGGTGCCGACGCACAGCTTCGCGCACATCGGCGCCGAGCAGGCCGCGCCGGCGCCGGGGGTGCTCGAGGCGATCGAGACTGCCGACATCGTGTTGCTGGCGCCGTCGAATCCGGTGGTCAGTGTGGGGGCGATCCTGGCGGTGCCGGGGATCCGGGGCGGCCTGCGCACCACCGCCGCGAAGGTGGTCGGGATTTCGCCGATCGTCGGCGGAAAACCGTTGCGGGGCATGGCCGACGAATGCCTCGACGTGATCGGGGTGGACACCTCGGCGGAGGCGATCGGCCGCTGGTACGGGGCCCGGTCCGGGACCGGGATCCTCGACGGCTGGCTGGTGCACGACACCGACACCGCGGAGGTCCCCGGGGTGCAGGTGCGGAGTGTGCCGCTGATCATGACCGACCCGGACGCCACCGCGGCGATGGCGCGGGCGGCGCTGGACGTGGCGGGGGTGACGTTGTGACCGAACCCGCGGGTGCGTCCGGGCTCGATCACGCCCCGGGCGGTGCGATCGAAATCCGGCCCATCGCGGGCCTGCCCGAGTTCCGGCCCGGCGACGACCTGGCGGCCGCGATCGTCGCGGCCGCGCCGTGGCTGGCCGAAGGCGACGTGCTGGTGGTCACCAGCAAGGTGTTCTCGAAGGTCGAGGGCCGGATCGTGTCCTCCCCGACCGACCCGGAGGAACGCGACGCGGCCCGCCGACGCCTCGTCGAGCAGGAAGCGGTCCGGATCGTGGCCCGCAAGGGCCGGACCCTGATCACCGAGAACCGGCTCGGGATCGTGCAGGCCGCGTCGGGGATCGACGGCTCGAACGTGGCGGGTTCCGAACTGGCGTTGCTGCCGGAGGATCCCGATGCCAGCGCCGCCGCCCTGCGCGAGGCGATCGAGGTGGCGTTGGGGGTGCGGGTGGCGGTGGTGGTCACCGACACCATGGGCCGGGCGTGGCGCAACGGTCAGATCGACGCCGCGATCGGTGCGGTCGGGTTGCCGGTGCTGCACGGGTACGCCGGGTCCCGCGACAGTCAGGGCAATGAACTGGTGGTGACGGAGGTGGCGGTCGCCGACGAGATCGCCGCCGCGGGCGATCTGGTCAAGGGCAAGCTCGGTGGGGTACCGGTCGCGGTGGTGCGGGGCCTGGATCTGGTCGACGACGGTTCGCGGGCACAAGATCTGATCCGCCGCGGCGCCGAGGACCTGTTCTGGCTCGGCACCGCCGAATCCGTCGAGCTGGGACGGGCGGAGGCGGTGCTGCTGCGCCGCTCGGTTCGCCACTTCGCGACCGACCCGGTCGACCCGGACGCGGTGCGGGCGTCGATCGCGGACGCGCTGACCGCGCCCGCCCCGCACCACACCCGACCGGTCCGGTTCGTGTGGATCCGCACCCGCACGGTCCGCGACGCACTGCTGACCCGGATGCGGGAGCAGTGGCGCACCGACCTGGCCGCCGACGCGATGAGCGCCGACGCGATCGACACACGGGTGGCCCGCGGCAACATCCTGCTCGACGCACCCGAGGTGATCATCCCGTTCTGCGTCCCCGACGGCGCCCACCACTACCCCGATCAGCGCCGGCGGGCGGCGGAGTCGACGATGTTCACCGTCGCGGTCGGTGCCGCGGTGCAGGGGCTGCTGGTGTCGTTGGCGACCAAGGGAATCGGCAGCTGCTGGATCGGGTCGACGATCTTCGCCCCGGACACCGTCCGCGGCACCCTCGACCTGCCCGCCGACTGGCAACCCCTCGGCGCGATCGCCGTCGGCCACCCCCTCGAACCACTGACCCCCCGACACGCCGCCGACCCCGGCGACGCCCTGATCGAGAGATGACCCACGCGCAATGAGCGCCGAATCACTGCACCGCACCGCGACCGCCGCACTCGAGGGCTGGAAGACGCTCGACGAGAACGACGAATCATTGCGGCACACCATGCTCGCGTTCCTCGCGTCGGCGCCGCTCGGGTGCCTGCGGGAGCACGCACCCGGACACATCACGGCGTCCTCCCTCGTCCTGGACGAGGGAGGATGTCACGTGCTCCTGACCCTGCACCCCAGGGTCGGCCGGTGGATCCAATTGGGCGGGCACTGCGAGCCTTCCGACGAGACCGTCGTCGACGCCGCGCTGCGGGAGGCGTGCGAGGAATCGGGAATTCCCGACCTCCGGATCGATCCCGACCTGCTGTCGGCGCACACCCACCCGATCACGTGCTCACTCGGACAACCCACCCGGCACCTGGATCTCCGCTTCCTCGTCCGCGCGCGGCCCGACGCCCACATCGTGCGCAGCTCCGAATCGACGGACCTCCGCTGGTGGCCGGTGGACGCACTGCCGCCGAACGCGGAGAAGTCCACGATCGACCAGCTCGTGCACCTGGCCGGACTGCGCTAGCGGCGCTGTTCCGACGTCGGGCGTTTCGCCGAGATACGGTCGCCGGGGGATGTTCCCCAGATCGCCGGGTCGGCGTAGCCGAGATCCCCCGAACGGGCCGCACGTTGCTCGGCAACCCGATCCGATCATCCGCGTAATCCGTTGGGACGCCTCGGGTCCGGATCGCCGATCCCTCCGTAAACGAATCGTCGGGCGCCACTTAGCGTGTGAAGCCGTGCGTCACTTCACCAGCGCTTCGGCGGAAGCCGGGCCCTTCATAGCCGGAGGTAGCCGATCAGAGTTGCGTGGTAGAGCCGGGACTGCACGACTCCCCCGGGATCAGGGCTGTTTCTGGTTGGTGATGTATGGGGCGACGTTTGATTGCGGGGTCTCTCCGGCGGAGGCAACGAAATACGATGGTGGCGAAGAGTGACTGCAGAGGTTTGCCCGGGTGTGGTCGGGGGAAATTGCTGTCGCGGATGCCGTGCCGAGACACCCTCGAGGCTGGTGCCAGAATTGACGGTTCAACTGTCGTGGGTCGTGGGTCGTGGATCGGCAGATGCACGTGATCGTGCTTCGCGTTGAACTCGGTCAGCGCCACACCGAACGCGTCACACACCTCTGCCATGATCTCCTCACAGCGGGTGAGCATCGGACGGGTGGTGAAGATCAAACTTGCCCCCACCGACGCGCAGGCGCATGCGCTGCACGACACGCTGATGTTGTGTAACACCGCCGCAGGCGTGGTGTCACGGGTCGCGCAAGCGAGCGAGGATTGCCGCGCGTTCGCCCTGCAGAAGGCCGTCTACCACCAGTTGAAGGCGTTGGGACTGTCGGCGCAACCGGCGGTCCGCACGATCAAGAAGGTCGCGGACGCCTACGCGACGCGGGGCGCGAACCTCGAGGCCGGTAATTATGGTCCGCGTGGCGGCAAACGCGCCACGGATATCGCCGCCGCGGCGATCGGGTTCCGGGCGTTGGCGGCGCAACCGTTCGACGATCGGTGCCTGTCCTGGAAACAGCAGGGCTCGACGATCAGTATCTGGACAAGCGAAGACCGACTCAAAGCGGTGCGGTACGTGTGCGCGCCGTGGCAGCGTGCACTCCTGGAACACTGTTGTGGTGAGACAGATCTCGTGTTCCGCGACAACATGTGGTTCCTCCACGCGACGGTCGACGTCCCGGCACCCGAACCGGTAGTGGTCGAGGAGTTCCTCGGCGTGGACCTGGGGATCGTGAACCTCGCGGTCACCTCCGATGACACCGCTGCGTCGGCGGACTGGTCCGGTGGGGCGGTCACCGCACGCCGCGGCAAGTACACGCGGACAAGGCGAACCGGATCACACAGGATCGGTTTGTGTGCCGGGTGTGTGGACATGTCGATCAGGCAGATCACAATGCCGCGTTGAACATCGCCTACCTGGGATACGCGAAGTACATGACCACGACGCACGGCTATTGGGCCGCCTAATCAACCGGCCTACGGTCGGCGCGCACCTGACAGCCAGTCGGGGACGCGACTGGCAAACCCGGCCCTTCAGGGCAGGGGTACGTTGATCTCTCACACGTCCGTGCTGAACCGGACCCCGCCGTCGGGCAACGTCACGCCCGGCCACACCCGGGCCCCGCGCAGGAGTTCGCACCGGGCGCCGATGTCCGCTCCGTCACCGATCACCGCGTCACGCACCAGAGCCCGCGGCCCGATGCGCGCGCCGAAACCGATGATGGACCGTTCGACGGTCGCTCCGGCCTCGACCACGGCGCCGTCGAACAGCACCGCGCCGTCGAGTCGCGCGCCCGCACCCACCTCGGCGCCGCGGCCGACTACGGTCCCGCCGATCAGCAGCGCGCCCGGGGCGACACCCGCGCCTGGGTGGACGAGCGATTCGCCGCGCGGTCCGTCGAGCGCAGGCGACGGAGCGATGCCGCGCACCAGGTCCGCGGAACCGCGCACGAAGTCCTCGGGGGTGCCCATGTCGCGCCAGTACGAGGAGTCGACGTGTCCGTAGATGCGGGCGTCCTCGGCCAGCAGCGACGGGAACACCTCGCGCTCCACCGACACCGGACGGCCCTCGGGGATCCGTTCGATGATCTCGCGCTTGAAGACGTAACAGCCGGCGTTGATCTGGTCGGTCGGCGGGTCCTGCGTCTTCTCCAGGAACGCGGTGACCCGGCCGTCGGCGTCGGTGGGCACGCAGCCGAACGCCCGCGGATCCCCCACTCGCACGAGGTGCAGGGTGACGTCGGCGTCCCGGTTCCGGTGGGTGTCGAGGATCGCGCCCAGGTCGGTACCGCCGAGAACGTCGCCGTTGAAGACCATGGCGTGGTCACCGCGCAGCTTCGGCAGAACGTTGCGGATGCCGCCACCGGTGCCGAGTGGTTCGGTCTCGGTGACGTAGTCGATCTCGAGCCCGAGCTTGGAACCGTCGCCGAAGTACTCCTCGAAGACCTCCGCCTTGAAGGACGTCCCGAGGACCACGTGCCTGATCCCGGCCGCCCCGATCCGCGCGAGCAGATGCTGGAGGAACGGCAGACCCGCCGTCGGCAGCATGGGTTTGGGCGCCGACAACGTCAGCGGGCGGAGCCTCGTTCCCTGACCGCCGACCAGCACCACTGCGTCGGTCGTCTTCTCAATTGCCATGAGTCGTTCCCCCCTCGTTCTGGTTCGTGCGTCGTTCCCGGACTGCGGCAGCCACGGCGATCTTCGACCGCACTGCCAATCCTCCCCGAAGTGCCCACCGAAGCGGCGCCTGCCACCAGTGGGGATGACGATCGGCCTGGAACCGGTACGCGCTCTGATGGTGAGCGGGCAGCATCAGTTCCGGATGCTTGCCCGCGGCGTGCCCCTTCGCGTGGGTGACCTCGGCGGAGGGCACGTACACGTTCAGCCACCCGGCCTTGCCCAGGCGGTCGCCGAGGTCGACGTCCTCCATGTACATGAAGTAGCGGGAATCGAAGCCGTTGATCGAGTCGAAGGCTGCGCGCCGCATCAGCAGGCACGAACCGGACAACCAGCCGACCGACCGCTCGCTGACCGTCTCGTTCTCCTGGCGGTAGCCGGCAGTCCACGGGTTGGACGGCCACACCGTGCCCAGAATCGCGTGCCCGGCACCCGACACGAGGTCGGGCACCTGGCGCGCCGACGGGTAGATGCTCCCGTCGGGTTCCAGAACGAGAGGTCCGAGCGCCCCCGCTCGCGGCCAGCGCTCGGCGGCCGCGAGTAGTACGTCGATCGATCCGGGCGCCCAGCGAACATCCGGATTGGCGATGACGACGAATTCGATCTCGTCGTCGATCTCCGCCACAGCCCTGTTGATGGCACCGCCGTAGCCGATGTTCCCGCCGGTGCGCAGCAGGCGCACGTGCTCGTGCGCCGCGTCCGCGGCCTCGGGGGCGCCGTCCGTCGATCCGTTGTCGGCCATCACGACCTGCGGATCTTCTTTCGTCGCCTCGGCGAGAGTGCCCAGGAACTGCTCCAGATGCTCACCTGGCGAAAAGGTCACCGTCACCACGGCCAGCTTCGAACTCACGCGGGCAAGCGTAGCCGTTGGGAGCAGGTCCGCCTCACACCGCTTCACGCACAGCCGCATGCAACGCGTCTCGCCACGGCCGCAACGGGGTCAGCCCGGCGTCGGCCCACGCGCGGCCGGACAGCACCGAGAACGCCGGTCGCGGGGCGGGCCGCACGAACTGGGCACTCGTGCACGGCCGGACTCGCTCCGGGTCCGCGCCTGCTTCCTCGAACACGGCGCGCGCGAGGTCGAACCAACTCGCCCGGCCCGAATTGGTGGCGTGCAGCACCGGCGCGTCGACGTCGCTGCGCCCCGCGAGTTCGAGCAGTGCATCGGCCAGGTCGCCGGCGAATGTGGGCGAGCCCACCTGATCGTCCACGACGTCGACCGTGTCACGTTCGCGCTCGAGCCGGAGCATGGTGGAGACGAAGTCGGAGCCGACCCCCGTGTAGACCCATGCTGTGCGCACGACGTGGGCGGACGGAAGCGCTGCGTGGACGGCGCGTTCGCCGGCGAGTTTGGTGCGTCCGTAGGCGGTCGCCGGACCCGTCGGGGCGTCCACCTCGTACGGCGTGTCGCCCTGCCCGGCAAAGACGTAGTCGGTGGAGACGTGAATCAGCCGGGCGGTGTCCTCGTCCGACTCCGCAGCGTCGACCGCCGTGTACGCCGCGCAGTTGATCACCACCGATCCGGGTTCGACCTGCTCGTTCACCGCGCCGGGGTCGGTGATGTCGAGCTCAGCGGACCCCACCCCCCGGGCGGGAATTCCCGTCGCCTCGGCTCGTCGGAGGAGGTGCCCACCCAGCTGTCCCCGGGCGCCGGTCACAAGGATCTTCGTCACGGGGGTCAGTCTGGCACGCCGATCGACGCCTCCCTGCTCCCGGCGCGTCGACCAGTAGCCTGGTTTCCGTGTCACACGAGCAACCCGCACCAGACGCACCCCCGAGCACGGCTCGGCGGCCGATTCACATCGCTGTGGCGGTGCTGTCGGTGCTCGCCCTCGTCGTGACGGGATTCGCCTGGCGGAGTATCGACTCGCTGCGCAACAATCTGGCAACCGCGGGCGGTCTGGGACTCGGCGGAAGCGCCGACGGCGCCGTCGACATCCTCATGGTCGGCACCGACAGCCGCACCGACGCCCACGGTAACCCCCTGTCCCAGGACGAACTCGACTCGCTTCGGGCCGGCGAGGAAGTGGCGTCCAACACCGACACCATCGTCCTCATCCGCGTGCCCAACGACGGGAGTTCCGCCACCGCCATCTCGATCCCCCGCGACTCCTACGTCGACGTGCCGGGCATCGGCATGTCGAAGATCAACGCCGCGTACGGGGCCACCAAGGAGACCGAGCGGCTCGAACTCGTCGAGGACGGCGCCACCGACGAGGAAGCCGAGGAGGAGTCGACGAAGGCCGGCCGCGAGGCGCTCATCCAATCGGTGGCCGACCTCACCGGGGTCACCGTCGACCACTACGCCGAGGTCGGGCTGCTCGGGTTCGTCCTCCTCACCAACGCCGTCGGCGGCGTCGACGTCTGCCTCAACGAACCGGTGGACGAGGACATGTCCGGCGCGCACTTCCCCGCCGGTGAGCAGACGTTGAAGGGTGCCGACGCACTGAGCTTCGTCCGCCAGCGCCACGACCTTCCCCGCGGCGACCTCGACCGCATCGTGCGTCAACAAGTGTTCATGGCCTCGCTCGTCGGCAAGGTGCTGTCCGCGAAGACACTCAGCGACCCCGGCAAGCTGAACGAACTCAGCGGCGCCGTGCAACGCTCGGTGGTGCTCGACGACGACTGGGACATCATCGAATTCGCCACCCAACTGCAGGACCTCGCCGGCGGCAAGGTGCAGTTCGAGACGATTCCGGTCGCGGATCTCAACGGCATGACCGATTACGGCGAGTCCATCGTCGAGGTCAAGCCGAAGGACGTGAAGAAGTACGTGGCCGGTCTCGTCGGCGAGGAGCCCACCGACTCGGAAGACACCACAACGTCCGAGACGCCCAAGATCGACGCCTCGACCGTCACCGTCGACGTCGCAAATGCCAGCGACGTCGGGGGCCTCGCGAACGGCGTCGCCGACGCCCTCACGTCGCTCGGCTACGGCCAGGGCGAGGTCGGCAACTACACAGGTCAGTCGGTGAGCGAGACCACCGTCTTCGCGCACTCCGCGGACGACGACAGCGCCAAGGCGGTCGCCGCAGCACTCGGCGGACTCCCCACCGACACCGACGCGACGCTGCCCGAAGGCTCGGTGCGGGTGGTGCTGTCGAGTGACTACCAGGGCCCGACGTCCGCCGAGACCACCGGCACCACCACGTCGTCCGAGTCCTCGGAGACCGGCCTCGAGCCCGCGTCCGCAGCAGGAACGACCCCCACCCCGGCACCGCCCGGCCCGCCCATCGATGCCGGCTCGTCGGGCCCGCGTTGTGTGAACTAGAAAACGAGAGACGGATCGTGTCCATGAACCATGCGTCCCGCACGCTGACCGACGCCCTGCTCGACCCCATCCTGAAGAACGACCCGGCCGGCCCGCGCGTCACGTTCTATGACGACGCGACCGGCGAACGGGTCGAACTCTCGGCCCTCACCCTCGCCAACTGGGCGGCCAAGACCGCCAACCTGCTGCGTGACGAGTTCGGCGTCGAGCCCGGCGCCCGCGTCGCGGTGCTCCTTCCCGCGCACTGGCAAACCGCCGCAGTTCTGCTCGGCGCATGGTGGGCCGGCGCCGAGGTCGTCCTCGAAGCCGATGCGGACGCCGAGATCGCACTCGTCTCGGCCCAGCACCTGGGCGACGTCGAGGACGTACCCGAGGTCGCGGCGCTGTCGCTGGACGCGTTCGGCAGGCCCGTCCCCGACCTCCCCGTCGGCATCACCGACTACGCCACGTCCGTGCGCGTCCACGGCGACCAGTTCCGGCCGACGGTCGCCGGACCCGCACTGGCGGGCAAGAGCGTCGACGACGTCCTCGCCGCAGCACTCGCCTCCGCCGAATCGCAGGGAATCACCGGGACCGACCGGGTGCTGTCCGAAGAGGCGTGGGACTCCCCCGACGCCCTGATCGACGGTCTGGTGGCGGTCTTCGCGGCCGGCGCGTCACTCGTGCAGGTCACCAACGCCGACGCCGCAGCCCGGTCGAGGCGCGTCGACACCGAGAAGATCACCCGTCAGCTCACCCGGTAGCCGCCGTCCGCGAGGCCCGCGGCGACCTCGAACCTGTTCCGGGCACCGCGGTGCCGCAACTCCTCGAACAGGTACCGCAGAGCGAAGGTCCACCCGTACGTAGCCCATTGGTCGGCGTGGACCGCTTCGTGTCGCACGAGCGATCTCGCCGGCTCCCGGCCGGTGAGAAATGCGCCGCCGATCGTCGTCCCGCCGCGCGCGTACCCACCCCGCATCCCGCTGCACACGAAGATGCCGAACTCGGCGTCGAACGCGATGCGCGCACCCCACAGCCGGGCATACGCCAACGCCAGCCGTGTGATCGCCGCGGACTGCGAGCTCCCCCGCGACGCTCGGATCATCGGCACACCGCGGCTGCGTTTCACAGGCGCAGGATAAGTGCTCGAGGCGACGTTCATCCACAACTTCTCGCCCATCCACAGACCAACCTGAAGTCTCAGTTCGCGCGCGGCAGGGATGACGCGCCCGCCACGATGCTGCCGATCATGACCGCACGCATTCGTACCCTGAAAGAACTCACCGACGCCGGATCCCCCGCAGCACCATCGCCGCCCTGTGCCGAAGTGGCAGCTACCACCGCGTGCTGCCCACGGTGTACTCCCTCGTCGAACCCGACACATACATCCGGTGCGCCGCCGTGTCGGCGTGGCGGCCGGCCGCGGTCCTGAGCCACCGCACCGCGGCCTGGCTCTACGGCTGGTTGCCCGAGCCGGCGGTCGTCGAGGCGACGATTCCCCGGGGCTGCGCGTCACGCCGCCGGACTGGCTTCGGCTGTTACCGCCGCGACCTCGCACCGCACACGGTGTCGATGGTGTCCCTTCTTCCGGCGGTGTCGCCCGCCCAGGCGCTCTTCGATTGCGCAGGCGTCATGCCCGAAGGAGACGTGGCCTCCCTCGTCGACAGCGAACTCGACCGGAGCGTCGGTCCGCACCGTGACCTCTGCGCCGCTCACCACGGCCGGCACGGCGCGCCCGCGGCACGACGGCTGTTAGGCCACGCTGCCTTCGGTCGCGAGCTCAGCCTTCGCGGTTTCCCGCTCGAGGCCAACCACCCGATCGGTCCGTACGTGGGTGATTTCGCCGACGAGCAGGCGCGGATCGTGGTCGAGGTCGACGGCCGCGAGTTCCACAGCGAGCCCGACGTGTTCCGGACCGACCGACGGCGTCAGAACTGGCTCGTCAGTGAGGGGTGGATGGTGCTCCGCTTCGCGGCCTACGACGTGCTGGCGCATCCCGATGTGGTCGCCGGCGAGATCTTCGATTCGGTGCGTCGACGGCGTCGCAGTCGGCGCCCGAAGTGAACTGAGCCGCCACTCCTTGCTCCCCCAGGGCTGGTTCAGCCCCGGAGCAGCGAAGAGTGGCGGCTCAGTTCGACGCGGTCAGCCCAGCAGCTTGTCGCGGAGTGCCTTGTCCTTGTCCAGGACCATCTTCTCGAGCCCGTCCTGGAACGCGACCATCTGCTGCTGCAGGGCGGGGTCGGAGGCGCCGAGGATGCGGACGGCGAGCAGGCCCGCGTTGCGGGCGCCACCGATGGACACGGTCGCGACGGGGACACCTGCGGGCATCTGCACGATCGAGAGCAGCGAGTCCATCCCGTCGAGGTATTTCAGCGGGACGGGCACACCGATGACGGGCAGTGGGGTGGCCGATGCCACCATGCCCGGCAGGTGTGCGGCGCCCCCGGCGCCGGCGATGATCACCTGGATGCCGCGGCCGGCCGCGTCCTTCGCGTAGTCGAGCATGCGCTGCGGTGTGCGGTGCGCGGACACGACACCGACCTCGAAACGCACCCCGAACTCGGCGAGCGCCTCGGCGGCGGCCTCCATGGTGGGCCAGTCGGAGTCGCTGCCCATGATGAGCCCGACCTGTGCGCCCTGCCGTGCTGCCGTGTCACTCACCGTGTACATCCCATCCGTCGGTCCATTCAGCGTGCGAGAGCCAGTGCGCGGCGCGCTCGGCGCGCTCGCGCACCCGCGCCACGTACTCGGGGTCGTCGATCGAGCCGGGTCCGCCGACGATGTTCACGTGGCCGATCTTCCGGTCCTCACGTTCCCCCTTGCCGTACAGGTGGATCTTTGCGTCGGGCATTCGGGCGAAGAGGTGGTGGACGCGTTCGTCCATGCTCATCTCGGGGGCCGTCGGTGCGCCGAGCACGTTCGCCATCACCGTGATCGGTGCGAGCGGTGCGGTGTCGCCGAGCGGGTAGTCGAGGACGGCGCGCAGGTGCTGCTCGAACTGTGAGGTGCGGGCGCCGTCCATGGTCCAGTGACCGGAGTTGTGCGGGCGCATCGCTAGTTCGTTGACGACGAGCGTGCCGTCGGTGGTTTCGAACAGTTCGACGGCCATCGCGCCGACCACTCCGAGTTCGGAAGCGATGCGGAGCGCCAGTTCCTCGGCGGCCTCGGCGACCGAGTCGGGCAGCGCCGGGGCGGGGGCGAGGACCACGGCGCACTGTCCGTGGCGTTGTACCGTCTCCACGACGGGCCACGTGGCGCCCTGACCGAACGGTGACCGCGCCACCATCGCGGACAGCTCACGCCGCATCTCGACCTTTTCCTCGACGATGAGGGAGACACCCTGGTCGAGTTGCTGGGTGACGATGCGCTCGGCTTCGTCGGAATCGTCGGTGATCCACACGCCACGACCGTCGTATCCGCCGCGGACGGCCTTGATCACGACAGGCCATCCGTGTTCGGCGCCGAACTTGACGACGTCCTCGGCCCAGGTCACCTCGGCATAGGCCGGGACAGGTGCGCCGAGTTCGGCGAGCTTGCGGCGCATCGCCAGCTTGTCCTGTGCGTAGATGAGCGCCGTCGGCGGCGGCTGCACGTTGACGCCCTCGGCGACCAGGACGTCGAGGTGCTCGGTGGGCACGTGCTCGTGGTCGAAGGTCAACGCGTGCGACCCGACCGCGGCTCTGCGGAGCGCGTCGAGGTCGGTGTGGCTGCCGAGGACGACGTCGGGGCTCACCTGGGCTGCGGGTTCGTCGGCGGTGCCGGAGAGCACCCGCAGGGTCTGGCCGAGCGCAATCGCGGCCTGGTGGGTCATCCGCGCGAGTTGGCCGCCACCGATCATCGTCACGACGGGTTGCCCGGCGGTCAGATCGCGGGGTGTCGTGGGACGCGGTGTGGAGTCAGAGTTGCCGGTCACGGGTCACTAGTTTGTCACGTCCGGCGCGGGGTTCCGCCGCCGAGGTGCCGGTGGGCAGTTTCTGTGATTCTCCTGATGATCTCGCCGCCAATTGGTGGTATCCGGTCCGACTTTCGTAAACTCATCCGTTGTGTCATTTGTCGACGGCGTCCTAGCACGCGTTCCCCAGCCTTTTCGGGCTCTCGCGTTGCGGCATCACGAACTGATCAAGTTCGCGATTGTGGGCGGCACCACCATGATTTTCGACCTCGCGATCTTCTATTCGCTGAGCCTGACGATTCTCGAAGAGAAGCCCGTTGTCGCAAAAGTTCTGTCCGGAATTCTCGCGACGGTCCTGAGTTACATTCTCAATCGCGAATGGTCGTTCAAGAACCGTGGCGGGCGTGAACGTCACCACGAGGCCCTGCTGTTCTTCACGATCAGCGGGATCGGTGTGCTCCTCGCGGCGGCGCCGCTGTGGATCGCCAACAACGTGTTCGACATCCGCGCCAGCCAGGAGAACCTGACCACGCTGGTGGTCGTCGACTTCGTGCTCAACTACATCATCGGAAACCTGCTGCAGATGGTGTTCCGCTTCTGGGCACTCCGCCGGTTCGCCTTCCCCGACGAGAACGTGCACATCATCGATCCGGACCTCGTCGACGAGGCCGTCGAGGAAGAGTTCGGCCACTCCTGATCGTCAGCGCGGTTCCCGGATCCCGGTGACCCGCGTCGGCACGTGCTCGCGGGCGATGGGAACGAAGATCGCGAACAGGGCCGGGCGGCGACGCTGCAGTTCCAGCCGGCCGCCGTCGGCCTCGATGAGCGCACGGGCCAGCGCCAGGCCCACACCGGTCGAACCGGCCCCCGAGAATCCGCGGTCGAAGATGTGCGGCGCGAGGTCGTTGCTGACCCCGACTCCTTCGTCCGACACCTCGACGCACACCATGGTCTCGCGGGGCGACGTCTCCTCGCCGGGCGTCCTGAGATTCTGACCCTGGATCAGGCGCACCGCCACGGTGCACGTTCCCGCCCCGTGCATGAGTGCGTTGTCGACGAGCACCGCGACGGCCTCGCGGAGCCGGGAACCGGTGGTCGACGCCATCACGTTCGTGTCCCCGCGCAGCAGCAACTCGCGGTCGGCGTCTTCGAACGGACGCTTCCAGTCCGCGATGACCACGCCGAGCTCCCGGATCACCGACACCTGGGTCTCGGTGCCGCTGCTGCGTGACGAGCGGACCAGTTCGTCGATCGCGATGGTGAGACGGTCCACCTGCGCCATCGCCTCGTCGGCCTCGACCACGACCGCGGGGTCCGAGTGCACGGACAGCTCGTCGAGCCGGAGTCGGACGGCTGTGAGGCGGCTGCGGAGCTGATGGGAGACGTCCGCGACGAGCGCGTGTTCGCGCTGCAGCCGTCCCGCGATCTCGACGGTCGCGGAGTCCAGGACGTCGGAGACGCGGTCGAGTTCGGGGATGCCGTGACGCCGGGTGTCCGGCCGGAAATCGCCCTCCGCGAGTCGGGCCGCCCGGTTGGCGACGTCCCGCAGTGGATCGGCGAGCCGCTTCGCGGTGACGTAGGCGACCACGGTGCCTGCGGCGATGGACACGAGCACCAGCAGCGCGACGGCACCGACCGCCTGGCGTTGCTGGGTGCGCATCTCGTCGGACGGCACCTCGAGGCGTAGCGAACCGGATGTGCCCATCGCGAGTGATTCCACGAGAGGCGACTGCACGGACGATTCGCCGATGTCCACTCGCGCTGCGCCGTCGTCGGTGGTCGGGTAGACCACCACCAGGCGGCCCCCGGCGGGCGTCAGCAGACGCAGGGAGTTCGTGTCGAGATCTCCCTCGACGACGCCGTTGACGCCCTCCTGGGTGATGATCTCCGTCGCCATCCGATCGAGCCGGACCTGGAGATCGCTCCGGTTGAAATCCTCGACCCACAACCACGCCGTGTAGATGAGCGGCACCCCGAGCAGCAGCGCCGTCAGGATCACGACTGCGAGGATCGACTGGAGAATTCTGCGGCGCACTACCCCGCCTAGTCGGTGTTGATGCGGAAGCCGACGCCGCGGACCGTCGCGATGCGACGCTCCGCGGCGGGGCCTTCGTCACCGATCTTCCGGCGAAGCCACGACATGTGCATGTCGAGTGTCTTCGAGCCGCGCAGTTCCACGTCGCCCCAGACCTCCGCGAGGATGGTGTCGCGGGACACCACCTGCCCCGCGTGCTCGAGCAGCACCCGGAGAAGCTCGTACTCCTTGTTGGCGAGGGCGATCTCGGTGCCGTTCACGAGCACCCTCCGGGCTGCCGGCTCGAGCCGGATGCCGCCGACCTCGACGACGGAATCCTCGCCGCCGCCGCGACGGCGCAGCAGGGCGCGCACCCGTGCCATCAACTCCGCCAACCGGAACGGCTTGCCCACGTAGTCGTCGGCGCCCGCGTCGAGTCCGACGACGAAGTCGACTTCGTCGGTGCGTGCGGTGAGCATGAGCACCGCCAGTTCCGAACTGTGGGCGCGTACCTGCCTGCACACCTCGAGACCGTCCATCCCCGGGAGTCCGAGGTCCAGGATCAACAGGTCGTACGCTCCGTCGAGCGCCTGCTCCAGCGCTGCCGGGCCGGTCTGCTCGATGGTGACGTCGTATCCCTCCCGGCCCAGTGCCCGCGACAGCGGGGCGGCAATGGCTTCGTCATCTTCGGCAAGCAATACAGCAGTCACCTCCACAGCGTACGGAGGTGCGAAGACGGCTGTGACCGGTTACCAGCCTTTGCCGGTGTCGGCGTCGCCGCGCGGGTCGTCACGCTCCCGTTCGCGGTGGAGATCCATCGCGTCGAACACCTGGTGATAGAGCAGCGAGTGGACGCGCTGCACGTCGGGGATGTCGTCGAATTCCAGTGGATCGTCCGAGGACGACACGATGACCAGCGTTCCGGTGCGCAGCATCCGGTCGAGGAGGCCGTGCCGGAACTGGACGTTGCTGATGCGCCCCATCGGAATGTCGATCCCGGTGTGCGTCATCACACCCTGGCGGATGAGGACACGCCGGTCGGTGACGATGAAGTGGGTGAACTTCCAGCTGAGAAACGGCGCGACACAGCGCCATACGACGAGGCCCAGCCATGCCACGAGGACGACGACGAGCACGACGTTCAGCGCGGAGCCGTCCAGTTTGTTCTCGGCGAATCCCGCCGCGAAACCCGCCACAGCCGTCGCCAGCAGAAACGTGACGGCGGGGAGCAGCAGCATCTTCCAGTGTGGATGACGGTGAAGCAGCAGTTCCTCGTCCTCGGCGAGGGCGTCCTCCGGATATCCCATGCGAAGAGTGTGCCTCTATCGCATGCGGCTGAGCACTATCGGGGTGATGACGATGATGATGCCGTACAGCACCATCCACACTCCGACCACGATCACGAACACCTCGAGCGACAGTTCGGGCTGCAGGAGAACGAAGCCGCCGGCGACGACGCTGATCACGCCGAGCACGATGGTCAGCCCACGATCCGCGACCGAACCCGAGGCGCCTTCCACGATCTCGAGCACACCCCGGAACACCCACCACGCACCGACGACGAGCGCGATGATCACGACGGTCTGGAGGGGGCTCCTCAGCACGAGGAACGCCAGAAGTATTGCCAGGGCGCCGGATACGCCCACCAGGGTCCGCGCGGCTGCCCCGGCCTCGACGTCGGCGAACGCCCGGATGATCTGGACGATCCCGAAGCCGAAGAACTGGATGGCGATCAGGACCGCCAGCACTGTGAGCGTCACGTGCGGCCACACGAGCACCGCGATGCCGAGACCCAGTGTGAGCAGACCGAGCACCACCGTGAGACCGGTCAACGTGCGCCGGGCTGCGGTGACGGAGGACTCCGGAATTGAGGTACTCATGTACCACAGTGTCGCACTACTCGGTGCGCACCGGGCGTAAATGTGTGATGTCACCTGCGGCGACGGCGATCGTGCCGGGCTGACCGTCGGGGGCGATCACGACCCGGCCCTCCGCGTCGACGTCCGTTGCGATGCCGATCAGTTCACGCCCGCCGGGCAGTTCTGCGCGCACTCGCTGGCCGAGCGTGCCGCAGCGGGCGCGGTAGGCCTCGGCGAGTTCCGTGACGTCCCAGTTGGCGTCGTGCCATTGCTGCCAGCGATCGGCGATGGCGCGCAGCACCGCCCGCACGAGGGTGTCGCGGTCACTGACCTCGGCACCTTCGAGGACGAGCGACGTGGCGTGCTCGACGGGCAGTTCGTCCCTCGTGAGACTCACGTTGAGACCGATTCCGACGACCACCGCGGGATCCGGTGCGGTGGCGGACACCTCGGCGAGGATGCCGGCGACCTTGCGGCCGTCGATGAGCACGTCGTTGGGCCATTTGAGTTCCGCAGGAACCTTGGTGGCAGCGCGGAGCGCGTCGACGACGGCGACACCGGTCAGCAGTGGCAGCCACCCCATGTCCTGGACGCTCATCCCCGGCATCGTCAGCAACACGGAGACCGCGATCTGCGCCTGCGGCGGACTCACCCAGGCGCGTGAGTGGCGGCCCCGGCCGCTGCCCTGGAATTCGGCGAGCAGCACGTGCCGGTCGCAGTTCGACGTCGCGGCCCGCGCGAGAAGATCGGCGTTGGTGGACCCGGTCTCCTGCACCACGTCGAGCCGCGCCCAGAACCTGCGGGTGTCGCTGTCGTCGTCACCTCGGACGAGCGCCGCGCGCAGATTGTCGGCGTTGAGAGGGGGTCGGTTCAGGTCGGTCCACATCACCACAGCCTAGGACGAGCTGTAAAAGGTACTGGTCAGTAGCCGGGTCCGGGCAACCCGCCGCCTGACCACCTCCCTTGGCAGAAGCTCGCCGGCTCTCGTTAAGCTGACCTGTCATGACCACTGTTCAGGAGCCGAGCGCGGCGGAGTCGGCGAGTACGCCCGATATTCACACGACGGCGGGAAAGCTCGCCGACCTGCGTAATCGTCAGGCCGAGGCGCAGCACCCGAGCGGTGAAGCCGCGGTCGAAAAGGTCCACGCCAAGGGCAAGCTCACCGCCCGCGAACGCATCACCGCCCTGCTCGACGAGGGCAGCTTCGTCGAACTCGACGCCCTCGCCCGGCACCGCTCGGTGAACTTCGGCCTCGCCGACAACCGCCCCGTCGGCGATGGCGTCGTCACCGGCTACGGCACCGTCGACGGCCGCGACGTGTGCGTGTTCTCCCAGGACGCCACCGTCTTCGGCGGCTCCCTCGGCGAAATCTACGGCGAAAAAATCGTCAAGGTCATGGACCTCGCCCTCAAAACCGGGCGCCCCCTGATCGGCATCAACGAAGGCGCCGGCGCCCGCATCCAGGAAGGCGTCGTCTCCCTCGGCCTCTACGGCGAAATCTTCCACCGCAACGTCCAGGCCTCCGGGGTCATCCCGCAGATCTCCCTGATCATGGGCCCCGCCGCCGGCGGCCACGTCTACTCCCCCGCCCTGACCGACTTCGTCGTCATGGTCGACCAGACCTCCCAGATGTTCGTCACCGGCCCCGACGTCATCAAAACCGTCACCGGCGAAGACGTCACCATGGAAGATCTGGGCGGCGCGCACACCCACATGGTCAAGTCCGGCGTCGCCCACTACGTCGCCTCCGGCGAACAAGACGCCCTCGACTACGTCAGGGACCTGCTGTCCTACCTGCCGTCCAACAATCAGGCCGCGGCCCCCCGGATGCTGCCCACCGACCCGATCACCGGCTCCATCGACGACTCGCTGACCGCCGAGGACCTCGAACTCGACACCCTCATCCCGGACTCGGCGAACCAGCCCTACGACATGCACGAGGTCATCCGCCGCATCCTCGACGACGACGAATTCCTCGAGGTCCAGGCCGAACGCGCCGGCAACATCGTCGTCGGCTTCGGCCGCGTCGACGGCCGGAGCGTCGGGATCGTCGCCAACCAGCCCACCGTCTTCGCCGGCTGCCTCGACATCGACGCCTCCGAAAAAGCCGCCCGCTTCGTGCGCACCTGCGACGCGTTCAACGTCCCCATCATCACCCTCGTCGACGTCCCCGGCTTCCTGCCCGGCACCGACCAGGAATACAACGGCATCATCCGCCGCGGCGCGAAACTGCTCTACGCCTACGGCGAGGCCACCGTCGGGAAGATCACCGTCATCACCCGCAAGGCCTACGGCGGCGCCTACGACGTGATGGGCTCCAAGCACATGGGCGCCGACGTCAACCTCGCCTGGCCCACCGCCCAGATCGCCGTCATGGGCGCCTCCGGCGCCGTCGGCTTCGTCTACCGCAAACGCCTCCTCGAGGCCGCCAAGAACGGCGACGACGTCGACGCCCTGCGCCTGCAACTGCAACAGGAATACGAGGACACCCTCGTCAACCCGTACGTCGCCGCCGAACGCGGCTACGTCGACGCCGTCATCCCCCCGTCCCACACCCGCGGACAGATCGTGGCCGCCCTGCGCCTCCTCGAACGCAAGATGGTCACCCTCCCGCCCAAGAAGCATGGGAACATCCCCCTATGACCGCTATCACCGAGGACGACGTGCGCACCGCGACAGGTTCGGACGCGACGTCGTCAGTCAACGGTTCCGCAGCGGACACCACGCTCGCGGACGGTGCGGCCACCGACTTGCCGACTGACACGGACGGGACAGCCGCCGACGCGGCCCGTGAGCCTTGCCTGAAGGTGGTCAAGGGCTCACCGTCCGACGAGGACATCGCGGCGCTCGTCGCGGTGCTGTCCGCGGTCGCCGCCGCCGGCAGCGGTGAACCGGATTCGCACGTCCCGCCCGAGTCCTGGGGCGCCCCGACGCGGATGCACCGGAGCGTCGCGCCGTTCTCGCCGTACGCGTTCCCGAACGTGTCGGCGTACCGGCGTTGATCAGGATCCGGTGACGTCCTTCGTTCTCGCCTCGGCTTCCCCGGCGCGGCTGGCTGTTCTGCGCAGCGCCGGGGTGGAGCCGATCGTGCGAGTCTCCGGAGTCGACGAGGATGCCGTCATCGCGGCACTCGGTGCCGACGCAGCCCCCGAGCACGTCGTCACCGAACTGGCCCGCGCCAAGGCCAGCGACGTCCTCCCTGTTCTCGCGCGGGACGGGATCTCGGACGCCGTCGTCGTCGGATGCGACTCCATGTTGCTGATCGACGGGTCCCTGCAGGGCAAGCCCGGAACCGTCGACGTCGCCCGCGCGCGGTGGTCGGCGATGGCCGGCCGTAGCGCGACCCTGCTCACCGGGCACAGCGTCCTGCGGATCGCGGAGGGCGCGGTGGTGGGTGACGCACACGATCACAGCGCCACCGTCGTCCATTTCGCGAGCCCGCCGGACGCCGATCTGGAGGCCTACCTCGCCACCGGGGAGCCACTGCAGGTCGCGGGCGCGTTCACTCTGGACAGCCTCGGGGGTTGGTTCGTGGACCGCATCGAGGGCGATCCGTCCAGCGTGATCGGTATCGGCCTGCCGCTCGTCCGGAGGTTGCTCGCGGAGGTCGGTGTCGGCGTCGCCGAGCTGTGGGCGTCGTCAGGCCGCGTCGACTGACTGTTCGTCGACCGACAGGTTCCGGCGCGGAAGCGTCAACGACGCCACACCGATAGCCGCCGCGACGGCCGCGATGATCCAGAGGATGCGGCGCTCTGCCTGGAGAAACGCCTCGCCTGCCGCTGATCGGGTCGATTCCCGTGCGGCTACCACAGCGGAGTCGGCGGTTTGCTGCTGAGCGGCGCCGAGCGCCGCACCCCCGGATGCCGGCGAACGGCATTCGTCGGGCACCTTCATCGGGGACGTGGACCCGAGTTGCTCCGTCGCGCAGCGCACGAACGTGTCCTCGGCGCGCGGGATCAGCGCCGGCGGCACCCCGGCCCCGGCGAGTTGCGCGGTCAACGCAGGCCGCTCGGCTTGCACCGCGTCCGCCGACTGCGTCGCGACGAGGTTGAAGAACACGACGCCGATCACCGCGAGGCCGATCGAACTACCCACCTGCTGGACGGTCGGGAGCAGCCCCGACACCGACCCGGCGTTCCGTGGTTGCACGGTCGCGAGGATCGCCGTCTGCAGTGGCGCCACGAACAGCCCTAGCCCGGCTCCCCCGATGAACAGCGGCCCGGCCAGCGCCGACCACCGCGGATCGGTGCCCTCGTGCTGCAGTTGCGCCGCCAGCACGACGAGGGAGCCGGCGAAGAGCAGCATCCCGAGAGGCAGGACGAGGTTGCCGATGCGCCGGTACACGGCAGCGGAGGCCAGCGCGGCGAGCCCGGTTCCCAGCGCCCACGGCAGCGTCATCACCCCGGCCCTGAGCGGGGAGAACCCGAACCCGAACTGCAGGGTGAGAGAGATGGTGAAGATCAACGACGTGAGAGTCCCGAAGAACACGAACGCGATGGCCGCGCCGAGCGAGAACGCGCGGTCGGTGAACAGCTCGAGGCGCAGAACGGGGTCGCCCCCGCGGCGCCCGAGCCGCCACTCGTAGACGACGAACGCGATCAAGACCGGTACCGAACACAGCAGCATCACCACGAGCGACGTCGGCCAGCCGCGTTCCCGGCCCTCCGCGAGCGGAAAGATCAGGAGGAACAGTCCGAGCGCCGACAGCACGGCGCCGCCCACGTCGAGCCGGCGGATGCCGTCCGGCTTCGCGTCGACGAGATAGAAGTAACCGAGGACCAGGGCCGCGAGCCCGATCGGGAGATTGACGAAGAAGATCAGCCGCCAGCCCCAGTCGAAGAGATCCCATTGGATGAGAAGTCCGCCGACGAGCGGACCGCAGATTGTGGCGAGCCCGATGGTCGCGCCGTAGATTCCGAATACGCGCGGGTGCGAGCGTTTCGGAAAGAGTCCCGAGATGATGGCGAACGTCTGAGCCGACATCGACCCCGCCGCGAGGCCCTGCAACGCCCGCGACACGACGAGCGCGGTCGGCGACTGGGCCAGTCCGCAGAGCAGAGAGGCAACGATGAAGACCGCCAGTGCGGTGAGGAAAACCCGTCGTCGGCCGAGCAGATCCCCCAGCCGCGCCGCTGTGATCAGCGAACATGCGAACGACAGCGTGTAGACGCTCACCATCAGCAGCTGCGCCGACACCGAGGCGCCGAGATCGACCGCGATGCTCGGAAGCGCGACGTTGACGATGGTCGCGTCCAGGAGTTGCATGAACACGGCGGCGAGACTGGTGGCCAGACCCAGCCACGGGACCCAGCGACCGAGTTCGCCTCGGTAGAGTGCGTCACGCTGAGTCACAAGCATCCGGACAGGCTAGCGGCTCGAACCTCACGGAATGCTGTGAGGTAGTTCAAAGGTTGCTGGATTTTACGCGAAGAACTTGCAGCGTGGAACCCTTTTGCCCGACACTTGACTGGACCGGGACCGACCTGTAATCAGTCTCATACTTCTTTACCTCTCGCGGTAAGGCACTCGGTGCCGCATCCTGTTGCGAGAAAGTCCGTGCCACCCCCGACCGAACTCGCAACTCGAATCCGACCAGGAGCCGCTCGATGGACTTGAACTTGATCACCCACTGGAAGCCAGAGCCTGGGAGGGTCGTCGAGTGGAAAGTCACGGACGCGAGTGCACGAGCGGCTGCCGAGGCGCCGGTGGATCCGGCACTGCCGACCACCATGCAGGAGAGGCACCTGCGCCGGGCTCGGCTGGCGGCGAACAACGGCGAGACGCAGTCCCCGTGGATCGGCATCGCCTTCGACTTCCCCGGTCACCTCGACATCGCCGCGATGACGCGAACCCTGGAGCGCTACGTCCTGCGGCACGACACGTTGCACAGCTGGTTCTCGTTCGAGAACGCGGACGCCGACCCCACGGACACCACCAATGCCGTCCGACGGCACGTCGTGCCCGCCGGCTCCATCGCGCTCACAGCGCACGAGGGCGAGACCCTCACCACCCCTGAGCAGGTCCGCGACCACGTCGCCGCGCGCTTCGCGAACGATACGAGCGCGCTGGCCTGGCCCGCATTCGTGTTCGGGGTGGTCGAGCACTACGACACCGGGGCGCCCGGGAGCGAGGACAGCTTCACCCTGTTCCATGCCGTCGATCATGCGCACACCGACATGCAGTCGATGATCCTCACGTTCGCCGAGACCCGGACCATCTATCAGGCCGAACTCGACGGCGAGGAGCCCGAACTGCCGGACCCGGGCAGCTACGTGGAATACAGCCGGCGGGAACGGGAGAAGGCGGCGACGCTGACCCTCGCCTCCCCCGAGGTCCACGGCTGGATCGGTCACCTCACCCGAAACGGCGGGACCTTCCCGAGCTTTCCCCTCGACCTCGGCGCTTCCGACGAACCCCAACCAGCCATCGGCAGCCGGTTCGACCTCGCCGACGCCGACGAGTGCGAGCGGTTCGGTGCCGTGTGCAAGGCCCACGGTTCCAACTTCATCGGCGGCGTGTTCGCGGCCCTCGCCATCACCGAACACGAACTGGTCGGGCGCGACCGCTACATGGCGCTCTCGCCCCTCACCACTCGCAACGACCCGCAGTTCTATTGGTCCCAGGGGTGGTTCATCAATCTCATTCCGGTCGGGTTCGCCCTCGAGGACGCCACGACGTTCACGGGCCTTGCCCAGCGCGCGCAGGACGCCTACCGGTCCGGCAAGGCACTCGGCGAGGTGTCCGTGCAGCAGGTGATCGACACCGTGGTCGCTCACGCCGGCCCCGAGGCGGTGTCGCAACACGCCACCACACTCGCACCGCCGCCGATCGTGTCGTACATCGACGGCAGGCGGTTGCCGCAGACCGAGAGTTTCACGTCGACCCGGGCGACCGGCATCGTCGGCGGCAAGGCCACGCAGATCGCGTCGATCTGGGTGAACCGCATGCTCGAGGGCACGTGGATGGCCGTCTCGCACCCCGATACCGAAGAGGCGCACAGGTCCGTGACCGCATATGCGGAACGGTTGTCGGCCATCATGAAAACCGTTGCCCGCGAGGGCGATTACACGGTGACATCGTTCGCGCCGGCGGCGGACTCCGCGACTGCCGCAGGGGTGGAGTAGTGCACGTCACGTCGATCGACCGGTACATGCTCGAACCCGGCCTGGTGACGGAATGGTCCGTCGCGCCGGGCAAGGTCTCCCCGTCCGCGGTGCCGCCGTCGTACAACCAGCAATTCCATCTCGACACCGCCCGCACCCACGGCGTCGGCCGAAGCGTATGGATGGCAGCAGCTTTCGACCTTCCCGGGCGACTCGACCGGGATGCTCTCGCGCAGGCACTGGTGCACTTCATCCGCCGGCACGACACGCTGCAAACCGGCTTCGACGTGAGCCCGGACGCGATGGCGCGCGTGGATCTCGACCCCGAGGACATCACCGTCGTCGCGTCCGAGTCCTCGGTGACGACGTCGCCGCACGAGCTCCGCGACCATCTGCGGTACCGGTTCACCGAGGCGTGCGACCCGCTGACGTTCCCCGCGTACCTGTTCGCCACCATCGAGCGCGACTCGCACTACACCGTGGTCAGTGCGTTCGATCACACTCTCGTCGACGGATACTCGCTCGTCATCGCGCTGGGCGAACTCCGGCAGATCTACCAGCGACTCACCGGGCTCGGCGGCTCGGCCGAACTCACGGAAGCGGACCTGACGAAAGAACTCGGCGATCCCGGGAGCTTCCTGCGGTACTGCGAACTCGAGGCCGAGACGCCCGTCACCGAGCTCGGCGACCCCCGGGTGCGTGAATGGGCACGCTTCTACGAACGCTGCGGCGGCACCGCGCCCAGTTTCCCGCTCGATCTGGGTGTCGAAGCGGGCAGGCCCGCACCACAGGGAGCGGACGTCCGCCCCCTCCTCGACGCCGCCGACACCGAGCGGTTCGAGGAAATCTGCCTGGACTCGGGGGGAAGCCTGTTCACCGGGACGCTCACCGCGATGGGCATGGCGGTGCACTCGATCAACGGCATCTCCCGGATGCCGTTGCAGTTTCCGCTGCACATTCGCCAGGACCCGCAGTGGGCCAATGCGATCGGGTGGCTCACGACGAGCGCGCCGCTGACGGTCGAACTGACCCCCGACTGCGACTTCCAGTCCTCCCTGGCGCACACCCACGCCTCGTTCCGCACAGCCCTCACGCTCAAGGGTGTGACGATGGCCCAGGTGCGGGAGGCGCTCGGTGACGGATACCGCCGCACCCGCACCGATGTGTTCATGGTCTCGTACATCGACTACCGCAGACTGCCCGGCACCGACGATCACGACGAGCTGAACGCACACCACATCAGCAACGTGACGGTCGCGGACGACGCGCAGTTCTGGATCTCCCGCACCCAGCGGGGTCTCGCGCTGCGGTCGCGGTTCCCGGAGACGTCGACGGCACGCCGCGCGGTCACGGAATTCCTGGTGCGGTTGCGGGAGATCATGCACGACATCTGCGAGAACGGCGTCACTCCCATCGCGGAGCTCACCAGTCAGCTGAACCTGGAAGGCACTCCGGTCGTCTGACCGCCGGAGGCTCGAACAGTCGCCGCCGCATCGCGCGGGCAATCTTGCCGGCCTCGACCTTGGCCCGCCCCGCGACGTCGCCTGCGAACAACTCGTCGACGCTGGACGACCACAGTTCGACCCAGCGGTCGAAGTGCCGGTCGGTGAATCCGTGCCGGCCGTGCAGCGCCCGGTGCACGGCGAACGCGCTGCCGCGGTAGACGGCGGTGCGCAGCAGGATCGTCTCCCAGAAGTCGCACATGACGGGCAGGTGGTCGTCGATGCCGATCACCGCGAGCGTCTCGAAGGCCGGTTCGAGGACCGGGTCGGCGAATGCCCGGCCGTAGAAGTGCCGGAGCAGCAGTTCCAGGTCGGCGCGCGTCGAGATGTCGGGCATGAGGCCTCCGTTCGGGTGCGAATCTACGCGCCCGGCCGGCCTCCCTCACCGTCCACGGAAGGTAAGTGTGAACGCCGGTCGGAAGAACCTCCGGCGTCCGCCTAGAATTGACGCCGTCCCCGTCGCATCTGCCCCAGGAGCCCACCCGTGCCCGTAGCGCCAGATCCCACCCAGTCCTTCGCCGAGTACGCCAACCCCGGTCGGCTCGTGTCGACGGAGTGGCTGTCCGCGAATCTGGGCACACCCGGCCTCAAGGTGGTGGAGTCGGACGAGGACGTGCTCCTCTACGACGTCGGCCACATCCCCGGCGCCGTCAAGGTCGACTGGCACCTCGACCTCAACGATCCGGTGACCCGTGACTATATCGACGGCGAGCAGTTCGCCGACCTGATGAGCCGCAAGGGCATCAGCCGCGACGACACCGTCGTGATCTACGGCGACAAGAGCAACTGGTGGGCGGCATACGCCCTCTGGGTGTTCACGCTGTTCGGACACGAGGACGTCCGTCTCCTCGACGGCGGCCGCGACGCGTGGATCGCCGAGAACCGGGACACCGCGTTCGACGTTCCCGAGACCTCCCCCACCGACTACCCGGTGGTCGAGCGCAACGACGCCCCGATCCGCGCGTTCAAGGACGACGTGCTCGATCACCTCGGCAAGGGTCCGCTGATCGACGTGCGTTCGCCCCAGGAATACACCGGCGAACGCACCCACATGCCCGACTACCCCGAGGAGGGCGCGCTGCGCGGCGGCCACATCCCGAGCGCGCTGAGCATTCCGTGGGCCAAGGCCGCAGCCCCCGACAGCCGTTTCCGCTCGCGCGGTGAACTGAACGAGATCTACGGCGGCGTGTCCGCCGACGACGACATCGTGGCGTACTGCCGCATCGGTGAGCGTTCCAGCCACACCTGGTTCGTCCTCACCCACCTGCTCGGTTACCCCAGCGTCCGCAACTACGACGGTTCGTGGACGGAGTGGGGCAACATGGTTCGCGTTCCGATCGTCAGGGGTGAAGAGCCGGGAGACGTTCCCGGCGCATCGTCATGACCGAACTACCCGATTCGCTTGCCGAGATCGTCGACGACTTCGCTGCCGTCGACGGCTCGGACAAGCTGCAGTTGCTGCTCGAGTTCAGCCGCGAACTGGCGCCTCTGCCTGCCGAACTCGAGCAGGACGCGATGGAACCGGTGCCCGAGTGCCAGTCTCCGCTCTTCCTGTCGGTCGACGACTCCGATCCGGAACACGTGCGTCTGCATTTCAGCGCGCCCGCGGAAGCGCCGACGACGCGGGGTTTCGCGTCGATCCTGCACCAGGGCCTGGACGGGCACAGTGCTGCCACCATCCTCAGCGTTCCGGACGATTTCTATTCCGCGCTCGGGCTCGCCGACGCCGTCAGTCCCCTGCGACTGCGCGGCATGTCCGCGATGCTCGCGCGAATCAAGCGGCATCTTCGCGGCTAGGCAGGGTCTGAACACACACTGATGGAATTCACCGAACTTGCCGACTACCCCGTTCCGGTGGGCGCGCTCACCGAGTGGTTGCCGTGCGCCCGCTCGGAATGGGTGGACGATCCCCGCCCGGCCTCGTACATCCACGAGGCGCACCTGCGCCGGTGCTCCGACTCCGGTGGTCGCGAATCCTGGCTGGGCACCGCCTTCGAGATCCACGGCACGCTGAACGTCACCGCTTTCCGGTCGGCGCTGGAGAAGTGGACCGATCGTCACGAGGTGCTGCGCTCCCACACGGCGTTCGACGCGGAGACCGAGCGCGTGCGCCGGCGCACCGTGCCGCAGGGCGGGCTGCACGTCGGGGTCGTCAGCCACGGGTACGACGCCGCCGGCGGCGACAACTTCGCGCACCTGCAGCAACTGTTCGACGAGTACGCCTCGCCGCACAGTTGGCCGTCGTACGTCTTCGCGACGCTCGAAACCGTCCAACGCGACCGATTCACGGTGTTCTTCGCGGCAGACCACTCGATCATCGACGGGTTCTCCATCGTGCTCGTCGCCCACGAGTTGACCACCCTGTACGAGGAGGCACTGTCCGGTCGCACGGCCAACCTGTTCCCCGTCGGCAGCTACATCGACTTCGGGCGTGAGGAACGTGAGAACTCCACCGACGCCGAGGTCAAACGGGAGGCGCTCGACGTGTGGCGGTCGGCACTCGAGGGACCGGGACTCCCCGAGTTCCCGCTCGAGGTCGGCCCGCGCACCTCGTACGCCCAGCAGAACCTGTCTGCCTGGATTCTCGATGCCGACCAGGCTGCGGCGTTCAACTCGGCGTGCCGCGAAGCGGATGTGGGTTTCTTCCCCGGCCTGCTCGCGTGTCTGGGGATGGCCGGGTCGGAAGTGGCGGGGCATCAACGCTTTCGGACGGTCACTCCGGTCCATACGCGGCATTCCCCGCAGTGGGCGTCCGCGCTGGGATGGTTCGTGGGTCTGAGCCCGATCGACTTCGAGGTGACGTCGGACGACTTCGCCGCCGTCGCCCGCGAGGCCGCCGAGAGCGTGGCCCGGACGAAACCGATCTCGGTGGTCCCGTTCGACCGGATCGAGAAGGAACTCGACATCCCCATCCGGCCGCGCTTCGTCGTCTCCTACATGGACGTCAGGTTCGTGCCCGAAGCAGGCCGCTGGCACGAGCGCAACGCCCGGGCGCTGCGGAGTCGGCAGTACACCCACGACGTGTACGCGTGGATCAATCGCACCCCCCGAGGCGTCAATCTGGCGGTCCGATATCCGGGCAACGACATCGCTGCCGCGAGCGTCCACACGTGGGTCGGAAGCCTCCGCCGGCAACTGGAACAGGTTTCAACCAGCTACCCATCGGTAGGGTTGCGAAGCGTCGGACAGCCCTGACCGGGAAAATTCGGTCCGGTGACAACACGGATCGGTTCGGTGCCTAGACTCCGAAGTGACGCCGTAAACGACCGCTGGTGACACCCACGGGAGCCACCGCGGAGACAGACCATGCGAACCACAGGAGGCTCAGTGCCCAGTCATGCCAGCGCGCACATCACGAAGGTGCTCGTCGCGAACCGCGGTGAGATTGCAGTGCGGGTGATCCGGGCCGCCGCCGATGCCGGCCTGGCCAGCGTCGCCGTCTACGCCGAACCCGACGCCGACGCCCCGTTCGTGCGCCTGGCCGACGAAGCATTCGCCCTCGGCGGGCAGACCTCCGCCGAGTCCTACCTGGTGTTCGACAAAATCTTGGACGCCGCCGCCAAGTCCGGCGCCGACGCCATCCACCCCGGCTACGGCTTCCTCTCCGAGAACGCCGACTTCGCGCAGGCCGTGATCGACGCCGGCCTGATCTGGATCGGCCCCTCCCCGCAATCGATCCGCGACCTCGGTGACAAGGTCACCGCCCGGCACATCGCCGAAAAAGCCAAGGCCCCGATGGCCGCCGGCACCAAGGACCCCGTCAAGAACGCCGACGAGGTCATCGCCTTCGCCCAGGAATACGGGGTCCCCGTCGCCATCAAGGCCGCGTTCGGCGGCGGCGGCCGCGGCATGAAGGTCGCCCACACCATCGAGGAAATCCCCGAACTGTTCGACTCCGCCACCCGCGAGGCCGTCGCCGCGTTCGGCCGCGGCGAATGCTTCGTCGAACAGTATCTGGACAAGGCCCGCCACGTCGAAGCCCAGGTCATCGCCGACCAGCACGGCAACGTCATCGTCGCCGGCACCCGCGACTGCTCCCTGCAACGCCGCTTCCAGAAACTCGTAGAGGAGGCCCCCGCCCCGTTCCTCACCGACGACCAACGCCACCGCATCCACACCTCCGCCAAGGCCATCTGCAAAGAGGCCGGCTACTACGGCGCCGGCACCGTCGAATACCTCGTCCAGGGCGACACCGTCTCCTTCCTCGAGGTCAACACCCGCCTGCAGGTCGAACACCCCGTCACCGAGGAAACCGCCGGCATCGACCTGGTCCTGCAACAGTTCAAGATCGCCAACGGCGAACGCCTCGACCTCACCGAGGACCCCACCCCCCGCGGCCACGCCTTCGAATTCCGCATCAACGGCGAGGACGCCGGCCGCGGCTTCCTGCCCGCCCCCGGCCCGGTCACCAAGTTCGTGCCCCCCACCGGCCCCGGCGTCCGGATGGACTCCGGCGTCGAAACCGGCTCGGTGATCGGCGGCCAGTTCGACTCCATGCTCGCCAAACTCATCGTCACCGGCGCCACCCGCGACGAGGCCCTGGCCCGCGCCCGCCGCGCCCTCGCCGAATTCCAGGTCGAAGGACTGGCCACCGTCATCCCGTTCCACCGGGCCGTCGTCGCCGACCCCGCCTTCATCGGCGACGGCACCTCATTCGACGTCTACACCAAGTGGATCGAAACCGAATGGGACAACCAGATCGAACCGTTCACCGGCACCCAGCCGATCGACGAGGACGAAACCCTGCCCCGGCAGAACGTCGTCGTCGAGGTCGGCGGCCGCCGCGTCGAGGTGTCCCTGCCCGGCCAGTTCACCCTCGGCACCGGCGGCGGTGCCGCACCCGGGGCGGTCCGCAAGAAGCCCAAGGCCCGCACCCGCGGCGGCGCCCACGGCGGCGCCGCCTCCGGTGACGCCGTCACCGCCCCCATGCAGGGCACCGTCGTCAAGGTCGCCGTCGAAGAAGGCCAACAAGTCGCCGAGGGCGACCTCATCGCCGTCCTCGAGGCCATGAAGATGGAAAACCCCGTCAACGCCCACAAGGCCGGCACCGTCACCGGCCTCGCCGTCGAACCCGGCGCCGCCATCACCCAGGGCACCGTCCTCGCCGAACTGAAATAGGCGCCAGCACCACTCGTGAGTCCTTCTCGGCCCCCGGGGTCGAGAAGGACTCACAGTAGTCTGTACGCATGTCTGACGTTCCCGAGATCCGTATCGGCACTGCCGAACGTGAGCAGGCCCTGAACGTATTGAGCGAACATTTCGCGGCGGGCCGTCTGACGGTCCCCGAGTTCGACGAGCGCAGTCGCGCGGTCACGAATGCCACCACCCGCGGCGAGCTCGATCGAGTGTTCACCGACCTCCCCGCGACCACGGTCGGCACGCCCGCCAAGGCCGAGTCGGCCGGCGCCGACAACGACCAGAACTGGCGCCGCATCGTGATGTCGGTGATCCCGCTCGTCGCTCTCGTGCTGTTCTTCGTCGTCCCTGTCGACAACAGCTGGCTGTTCTTCCTGATGATCCCTGCCGCCGGCGCCATCCTGTTCGGCACCCGCGACGACCGCCACGGCCGGGATCGCCGCCGAGACCGGGACCGCTGACGTGGAACCTGTCGAGGTCAATGCGGGTGGCTGGTACCTGCGCGCGCTGCGGGCTGACGAACGGGTCGACGATCGTCCGGCGCTCGCGGACGGTGGAATCGCCGAACCCGAATATGTCGCCCGCCGAACCGCGCAGTGGTTGAGCGACGAGCACTATTCGTGGGCGATCTGCCAGCCCAACACCGGCGAACTGCTCGCCGAGGTGGGGCTCACTCCGTCCGGGGACTCCGCGACCCTCACCGGCTGGGCGCGGACCGGCCACGAGGACGCGCTCGCGAGCGGATCGGATGCGGTGCAACGGTTTGCGGAGGGCGCGTTGGGGTTGACGGTCGAGCGGTGAGTATGCGATCCGTTCCGGTGGCAGCCCTCACCGCGCTGGCACTGGTCATGCTGCTGTCCCCCGCGTCCGCGACGCCGTCGGGTCCCGAGCATGCCGACAAGGTGGTGCACGCCCTGCTGTTCGCGGCGCTCGCGGCCGCCTCCCGGTATGCGCTTCTGACGCCACGGATCACCGTGCTCTGGCTCGCGGCGTTCGCGGTGATCACCGAGATTCTGCAGGGCGTGCTGCCGATCGGCCGGCACGGATCGGTCTGGGATCTCTGCGCCGACATGGTCGGCGTGGCGCTCGGCTTGTCCGCTCAGTCCGCGATCATGCGCTCCCGCAGCAGGGTCTGAACCCCGGCGTCGAGGCCGAGTCCGTCGGAGAAGTACCGCTCGACGGTCCCGTACTGCTCCCGCATGACGGCCAGGGACACCTCCAGATACTGCTCACGGACTCCGAGCACGGGCTCGAGCAACGCCGGATCTCCACCCGCGTCGACGAACTTCTCGAACACGCCCGCGAACGACGGAAGCAGGAGTTCGTTGGTCAGCAGGTAGTCGTGGAACACGTCTTCCTCGCTGACTCCGAGGAGCAGCAGTAGTGCCGCCGTGGCCCATCCTGTCCGGTCCTTGCCGGTGGTGCAGTGCACGAGAGCAGGAGTGTTGCTGTTCGAGGCCAGGCCGCCGAACAGCTCCCGGTAGGAGGAGACCGCGCTCGGCATCACGACGAAGTCGCGGTAACTGCCCTCGAAGTATTCGATCGCGCGCCCGCCGCCGAGTTCCCGTTCGGCGATCATCGGGTCGGCGATCACCTGGAGCATCTGCGCGGGAATCGACCGGATCCCCTTGTCGGCGAGCACGTCCAACGCAACCGCGCGGGCGCCGTCCGGGAGTTTGTCGGGTGCCGCGTCACGCTCGTCCGCGGTGCGCAGGTCGTACACCGTCCGGATCCCGAGACCGTCGAGCAGCGGCATGTCCGTGTCCGCGACCCGGCTGAGATCGGTCGAACGGAAGTACACGCCGGTGCGCACTTTCGCGCCGTCCCGGGTTCGGTAGCCACCGACGTCTCGCAGATTGGGCACGGACGTGAGCGGTATCGGCGTCATGCGTCGACGGTACCGCCCAGCACTCGGGCCAGTGCATCCACGGCGGCGTCGAGTTCGGCCGTCGTCACCGTCAGCGGCGGACGGAACCTGATCCCGCGCTTGCCGGTCGGCAGGATCAGCACACGCTCCCGGTCCCTGAGGTCGGCGACGACGCGGTCCCGCCGCTGCGGGGTGGGAAGCGTGATCGCGCACATGAGGCCGCGTCCCCGCGGCTCGGTCACCTCGGCGTTCGCGCGTGCGAGTTCCCGCAGTCGTTCGAGAAGATGCGCCCCGGTCATCCGGGCTCGGTCGACGAGCCTGTCCTCCTCGACGATCTCGAGGATCCGGCGGGATCGCACCATGTCGGTGAGGTTGCCACCCCAGGTGGAGTTGATCCGGGAGCTCACGGCGAACACGTTGTCGGGGATGTCATCCACCCGGCCGCCGGCCATGATGCCGCAGACCTGAGTCTTCTTGCCGAACGCGACGACGTCCGGGTGTACTCCCAATTGCTGGTACGCCCAGGCGGTGCCGGTGAGACCGCATCCGGTCTGCACCTCGTCGAATATGAAGAGGGCGTCGTTCTCCCGGCAGAGCGCCTCCATCGCCTGGAAGAACTCCGGGCGGAAGTGGTGGTCGCCGCCCTCACCCTGGATCGGTTCGGCGATGAAACACGCCACGTCCGAGGGGTTCTCGGCGAACGCGCGCCGCGCCTGGTCCAGCGCATGGCGCTCGGCTTCCACGACGTCCCGCCCGTCCGCGAGGTATGGGGAGTCGAGGCGCGGCCAGTCGAATTTGGGGTACCGCGCCACCTTGCCCGGCTCGGTGTTGGTCAGCGACATGGTGTATCCACTGCGCCCGTGGAACGCCTCGGTCAGATGGAGCACCTTGGTGCCGAGCGCCGGGTCGAGGCCTCGGCTCTCGTTGAGCCTGCTCTTCCAGTCGAACGCCACCTTCAGAGCGTTCTCGACGGCGAGTGCGCCACCGTCGATGAAGAAGAGATGCGGCAGCGCGGGATCGCCCAGCACCCGGGCGAACGTCTCGACGAACCGTGCCATCGGGACGGTATAGATGTCGGAGTTGCTCGGTTTGTTGATCGCCGTCGCTGCCAGTTCCCGGCGAAAGGCGTCGTCGTCCGCCAGTGCCGGATGGTTCATCCCCAGCGCCGACGAGGCGAAGAATCCGAACATGTCCAGATAGCTGGTGCCGTCCCGCTGGTCGACGAGATGCGTACCGCGTGAGCGTTCCAAGTCGAGCACCAGGTCGAAACCGTCGACCAGAATGCGCTCGCGCAGCACGTCGTGTACCTGGCTAGCCGGCAGCCCGCCCCCATCTCCGGTAAATCGAATCGCTGTGCTCATACCCAGAGATTACGTCAAAATTCCTGTGAACCGGCGACGATTCGGAAACATATCCGGCACATCGCTCACCTGTCGTAAAATGTTTGCAAGATAATGGTGCTGCGCGTGTGTACGTTGGCGGTGGCACGGATCTCCTGCAGCAGGTGTTCCAGCTCCCGTGGGGAGGCGACGCGCACCAGCAGCACGTAGCTCTCCTCCCCCGCGACCGAGTGACACGCTTCGATCGCGGGGAGGTTCCGCAACCGGGCCGGGGCATCGTCGGGCTGCGACGGATCGAGAGGGGTGATCGCGACGAATGCGGACAGACCGTGCCCGAGCGCATCCGGATCGATCTTCGCGGTGTACCCGCGGATCACTTTGCGGGCCTCGAGCCTGCGCACCCTGGACTGCACGGCGGAGATCGACAGCCCTGCCTTCTCGGCGAGTGTCGCCAGAGTCGCCCGGCCGTCGGCCACCAACTCCTGCATCAGTACCCGATCGATGTCGTCGAGAGGAGTATGGGGTGCGTCGCTACGAAAAGAATCCACCACCAGCGCAGGCTAGCCCAGCGGAGATGCCTCATGCTCGAAACGTCAGACCTCCGCGCCCGTCTTGCCCCGGCGCGGAAGCCGAATTCGAGGCGAGGGCGCCGGCGTACTTCTCCCACCTACCGCGGCTCGCCGAGACACTCGGCCGGCCCGTGCACGACCCGTTCACGCTCCATTGACAGCAGCAGGATCGAACCCGAGAGGACAGCATCGTGAACCTTCCCGCCCCCGAGGAGTTGTGCCGCCGCGCCGAGGAAGCACTGATCAGGTGCGGCGCCGAGATCACCGACGCCGGTGGACCGCTCGTCGCGCGCACCCCGATCACCGGGACCGAACTGCGCACGGTGACAGCGAGCAGCGCGGACGACGTGGACCGGGCGATCACCGCGGCGCACGAGGCCTTTCTCGAGTGGCGTACCGTCCCCGCACCCCAGCGCGGCGCGGTCGTGCGTCGCCTGGGTCAGCTTCTGACGGAACACAAGACGGATCTGGCGGAGCTGGTCACCCTCGAGGCGGGCAAGATTCCGTCCGAGGCGCAGGGTGAAGTGCAGGAGATGATCGACATCTGCGAATTCGCGGTCGGTCTGTCACGCCAGTTGTACGGCAGGACGATGGCCTCGGAACGTCCGGGACACCGGCTGATGGAGACGTGGCACCCGCTGGGAGTCGTCGGGGTGATCTCCGCGTTCAACTTCCCCGTGGCCGTGTGGTCGTGGAACACCGCCGTCGCGCTGGTCTGCGGTGACACGGTGGTGTGGAAGCCGTCGGACCGGACTCCGCTCACCGCAATCGCCTGCGATGCGCTGCTGGCGCGCGCCGCCCGTGACGTCGGTGCACCCGCGGGGATCCACGCCGTGGTCCAGGGCGCGGGGGACGTCGGTGAGCGTCTCGTCGACGACGCACGCGTGGCTCTGGTCAGCGCCACCGGGTCGGTGCGGATGGGTCGCGCCGTGGGTCCGCGCGTCGCCGCGCGGTTCGGCAAATGCCTGCTCGAACTGGGCGGCAACAACGCCGCGGTGGTAGCTCCGTCCGCCGATCTCGACCTCGCCGTGCGGGGAATCGTCTTCTCCGCCGCGGGCACTGCGGGCCAGCGATGCACGTCACTGCGGCGGCTGATCGTGCACTCGTCCGTCGCCGACGAACTGGTGCAGCGCATCTCTTCCGCGTACGGCCAGTTGAAGGTCGGGAATCCGTTCGACGACGGCGTCCTCGTCGGTCCGCTGGTGAACGGCTCCGCGTTCGAGGCCATGCAGACCGCGTTGGACAAGGCCCGCGCCGACGGCGGGACCGTCGTCTGCGGCGGCGAACGCAGCGGAGGTAGCGACTCCGCCTACTACGTCTCGCCCGCCCTCGTCCGGATGCCTGCGCAGACGTCGGTGGTGCAGGAGGAGACGTTCGCACCGATCCTCTACGTCCTCACCTACGACGACTTCGATCAGGCGATCACATTGCACAACGAAGTGCCCCAAGGCCTCTCGTCGTCGATCTTCACCACCGATCAGCGTGAGGCCGAGAGATTCCTCGCGGCAGACGGTTCCGACTGCGGCATCGCGAACGTCAACATCGGCACGTCGGGTGCGGAGATCGGCGGCGCATTCGGTGGCGAGAAGGAGACGGGCGGCGGACGCGAGTCCGGATCCGACGCATGGAAGGCGTACATGCGCCGCGCGACGAACACCGTCAACTACTCCGATCGACTCCCGCTCGCACAGGGGGTGGAGTTCACCTGATCGGCGGCGTCGACCGGCTACTCTCGGGGCGTGAGCAACTGGACCGAGATGGCGCGTGAGATTGCCGAGAACGTGTTGTTCCCGGTGGCCGACAGCGTCGATGCCGACGGCGAGATTCCCGACAGTCACTTCGAGACTCTTGCCGCCGACGGCTTCTACGGACTGGCGGCACCGGGTGAAGAAGGTGTGACGCCGTCGGTGCTGGTCGACGTGATGGAGACGTTGTGCGGCGGCTGCCTCGCGACGGCGTTCACGTGGATGCAGCATCACGGCGTCGTCGCCGGTCTCGCCGCGTCCCCGAACACGGCCCTGCAGGATCGCTATCTCGACGGACTCGTCGACGGCACCGTGCGGGCCGGTGTCGCCCTGGCCGGCGCGATTCCCGTCCCGCCCACGCTGTGGGCACGCAGCGTCGACGACGGCTACGTGCTCGACGGGGTGTCGCCGTTCGTCACCGGCTGGGGCATCGTCGATCTGCTCCAGGTGTCGGCGCGCGACGAATTCGACGACTCCATCGTGCATGTCATCATTCCCGCACAACCGCTTCGGGGACTCACCGCCGAGGAACTCCCACTGATCGCGGCCCGCGGGTCCAACACGGTCCGGTTGAAATTCGACGGACTCGCCGTGCCACGCGATCTGGTGAGTGCCGTCGTCTCCCCCGAGGATTTCGCGAAGAGCCAGCTGGTCGGGTCGTGGATCAACGGGTGCATGGCGATGGGGATCACCCGGCGGGCGATCAGCGAACTGGAGGCTCTCGGCGTCGACGCCGACCCGTTCGAAGAGCAGGCCGCGCGGGCACGACTCGACCTCAACGCCGCACTCGAAGGCCGGGCGGAGATCGCCGAAGCACGGGCCCGCGCTTCGGAACTCGCCATCCGCACCGCCACCGCCCTCGTCACGGCGAAGGGCAGCTCGTCACTGCTCGCCGGGAACACCGCCGAACGTCTCATGCGTGAAGCCACCTTCACGCTCGTCGCGGCGGGACGTCCGGCGATCAAGTCGGCGTTACTGCAGCGCCTGGGCCGCGACTAGCGGGTGTGGACCCTCAGGTCACCGAACAGTGTGACAAGCGTGATCGTCGATGTGCGGGCGCCGATCACGGCCGACCGGAGGTCGAGCTTCACGTCCCCGAACACGAGCAGGGCCAGTGTCTTCACGGCGAGCGACCAGCGGCCGGAACGCTTGGTGTCGCCGAAGATTCCGATGATCGTGGACTGAGGTCGCGACACCGGTGCCGTCGGAGCCTCGACGGGAACCAGCCGCCGAAGACGCTCGACGTCGACGTCACGTGACCAGACGATCGCGGCGTGCTCCGAATACTCCTCCCATGTGAGCTTTCCGTCTCCCACCCCCTTCTCGAGGCGGGCTTGCGCGGCCTCGCGGAGTCGGTCGAGTTCGTGGCTGTCCCCTGCAGCAGTCATGGCTCCACCGCAGCTGTCGGTGCCCTCGCCTACTGTGTGACGGCTCCACCCGTGACGCACCGCCCCTTCGACCGAAGCGAGACAACGTGTTCAGGATGATCCGCGCAGTTGCTCTGGCGCTGCTCGCTGTGGGCGCCTATGCGGTGGTCTCCGAGCACGAGCCCGCCACCGTCGAGTTGCCGCCGCCGTCGTTCGTTCCGGCGACAGCGGACCTCACGCCCGCGTGAGGGGCGGCGCACTGCTAGGGCACACCGTCCTCGGCTCGTGGCCGGTCACGGGCTTTCCGGCGAGCGCGAGCGATCAGCTCACCGGCGTGATGTCGGTGATTGATTCGCGGGTTTCCGTCCGGGTCGATGTGCGGTGGCGGAATCCATTCGGTGCACCCCGCATACGTGTCACCCGCTGCCGCGCGGGTGGTCGCCCAGCCTGTGGGCCCGTCGTGGACCTGGGCGTGGCAGGCATCGCACGCGAGCGTCAGTGAGTCGATGTCGGTGGATCCGCCGTTGCGCCACTCCAGCACGTGGTGCACCGCGCACATGCTGGCCGGGGCCGCCGCGCAACCAGGTCGTGTGCATCCGCCTTCGGCGCCGATGAGAGCGCGGCGTTGGTCCGTGCTCGCCACTCGTCGGCGCCGTCCCAGATGCAGGGGCCGGCCGTCGGGTCGAACAGGACGAGCACCGGGTGGGCGCGTTCGGCGAGCTTCAGCGCGTCGCCGAGGGGAAGGAGTCCGCCGCTGGCCGTGGTGGTCACGCCGCCTGCGTCCTTCTCGAGTTGGTCGAGAGTCGTGGTGACGATCACCGTGACGGGCAGACCCCGATGCCGGCCCAGGATCCCGGATTCGGAATCTTGACGGCCCAACGAAACACCACGCCGCCGGAAGCGATCACGATCGTCACCCAGGTTTCCGTCGGGATCGAGATGAGCGAGGAGTCGGTGGCCGGCACTCTCGACATCTTCGGGCGTACCTCCTCTCGCACACTGCGCCAGGATCGACTCCGCCGATGCGACGTCGGCGTTGGTGACCGCATGCGGGATCTTTCGCATGATCTTCCGGATTACGCGTGCATGGTCGGCACCGATGTCGCCATCCCGTTGCGCGGAGGCGGTTTCCGGCAGCGCTGCCTCCATCTGCTCGCCCGAAGTTGTATGAAACAGACCGAGGTCGCGGGCGGCCGCCACCCGTGCAGACGCGTCTGCCGCCGACACGCGCAGCACCTCGACCAGGAGCTTGTTCGGTGAGTTGAACCCGAGCGTCGCGGGTAACGAGCGCTCGGCACTCTCGACGATCAGCCGCAGCGAGACTGCACCGGCGCGGCGGACGGACTTCTCGAGCTGCTGCATGATCAGCACCACATCAGAATCCGACACAGCACTGAGGTCTGCGTCGAGCAGGCCTGACACGGCATCGTCCAACGCCGTCAGGTGTTCCCTCACCTGATCTGACGCCAACCCCCCAGTCGAACTCATGTTCGAATAATACTGCGCCCCACCGACACGTTCGCCCAACCGGGTTGTGGACCGCACGGTATGTTCCCGCTGCCTGTCGTACCCCCGGTGCACTATGGAACGGTGACCGACGTCCTGGGCAGGTTCTCCGCTGCCACCCGCGAGTGGTTCGACGGCGCCTTCCCGGCGCCGACGGCCGCGCAGCTCGGTGCGTGGGAGTCGATCGCCAGCCGGGCGCACACGCTCGTCGTCGCGCCGACCGGTTCGGGCAAGACGCTGTCCGCGTTCCTGTGGTCCCTCGACCAACTCGCCGCCACCGACGGGAAGGACCGCAAGACCAAGGTCCTCTACATTTCTCCGCTCAAGGCCCTGGGTGTCGACGTCGAACGCAACCTGCGCGCCCCACTGGTCGGGATCACGCAGACGGCCAAGCGGCTCGGGCTCACGCCGCCGGAGATTTCGGTGGGCGTCCGCTCCGGCGACACACCGGCGGGCGATCGGCGCGCCCTGATCAAGAATCCGCCCGACATCCTCATCACCACCCCCGAGTCGCTGTTCCTCATGCTCACGTCCGCCGCGCGCGAGACGCTGACCCAGGTCGACACCGTCATCGTCGACGAGGTGCACGCGGTGGCAGGCACCAAGCGCGGCGCCCACCTGGCCCTGTCGCTCGAACGCCTCGACCAGCTGCTCGCCACCCCGGCGCAGCGCATCGGGCTGTCTGCGACGGTGCGGCCACACGAGGAGGTGGGCCGGTTCCTGTCCGGTTCGGCGCCCATCCGGATCGTCGCACCGCCGTCGCCGAAGACGTTCGACCTCACCGTGCAGGTGCCGGTCGAGGACATGACCGAACTCGGACTCGCCGAACCCGCCGAGGGTTCCGCCTCGGCGACCCCGCAGGCGGGGTCGATCTGGCCGCACGTCGAGGAACAGATCGTCGACCTCGTTCTCGCGCACCGGTCGTCCATCGTGTTCGCCAACTCCCGGCGGCTCGCGGAGCGCCTGACCGCGCGGCTCAACGAGATCTACGCCGAACGCGCCGGGACCGCCGTCGACAAGAACCCGAAACCGGCCTCACAGATCGGCACGCCGTCCGAGGTCAATTTCGGCGCGGACCCTCTGCTCGCCCGCGCCCACCACGGGTCGGTCAGCAAGGACCAGCGGGCCCTGATCGAGGACGACCTGAAGTCGGGGCGGCTGCGGTGCGTGGTCGCGACGAGCAGCCTCGAACTCGGAATCGACATGGGCGCGGTCGATCTGGTGATCCAGGTCGAGGCACCACCGTCGGTGGCGAACGGCTTGCAACGGGTCGGCCGCGCAGGACACCAGGTCGGGGAGATCTCCCGGGGTGTCGTGTTCCCGAAGCACCGCACCGACCTCGTGCACTGTGCCGTCACCGTCGAGCGCATGGTCACCGGCAAGATCGAGGCGCTCGCCGTCCCCGCCAACCCGCTCGACATCCTCGCCCAGCACACGGTGGCGGCCACCGCACTCGAGCCGCTCGACGTGGACGACTGGTTCGAGACGGTCCGGCGCAGCGGCTCCTTCGCGACGCTGCCGCGCTCGGCGTACGAGTCCACCCTCGACCTTCTCGCGGGCCTCTATCCGTCCGACGAGTTCGCCGAGCTCAGGCCCCGCCTCGTCTGGGACCGCGAGGCCAACACGCTCACCGGACGCCCCGGCGCGCAGCGGCTGGCGGTCACGTCGGGCGGCGCCATCCCCGACCGCGGTCTGTTCACGGTCTACATGGTCGGTGAGAAGGCGTCCCGCGTCGGCGAACTCGACGAGGAGATGGTGTACGAATCGCGGGTCGGCGACGTCTTCGCGCTCGGGGCCACCAGCTGGCGGATCGAGGAGATCACGTTCGACCGGGTGCTGGTCAGCCCCGCGTACGGGCAGCCGGGGCGGCTACCGTTCTGGCACGGTGACGGTCTCGGCAGGCCGGCGGAACTGGGCGAGGCGCTGGGGCAGTTCCTGCGGGAGATCTCACTCGGGCACGAGACCGAGGTGCAGGAACGCTGCCGCACCGGCGGGCTCGACGAGAACGCCACGAACAATCTCGTTCAGCTCGTCGCCGAGCAGAAGACCGCCACCGGGCAGGTCCCGACCGATCGCACCCTGGTGGTCGAACGATTCCGTGACGAGCTCGGCGACTGGCGTCTAATCCTGCACTCGCCGTACGGCCAGCGGGTTCACGCTCCGTGGGCGCTGGCCGTGAGTGCGCGGCTGAGCGAGCGCTACGGCCTCGACTCGAACGCGACGGCGTCCGACGACGGCATCATCGTGCGCCTTCCCGACACGGAGGACACCCCGCCCGGCGCCGACCTCTTCGCCTTCGACACCGACGAGATCGAGGACATCGTCACCGAACAGGTCGGCGGGTCGGCGCTGTTCGCCTCCCGGTTCCGTGAGTGCGCGGCCCGGGCGCTGCTGCTGCCGCGCCGCACACCGGGAAAGCGTGCACCGCTCTGGCAGCAGCGGCAGCGGTCCGCCCAGCTGCTCGACGTGGCCCGCAAGTATCCGACGTTCCCGATCCTGCTCGAGACCGTCCGTGAGTGCCTGCAGGACGTGTACGACCTACCGGCCCTGAAGGACCTGCTCCGCCGGCTGGCGCGTCGCCAGATCCGCATCGTCGAGGTAGAGACGCAGTCGCCGTCACCGTTCGCCGGCGCCCTGCTGTTCAACTACGTCGGCGAGTTCATGTACGAGGGCGACAGCCCGCTCGCCGAACGCCGGGCGGCGGCCCTGTCCCTGGATTCGACGCTGCTGGCGGAATTGCTCGGCCGGGTGGAGTTGCGTGAACTGCTCGACGCCGACGTCATCGCACACGCCGAACTCGAACTGCAGCGCCTGCTCCCCGACCGCAAGGCGAAGGATCTCGAGGGCGTCGCCGACCTGCTGCGCCTCCTGGGTCCGCTCACCTCCGACGAGGTCGCCGCACGGTCGGCCAGCGATCCCATCCCCTGGCTCGACGAACTCGTCCGCGCGAAGCGGGCGCTCGCCGTCTCCTTCGCGGGTCGCGAATGGTGGACGGCCATCGAAGATGCGGCGCGCCTGCGCGACGGGCTCGGGGTGCCGCTGCCCATCGGTGTTCCCGCCGCGTTCATCGAACCCGTCGACGATCCGCTGGCCGACCTGATCAGCCGGTACGCCCGCACCCGCGGTCCGTTCACCATCACCGACGCCGCCGCCCGTTTCGGGCTCGGTTCCGCCGTGGCCCGCGACGTGCTGCAGCGGCTCGCGCAGGGCAAGCGGGTGGTCGAGGGCGAGTTCCGTCCCGGCGCGACGGGAAGCGAATGGTGCGACGCCGAGGTTCTGCGGCGTCTCCGCAGGCGCTCGCTGGCCGCGGCGCGTCAGGAGGTCGAACCGGTCAGCACCGCGACGCTCGGCCGCTTCCTCCCGGGTTGGCAGCACGTCGGGGGCACGTTGCGCGGCATCGACGGCGTCGCGACCGTGGCGGAACAGCTCGCCGGTGTCCCGGTGCCCGCCTCGGCACTCGAGTCGCTGATCCTGCCGTCCCGGGTGGCCGACTACTCCCCCGCCATGCTGGACGAACTCACCTCCACCGGCGAGGTGCTGTGGTCGGGCGCGGGCAGCATCTCCGGGAAGGACGGGTGGGTGTGCCTCCACCCCGCCGACACCGCACCGCTCACGCTGACCACGCCCGCGGAGTCGGACCTGTCCGATGTCCAGCGCCAGGTGCTCGACACGCTGTCCGGTGGCGGCGCGTACTTCTTCCGGCAACTCGCGGACACCCTCGAGATGTCCGACGACACCGCGCTGGCCACGGCATTGTGGGATCTGGTGTGGCTGGGCCACATCGGTAACGACACGCTTGCCCCGGTCCGTGCCCTGCTGTCGGACACGTCCAGGACCACCACGAGCCACCGGTCGCCGCGACGACCGCCGCGCGCCCGCGCGTACCGCAGCCTGACCGTTCCGGTGCGGACCGCACCGCCCACGGTCGGGGGACGGTGGTCGATACTCCCCGCCGCCGAATCCGATGCCACGCTGCGTGCCAGCGCCACCGCCGAACTCCTGCTGGAGCGGTACGGGGTGGTGACGCGTGGGTCCGTGATGACCGAGAACGTGCCCGGCGGATTCGCGCTGATGTACAAGGTCCTGGGAACGTTCGAGGACAACGGCCGCTGCCGGCGCGGACATTTCGTCGAGTCGCTCGGCGGTGCACAGTTCTCCACTCCGCCCGTGGTGGACCGACTCCGCAGCTACGGCGACTCGCTCGAGGGCAGGCACACGACCCTGCCCGCGGTGACTCTCGCCGCCAGCGATCCCGCGAACCCGTACGGGGCGGCTCTCCCCTGGCCGAAACGCAGCGACGACGCGCCCGCGCACCGGCCGGGACGCAAGGCCGGCGGCCTGGTGGTGCTCGTGGAGGGTGAATTGATCCTGTTCGTCGAACGCGGCGGCCGCACGATCCTCACCTTCACCGACGACCCCGGTGTGCTCCGCACCGCGGCGGTCACACTCGCCGGTGTGGTCAAGCGTGGCGGGATCGACAAGATCGTGGTCGAGAAGGTCGACGGCGACACCATCCACGGCAGCGACTTCGCGCCGATCCTGACCGAGGCCGGTTTCTCGCCCACCCCTCGCGGATTCCGGTTGCGAGCCTGAGATGCCCGAAGGCGACACCGTCTGGCGCACCGCCAACTCGCTTCGCGACGCCCTCGAGGGCAAGGTGCTGACCCGCTGCGACGTGCGCGTCCCCCGGTACGCCACCGTCGACCTGTCCGGCCAGCTCGTCGACGAGGTGGTCAGCCGCGGGAAGCACCTCCTCATCCGGGTCGGCGACTACTCGATCCACACCCACCTGAAGATGGAAGGCGCGTGGCACATCTACGCGCCGGACACGAAGTGGCGCCGTCCCACTCACCAGGCCCGGATCGTGCTCGCCACCGAAGACAGGGTGGCGGTGGGATTCTCGCTGGGCATCACCGAGATCCTGGGGCGGGACGACGAAGAGTCCGCGGTCGGCCACCTCGGCCCCGACCTGCTGGGACCGGACTGGGACGCCGACAGAGCGATCCGCAATCTCCGGGCGGCCGGCGACCAGCCCATCGGTCTCGCCCTGGTCGATCAGCGCAACCTGGCCGGTCTCGGCAACGTGTACCGCAACGAAGTGTGCTTCCTCCGCGGCGTCCACCCCTACACGCCGTCGAGCGAGGTGGCCGACCTGCCCGCACTGGTCACGCTCGCGCATCGCATGATTCACATCGACAAGAACAACTCGATCCGCCATCGGCCGTGGGTGTACGGGCGTGCCGGGAAACGTTGCCGCCGGTGCGGGACGGTGATCGAAGGCCACGACCTCGGTCAGCAGCAGATCTTCTTCTGCACGTACTGCCAGCCACCGATCGTGGGCTAGCGGAGGACGGTGGTCGGCGGCCCGAGCGGCGGCGGCCTGCGAGTCCGTCTGCGGCCGAGCAACCACGCGGCACCGTCCGGCACCCACAGCACCGCGGCCGTGGCGATCGTCAGCAGATATGTCGGCGCGATGACGGGCAGGAGGATGCACCCGAGTAGCGCGACGGGAAAGTCTCTGCGCCACAACAGCGACAGCACGACCGGAAGCACGAGAAAGAGGGCGGCCAGGCCGAAGTGCGAGGTCGCCGTCGCCCAGGGCACGCCCACCACCCAGCACATCATTCCGAGCACCTGGTGCGCGATGAGCAGGAACCGGGCGACGTCGGTGAACGTCCAGAACCGGCCGACCTCGACGCCGACCCAGAAGATGCGGCTGCGGAACGGTCCGACTCCCTCGTCGAGCAGGGCGAGCCGGAACAGTTCGTCCGCGTGCCGGCGCAGCGTGTTTCCGTCCGGTCCCTGCGCACTCGCACGTTTGCAGAGGTCGTCGTGCATGATCGCGGGGAGTAGCTGCCGGCCGTACGGGGTGAGCAGGCCTTGCAGCGGCGCGGGGATCGATGCCAGATCCGTGCGCAGAAGGCATGGCATGGGGGCGCATCCCGGCACCGTCACCACCGTGTCGCCGTGGACGTAGACGAACTCCCCGACGAGTTGGAAGAACTTGCGGTCGAGTACCCGGAGCTCGGGTTGCGGGCGAGTCGGATCGTCCACGGATACCTGGAACGGCATGCGCACCTCACTCGTGGCCGGCCTTGTTTGCCTCCACCACCAGAGTGACGCAATGAGCGACGAATTGCTCGCGCGACGCGGCAACAGTTCCGTCGAGATATCCGATGAACAGCGTCGTGAGGGCTCCCACCACACCAACCGCGACGAGCTGTTTCTCCACCTCGTCGTCGACGGCGGACAGCTGGTCGTGCACGAGTGCGACGAAGCCGGGCATCAGGTCGATGCCGCGCCTGCTCAGCGCGGGTTCGGACAACGGTGCGAGCAGCAGCACCCGTCCCATGGCGGGATCGTCGACCATGAGTTTCACGAATGCATCCACGGCGGCTTCGGCCCGTTGGCGCGCGGTCTCGGTGGACGCCACCGCCTCCACGAGGGTGGCCTGCGCCTCGTCGCCCACGGCTGTGTAGACCGAGCGCACGAACTCGTCCCGGTCCCGGAACGACTCGTAGAAGTACCGTTCGGTCAGCGCAGCGGCACGGCAGACCGCGCGCACGTTCACCGCGGGACCGTCCGGGGCTCCGAGCAGCGCGACGCCCGCACGGAGCAGCGAATTCCGCCGTGCTTCCCGCCGGTCCTCCAGCGTCACTCTTCTCGCTCCGATCCTTGACTACGTGTGTTGTCAGATCCTAGTCTGACAACGTGCGTAGTCACTTGAACGCGGACGGTACGCCCGTCCCGACCTCCGCTCCCGTCCCCCTCGGCCCCGACTCCCTGACTTGGAAGTATTTCGGCGACTGGCGCGGAATGCTGCAGGGCGTCTGGGCCGGTTCGATGCAGAACATGCATCCCGGACTCGGCGCCGGCGTCGAGGAACACTCCCGCTTCTTCGACGAGCGCTGGGAGCGGCTCTACCGGTCGCTGTACCCGATCGGCGGCGTCGTCTTCGACGGCGAACGCGCCCAGCAGACCGCGGAGCAGGTGCGGGGGTATCACGACAACATCAAGGGAATCGACAAACACGGCCGCCGGTATCACGCCCTCGACCCCGACACGTTCTACTGGGCGCATGCCACGTTCTTCATGGGCACCATCCTCACGGGCGACCATTTCATGGGTGGCCTCACCGAAGACCAGAAGCGCCGCCTGTTCACCGAGCACATCCAGTGGTACCGCCTGTACGGAATGAGCATGCGCCCCGTCCCGGAAACCTGGGAGGCGTTCCAGGAGTACTGGGATCACATGTGCCGCAACGTCCTCGAAGACAACAAGGCCACCCGCGACGTCCTCGACCTGTCCGGTCTCGGCGTTCCCCCGTTCCTGTCGTGGCTACCCGCCCCCATCTGGGCGGTCCTCCGCATCCCGGTGGCGAAGGGCTTCGTGTGGCTGACGGTCGGCATGTACGACCAACCGGTCCGCGACCTCCTCGACTATCGCTGGACCGCGCGCGACGAGCGCCTGCACACCGTCGTCGGTCGCGCCGTCGACGCGGTCTTCCGTCTCGTCCCCTGGCGATACCGCTACCACCCGCGCGCCCGCGCAGGCTGGGATCGCGAGACCGGACGCGCCCCCGCGCACGCTCCGCTCGTCCACACGCCCCGGCGCAATCTTCCCCCGCTCGGCAGGCGCGACGACCCCCAGCACTACAGCCCGAAGGCCTGAGTTCCCAGGGAGCTCACAGACAACGCCCACATCGCTCACGGGTTCCGGGACGATGCTCGATCACATGGAATTCATCGCTGTCGCAGCCCTCGTCGTCATGGCCCTGTCGGGAGTCGTCGCCACCCACGCCCCGAAATCGCTCGTCCACACCCGCTGACCGACGGAATCGTGGAATGCTCGGAGGATGGAGTGGGACCTTCCGAGGCTCTTGAACCGCCCGCCGCTGACCAGCGACGAGCCGCTGTCGCCCGACCATGCGGCGAGCCGCATCAGCGCCTACATCTACGGCAACATTCTGGTGCTCGCCGCGCTCATTCCGGTGACCAAATCCCAGGAGACCCTGGGCATCGCCATCGTCCTCGGTGCCGCCCTGTCCACGTTTCTCGCCCACGTGTTCGCCGAGTCCGTCGGCCAGACGCTCCGGCTGGGCAGATCACTGTCCGGCACCGAACGCGTACGGGAACTACGGGACAGCGTCCCCGTCCTGACGTCCGCGGTGGTGCCTGCCGTGATCCTCTGCACAGCCCTGCTGGGCTGGCTTGAACCGAGAACCGCGCAATTGATCGCCGAGATCGTGATGATCGCCCGTATCGGGTCGATCAGCTACGTGATCAGCCGTCTCCGCCGCGAAAGGGTCACGAACGGCACGCACCTCGCCGCGTTCGGCCTCGCCGTAATTGCGACGATCATCGTGGTCATCAAGGTATTTCTGACACACTGACCGGTGGTTCGAGCAGTTCGACCCGCGACTCGGGCGCCGCAGCCCGCAACGCGTCGGCCGACAGGTCGTCCGGCTGTGCCTGCGACTGCACCTCCGCCTCCACCCGCGCCTGATACGTCTTCACCTCGCGGTCGACGGCGTCGGCATCCCAGCCGAGGACCGGGGCCACCAGTTGCGCCACCTGCTCGGCGCAGTTCACACCCCGATGCGAGTACTCGATGGCGATGCGCGTGCGCCGGGCGAGGATGTCGTCGAGATGCAGGGCACCCTCGGCCGCCGCCGCGTACACGACCTCGACCTGCAGGTAGGCGGGCGCGTCCGTGAGGGGCTGGAGAAGTTCCGGTTTCCCGCGCGCCTGGTCGAGCACCTCGTCGATCAGCGAACCGTATCGGTCCAGCAGATGCTTCACGCGGTACGGGTGCAGGCCGTACATCTCTCCGAGATGGACGGTCTGATTGACGAGCGCGAAATAGCCGTCCGCACCGACGAGCGGCACCTTCTCCGTGATGGACGGTGCCATCCGCGCGGGAATGTCGTCGGCGGCGAGATCCACGGCGTCCTCGGCCATCACCCGGTAGGTGGTGTACTTGCCGCCCGCGATGGCGACCAGACCCGGCGCCACGCGCGCGACGGCGTGTTCCCGCGAGAGTTTCGACGTTTCGTCGCTCTCCCCCGCGAGCAGTGGGCGCAGACCCGCGTAGACGCCGTCGATGTCGTCGTGAGTCAGCGACGTCACCAGCACCTTGTTGACGTGACCGAGGATGTAGTCGATGTCGGCCTTGGTGGCCGCCGGGTGCGCGAGGTCGAGATTCCAGTCCGTGTCAGTGGTGCCGATGATCCAGTGGCTGCCCCACGGGATCACGAACAGCACCGACTTCTCGGTGCGGAGGATGATCGCGGCGTCGCTCACGATCCGATCGCGCGGCACCACGATGTGGACGCCCTTCGACGCGCGGACGCGGAACCGGCCGCGTTGCCGCGACAACGCCTGGATCTCGTCGGTCCACACCCCGGTGGCGTTGATGACGACGTGCGCCTTCACGTCCGCCGTGCGGCCGTCCTCGCAGTCCCGGACGCGCACTCCGGAGACCCGGTCCGCCTCCCGGAGGAATCCGACCACCTGCGTGGACGTGCGCACGACCGCCCCGTAGTGAGCGGCGGTGCGGGCGACGGTCATGGTGTGGCGGGCGTCGTCGACCACGGTGTCGTAGTACTGGATGCCGCCGGTCAGCGAGTTGCGCTTGAGCCCCGGCGCCATCCGCAGCGCACCCGCCCGCGTCAGATGCTTCTGCGCCGGAACCGATTTGGCCCCGCCCATCCGGTCGTAGAGGAAGATGCCCGCCGCCATGTAGGGGCGCTCCCACACGCGGTGGGTGATCGGGAACAGGAACTTGAGCGGCTTCACCAGGTGCGGTGCGAGGGTCGTCAGCGAGAGCTCACGCTCCCGGAGCGCCTCCCGGACCAGCCCGAACTCGAGCTGCTCGAGATAGCGCAGACCGCCGTGGAACATCTTCGACGAGCGACTCGACGTCCCGGACGCGTAGTCGCGTGCCTCCACCAACGCCACCTTCAGCCCGCGGGTGGCCGCGTCGAGGGCCGCACCGGCTCCGACCACACCACCGCCGATCACGACGACGTCGAACTGTTCGGTCTGCAGCTTGTCCCATGCGGCATCACGCTGCCGGGGACCGAGGAACTGCACACCTGGCTGACTACTCAACTCGGGCTCCTGTGAGATGACGACGGATTCTCTGCCAGGCTAGTAGCTTCATGCGTGTGATTCAGTACATCGCCGCGATAGACCAGGGCACCACCTCCAGCCGCTGCATGATCTTCGATCACGACGGCGCCGTGGTCAGCGTCGCCCAGAAGGAACACGAGCAGTTCTTTCCGCGCGCAGGCTGGGTGGAGCACGACCCGAAACAGCTGTGGATCAACACCCGCGAAGTGGTGGCGTCCGCGCTCGCGAAGGCCGATCTCACCAAACGCGACATCGCCGCGATCGGCATCACCAATCAGCGGGAGACGGCGGTGGTGTGGGACCGCAACACCGGAGAACCCGTGTACAACGCCATCGTCTGGCAGGACACGCGCACCGACGAACTGTGCACGGAACTCGGCGGCGACGAGGGTTCCGGCCGGTACCAGAAGCGCACCGGGCTGCCGCTGTCCACGTATTTCTCGGGGCCGAAGGTCCGGTGGATTCTGGACAACGTCGACGGCGCCCGTGAGAAGGCGGACGCGGGTGAGCTCTGCTTCGGCACGATCGACAGCTGGATTCTGTGGCACATCACGGAGGGCACCCACGTGACGGATGTCACCAACGCCTCCCGCACCCTGCTGATGAATCTCGAGACCCTCGACTGGGATCCGGAGATCTGCGCCGATTTCGGCATCCCGATGTCGATGCTGCCCGAGATCCGCAGCTCTTCCGAGATCTACGGCGTCGGACGCCCCCACGGGACGCTGCCCGGTGTGCCGGTGGCCGGAATCCTCGGCGACCAGCAGGCCGCCACGTTCGGTCAGGCCTGCCTGTCGGAGGGCGAAGCGAAGAACACGTACGGAACGGGGAACTTCCTGCTGCTCAACACGGGGACCACTCCCGTGCACAGCAAGCACGGCCTCCTGACCACCGTCTGCTACAAGATCGGTGACGCGCCGGCCGTCTACGCGCTCGAGGGATCCGTGGCCGTCACCGGCTCACTAGTGCAGTGGTTGCGCGACAACCTGGGAATCATCGAGTCCGCCAAGGACATCGAGGATCTGGCCAAGTCGGTCGAGGACAACGGCGGCGCCTACTTCGTGCCCGCGTTCTCCGGACTGTTCGCCCCACGCTGGCGGCCCGACGCCCGCGGGGCCATCGTCGGGCTCACCCGGTTCGTGAACAAGGGCCACCTCGCCAGGGCCGCCCTGGAGGCCACCGCGTATCAGACCCGCGAGGTGATCGAGGCGATGCGCGCCGATTCGGGCGTCGAACTCGCCTCCCTCAAAGTGGACGGCGGCATGGTCGTCAACGAGACCCTCATGCAGTTCCAGTCCGACATTCTCGCCGTGCCCGTCATCCGTCCCGTCGTCAACGAGACGACGGCGCTGGGCGCCGCATACGCTGCGGGGCTGGCCGTCGGCTTCTGGGAGAGCGAGGACGACATCCGCGCGAACTGGGCCGTGGACAGGACGTGGGAACCCGCGATGGACGAGGCCGAGTCCACCCGGCTCTACGCCGAGTGGAACAAGGCGGTCGAACGGACCTACGACTGGGCGTGAGCGGTGTACGCGTCGCCCAGTCTCGCCACCGCACCCGTCAGCACGTCCTCCGAGCAGGTCGCGAAGCACAGCCGCACAGCGCTCCGGTGCTCCGCGGCGACGCCGAAAGCTGATCCGGGGACGAAGGCGACACCGTGGTCCACGGCGGTCTGCAGCAGTGCCGCCGTGTCGAGGTCCGCGTCCGTGAACTCGGTCCAGCAGAACATCCCGCCCGCCGCCGACGACACGCGGACGCGGTCGCCGAACGTCGAGGTGACGCCGTCCGCGAGCGCCCGGGCCCGGGACCCGTAGCGGGCCCGCAGCGTCTCCAGGTGCAGGTCCAGCCACGGCTCGTCCGACAGCAGTCCGGCGGTGATCTGGTGCGTCAGCGACGACCCGCAGAGATCCGCGCCCTGCTTGAGCAGCTCGACGGCCTCGCACACCCGCCGGTCGCCGTGCAGCCACCCGACCCGCAGCGCCGGTGCCAGGATCTTCGACGCGCTGGACAGCCGGATCACCCGGTCCGAGAGCGCCGCGACGGGCGCGGGCGGTGGTCTGTCGAAGAAGAGTTCGCCGTACGGGTCGTCCTCGATCACCCAGAATCCGTAGCGGTCGGCCAGTGCGGCGAGATGTTCCCGGCGGCCGGGCGTCAGGACGACGCCGCGAGGGTTGTGGAAGTTGCTCACCGTGTGGACCACGGTGGGCCGCAGCCCGTCCTCGAGCATGCCCTGCAGGGCTGCGGTGTCCATCCCGTCGGCGTCGAGTGCGACGGACCGGACGTCGGCCTCGGCGGCCCGGAACACCTGGAGCGCTCCGGTGTAGGCGGGTTCCTCGACGATCACGACGTCGCCGGGATCGAGCAGCACCTGCGCGAGCAGGCTCAGTGCCTGCTGCGAGCCGTGGGTGACGACGACGTCGGCGGCGCCCAGCGGCCGGCCGATCCTGGCGCCCTCCCGTGCGGCGAGCACGTCGCGGAGCCGGCGCAGCCCGGTGGTCTCGCCGTACTGGACGGACGCCGGATCCGTGAGCGCGAGTTCGGCTTCCTTCCGGATCCGTTCCCGTGGAATGAATTCGGGGTCGGGAAGCCCGCCTGCGAGGCTGACCACGTCGGGCCGGGCGGTGAGGGTGAGAAGGTCACGGATGGCGGAGCTGTGCAGACCATCCATGCGGCGGGCAAGTGATTGCGGCATGTCGACTCCCAGGAGGCACGTCAAAGCAGGGATCAGGTGAGGAACACCCTGTCCGTCCTGGGTCTGCGGGGCGGGAGAGCGCCGAGGCACGGGTCGATGATTTCGAACCGTGCCTCGACTATCTCACCGGAGGAGCCACTATGTGAAATACGAATCCCACACTTCGGGATCAGTCCAGGTCGTCGTGCCGCATCAGCTGGCGTGCCGCCTCGGTGATCGAACCCGTCAGCGACGGGTACACCGAGAACGTCGCGGCGAGATCGTTGACGGTGAGATTGTTCTGCACGGCGATGGCGATGGGCAGGATCAGCTCCGACCCGTTGGGGGCGACCACCACACCGCCGATGACCACACCGGTGGCCGGGCGGCAGAAGATCTTCACGAAGCCGCGGCGCAGACCGGACATCTTGGCGCGCGGGTTGGTGTTGAGCGGGAGCATGACGGTACGGGCAGGCACCTCGCCGTCGTCGATCGCGGCCTGGCTGACGCCCACGGTGGCGATCTCGGGGCGGGTGAACACAGCCGAGGCCACGGTTTTCAGCTTGATGGGGCTCACGCCCTCACCGAGCGCGTGGTACATCGCGATGCGGCCCTGCATGGCGGCGACGGACGCCAGCGGCAGCAGTCCGGTGCAGTCGCCCGCCGCGTAGATCCCGGACACCGGCGTCCGCGACACACGGTCCACGCGCAGGTATCCGCCCTTGTCGAGCTCGATGCCGACCTTCTCCAGTCCGAGACCCTGGGTGTTGGGAACCGAACCGACGGTCATCAGGGCGTGGCTGCCCTCGACCGTCCGGCCGTCGGCGAGCACGACGACGATGCCGTCCTCGGTGCGCTTCACGGCATCGGCCCTGGCGTGCTTGACCAGGGTGACGCCGCGTTCCGCGAGGACGTCCTCGAGCACGAGGGCGGCGTCGGCGTCCTCACCGGGGAGGACGCGGTCGCGGCTGGACACCAGTGTGACCTTGACGCCCATCTCGGTGTAGGCGGACACGAACTCGGCACCGGTCACACCGGAACCGACGACGACGAGGTGCGTGGGCAGCTCGTCGAGGTCGTAGAGGTCACGCCACGTCAGGATGCGCTCGCCGTCCGGCTCCGCGCCGGGGATCACCCGGGGGCTCGCACCCGTGGCGATGAGGACGACGTCCGCGTCGAGCGTCTTCTTCTCGCCGTTCTCGAGAGTCGCACACACCTGGTGGGACGCCATGCCCAGTCGTGGGTCGGCGATCTCGGCGGTGCCCGACAGCAGTTCGACACCCACCGTCTGCAGGCGGGTGCGGATGTCGGAGGACTGCGCCTGCGCGAGGCTCTTCACGCGGGCGTGGATCTGCGGCAGGGCGACCGTGGCCTGCTCGGGATCGAGCGCAATGCCCAGGTCGGAGGCGCGCCGCATGTCGGTGCGCACGCCGGTGGAGGCGATGAACGTCTTGGACGGCACGCAGTCGAACAGAACACAGGCGCCGCCCACCCCGTCCGAATCGATCAAGGAGACGGAGGCGCCGTGCTGTGCGGCCACCAACGCTGCCTCGTATCCGGCAGGCCCGCCACCAATGATCACGATTCGGGTCATCTGTCCTCCAATTCAACTGTCGACCGGGGTCTCCGGCCGGCTTTTTCTGCAATCGCAGCGCGTCGTGTCGTGCACTGCATGCAACAGATTACTAGCCACCGTTTAGGCTTGCCGCCGTGTCGATCTATGCCGCCTACGGGTCCAACATGCATCCCGAGCAGATGTTGCAGCGCTGCCCACACTCGCCGATGGCGGGGACGGGCTGGCTGCACGGCTGGCGACTGACGTTCAGTGGCGGGGACATCGGCTGGGAGGGCGCACTCGCCACCGTGGTCGAGGACCCCGATTCCAAGGTGTTCGTCGTGCTCTACGACGTTCCCGAAGAGGACGAGGTCAGCCTCGACCGATGGGAGGGCTCCGAACTCGGCATCCACCGCAAAATCCGCGTCCGCGTGGACACCGAGGGCGAACCCGCGCTCGCCTGGTTGTACGTGCTCGACGCGTACGAGGGCGGTCTGCCGTCCGCCCGCTACCTCGGGGTGATGGCCGACGCCGCAGAGATCGCCGGGGCGCCCGCCGACTACGTGCGCGACCTGCGCACCCGCAACAGCCGCAACGTCGGACCAGGCACCGAATAGAACCGCCTGACGCCGCGCCTCAGCCCAGCACGAGGCTCGACAGCACCCGCACCCCGATGCCCAGCGCCCGCTCGTCCAGATCGAACGTGGGCTGGTGGATGTCGAGCTGATCGCCGACGCCCGACCAGACGCCGAGCCGGGCCATCGCACCGGGAACCTCTTCGAGATACCAGGAGAAGTCCTCGCCGCCGCCGGACTGCGGCGTGTCGGCGAGGGCGTCCGGGCCGACCGTGCGGATGGCGTCCTCGAACATGCGCGTCGACACCTCGTCGTTGACGACGGGCGGAACGCCGCGGCGGTAGTTCAGCTGGTAACGCACCCCGGTGGGCGCGAGCAGACCATGGACGATCTCCCGGACCAGTGGCTCGAGCATCTCCCACGTCTCGTGATCGCCGGTCCGCACGGTGCCGGTCATCATGCCGGTCTGCGGAATGGCGTTGGGCGCCCGGCCTGCGCTCACAGCACCCCACACCATCACGGTGCCGGTGCGCGGGTCGATCCGTCTGCTGAGCATGCCCGGCAACCCGGTCACGACGGTGCCCAGCGCGAACACGAGGTCGGTGGTCAGGTGGGGACGCGACGTGTGGCCGCCCGGTGAGTCGAGCACGACCTCGATCGTGTCGGCCGCGGACGTGATCGCACCGAGCCGCACCCCGACCCGCCCGGCCGCGAGCCGCGGATCGCAGTGGAGGGCGAAGATCCTCGACACCCCCTCGAGCCGTCCGGCGGCAACGACCTCGAGGGCACCGCCGGGCATGACCTCCTCGGCGGGCTGGAAGATCAGCCGGACACCCACCGGGAGGTCGGGGATCTCGCTGAGCGCCAGACCGGTTCCCAGGAGGATGGTGGTGTGGGCGTCGTGGCCGCACGCGTGCGACACGCCCGGCACCGTCGACGAGTACGTGGCGCCGGTCAGTTCCTGCAACGGAAGGGCGTCGATGTCGGCGCGCAACGCGATGCGGGGACCGTTCGACGGTCCGAGATCACACGTGAGGCCCGTTCCGCCGGGCAGCAGTTCGGGCGACAGACCGGCCGCGGCCAGCCGGGTCCCCACGAATTCCGTCGTCGCGTATTCGTGTCGCGCGAGTTCGGGATTGGCGTGGATGTGTCGACGCCACTGGGAGAGTTCGTCGGTGTGAGCGAGAATCCATTTGTCGACTGCCGCGTTCACCGGCGATCAACTCCTTCCAACAACCGCACCCGCTGTGTGTCGTCCGTCGCCGCGCGAACTGCCGTGCGAGCCAGCGCAATCGCTCCGTCGATCACGGCGCGGTCGGCGGACTCGGTGATGCACGCCGCCGCGAACCGAGGCTGATGCGTCACCGCGCCGTCCGAATCGAGGCCGATGACGGGATGAATTCCGGGCAGGACGTTGGTGACGTTGCCCATGTCGGTGCTGCCCAGCGGACGGACGCCTTCCCACTCGAGCGGCAACGGTGTCCGTCCCATGTCGATGATCTGCTCCCGGTACGTCGCGACCAGCCACGGGTCCGGCGTCAGTTCCGTGTACGTCGGCGAAACCGTGCGGATCTCGTGCGTGCACCCGGTGGCGAGTGCGCCTGCCGCGAAACACGCCTCCGCGCGTGTCGTCAGCTCGGACAGCGCCCACGCCGTCTCGGCGCGCAGGTAGTACAGCATTTCGGAGCGTGCGGGAACGATATTGGGCGCGGTGCCGCCGTCGGAGACGATCCCGTGGATCTGCTGCCCCGGCGAGAGGTGTTGGCGCAGCAGGCCGATCCCGACCTGGGCGACGGTCGCGGCGTCGGCGGCGTTGCGCCCGAACTCCGGTGCGGCCGACGCGTGCGCTTCGCGGCCGGTGAACGTGACCGCGATGTCGGCCAGCGCGAGCGACGTCGCTCCCGTGATGTCGATCGGACCCGGATGCACCATCAGGGCGGCCGCGACATCGTCGAAGACGCCCTTCTCGAGCATGGCGATCTTCCCCCCGCCGCTCTCCTCGGCGGGCGTCCCGATGACCCGCACCGTGATCCCCAGCCGGTCGGCGACCGTGGCGAGCGCGACGCCGGCACCGACCGCGGACGCCGCGATGATGTTGTGCCCGCACGCGTGACCGATCTCCGGGAGCGCGTCGTACTCGGCGCAGATACCGATGACGAGGTCGCCGCTGCCGAACGTGGCGTCGAACGCCGTCGGCAGGTCCGCGATGCCCGACCGCACGTCGAACCCGCTGCGTTTGAGCAGTTCGGTGATCTTCGCGACGCTCCGGAACTCCTCGAACGCCAGTTCCGGTTCGCTGTGGATCGAATGGGACAGCGCGATCAGATCGGTCTCGATTGACCTGACCGCCGCCTCGACATCCGCATTCACGTGCTCATTCTCTCACCCGAAGCTGAAGTTGCTCTTGTCCGTCACCGTGGCGAGCGCGGCGAGGGCGTCGTGATGGATTCCGCGCTTGATCCCGGCGAGGTTGGCGCCGCGGGTGGCGGTGAGTGCAGCGGCCCGTGTCACGGCGGCCGCGAGGACGCCGTCGCCGTCCGCGACCTCGTCGACGATGCCCGCGGCGAGCGCGTCGGAGCCGCCGAAGCGGCGGCCCGTCGTCATCGCCTCGACCGCGGCCTGCTTGGGCAGACGAGTGTTCAGGAGCGCCGACATCCCCACGGTGAAGGGCATGTTCAGCGACACCTCGGGGAGGCAGTAGAACCCGCGGTCGGCGCGCATGAACCGGAAGTCGTGCGACGTGGCGAGCATCGCGCCTGCACCGAAACTGTGCCCCTGGACGGCGGCGACGGTGGCCATCGGGAACGCGAGGAGGCGGCTGTAGATCGTGTGCACGCGGTCGAGATATTCCGGGAGCTTGTCCGTGTTGGCGAAGATCCACGTGGTGTCCAGGCCGTTCGTGAAGAACTTGCCCGTCGCGGTCGTGACCAGTGCGGCGGGACCCTCGTGGGCTTCCACCTCGTCCAGCGCGGCGTGGGTGGCGTCGATCCAGTCCGGATGGAAGCGGTTCTCGTTGTCCGCCTCGCCCTCGTTGCCGAGGTACAGGATGAATACGTCGCCGTCGCGATCGAGATAGGGCATGAATGGAAGACTATCGCCTCATGGGAACGCCAGACGCCGCGGCCGCCGCGCTCGCCGCGCACACGAACTGCGCCGAACACTCGATCGCCGTCGTCCTCGGATCGGGGTGGAATGCCGCCGCCGACCGGTTCGGCGAATCACTCTGCACCGTCCCGATGGCCGATCTACCGGGGTTCACACCGCCGTCCGCCGCGGGTCACGCCGGAACGATCCGCTCCGTGGACGTGGGCGGCACACGGGTCCTCGTCCTCCTCGGCCGCACCCACGCCTACGAGGGCCATCCCCTGTCGTCCGTCGTCCACCCGGTACGCACGGCCATCGCCGCGGGAGCGACGACCGTCATCCTGACGAACGCCGCCGGGGGAATCCGCGAGGACTTCACCGTCGGACAGCCCGTGCTGATCAGCGATCACCTGAACCTCACCGCCCGGTCACCGCTCGTGGGCGCGGAGTTCGTGGACCTCGTCGACGCGTACGACCCCGAACTGCGGGCCCTCGCCCGCGACATCGACGGGTCGCTGACCGAAGGCGTCTACGCCGGTCTGCCGGGTCCGCACTACGAGACCCCCGCCGAGATCCGCATGCTGCGGACGATCGGTGCGGACCTCGTCGGCATGTCCACCGTCCACGAAACGATCGCGGCACGGGCACTGGGCGCCCGCGTCCTCGGGATCTCGATGGTGACGAATCTCGCGGCCGGCATCACCGGCGAGCACCTGAACCACGAGGAGGTCCTCGCCGCGGGCCGAGCGTCCGCCGACCGCATGGGCGGTCTCCTGCGAGAACTGGTGGAACGCTTGTGAGCGATCCGATCACGGACTGGATCGACGCCGATCCCGACCCCGAAACCCGGGCGGAACTCGCAAATCTCTCCGCCGACGAGCTCGCCGACCGCTTCGCCGCTCCGCTGAGTTTCGGGACCGCGGGTCTGCGCGGGCCGGTACGGGCAGGCCCGAACGGCATGAATCACGCCGTGGTGATCCGCACGACGGCCGGGCTGAGCGCGTGGCTGAAAGACCGGTGCCCGGGCGGCTCCACCGTCGTCGTCGGGCGCGACGCGCGGCACGGATCCGAGAAGTTCGCCGTCGCCGCCGCGGAAGTGCTGGCGGCCGCAGGATTCTCGGTCGTCCTCCTCCCCCGCCCGCTCCCCACACCGATTGTCGCGTTCGCGGTCCGCCGCCTCCGCGCCGCGGCCGGCGTGCAGATCACCGCCTCCCACAACCCCGCCGCCGACAACGGGTACAAGGTCTACCTCGACGGCGGCGCCCAGTTGATCTCGCCGTCCGACAAGGAGATCGAAACATCGATCGCCCGGGTCGGGCCGGCGAATCTCGTGCCCCGCACCCCGGTGACACCGACGTCCGAGGAACTCCTCGACCGCTACGTCGAGCGGGTCGCGTCCCTGCCGACGGGACGGTCGCGGACCCTGCGCATCGCGATCACCGCCATGCACGGCGTCGGCGGCGAGACCGCGGTCACCGCACTGAAATCCGCCGGATTCACCGACGTCCACACCGTCGCCGCACAGTTCCACCCGGACCCGGACTTTCCGACCGTCGAATTCCCCAATCCCGAGGAGCCGGGCGCCTCGGACGCCGTCCTCGCTCTCGCCGCGGACGTCGGCGCCGACATCGCGCTGGCCCTCGACCCCGACGCAGACCGGTGCGCGGTCGGCGTGCGCGGGCCGGACGGCTGGCGGATGCTCCGCGGCGACGAGACAGGGGTCCTGCTCGGCGAGCACGTCCTTGCCTCCGCCCCTGCCGATTCGCTCGTCGCGACGACGATCGTCTCGTCCGACCTCCTCGGAAAGCTCGCCGAAGCCCGCGGCGCCCGCTTCGCCCGCACCCTCACCGGCTTCAAGTGGCTCGTCCGAGCGGGCGAGGGTCTCGTGTACGCGTACGAGGAAGCGATCGGTCACTGCGTCGACCCGGAGTCGGTGCGCGACAAGGACGGTATCTCCGCCGCGGTGATGGCCGCCGATCTCGCCGCGACCCTGCGAGCAGAGGGGACGACACTCCTCGACAGGCTGGACGACTACGCGCTCGAATTCGGATTGCACGCCGGAGACCAGCTGTCGCGACGTGTCACCGACCTCACGGACATCACCGCGATGATGCAGCGCTTGCGGTCGGAACTGCCGACCGAACTGGCCGGCGAACCCGTCGAGGCCACCGACCTGGCGGAACTGCGGGGGCCGTCCCGCACCGACGCCGTCGTCCTCGCCGGGTCCACCGTTCGGATGGTCGTGCGTCCCTCGGGAACCGAACCCAAGCTCAAGTGCTACCTGGAGGTCATAGTCCCGGTGCCCGATCAATCGGCGCTACCCTCAGCCCGCGAGACGGCCGCAACCCGGTTGAACCTGTTGCGCGAGTTCGCCGAAGCCCTGTAGCCGAGGCGTCAGCGCGGTCCGAACTGACGGTCCCCGGCGTCGCCGAGGCCGGGCACGATGAACGCGTCCTCGTTGAGCCCCTCGTCGACCGCAGCGGTGACGAGTCGCACGGGATAACCCGACGCCGAGAGGGCGGCAACACCTTCGGGCGCCGCGACGACGCACACGGCCGTGACGTCCGTGGCGCCGCGGGCGACGAGCAACTCGATCGTGTGCACCATCGAACCGCCGGTCGCGAGCATCGGGTCGAGAACGTACACCGGGATCCCGGACAGATCCGCGGGGAGCGACTCGAGGTATGGCACCGGCAGATGCGTCTCCTCGTCCCGAGCCATCCCGACGAAACCGACTCGCGCCTGCGGGATCAGGCTGCTGGCCTGCTCGACCATGCCCAGTCCGGCGCGCAGGACGGGAACGAGCAACGGCGGATGAGTGAGCCGCACCCCGTCAGTCGTCGCGATGGGAGTGACCACGTCGAACGTCTCGACCGGAGCCTCGCGCATCGCCTCGTACACCAACATGTGCGTCAGCCTTCGCAAGGCGGCGCGAAATGTGGCATTCTCGCTGCGCGCATCGCGCATCGTTGTCAGGAGGACCGCTGCGAGCGGGTGGTCGACGACGTGCGTGTTCATTCTCGAAGGATAAGGGGGCGCGGGGCTAGATTTCGCAGGAGAGCAATTCTCGGCGAATCGGGGGCGGAACCGAATCGGTCTCACCGGCGGCGCGCGTCCAATATGGTGACCGGTTTGACGTCCTCTCGGCCGTGAACGACCGAGATTCCCCTCGAGACTCGCGTCCCGAGGTTCCTGTTTCACCGACAGTTGCCTCCCCACACTTTATGTGCGGGGCGGTCTCACACCATCTCCGCAGGCTGCCACCGTCAGTCCGACGGCCAAAATGTTCTTCGCCGCGTTCACATCCCGATCATGGACGGCGCCGCATCGGCACGCCCACTCCCGCACGTTCAGCGGCATCGTCGAGGCGATCGCCCCACACACCGAGCAGGCCTTCGACGACGGATAGAACCGGTCGATCGCCACCACCCGCCGCCCGTACCAGCCGGCCTTGTACTCGAGCATCGACCGGAACTCGGACCAACTCGCATCCGAGATCGCCCGAGACAACGACCGATTCTTCACCATGTTCCGCACACTCAGATCCTCGATGGCGATCACTTGGTTTTCGCGCACCAGTCGAGTGGAGAGTTTGTGCAGATAATCGCGACGCCGATCGGCGATCCGGCCATGTATCTTCGCGACTTTTTGTCGGGCCTTAGCCCGGTTACAGGATCCTTTCTCCTTCTTGGCCAGCACCCGCTGCGCCTTCGCCAACCGCTCACGGTCCTTGCGCTCATGACGCGGGTTGGTGATCTTCTCCCCCGTCGAGAGCGTGTAGAGGCTCGTGATCCCGGCATCGAGCCCGACCACATGACCTATCGGCCCGAGCTCGGTGATCGTGTCCTCGACGAGGATCGAGATGTGGTACTGACCACGGGTATTGCGCGACACCGTCACCTGCGACGGCGCGGCCCCCTCCGGTAGCGGCCTCGACCACCGAATGTCCAGGGGTTCGGACTGCTTGGCCAACCGGATCTGCCCGCCGCGGTAGGTGAAGCAGTTCGAGTAGTAGGTGGCCGAATCCTTCGACCGGCCCTTCCTCTTGAATTGCGGGTAGCGGGTCTGTTTGCGCCAGAACTTGTCGAACGCGCCCTGCAATTGCCGCAGCGACTCCTGCAGCGGTCCCTTCGAGGGCTCCGACAACCACTCGGTTTCGGTGTCCCGCTTCCATCCGGTGAGCATCTTCGAGGTATCCGCGTAGGTCACCCGTCGCTGCTCCTGCGACCAGGCACGCGAGCGCTCGGCCAACGCCCGGTTGTAGACATACCGGGTGCATCCGAACGTCCGAGCTAGCTGTTCCGCCTGCACCGCAGTCGGATAGAAGCGGTACTTGAACGCCCGCTTCACCACCCTCCCCGCCATGCCTGAGAGACTAACATCCTAAAATTCCAGTTGCAGGGGATCGGCTATCCCGGACCTGTCCGACCTGGTTTGCCCCCGAAAGATTCACGGATCAAATCCGACTGGGGGGATGACGATGAACGACTTGAGGGCGGCTACCGCGAGTATCGCCGAGTCGAGTGAGTCCGATCACGTTACGGCCGCAGAAGACGGGAACGCACGCTGACCGGTCTCTGGATCGACGACTCCATCTCGACGCTCGACGCCCGCACACTCGCGACGATGATCACGAGCACCACGCAGGAGGCCGCCCGGCTCGCCACCGGACAGCGCACCCGGGTGATGACGAATTTGCAGGACGGGTTCGGGAGGGTGTGACCGTCATTCCCCGGCGAAGTCGATGACCGTCTGGCTGAGCGGCATTTCGTCGGTACGGGGTTCGGGTGTGGGCAGATACGTGACGTCGTCGAGTGTCGCGTGCCCTGCCAGGTCGAACGCGTCGAACTCGAACGGCACGCTCTCGGCCAACGCGGGATTCGTGTTGTCCATCAGATGGAAGTGCAGGTGCGGCGCCGTCGACTGACCGCTGTTGCCGAGTTGGCCCAGCATCGCCCCTTTCTCGGCGCGATCGCCCTCCTTCACGGCGATGCTGCCCGGCACGAAGTGGCCGTAGAACGCGTACACACCGTTTCCGAGGTCCAGGACGATGTGGTTGCCGGTCGCCTCGGTGAGGTTGCGCTCGGGCTGCGGTTCCCCGATCACGTTCTCCTCCTGGCCGTCGAGAACCGAGACGACCTCCGCGTCGGCCACCGCGACCACGTCGGCCCGGTACCCGACGTAGTTCTCTTTGGTGTTGTCGCCCCGGTACGCGTAACCCTCGCGGTCCACCCCCAGGAAGTCGATCGCGTACCGCTCGAAGTTCAGCAGCCGTCCGTCGACCGACCAGACACCGCGGCGGTGATGGGTGTTGTCGGCGCAGCAGCCTTCCATCGCCGCCCATCCGTCTCCGCGGAGCGGCGGGCCGATCACCGGGACCGTTCCGTCGAAGACCGGGATGGTCACCGACGTGTCGAGGGTGGCAGGCACGGGACCACCGGATTCGTCGACCATGCCCGCGAGGCCGGGAATCGGCTGATCGGGCGGCGGCGTGCCCTGGGCGCGGACCGAGACCGTCGCCTGCACCCCGTCCGGCACCGGGGTCGCCTCGTCCAGGGCGACGTCGACGAAGAAGACGCCGAGTTGGGCGGGTTGCAGGCGATCGGTCGGGGTCGCGTTGTCACCCACGAGGTTCATGTTCGCCGCGACCGACGCACCCTCGTAGTTCGCGAGGACGCCGTCCGCTCCGTCGGCCGAGTCGATCTGCACGCGCTGCACGACCAAGGGAACGGCCGCGGTGTTCGTCACGTGGACCTCGAACGTCAGATGGTTGCGACCGTCCGTCGCGGCGACGGGGGACGGGGCGAAAGGGATGGACAGCGCGACAGGCGAGGGTCCGTCGAGCTCAGCGGTCGACGACAGCCGTTCGGCGCTGGACCATTCGGTCCCCCACTCCGGCGAATCCGACCCGGAGGCGTCCGACGTGCCGCACGCGACCGTCGTCGCGCATATCCCCAGCACTGCGATCGAGGCGGCGAGCGACCGTCGCCGCCGGGGGCTTCCCGTCACATTGCCGATCCGGAACATGCAGCCTCCTCGAACGACTCGACGCACAGTGAACGTCATGGTAGGGCCCCGATACGCGCCGCTCGCCCCGTTTGGCCGACTAGGTCGCGGCCGCCGCGACACGGCGGCGACGGGCGCCGGAAACGCTCCGCACACAGCCCGGGTACAACTTTGGCCGCGGGGTCGATAGGCTTCGCGCCATGGCTGGAGACATCGTCCCGATCGAACTCGGTCTCACCGACGGCGACCTCGTGACACTGTGGGCACCACGGTGGCGTGAGGGCGACGACGAGTGGGAAGCATTCCTTGGTCACGAGGAAGACCTCTACGGGTTCGAATCAGTGGCAGAACTCGCTGCCTTCATCCGCACGAACACCGACAACGATCTCGTCGAGCATCCCGCGTGGAGTGTGGTGTCCGGACTGTCCGCCGCCGAACTCGAGCCCGACGAGAACTTCTGCTTCGATCTCATCGGTGTGCCGGAGCTTGCCGCGAGCGACCCCGAGGCTCTTGTCGTGAGCGAACTCGAAGACACGCTCAACATGGTGCGCAACATCGGTGAGGTCTGCGAACTGGACGCGGTCACCAAGTTCTTCAACGCGAACCCCATTCTCGGCGCGCTGCCCGCAGGCGTCAGCGCGTTCGAGGGCCGCGAGGGCGAGGAACTGTGGGCCCAGATCGGTACCGCCATCGCGAAGGGCTGGGATGACGTCCTCGACGCCGTCGACAACATCGTCGCCACCCCCGAGGTGGACGCCGAGGCGGTAGCCGTCGCCGAGGCCGAACTGGTGGCCGCCGACGAGAACACCGTCGACGTGGACGACGTGGCCGAAGAGGCGGAGGAAGACGAGGAGTTCGTCGCGCTCGACCTCGACACCGAGGACGAAGAGGAGGACGACTCGTTCTGGGGTGCGGTGGGTGTCGACCCCGTCAAGATCATCACGTCCGGGGAGACCTACTTCACGCTCCGCTGCTACCTCGACGACGACGCGCTCTTCCTCGGGCGTGACGGCGCGATCTTCGTCTTCACGTCCGAACGCGCGCTGGCCCGTTACCTTGCCGACAACCACGAGCACGCGCTCGCGCAGGTGAGCACGTACGAGGAGATCCAGGTGGCGGCCGTCGACGGATCGCTCGAGGTCGAGGTCACCGACGAGAACGTGTACGTTCTCCCCGGTCTCGCCGACGACCTGGCCGCCGGTCCGGAGTCCGTCGACGCGGACCAGCTCGACCTCGCCGTCGAATTGTTCACCGATGCAGCCGATTTCGCCGACGACGACTCGGTGGAAACCGCACTCGCGACGTCCGAGCCGCTGGGCTGGTACGTCTCGTTCGTCCTCAACCCGGATCCGACGCGGATGGCGCCCAGCGCACCGTTCGACGCCGAGGCGGAGGCGTGGCGGACGCTCGAGCGGGAGTTCGAGGCCCGCCTGCGGAAGGTCTGAGCGCCCGCATTCGGGACGCTCAGCCCACCAGCACGGCGAATCCCGGCTTGATCACCTCGTCGATCAGCTGCAGCCGCTGATCGAACGGGATGAAAGCCGATTTCATCGCGTTGATGGTGTAGCGCTCGAGGTCCGTCCAGCCGTAACCGAACGTCTCGACGAGGCGCAGCATCTCCATGCTCATGCTGGTGTCGCTCATCAGCCGGTTGTCGGTGTTGACGGTCACCCGGAACCGCAGCCGGGCAAGCAGGTCGAACGGATGATTCTCGAGCGCGTCCACGGCCCCGGTCTGAACGTTGGAACTGGGACACAGTTCCAGGGGAATCCTCTTGTCCCGCACATAGTTCGCAAGCTTGCCCAGCACCGGGACGCCGTCGTCGCCGATCGTGATGTCGTCGGTGATCCGGACCCCGTGCCCGAGGCGGTCCGTCCCGCAGAACGCGATGGCCTCGTGGATGGACGGCAGACCGAACGCCTCACCCGCGTGAATGGTGAAGTGCGCATTGCTGCCCCGCATGTACTCGAAGGCGTCGAGGTGGCGGCTGGGCGGATTCCCGGCCTCGGCCCCGGCGATGTCGAAACCGACGACGCCGCGGTCCCGGAACCGGATCGCCAGTTCCGCGATCTCCCGGGACCGCGCCGCGTGCCGCATCGCGGTGAGCAGTACGCCGATCCGGATGTTCTGGCCGCGCACCTCCGCCGCCGACTCCCCTGCCTCGAATCCCAGCAGGACCTGCTCCACCACCTCGTCCAGGGTCAGCCCCTCCTCGAGGTGCTGCTCCGGGGCGAACCTGACCTCCGCGTAGACCACGCCGTCGGCGGCGAGGTCCTCGGCGCATTCACGGGCGACGCGTTCGAGCCCGACGGGTGTCTGCATGACCGCGACCGTGTGGGCGAACGTCTCGAGGTATCTCTCGAGCGAACCGCTGTCGGCGGCCTCCCGGAACCACGTGGCCAGCGCGGGCGCGGTGTCGGCGGGCAGCGCGTCGTAGCCGCAGTCGCGGGCGAGTTCGAGAACCGTCTCGGGCCGGAGACCCCCGTCGAGATGGTCGTGCAGCAACACCTTCGGCGCTCGGCGCAGGGCCGACAGATCCAGTGCGGTCATGCGTCGACGTTAGCGTGAGGGATCCTCTATCCGCTCGATGACGAGCGGCGTGGTCACCGACGGCGCGTCGGCCACGACGGTCCAGGCTTCGGAAAGTACGGCTTTCGCCGCGGCGAACCGTTCGGGCGTGTCGGTGTGCAGCGTGACGAGCGGGGTGCCCACCGACACCGTCTCCCCCGGCTTCGCGTGCAACTCGATGCCCGCCCCCGCCTGCACCGGCTCGCCCTGTCGCGCCCGACCCGCGCCGAGCCGCCATGCGGCGAGCCCGACCGCCATGGCGTCGAGACCGCACACCACCCCGTCCGACTCGGAGAGCAGCACCTCGGTGTGCCTGGCTGTCGGCAGCGGCGCGTCGGGGTCGCCGCCCTGGGCGGCGATCATCCTCCGCCAGCGGTCCATGGCGGATCCGTCGCGGAGTTTGTCGGCAGGGTCGACTCCGTCGATTTCGGCTGCCTTCAACATTTCTCGCGCGAGCTCGAGAGTCAGTTCCACGACGTCGGACGGGCCGCCTCCGGCCAGCACCTCCAGCGATTCCCGCACCTCCAGTGCGTTGCCCGCGGTGTGACCGAGGGGCGCGTCCATTGCCGTGAGCAAAGCCATCGTCCGCACTCCGGCGTCGTTCCCGAGGTCGACCATCGTCTGGGCGAGCTCCCGCGCGTCGTCGAGCTTCTTCATGAACGCGCCCGAACCGACCTTGACGTCGAGCACGAGCGCGCCGGTGCCCTCGGCGATCTTCTTGCTCATGATCGAGCTGGCGATCAGGGGAATCGACTCGACCGTCCCGGTGACGTCGCGGAGCGCGTACAACCGCCGGTCCGCCGGCGCCAGGTCTGCGCCGGCGGCGCAGACGACGGCTCCGACGGCGGGATCGGACAGGATCTCGGCCATCTCGGAGGTGTCGAGGTCGGCGCGCCAGCCCGGGATCGACTCGAGCTTGTCGAGGGTTCCGCCGGTGTGACCGAGCCCGCGTCCCGACAGTTGCGGCACCGCGGCGCCGCATGCCGCGACCAGCGGTGCGAGCGGGAGCGTGGTCTTGTCGCCCACACCACCCGTCGAGTGCTTGTCGACGGTGGGGCGCCCGAGGTGGGTGAAGTCGAGGCGTCGACCGGACGAGATCATCGCCGTGGTCCAGCGGCTCACCTCCTCGCGCGTCATCCCGCGGAAGTAGATCGCCATGGCCAGCGCCGACATCTGCTCGTCGGCCACGACCCCCCGGGTGAATGCTTCGACCACCCAGTCGATCTCTGCACCGGACAGTTCCCTGCCGTCGCGCTTGGCGGCGATGATCGACGAGGCGTCATGCATGGCTGATTCTCCCCTTCTCCTCCGGACCGAAAGCGTCCGGCAGCAGCTGTTCCAATGGGCGCACGCCGGCCCGGTGGTCGACGAGCAGTCCGGGGCCGCCGTGCTCGAAGAGAATCTGCCGGCAGCGTCCGCACGGCATGAGTATGTCGCCACTCGCGTCACAGCAGGTGAAGGCGATTAATCGCCCGCCGCCGCCCGCAAATAAGTTACCGACCAGTACACACTCGGCGCAGAGCCCCAAACCGTATGAGACATTTTCCACATTGCATCCGACGACGATTCGCCCATCGTCCACCAGCGCCGCCGCTCCCACCGCGAACCCGGAGTAGGGCGCATAGGCCTGGCCCATCACCTCACGCGCGTTGGCGCGCAACAGCTTCCAATCGATCTCGACCATGGTTCCCCATCCAATCACGTGGGCTGAATGGATGCAGAGATTCGCTCGGTACGGCCCATCCGCATTGGAGAGGCAAACCTAACTTCATTTGAAAGGGCCGTACGAACCCCGACTCGAATTAGTTCCCCCGTTTCCGTTGGGTTTAGAGTTCAGAGAAGTCGGTTCAGGATCACGTCGGGTCCCCAGTTGTGGTATGTCCGCAACGCTGCGCAGACTCGACACGTCCACCAATGACGTTGGAGGCACAGCACTCGATGAGTACTACGACTGAAGCCGCTCCGGCCAAGGAGCGCACACGGTCGCTTTACCGGGGCGACCCCGGAATGTGGTCCTGGGTTTTGCACCGGATCACAGGCGTAATGACGTTCTTCTTCCTATTCGTGCACGTGCTGGATACCGCGCTGGTGCGTGTGAATCCCGACACGTACGACAGTGTCATCGAGACCTACAAGAACCCGATCGTCGGGCTCATGGAGCTCGCGCTCGTCGCCGCGGTGCTGTACCACGCACTGAACGGCGTCCGGGTGATGCTGGTGGACTTCTGGTCCAAGGGACCGCAGTACCAGCGCCTGATGCTCTGGGTAATCCTTGCGATCTGGTTCCTGGTGATGATCCCGGGCGCAGGCCGCATCTTCTACAACATGTTTGCGGGGCACTGACATGACGACAGAAGCCAAGAGTCTCGGCAAGACCTACGACCGTCCCGCCAGCCTGGACAACCCGCGCTCTCCGCGCCGGACCTCGAAGAACAACTTCGAGTTGTACGCCTGGCTGTTCATGCGGTTCTCCGGACTCGCACTGATCTTCCTCGTGCTCGGCCACCTCTTCATCATGCTGATGCTCGACGACGGTGTGCACCGCATCAACTTCGCGTTCGTCGCAGGCCGCTGGTCCAGCCCGTTCTGGCAGTTCTGGGACCTCACCATGCTGTGGCTTGCCCAGCTGCACGGCGGAAACGGACTCCGCACGGTCATCGCGGACTACTCCCGCAAGGACTCCACGCGCTTCTGGCTGACCACGATCCTCGTTCTCTCGATGATCCTGATCATGGGCCTCGGCACGTACGTCATCTTCACCTTCGACCCCAATATCTCGGCGAGCTAGGGGAGCACAGATTTCATGCAGGAACACCGTTATGACGTGGTCATCGTCGGTGCCGGCGGCGCCGGCATGCGCGCAGCGATCGAGGCCGGTCCCCGCGCCCGCACCGCGGTACTGACCAAGCTCTACCCCACCCGCAGCCACACCGGCGCGGCCCAGGGCGGCATGTGTGCCGCGCTGGCGAACGTGGAGGAAGACAACTGGGAGTGGCACACCTTCGACACGGTCAAGGGCGGCGACTACCTCGCCGACCAGGACGCCGTCGAGATCATGGCCAAGGAGGCCATCGACGCGGTGCTCGACCTCGAGAAGATGGGTCTGCCGTTCAACCGCACGCCCGAGGGCAAGATCGACCAGCGCCGTTTCGGTGGTCACACCCGCGATCACGGTAAGGCCCCCGTGCGCCGCGCATGTTATGCCGCGGACCGCACCGGTCACATGATCCTGCAGACGCTCTACCAGAACTGCGTCAAGCACGACGTCGAGTTCTTCAACGAGTTCTACGCCCTCGACATCGCGATCACCGAGACGGAGAACGGCCCGGTCGCCACCGGCGTCATCGCCTACGAGCTGGCCACCGGCGAGATCCACGTCTTCCACGCGAAGTCCATCGTGTTCGCCACCGGCGGCTCGGGGCGCATGTACAAGACGACGTCCAACGCGCACACCCTCACCGGTGACGGCATGGGCATCATCTTCCGCAAGGGCCTTCCGCTGGAGGACATGGAGTTCCACCAGTTCCATCCCACAGGCCTCGCGGGGCTCGGCATCCTCATCTCCGAGGCCGTGCGCGGTGAGGGCGGCATCCTCCGTAACGCCGACGGCGAACGGTTCATGGAGCGCTACGCCCCCACCATCAAGGACCTCGCACCCCGTGACATCGTTGCGCGGTCGATGGTCCTCGAGGTCCTCGAGGGACGCGGCGCGGGACCGAACAAGGATTACGTCTACATCGACGTGACCCACATCCCCGAGGAAGTCCTCGACGAGAAGCTCCCCGACATCATGGAGTTCTCCCGCACCTACCTCGGTGTGGACCCGGTCAAGGAACCGGTGCCGGTGTACCCCACCTGCCACTACGTCATGGGCGGTATCCCCACCCGGATCAACGGTGAGGTCCTGCGCAACAACGACGAGATCGTCCAGGGCCTGTACGCCGCCGGCGAATGCGCCTGCGTCTCCGTCCACGGCGCGAACCGTCTCGGCACCAACTCGCTGCTCGACATCAACGTCTTCGGACGCCGCGCCGGCATCGCCGCCGCCGAGCACGCCAACAACAGCGAGTTCGTCGACATGCCCGAGGCGCCCGAGAAGATGGTCGACGACTGGATGGCCACCATCCTGTCGGACCACGGTCACGAGCGTGTCGCGGACATCCGCAGCGAGCTGCAGCAGTCCATGGACAACAACGCCTCCGTGTTCCGTACCGAAGAGCGCCTCACCCAGGCCCTCGAGGATGTGCGCGCACTCAAGGAGCGTTACAACCACATCACGGTGCAGGACAAGGGCAAGCGCTACAACAGCGACCTGCTCGAGGCCGTCGAGCTCGGCTTCCTCCTCGAAATGGCGGAGGTCACCGTCGTCGGCGCGCTGAACCGCAAGGAATCGCGCGGCGGCCACGCCCGCGAGGACTACCCGGACCGCAACGACGCCGAGTACATGAAGCACACGATGGCATACAAGGAGGGCGACGGCCTGCTCTCCGACATCCGTCTCGACTACAAGCCGGTAGTCCAGACCCGCTACGAGCCGATGGAGCGTAAGTACTGATGAGCGCACCTGCAGTCGACAAGAGCGAGAACAAGTCGGATCTCCCTCCCGTGCCCGAGGGCGCCGTCATGGTCACCCTCAAGATCGCTCGGATGAACCCGGAGTCCGGCGAGGGCCAGCACTGGGACAGCTTCCAGGTTCCGGCTCTGCCGACGGACCGCATGCTGAACCTGCTCCTGTACGTGAAGGGCTACCTCGACGGCACCCTGACGTTCCGTCGCAGTTGCGCCCACGGCGTGTGTGGTTCGGACGCGATGCGGATCAACGGCGTCAACCGTCTGGCCTGCAAGCTCCTCATGAAGGACATGCTGCCCAAGGACGGCAAGCCGGTCACGATCACCGTCGAGCCCATCAAGGGCCTGCCGGTGGAGAAGGACCTAGTCGTCGACATGGAGCCCTTCTTCGACGCGTTCCGCGCCGTGAAGCCGTTCCTCATCACCACCGGCAACGAGCCCACCCGTGAGCGCATCCAGTCGCAGCACGACCGGGCACGTTTCGACGACACCACCAAGTGCATCCTGTGTGCCTGCTGCACCACGTCGTGCCCGGTGTACTGGAGCGACGGCAGCTACTTCGGTCCCGCTGCCATCGTCAACGCTCACCGGTTCATCTTCGACAGCCGTGACGAGGGTGCGTCGGAGCGTCTCGACATCCTCAACGACAAGGACGGCGTCTGGCGTTGCCGGACCACGTTCAACTGCACCGACGCGTGCCCGCGTGGCATCCAGGTGACGAAGGCGATCCAGGAAGTCAAGCGCGCGCTGCTCTTCGCACGCTGACCCCAGGTCTGCCGAGCACGTTCCAGGGCGCCCCCGACCGCACCGGTCGGGGGCGCCCTGCGTCGTGTCCAACCTCACTGTCCGAGCGGTCACACGGTGAAATCTCCGCGCTAGTGTCGAGAACAGATGCTCCCGACGGACAGTGAGGTTCACCCATGGCGCAGTCGCCCCCTCCCGCAGTGGTCACGGTCACCGGAGCGGCAGGCAGCATCGGCTACGCGTCGCTGTTCCGGATCGCCGCCGGCGAGATGCTCGGACCCGACACCCCGATCCGGCTGCGTCTCTTGGAGATTCCGTCCGCCGTGTCCGCCGCCGAGGGCACCGCGATGGAGCTCGACGACAGCGCCTTCCCGCTGCTCCGCGACATCGAGGTCCACGACGACCCGAAGCGGGGTTTCGACGGCACCGACGTCGCCCTTCTCATCGGATCACGTCCCCGGTCCAAGGGCATGGAGCGTGGCGACCTCCTGGCCGCGAACGGGCAGATCTTCACCGTGCAGGGTCGCGCGCTCAACCAGGTTGCCGCGGACGGAGTCCGGGTGCTGGTCGTGGGCAACCCGGCCAATACCAACGCCCTGGTCGCCGCGAACAACGCCCCCGACATCCCGGCGGAACGGTTCACGGCGCTGACCCGGCTCGACCACAACCGCGCGATCGCCCAGCTGGCACGGCACTCCGGCGCCGCGGTGAAGGACATCCGCCGCGTCGCGATCTGGGGCAACCACTCGAGCACCCAGTACCCCGACATCTTCCATGCGCGGGTCGGTGACCGGTCCGGTGCCGAGTTCGCCGCCGACCGCGAATGGCTCACCGGCGACTTCATTCCCACGGTCGCGAACCGTGGCAGCGCGATCATCGAAGCTCGCGGCGCATCCTCCGCGGCCTCCGCCGCCAACGCCGCGATCGACCACGTCCACGACTGGGTGCTCGGCACCCCCGACGACGACTGGACGTCGGTGGCGCTGCCCTCCACCGGCGCCTACGGCGTGCCGGAGGGACTGGTGAGCTCGTTCCCGGTTCGCTCGGTCGACGGGTCCTGGCAGATCGTGGACGGGCTCGAGATCGACGACTTCTCGCGGAAGCTGATCGACGCGTCGGTCGGAGAACTCGAATCCGAACGCGACGCCGTCCGGGGCATGGGATTCATCTGATCCGACGTTCGCCTTCCGGAACGGTCGCGCCGACGTCACGAAATCGTGTCGACACGTGTCCGTTTTCGGAAGTCGACCGGTCGTCGCATACGCTGCCTCTTCGATGATGTGGCGTCGAGTGTGTACCGCGGTCGTGTCCGGAACCCTGCTGGCCGGACTCTCGGTGAGTGCTGCCGGGGCGATTCCGCCTGCAGCGCCCTCCTCCCCCACCTCCACACCGTTCGCCACCCCGAACACCGACAACTGCCCCAACAGGTCGGCCCCCGCGCCTGCGATCGACCTGTCCGAGGTACCCCAGCCGGGTGATCCGGCACCCAGCGCCGTGTCCGTGCCCGACGAGCCGGTGGGCGGGCCGAAGCTGGCCGAGTGCGGGGTGATCCTTCCCGACGACGCGCCCGCGCTACCCGCCGACATCGCGGCGTCCGGCTGGGTGGTCGCGGACATCGACACCGGCGACGTGCTCGCGGCGAAAGACCCGCACGGCCGCTACCGGCCGGCGAGCACGATCAAGATGCTGCTGGCTCTCGTCGCGCTGAGCGAACTGGATCTCGACAAGACCGTGACCGCCACCGCCGAGGACGCCGCGGTGGAGGGCAGCGCCGTCGGGATCGGCAAGAACGGTCAGTACACGAACCGGCAGCTGATGCAGGGCCTGGTGATGGCGTCGGGGAACGACGCCGCCCACCTCCTCGCCCGGCAACTCGGCGGCGACGCCGCCACGGTCGACAAGATGAACCACCTCGCCGACACCCTCGGCGCGCACGACACGAGGACCGCGACCCCGTCGGGGCTCGACGGCCCCGGAATGAGCAGCTCACCGTTCGACCTCGCACTCATCTTCCATACCGCGATGAAGAACCCGACGTTCGCGGAGCTGATCTCCACCGAGACGGTGCAGTTCCCGGGTTTCCCGAAGGATCCGGCGATCCCGGACGATCAGGACCGGCCCCCGTTCGCACTGGCCAACGACAATCAGCTGCTCTACAACTACGACGGCGCACTGGGCGGCAAGACCGGGTTCACCGACGACGCCCGCCACACGTATGTCGGCGGCGCCGATCACGACGGTCGCCGCCTGATGGTGACGTTGATGGGCGCCGAAGCCCAGCCGATCCGGCCGTGGGAGCAGGCGGCACGACTGCTGGATTACGGTTTCGCCCTCGACCGCGACGCCCAGGTGGGATCACTCGAAGACCTGTATCCGACCGAATCCGATTCCGCCGCGGTGCTTGCCGCACCGCCGCAACAGGATTCGGCCGCCGCGACGAGTTCCGTCGTCGCGTCGGGTTCCGACCACCCCCACAACACACTCGCCCTGCGGGCGGGTGTGGGGATCGTGGGGACGGCCGTCGTGCTCATGCTCGTGCTCGGCGCGCGTCGGCTGTCCCGCAGGCGCTGACGAACACCGGCGCCCGGCTCAGCGCTTGGTGCGGGTGAACAGTCCGGACAGTCCGAGCGCAGCGATGGCGCCCACACCGACCAGTGCGAGTCCCCCACGCACACCCGGACCCTCGTGCACCTCGATCCGGGGGTTGATGACGGCCGGATCCGGCGGCGGCACGAAAGCGAGCGCAAGGCTGGCGCGGCTGGTCGCGGCCCACGCCGTCGAGAAGAGCAGCATCCGGCACGTCAGGTAGATGAACACGAGCAGACCGATGATCGGACCGAACGCGACACCGGCGGGACCCGCGGTGACCGCCGAGAGGTAGATGGCACCGACCTGCTTGAAGATCTCGAACACCACGGCCGCGAGCAGGGCCGCCTTGAGCGCACTGCGGAATGTCACGGGCTCTCGGGGCAGTCGGGCGATCACCCAGGCGAACACCGCCCACGTCGCGACCAGCGACACCACGGTCGACAGTGCGCGCAACCCGGCGTCGACGCCGGGCACGTCGTCGAGATTGAGCACCTCGACCACCGTGCGGGCCACCGGGCCGCTGCTCAGCGCGGAGGATCCGAGAGAGACCACCATCGCCAGACCCAGCCCGAGCAGAGCGGCCGCGTCGCCCAGTTTGGTTCGCACGAATCCCTTCGACTCGCGCTGGCTCTCCCACATCGCCGTCAGCGCGTCGCGCAGGTTCGCCATCCACCCGAGTCCCGCGTAGGCGGCACCGAGGAGGCCGAGTACACCCACGCTGGCACGGGACGCGATCGCCGAATCGATGACCGTGTTGAGCGTGTCACCCAGACTTCCGGGAACGTTCTTGGTGATGCTGTCCTGCAGTTCCTGCAGCAACTCCGGCTGACCGGCGAGGACGAAACCGGCGATGGCGAACGCGACCATCAGGATCGGAATCAGTGCGAGCACACTGAAATACGTGATCCCCGCCGCGTAATAGTCGCCCTTCTGCTGCTGATACCGCTGTGCGGCCCGCATCAGATGGTCGAACCAGGGGCGCGCTGCCCGCTGCCTGTCGAGAAAACTCGGTTCGTCAGCCACAGTGCTCATCCCTTCGGTGTCAGAAACCCAACCTTCTCGTATACGGCCGCCAGAGTCTGCGACGACACCTCACGGGCGCGGTGGGCACCGGCGGCGATGATCCGATCGAGTTCTGCCTCGTCCGAGAGGTACCCCTCCACCTTCGCTTTCAACGGTGTCACGAATTCGGCGAGGACATCGGCCGTATCGGTCTTCAGGTCGCCGTACCCTTTGCCCTCGTACCCGGCCACCAACGTCTCGACCGGCGTGCCGGACAGCGCGGACTGGATGGTGAGCAGGTTGCTCACACCGGGCTTGGCCTGCGGGTCGTAGCGGATCTCCCGCTCGTTGTCGGTGACCGCGGACTTGATCTTCTTCGCCGACACCTTGGGGTCGTCGAGAAGGTTGATCAGCCCCGCGGGGCTCGGACCGGACTTGCTCATCTTCGACGTCGGATCCTGCAGGTCGTAGATCTTGGCGGTGCCCTTGATGATCTGCGCCTCGGGAATGACGAACGCCTTCCCGAACCGGGTGTTGAACCGCTGGGCGAGATCGCGGGACAGTTCGAGATGCTGACGCTGGTCCTCGCCGACGGGGACGCGCTGCGGACGGTAGAGCAGGATGTCGGCAGCCATCAGCACCGGATACGTGAACAGGCCGACGCTCGCGTTCTCACTGCCCTGTTTGGCCGACTTGTCCTTGAACTGCGTCATCCGGCTCGCTTCACCGAAACCGGTGATGCAGTTGAGAACCCACGCCAGCTGCGCATGCTCGGGCACCTGGCTCTGCACGAACAGCGTGGCGCGGTCGGGGTCGATTCCGAGCGCCAGCAGCTGCGCCGCCGCGATCTTCGTGCGACGGCGCAGCTCCTTCGGGTCCTGCGCCACCGTGATCGCATGGAGGTCGGGGATGAAGTAGAACGCGTCGAAGTCGTCCTGCAGAGGCACCCACTGCTGCAGAGCACCCAGGAAGTTGCCGAGGTGGAACGAGTCGGCGGTGGGCTGGATGCCGGAGAGCACCCGCGGTTTCGCGGTGGGTTTCTGAGCTGCAGGGGTCGACATGAGTACTGATCTTTTCACGTGCGCCGTGACGACACGAATCAGATACCGGCCGTCACCGGTACTGGACGGTGACCGGCGCGTGATCGGACCACCGCTGGTCGTAGGTTTCGGCGCGCTCGACGACGGCCTGCTTGGCCCGCTCCGCCAGTTCCCGGGTGGCGATCTGGTAGTCGATGCGCCAGCCGGAGTCGTTGTCGAACGCCTTCCCACGGTACGACCACCAGGAGTACGGCCCGGCGACGTCGGGATTGAGCTGCCGGACCACGTCGGTCCAGTGCGCGTCCTCGGCGAACAGTGCCCCGAGCCACTCGCGCTCGTTCGGGAGGAAACCGGAGTTCTTCTTGTTGGTCTTCCAGTTCTTCAGGTCGAGTTCGGTGTGGGCGATGTTCCAGTCACCGCAGACCACGACGTGCCTGCCTGCCGCGACGGCGGCCGCTGCGGTGGCGGTGAGGTACCGGGCGAAGGAGTCCATGAACCGCTCCTTCTCCTCCTGCCGCGGTGTCTGGGCCTCCCCGGAGGGCAGGTACAGGCTCGCGACGGTCAGGTCGTCGAAGTCTGCCTCGAGGTAGCGGCCCGCGGTCGCGAACTCGTCGTCACCGTGGCCGACGCGGAAGGCGTCGGCAGGTTTCCGGGACAGGATGGCGACGCCGTTGCGCCCCTTCGACGACGGCTCCGCGGACACCAGGTTCCATCCGCCCTCCAGAGCGGGCGCGAGCGTCTCGGCGAGCTGCTCGTCGGACGCCCGCGTCTCCTGCAGACACACGACGTCGGCCTCCGTGCGCTCGATCCACTCGGTGAGCCCCTTGCGGGCGGCGGCGCGAACGCCGTTGACATTGACGGTGGTGATGATGTGTGGCACGGCAAGCACCGTAGCGGACGCGTACGACAGCGCGGCTACCGAGACGAACGGGCGCTGCGGCGTTCCATCGCGACCGCCACGGTGAGGACCACGAGCCCCGCCACGGCGAGCAGCGCACCGACCGCGGCGGGCGCCGTGTAGCCGTGGCCGGCCGCGATCACGACACCGCCGATCCACGCCCCGAACGCGTTCGCGATGTTGAGGGCCGCGTGGTTGAGCGAGGCGGCGAGGGTCTGGGCGTCGGCGGCGACGTCCATCAGCCGGGTCTGCAACCCGGGAACCATCGACGCACCCGCCGCGCCGACGAAGAAGACCAGCAGCAGCGCCGTGTACGGGTTGTGGGAGGCGATCACGAAGATGCCGAGCAACACCCCGAGCGCCGTCATCGATACGAAGAGACCGGGAAGCAGCGCCCGGTCGGCGAGCCGGCCGCCGATCAGATTGCCCGCGACCATGCCCAGCCCGTAGATCATCAGGGCCAGCGGCACCAGCGACCGCGACAGGCCGGCGACGTCGGTGAGCGTCGTGCTGATGTACGTGTAGACGGCGAACATGCCGCCGAACCCGACCATGCCGATGATCAGCGTCATCCACACCTGCGCGCGGCGCAGGGCACCGAGTTCGGTGAGGGGATTCGACATCCTCATGGCGGCGAGGGCGGGCACCCACGACCAGATCGCGCCCAGTGTCGCCACACCGATCACGGCCACGAGAGCGAAGGCGCTGCGCCAGCCGAGCGTCTGGCCCAGCCACGACGCGACGGGAACGCCGACGACGTTGGCCACCGACAGTCCCATCATCACGAGAGCGACCGCCCTGGCCCGCTGGCCGCGGTCCGCGAGGTGCGCCGCCACGAGGGCCGCGACACCGAAGTAGGCGCCGTGTGGGAGGCCCGCCACGAACCGCGCGGCCATCAGCACACCGTAGTTCGGCGCGAACACGGTGGCGGCGTTGCCGATCGTGAACGCCGCCATCAGCGCGATCAGCAGCGTCTTACGGGGCACCCGCGCGGTCAGCGCGGCGATGAGTGGCGCGCCCACGACCACACCCAGCGCATACGCCGAGATGACGTGCCCGGCCGTCGGCTCGGTGATCCCGAGGCTCGACGCCATCTCGGGCAGCAGCCCCATCGCCACGAACTCGGTGGTCCCGATCCCGAAGCCACCGAGCGCGAGCGCGATCATGGCGAGCTTGCGGACGGACGGATGTTGGGCGATGACACCGAGGTGCTCGGGGCGGACGGGGGTGGAAGTGCTCACAGAAGAACTTTCGACTAGGCAGGGAGACGGCTACGCGGCGCACGGCGCCTCGTTGCGCAACGACCCACATCGAAATTCTCTTCCCCGGATTCCGCTTTTCGCGCATCGAGCGACCGTGAGATGACTCACCCGGGCCCGGAGACGCCGGACGGGACGCCCCGTGAGGGACGTCCCGTCGGTAGCGCTGTGGCTCGATGCCTACTGCTCGGCGATGGCCTTCTGGAGGTTGATGTCCAGCGCACCGAGGAACTCCTCGGTGGTCAGGTAGCCCTGGTCGCCGCCGACCAGCATCGCGAGGTCCTTGGTCATCTGGCCACCCTCGACGGTCTTGATGACCACGTCTTCGAGCTTCTGGGCGAAGCCGATGACGTCGGGGGTGTTGTCCAGCTTGCCGCGGTGCTCGAGTCCACGGGTCCATGCGAAGATCGACGCGATGGGGTTGGTGGACGTCGGCTTGCCCTGCTGGTGCTGACGGAAGTGACGCGTCACGGTGCCGTGTGCGGCCTCGGCCTCACACGTCTTTCCGTCCGGGGTCAGCAGCACGGAGGTCATGAGGCCGAGCGACCCGAAGCCCTGCGCGACGGTGTCCGACTGGACGTCGCCGTCGTAGTTCTTGCAGGCCCAGACGTAGCCGCCCTCCCACTTGAGCGCCGACGCGACCATGTCGTCGATGAGTCGGTGCTCGTAGGTGAGTCCTGCCGCGTCGAACTCCGACTTGAACTCGGTCTCGTAGACGTGCTGGAAGATGTCCTTGAACGCGCCGTCGTACGCCTTGAGGATGGTGTTCTTGGTCGACAGGTACACCGGGTAGTTCTGCTGCAGGCCGTAGTTGAGCGAGGCACGCGCGAAGTCCTCGATGGACTTGGTGAAGTTGTACTGCCCCTGGACGACGCCGCCACCCTCGGGGAAGTTCACCAGCTCGTGCTCGATCGGCTCGCTGCCGTCCTCGGGCGTGTAGGTGATCATCACCTTGCCGGGGCCGGGGACCTTGAAGTCGGTGGCGCGGTACTGGTCGCCGAAGGCGTGACGGCCGATGATGATCGGCTTGGTCCAGCCCGGAACCAGTCGCGGAACGTTGGAGATGATGATCGGCGCGCGGAAGATCGTCCCACCGAGGATGTTGCGGATGGTGCCGTTGGGCGACCGCCACATCTTCTTGAGACCGAACTCCTCGACGCGTGCCTCGTCCGGGGTGATGGTCGCGCACTTGACGCCGACGCCGTGCTTCTTGATGGCGTTGGCCGCGTCGATGGTCACCTGGTCGTCGGTCTCGTCCCGGTATTCGATGCCGAGGTCGTAGTACTCGAGATTCACATCCAGGTAAGGATGGATCAGTTTGTCTTTGATGAACTGCCAGATAATGCGCGTCATCTCGTCGCCGTCGAGTTCGACGACGGTGCCCTCAACCTTGATTTTGGACATGGGTGCTTCGCGTCCTCCTAGGAAGTTTCCCTGGTTACACGGTTGCGGGCGCACTTTGTGAGTGGGTCCGCGAACGGTTCGCTTTTCAAACGTAAACGGTCGAAGCGGCCGCTGGGAGACCGCACGTAAACAAGACAAGCGTACTGCTATGCGCCACGCGCGCAAGACGTGGGGCACGCAGGCCGTCCCTACTCGCGGGTAACTTTTCCCTGCTAGTGGCCGTGAATCGGTGCCGTTTCCGGTCGTTCCACCCCAGCCGCTAAGATTCACTCCAGGTCATGAGTGCCAGCAACGAGCCCCGGCTAGCTGGCCGGCAACCCTCCACCGCGGTGGGGTGCCCCGGGTGATGACCTGGTTTCCTGATTCACACAACAGTCGGGTGACAAGCGCGGGTCCGACATCGGAGGTTCATGATGTGTTGTTGTCGTAGATAGACCCCAGACAAGCCCTGCGCGCGAACGAACCAGCAACTCTGTCGCGCCTCGTCAGACCACTGGAGTAGACAGCACATGACCGAGAACTGGTCGTTCGAGACCAAGCAGATCCACGCCGGGCAGACGTCCGACGCGACCACCAAGGCGCGGGCGCTGCCGATCTACCAGACCACCTCGTACACGTTCGACAGCACCGATCACGCTGCCGCGCTGTTCGGTCTGGCCGAGCCGGGCAACATCTACACCCGCATCATGAACCCCACCCAGGACGCGGTCGAGCAGCGCATCGCCGCCCTCGAAGGCGGCGTCGCCGCCCTGCTGCTGTCCTCCGGACAGGCCGCCGAGACGATCGCGATCCTGAACCTCGCCGAGGCGGGCGACCACATCGTCTCCAGCCCGCGGCTGTACGGCGGCACCTACAACCTCTTCCACTACACGCTGCCCAAGCTCGGCATCGAGGTCTCGTTCGTCGAGGACCCCGACGACCTCGAGCAGTGGAAGGACGCGGTCCGGGACAACACTAAGGCGTTCTACGGCGAGACCATCTCCAACCCCCGCAACGACGTCCTCGACCTGCCGGGCATCTCCGGGATCGCACATCAGCACGGGCTCCCCCTGATCGTCGACAACACGGTGGCCACCCCCTACCTGATCCGCCCCCTCGAGCACGGTGCGGACATCGTGGTGCACTCCGCCACCAAGTATCTCGGTGGCCACGGCACGGCGATCGCCGGAGTCATCGTCGACGGCGGCACGTTCGACTGGACCCAGGGCCGCCACGGCAACTTCACCACCCCGGACCCGAGCTACCACGGCGTCGTCTACTCCGAACTCGGACCGCCTGCGTTCGCCCTCAAGGCGCGCGTGCAGCTGCTCCGCGACCTCGGCTCGGCGATCTCCCCGTTCAACGCGTTCCTCATCGCCCAGGGTCTCGAGACGCTGAGCCTTCGGATGGAACGGCACGTGTCCAACGCGACCGCCGTCGCCCAGTACCTGGAGGCGCGGCCGGAGGTCGTGTCCGTCGGATACGCCGGGCTTCCGTCCTCGCCCTGGCACGACCGGGCGAAGCAGATCGCGCCGCGGGGTGCGGGCGCCATCGTGACGTTCGAACTCGCCGGCGGCATCGACGCCGGCAAGAAGTTCGTCAACGCGCTCACCCTGCACAGCCACGTCGCGAACATCGGCGACGTCCGCTCGCTGGTGATCCACCCGGCGTCCACCACACACTCCCAGCTGACCCCCGAGGAGCAGGCCGCCAGCGGCGTCACCCCCGGACTGGTCCGCCTGGCTGTAGGCATCGAAGGGATCGACGACATCATCGCCGATATCGAGACCGGACTCACGGCGGCGGCATCTTGACCGTGAGCGCTGTACAGAACCTGCCCGTGGCGGACGGACGTCTCGGCACCATCGACATCGGATCGCTCGAACTCGAGAGCGGAACAGTGATCCCGTCGGTGTCCCTCGCCGTGCAGCGATGGGGTGAGCTGTCCCCGAACCGGGACAACGTGGTGCTCGTCGAGCACGCCCTCACCGGCGACTCCCACGTCACCGGACCCGTCACCGACGAACACCCCTCCCCCGGCTGGTGGACCGGGATGGTCGGTCCCGGTGCGCCGATCGACACCGACGAATGGTGCGTCATCGCGACCAACGTCCTCGGTGGCTGCCGCGGCACCACCGGTCCCGGTTCGATCGCCGAGGACGGGCGCCCGTGGGGCAGCCGCTTCCCCGAGATCTCCATCCGCGACCAGATCGCGGCCGAGAAGAAGTTCACCGACCTGCTGGGCATCGACAAGCTGGCGTCCGTCGTCGGCGGTTCGATGGGCGGAATGCGCGCCCTCGAGTGGGCCGTCACCTACCCGGACCAGGTTGCGTCCGCGCTCATTCTCGCGGTCGGCGCCCGCGCGACCGCCGACCAGATCGGCACGCAGACCACTCAGATCGCGGCCATCACCAGCGACCCCGACTGGCAGGGCGGCGACTATCACGGCACCGGCCGGATCCCCCGGGCCGGACTGCGCATCGCCCGCCGGATCGCGCACCTGACCTACCGCAGCGAGGCCGAACTCGACTCCCGGTTCGCGAACTCGCCGCAGGACGGCGAGGACCCGTGGCGCGGCGGCCGGTACTCCGTCGAGAGCTACCTGCAGCACCAGGCCGACAAGCTGGTCGGCAGGTTCGACCCGAGCACGTACGTGCTGCTGTCCGAGGCCATGAACCGGCACGACGTGGGCCGCGGTCGCGGTGGCATCGCCGCGGCGCTGGGGACGATCACCGCACCCGTCATCGTGGGCGGCGTCGACTCCGACCGCCTGTACCCGATCCGCCTGCAGGAGGATCTGGCCAACGACATCCCCACCTGCGACGGTCTGCGGGTGCTCAACTCACGGGACGGCCACGACGGGTTCCTCACCGAGGCCGCCGCCGTCGCGAAACTGCTCTCCGAGACGATGCAACTGGCCCGCGCGGGACGCTGACCCCCGTGCGGGACGACACCCGCTCGGACCGCTAGTCGGTTCCGAGCGGGTCGATCGACACGGCCAGCCACACGATCGCGCCCCCGACGGCCACCAGCGCACCCACGTCGAAAGGCTTGCTGCGCACCGCGAGCAGTCCGACGCGCTCCGACGGCATCATCAACCGGAACACCGCCGCGAGCAGCGTGGCCACGCCGAACACGAACGCGCCTCGCCGCCACCGATCCGCGAGCACGAACACGACGGCGACGACGATGACGACGAGGACTGCGAGCATCGGCAGATTCTTCTTCGCGAACTGCCCCCAGTCGGCCATCTCAGCCGAGAGACGCTGCGACACGCTCGGCCCGCTCCACGACGTTGGTCAGCAGGAAGGCACGGGTGAGCGGCCCGACGCCACCGGGGTTCGGGGACAGGAAGCCGGCGACCTCGGCGACATCCGCCGCCACGTCGCCGCGCAGCCCGTCCGCGGTGCGGCTCACACCCACGTCGAGGACCGCGGCACCGGGCTTGACCATGTCGGCCGTGATCAGACCGGGAACACCGGCCGCCGCGATCACGATGTCGGCGCGGCGGACCTCCGCTCCGAGATCCCGCGTACGGGTGTGGCAGAGGGTGACGGTGGCGTTCTCGCTGCGCCGGGTGAACAGCAGACCGATCGGGCGGCCCACGGTGACACCGCGACCGACGACGACGACGTGCGCCCCCTCGATCGGCACCTCGTACCGGCGCAGCAGGTGCAGGATTCCGCGCGGCGTGCACGGCAGCGGCGCTTTCTTGCCCAGCACCAGCCGGCCCAGGTTGACCGGGTGCAGGCCGTCGGCGTCCTTGTCGGGGTCGATGCGCTCGAGGGCTGCGTTCTCGTCGAGCTGCTTCGGCAGCGGGAGTTGCACGATGTAGCCGGTGCAGTCCGGGTTGGCGTTGAGCTCGTCGATGGTGGCGTCGAGCTTCTCCTGCGTGATGTCGCCGGGCAGGTCGCGGCGGATCGAGGTGATCCCGACCTTCGCGCAGTCGTTGTGCTTCCCGCGCACGTAGGCGGCCGACCCCGGGTCGTCCCCCACCAGAACGGTGCCGAGACCGGGCGTGATGCCCCTGTCCTTCAGGGCGCTCACCCGCACCTTCAGGTCTTCGAAAATCTCGTCGCGGGTCGCCTTGCCATCGAGGATCGTTGCAGTCACGTGCCCCATTCTCTCAGGTTCGCCATACACGCGTCAGGTCGGTTCCACCACGAGCCCGTTGGCGGTCGCGTACGCGATGGCCTGGGTGAGTTCGATCTGCGCCTTGTCCAGCGAGACCGCCGTCCACAGGTTCGCGTCGACGTGGGCCCCGCGCAGGTCCGCGCCGTCGAATTTCGCGCCGCCGGTGCGGGCGCCGAACAGATCCGCCGACCGGAGCACGGCGCGCCGGAGGTCCGTGCGGACGAGGTTGGCTTCCCGGAACCGGCAGTCCGTGAAATCGAGTCCGCGCAGGTCGGCGCCGCCCAGCGACGCGAGCGTGAAATCGCATTCGTCGAAGACCATCGGGCGCAGCCGGCAGTTGTCGAACTCCGACCCGAGGAAGCTGCAGTTACGGAACTCGCTGTGCCACAGCGTTGTTCGGGTGAACGAGCACGAGCGGAACGCCGTCCCCACATGATGCGACTCGGCGAGGTCGGCGCCCGTGAAATCGCATTCGGTGAAGATCACCGACTCGGTGCGGAGTTCACTCAGGTCGGCGTCGCGGAAGTTGCATTTCGTGTAGTGCCGCCGCCGCCAGTTCTGCGCGGGGAGTCGTGCGTCGCCGTAGTCCTCACCCACCACCTCTTCTACCGGATCCATGCGTCCATCATGCCGCCTCGCGGTGTGCCCCTAAGCTGTGCGGGTGTTCCGAGTGATGTTCCACGAACCCCGAATCCCACCCAACACCGGCAACGCCATCCGCATGGTGGCAGGCACCGGGTGCGAGCTGCACCTCGTGGGTCCACTCGGATTCGACCTGTCCGAGCCGAAACTCAAACGTGCCGGACTCGACTACCACGACCTGGCGTCGGTGACCGTGCACGAGAACCTGGAGGCGGCCTGGGCTGCGCTGGAGCCCGCGCGGGTGTACGCGTTCACCGCGCACGCCACCGTGTCGTACGCCGACATCGCCTACCAGCCCGGCGACGTTCTGCTGTTCGGTCCCGAACCCACCGGACTGTCGGAGGAGGTGCTGGCCGATCCCCACGTGACGGAGCGGCTCCGCATCCCCATGCTTCCCGGCCGCCGGTCGCTGAACCTGTCGAACGCCGCCGCCCTCGTCACGTACGAGGCGTGGCGCCAGCACGGATTCAGCGGGGCTGCGCTGTAGCTCCGACGACTGCGGCCCCGACACCGGCGGCCGCGCTGGCACCGAGCGCGATGTCGAGGAAGTCGCGCGCCGCACCCTGAACGCCGCGCACCGGGTCCCAGACGGCGGAGAGCCGCCGCGGAAGCGTCAACCCCTCCACCTGAACGGAGGCGAGGCGGCCGTCCGTCAGGTCGGCGGCCACCGCCAGCGAGGACAGCACCGCCGGAGCGTTACCCGCCACGACCGCCGCCTTCACCGCCGTGCACGACGTCAGCTCCAGCAACGGCGGAACGCACTGCGGCACCGCGTTCTCCAGGGTGGTGCGCGTCCCGGAACCGGACTCACGCTGGATCATCGGCGTCGCGGCGAGTTCGGACACGGAAATCGGTGACCGGCGGACCCATTCGTGCTCGGGCGGCACCACGACCACCAGGTGGTCGCGGCCGATCTCCCGTACCTGCAGTCCCGCCGGAATGTCCGGGCCCTCGACGAACCCGAGATCCGCCTCACCGGACAGCACCCGGGCGGTCACCTCGGACGAGTTGAGCAGCCGCACGTTGGTGACCACGTTCGGGTACTTGCGCCGCATCGCGACGGTCCACCCGGGAACCAGGTACTCGGCGATCGTCATGCTGGCCGCCACCGTCAGCCCGGCCTGCCGTTCGCCGCGCAGCGCCGCGACTCCCGACGCCAGTTCCTCGGCCGTGGCGAGGATGTGACTCGCCCATTCGAGGATGAGGGCGCCTTCCGACGTGGGCCGCACCCCGCTGGCGCCGCGGCTGAACACCTTGATGCCGAACTGACGCTCGGCCGAACGCACCCGGGCGCTGACGGCCTGCTGGCTGAGCCCGTGTTCACGGCCCGCCGCCCCCATGCTTCCGAGCCGCTCGACGGACAGCAGGACGTCGAGGGCACTGAGTTCGGGTACTCGGGGAGACAGCGGCACAACCCAAGGCTAGTCCCACAAACGCGATTTGTGGGTATTCAACGACAAGCCTTCTACCGGCCACGACGATGCGTCGGCAAGCTCTAGGTATGACCCCGAATTGGTTCGCCGCAGTGATGGGCACCAGCATCGTCGCAGTCGTCGCCGCGGCATTTCCGGCAGGCGGTCCGGTGGCCCGGACGGCCGCCGAGATCTTCTGGCTGATCGCCGCGACGCTGCTCGTGGTGCTGACCACCGCACTGGTGCGGCACTGGATCCGTCGCCGCGACGACGCACTCGCGGACGCGCGCAGCCATACGATGTTCCCGTTCTACGGCGCGGTGTCGATGGCGGTGCTGACAGTCGGCGCCGGCACCGGATCCGCGGGTCGCGCACTTCTCGGTGGTGTCGCCGTCACCGCGTCGGCCACCCTGTGGACGATCGGGACCGTCATCGGGCTCGTCACCTACGTGGTGATGGCGCGCCGGCTGACCCGGCCTCACCAGGTGACTCCGGTGCCGTCCTGGCTGATGCCCGTCGTGCCGCCGATGGTGTCGGCCGCCACCGGTGCCGCGCTGGTCAAGCACCTCCCGGAAGGCGCGCCGCAGATCGCGATGCTGGCGCTCTGCTACACGCTGTTCGCGCTGGCGCTGAGCGCCGCGCTGACCGTCGCCGTCGTCGTCGGACGCCATCTGCTGAGCAACGGGCTCCCCGACACCCCACTCGTGCCCACCCTCTGGATTCCGCTCGGCGTGATCGGCCAGTCGGTGGCGGCGATCAATCTGCTCGGCGGGGTATCCGGCCACGCCTGGCTCCACTCGGTGGGCGTGGTCTACGGGACCACCGTCGGCGCGCTCGGCGTCCTCGCCCTCGTGACGCTGGTCACCGTGACCGTCAGGGCCTTTCGCCGCGGACTGGGGTTCACGCCCGGCTGGTGGAGTTTCACGTTCCCCGTCGGCACGTGCGCGCTGGGCGCGAACTCGCTCGGCGTCGCATTGGACTCGGTGGTGATCGTCGGCGCGGGCATGACCCTGTGGTGCGCGCTGGTCCTGATCTGGAGCACCGTCGCGGTCCGCACAGTGCGCCACGCCGCCGGGCAACGGGGTGGGCGCTCGGTCCGCGACGATTCCGCGGGGCACGCCCTCAGCGCGGCGCGCTGACCGCGAACCCTGATCCGGGTGTCAGGCGCCCGACTCGACGGGGCGTCCGGACTGCATCCACGCGGACGTCCCGCCCGCGACCGACACGGCGTTGATCCCCCGCGCGTTCAGGTACTCCGCCGCCTGCAGGCTCCGGCCACCCACCCCGCAGATCACGTAGACGACCTCGGCTTCCGGGATCTCGTCCACGCGCGCGACGAACTCACTGAGCGGAATCAGCGTCACACCCGGCACCCGCGCCTGGGCGTACTCGTCGGCCTCGCGCACATCGATGACGGGGGCACCCGACGCCAACGCACCGTCCAGGGCATTCAGGTCGACTTCGATCATTGCGTCTTCGCCTCTTCTCGTTCCGGCGCCGGGCCCGGCGGTGGGCCGGCCGGCCTGTTGTACATCCGGCGCAGACGGTACGCGCCGTACACGACCAATGCGATGACGGCCACGAAACCGAACCAGGGAATCAGCGCCCCCACGACCACGGCACCGCCCTTGATCGCAGACAGCAGGGCGTGCCAGCCCGCCACGAGACCTTCCCAGAAGTTGTCCGGACCGGGACTGGGCTGCTCGGCATCCGTGGCGGTGACGTCGATCATGAGCGTCGCCAGTGCCACCTGGTCGCTCAGCGACCGCTTCTGAGCGGTGAGGCTGTCCAGTTCGCCCTGACGCTCCGACAACGCCCTCTCGGCCTCGATCAGATCCGCGGTGTTCGCCGCCGACGTGATGAGCCCCTGCAGCCGGGTGACGGAGGCCGTCAACGCGCCGATCCGGGCGTCGAGATCCTGCGACTGCATCGTCACGTCGCTCTTCGTGACGCTGACGCTGGTGACCTTGCCCAGTTCCCGCAGATCGTCCAACGTCTGCGTGAGCGAGTCGGCGGGCACCCGGATGGTCAGGGAACTGCTCGCGTCCTGGTCGTCGGAGCCCGGCTGTTCGGTGAGCTGGTCGACGCGTCCGCCCAGATCGTCGACCTTGTCCACGATCTGCCTGCCGACCGCCACCGGGTCGTCCGCGGTGAGCGCGACCTGACCGGTGATGATCTCCTGGCGGTCGGTGGGCGCCTGGTCCTTCGCGGGTTGCTGTACCGCGCCACCGATTTCCATCTGGCTCGAGTCCCCGGGTGTCGGGGCGAGCGACGGTTGGGAGGAATCACTGCCGGAACCACCACACCCCGCGAGCGCCAGCGAAGCCACGACGATCACCGACACGACGTATCTCCTCATGTCCGAATGCTAGCGGTGCCTGCTCACCTGAAGTCCCTGGATTTGGCGGACACCCGCAAATCCATCAGCTGCAGCCGATCCGCCACCACCGTCACCGCCCCCTCCGCGTTCTGCACCTTGCCGCGCACCAGCAGTGCGGGCGCCGTGTTGGCGAGCTTGCGGTACTTCGCCCACAACCCCACCGAACACACCACGTTGACCATCCCGGTCTCGTCCTCGAGGTTGATGAACGTGACCCCCGCGGCCGTCGCCGGGCGCTGCCGGTGGGTTACCGCCCCACCCACCAGAACCCGGTCGCCGTCGGGAACATCGAGTAGGCCCGCCGCCGGGATCACCCCCAGCGCGTCGAGTTGCGGGCGCAGGAACTGGGTGGGGTACGTGTCCGGTGACACCCCGGTGGCCCACACGTCCGCCGCGGCCAGTTCGAGATCGCTCATCCCCGGCAGGGTCGGCGCGCGGGTGGATGCCCCGATCCCCGGCAGCCGGTCGCGGCGCTCCCCCGCCGCGGCGCCCGCCGCCCACAACGCCTCCCGGCGGGACAACCCGAAACTGTCGAGAGCACCTGCGGTAGCCAGCGATTCGGCTTGCGCCGTACTCAGTTCCACCCGGCCGGTGAGGTCGAGGAACGACGTGTACGGACCTCCGTCGCCGCGGGATTCGACGATCCGCTCGGCCAGCGCGGTCCCGATGTGCCGCACCTCCCCGAGCCCGAGACGCACCTCCGTCCCGCCCGCCTCGACGGTGGCGTGCGCGAGACTCGCATTGATGTCCGCGCCGTGCACCGGCACCCCGTGCCTGCGGGCGTCGGCCACCAGCGACTGCGGCGAGTAGAACCCCATCGGCTGCGCCCGCAGCAGACCGGCGCAGAACGCCGCCGGGTGATGCAGCTTGAACCACGATGAATAGAACACCAGGGCGGCGAAACTCTGCGAATGACTTTCGGGGAAACCGAAATTCGCGAAGGCGTACAGCTTCTCGTAGATCCGGTCGGCCACGTCGTCGCCGATCCCGTGCAACTCCCGCATGCCCTGGTAGAGCCGCCCCCTCAGCCGTTCCATCTTCTCGGGCGACCGCTTGGACCCCATGGCCCGGCGGAGCTGGTCGGCCTCGGCCGGGCTGAAACCCGCGACGTCGACCGCCATCTGCATCAACTGCTCCTGGAACAGCGGCACACCCAGCGTCCGCTTCAGCGCCTTCTCCAGGGACGGGTGGTCGTAGGTCACCGGTTCGAGCTTGTTGCGGCGGCGGATGTACGGGTGCACCGATCCGCCCTGGATCGGACCGGGACGGATGAGCGCCACCTCCACCACCAGGTCGTAGAAATTCCGCGGTTTCAGCCTCGGCAGGGTGGCCATCTGGGCCCGTGACTCCACCTGGAACACCCCCACCGAGTCCGCCCGCTGCAACATCTCGTAGACGGCTTCCTCGGAGAGGTCCAGCTGCGCCAGATCCACCTCGATCCCCTTGTGCTCGGCCACGAGGTCGATCATGTAGTGCAGCGCGGAGAGCATGCCGAGACCCAGCATGTCGAACTTCACCAGACCCACCGCCGCGCAATCGTCCTTGTCCCACTGCAGAACGCTGCGGTTCTCCATACGCGCCCACTCCACCGGGCACACGTCGGCGATCGGCCGGTCGCAGATCACCATGCCGCCCGAGTGGATGCCGAGGTGCCGCGGAAACCCCTCGATCTGGGCGGCCAGTTCGAGGACGGCGGGCGGAATGTCGGTGCCGACCTCCTTCCCGATGCCGCCCCAGCGGCTGACCTGTTTGCTCCACGCGTCCTGCTGCCCCTGCGAGAAACCCAGCGCCCGGGCCATGTCCCGCACCGAGGACTTTCCGCGGTACGTGATGACGTTCGCCACCTGCGCCGCGTACTGGCGTCCGTACTTGGCGTAGACGTGCTGGATGGCCTCCTCCCGCCGATCGGATTCGATGTCGACGTCGATGTCCGGCGGGCCGTCGCGTTCGGGCGAGAGGAAACGTTCGAACAACAGCTTGTTGCGGACGGGATCCACGTTGGTGATGCCGATGGCGTAGCAGACGGCGGAGTTGGCCGCCGAACCCCTTCCCTGGCAGAGAATGTCGTTGTTCTTGCAGAACGACACGATGTCGTGGACCACCAGGAAGTAGCCCGGGAAGTTCAGCCCGGTGATGATGTCCAGTTCGTGCTCGATCTGCCGGTAGGCCTCCGGCCGGTCCGCAGGCGCACCGTAACGTCGTCGGGCCCCGTCCATCGTGAGCTGCCGCAGCCAGCTCGCCTCGGTGTGCCCGTCGGGCACGTCGAACGGTGGCAGTTGCGGCGCGATGAGCCGCAGGTCGAACGCACACTCCCGGCCGAGGTCCGCGGCACCGCGGACGGCTTCCGGGTACGCGGCGAAGAGGTGCGCCATCTCCTCACCGGACCGCAGGTGCGCTCCCCCGGCGGGCGCCAGGTGCCCGGCCGCGTCGTCGAGGCTCTGCCGGGCCCGGACGGCGGCCATCGCCATGGCCAGTCTCCGGCGCGGCGGTCCCGCGAAGTGCGCCGCCGTGGACGCGATCACCGGAAGTCCGTGCTGCTGTGCGAGTTCGGCGAGGGAGGCGTTGCGCTCGGCGTCCTCCGCGATGCCGTGATGGGTGAGTTCCACCGTGACCCGGTCGGCCCCGAACCGGTCGATCAGCTCCCGCAGCCGGGCGGCCGCGGCGTCCGGGCCACCGGCGGCCAGCGCCTGACGCACATGCCCCTTCCGGCACCCGGTCAGGATCTGCCAGTGCCCCCCGGCAGCGTCGGTGAGACGGTCGAGGTCGTAGCGCAGCTTGCCCTTCTCCCCGCCCGCGAGATGCGCCGCCGCGATCTCCCGGGAGAGCCGCCGGTACCCCTCCTGGCCTCGCGCCAACACCAGCAGGTGCGCGTCGTCCAACGTCAGTTCGGACCCGAACGCGGTGCGCATGTTCAGTTCCTTCGCCGCCTCCGCGAACCGGACCACACCGTAGAACCCGTCGTGGTCGGTGAGTGCGATGGCCTCGAGACCGAGCCGGACGGCCTCCTCCACCAACTCTTCCGGCGGGGAGGCGCCGTCGAGGAAACTGAACGCCGAATGCGCGTGGAGTTCGGCGTACGGAACGGTGGAGCCGGCCCGCTCCTGCGGGCCCGCCCGGTACTCACCCCGCTTGCGCGACCACGCGGGGCTGTCGCCGCCGTCGCCCGGGTACAGCGACTCCGGGCTGACCCGCCCCGGCCTGCCCGACAGGACGCGCTCCATCTCGGACCACGTCGGCGGACCGTTTCCCCAACCCATCTGGCACACCTCTTCATGTCACGCACGTGCCGTGCCGAAACCATGGAAGATGCCGCTGGGGAAGACGCATCATTCGAACGGGAGTTCGAATGATGTCAGTCTGCCATCACACCCGCAGACCGGTCAACGCGGGCCACCCGGACTCACGTCACGAGCGCGGCCAGACCTCGCAGACGGTCCTCGGCCGGCCTCCTCGGGCAGCTCACACACTTGCCCGACCCGGGGGTCTCGTAGATCAAGCAGCACGACGCCCGCTGCGTGAACCGGCGTGACAGTGCCCCGGCCCGGACGTCGACGAACCGCGGGTCCGGCAGCACCGCACCGACGCGGCGGAGTGCGTCCACCAGCCCCCGGGCGAAGATGCTGCCGCGTGCGCGATCGCCGCACGCCGTTCCCGCGTCGAGTGCCCGGTTGGCGATCGAATCCGTCGTGATCGCCCACATCGCCGCCTGCCGCACCCCGGACGCCGCGGCGAGAGCGTCGATGATCGGCGTCAGCGCCGCGGCCATCTCGGACGCCAGCTCGGACAGCCCCTCGGTGACCGGCAGTGCCGACGACGCGGTCAGGCCGCCGAGATACCCGTCGTCCCGCAGGAATGCCACGGCGTCGACGAGCCGAGGCCGGGCGGCGACCCCGGTGACGAGCGCGGTCGCGATCGGAATCCCGGTCAGTGTCGAGCTGGCCGAGTACCACCACAGGGTGCCGTTGACCCGGGGATCGTCGCTGCCCCACCGCCGCGCCGTGTCCGCGACGCGGTCCGCGAGCCAGCCGGGATCGGTCAGGCGCACGGCCGGGAACGAGGAGGCCCCGGGTTGCCCGATCTGGTCGGCGATCATCGGGACGCGGCGGGCGGTCAGCTCGTACGCACGCCGCAGTTGCTCATCCATCGGCCAACCCCAGGATCTCCATCGACAGCCGCGGCGCCGACCGCACCACGGCGCGGATGCCGAACACCCCGCCCAGCACGGTGTCGTCCAGCACGTCGGCGGGCGGACCGGTGCTGATCACCCGTCCATCGTGCATCACGGCCAGCGTGTCGCAGAACTCGACGGCCAGCCGGAGGTCGTGCATGGTCACGACGATCGCCAGACCGTCGCACGCGAGGTCACGCAGCAGGTTCATCACCGTCAGCTGATGCCGCAGGTCGAGGTGGTTGGTGGGTTCGTCGAGCAGCAGGACCCTCGGCTGCTGCGCGAGCGCCCGGGCGATCGACACCCGTTGACGCTCCCCACCCGACAGTGCCTGGACGTCGCGACCCGCGAGTTCGGCCAGCCCGACCTGACGTATGCACGTCTCGACGATCTCACCGTCGGCGCCGGTCGCCCGCTCGAACCAGCCCCGGTGCGGGATGCGTCCGAGCGAAACGGATTCGCGCACGGTCAGTCCCGCGGACACCCGCGGCTCCTGGGTGCTCGCCCCGATCGTGCGGGCCAGTTCCCGCCGGCCCAGATCGGCGGTATCCGTTCCGTCGACGACGACGGCGCCCCCGGTCGGGGTGAGCGCGCGGTAGCAGCAGCGCAGCGCGGTGGTCTTGCCGGAACCGTTGGGCCCGACCAACGCCAGCACCTCCCCGGGACGCACGGAGAAGTCGATGCCGTGCAGCACTTCCCGCGACCCGAGTTCGGCGCGGACACGTTGCAGGCTCAGGGCGGTCACTGTTCGGCCCTCCGATACTGCCGGTAGAGCATCCACACGAAGATCGGCGCTCCCACGAGCGCGGTGACGACGCCCACCGGGACCTCGATGCTGTGCGCGACCGACCGCGCGGCCGTGTCCGCCGCGACCATCGCGATCGCGCCGAGGAATGCGGCGACGGGCAGCAGCCTGACCGCCCGGGCGCCCACGACGTACCCGGCAAGGTGCGGCACCAGCAGACCGATGAAGCCGATACCGCCTGCGACGGACACGGCGGCCCCGGCCAGCATCGACACACCGAGCAACTGCACGACGCGGAAGCGTCGCACGTGCATGCCGAGGGCGGCGGCGCCGTCGTCTCCCGCCTGCAGCAGGTCGATTCGGCTCGCGCTCAGCATCATCGCAGCCCCGACCGTCGCGAGTGCCACGGCCGGGAAGATCGCCGTCGACCAGCGCGAGTCGCCGAAACCGCCCGCCAGCCAGTGCATCACCGAACTCAGTTGATGCTCGTCCGCGACGACCAGGATCGAGAACGTGATGAGGGCCGAGAACACCTGCGCCGACGCGACCCCCACGAGGATGACGGCCGTCGGCTGCGGATACCGTCCGCCGATCGCCAGCGACAGGAACAGCGGCACCATCGCGCCCAGGAACGCCGCGACGGGGACGGTGAACGCGCCGAGCGCTCCCACCCCGAGCCCGAGCACCGTCACCACCACCACGCCGAAACCGGCACCCGAGGACACGCCGAGCAGATAGGGGTCGGCCAGCGGATTGCGGGTCACCGCCTGCGCCACGGCGCCTGCCAGGGCCAGCGCCGCACCGACGGCCGCCGCGGTCAGCGCCCGCGGCAGCCGGGAGTCGAGGACGATCGACTCCCGCGCCTGTGACCACCAGGACTCGAATGCGCCGGGGGCCACGCGGTGCGCGACGATCGCCCACACGTCGCCGACCGGGATGCGCACGGAACCGAACGACACCGCGAGGCCGACGACGAACAGGGTCGTCAGCGCGAGCGCCACCATCAGGCCCGCGAAACCGAGGCGTGCGCGGGCCGGGTGCGGCGCCTGCGCCGGCGGTGCCGCGCGTGCTGCGGTAACGGTCATCGCGCGCCGACGACGTCCGGATGCAGTGCCCGCGCGATCGTCTCCACCGACCGCACCAGGCGCGGGCTCTCGAAGAAGTCGTCGAGCGGCACCACCACGAAGCGGCCGGCCTTCACGGCGGGTGTCGTCGACATGATCGGGTGCGACTTCAGGAAGTCGATCTTCGCCCGCGCACTCGTCGTGCCGTAGTCGAGGACGACGATCGCCTCCGGGGCGCGTTCACCGATGATCTCCCAGGTGGACTTCGAATACGGCTTCTCGCCCTCGGCGAAGAGGTTGGCCGCGCCCGCGTGGTCCGCGATGAGCTGGCCGACTCCCACACCGCCGATCGTCAGCGGGACGTCCTCGCCGGAATCGTAGAAGAACGTCGGAACCGGGGCGGTGCCCGCGATCTCGTCGCGCACGGCCTGCAACCCGGACGTCACCCGGTCGGTGATCGCCCGCGCCCGGTCCGGGACTCCGAGGATCTCGCCGAGCTGCTGGTAGTCGCCGCGCAGCAAACCGATGTCCGGGAAGCCGTGCCCGCAGTACTCGGAGAACAGGAACGTGGGAATGCCCTGGTCGCCGAGGGATTCACGCGACCGCCCCTCCTTCTCGTCGAATGCGCTCCGCATTCCGCCGACCACCAGGTCGGGGTCGAGGTCGAGGATCTGCTCCCGGGTCGGGTACTCCTTCGCGAGTTTCGGGATCTTCCCGAAGGCGTCCGCGAACTCCGGCAGCGGGGTCGCGTCGCCGTACCCCGTGCCGACGATGCGGTCGCCGGCCCCCATCTCGATCAGCACCTCGGTGACGTGATCGTTCATGCTGACGATGCGCTGGGGCGGGGCGTCGAACGTCTCCGTTCGATCGCAGTTGGTGACGGACACCGGCTCGGCGAAGGATTCGGCGGAAGCGGTCTGCCCCACGGACTCCCCGCGCGAACAGCCGGCGACCACCAGCGCGGCCACCAGCGCGGCCAGACCGGTACTTCTGAACAACTGACCGTGCATGTAAACCTCATTGCGGCTCAGAGCCACGAATGAGAAGTCAGCAGACGCCGGTGCGGCGCCTGCAGGACTCCGCTTCGTAGACCACGACGAAAAGGATGTCGCACACCCCACGCCGGGTAATCGGGCTCGCCACCGAAAGGATCTGGTGGCCTACCGTTGCGGGTCAGCGCCGGATTCGGACCGGCTTCCCCCGTGCGTGTGGCTGCAAGTGCGATGCCGAGTATGCACGATTTGCCGGGAGCCGCATCACACCCCCGTCGGTGACACCCCGATCCGCACTACAGTCGGCAGTCGCAGCTGCCCGCCCCCGACACGCCGGAGATGACGCATGACACGTTGGGCCTCGACCGTTGTTTCACGCAAATGGTGGGTCCTGAGCCTCGCCGTCGTCGCCGTTCTGGTGAGCGGCCTGTGGGGCACCGGTGTCTTCGCGAAACTCAGCTCGGGCGGGTTCACCGATCCCGGTAGCGAATCCGCGGAGGTGGCCCGGATCGTCCAGGACAACCTGGGTCCGCAGACACCGGACATCATCGCGATCTACACCGCACCCGACGGGAAGACCCTGGACGACATCGGCCCCGAGGTGACCGCGAGTCTCGACCGGTTCGCCGCCGAGGTGCCGACGTACTCGGTGACGTCGTACTGGACCGCGGACGCGGCGAAGAAGCAGCTGATGGTGTCGGAGGACGGCACCAAGGCGTCGGCCGCGATCACCGTCGACCCGGACGCCGGGATCACGGCCGCCACGTTCGACGACCTGCTGCCGAAGCTCGAGGTGGAGGGCATCGACACCGAGTTCGCGGGCAATTCGGTGGTGGGTGTGGCGTTCAACAACCGGCTGCAACAGGACCTGGTGCTGGCCGAGGCGATCGCGCTCCCGATCACTCTCGTGTTGCTGGTCTTCATCTTCGGCGGACTGGTGGCCGCGGCCGTTCCGGTGTTCGTCGGGCTGCTCTCGATCTTCAGTGCCCTCGCCACCCTGCGCCTGCTGACCCTGTTCACCGACGTCAGTTCGTTCGCGATCAACGTGGCGTCCCTGCTCGGCCTGGGGCTCGCGATCGACTACGGCCTGTTCGTCGTCGGACGTTTCCGCGAGGAACTCGAGTCCGGCGCCGACGTCGCCGAGGCGACCCGGCGCACCGTGCTGACCGCGGGCCGCACCGTGCTGTTCTCCGGTCTGCTTCTCGTGTGCGCCTTCTCGGGCATGCTCGTGTTTCCGCAGGACGTGATCAAGTCTCTGGGGTTCGGTGCGATGGCCGCGGTCGCGAGCGCGGCGCTGCTGTCGCTCACCGCGGTTCCGGCGCTGCTCGCGATCCTGGGGCATCGCATCAACGCACTGACCTGGCACAAGGACGCTTCGCAGCGTGGGGAGGTTCGCGCCCGCAAGTTCTGGGGCTCCGTCGTCACCTGGGTGATGCGGCGGCCGGTCGCCATCGCGGTCGGCATCGTCGCGGGGCTGCTGGTCCTCGCCTCGCCCCTGCTCAGCGCGTCGCTCGGCGAGGTCACGTACACGGCGCTGCCGGAGAACGACCCCGCCCGCATCGCCACCGACACTCTCACCACCGAATTTCCGACCACCGGAAACGGCGCCACCCTCATTCTCCGGGGCACCGACGGCACCGCCCCGACCGCGGCCGACGGTGCCGCGGTTGCCCAGGCCGCCGGCCAGGTGGAGGGCATCGGGGCGGCGACCGTCGTCGCGTCCGGCAACGAACTGGTCGCCGTCCAGGCCGTCTACTCCGAGGGTGTCACCACCGACGACCAGAGCGCGGCGGTCGATGGTCTCCGCGCCATCACGCCACCCGAGGGAACCGAACTCCTCGTCGGCGGCGGCCAGGCGACCGTCGACGACGGGAACGCGGCGATCGTGCACTGGATGCCGGTGATGATCGCGATCATGGTGGGGTCGACGCTCGTGCTGCTGTTCCTGGCGTTCGGTTCGGTGGTGCTGCCGATCAAGGCGGTCGCGATGGCGGGGCTGAGCCTCGCCGCCACGTTCGGTGTGCTCACGTGGATCTTCGAGCTGGGCCACGGCGCGAGTCTGCTCGGGGTCAGTCCGGCACCGCTCGAGGCGACGTTCGTGGTCCTCATCCTCGCCGTGGTCTTCGGCCTGTCGACCGATTACGAGGTGTTCCTGATGTCACGGATGGTCGAGGCGCACGAGGCAGGCGCGACCACGGAAGAGGCGGTGCGCTTCGGCACCGAGCGCACGGGCCGCATCGTGACGGCCGCGGCGCTGCTGCTCGTGGTAGTGACCGGAGCGTTCACCATCTCCGGTCTGTCGATCATGCGGTTCCTCGGTGTGGGAATGATCGTCGCGCTCCTCGTCGACGCGACGGTGGTTCGCATGCTCCTCGTTCCGTCCCTCGTGAAGCTGATGGGCGAGGCCAACTGGTGGGCTCCGGCCTGGATGAAGAAGGTGCACGCCAAGGTGGGTCTGGGCCACTAGTGCATTATCTTACTTTGGAGTAAGTTCGGGTCATGGCCACCTACCTCGTCACCGGCGGAACCGGCTTCCTGGGTCGGCACGTGCTGCCCCTGATCCTCGACCGCGATGAATCAGCCGAGATCCACGTCCTCGTCCGGCGCGCGTCCGTCGCGCGGTGGGAGGCGCTCGTCGACGGCATGCCGGGCGGCGAACGCGTGCATCCGCTGATCGGCGACCTGACCGAGCCCGGCCTCGCACTCACCTCGGCGCCGGCGGCCGACCACGTCCTGCACCTCGGCGCGATCTACGACCTCACGGCGGGCGACGAACAGGCCACCACGAACGTCGACGGCACCCGCTCGGTGATCGCACTGGCCCGGGAATTGGATGCGACGCTGCACCACGTCTCGTCCATCGCCGTCGCGGGGGATCACGAAGGTCCGTTCAGGGAAACCGATTTCGATCTCGGGCAGGGTTTCCCCACCCCGTATCACCGCACCAAGTTCGAGGCGGAGAAGCTGGTCCGGGAAGCCGACGGCCTGCGGTGGCGCATCTACCGCCCCTCCGCGGTGGTCGGCAGTTCGGTCACCGGCGAGATGGACAAGATCGACGGCCCGTACTACCTCTTCCCCGCCATCGCGGCGCTCGCGAAACTCCCCGCGGCCCTGCCCGTGGCCGTCCCGCGGATCGGATCGACCAACGTCGTCCCCGTCGACTACGTGGCCGCGGCCATCGTGGAGTTGATGTCTGCACCGGGACGGGACGGCCGGACGTTCCATCTCGTCAATCCGCGCCCCCAGCCGGTCCGCGAGATCTACGCCGCGCTCGCCGAGGCCGCCGGTGCACCGCATCCCGCGGCCGGACTACCCGGCGGACTCGTCCGCCCCTTCCTCACTCCCACCCCCGACTCGGCCCTCGACACGGGCCGCAAAGTGGTGCTCGGCGCCCTCGGCATCCCGCCCGTGCTCGTCGAGAACATGACACTGCCCACGGTGTTCGTGAACGACGACACCCGGGAGGCGCTGCGCGGCACAGGCATCGACGTCCCGCGGTTCGCGTCGTACGCCGACAGGCTGTGGTCGTACTGGCGCGAGAACCTCGACCCGGACCGAGCGCGCAGGCCCCACCCGGCCGGACCGCTCGTGGGCAGGCACGTGGTGATCACCGGGGCGTCGTCCGGCATCGGCCGGAGTTCCGCGATCGCGACGGCCCGCAAGGGCGCGAAGGTCATTCTCCTCGCCCGGCGCACCGAGGAACTCGACGCCGTGGTGGCCGAGATCCGCGCGGCGGGCGGCGACGCCTACGGCTACCCCTGCGACATCACCGACGACGAGTCGGTCGAGCACACCGTCAAAGCCGTTCTCGCCGAACACGATCACGTCGACATGCTCGTCAACAACGCCGGACGGTCGATCCGGCGGGGCCTCTACAACTCCACGGACCGGCTCCACGATTTCGAGCGGACCATGGCCGTCAACTACTTCGGCGCGGTCCGGCTCGTCCTCGCCTTCCTCCCGCAGATGCGCGACCGGCGGTTCGGGCACATCGTCAACATCAGCAGCGCCGGGGTCCAGGGCGCGACGCCGCGGTTCGCCGCCTACGTCGCCAGCAAGTCGGCCCTCGACGGCTTCACTGACGTCGCGGCGTCCGAAACCCTCTCGGACGGAATCACGTTCACCACCATCCACATGCCACTCGTCGAGACGCCGATGATCGCGCCCACCGGCCGGTACAACATCGGACCGATCACCTCCCCGGAGAAGGCGGCGGCAATGGTCGTCCGGGCGCTGATCGAACGCCCCAAGCGCATCGACGTCCCGACCGGCACCCTCGGGGAACTCGGCCACGTCTTCGCACCCGCCGTCAAGGATCGCGTGATGCACCAAATGTATCGCATGTTCCCCGATTCCCCGGCGGCGAAGGGGCAGAGCACGGACGACGCGGCGCCGGCACCTCAGCACACACCGGAACCCAGGCACCACACGTCGTCGGTGCTCGGCCGCGCGGCCCGGAAGGTCGGAAGGCTGGTGCCCGGCACCCACTGGTGACCGAGTCAGGGGGCGAGGGCGCGAACTCCGGTGGCGACGACGGGTCGCACCGGCTTCGGCGCCGCCCCGCAACTCGCCGGCCGGGGCGGCAGCTCCCGCTGCTCCAGGTCGACCACCCAACGGCGTCCGTCGCGATGCGCGACAACCGAATTCGCGTCCACCGTGAGCTCGTCCGCGGCCGCGTCCACGAAATCGCGGACGGCGAGTTCCGCCACCTGCCCCGGCGCGTCCCAGCAACTGCGGCCGCGCAGCCCGGTCGGGTACACCTCGCCCCGGGCGGCGGCGCGGACCGCGTCGACACTCTCCTGCGTCGACAACCGGCCGTAGGTGTAACCCGTGGGCAGCAGGATCAGCGAGGGAGCGAACCGGTGCCCACCCGTGTGCGAGCACTCCCACACCGCGTCGCCGAACTCCGCGGCCAGGCCGGCCGCGACCGGCCGCCCGAGGACGGCGCAGCACTGATCCCTTTTCCCGTGCGCGCACACCAGCACGACCGGGTCCGTCACCGGTGTGCCCAGACCGGGCGCGGTCCCCGCGATCAGCCCGAGGTCCAGGTCGAGCAGGTCTTCCGGAAAGGCGATCTCGAGCCGCTCGCACCACGACCGCGTGGGGTGCGACTGCGCCAGCAGCACCGTCCGCCGATCCGGGTCCGCGGTGCTGCGGCCCGGCCGGCGGATGAACATGACCCGCACCCCGGCCGCGTCGGCGCGGGCGTCGAGCTCACGGGCCAGATCCGGTCCGAGCGCGGTGCCGTCGAGCACGTCCCGGCCCCACGCACCCGGGAACTCCAGGCACACCCAGCCCGTGACATGCGCAGCGGTGCCCGCGAGAGGTTCGTCGGTCGCGGACAGAGCGGAGCAGGTGGCGGTGATCGTGTCAGGCACGGTGCCATTGTGTCAGCCGCGAAAATCGATCAGTCATGGAACTTCCTGCGCTCCGACAACTGCTGGACGAACTTCTCGATGCGGCGGGCACGTGTCTCCGGGCGGGTGGCGTCCTGCAGGCGGTAGTAGACGGCGTACCGGTTGTGGCTGTCGAGCGTCGCGTAGAAGGCCTCGGCCTCGGGGTTCTGCGCGAGGGCGTCCAGGAAGTCCTGCGGTATCTCCGCCGCCTTCTGTCCCGCGTACGCGCGGTCCCAGCGGCCGTCGGCCCTGGCCCGCTCCACCTCCGCCGCGCCCGCGGGCTCGAGGAGACCGGCCTCGGCGAGTTTCTCCGCGAACTCCCGGTTCCGCTTCGACCACGGACTCCGCGACGACCGCGGGGTGAACCGCTGCACGAAGAAGTCGTCGTCGACGCGGCGGACCTGGCTGTCGATCCAGCCGTAGCACAGCGCGACCTCGAGAGCCTGGTCGTAGTTGATCGACGAATGCGCCGACCCCTTCTTGGCCATCTTCAGCCAGATGCCCGGTGAGGAGTCGTGATGAGCGCCGAGCCACTCCCGGAACTCGGCCTGCCCGGAGAAGTACTCGACGCTGAGCTCGGCAGCACACATGTGCCCGAATCTAGCGGGAGAACAGCTTTCCCGCCCAGACCCGGACGAATCCCTGGGACAGATATCCGAGCGTCCCGAGCGCCAGCACCCATTTGGTGACGCTGACCGCACTGGTGGTGCGCACGGTCGCGTCGGTGATGTGCTCGCGATGAGACAGCAGATACAGCCCGACGACGTTCTCGGCGTAGTCGCCTGCCGCAGAGATCACCGGGGCCGCCGCCAGCACTTTCTGCGTTCTCGCCGAGAGTGGTGTCAGCTCCGCCAGACGTCGTGCGCCCGTGCGCAACGCGACCGCGTAGATCACGGGATGGACGAAGTCCGGGTAGTAGTGGCTGCGGTAGCGCGCCCTGTCGGCGGCGGACATTCCGTCGAGGATCGCCGTGTAGGACCGGGCGGACCGGGCGGTCTGGATATCGGCGAGCCGGGGTGCCACCGGGCCGAGCAGCCGGATGATGTTCGCCTGCGAGATCACGAATGCTGCAGACCAGCCGAGGAGTCTGCGGTCGAGTGCGGTGAGCGCCATGAGCCGATCCTGCCATCTCCCACCGCGACGCGTGCCTCAGCCGGCGGCCTCGGACATCGCCTTGGCGTCCTCCTCGCCGAACTTCTCCTCGAGGGCCTCGGGTGAATAGTCCAGATCGATCTCCTCGACCGGGCGGCCCCGCGCAGACTCGATCGCCCCCAGCCGGCGCTGCGCCCGGTCCGCGGCGTACGCGATGAACTCCTGGTCGTCGAGCCCGTACGGCTGGACCTCGAATTGCTTGTTGACCCAGTCGATCATGCCCAGTGCCAACGGCATCAGCTCCGCCATCCGCTCCTGGACGACACCCCAGTTGCTGTCGTCGGCGGCCACGTGCCGGCGACAGGTGAACGTCCCCCACGCCATGTGGCGTCGTTCGTCGTCGCCGATCCTGCGGACGAGTTCCTGCATGCCCGGCAGGATCCCGCGCGTCGTGCACACCTTCTGCCAGGCGTAGTACCCGGTGAGTGCGAGACTGCCCTCGATGACATGGTTGTAGGTGACGCTGGCCCGCACCTGATTGACCGGACTGGGATCGGTCTCGAGCACCTTCAGCGATCCCGGCAGCTCCTCGTAGAACAATTGCCGGTAATACGGGTTCTCGGCGACGAAGGGATGCAGGTCGCGTGTCAGGCCCACCGCGTCCATCCACAACCGGAACACCTGGGTGTGCTTGGCCTCCTCGAAACAGAACTGCGTCAGATACATCTCGTCCCCGAAACGCCCCTCGGCGGCCATCGCCTTCATGAACGGCTGGATGTCCTCGGTGACCGCTTCCTCACCGGCGATGAACTGTGCGACCAGATACGTGGAGTTGCGCTGTTGCTCCGAGTTCAGCCCCTCCCAGTCCTCCGCGTCCCGGCTGAAGTCGAGGTCCGTGGGATTCCAGAACTTGGCGTTGCCCTTCGTGAACAGCCGCAACGGGAACGCGTCCCAGTTGAGGCCCCCGGCGCGGAGCGAGCTGAACCCTTGCCTGCCGGGCGCATAGGGGCGTCCAGGCGTGAGTGTCGACATCGTTGGCCTTCTTCCGGACGTGCGGAAGACGTCGTCGGACGCCCCGCGGCTTCGGGGCGCTCATCGTGACAACCGGCCCGTTCCGAGCCCCCGCTTCGGTTCCCACGCTAGTCCTGTCGACGCCGTCGCGGTTTACATTTCCGGACTTTTTGTCAGCTCGTCTCGAGCTTCATCAAGAACGGCAGGACCGCCGCCACGAAGTCGTCGTAACGGTCGCGGTGAATGCTGTGCCCGCTACGGAACACCACCACCCGGCAGTTCGGTATCGCCGCCACTGCGGACTCGAGTCTGCGCGGATCCACCATTCCGCCCAGACCGCCCCGCAGGATGAGCGTGTCGGCCTCGATGTCCGGCAATCTGTCCCACCACAACGGATCCGGGCGGCGGAACTGCTCGAGCGCCGAGCCCGTCATCGACCGGTCGAACGCGAACGCGGCCCGCGGATGCCGGATCAGGCTCGTCGTCGCGTGCCACAGTTCCGGCAGCGACGGCAGCCGATTCGCGAAAACCTGTTCCGGGTCACCGGGACGCAACGGGAGCGGGGCCTCCTCGATCACCAGCCGGCGAACCAGCCCGGGCCGGGTCTGGGCCGCGAGCGACGCCGCATGACCACCGAGCGAATGCCCGACGAGATCCACCCGCGTCAGCCCGAGGTTGTCGCACACCTCCACCACGTCGGCGCCGAACTCCTCGAAAAGGTACGACGCGGCGCGGGCACTGCGACCGTGCCCCCGCAGATCCACGACGAGGACGCGGCGCCCGCGGGCGACGAGTGCGCGGGCGAAGCGGTCCCAGGTGCCGCCGTCACCGCCCATCCCGTGCACCAGAACCACCGGCACGGGATGGACGCCCGACGTCCCCGGCACCGAGGACTCGCCGCTGTCCCGGTAGGCGATCTCGATACCGGCGCGCGTCGGGGTAGTCCTGCTCGTCTCCACGAGAATCCAGACTAGCGACCGCCACGGACTACCCGCCCGACCCGTACGGGCGGGTGATGATCTCCAGATAGTGACCGGACGGGTCGAGGAAGTAGACGCCCCGCCCGCCGTCGTTGGTGTTGATGGTGCCCGGCAGCGTCTGCCGCGGATCCGCCCAGTGATCGAGCCCCCACTCGACGATCAGACCGTAGATCCGGTCGAAGTCGTCCTCACCGACGAGGAACGCATAATGCTGCGGCGGGAATTCGACCGGCGGTTCCGCGAAGTCGAGAGACACCCCGTTGTCGAGGGCGACCGCCAGAAAATGTCCGGCAGGCACGGCGTCCGGCAGTCCGAACAACGTGGTGAAGAATGTCGCCGACTCCTGCTTGTTCTTGGCAGCGACAATCGTGTGGTTGAAAGAAATGGTCACAGTCGACCCTTTCGAGGTATGCCACGACCCGACGATGCGGCCGTGGCCGGCCTCCATGCCTGACGCTGTCCGCCACCGGCACGCGACCCTCTGCACAGCAAAGCATTTCGAACGGTCGATTCGCAAGACAGGTCGCCGGGCGGGTTACGCCGCCCGCCCCACCCGATAACGCAACGTGACCACCCCGGAGTCGTACCCCTTCGACTCCAGCAACGTCAGCGCATGCATCCCGGTGTCCTCGTCGAGGAGCCTGCGGCCGTGCCCCAGCAGGATCGGCACCACGTGCAACTGGATTTCGTCGACCCGCTCGGCGGCGAGCAGTGCCCGCGCGAGGGTGATGCTCCCCCAGACGATCATGTCGCCACCGGGCTCCTGCCGGAGGTGCTGCACCCGCTCGACGGCGTCGCCCGGCCACAGCTGCGCCGGCTCCCGATCCCCCCACGGGGCGCTGTCCAGCGTCGAGGAGAACACGAGTTTCGGGATCGAGTTGACGGCCTCGGCCACGACCTCACCCTGCGCCTGTTCGGTGGGCCAGTAGTCCGAGAACATCTGATACGTCTTTCGCCCGAGCAGGGCGAGGTCCGTGTCGGCGAGCAGACGGAGGTTGTATCGGTCCACCTCACCGTAATCCGGCACCGCATCGAAGAAGTCCAGCTCGCCGGACCGTCCGGCGACGAACCCGTCGAGGCTCGTCAATTCCTGGACGACGATCCTGCGGTGCGGTGCGTCCCGCTCCGTGTCACTCATAGATTCCCTCCACCGACCAGCGGCCAGCCGTGCAGATCACCAGCAGCGCCCGCGACTCTTCCAGCAGCACCTGGGCCCGGGCCGCCGTCCGGGCGGCCGGAGGGTCCCACCACCGCTCGTCCACCGGCCACGGTCCGGCCCATCCGCACACCGCCCACTCTCGGCTCCCCCACCGCAACCGCGCGGGAGGCGCGCTGAACACACCCCGTTCCGTGACCGTCACAGCCATACCCCGCTCGTCCGACATCCACACCTCCGGATACGCGGTCAGCACCGCGGCAGGCGCCGGTTCCGGCAACGTGCCCGGCCACGGCTCCGACGGATCGTTGCGCGGAATCAGCTCGTCGCCCAACGGCAGCAACGTGATGCGCTCCGCCGGGCCCCGCCCACCGCTGAGGACACCCACCTGCACGGCTTCCCCGCCGAGCAGACCCTGCACCCGCACCAGAGCCCGCCGGGCCCGCTCGTCCCGGTCGCCGACCCCACCCCACAGTCCCAGCTGCAGGGCGCCGGCGGCCACCACTTCCACCGGTTCGAGCCGCAGGACGGCGATACCGGCGGAGGGCCGCTTCTCGCTGCGCCCGGTCAGCCACCCGTCCAGCTGCCACCGCACCCGGTCCGCCGTCGCCTCCGGCGTCAACGGTTCCGCGCACCTCCAGATTCGGGACAGTTGCTCACCGTTGCCGGTGCTCGCCGAAATCGACAGCCGGGTGCAGGCCACCGCGGCGTCCGACAGTGTGCGATGAAGCTTCTCCGCCAGCGCACGCCCCGCGAAGGCGGCGGCGTCGACCCGTTCGATGACGGGATCGCACCGTTCCTCGACCTCCAGGTCGGGAGGCAGCGACCGGCCCGACGGCGGACGCTCCGGTTCACTCCGCGCAGCGCGATGCGCCAGCACCGCATCGGTTCCGAACCGCGACGCCACATCGCCCGCCGACAGCGCGGCGAAACTGCCGATCGTGCGCAACCCGAGCCGGTGCAGCAGATCGACCAGCTCACCGCGATGGGGTGCCGCGAGGCTCGGCTCGGCGGCCAGTTCCCGCATCGGGAGCGGCGCCAGGAAGGCCGTCCCCTCACCGGGCGGCACGAGAGTTGCTCTGCGCGCGGCGATCACGGCCGTGGACAGCTGATCGGCGATGCCGACCTGGCACTCCACCCCCACCGCCGACACCTGGTCCACCAACCGCTCCGCGGCGGCTTCCTCCGAACCGAAGTACCGGGCGACACCGCGAGCGGACAGCACCACCAGACCGGGTCGCAGCACCTCGACACCGGGCGCCACCGCGTCGACGGCCGAGGCGACCGCCTCGAACAGCCGCGCGTCGCGGTCGGGATCGGCGGTCACCACGTGCAACCGGGGGCACCGGGCCTGGGCCTCGCGGCGGCGCAGGCCTCTGCGCACCCCGTCCGCGCGGGCCGGTGCCGAGCAGGCGATCACCCGATTGCCCGACGTCACCGCCACCGGGTGAGTCGGCGGGAGGTCCGCGGCAGCGGCCGCCGCGACCGCGGGCCAGTCGGGGCACCACAACGCCAGCACCCGGCTCACAGACCCACCACCTCCACCGGCGCCGGGAAGGGGGCGACCTCGAGGGGCGCCACCGGTTCCGGTGCGCTCACCCATTCCACCCGGCCCTGCGCCGACCGCACGTCCAACCGGGTGGTGCGCGGCTGGAACGACCGCCCCCGGGCGCACACCGCCAGGCTGAGGGAACGCAACCGCCCGCATCCCCGGTCCTGAGATCCGTTGCCCAGTCCGGCGTAACCGTGCACCCGGGCTTCCAGCCGCATCTCCGCGCCGTCCCAGTGCCCGTCCGTGACGACCAGGGTCGACCCCTTGCTCCGGGCCCGGGCCACCACCGCACGCGCCCGGGACGGCGCCACCGACGCCCCACCCAGTCCGAGCACCACCAGATCCATTCCGTCCAGGAGCACCGCGGCGATCTCCACCGGATCGGCGCCCGGATCGGGGATCAGGGCCAGCCGTTCCAGCTGCGCCCCCATCTCGACCGCTGCCAGCACCCCGAGCCGGGGATGTCCGATCACCGCGACGTGTCCGCCGCCCGCGGTCACGGACGCGACCAAACCCAGCAGGAGCGAGGTGGCACCCGACACCGACACCACCGAACCGCGCACCAGCCCGCCTCGGGGAAGGAGCTCGGCCAGCGCAGCCGGAACCGGAAGCACCCCGGCAGCATGGGAATCGGGCGCTGCGGACGTGCCCGTCGTGGGGAGCGCACTCTCCACCGGGGCGCGGCTCGCCACCGATTCACCGCGCGCGGGAACAGCGGCCATCCGTCGTCGGAGGTAGTCCAGACGCTCCTGCCGGGACAGCCCGGACAACTCGGGAGTCCCCGGCACCGGAAACCCCGGCTCGCCGGCCACTTCAGCCAACTCGACACCCCTGACACTCGGCACCAACAGCGGTCGGCAACCACGGGGAAGACGCGGCTCGAACAGACGCTTTGTTCGAACGTATTTTCGAACTCATTTCAAGTAAAGCCGGTCGGTGGAGGCCCGTCAAGTGGACCCCGAACGGCCAGGTCAGGACCGTCGCGCATCCCGTGTCCGCGCAATCCTCTAACCTGAACGCGTGATGGAGCAGGAGCAGAGCGAAAGGGGCATCGGACCCGAATACCTGGTGGCCGGAAGGTACCGCCTGCGGTCCAAACTGGGCGGCGGTGGAATGGGCGCGGTCTGGCTCGCACGGGACACCCTGCTGCACCGCGACGTCGCCATCAAACAGGTCACCACGACGGCCGGACTCGACCCCGACGAGGCCCGTCGTGTCCGCGAACGCACCATGCGGGAAGGGCGCAACGCCGCCAAACTCGCCCACAGCCATTCCATCGCGATGTACGACGTCGCGCTCGAGGCAGGCGAGCCCTGGCTGGTCATGGAGTACCTGCCGTCGCGCAGCCTCGCCCAGGCGATGAACATCGCCGACACACTGCCCCCGCTCGAGGTCGCCCAGATCGGCGCGCAGGTGGCCGACGCGCTCACCGCCGCCCACGCCGCCGGGATCGTGCACCGGGACATCAAGCCGGGCAACATCCTCGTCGCCGACCGCGGCCGCGAACTCGGCACCGTCAAGATCAGCGACTTCGGCATCGCCCGCGCCAAGGGCGACTCCGCCGACACCACGAACGGGGTCATCACCGGCACACCCGCGTACTTCTCCCCCGAGGTCGCCCGCGGTCAGGACCCCACCGAGGCCAGCGACGTCTTCTCGCTCGGTTCCACGCTGTACACCGTCGTCGAGGGCCAGCCGCCGTTCGGGATCGACTCCGATTCCATCGCACTCCTGCACCGGGTCGCGAAGGCCGAGATCTACCGTCCGAGTAAGGCCGGACCGCTCACCGACACGCTGCTGCACCTGCTCGAGCCCGACCCGGCGCGTCGTCCGACGATGGCCGAGGCCCGCGACGCCCTGGCCCGGGTGGCCATGTCCGGGGACGGGAACGTCGCGCACCTCGTCGGCTCGCCCGTCTATTCCGCAGACGGCACCATCCCTGCGTGGGCACACCGTTCGACCCCCTTGCCCGACTCACGCCGGCGCAGCAAGCTGGTGAGTTCCACCCAGGCCGGTCTGCCCGCCGTGCCTCAGAGCACCCCGCTCAAGAACGTGCCGCGTCCGCTCGGCCGGTTGCAGTGGCCGCCGCGCCCGACGAAACCCGCTCCCGGTTCGCCGGCCCCCACCGTCCGCGATCAGGTGGTGGCGTGGGCGCCGATCGCCATGGGTGTCATGGTCGCGATCCTGATCCTGGCCGTGCTCGTGGCCGTGATCGTCCTCCTCGCCCAGCCCTGACACCCCGGGAGGTCAGTCGATCCGCCGGCGGTGCGCCCACCTCGTGAGCGCATTCCGGTTGGACTGCTGCGTCTTCCGCAGCACGTTCGACGCATGCGTTTCGACCGTCTTCACCGAGATCACCAGTTCCTCGGCGATCTCGCGGTACGTGTACCCCCGCGCGAGCAGCCGCAGCACTTCCAGCTCCCGCGGTGTCAGCGAATCCAGCTCCGGATCCAGCTGCGGCTCAGGAGCATTGGAACGCCCGGTGAAGGAGTCCAGCACGAATCCCGCGAGCCTCGGGCTGAACACGGCGTCACCGCCGGCGACGCGGCGCACGCCGTCGGCCAGTTCCGCGCCCGAGATCGTCTTGGTGACGTACCCGCGTGCCCCGGCGCGAATCACGGCGATCACATCCTCGGCGGCGTCGGACACGCTCAGTGCCAGGCACACCGGACCCGACTCGATGCCCCGCAGCACGGCGACACCGCCGCCGTCGGGCATGTGGACGTCGAGCAGCACGACGTGCGGCGAGGTGGCGTTGATCCCGGCCACCGCCTCCGCGACACCGCCCGCCTCGCCTACCACCTCCATGTCCGCTTCCCTGCCGAGTTCGGCGCGGACCCCGGAACGGAAAACGGCATGATCATCGACGAGAAAGACACGGTACGGGGGTGTTTCAGGCAAAGTCACTGCAGCTGTTCCTCGCGTGGGCGGTAGAGTCACCCCACTCTAGAGCGTGTCGAATGATTCGCTCTGTCGCCGCACCACCGCCGGCATCCCGTCTTCCCCGTCGGTGGCGGTATCCGATTGGAGAGCCGCACCGGCACTGCGGAACCAGGCCTTCACCAGATATCCGAAGCTCGGCCACGTTCCGTCGTCCGGCCGCACGACGCAGAGACCCGTCATCCACTTGCCGAACGTCGCATGGAATCGCGCCTGAATCGCGGTCCGGTGGACGAACGAGAACACGAGCCACGCCGGTATCACCGCGAACCCCGCCGTTCCCTCCGCCGCGTTCGGCGGCACCGACTGTCCGGCCGTCTGCACGATGTAGACGAGGACCCCGACCACGGCCCCGACGAGTGCGTGCAACACGAGGTCCAGCACCAGGGCGACACCACGCCGGAGGTGACCGGCGGGCCGGACCCGCAGCCGGCTGTCGGCCCCGTTCACGGCAGACGCCCGTCGATCTCGTCGCGGGCACGCCGGACGTCGTCGTCGAGTCCGGTCCGGTCCAGCACCTCGTCGACGACGGCGCCGCTGAACCGCGGTGCGCCGACCGTCTCCTCCTGCACGTAGGAGCCGAGCATGCCCCCGAACTGAGAACGAGGGTCGGTGAACTTCAGCCCGAACGCGCCGTTGACCGCCCCCTTCACGCCTCCCCGAACCGCACCCTTGCCGCCCGCCTCTGCAACGTTGCCCCAATCCATGCTGTCGCGCCGACCCACGTGTATCTCGTACTTCTGAAACGCAGCCTCGAGGACCGCCTGGGCTCCGGCGCCGGCCGCCGCGCCCGTCGTGGCGCGGGTGAGGATCGAGGTGATCAGCTGCCGGATGATCATCCGGACGGTGACCTGTGTGGCCGCTTCCGCCGCGAACGCGGCCGGGCTCGCCGCGCCGAACGTCATCGCGCTGGCCACCGCGACCGCGACGAGTTCGGCCGCCAGTGCCACCAGGGCCGCGATGATCGACAGTTTCGCGACCCGGATGTCATCGGCCGACCAGTCGAGGGTGTCGCCCAGTTCGTGGAGCAACCCCGACAACTCGCGTAGTGCCCCGTCCGCACCGATCCGCGCCCAGTGCTGCGCCATCGCGGTGTCGACGTCACCACTCACCCCGGACATGGCCGACCGCATCGCGGCGTCGGCCTCCTCGATGATGTCGTCGAGCGAGGCACCGGCGTCCTTCCACCCCTGCCCGAGCCGCTCCATCGCCGTTTCGTCCGCGTCGGGCCAGTCCGCCCCGACGACCTTCTCCGCCAACCACCGGACACTGCCCGGAACCTCGATGCCCATCAGAACAGCCCGGCGAGGCTGGATGCGGTGCCGCGGTCGGTGTCATCGAACGAGTCGGCGGTGCTTCCGAGTCTGGATCCGAGCGCGGCCAGCGCCCCGACGGCGAACCCCAGCGACTGCCCGGCCGCGTCCGCGGACGGCAGATACCCGCTCGCGAACGTCGTCCCGGTCTCGTCGCCGCCCCAGCATTCACCCTCGGCCTCGAGGGTCGAGTGCAGTGTGGCGGCGACCGCTGCCATCCGCTGCGACAGTGCGTCGAATCGGGGTGCGACGCTGCGCAGATGCGCCGGGTCCACCCACAGCTGCGCGCTCACTGCCACCCGTCCCGCAGGACCGGCCGATTCCACTGCGCGTCGTCGGGATCGTCCGGGTCCGGTTCCCGATCGGCCGGGACGCCACCGACTTCGGGCTCGAGGCGCGGGAGGAAGTCCCGCAGGCTCGGAGCGCCGGGGACGAGGTCCGGCAGATCCGGCAGGGTCTCGGTCGCGGCCACGATCGATCCCATGATGCGCACCGACTCGGTGTGCGCGGCCTCGCCCGCACGCCGGGCGGCTTCGGTCATCGCACGTCCCAGCGACTCGGGGGTGGACCGCCGGAACGCGTTCGGCGCGAGGCGCACGTCCACCACGCCGCCCACCGAGTTCACCACCACCTGCACCAGTCCGTCTGTGGACGCCCCACTCACCCGCAGCTGCGCCACCTGCTGCTGAGCGGCATGCAGTTCCTGCGTCTGCCGGTCGAGCGCGGCCAGCATCGAATCGATCTGATCCTGCAACTCGTGCTCGCGCACGCGCAGACCCTCACGGTCGAACATGAAATCCCCCCTTGACATCTCGCGTCCCACCCCGCCGCAACACGGTGCGAGCACACGACCCCCACAGTCGTGTCGCCGGCGAACATTACCCCCTCGCTGGGACAGCATGCGAGCAGACACCGCGCACCAGTGCGCCGACACGGCGAAAGTGGTGCTCACGCACCCTGACTGAACGGCACGTCCTCGACGCCGGCAGTGTCCGTGTCCTCGGCGGTGGCCGGTGTCGCCCACGTCCGGCCGTTCCGCGGCATGTGGATTCGCACCTCGGTGCCCTTGCCGGGTGCGGACCGCACGTCGACGTGCCCGCCGCGCCGCTCGATCCGTCCACGGATCGACTTCGCCAGGCCCTGACGGTCCGGGGACACCTCGTCGACGTCGAATCCGACGCCGCGGTCCCGGACGAACACACTGACCTGTTCGTGCTCGGCTTCGGCGAACAGGTTGATGTCCGTCTCCCCGGAATGCTTGGCCGCGTTGACCAGAGCCTCCCGCGTCGCACCGAGCACCGCCGTGAAACTCTCCTTCGACAGGCCCTCACCCGTGCCCTCGACGTCGAGCGCCACATCGCCGACCGTCACCGGCCGCACCGTGACGCCGTGGTGGTCCTCCACCTCGCCCGCGATGATGCGCAACGCCTCCGCGAGGCTCGAATGGTCGGCGTCTCCCCCACCGAACAACCACTTCCGCAGTTCTCGTTCCTGACCCCGGGCAAGCCGCGCGACCTCCTGAGGATGGTCGGCCTGCTTCTGGATCAGCGCCAGGGTCTGCAGGACGGAATCGTGCAGGTGTGACGCGATCTCCTCACGCTCGTCGTTGCGGATCCTGGCGGCACGCTCCGCGCCCAGCGCGCGCCACAGTCGCAACCACAGGGGCACCGTCAGCAGCCCGGCGCCGACCAGGGTGACCACCACAGCCAGCAACGACGAACGCAGCGCAGCCAAGTCGACCTGCGCGAGGATCACCACACCGAGACCCGACACGATCAACGTCACGCCACCGAGGACCCGCGCCCAGGTGAGGACGGTCGGACGCTGCGGCAGCCCGATGACGGTGCGCGGACCTTCCGAATCGAACTCGCGCCACACCAGAGCCGCGCCGACCGCCACGACGATGATCGGCGCGATCACCGAACCGACGCGGCCACTGAACAACCACGACAACGCGGACGCACCGGCAAGGCCGATCGCGATCAGTCCGTACGCTCTCCGTCGCTCGGAGGCACTGGGCTTCTCGGTGTCGGAACCTGCGGCCGTGAAGATCCACAACAGTCCGTAGCCGACGATGCCGGCGCCGGCGAGCGCGGCGAGACACGCGAACGCGACCCGCACCTTCATCACGTCGACGCCCAGCTGATCGGCGATACCACCCGCGACGCCGCCGACGATGCGACCACCGGTCCGGCGTTCGAGCCGCGGCATGGGAATGCCGTCGGGCGGGGCAGGTGCGGTCACGGCGCCCGCGTACTGGGCACCGCCCGCGGACGTGTTCGACACAGGTTGCACATGTTCGATACTGGCACGATCCCCTGGCCACGGCATCAGGGTCCAACCCTGACTTCGGCACGCGTTCCGGCCCACCCCGACCGGAAAGATCAGGGTAGTTCCCGATGTACGCGCGCCGCGCCGACCGGAACGATGGTCGTATGAGCAATGGGAGCTTCCAAGAGCAGATACAGGATCTGTGGCGGACCCGGCCGGTGCGGTTGCCGGGCCGTGGTCACGTCGCCGGTGTCTGTGCGGGAATCGGCTACCGCTACGGCGTCGATCCCGTACTGATACGAGTCGCCTTCGTCGTGTCCACCATCTTCGGTGGCGCCGGCGTGCTCCTCTACCTGGCGTGCTGGCTCGCCCTCACGAAGTCGGGCGACCCGGCCTCCCCCGCGGAGTCGCTGGTGGGACGTGGTCACAGCTCCGACTCGGGCACCAAGACCATCGTCCTTCTCGTCGCACTGGCCATCGCGCTGAGCACCGTTGGTCCCTTCGGTGTCGGGCTCGGCGGCTCCGGGCTGGTCAGCATGGCGTTGATGCTCGGCGGCCTGTGGCTGCTGTACCAGCGGCAGCCGATACCCCCACCGTTGCCCGCCGGAGCCGTTGCCCCGGGTGTCGGGACCGGGTATCCCGGGACGAGTTTCTCGCCCGGTCAGTTCGGCGCCAACCCGTTCGGCCCCGGCACGTACGGTCCGGGTGCGTACGGTCCGGGTGCGTACGGTCCGTACACGAAGCTTCCCGACTCCTACACGCCGAGCACGCCGCCCACCTCGGACGAGAAGCCGGCCGACGCGCCCACCGAGGCACTGAAGCCCGAAACTGCTGCGGGCGAAACCGTTCCGGTGTCGTTCGAGAAGACCCCGACCCCCGGTCCGCAGGTCGACACACCCTCGGCCCCGTTCGCGCCGCTCGAACCGCGACCGCCGGCGTGGGACCCGCTCGGGGTCGCCCCGTTCGCATGGGATCTGCCCGAACCGGCCAGGACCACCACGCCCGCAGTACAACCGGACCGCACCCACTCCCGCCTGACGACGATGGTGATCGGGTTGGCGATCCTCGCGGCCGCGGCGGCGACCGCGTTGTCGGTCGCCACCGGATCCGACTGGTTGAACGCTGGTCGCATCGGCGCGGTCGCGCTCGCCGTCATCGGAGTGGGGCTGCTGATCGGCGGATTCCTGCGCAAGGGCTACGGGCTTCTCGTCGTCGCCGGACCGCTGATCGGTTTCGTGATCCTCGCCTCGCTCGTCGGTTCACTCGACCTGAACAGCGAGAACATGGGCGATCGGACCTGGAACCCGGCGACGGCGGCCGCCATCGAGCCCGCCTACTCCGGCGGATTCGGCAGCTTCACGCTCGACCTCCGGAACGTCACTCTCACCGAGGACAAGACGGTCGACGTCAGCGGGCAGTTCGGTGAGGTCGTGGTACTCCTGCCGCCCGGTATGAACGTCGAGAACCACTGCACCACCCAGTTCGGCGACGCGCAGTGCCTCCCGGAGGGTCTCGACGGTGGCGTCGACGGCACGGACGGTCACGTCCTGACCCTCAACGCCGATGTCCGATTCGGAAGTGTGGAGGTGCGCCGTGGATGACATCGACGACACTCACGGCAACGAACAGACCCGGACGCGGAAGCGCCCGTCGCCACTACTGCTCCTCGCAGGATTGGCAGCACTCCTGGTGAGCGGCTGGGCACTTGCGGGGCCGTTCTCGCTGGAACCGCTCGCGAACGTCGAGTTCCGCTGGCTGTTCGTGGTGGTCGCGGTGCTGGTCGGCGTTGTGCTCGTGTTCGCACCCAACCGGCGAAAGTAGAGTCGCAAGCGCACGTGCGCGGTGAGCGGGTCCTCGGACTCACTCACCGCGCACAGTGCGTCACTCCCACTCGATGGTGCCCGGAGGCTTGCTCGTGATGTCCAGCACGACACGGTTGACGTCGTGCACCTCGTTGGTGATTCGGGTGGAGATCCGCTCGAGAACGTCGTAGGGCAGTCGCGTCCAGTCCGCGGTCATCGCGTCCTCGCTGGACACCGGGCGGAGCACGATCGGGTGGCCGTAGGTGCGTCCGTCGCCCTGCACCCCGACGCTGCGGACGTCGGCGAGCAGCACCACGGGGCACTGCCAGATCTGACCGTCGAGCCCGGCGGCCGTCAGCTCTTCGCGCGCAATGGAATCCGCGTGACGCAGGATGTCGAGCCGGTCCTGCGTGACCTCGCCGATGATGCGGATGCCCAGGCCGGGACCGGGGAACGGCTGGCGTCCCACGATTTCCTCGGGCAGACCCAGCTCGCGCCCCACCGCCCGGACCTCGTCCTTGAACAGCAGGCGGAGCGGTTCCACGAGCGTGAACTGCAGGTCTTCGGGCAGTCCGCCGACGTTGTGGTGGCTCTTGATGTTGGCCGTGCCGGTGCCGCCGCCGGATTCCACGACGTCCGGGTACAGCGTGCCCTGCACGAGGAATTCGACCGTGTCGCCGTGCGCGGCGTTCTCGCCCAGCACGTCGCTGACCGCGCCCTCGAAGCTGCGGATGAACTCGCGGCCGATGATCTTGCGCTTGGTCTCCGGGTCGGACACGCCCGCCAGCTCACCGATGAAGGTGTCGGCGGCGTCGACCGTGATCAGCTTTGCGCCGGTCGCGGCAACGAAATCCTGCTCGACCTGGGCACGCTCGCCCGCACGCATCAGACCGTGGTCGACGAACACACACGTCAGGTTGTCGCCGATGGCGCGCTGCACGAGCGCCGCCGCGACAGCGGAGTCGACACCGCCGGAGAGCCCGCAGATCGCCTTGCCGTCGCCGACCTGCTCGCGGACCTGCTCGACGAGGGCGTCGGCGATGTTCGCGGCCGTCCATGCGGGAGGAATGCCGGCGATCTCGTGGAGGAACCGGCTGAGCACCTGCTGACCGTGCGGCGAGTGCAGCACCTCCGGGTGGTACTGCACACCCGCGAGCTTGCGGGCCCGGTCCTCGAACGCGGCGACGGGTGCGCCCTCGCTCGTGGCTGTCACCTCGAAGCCCGCCGGGGCCTCGGTGACCGCGTCGCCGTGACTCATCCACACGGGCTGGCTGGCCGGCAGCCCCTCGTGCAGCAGACCGCCCTGCACCTTGAGGTCGGTGCGGCCGTACTCCCGGGTGCCGGTGTGTGCCACCGTCCCGCCGAGTGCGCCGGCCATGGCCTGGAATCCGTAGCAGATGCCGAACACGGGAATGTCCAGATCGAACAGCGCCGGATCGAGCTGCGGCGCACCGTCCGCATAGACGCTCGACGGCCCACCCGACAGCACCACGGCAAGGGGATTCTTGGCCGCGATCTCCTCGACGGTCGCGGTGTGCGGAACCACCTCGGAATAGACCTTGGCCTCACGCACCCGCCGGGCGATCAGCTGCGCATACTGCGCGCCGAAGTCGACGACGAGGACCGGTCTCTGTTGCTCGATATCTGCCACCGGGTCAGTCTAATCGGCGCAGCTCTGTGGTCTGCGCGACCCCATGACCCGGCCCTCTCGCGCCCTATGCAACGCCGTGCTTCTGCGCGTCGGGCACCACGGCGCTGTTGCGGATCTCGACGATCGGCAGCACCAGCGCGGCGGGCGCCCCCTCCGGGACGACCGGTGCGATCGGGGCGACCGGGTTCAGGCGCCGGTATCCCTCCCCCTGCGCCGGGCGCAGGTCCTTCTCGCCCTTGTTCGGCCAGAGCGAGGCCGCACGCTCGGCCTGCGCCGAGATCGTCAGCGACGGGTTGACGCCCAGGTTCGCGGACACGGCCGACCCGTCGACCACGCTCAGCGTCGGGTAACCCCACACGCGGTGGTAGGGGTCGATGACGCCCTTCGACGGTTCCGACGCGATCGTGCAGCCGCCGAGGAAATGCGCGGTGAGCGGGATGTTGAACACGTCGCCCCAGGTGCCGCCCGCGCGACCGTCGATCTTCTCCGCGATCCGGCGGGTCGCCTCGTTGCCTGCCGGGATCCAGCTGGGGTTCGGCTGGCCGTGGCCCTGCTTGCTGGTGACCTTGCGCCGACCGAACAGGCCCTTCTTCGTGTACGTGGTGATGGAGTTGTCGAGGTTCTGCATCACCAGGGCGATGATGGTGCGCTCGCTCCACTTGTACGGGGTGAGGACCTTCAGTGCTGTCGGATCCTTCGCCAGTTCCTTGAGGAACGTCATCCACCGCCGGCCGCCGCCGTCGGTCAGCAGCGTCTGCAGTAGGGCCATCGAGTTCGACCCCTTGCCGTAGCGCACCGGCTCGACGTGGGTGTCGGACGTCGGGTGGAACGACGACGTGATGGCGACGCCCTTCGTGAGCTCGAGCGCGGGATCCACCTTGTTCTTGGCGGCGCCGAGGATCGACTCCGAATTGGTGCGGGTGAGCACACCCAGCCGGTCGGAGATCTTGGGCAGCGCGCCCGTCTCCTTCTGGTCGAACAGCAGATGCTGGGTGCCCCACGTACCCGCGGCCAGGACGACGTTCGCGGCGGTGTACGTCTTGCGGTTCCGGTTCTTGCGCGGCCCGCTGCGCCGGGTGAAGACGTCCCAGGTGCCGTCGGACGCCTCGCGCAGACCGGTGACCGTGGTCATCGGGATGATCTCGGCGCCCGCCTTCTCCGCGAGACCCAAGTAGTTCTTGAGCAGGGTGTTCTTGGCGCCGTGCCGGCATCCGGTCATGCATTCGCCGCATTCGATGCACCCGGTGCGGTCGGGGCCGACGCCGCCGAAGTACGGGTCCGGCACGGTCTTGCCCGCTTCACCGAAGAAGACACCGACCGGGGTCTGGATGAACGTGTCGCCCACGCCCATGTCCTCCGCGACCGACTTGATGATCTCGTCGGCGGGGGTCATGTGCGGGTTCTGGACCACGCCCAGCATCTTGCGGGCCTGCTCGTAGTACGGCGTGAGCTCGTCGTGCCAGTCGGTGATGTGCGACCACTGCTTGTCCTGGAAGAAGGAGGCGGGCGGCTTGTAGAGCGTGTTCGCGTAGTTGAGCGAACCGCCACCGACGCCGGCACCGGCGAGGATGAGGCAGTCGCGCAGCAGGTGGACGCGCTGGATGCCGAAGAACCCGAGGGCGGGCGCCCAGAGGAACTTCTTGAGATCCCAGCTGGTCTTCGCGAAGTCCGCGTCGGCGTAGCGACGGCCCGCTTCGAGGATGCCGACCTTGTAGCCCTTCTCGACCAATCGGAGTGCGGTGACACTGCCACCGAATCCGGACCCGACTATGAGGACGTCGTACTCCGTTGCGCGCTGCTTACTCATCACTCGACCTCCAACGAAACCTGAGTTATTACTCGCCAGTATGCACCCCTCGGTTGTGACAGCTGCCACAAGGGTCACCTAACTGTAACGAGAGGTATCAGGAACGGTCGAGATACCCGCAAACGCACGTCGCCCAATGCCTCACCAATGCAGTTGAACTGCACCGATGTGACATTGGGCGACGAGAGAAGCGGCGACGAACGGACGCCTCAGGCGCGGACGGTCAGGCCGACCTTCTGGAACTCCTTCAGATCCGAGTACCCCGACTTCGCCATCGAGCGGCGCAGACCGCCGACGAGGTTCAACGAACCGAACGGGTCGTCGGACGGACCTGTGAGGACCCGGTCGAGCGACGGACGCGCACCGAACGAGACCGGCAGCATCGTGCCGCGCGGAACCGAGGGATGCGCCGCGGCCGACGGCCAGTACCAGCCGCCGCCGGGAGCTTCCGCCGCAACGGCCAACGGTGCGCCCAGGACGGCGGCGTCCGCGCCACAGGCGATCGCCTTGGCGAGGTCGCCCGAGGACGTGATGTCGCCGTCCGCGATGACGTGGACGTAGCGTCCGCCCGTCTCGTCCAGGTAGTCGCGGCGGGCCGCAGCGGCGTCCGCGATGGCCGTGGCCATCGGAAGACCGATGCCCAGCACCTCACCGGTCGTCGTTGCACCCTCGGTGGAGCCGTATCCGACGATCACACCGGCCGCGCCCGTACGCATCAGGTGCAGTGCGGTGCGGTGATCGCTCACCCCACCGGCGACGACGGGGACGTCGAGCTCGGAGATGAACGTCTTGAGGTTCAGCGGCTCGCTGTCGCCGTGCACGACGTGCTCAGCGGAGATGATCGTGCCGTGCACGACCAGCAGGTCGATGCCCGCCTCCAGCAGCTGCGGGGTGAGCGCCCGGGCGTTCTGCGGGCTGACCCGCACCGCGGTCGTGACACCCGCGTCGCGGACCTGGGCCACGGCAGCGGCCAGAAGTCCCGGCTGCAACGGCGCCGCGTGCAGTTCCTGCAGCTTCTTGATCGGTGCCTCGACGTCGACGTCCGACTCCGCCAGCGCGACGAGCTCGGCGAGCTTCGCCTCGACGTCCGCGTGCCGGCCCCACAGACCCTCACCGTTGATGACCCCGAGGCCACCACGCTTGCCGAGTTCGATCGCGAACGACGGCGACACGAGCGCGTCGGTCGGATGCGCCAGCACAGGGATGTCGAACCGGTATGCGTCGAGCTGCCAGGACGTCGACACCTCCTTGGAGGAGCGGGTCCGGCGGGAGGGGACGATGTCGATGTCGTCCAGCTCATAGGTTCGTCGGGCTGTTCGGCCCATGCCGATCTCAACGAGGTCGCGCACGCGCGCCCCTTTCTCGTGAATCGTGACTGGTTGCTAGCGAGCGGTGTAGTTGGGAGCTTCGACCGTCATCGTGATGTCGTGCGGGTGGCTCTCCTTCAGACCCGCAGCGGTGATCTGCACGAACTGCGCGTTCTGCAGTTCCTCGATCGACGACGCTCCCGTGTAGCCCATGGCAGCCCGCAGACCGCCCGTGAGCTGATGTGTGACCTGGGACAGCGGACCGCGGAACGCGACCCGGCCCTCGATGCCCTCCGGAACCAGCTTGTCCTCGGACAGCACGTCGTCCTGGAAGTAGCGGTCCTTGGAATACGACTTCGCGGCGCCACGGCTCTGCATCGCGCCGAGGGAACCCATTCCGCGGTAGCTCTTGTACTGCTTGCCGTTCACCAGGATCAGCTCACCCGGCGACTCCGCGGTGCCCGCGAGCAGCGAACCGAGCATGGCCGTCGACGCGCCTGCAGCCAGGGCCTTCGCGATGTCGCCGGAGAACTGCAGTCCACCGTCGGCGATCACTGGCACACCGTGCGGTTTGGCCGCGGCGACTGCTTCGAGGATCGCCGTGATCTGCGGGGCGCCGACACCGGCGATGACACGGGTGGTGCAGATGGAGCCGGGGCCGACACCGACCTTGACCGCGTCCACACCGGCCTCGATGAGAGCGGCCGCACCGCTGCGGGTGGCGACGTTGCCGCCGATGATCTGCACGCGCTCGTCGACCTCGGCCTTGAGCTTCGAGATCATGTCCAGCACGCCGGCCGAGTGACCGTGGGCGCTGTCGACGACGAGCACGTCCACTCCGGCGTCGGTGAGAGCCATTGCGCGGCTCCACGCCTCGTCACCCACACCCACGGCAGCACCGACGAGGAGCCGGCCGTCGCGGTCCTTGGTGGCGTCCGGGTGCTGCTCGGTCTTCACGAAGTCCTTGACCGTGATGAGGCCGGTGAGCTTGCCCTGACCGTCCACGATCGGCAGCTTCTCGATCTTGTGGCGGCGGAGCAGACCCAGCGCCACCTCCGCGGTGACACCCTCCTGGGCGGTGATCAGCGGCGCCTTCGTCATGACCTCGGACACGGCGCGGTTCTGGTCGACCTCGAAGCGCATGTCGCGGTTGGTGATGATGCCGACGAGCTGCCCGGCCTCGTCGGTGACCGGAAGTCCGGAGATCCGGAAGCGGGCGCACTTCGCGTCGACCTCGGCGAGAGTGTCGGACGGCTTGCAGGTGACCGGGTCGGTGACCATTCCCGCCTCGGACCGCTTGACCGTCTCCACCTGCCCGGCCTGGGCCTCCACCGACAGGTTGCGGTGCAGCACGCCCATGCCACCGGCGCGGGCCATGGCGATAGCCATCCGCGCCTCGGTGACGGTGTCCATCGCGGAGCTGACGAGCGGCACTCGCAGCCGGATGTCCCTGGTCAGCTGGCTGGACGTGTCGACCTGGCCGGGGATGACATTCGACGCCGCCGGCAAGAGCAGGACGTCGTCGTACGTGAGACCCAGCATCGCGACCTTGTTCGGGTCGTCACCGCCGGTGTGTACATGCCCTGCTGAACTTGTCATGCGGTTCGGGCCCTCCATGGAACATAGGTGCGGCGCCGGTGGCGCCGTCTGCGGACATTCAGATCTTCGATCTGGTGGAAACTTTCGGGAACACGGATACAGGAAAAAGGCCGGAGCGACGATCGATATTCCCAGCTCCACAAACCATGATATCGGCTCGACGCGATCACCACGGAGCCCACCCACGCTGGGCGTACGCCGAACGGCTGGCGCAGACCGGGCTGACCTGCGTACCGTGGTGCTGTGCGCGATCAACTGCCTCCAGGTCTGCCCCCGGACCCCTTCGCCGGCGACCCCGCCGACCCGTCCGCAGCTCTCGACGCGATCGAACCGGGCCAACCACTCGACCCCCACGAGCGTCTCGCCGTGGAGGAAGATCTGGCCGACCTCGCCGTGTACGAGGCGCTGCTGGCACATCGAGGGATCCGCGGTCTCGTCGTCTGCTGCGAAGACTGCCAGCAAGATCACTACCACGATTGGGACATGCTTCGTGCCAACCTCCTTCAGCTTCTGGTCGACGGCACCGTGCGACCGCACGAGCCCGCCTACGACCCGACACCCGAGGCATACGTCACCTGGGACTACTGCCGCGGCTACGCGGACGCCTCGATGAACGACGCTCTGCACGGAGACGGTTTCGACGCCTGATCCGGCACAACCCGATACAGACCACTGTGGCCCGACACTCGAAGTGTCGGGCCACAGTGGTCTGTGCGGGAGGGCCGCCGAACCGCTAGCTGGTGGGCGGCAACACCGGGACCGGGGTCGTGGTGGTGGGCAGCGGCACCGTCGAAGGCTCCTGCGGCGGCTGCTGGGTGGACGGCTCCGTCGCCGGGATGTCCGAGGGCAGCGTCGGAACCAACATGATCGTGGGATCCGGGCTCGGGGACGGCACCGTCTCGGGCGGAGGAGGCGGCAGCGTGGGCAGCTGTGGCAGCGGAATGGGCGGCAGTCCCGGAATCTGCAGGTCGGTCGGCAGGGTTCCCGGCAACGGCCCGACTCCCGGCAGTGTCGTCGAACCGGGTGTGCCCGGCACGGTGGCGGGCAACTCGGTGGTCTGCGTCGGCGCGCCGGTGGTGGTGGTACCGGGCGTCGTCGTCGCAGGCGGCGTGGTGGGAGCGATCTTCTCGACCTCCGCGGCGAGCTTCGCCCGCCACACGTCGAGTTCGTTGCGCATGTCGGCGTCACGTACCCCGCCGGAACGGTCGGCGGCGCCCTCGAGCAGGTTCTTCGCCGCCGCCGCGTCGCCCGCGGCGATCAGCCGCTCGGCCTCCTGCAGCTGCGACGTGGTGTCGATCTGCGCGACGGTCGAATCGGCCTGCTGGCTGAACACGACCGACTTGACGCTCCACAGCGGATCACCGGGTGCGGCGTTGTACGAGAAGATGGTGGCGCCACCCATGACGACCGCGATCGCTGCGGCGGCGCCTGCGATGGGTCGCAACAAGCGGAGCTTGCTGCGGGCGGCGCTGCGCGCGGAACGGGCGTCCGAGGCGTCGATCGCCGCGATCACGTCGTCGAGCAGCGGCCCGGTCGGCATCGGCGTCGCCACGATGTCGGCGCGCCAATTGGTCAGCAGAAGCGCGAGCTCGTACTGCTCCGGCGAATCCGTTGCGACGGGACCGCCGCCGGCGATCGCGTCGATCAAAGCGTCGTCGCGGCGCACTGCCGCGACGTTCACCGGTGCGTCGTCTCCTGGGAGATCGGCATCGGGATTGCCGTTGCGCTTGATGCCCCTAGCCAAACCTCTCACCTGCCCTCGTCACTTCTTTTTTCAGTTTCGCTATGGCTCGGTGTTGAGCCACGCGGACAGCTCCCGCGGTACTACCCACGGCCGCGGCCGTCTCCTCGGCTGACATACCGACCACGAGGCGGAGGATCAGGATCTCCCGGTGCTTCTCCGGCAGCGTGCTCAGCAGTTCGTTCATCTGCCTGCTCGCTTCCGAGTCCAGCGCCCTCTGTTCGGGTCCGTCATCGTTGGCTACGACATCCGGTACTTCGGCGACGGGCTCCGACTTGTTACGGGCGGAGTTCCGATGCGCGTCGGCAACTTTGTGTGCGGCGATCCCGTAGACGAATGCCATGAACGGCCGGCCTTGATCCTCGTAGCGAGGCAAGGCCGTCATCACGGCGAGGCACACTTCTTGCGCCACGTCGTCCGCGGAGAGTTGTCCCCTCTCCGCAGCACCGACCCTGGCTCTGCAGTAACGCACAACCAAGGGCCGAATGTTTTCCAGGACCAGAGCTAAAGCGGCCCGGTCACCCTGCGTTGCAGCGGCGACTGCGGAGTCCAACTCCTCGCTCGTATTAGTCATCGTTGCTGAATATCCTGGCGTTACAGTGGCACCTCCCCCGATGGGTGTGCTCCCGCTCTCAGCGGAACACTCCAAGAGTAACGGTGCGGACCGAACGGTATTCGCCCGGATTCGCAGCGATTCGCGCGCAACCCGGCCGTACGGGCCCGACCAGCGGAGTCAGATTCGGAAGCGCCCACCTCGCGCCCTGATGACGGTTTCGCACTCCGTACGCACGGCCTCCGCACGTGAGTCGGAAGTCACACCACTCAGCAACATCGCAGCTGCCCACTTCAGAGGTATCAAGCCGTACCGATCGCACCGGTCGAGCACATCCGCGGCAAGCCGTGCCGCCGGACCCGAATCGGACTCCCCCGTCATCGACGCGCTCCGGAGCAGATCCGATTTGACGCGGTGCCGCGCAGATCCGGCGGCCTCCGAAATTTCCGCAGCGGTCTCGGCGTGGCGGCGCGCCGAGGCGAACTCTCCGCCCGCGAGAAGCAACTCCGCGCTCACCCAGAGCCTGCGGACGCGCTGCCGCCACAGGTCGTCGGGAGCAGTCTCGTCCAGGTGCTCGGAGCACCTGCCGAGAAGCCGCCGGCCCAGTGCCAACCGGCCGCACCCCAGCGCGTCGGCGGCCAGCCCCGTCAGCGCGTCGCACCGAGCTTCGCGAACCAGGACGCCGTCCTCGTCGTCGGGACGGGTCCCGACGACGGCCAGTGCCCGGCCGTCGAACCCGGACGCCACACCGTGCCAGCCGAGCTGCCTCAGCAGCGACGCCTGCGTGCTCCAGGCGAGCGAGGCGACCGCGGGCCCGGCCACCCCGCCCCGCGTCAGTGCGTCCAGCTCTGCGCGGGATCGGGCGTAGTGCCCCCGGGCGCCCCACGCCACCGCTCGCATCCAGCGCTCGACGGGAACGTCGGACGCCGGCAGCGGGCACCCGCCCGGATCGGGGCCGAAAGCCGCGCGGATCAACGAATTCGTGGCGTCGGAACGGAGACTGGAGTCGGGCACGCCGAGATCATCGCATCGTCCGGGCGCCCCGCGGTCAGGTGACCGCGGTGACGGCGTGCACGGCCTCGTCCAGCGTGCCCAGCACCGCGATCGATCGGGGCAGCGACCGCGTCCGGCATCCGGGGCCGCCCGCGAGCATCGTCAGGCCCGTGCGCCTGCGGCGGATCGCCCGCAGCAGAGACGGGAGGTCGCCTCCGGCGGCGGGCAACCACAGGACGATCACGTCCGGCTCGGCATTGGTCACGGCAGCGAGCAGCGCCGACCGGCACAGGGGCAGCGCGATCCTCGTGTCCACCGAGCCCGTGGCCAGGGCGGCGCCCAGCGCCCGGAATTCGAGACCGTACGGGTCGGCGGAAACCCCGTCCGGCGGGTCCGCCGGCAGGTGCACGAGCAGGACACGGCCACCGCCGCCGATCGGCGCGTCCAGCGTCATCGTGGACAGAATCCCCGCGACGCATTCGGCGAAGACGCGGACACTCGCAGCCGCAGCGTCCGAATTCCTCCCCTCGTCCGCCCATTCGAGCACCGGAACGACCAGGGTCGTCCACATGGAGACGAATCCCCGCTCCGCGACGGCCCGCACGACGATCCGCCGGATTGTCACGACGTCTCGCGCCAGCAACGCACCCGATAAATTCCGGACGGACGCCTCGGCGCCGCCGAGGCCGGAAAAGGATGACAAAAGGTTCGACGGGTCTGTTTTCGTCCTGTTCACCGAGTTGTCACCCAGATTTTTCACACCCGGCCGGTGGTCGCTTTCTGACGAATATGTAGCCATTGCGTTAATCGCATATCTCGCGGCCTCTGCGGAGTTTGCACCACCGTCCAGAGCGTGTTGCATGCATTCGAGCCGGGCGACGTCGCGCGGCGTGTATCGCCGGTGACTTCCCTGCGCGTGCACGGAGGGTCCGATGCCGTATCTGCGGTCCCAGGTGCGGAGCGTCGACGGAGCGACCCCGAGCTTTCTGGCCAGGGCAGATACCGAGATCGTGGGTCCCTCGTCCGGGGGTCCGGAAAGGGGCTGGGTGTCAGGCTCCGCGGGCTGGGGCACCCGCACATCGTCACCCGTGACCGGGGGTCTTTCAACCCGAAACGGAATCACGGAACCGCGGGAAAGTAAATATTTTCCAGGTTAACTTTCAGCTCGTGGGATATGTAAATCGCCACTGTGAACAACTATTGACGCGATTTCACAACCGACTCTACGGTTAGCGACGTGAATGATTAGTGGCTTGAACGTACCTACGAGCCTACGGTCCGCTCGTCGCCCGAGGCGAGCTTGCAGCTAAGGAGTCCACATGCCTGCACCCAACCACCTGCCCGGCCCGAACGCCGATATCTGGGATTGGCAGATGCACGGCCTGTGCCGCGGGGTCGACTCCTCGATGTTCTTCCATCCCGACGGAGAGCGTGGCCGGGCGCGCGCGCAGCGGGAGACCCGCGCCAAGGAAATGTGCCGACGCTGCCCGGTCCTCGCCCAGTGCCGCAATCACGCGCTGAGCGTGTCCGAGCCGTACGGGATCTGGGGCGGAATGTCCGAGACGGAACGCGAAATGCACGCCCGGCACAGACGCGGCCGGATAGCCGTCTGACCGCTCGACCACACTCACCGGGAACCCTCGTCGCCGCACGGGGGTTCCCCGCGTCACATCGACACCCTCGACACCCATCCACCGCGACGCGGTCTCCGAATGCCTACCGGCTGGAGGAGATGAGTGGATGTGCACGCTACCGTGGTTCTCGATGAAGCGAGACGACTTCCGGTGACGAACCCCGAGGGCAACACTCCAGCGGAAGACGTGTGCTCGGCGGATGCAGCCGGCGCACACAGGGCCCGAACCACCGAATCCACCGAATCCACCGAACTCCACGACACCATGGCCCGCGTCGCGAACGGGGACGCCGACGCGTTCGCCGAACTCTACGACCGGACGAGCGCCCGAGTACACGGCATGGTTCTGCGGGTCCTACGCGACCCCGGGTACGCGGAGGAGACGACGCAGGAGGTCTTCCTCCAGGCGTGGCGCACCGCATCGAACTTCGATCCGGCCCGCGGCTCCGTACTGTCCTGGCTGATGACGCTCGCGCACCGCCGGGCGGTCGACCGCGTGCGGTCGGAGCAGGCGGGCACCGACCGCGAGGCGCTCTACGAGACCACCAACATCGCCGGGCCGTTCGACCACGTCACCGAGGAGGTGACCCGCCGGCTCGAGCATCAATCGGTGCTCGCCTGCCTGGACTCGCTCACGGACACGCAACGTGAGTCCGTCGCGATGGCGTACTACGACGGCCGCACCTACCGAGAGGTCGCCTCCCAACTGGGGGTCGCCCTGTCCACGGTGAAGACGCGCATCCGTGACGGACTGACGCGACTTCGCGGGTGCCTGGGAGGTCTGTGACATGAACGACGAACTCGTGGGCATGGCCTACCCGTACGCACTCGATGTGCTCGACGACAGTGAGCGCCGCGAACTCGACATCGATCTCGCCGTCACGGACGAGGACACCCGCTCCACGTTCACCGACGAGGTCCGGCGGATCCGCGAAGCGTTCGCGGTGGTGAGCGCGGTGGGAGCCGTCGAACCCCCGCCCCGGGTGCGGACACGAGTCCTCGACGAGGTCAGGAAATCCGCGTCCGGGCCGACATCGCTCACCGAACGCCGCTCCCGCAGGCGCCGCTGGCGGGTCGCCGTCGCCGCCGCTGCGGCCGTCGGGGTGCTCGCCGGCGGAACGGTGATCGTTCGGCATCTCACGGAAGGTCAGGCGCCGACCGTGGCGGAGCAGGTTCTCGACGCCTCCGACGTGCACTCGTCGACGAGTGCGATCGCGGCCGGTGGGTCCGCGACCGCCAACTACTCGAAGTCGCAGGACGCCGTGGTGTTCGTGCTGGACGGTGTCGCCCCGCCCAGCGCCGACACCGTGTACCAGCTGTGGCTGATGCCGGCGTCCGGGGCCGCGCCGGTGCCCGCCGGAACCCTCTCCCCCGGAGAAGTGCAGCCGACCACGACGATCGTCCTCGACGACGTGGGGTCGATGTCGAACCTGGCCGTCACCGTCGAACCGCCCGGAGGATCACCCCAGCCGACGTCACAACCGTTCGCGGTGCTGCAACTGAGCTGATCCGGCGCCTGCCGACAGAAGAAACCCCCGCGCGGTGATCCGCACGGGGGTTTCTTCGCTCGAACAGTCGAAGCCGATCGGTCGCGACGGCAGAGCCTAGTGGCTGTGCCCGTGACCGGTCTGCTGCTCGTTCTCTTCCGCAGGCTTCTCGACTACGGCGCTCTCCGTGGTGAGGATCATCCGCGCGACCGAAGCCGCGTTGACGACCGCGGAGCGGGTGACCTTCACGGGGTCGACGACACCGTCGGCGAGCAGGTCGCCGTAGGTCAGGGTCGCGGCGTTGAAACCGTGGCCCTTGGGCTGCTCGGCAACCTTGCTGGTGACGACGGAACCGTCGAGACCGGCATTGCTGGCGATCCAGTACAGCGGCGCCTGCAGTGCTTCGCGCACGACCTTGACGCCCGTGGCCTCGTCACCGGTCAGACCGAGGTTGTCGGCCAGCTCGGTGCTCGCCTGGACGAGGGCGGAACCGCCACCGGGGACGATGCCCTCGGCGACAGCAGCCTTCGCGGCGTTGACGGCGTCCTCGACGCGGAACTTGCGCTCCTTGAGGTCCGTCTCCGTGGCCGCGCCGACCTTGATGACGGCGACGCCACCGGCCAGCTTCGCCAGACGCTCTTCGAGCTTCTCGCGATCCCAGTCGGAGTCGGTGTTCTCGATTTCGCGGCGCAGCTGCGCGACGCGACCCTTGATGTCGTCGTCTGTTCCGGCGCCGTCGACGATCGTGGTCTCGTCCTTGCTGACCACGACGCGGCGTGCGCTGCCGAGCAGGTCCAGCCCGGCGTCCTTCAGCGTGAGGCCGACGTCGGAGTTGATGACCGTGCCACCGGTGACGACGGCGAGGTCGTCGAGGAACGCCTTCCGGCGGTCACCGAAGAACGGCGCCTTGACGGCGACGGCCTTGATGGTCTTCCGGATGGAGTTGACCACGAGCGTCGAGAGGACCTCACCCTCGACGTCCTCCGCGATGATGAGGAGGGGCTTGCCGCTCTCGGCAACCTTCTCCAGCAGCGGCAGGAAGTCGGGCAGAGACGTGATCTTCTCGCGGTACAGCAGCACGAGAGCGTCCTCGTACACGGCCTTCTGTGCATCGAGGTCCGTGACGAAGTACGGCGACAGGTAGCCCTTGTCGAACTGGACGCCCTCGGTGATGACGAGCTCGGTCGCCAGGGTCGAGGATTCCTCGACCGTCACGACGCCGTCGGTGCCGACGCGGGTGAGCGCCTCGCCGACCATTTCGCCGATCTCCTCGTCACGCGAGGACACGGTCGCGACCTGGGCGATGGACGTCTTGCCCTCGACCGGCTTCGCGGCGGCGAGGAGTGCCTCGACGACCTTGTCGGCCGCGGCGTTGATGCCGATGCCGAGCGCCATCGGGTTCGCACCCGCGGCGATGTTCTTCAGACCGCCCCGCACGATGGCCTGAGCCAGCACGGTCGCGGTGGTGGTTCCGTCGCCTGCAACGTCGTTGGTCTTGGTGGCGACGCTCTTGACGAGCTGCGCGCCGAGGTTCTCGAACGGGTCCTCGAGCTCGATTTCCCGGGCGATGCTGACGCCGTCGTTGGTGACGGTCGGGCCGCCGAAGGCCTTCGCCAGTACTACGTGGCGGCCACGCGGACCCAAGGTCACCTTGACCGCGTCGGCAAGCTTGTCGACTCCACGCTCGAGAGACCGGCGTGCGACCTCGTTGAACTCAATCTGCTTGGACATGTGTTCTGTCTTCTCCTGGATCTCAGGGTTACGCGCGTGAACGCACTCCGCCCCGGGATCCTGTGGGGACTCCGGGGCGGATCACGTATGGCTTACTTGGAGACGACAGCCAGCACGTCGCGTGCCGACAGGATCAGGTACTCCTGGCCGGCGTACTTGATCTCGGTTCCGCCGTACTTGGAGTAGATGACCGTGTCACCCTCCTTGACGTCGACCGGGATGCGGTTGCCCTGCTCGTTGACGCGGCCTTCGCCGACTGCGACGACGGTGCCCTCCTGGGGCTTCTCCTTGGCCGTGTCGGGAATGACCAGGCCGGAGGCAGTCGTCGTCTCAGCCTCGTTGGCCTGGACGAGGATCTTGTCCTCGAGCGGCTTGATGTTGACGCTCGCCACGATGAGCCCTCCACTTTGGGGTATGCGGATCCGGAGACTTCTCCGGACTCCTGTTTGAGTGTTCCGTTTACGGCACTTCACACAGCCCCGTCGTCGCGGGTGCCGGAGCTCGATCGGCGCCACTTGGCACTCTATACGTGAGAGTGCCAACGCTCAAGGAGAAGGGGGTGGTAAACCGCGCCGAGCCGAATGTCGGCCTGTCTCACGGGTCGTCACCTAAGGTTCCTCAGGTGTCTGACATCAATCGGCGTAAATTCCTGACATTTGCCGGACTCGGGGCGATCGGGGCAGTGGGATTCGGAGCACGCCCGTGGGGGTTGCAGTACGCGGGCGCGGCGCCTCTTCCCACGTCCGAGGCCGGCACCACCCTCGAAGCGGTGGCCGTCCCCCTCGGCAGCTCCGGCTACCGCAGGCTCGGCGCGGGACCGGGGTGGCCGACGATCGTCCGCACCGAACTCGCCGAGGCGCGCAGCGGGCGCGAGGACCGGCGCACCGCCCTCGCCTCCCTCGTCCAGCTCACGGACGTCCACCTGGTCGACGCCCAGTCCCCGATGCGGTTCGAATACGTCCACCCCTTCACCGGTTCCGCGTTCCGCCCGCACGAGACACTCACCGCACAGGGCCTCGTCGCGCTGGTCGCGCGCGTCAACGCGCTCGCGTCCGGCCCGCACACCCAGCGCCCCTTCGACGCGGTCGTGAGTACCGGCGACAACACCGACAACAAGGAGTTCGCCGAACTCGGCTGGTTCCTCACCGCACTCAACGGCGGCACCATCGTCCCCAACACGGGCGCACCCGACCGCTACGAAGGCGTGCAGAACTCGGGTGCGGATCTGTACTGGAACCCGGAGTCCTCCATCCAGGACATGTACAAGAAAGCCGGGTTCCCCGAGATACCGGGTCTGCTCGGCGCGGCGATCGCTCCAGTCACGAGCCCCGGCCTGCGCACGCCCTGGTACTGCGTCTTCGGCAATCACGACGACTCGGTGGAAGGCACAGTCCCGAGCGGTATCCCACCGCTCGAAGCCATGTACACCGGTTCGCTGAAATTCGAGGTCCCCGGCTCGCCGGAGCAGGCGAAGGCAGTCGACATCGCAACCAGGTTCGACCCCGGCGCCATTCCCGCCGCCCTGTCCGCATTCACGACACCGCCGCGGGTCGTCACACCCGACCCTTCACGCGCCCCGTTCACGCCCCGCCAGTTCATCGCCGCCCACCTCGACCCGGCCAACACCGGTCCCGGACCGGTCGGCCACGGTTTCGCACCGGACGCCGGTGAGACCGGGATCGGCTACTACTCGTTCGAGATCGCACCCGGCGTGGTCGGCATCAGCATGGATTCCACCAACCGGGCGGGGTTCGTCGACGGCTCGCTCGGTGCGGAGCAGTTCCGATGGATCGAGGACACTCTGGTGGCCGGTAGCAGCCGGTACTTCGACACGGCCGGCAATCCGGTGACGCAGGCACGCAGCGACACCTGGTTCGTCCTGTTCAGCCATCACACCAGCGGCAGCATGGACAACGTCGTCCCCGATCCCTTCGCCCCGGCGGAACCCCGGATCCGTGGTTCGCGACTGGTGGATCTGCTGCACCGATTCCCGAACGTCCTCGCCTGGGTCAACGGACACACCCACGAGAACCGGATCACCCCGTGGCCCGGATCGACTCCGGAGCAGTCGTTCTGGGAGATCAACACGGCCTCGCACATCGACTTCCCCCAGCACGGGCGGATCATCGAGGTGGTCGACAACGTCGACGGAACCGTGTCTCTGCTCACGACGCTGTTCGAGGCCGACAGTCCCTACGCCGTCGACCACACCGATCTCTCACCGCTCGGGTTGGCGTCGCTGTACCGGGAGTTGTCGTTCAACGACATTCACGCCGACCCCGACCTGCTCGGCGGGACACCCGACAGGAACGTCGAACTGATGCTGGCGTCGGGTCGCTAGACCCGGCGCCTGCGGGCCCAGCCGACGGCCGCGACGACCGCGCGGATGCCGACGCCGAGAAGGATCAGGTTGCCGATGATCTGCACACTCACGACGGCTCGTGACGGATCGGTCGTCGCGGCGATGTCGCCGAACCCGACGGTCGAGAAGACGGTGAGCGAGAAGTACAGCGCACCCATGCGGGTGAGGGGTTCGGAGAAGAAACCCGGATCACTTTCGGACATCAGGCAGTAGCCGGCCGCGAACCCGAGCAGGTAGATCGGCAGGATCAGGGCCACTGCTTCGATCGCCTGGAGCGCCGGTATGTCGGACTGGACGATCCGGCGGATCTGCCAGACCGCGACCGCCGCGACCACGAGCAAACCGCCGGCCAGGAAGAACACGCCCGACATGTCCCCGAACGAGGTCCACGGCAGGGCGAAGTAGACCACCAGGCACAGGAGGACCGTGACCAGCGGGCGCAGAAGTGCACGCAGCACAAGCCGTCTGCGCTCGCGTCTCGTGAGGTTACGAAAATCGCTGGCGCGTCGCATGAGATTCCTTTGGACAACTGTGCAGGTGAGACCGGATATCGAGCGCCATCCTCGTCTTGTGCGGCCGAAAGTCGGAAGCGAAATCCGTTTGTTTTCTGTAACGTTCAGATAACAGTCGCCGATTCAACGGGCAGGGATTCCCCGCTGAACAGGGCGTTCCGACAGAGATGGCAGGTCACGCGTCGAAAACGTGAGGGGGTGTGTGATGGGGATGTCCTTGGGGATGTCCACCGGTGCGTCCGGTGTGGGTTCCGCCCTCGTCACCACGGCCTCCAACGGTTCGCAGAACGTCGAGTTCCGTTACCTGTCCGCCGATCAGGCGCACACCGACCTCGGTGACCTGGTCCGCTCGTCGATCTCGCTGATGACCACCCAGGTCCCTGCCGACCCCACCACTCCCGACGCGTTCGCCGTCGCGTACCGCACGGCGGAACAGGCGCATTCGATCCGCAGCGCCGTCAGCAGGCAGCGGCACCGCGTGCATCTCGTGCCCGAGACCGCCGCAACGCTCACCTACCTACGGCACACCGGCGAGGTCGCCCAGCACGCCACAGTCGCGATCGTCGACTTCGGCGAGTCCGGACTGTCCGTCGCCGTCGTCGATCAGGTCGACGGCACCGTCCTGCACACCGACCGCACAAGCCGTGTGAGCGGCACCGGAATCGACGACCTCGTCTTCCACCACGTCGTCGGCAGCCTCTCCACCCCGCATCCCCTTCGGCACCTGGACCGCGACCTGCTCTCGGCGCGGTGCCGCGTCGCCAAGGAGCAGTTGTCCTCGGAGCCGAACGCACACGTCGACATCGACCTGCAGGGCATCCGCCCGATCGAGATCAGCCGCACCAGGTTCGACGAGATCGCCGCACCCACTGTCCGGGTCGCGGTGGAGTTCATCCGTGCCACCGTCGCCGACTCCCCACGTCAACCGGACGCCCTGGCCCTCGTCGGTGGTGGCGCGAACATTCCCGCGATCACCGCCGCCGTCACCGACGCGTTCGCTGCACGGGTCGTCGTGATGCCCGAACCCGACACGGCGACCGCGAAAGGTGCGGCGTTGCTCGCCGTCTCCTCCGCCATCCGCGACTACCCGGCCACCGAGTCGAACCGACCCGGTTCGACTGCCAAGGTGTCGGGGGCACTCGTCGGCGCCCTCGTGGTCGGAGGTCTCGTTCTCGGGTACGGCGTCAAGGAACTCGCGCCCGCGCCGGATCCCAATGTCTCCCCCGCGGGGACCGACATGTTCCAGACCACCGAGCAGGTCACGACCACGACAACGGACGAACCTCCCGCCACGCGGATTCCGTCGTACGATCCGACGCCGACGTCGGAGTTCCACCCGAATCAGGTTGCGCCGCCCACGTCCGAACCGCAGACGGACCGGACCTCCGAGCAGACGCCCGATTCGCCGAGCGAGACCACGACACCGCGCACCACCACCCCGGTGCCGACGCCCACGGCGCCGCCGCGTCCGACGCTGCCGGGAACGAACCCGTCGCAGCCCTCGTGGCCGCACATCGAGTGGCCCGCGATTCCGCCGCTGTGGCCGCAGGTTCCGGGGGAATCCACGCCGAACGAACCGAGCCCCGTCGCGCCCGCACCCGACGTTCCCGAGGCGGCACCGCCGCCTGCGGAGACGCCCGCCGCTCCCGCGGAACCCAGTACACCCGCGACACCCGAGGGGCTCTTCCCGATGGTCCCGGCGCCGGGCACGGTCGCTCCGAATCCCGATGCGTCGCAACCGAGTGGTGCTCAGCCCGGTGCGGCGCTCACTCCCCCGGCCACGCAGACCGTCACGATTCCGGTCAGCTGAACACCTGACTGGTCGCCACCGACAGTCCGGGGTCGCTGGCCACGGTCAGCAGGGACGGCGCGGCGCCGCCGGCGATCAGATGCGCGCCGAGCGAGGCGATCATCACTCCGTTGTCGGTGCACAGGCGCGGTTTCGGTACCCGCAGGGTCAGTCCGGCGTCGGCGCAACGTTCCTCGGCGAGTGCGCGGATACGGGAGTTGGCCGTGGCACCGCCACCGAGAACCAGTGTGTCCACACCGACGTCGCGGGCTGCGCGCACCGCTTTCATCGTCAGCACGTCCGCCACGGCCTCCTGGAAGCTCGCGGCGATATCCGGCACCGAGCACACCTCCCCTGCCCGCTCCTTGGACTCCACGTACCGTGCCACAGCCGTTTTCAGCCCGGAGAACGAGAAGTCGTGCCGGGCGTCCCGGGGCCCGGTCATACCGCGCGGGAAGGGAATGGCGTTGCGGTCCCCGTCCTGCGCCGCGGCGTCGAGAGCGGGGCCACCGGGGAATCCGAGGCCGAGGAGGCGGGCCACCTTGTCGAAGGCTTCGCCGGCGGCGTCGTCCACGGTGGTGCCGAGTTCGACGATGGGCTTCGCAAGATCCTCGACGTGCAGGAGGTGGGTGTGCCCACCGGACACGAGCAGCGCCACGCACGGCGGCATCGGTCCGTGTTCGAGCGTGTCGACCGAGACGTGACCGCCGAGGTGGTTCACCGCGTAGAACGGGACGTCCCACGCCGCCGCATAGGCCTTCGCGGCCGCCACACCGACGAGCAGGGCGCCGGCCAGACCGGGTCCGATGGTGACGGCGAGAGCGTCCGGCTTGGCGATCCCGGCGACGGCGAGGGCCCGCCGCATCGTCGGGACGATCGCCTCGAGGTGCGCACGGGACGCGACCTCCGGCACCACCCCGCCGTACCGTGCATGCTCTTCGACGCTGGATGCGACCTCGTCCGCGAGGAGTTCGCACGTTCCGTCACCGTTCCACCGGACGATGCCGACTCCGGTCTCGTCACAAGAGCTTTCGATCCCCATGACGATCATTGCACCGGCTCCTCACCCGATCCGGGGCGACGCATCGTGAAGGCGTCCGCACCGCTCGGTTGGTAGTACTTCTTACGGGTTCCCACGATCTCGAATCCTTCACGTCGGTAGAGGGCGATCGCCGCGTCGTTGTCGGTGCGCACTTCGAGGAACACCGGGCCACCCCGGGTGTCGGCCACTCGGAGGAGTTCGTCGAGGAGAGCCCCGCCGATCCCCCGCCGCTGACACGCCGGATCCGTTCCGATCGTGTGGATCTCGGATTCAGGATGCGAACCGTCACCCAGCAGGGCGATTCCGGCGTACCCGACGACGTGGCCGGTGTCGTCCCGCGCCACGGTGTAGTGCACGTGCGGGGCGGCCAGTTCCGCCCTGAATGCGCCTGCACTCCAGGGTCCGTCACCGGCGAAGAGGAGTGTCTCGAGCTCCGCGCACCGTTCGGCGTCGGCGGCCGCCATCGGTTCGATGCGGAAAGTCATTTCTTCCGGTCCGCCAATTCGACCGCGTCCGGGCGCCGCAGGTAGAGCGGTACGAGCGCCGCCGGGGCAGCATCACTGAACAGGGCCCCCGCGGCCACCGCGACCAGTCCTGCGGGCGACGGTGTTTCCACGGGCTCGACCGGCAGATCGAAGAAGTCGACGTGTGACGGCGATCCCGCCACCACCTCGGACGGCATCGGCTCGAGTTCGCGCGGCTTCACCACCGCGGGACCTTCCACCCTCACCCCTGCCGAATAGCGCGCCCAGTACACCTCACGCCGCCGTGCATCCGTGACGACGAGCAGATTCCGGTCACCGTCCACCTGTGCGGCGATGGCGTCGAGGCTGCACACGCCGTGGGCCGGAATGCCGAGGGCGTCGGCGAACGCGGCGGCGGTGGCCATCCCCACGCGCAATCCGGTGAACGGCCCGGGTCCGGCGCCGACCACCACCGCGTCGAGGTCCGCGGCGACGTGCCCCGACTCGGTGAGGCATTCCAGGATATGCGGGGTGAGCACTTCCGCGTGGGCGCGCGGATTGACCGTCACGCGCACCGCGAGGGTGTCCACCGCCTCCACCGATGCGGAATCGGCCGAAACCCGGACGACTCCGGCGGTCACGGCAGGCGTGGACGTGTCGATGGCGAGAACAAGCACGGTAACTGAGGGTACTCGCACGTCAGAACCGCTCCCGACACCCGACCCGTCAGGAAATCCACTCCCAGTGGGCGGTGCGGACGTCCGTCTCCGGCTCGCGGCGCAGGCGTACCCGCAGATGACGATCGGCAAGCTGCTCCGCGATGCCCTCGCCCCATTCGACGACGACAACCGCTGCAGCCAGGTCGGTGTCGAGGTCGAGCGCGTCGAGTTCGTCCAGCGCATGCGGGCCGCTTCCGCCCAGTCGGTACGCGTCCACGTGCACCATCCCGACCGGGGTGCCCCCGTCGGGCCGCGTGCCCGCCCGGTGCTCCCGCGCGATCACGAATGTGGGCGAAGTCACCCGCCCCTGCACGCCGAGCCCGGCTCCGATCCCCTTCGTCAGTGCGGTCTTCCCCGCACCGAGGGGTCCGTCGAGGACCACGAGATCCCCGGCGACGAGGCCCCGGGCCAGATCTCGGCCGAACTGCTCGGTGTCCTCCGCCGTCGGCAACACCACGGTCCCGCTCACGGGCAACACTCCTTCTTCAGCCGACATCGGACTGCTCACGCGACTCGTACGTCTTCAGGCCACGATGCAGCACCCGGTCGACGGCGTCCGACACCACGGACGGGAATTCGAGCTGCACCAGATGGCCGGCACCGCGTACCCGCACCAGTTCGGACTCCGGAAGGTCCGCTGCCAGTTTCCGGGAGCTGCCGAACGGGATGATCATGTCGCTGTCTCCGCACACCACGACGGACGGGGTGCGCTCGATCGCCTCGAGTGACGCGGACTCGTCGTGCAATTCGAGTGTGCGCAGAAAGTTCACGATGGTCACCACCGACGTCCGGTCCAGCATGGAGTCGGAGAACTTGTGCAGCCGCGGACTCACGTCCGTGCCGTACGACGCCGCCCGCAGAATCGGGGTGATCAGCACGCGGGCGGCGCCGCGCGCGTGCTGGACGAGTTCGGGCGAGGTCCGGACGGCCATCCGGAAGCCGTCGATGACCGGGTTCTGCAGGTTCCGCGTCAATCCGGTCTCGCTGAGACCCGCGGCGGCCGTGGCCACCAGGCCCACACCGACCACCCGCGACGCCACCAGTTCGGGCCGCTGCCCGGCGAAGGCCAGGACCGTCATCCCGCCCATCGAATGCCCCACGAGCACAACCGGTCCGGTGGGGGCCTTAGCCTCGATCACGGTCGCGAGATCGGCGCCCAGCTGAGCGATGGTGCAGCTCGCCGTGGACGGCACACCCGAATCGCCGTGCCCGCGTTGGTCGTAGAACACCATCCGCACGTCGTCGCCCCACCGCTCGGCGAGCTGGCGGCGCTGGAAATGCCACGACGTCATGTCCAGGCAATAGCCGTGCACGAACACCGCCGTCACCGGCGCGTCCTCGGGGCCGACCTCGCGGACAGCGAGCGCGACGCCGTCCTCGGTGACCACGACGCTGCGCCGGTCCCGCGACATCAGCGTGAAGTCCTCGTCACCGTAGATCTCGCGGCCCGGCCGGGTCGCGGTGCGCAGCACGTTGACGCCGGCGACCGAACCGAGCGCCAACGCGCTCAGCAGGCCGCCGACGAGCCCCAACCGCTTCGACAACCCCATGATCTAGGTGCCCGTTCCGCCGACGTAACTGCGCACCGTGCGTCCGCGTACCCCTGTCACCACCTCGTAGTGAATGGTGTCGAGTTCATCGGCCCACGCTTGTGCGTTGGGTTCGCCGAGGTCTCCGTTGCCGAAGAACACGGCGGTGTCCCCCTCCCGGACTCCGCCGCCGTCCGGTCCGAGATCGACGACCACCTGGTCCATGCAGACGCGTCCGATACCCGGCCGTCGCTGCGCGCCCAGCTGGACCTCGAATCGGCCGCTGAGCGAGCGCGGCAGCCCGTCGGCGTACCCGAACGGCAGCAGCGCCACCGTCGTATCCCGTGGGGCCACCCACTGGTGCCCGTAGGACACGCCTTCACCTGCCGCTACCTTCTTCACCAGAGCCACCCTCGATCGCAGTGTCATCGCCGGGCGCAACCCGAACTGACCGAGTTCGGGTACGGGCGACAACCCATATATCGCGATTCCCGGGCGAACCATGTCAAACCGCAGGTCGGGACGGGTCAGGGTGGCCGCGGAATTGGACAGGTGCACCACTTCGGGGACCAGTCCCTGACGCTTGGCATCCGCGATCGCGCTGATCAGCCGATCGCGCTGGGAATCGATCCAGGCGTGGTGCGGCTCGTCGGCGTGGGCCAGATGCGAGAAGATGCCGCGCAGCCGCACCGAGCCCTCGGCCTGTGCGCGCGCCAGATCGACGAGGACCTGCGCCAGTTCGTCCGGCGCCACCCCGTTGCGGTTCAGTCCGGTGTCGACCTTGATCGTGACGATCGCCGTGGTGCCGACGCTCCGGGCGGCAGCGACCACCGCGGCGAGGTGACGGGGCGAGGAGACACCGAGTTCGACTCCGGCCGCGATCGCGGGGGCGAAATCGGCGTCGACGGTGTGCAGCCAGGCGAGGACGGGTGCGTCGATGCCCGCGCGGCGCAGAGTCAGCGCCTCCGACACCGTCGTCACGCCCAGTTCCGACGCTCCGGCGGCCAGCGCGGCGCGTGCCACGGGTACGGCGCCGTGGTTGTAGCCGTCCGCCTTCACGACGGCCATCATCGCCGCGTCCCGGGCGCTGTCGCGCAGGATGCGGACGTTGTGTGCGATCGCGTCCAGATCGACGACGGCCTCGGCCTGCGGTGCCGGCGCCTGCGTGGGCGCTGCGGGTTCGCTGTGTCCGTGGTCGTCGGCCGGTACTGCTTCAGCAAGCGTCATATGTTCGATCCTGCCATTCACGATGGGGCCGGCATTTCTTCGGGTGACACCCCCGCACGAAGAACTCTGATCGACTCCCTGAGGTGCGCGAGCAGCGTTCCGGCGGAGATCGGTGCTGTTCCGCGACCTGCGGAGAGGTCCGCGCCACCGCCTCGGGCGGCCAGGTTCGCGGCCAGCGAGTGCGCTCGCGCACCCACCGCCGCGGCCCGGGCCGGGCCGATACCCGCGGCCATGAGTGAGCCGATGATCCCGGCGAGTACGTCCCCCGCCCCCGCGGTGGCGGACCAGGACCCGCCCGCCTCGTTGACGAAGATCCGGCCACCGGGTTCCGCGATCACCGTGGCCCGCCCCTTCAGCAGCAGGTGAACGTTCCAGTCGGCCGCGAGAGCGCGTACCGACGCCACCCGGTCCGGACCCGGATCCGTCCCCGTCAGCCGGGCGAACTCCCCGGCGTGCGGGGTCAGCAGTGTCGCTGCGGTCCGCGACCGCACCAGATCCGGGTCCTCGGCGAGCAGGGTCAGACCGTCCGCGTCGACCAGCACGGGCACGTCGGAGTCGAGCACCGTCCGCAACGTGCGACGGGCGGCGTCGTCGGTTCCCATGCCCGGCCCGACCACCCACGACTGGACACGTCCCGCCTTCCCGAGATCGGCGGTCGCGATCACCTCCGGCGCGTGCGCGAGCACCTCGTGCGTGCACGGCCCGGCGTAGCGAACGAGCCCCGACGTGGCCGTGACCGCGGCGCCCGTGCACAGCACACCGGCACCCGGGTAGCCGTCGCTGCCAGCGACAACCCCCACCACGCCCTGCGAGTACTTGTCGTCGTCCGCCCCCGGCACCGGCCACGCAGCACCGACGTCGGCGGCGTCGAGGGCGGTGATCCCGGCATCGCCGAGCGACAGTCCGATGTCCACGAGCTCGACTCGGCCGCAGTACGCGGCGCCGAGCACATGGACCGGTTTGAGGGCACCGAATGCGACGGTGACGGCGGCGCGCACGGCGGGCCCGTCGACCGCACCCGTGTCCGGGTCCACACCGCTCGGCAGGTCGGCCGACACGATCGGAGCCTCGATCCGGTCGACCAGCGCGGCAGCATCGGGTCGCAGCGGCCCCCTGCCGGAGATTCCGACGATCCCGTCGACCACCAGATCGGGCAGGCCCAGCTCGTCGGACGGGGCGGCCACCCGGCCGCCTGCCGCGGTGAACGCGGCCAGCCCCGCCTCGTGCGCCTTCTCCGGTTTCAGCAGGACCGCGGTGGCCGCGACGCCACGCCCCCGCAGCATCGACGCCGCCCACAACGCGTCCCCGCCGTTGTCCCCGGACCCCACCAGCACCGTGATCGTTCGACCCGCGACGCCCCCGGTCCGCGCTCGCAGCTCCGCCGCCACCACCGTGGCGAGCCCATGCGCTGCGCGTCGCATCAGCGCGCCGTCGGGAAGAGACGCCAGCAACGGCGCCTCTGCAGCTCGAACCTCGTCAGCGGTGTAGTAGCCCCGCATGGGAACTCCTCGTCGAGAAGGGTCGGTACCGGGTCAGACTACGCTCGACGTCATGCGTGGACGTGGAAGCTCGTGGATCGCCGGAGTGGCTCTCGCCGCAAGCATTTCGATGGCGGGCGTCGTGTCCGGGTGCAGTTCGCCGGACACCGCGGCGCCCGAGGCCCCGACCGGACCCGTCGTGCAGGTCGCGAACATGGCGTACGCGCCCGCAACGCTCACCGTGAAGGCAGGAGATACCGTCACCTGGAATTTCGACGACCGGGGTGTCACCCACGACGTGGTGGGTGTCGGCGCCGCGAAAAGTGTGCTGCGGAGCCGGTTGATGCAGACCGGCACGTTCACGTACACGTTCACCGAACCGGGGACCTACGAGTACACGTGTTCGCTGCACCCCGAGATGACGGGCACCGTCGTCGTCACCCCGTAGGGGCGCAGCCGGCCCGGCCACGCCCCTACGGTGGTTGTTATTCGACGGTGACGGACTTCGCGAGGTTGCGCGGCTTGTCGACGTCGTAGCCGCGCGTCTGCGCGACCTCCGCCGCGAACACCTGCAACGGCACCGTCGACAGCAGCGGCTGCAGCAGCGTCGGGGCCGCCGGGATCTCGATCAGGTGATCGGCGAACGGGCGCACGGCCTCGTCGCCCTCCTCCGCGATCACGACGGTCCGCGCACCGCGGGCCTGGATCTCCCGGATGTTGCTCAGCAGCTTCGAGTGCAGCACCGCGCGCCCCTTCGGCGACGGCATCACGATGATCACCGGCAACCCGTCCTCGATCAACGCGATCGGCCCGTGCTTGAGCTCGCCGGCCGCGAAGCCCTCGGCGTGCATGTACGCCAGCTCCTTGAGCTTGAGCGCACCCTCGAGCGCCACGGGGTACCCCACGTGGCGGCCCAGGAACAGCACCGTCGACGACGACGCCAGCTCCCGAGCCAGCGCCCGCACCGGCTCGACCGTCTGGAGTACCCGGCTCACCAGGTCGGGCATGGCCTCCAGATCGGCGTACTCGCGTGCGACCTCGTCCGGGTACTTGGTGCCGCGGGCCTGGGCGAGGGCCAGGCCGACCAGGTAGTTCGCCGTGACCTGCGCGAGAAACGCCTTGGTCGACGCGACACCGATCTCCGGACCTGCCCGGGTGTAGAGGACGGCGTCGGCCTCGCGGGGAATCTGGGCGCCGTTCGTGTTGCACACTGCCAGCACCCGCGCCTTTTGGTCCTTGGCGTGGCGCACGGCCTCGAGAGTGTCGGCTGTCTCACCTGACTGCGAGATGGCCACGACCAGCGTCGACCGGTCCAGGACCGGGTCGCGGTAGCGGAACTCGCTGGCGAGCTCGACCTCGACGGGAAGCCGGGTCCAGTGCTCGATGGCGTACTTAGCGAGCAGCCCCGAGTGGTAGGCGCTGCCGCAGGCGACGACGAAGACCTTGTCGACGTCGCGCAGCTCCTGATCCGACAGTCGCTGCTCGTCGAGAACGATCTTCCCGTCCGCGAAATGCCCCAGGAGGGTGTCCGCGACCGCGGCCGGCTGCTCTTCGATCTCCTTGAGCATGAAGTAGTCGTGGCCGCCCTTCTCGGCGGCGGCGAGGTCCCAGTCGATGCGGAACGGGCGGCCCTGCGCCTCGGATCCGTCGAAGTTCAGGATCGAGTACCCGTCCGCGGTGATCACCACGACCTGGTCCTGCCCCAGCTCGACCGCGTCACGGGTGTGCTCGATGAACGCCGCGACATCGGACCCGAGGAATGTCTCTCCCTCGCCGACACCGATGACGAGGGGCGTCGAGCGACGCGCCGCGACGATGGTGTCCGGGTGGTCCGAATGCGTGAAGACGAGCGTGAACGCGCCCTCGAGCCTGCGCAGCACGCTCAGCGCGCTCGCGACGAAGTCACCGGCCGTCTCGCCCGAGGCGTAGGCCCGCGCGACGAGGTGCACCGCGACCTCGGTGTCGGTGTCGCTGACGAAGTCGATTCCGTCGTGTTCGAGTTCGGCCCGCAAGGGGGCGAAGTTCTCGATGATGCCGTTGTGCACGACGGCAACCGTGTTACCCGCATCACGGTGCGGGTGCGCGTTGCGGTCGGTCGGCCTGCCGTGCGTGGCCCACCGCGTGTGACCGATCCCGGTGCTCCCGGTGAAGTGCTCGGCCCCGACCTCGTCGAGTTCGGCCTCGAGATTCGCGAGACGACCCGCCTTCCGCTCGACCGCCATGCCGCCGTGGCCGTCGAGCACGGCGATACCGGCGGAGTCGTATCCGCGGTATTCCATTCGCCGCAAGGCCTCCACCACAACGGTCAGAGCCTGCCGGTGGCCGACGTATCCCACGATTCCGCACATGGTTCATCAGGGTACTTGGACCGGGCGACGCGACGAAGTCGGAGTATGGGCCCCATCGGCTCTATCGCCGGCCCGCGAATCGGATAACGTTCTCCCCGTGGCGCCGAAACCGAAGACACTGGCCCGTGAACTGTCCAAGCGAGGACCGCACCGCGTGCTGCGGGGTGACCTCGCACTCGCCGGACAGCCGGGCGTCGTATACACGCCCGAATCAGGCTTCAACCTGCCCGCCGTCGCGTTCGCGCACAGCTGGATGGCAGGTGCCGACCACTATCGGAAGACGCTCGAGCATCTGGCGTCGTGGGGAATCGTCGTGGCCGCCCCCAACAGCGAGCGGGGTCCCGTGCCCTCTCACCTGGGCCTCGCCACCGACCTGCGGGCCACCCTCGACATCTGTGTGGGTGTGCGTCTCGGTCCCGGCCAGATCAGCGTGCGGCCTGACCGCGTCGCGTTCGCAGGACACGGGATGGGTGCGGGTGTGGCAGTGCTCGCCGCCGCGCAACGGGACGTATCGGCGGTCGCCGCCCTGTTCCCGGCACCGACCGCACCTAAGGCCGAGAGATATGCGTCCAAGATCACAGCGCCGGGGCTCGTCGTCGCCGGTGCCGACATCGACACCATGAACAGCAACGCCAAGGCGCTGGCCGAGGCGTGGGGCGGAGAACACGTCCTGCGCGCCGTCAACGGCGCCAAGGAGTCCGGGCTCACCGAGGGACGCCGCCTCCTGGGTGCACTCGGCATCGGCGGTTCCGAGCGGAAGACCCAGCAGATCACGCGCGCGCTGCTCACCGGCTTCCTGCTCTATCACCTCACCGAGGACAAGAAGTACGAGGTGTTCGCGAAGGCGGACGCCGAACTTCCCCACACCACGCTCGTCGATCCGCACGAGGAGCACACCGACGCCGGCTTCGAGGGTGTGCTCCCGCACATTTGAGTTCTCCGGTCACACCAGCCAGCTGCGCGGACGATAGAACTCGTCGTCGTCGAGTGTTTCCGGTGGCGCAGCAGCGGGTGATGCCGCTGCAGGCTAGGTCCGGCTACGGCCGGACCGGTTCGCCGCGGCTTCCTCGTCTCTGGCTCTGCGCTCGTCGATCCGTTCCCGGAACATGTCGAGGTCGGCCCGCATCTGTGCCCGTTGCGCGCGCAACTCTGCGGCTCGGTGGCTCACAGTGGCCCCGCCTCGGCCAACTCGGCGCCGCTGTCGAATCCGCCCACGGGACCTGTGGCCGATTCGGGCGCGGACCGCGATTCCTGTAGCGGCGGGAGCCGGCTCCTGCTGCACTGACACCGCCTGTGGTTGCGGGTCGGCCGTGGCGTCTCCGGCCGATGCAAGGGCCGGTGTGTTCTCGTGGTCCGGCACGGCGTCCGCGGCCGGTCGGCCGGGCGTCGGCTGTTCTTCGGATGTCGCGTCCGTGGCGGCCTCGGTATCACCGCTGACCTGTGATTCCGGGGTCGGCGAGGCGGGCGCGCAGTCGGCATCTGCGGAGTCTCCTTCGCCCGCAGCGGTTCCCGCTGCGATCTGCGGCAGACCATTTGGGCCGATCTCGACTCCGAACCTGGCTGTCCCGCCCTGTCCGTCGTTCAGCTCGAGATGAATTCCCTGGCCGTCGGCATCCATGGCGAGGGTCCACGACTGTCCGTCGAGGTTCAGTTCGAGGCCCTTGTCGTGTGACGTGCCGTCGGCCGACTCGCCGTCGTCCTCCCGCGGATCACCGAGTTCTTCGCCGAGATCCTCAGTGTTCCGCTCCTCGTCCCTGCCGGTGCGGGCCGAGACGGTGTCCTCGATCAACGGGCAAAGGATCGAACCGAGATCCGCCAGACCTTGACGCACCAATCACCCGGGCCGGGCATGGGCCCGGGGCAGTAGTCATCGGAGGCGCCGCAGCAGTCATCGGTGCGGTTGTCCACTCACACGGAGGCGACGGTGCCCGCCAGTTCGTCGGCGAGTTTACGGGCTACTTCGATGTCCGACGCCTCGACCATCACACGGACGAGTTGTTCGGTTCCCGACGGCCGCAGCAGCACCCGGCCGTTGTCGCCCAGGCTGCGCTCGGCGGCCACGACCGCGTCCAGCACCACCGGGGACGCGGCGACGGCGCGCTTGTCGGCGACCCTCACGTTCACCAGAACCTGCGGGAGCGCCGTCATCGCCGACGCCAGATCTGCGATCGCCTGTCCGGTCTCCGCCATCCGGCCCATCAGCCGCAGTCCTGTCAACACTCCGTCGCCGGTGGTGCCGAAGGCGGGGAACACGACGTGTCCGGACTGTTCGCCGCCCAGGCTGAAGCCACCGGACCGGAGTCCTTCGAGGACGTAGCGATCACCGACGGCAGTGGTGACCAGCGTGATCCCGGCCTCCCGCATCGCGATGTGCAGACCGAGATTACTCATGACCGTCGCGACGAGGGTGTTGTCCACCAGTTCGCCTGCGTCGCGCATACCGAGGGCGAGCACGGTCATGATGGCGTCGCCGTCGATGAGGGAACCGGCGGCGTCGACGGCAAGGCACCGATCCGCATCCCCGTCGTGCGCCAGCCCCAGATCGGCGCCGTGCTCGACGACCGCCTTCTGCAGGCTTTCGAGGTGAGTCGACCCGCAGTTCTCGTTGATATTGAGTCCGTCGGGTTCGGCGTTGATCGCGACGACGGTGGCGCCGGCGGCCCGATAGGCGGCGGGAGCGACGCCCGATGCCGCGCCGTGCGCGCAGTCCACCACCACGGTCAGCCCGTCGAGGCTGTTCGGGAGTGCGGTGGCCAGGTGCTGCAGATACCGTTCCGCGGCATCCGGCACCGTGCGGACACGTCCGATCCCCGCACCGGTCGGCGCCCGCCGTGTCGTGGTCCCGGCGGCGACGGCCTCGATCCGGTCTTCCACCTCGTCGTCGAGTTTGTGTCCACCGGCCGCGAAGATCTTGATGCCGTTGTCGGGCATGGGATTGTGCGAGGCGGAGATCATGACACCGAGAGCTGCGTCCAGCGCCGCGGTCAGGTAGGCCACCGCGGGTGTCGGCAGCACCCCGACGTTCAGAACGTCGACACCGGCCGACGTCAGGCCCGCGACGACCGCCGCCTCGAGCATTTCACCGCTGGCTCTCGGGTCGCGACCGACCACAGCCGTCTTGCGTCCCCCCGAACCCGGCGACGCCAGCACCGTCGCGGCGGCGGAGGCCACCTGCAACGCCAACTCGGCGGTCAGCTCGGTATTCGCGAGACCACGAACCCCATCCGTCCCGAACAATCGACCCATAGACCAGACTCCTCGCACCTAGGAAACCCACTACATCTCGGATAAAGCACGAGAGCAGGCGTCCGGTAACGATGGACGCCTGCTCTCGGGAAGAACAGGTGCCGAAGCCGACCCCGGAGGGCGGCTTCGGCGACACATCAGCGCTTCGAGTACTGAGATGCCTTGCGGGCCTTCTTCAGGCCGTACTTCTTGCGCTCGACGGCGCGGGCGTCACGCGTGAGGAAGCCGGCGCTCTTGAGAGCCGGACGGTCCTCGGGGGTGACCTCGATGAGCGCGCGGGCGATGGCGAGACGCAGTGCGCCGGCCTGTCCGGACGGTCCACCACCGTGCAGCAGCGCCACGATGTCGAAGGACTCGGCACGCTCGACCGTCACCAGCGGAGCCTTGATCAGCTGCTGGTGCACCTTGTTCGGGAAGTAGTCCTCGATGGTGCGGCCGTTGAGCTTGAAGTCGCCCGAACCGGGGGTCAGACGGACGCGGACAACCGCTTCCTTACGACGACCGACGGTCTGGATGGGGCGATCGATCACGATCGGGGCCTGCGGTGCAGCAGCGGCCTCGATGTCCTCGGCGACCTCGGGCTCCTCGACGGACACGTACTCGTCCGCCGCGACCTCGACAGCCTCGGTGATCTCTTCGGGGTTGGACACGTTCTGCTCCTCCGGCGCCGTCACTGGGCCACCTGCTTGATCTCGAATGGCACCGGCTGCTGCGCGGCGTGGGGGTGGTTCGGGCCCGCGTAGACCTTCAGCTTGCTGCTGATGGCGCGACCCAGCTTGTTCTTGGGGAGCATGCCGACGATGGCCTTCTCCACGAGGCGGTCGGGGTTCTTGTCGAGAACCTCACCGACGGAGCGGGACTTCAGACCACCGGGGTGTCCGGAGTGGTGGTAGAGGAACTTGCCCTCACGCTTGTTGCCGCTGATGGCAACCTTCTCGGCGTTGATGATGACGACGAAGTCGCCGCCGTCAACGTGCGGTGCAAAGGTGGGCTTGTGCTTGCCGCGCAGCAAGTTGGCTGCCTGGACGGCAAGGCGGCCGAGCACCACGTCAGTGGCGTCGATGACGTGCCACGTGCGGGTCACATCTCCGGCCTTCGGGGTGTACGTAGACACAGAACTTCCTCGTCTTGTTCAATCCGCTGCTGGCCATTGCGTATCGTCGAGCGATTCCCGGCGGCCAGTTGAGACCCGAGAACCGCCAGCCACTGCGACACGAGGACGCAGCGGCGCACGGCACGCCAACGGAGAACAATACCGGTCGGTGAGGCCCAGGGTCAAAACTCACTCGGCGAGCGCATCGGCGAGCTGTTCGACCGCCCACGTCAGCTCGTCCCGTTCGATCACCAGCGGCGGGGCGATGCGGATCGTTCCCTCGTGCGCGTCCTTCGCGAGGACCCTGCGTGCCAGAAGTCTTTCACAGATCGTTCGAGCGGACGGCATACCGTCGGCCAGCTGCACACCGGCCCACAGTCCGCGCCCACGCACCTCCGAGACGTGGTCGGGGGGCAGTTGCGACAGCATTCTGTGCAGGTAGGCACCCAGGTCGCGGCTTCGCTGCTGGTACTCGCCGGTCTCGAGCAGGTCCACGACGGCGCTCCCGACCGCGCAGGCGAGGGGGTTGCCCCCGAACGTGCTCCCATGTTGTCCGGGGCCGATCACCGCCATCACCGGCCAGTCGGCGACGACGGCGGAAACCGGTATCAGACCACCCCCGAGTGCCTTGCCCAGGACGTACACATCGGGGGTGACGTTCTCGTGGTCGCACGCGAACGTGTCGCCGGTCCGCCCGAGCCCGCTCTGGATCTCGTCGGCGACCATCAGGATCCCGCGACGAGTGCAAATGTCCCGGACCGCTGCGAGGTAGCCGGGCGGTGGCACCAGGACCCCGGCCTCTCCCTGGATCGGTTCGAGGAGCACCGCCACGGTGTTCTCCGTGATCGCGGCCTCGAGCGCATTCGCGTTCCCGTATTCGACGGACGCGAAGCCCGCCGGGAACGGACCGAATCCGGTGTACGCGTCCGGATCGGACGAGAACCCGACGATCGAGATGGTGCGACCGTGGAAGTTCCCGGCGCACGTGATCACCTCGGCACGCCCCGGCGGCACTCCCTTGACGTCGTAACCCCATTTGCGGGCCAGTTTCAGCGCGGTCTCCACGGCTTCGGCGCCCGTGTTCATCGGCAGCACGGCGTCCTTCTGGCACAGCCTGCTCAGGTCCTCGCAGAAGGACGCGAACCGATCGTGCTGGAAGGCGCGGCTGGTCAGGGTGAGCCGGCCGAGTTGTTCGCGTGCCACCCGGACGAGGGTGGGGTGCGCGTGGCCGAAGTTGAGAGCCGAGTATCCGGCGAGTACATCCAGGTAGTCGACGCCATCGATTCCCTTCACCCACGAGCCCGCGCCCGACTCGATCACGACCGGCAGCGGCGCGTAGTTGTGTGCGCTGTGCTCGTCGGCCCTGATCAGCTGTTCACGCGTGGCATCCGACACGGAAACGACACCGTCCGACATTGCTGGTCACCCCTGATCTTCCACGACCCGGAGCCCGCGGAATCCGCGGAGCTCCAAAGTGCTGCACTTGATTCCGCCACCGGATTTGAGGAACTCCGAATAGTCGACCGGCACGGGCTCGTACCCGCGAGCGGACAATTGGTCTGCAAGGTGCGAAGCCTGCACGGGTAGCACCACATTGGCACCGTCGCTGACCAGGTTCAGTCCGAGCCAGTCGGTGTCCGTCTCGGCCGCGATCACCGCGTCGGGATACATCTCCTCGAGCAGAGCGCGACTGTCCGGCGAGAACGCCGCCGGGAGGTAGGCGATGGTCCAGTCGTCGAGCACACCCAGCGCGGTGTTGAGGTGGTAGTAGCGGGGATTCACCAGGTTCAACGTGATCACCGGGCGGCCGAGGTGGGCCGAGGCCTCGGCGTGTGACTGCGGGTCGGACCGAAATCCGGTTCCGGCGAGGATCACGTCGCCGACGACGAGGAAGTCACCCTCCCCCTCGTTGACATACCGCGGCAGGGTGGGCCTGACCAGCCCGTTGTCCAGGAACCACCGGAACACGTGGTCGGCCTCGGCCCGCCGCTCGGCGGACCGGTAGCGGGCGCCGAGCGCGACACCGTCGACGACGAGTCCGCTGTCGGTGACGAACACCATGTCCGGGAGCCCCTCGACAGGGTCGATCGTGAGGACCTCGTGTCCGAGCCGCCGGTACGTGTCTGCGAGCGCCGACCACTGCGACATCGCACGATCCCGGTCCACGGGTTCCTCGGGCCGCATCCAGTCGTTGATGGCATAGACGACGTCGAAATACGTGGGCGGGCACATCAGGTAACTCCGCGAGTGAGCACGCCGGGCCACGCGGGCGGCGTCGCCCCGCACCTCTGCCGCCTCTTCGTACGGGTTTTCGGACTCGATACCAGCAGTGGGCGCCATCTCCACTCCCCCTCGGTCGGTGTCGGTGAAATCAGTATCCACCCACCAAAAGCCCTGATCAATGCGCTAGCGTTCCATCACATGGATGATTCATTGCGTCTGGACGGGCTCGATCGGCGGATCGTTGCGCGGCTGGAGCGCAATGCGCGGTCCAGCTTCGCCACCATCGGCGCCGAGGTCGGGCTCTCCGCACCCGCCGTGAAGCGTCGGGTCGATCGACTGATCGAGTCCGGAGTGATCACCGGATTCCATGCGGCGCTCGATCCGCGTGCTCTCGGCCACGGCGTCGAGGTCTTCGTCGAGTTGTACTGCAGCGGCCGCACCTCGGCCGTCGAAATCGCACGGATCGTTTCTCGTCACACCGAGGTTCAGGAGGCGTACACCGTCACCGGGGATGCCAACGCCCTCCTCCGCGTCCGCACCACCGACACGGCACACCTGGAACGCACGCTGGAGAATCTGCGGTCGGAGCCGGCCGTACTTCAGACCAAGAGCAGCGTCGTCCTCAGCCGGCTGATACCGCCCGCCGACTGATCACTCGATCCCTCGTCCGAGACGACAGTGCCCCAGCAAAATGCTGGGGCACTCGACCTGTCACGCGAGGATCAGAGCAGGCCGCGACGTTCTGGTCTTCCGCGGTCTGCATATCGACGGCGCCTTCGAGACCGTTGACGTAGCGTCTACGTACATCTCGGACTGTCTGCCACTGGTGTGGCGGGCGCCTGAGATGGACGTGTGTCACGGCTACCCGCATCACCGTGCGGTGGTGTGGGTTGGACCGTGTCCCACACCGACGCTTGTAGTGCAGGAACATGCTGTTTCGGAGTCACCCCCAACCGCGGCGTCACGGCGGGCAGGCTGCGGCGGACCCGGCGATGCCGGGGCCTGCTCGGGGTCGGACCGGTTTTGTCGCGCGATGGCCGGACCGGCGCGTGTTCGGCGACCCGGACCGCGGGCAGCTGCCCCCGCCGGCGGGTGACCTTGCCTTTGCCGAGCAGTGCGCGTTTGGCCAGGTTCACCCCGGCGAGGTGGTCGCGGTTGCCACCGACCCGGCAGCCCGGGCACCACGCGGTGTGGTACCCGCCGGGACGGGCAAGTGGTTCGTCGCAGCCCGGACACCATGCGGACGATCCCCGGGCGGGCACCGAGACCACCGCGATACCAACGGCTGCGGCGGTGTGCGCGAGGGCGGCGACCGCTTGGCGGCGGGCGGACTGCGCGGCCCGATTGTTGTTGACCCGCCCATGCCCGCGGGTCTCGAGGGTGCTGAGATCTTCCACCGCGATCACCTGCGCTCCCGCGGTGGTGGCGTAGTCGGTGACCTGGCGGGCGAAGTGGAACGCGAGTTCCCGGTTGATCTTCCCCCGCTTGGCACCCACCGCGGTGCGGTGTTCGTCGAGGACGGCGATCTTCGCCTCCAGCTGGGCGCGGACCTCCGGTGGGGCGGTGGCGGCCAGCCGGGTCAGCCGGGCGGCCTTGGCGTGCAGCAGCTGCCCCTCGGCCTGCAGGCGCGCCAGTTTGATTCCGAGGCCGCGGTCGTCGTAGGTGAAGCCCCGGTAATCCGACACCAGCCCCTCCGGGCTGTCGGTGGTGATGGCGGCGGCACCGAGCGTGGACGGGGACCAATCCACGCCCACCGCCACGGCGGCCGAGTCCAGGTCGTCTGCCGGGACGAGTTCGGTGGCGGCGCACCGCCACAACAGACCCCGGCGGTCGAGGACCAGGATCGGCAGATGCCAATCGATGACAGGCCGGCCGCACAGGTGCGCGGGGATGGCCGCGGTCAGCCGCACCCGCCGCCACTGCGCCCGCCCCACCGGCGCGGGACAGGTCGGCAGCTTCACCGTCAACACCAGCTCATGCTCTGCGACGGTGACGGCAAGCTGCGCGAGCTGCCGATCGGCGGCCGACAGTCGGGCCATGGCCGCGATCTGCGGTGGTCCCTGCAGGTCGGTGATCCGCAACCGGCCGGCCGGTGCCCCGCCACTGGAGCGGGCGCGTGCGGCGAGCTGGCGCCGCACACCCCGAGCGAAACCCGAGGGCACAGAGTCGCCCGGCTCGGTGGGTGCGGTCAGACGACCGGTGGCCGGGTCGAATCGGGTCGACAGTGCCGCGATCGCGGTGTCCCGGTAGGTCAGGGTCCGCAGGGTCGCCAGCACCTGCGCGGTCACCACCCGGGTCACCCGCGACGGCACATAGACCCCGTCCGGATAGAACGGATCCCAGCCGAGCCGCGCCGCGGCGACATGACCCTGTGCGGGCAGCCTGCGGTCCTGGCGGTCACGGCCGGCGGCGAGCACGTCGAACGTCGCCGGCCGCCACAGCCGCGACACCAACTCGGCGCCAGCACCTGCAATCAGATCGAGCAGCCACCCCACCCGGGTGTCGACGTCATCGAGGCCGATCCGCTCACCGGTCGCGTCGTCGACCGCCACGTGGGCGCGGGTGGTGAACGAGAACTGCCGCGGCACAGTCGATCCCGGCCCGGTCACGCCGGGCCCAATTCATGAGCGGCGAGCACCGTCGCGTTCCGAGATGACCCGCGATCGCCCGAGATGCTCACCGGTCACCCCTTCCCCAACCGTGCGGCGGCATCGCCCCGAAGCCGGTGATGATTCTGCTTCGACCTCGACGGAGAGAACCGGCCGGACAACGATGCCAACCGTGCCATGCCGTCATCCATCAACCCTCTCCACCAGCGATGCATCACCCTTCTCTCGCAGGACCTCGACTGTAACGCCGGCGTCCGACATTCAGCCTCGGAAGGAGTCCGCAGGCGGGCCGGGGCAATCGATCTCGCCACATGACCCGCACCACCGCGACCCGCCCAGGGCCGCGTCGTCGATCATCCGGCCGCGCCCCGCCGCTCCCGCAAACCCGAACACGATAGTTGTAGACCCGATACACCGCACCAGCAGGCGCCCTCCCGCAACATCTTTTGCTGATCAGGCAGCGACGCCTCTTGCGATCGTGCCCGACAATGCAATGCGTCCACTCTCTCCGGAGTCTGCTCCCGCACACTCTTATGCGGGCCTGCCCAGATAGGCGTCGCGGTCCGTGAGGTCAATGATTCGGTGACCCGAACCGATACGCCGGGAAAAGTAACCGGCCGTCCGATGCCTCGTTGCGCACCCAACTACCGAAGCGCCCACGGTTGAGAGGTAGCGGCAACAGTTGGAGCCTCACGCAGGTCACTCGGGACGGCTTCCAGACGACCCACGAACTCCCCACCGACGCCCTCGCCGCGCGTCTCGTGCAGCACGACATCTCGCTGAGCGGAATCGACATCGCCAGCCAAGGTTATCGTGCCGCGGCCGGCTCCCCCACCACCGACGTGTACGACAGGCTGATCGGTCCGCTCCCGGCGACCGAGACCCGGATGGTCTGGCTCGCCCTGCGATTCGACGCCACCCAGAGCGTTGCCGCCGTGGCGCGGCGCGGCGGCGGCGAGGAAGGCGCATCGCGCGCGATCACGATCGCGGCAAGCCGCGTCGTGCGTGCACTGGCCGATTCCGGCTGCCGCGCCCGCATTCTCACCGCACCGGAGATCGAATCCGCAGCGCTGCAGATCAGTCGCGGCGTCGATCCGAAGACCTTCACGGAGACGTGGAAGCATGCACCACTGCCCGGAGTGTGCAACACCGGCTACGGAGTCGACCCGCGCTACCTGACACGAGATCTGCTCGCGAAGCTCTGGGTTCCGTCGAGCCTCGGCACGACCGTGACGATCCGGCTGCGCCCCAGCGCACACCACGGTCAAGTGAAGGTCGGCGCGGCCTGCCGGGTCACCACCCGGACGATGCCCGAGCCGCTCACGATTCCCGGACTCGTCTCGATGCAGGGCAGGCACCGGAACGGACTGCTGTCCAATCTTCCCGTCGCGATGCCGGACCTCGACGACGTGATGCCGTTGACCGACATGTCCGTCGAGGACCTGCGTGCGCTGCAGTTACCGCCCGCGGGGTGCGGCCAGCTCATCGGCTCCGACGACAACGGGCACGGAATCACCGCCCGCATCGCAGGTCCCGGCGTCGGCATGGTCTACGTGGCGGGCGAATTGTATCTCGCCCAGCAACTGGTGTTCCGCGCCGGCGCGACCGGAGCCCGGGTGCTCATCCACACCGATCGGCCCGACACGTGGTCGTCGTTGATCGACTCCATCGCCACACCCGACCGGTTGCGGATCGCCGGCCACAATCCGCAGTCCGACAACAGGTTCAACACCGTCGTGCTCGACGGCGTCAACGCGCTGCCGCCCCGCGCCGGGGTCACCGCGATCTATCTCTACGGAGAACCGAGCCAGTGGCCCGGTGCCGAACCGGACTTGTCGATCGTCCAGCCGAATGCGCTGGGCGACCGCATTCTTCTGTCGACCGGAGGGACGAGTATCGAACTGATGCTGGTCACGATCTCGTCCGAGACGGCATCCCGGCCGGCCTCGCGCGGTGGACGAGTACCCGCCGGTCCACCAGTACTAGCCGGGGTACGGGACCGTCCCGCGCTGGACACGGACTGCGTCGGCCCACCACGCCAACTGCGCCAGCATGCGGTCCGCCGAGTCGATGGCGGCGCCGTCGGTCGTCTGCCCCTGGTCGTCGAATCGCTTGCGCACCTGGTGGAAACTCACGCTCTGCCGCACCGACACCATGTGCAATTCGGCCACCACCTGGCGCAGCTGTTCGGTTGCCCGGAGCCCGCCTGCCAACCCGCCGTACGACACGAAACCGATGGGCTTCGAGCGCCATTCTTGTTTGACGCTGTCGAACGCGGTCTTCAGCGCTGCAGGGTAACCATGGTTGTACTCGGAGGTGACGGCCACGAACCCCTCGGCTCTGCCCACTCGCTCCCGGAATTTGTCCGTCACGGGGGATGCGCCGAGATCCTGCGGCAACGGCGTGTCGGCAAGATCGATGATGCCCACGTCCAGTCCCGGGTAGGCGCGAGCACGTTCGGCGAACCAGGCGGCGACGACGGGAGCGATCCGACCCACTCTGACGGATCCGATGATGATCTCGATCCGGACGGGTGCGACTGCGGTCATGAACAGGCTCCTTCTCTTCCGGAGCCATCGTAGGTGCTGGTGCCTGCGCTAACGCGGTGGTGATCGACGCCGCAGATTCCGGTCAGTCGCCGCAGCAGCCGCCCGGCGCGGTCCTGACGTCCCGGGTGATCTTGTTGCGTGCCGCCAGATCCGCGTCGTCCGGGTAGTCGACGCGCACCAGGGACAGTCCGTGCGCCGGGGCCACCAGGATCGAACTCGACCGCGACTTCTCCTGGAGGAGTCCTTCGATCCAGCCGAGGTCGCGGCGTCCCTCCCCCACGGCGAGAACAGCACCGACGAGACTGCGCACCATCGACCAGCAGAAGGCGTCGGCGCTGACGAAAGCCGTGAACACGTCGCCGTCGCGCTCCCAGTCGAAACGTTGGAGATCGCGGACAGTCGTGGCGCCCTCCCGGCGTTTGCAGAACGCCGCGAAGTCGTGCAACCCCAGCAGCGTCGCGGACGCCGAGCGCATGAGTTCGAGGTCGAGAACCTTCGGATACGACACGGTGTCCCGGGCTCGGAGCGGATCGGCGCCGTAGACCGCCGATGTCAGGCGGTACTCGTAGTGCCTGCGCATCGCGGAGAACCGTGCATCGAAGTGTTCGGGCGCAAAGGCGATCCGCTTGATCCGCACGTCCTTGGGCAGGAACCGCGCGAGCCTGCGGACCAGCCGAGACGGGTCGTCCGGAAGGGCGTCGACCGGAACGTCGACGTGCGCCACCTGTCCGGTGGCGTGGACCCCGGCGTCGGTGCGGCCCGCCACCGTGAGTTGCAACGGCGTGCGCAGGACGGCGCCGAGCTTCTCCTCGATCTCCCCGCACACCGTGCGTAACCCGTTCTGCCGGGCCCACCCGGAGAAATCGGTTCCGTCGTATGCGATGTCCAGGCGCAAGCGACGGGTCCCATACGAAACGGGCCCGCCGTCCCTCGGGGGGACGACGGGCTCGTTCGATTCAGCGTGTGCCGAAACCAAGTGGACTAGTCCTTCTTGGCCTCTTCGGCCTCGGGGGCGTCGGCCGCGGTGGCGGTCTCGTCCTCGATGGCCTCGACGACGGCGTCAGCGTTCTCGACCTCGGCGTCGGTTGCCTCGGCCTCGACGGCCTCGACGACGTTCTCCTCGGCGGGAGCTGCAGCCGGCGCATCCTGCGATGCCTTCACGCGACGAGCGCGGTCGGCCTCGGAGGTGACGGTCTTCTCCTTGACGAGCTCGATGATCGCCATCGGCGCGTTGTCGCCCTTGCGGGGGACCGTCTTGATGATGCGGGTGTAGCCGCCGTCACGATCGGCGTAGAACGGGCCGATCTCCGCGAACAGGGTGTGCACGACATCCTTGTTGCGGATGACCTTCAGAACCTCGCGACGGTGAGCCAGGGTTCCGGCCTTGGCGTGCGTGACGAGCTTCTCGGCGTACGGGCGCAGGGCCTTGGCCTTGGACTCCGTGGTGGTTATGCGGCCGTGCTCGAAGAGCGCGGTAGCCAGATTGGCGAAGATCGCCTTCTGGTGCGAAGCCGACCCGCCGAAGCGGGCACCCTTCTTGGGCTTGGGCATGATGATCTCCTAGTAAAGGACCGTGAGCTACAGCTGTTCGGTCTCGGCGTAGTCCTCGGTGCCCTCGGCATCACCGAAGGAACCGGCGTCCGTGTCGCTCCACGTTCCGGTGGCGGCGTCGTAGCCGGCAACGGTGGTGGGATCGAAGGACGCGGGGCTGTCCTTGAGGGCCAGGCCGAGCGAATGCAGCTTGACCTTGACCTCGTCGATGGACTTCTGTCCGAAGTTGCGGATGTCGAGCAGATCGGACTCGGTACGGCCGACAAGCTCACCGACGGTGTGAACACCTTCGCGCTTGAGGCAGTTGTAGGAACGGACCGTGAGGTCCAGGTCCTCGATGGGCAGTCCGAACGAAGCAATGTGATCGGCCTCGGCAGGCGAAGGTCCGATCTCGATGCCTTCTGCTTCGACGTTCAGCTCACGGGCCAGGCCGAAGAGCTCAACCAGGGTCTTGCCTGCCGAAGCGAGCGCGTCCCGAGCGGTGATGGAGTTCTTGGTTTCCACATCGAGCACGAGCCGATCGAAGTCGGTGCGCTGCTCGACGCGGGTGGCCTCCACCTTGTAGGTGACCTTGAGCACCGGCGAGTAGATCGAGTCGACCGGGATACGGCCGATCTCGGCGCCGGACGCCTTGTTCTGGACGGCGGGGACGTAGCCGCGACCGCGCTCGACGACGAGCTCGATCTCCAGCTTTCCCTTGTCGTTCAGGGTGGCGATGTGCAGATCCGGGTTGTTCACGGTGACGCCGGCCGGGGGCACGATGTCGCCTGCGGTCACAGCGCCGGGGCCCTGCTTGCGGACGTACATGGTGACCGGCTCGTCCTCTTCGGAGCTCACGACGAGGCCCTTGAGGTTCAGGATGATGTCGGTGACATCTTCCTTCACACCGGGAACTGTGGTGAACTCGTGCAGAACGCCGTCGATGCGGATGCTGGTGACAGCAGCGCCGGGAATCGACGAGAGCAGCGTGCGGCGGAGCGAGTTGCCGAGGGTGTACCCGAAGCCTGGCTCGAGGGGCTCGATGACGAACTTCGAGCGGTTGTCAGCGATGACCTCTTCGGTCAGCGTGGGTCGCTGAGAAATGAGCATTTGGATTTCCTCCTGTACGGGCGTCCGCTATTTGACGCCCACGATGGGAAAGGCACTTCGTGCCCGTGCGCCTTTCCGGTAGTCGGAACTACCGGAAAGGCGCACGAGCCGTCAGGCCTACTTCGAGTAGTACTCGACGATGAGCTGTTCCTGCAGAGGAACGTCGATCTGCGCACGCTCGGGAAGCTGGTGAACCAGAACCCGGAGACGTCCACCGACAACCTGCAGCCAACCCGGGATCGGGCGATCGCCCTGGGTCTCGCGCGCAACCTGGAAGGGAAGCGTGGACAGCGACTTCTCCTTGACATCGATGATGTCGTACTGGGAGACGCGGTAGCTGGGGATGTCGACCTTCTTGTTGTTCACAAGGAGGTGGCCGTGGGTGACCAGCTGACGGGCCTGGCGGCGGGTGCGAGCCAGTCCGGCGCGGTACACGACGTTGTCGAGACGCGACTCCAGGATGCGGAGCAGGTTCTCACCGGTCTTACCGGGGCGGTTGTTCGCCTCCTTGTAGTACAGGCGGAACTGCTTCTCCATGACGCCGTAGGTGAAGCGAGCCTTCTGCTTCTCCTGCAGCTGGAGCAGGTACTCGCTCTCCTTGATCCGCGCGCGGCCGTGCTGGCCCGGCGGGTAGGGACGACGCTCGAACGCCTGGTCGCCTCCAACGAGGTCGACGCGCAGACGACGCGACTTGCGGGTGATGGGTCCGGTATAACGTGCCATTTTCTTCTACCTATCCTTCCCGCTAGACCCGACGCCGCTTGGGCGGACGGCAGCCGTTGTGCGGCTGGGGGGTGACATCGGAGATGGTGCCGACCTCGAGGCCCGCGGCCTGAAGCGAGCGGATCGCGGTCTCACGGCCGGAGCCGGGGCCCTTGACGAAGACGTCGACCTTCTTGACACCGTGCTCCTGCGCCTTGCGGGCTGCGTTCTCGGCGGCCAGCTGAGCGGCGAACGGGGTCGACTTACGCGAACCCTTGAAGCCGACGTGTCCCGAGGACGCCCAGGAAATCACGTTTCCGGCGGGGTCCGTGATGGACACGATGGTGTTGTTGAACGTGCTCTTGATGTGAGCGGCGCCGTGCGGGACGTTCTTCTTGTCCCTGCGACGCGCCTTCTGGGTCTTCTTCGGACCGGTGCCACGTGACTTGGGGGGCATTACTTCGCCTTCTTCTTGCCTGCAATGGTGCGCTTCGGACCCTTACGGGTGCGGGCGTTGGTCTTGGTGCGCTGACCACGCACGGGCAGACCACGACGGTGGCGCAGGCCCTGGTAGCAGCCGATCTCGATCTTGCGTCGGATGTCGGCCTGGACCTCGCGGCGAAGGTCACCCTCGACCTTCAGCGACTCCTCGATGTACTCGCGGAGCTTGGCCAGATCCTCGTCCGAGAGATCCTTGCTCCGCAGATCCGGGCTGACGCCGGTGGCGTCCAGGATCTCCTTGGAGCGGGTACGGCCGATGCCGTAGATGTAAGTAAGTGCGATCTCCATCCGCTTTTCACGGGGAAGATCGACACCTGCGAGACGTGCCATGTCGGCATTTCCTATCGGTGTGCGGAGGTCTGCTCCCAGTCCATCCCCTGTGCCTCTTCAAACGTCGACGGTCTCGCGACCGACAATGCTTCAACTAACTCAGTGGGGCCCCGGCCTCCGTGCCGGGGGTGAACCAGTACCTGCTCGAAAGCCGTGAGTACTGGCTGGTGCTGGGAGGTCATCTTTGCTTGTTGCCAAGCAGATCCTCGAAAAGCGGAGATCTAGCCCTGACGCTGCTTGTGGCGCAGGTTCTCGCAGATCACCATGACCCGGCCGTTACGACGGATCACCTTGCACTTTTCGCAGATCTTCTTGACGCTCGGCTGAACCTTCACGTCTTCTGATCTCCTGTTTTGTGGCAGCCCACTACGCAGAGCCGCAGCGGACGTACTTCTCCCCGACCTGGTCGGGCGGGGAAGCTTTACTTGTACCGGTAAACGATGCGTCCGCGCGACAAGTCGTAGGGCGAGAGCTCTACGACAACGCGATCTTCCGGGAGGATGCGAATGTAGTGCTGACGCATCTTTCCGCTGATGTGGGCGAGAACCTTGTGGCCGTTCTCGAGCTCAATGCGGAACATCGCATTGGGCAGCGGCTCGACTACTCGTCCCTCGACCTCGATGGCCCCGTCTTTCTTAGCCATATCCTCCGCGATCCATGTGGTTTGGCGTGCTTATTGCATCTGTTTCCGTTACCGTGGCGCCCAATGGGATCTTCACCGGCCGAAACATGAACAATCCGGATCGAATCCGGCACTGGGCACGCAGACAACCGGCACGCATAGCGCACCGTTGATCCATGTTACGGGAAATTGCTCACCAGGCCAAATGCGGTCCCCGACGGAGCCGCCCGCCCGGCAGAATTCGACTTCCGATACCCACGGCCACGATGCGAAGGATGGTGTGCGTGCGCGCCCTGGTACAGCGAGTGACGTCCGCGTCGGTCCGCGTCGACGGCGACGAGGTCGGACGGATCACTCCCCCGGCCGGCGGCCACGGGCTGCTCGTCCTGGTCGGCGTCACCCATACGGACGACGAGGCGAAGGCGGCTCTGCTCGCGAAGAAGGTGTGGACCATGCGCATCCTGGAGAACGAACAGTCCGCGTCCGACCTCGACGCCCCGGTGCTCGTCGCCAGTCAGTTCACGCTCATGGCGGACACCCGCCGGGGCCGGCGCCCGTCCTGGTCCGCCGCGGCGCCGAGGCCGGTGGCGGAACCACTCGTGGACGAGTTCACCGGCGCCCTGCGCGAGCTGGGCGCGACCGTCGAGACCGGCGTGTTCGGCGAACACATGGAAATCAGCCTCGTCAACGACGGCCCGGTGACGTTGCTTATCGACGTATAGGCCCGCGCCCTCCGGCGGCCGGCCGCTACTCCGGACGCAGGGTCAGGATGCGCGGCCCATCCTCGGTGACCGCGACCGTGTGCTCCCAGTGCGCGGCACGGGTGCCGTCGGAGGTGACGACCGTCCAATCATCCTCGAGGACAACGGTATCGGTGGTGCCGAGGGTCAACATCGGTTCGATCGCCAGAACGGAGCCGACCACCAGTTGCGGCCCCTTGCCCGGAGCGCCCTCGTTGGCGAGGAACGGCTCCATGTGCATTTCGCGACCGATGCCGTGACCGCCGTAGCCGTCGACGATGCCGTACTTTCGGTCGTGCGCCACCTCGGCGGCGCGGGTGCCGAGTTCGATGGCGTGGGAGATGTCGGTGAGGCGGTTGCCGGGAAGCATCGCCGCGATCCCCGCCTCCATGGACAGCCGAGTGGCCTCGCTGAGCTGCTGATCCGCTTCGATGATGTCTCCGACACCGAAAGTCCACGCAGAGTCGCCGTGCCAGCCGTCGAGAATGGCGCCGCAGTCGATGGAGACGAGGTCTCCCTCGGCGAGAATGTCTTCCGCCGAGGGAATCCCGTGCACCACACGATCGTTGACGGACGAACAGATCGATCCGCTGAACCCGTGGTAGCCCTTGAACGAGGGCACGGCGCCTGCGCCGCGGATGACCGATTCGGCCACCTCGTCGAGTTCGAGCGTGCTCACACCCGGCTTCGCCGCATCGCGGACCGCCACCAGAGCCGCACCGACGATGGCACCGGCGGCCGCCATCGCGTCGAGCTCGCCTGCGGTCCGGAACGGAACGACCTTGCGCTTACGCCCGAAGCCCATTACTTACCCAACGCTGCCAGTGCACGAGCGTTGACCTCGTCGACCTCGCCCAGGGCGTCGACGGTCACCAGCTGGTCCTTGTAGTAGTCCAGCAGCGGCGCGGTCTCCTCGCGGTACACCCGGAGCCGGTTGCGGATGACGTCTTCCTTGTCGTCGGCGCGGCCACGGGCCAGCATCCGCTCGACCACGACGTCCTCGTCGACGATGAAGGACAGCACTGCGTCGAGCTTGGTGTTCAGCTCGGCGAGGATCGCCTCGAGCGCCTGAGCCTGGTCGACCGTCCGGGGGAAGCCGTCCAGGAGGAATCCGTTGGCCGCGTCCGGCTCGCCGACACGGGCCTTCACCATGTTGTTGGTGATCTCGCTGGGAACCAGGTCCCCGGCGTCCAGGTACTTCTTCGCCTCGAGGCCGAGGGGGGTGGCCTGGCCGATGTTCGCGCGGAACAGGTCGCCCGTCGAGATGTGCGGGACGCCGAGCTTCTCGGACAGAATCGCGGCCTGGGTGCCCTTGCCTGCACCGGGAGGACCAAGGAGGACAAGTCTCACTTGAGGAACCCTTCGTAGTTACGTTGCATCAATTGACTTTCGATCTGCTTGACCGTGTCCAGGGCGACGCTGACGAGAATCAGCACGGCCGCACCACCGAAGATGCTGCTGGAGGTCTGGCTTCCGGACAGGAAGAAGTGGGGCAGCACCGCGATCAGGCCGAGGTAGATCGAGCCGGGAACGGTGATGCGGTTGAGCACGTAATTCAGGTAGTCCGCGGTGGGGCGACCGGGGCGGATACCGGGAATGAAACCGCCGAACTTCTTCATCTCGTCCGCGCGCTCTTCCGGATTGAACGTGATCGCGACGTAGAAGAACACGAAGAACACGATCAGCGCGAAGTAGATGACGATGTACACCGGGTTGTTCGGATTCACCAGGTACTCGTTGATGATCCGCTGCCACCAGCTGGGATCGGCGGACGACGTGGCGCCGGTGAGCTGCGCGATGAGGTTCGGCAGATACAGAAGCGACGACGCGAAGATGACCGGGATGATGCCGGCCTGGTTGACCTTGAGCGGCAGGTACGTCGACGAACCGCCGTACATCTTGCGGCCGACCATGCGCTTGGCGTACTGCACGGGGATCCGCCGCTGGCCCTGCTCGACGAACACGACGCCGGCGATGATGGCGAGGGCCGCGACGCAGATGATCGCGAAGATCAGTCCCCCACGGCTGTCCAGGATGGCCTTGCCCTCGGACGGCAGGCGGGACGCGATACCCGAGAAGATCAGGAGCGACATGCCGTTACCGACACCGCGCTCGGTGATGACCTCACCGAACCACATGACGAGAGCAGCGCCCGCGGTCATGACCAGCACGATGATCACGAGGCCGAAGATGCTCTTGTCGGCGATGATCTCTTCCTGGCATCCCTGCAGCAGCTGGCCGCGCGACGCGAGCGCCACGATGCCGGTGGCCTGCAGGATCGCCAGGGCGATCGACAGATAACGCGTGTACTGCGTCATCTTCGCCTGGCCGGACTGGCCTTCCTTCCGAAGTTCCTCGAACTTCGGGATGACGACCGTCAACAGCTGGACGATGATGCTGGCCGTGATGTACGGCATGATGCCGATCGCGAAAATGGACAGCTGGAGTAGCGCGCCGCCGGAGAACAGGTTGATCAGCGAGTAGATACCCGCGGAGTCACCGCCCGACAGCTGATCGACACAGGCTCGGACGTTCCCGTAGTCGACGCCCGGCGACGGAATCACGGCACCGATGCGATAGAGCGCAACGAGACCGAGCGCGATGAGGATCTTCCGCCTCAGGTCTGGGGTCCTGAGGGCCGAGACGAAGGCGGAAAGCAAAGATCCTCCTGGCACGACGGTGGGGAGACGAGTCGAAAGCAGACTTGTCCGTGAATGAACTCTAGAACTCTAACAGTGGCAACTGAACGCACAGTTGGGAGACCTGCGGCAGGGCTGCCCGTACAGCCGCAAATGGCCGCAGTACAGCGCGAGGCTGTACTGCGGCCATCTACTGGCTAGCGGTGATAGCTCACAGCTCGGTGGCGGTACCACCGGCAGCAGCGATCTTCTCCTTGGCGGAGCCGGTGAACTTGTCGACCGTCACCTGGACGGCGACAGTCAGGTCGCCGTCGCCGAGAACCTTGACGAGCTGGTTCTTGCGGACGGCACCCTTGGCAACGAGGTCCTCGACCGTGACCTGTCCACCTTCGGGGAACAGACGGGCGATGTCGCCGACGTTGACGACCTGGTACTCGGTGCGGAACGGGTTGGTGAAACCCTTGAGCTTGGGCAGACGCATGTGCAGCGGCATCTGTCCACCCTCGAAGGCGGCGGGCACGTTCTTGCGGGCCTTGGTGCCCTTGGTGCCGCGACCGGCGGTCTTGCCGCGCTTGCCGCCTTCACCACGACCGACACGAATCTTGTCGGACTTGGCTCCCGGCGCGGGGCGCAGGTGATGCAGTTTGATGGTCATGGTTAGACCTCCTCAACTGTGACGAGGTGGCGCACCACGTTGATCAGACCGCGGTTCTGGGCATTGTCCTCGCGGACAACCGTCTGACGGATGCCCTTCAAGCCGAGGGTGCGCAGCGAGTTCCGCTGGTTCTGCTTGGTACCGATGGTGCTCTTGATCTGAGTGACCTTGAGTTCGGCCATTACTTCACGCTCCCAGCCTGTGCGCGCGCACGCAGCATGCCGGCGGGGGCAACGTCCTCGAGGGCGAGACCGCGGCGAGCGGCAACTTCCTCGGGGCGCTGCAGGCCCTTGAGCGCAGCAACGGTCGCATGCACAACATTGATGGCGTTGTCGCTACCGAGCGACTTCGACAGAATGTCGTGGATGCCGGCGCATTCCAGCACGGCACGCACCGCGCCACCGGCGATGACACCGGTACCGGGGCTTGCCGGACGCAGCATGACGACGCCCGCTGCGGCCTCACCCTGAACCGGGTGCGTGATGGTGCTGCCGATCATCGGAACGCGGAAGAAGCTCTTACGAGCCTCCTCGACGCCCTTCTGGATGGCCGCAGGAACTTCCTTGGCCTTGCCGTAGCCGACGCCGACCAGTCCGTTGCCGTCGCCCACGATCACCAGCGCGGTGAAGCTGAAGCGACGACCACCCTTGACGACCTTCGATACGCGGTTGATCGTGACGACGCGCTCGATGTGGTTCGACTTCTCGGCCGACTGTCCGCCGCGACGATCGTCGCGACCGCCACCACGACGGTCGCCGCCGCCGCGGTTGTCCCCGGTGTTGGGGCCATTCTGTCCGGCGGGTCCGCTTCCGCCGTCACGCCTCTGACGTCCCGGCATCAGGCTGTCCTTCCGTTCATGTACTCGGTCTTGGTCATCAGAACTTCAACCCGCCTTCGCGAGCTGCGTCCGCAAGGGCCGCGATGCGACCGTGGTAGCCGTGTCCACCGTGGTCGAACACGACGGCCTCGACACCGGCTGCCTTCGCGCGCTCGGCGATCAGCTGACCGACCTTCGCACTGAGGGCCTTCTTGTCGCCGTCCGCTGCACGCACGTCGGCCTCGGTGGTCGACGCCGCAGCCAGGGTGTGGCCTGCGAGGTCGTCCACGAGCTGGACGTGGATGTGGCGCGCGGACCGGTTGACGACCAGGCGGGGACGCTCGGGCGTGCCGGAGACCTTCTTGCGGAGACGGAAGTGACGACGCACCTTCGACAGGCGACGCTTCGTGGACGCATCCTTGCCGAGCGGAATCCGCTTGGCTTTCTGGTTTGCAGTCTGGCTCATATCACTTACCCGTCTTTCCGACCTTGCGGCGGATCTGCTCACCCTCGTAACGCACGCCCTTGCCCTTGTACGGGTCCGGACGACGGAGACGACGGATGTTGGCCGAGATCTGCCCGACCTTCTGCTTGTCGATGCCCGACACCGAGAACTTGGTGGGCGACTCGACCGCGAAGGTGATGCCTTCCGGAGCCTCGATCGGAACCGGGTGGCTGTAGCCGAGTGCGAACTCGAGGTCTTTGCCCTTGAGAGCGACGCGGTAACCGACGCCGTGAATCTCCATCTTGGTGGTGTAACCGTCGGTGACACCGGTGATGAGGTTCTGCACCAGGGTGCGAGACAGACCGTGCAGCGCGCGGCTGCGACGCTCGTCGTCCGGACGAGTCACGCTGAGCGTGCCGTCGTCGTTCTTCGCAATGGCAATCGGCTCGGAGATCGTCAGGGCCAGCGAGCCCTTGGGACCCTTGACCGTGACGTCCTGGCCGTCGATCGAGACGTCGACGCCGCCGGGGACGGTGACGGGAATCTTTCCAATACGCGACATTGTGGTGGCCTCCCTTACCAGACGTAGGCGAGGACTTCCCCGCCCACTCCTTGATTGGCCGCCTGGCGATCGGTGAGCAGGCCGGTGGACGTGGAAATGATCGCCACTCCGAGGCCGCCCAGAACCTTGGGCAGGTTGGTGGACTTCGCGTACACACGCAGACCGGGCTTGGAGACGCGACGCACGCCGGCAAGGCTGCGCTCACGGCTCGGGCCGTACTTCAGGTCGACGATGAGGGTCTTGCCCACCTCGGCGTCTTCGGTGCGGTAGTCGGCGATGTAACCCTCGCGCTTGAGGATCTCGGCGATGTTCGCCTTGATCTTCGAGTGGGGCAACTTCACCTCATCGTGGTACGCCGTGTTGGCGTTGCGCAGACGCGTCAAGAAGTCTGCGATGGGGTCGGTCATGGTCATGAGGTTGACCTCTACCTTTCTCACAACGGTTCCCTCTGCCGATTCCGGCGCAGGCCTATCGCGAAGTAGGTCTTACGTTTCCCGGTCCGAGGTTACGAACCGGAAGTCTGTGGGGTGACGCCGCCGCCGAGGCGACGGCGTCACCGGCTCACCAGGAGCTCTTGTGAACGCCGGGCAGCTCGCCGGCGTGCGCCATCTCACGGACGCAGATTCGGCACAGGCCGAACTTGCGGAACACCGAGTGCGGACGGCCGCAGCGCTGGCAGCGGGTGTAGGCGCGCACCGCGAACTTGGGCTTCTTGTTGGCCTTGTTGACCAATGCCTTCTTAGCCATTAGCTCAGTTCTCCTTGAACGGGAAGCCGAGGTGCTTCAGCAGGGCACGGCCTTCTTCGTTGTTGGTCGCGGTGGTCACCACGGTGATGTCCATGCCGCGCGGGCGGTCGATCTTGTCCACGTCGATCTCGTGGAACATCGACTGCTCGTTCAGGCCGAACGTGTAGTTGCCGTTGCCGTCGAACTGGTTGCCCGACAGGCCGCGGAAGTCCCTGATGCGGGGAAGCGCGACGGACACGAGACGGTCCAGGAACTCCCACATGCGGTCGCCACGCAGCGTGACGCGGGCACCGATCGGCATTCCCTCGCGGAGCTTGAACTGCGCGATGGACTTGCGTGCCTTGCGGATCTCGGGCTTCTGACCGGTGATCAGAGCGAGATCGTTGACGGCACCGTTGATCAGCTTGGCGTCGCGCGCGGCGTCACCGACACCCATGTTGACGACGACCTTGACGACGCCGGGGATCTGCATCACGTTGGCGTAGTCGAACTCGGTGTTCAGCGCAGCCTTGATCTCCTCGCGGTAGCGAGTCTTCAGGCGCGGCTGGATCTTGTTCTCAGTGGAGGTCATGTCAGATGTCCTTCCCGTTCTTCCGGGAAATCCGAACGCGCTTGCCGGACTCTTCGTCGGTCCGGTAGCCCACGCGGGTGGGGTTGCCGTCCGAGTCGACGACCGCGACGTTGGAAACGTGGATCGGGGCTTCCTGCGTGACGATGCCGCCGGAGGAGGCTCCGCGCTCGTTCGCGGAAACCGCGGTGTGCTTCTTGATGCGGTTCACGCCTTCGACGAGGACCTTGTTGGTCGCGGGGTAGGCCTGGATGACCTTGCCCTTCGCGCCCTTGTCCTTGCCGGCGATGACCAGCACGGTGTCACCCTTGTGCACCTTCATCACAGCACCTCCGGGGCGAGCGAGACGATCTTCATGAACTTCTTCTCACGCAGCTCACGGCCGACGGGGCCGAAGATGCGGGTGCCACGGGGATCGTTGTCCGGCTTGATGAGGACGGCGGCGTTCTCGTCGAACTTGATGTACGACCCGTCCGGACGGCGACGCTCCTTGGTGGTACGGACGATGACGGCCTTGACGACCTCGCCCTTCTTGATGTTTCCACCCGGGATGGCGTCCTTGACGGTGGCGACGATGATGTCACCGATCCCGGCGTAGCGGCGAGACGAACCACCGAGAACGCGGATGCAGAGAATCTCCTTGGCACCCGTGTTGTCGGCGACGCGCAGCCGCGACTCCTGCTGAATCACTTACTTCTCCTTGACCTGGACTGTTGCACGGCAGATTTCCGACCCGACGTGCGCGGTCTGTACCCGTGCCCTGCGAGAGGGGCCGCCCGGGTGGGCGGCACAACGGTGGGGTTGCCGTGCGTCTGCCGCAAGGCAACCCCACCATCGTACTGGATACATTATTCGGTTTCTTACTTGGCCTTCTCGAGGACCTCGACGAGACGCCAGTGCTTGGTCGCGGACAGCGGACGGGTCTCCATCAGCTGCACGCGGTCACCGATGCCTGCGACGCCGTTCTCGTCGTGCGCCTTCACCTTGCTGGTGCGCCGGATGATCTTGCCGTAGAGCGGGTGCTTGACCCGGTCTTCGAGCTCGACCACGATCGTCTTCTCCATCTTGTCGGAGACGACGTATCCGGTGCGGACCTTGCGGCTGCCGCGCTCTTCAGTGCTCACTGCTTTTTCCTCACTCATGCCGCGTCACCTGCGTCCGGACCAACGGCCAGCCCGAGCTCACGCTCACGCAGAACGGTGTAGATACGCGCGATCTCGTGACGAACGGTACGAAGTCGACGGTTGTTGTCCATCTGACCCGTTGCCATCTGGAAACGAAGGTTGAACAGCTCTTCCTTCGACTCACGAAGCCGGGTGACCAGCTCTTCTTCGGTGAGCTCGCGGAGCTCTGCGGCTGGGGTTCCAGTAGCCATCAGAACTGCTCCTCCCTTGTCACGATCCGGCACTTGCACGGGAGCTTGTGCATCGCGCGGCGCAGGGCCTCACGAGCGATCTCCTCATTGGGGTAGCTCATCTCGAACATCACGCGACCGGGCTTGACGTTCGCGATCCACCACTCGGGCGAACCCTTACCGGAACCCATGCGGGTTTCGGCCGGCTTCTTGGTGAGGGGGCGATCCGGGAAGATGTTGATCCAGATCTTGCCGCCACGCTTGATGTGCCGGGTCATGGCGATACGAGCGGACTCGATCTGCCGGTTGGTGATGTAGGCCGGCTCGAGAGCCTGGATGCCGTAGTCACCGAAGGTCACCTGGGTTCCACCCTTGGCGGCACCCGAACGGCTCGGATGGTGCTGCTTGCGGTGCTTGACCCGCCGTGGGATCAACATGCGTCAGCCCTCCTTCTGTTCAGTCGTAGCGGGTGCATCGGCAGTGGCGGTCGCTGCGCGGCCGGCCTCGGTGCTGGTCGCGGTGGTGCCGGTGGCACCGGAACGACGGGGACGGCTCGGACGCTCACGACGCGGGCGGTCGCCTGCGGGAGCAGCCACGTTGGCGGCCAGCTCACGCTTGCCACCGACGATGTCGCCCTTGTAGATCCAGACCTTCACGCCGATGCGGCCGAAGGTGGTCTTGGCCTCGTAGAGGCCGTAGTCGATGTCCGCACGAAGCGTGTGCAGCGGCACACGGCCTTCGCGGTAGAACTCCGACCGGGACATCTCGGCGCCGCCGAGACGACCGGAGCACTGAACGCGGATGCCCTTGACGTTGGGCTGACGCATGGCCGACTGGATGGCCTTGCGCATGGCGCGACGGAAGGCGACTCGGTTCGAGAGCTGCTCGGCCACACCCTGTGCGACGAGCTGAGCCTCGGCCTCGGCGTTCTTGACCTCGAGGATGTTCAGCTGGACCTGCTTGCCGGTCAGCTTCTCGAGCTCGGAACGGATGCGATCGGCTTCGGCGCCGCGGCGGCCGATGACGATGCCCGGGCGAGCGGTGTGGATGTCCACACGCACACGGTCACGGGTGCGCTCGATCTCGACCTTCGCGATGCCCGCGCGCTCCATGCCGGTGGCGAGGAGCTTACGGATCGCGACGTCTTCCTTGACGTACTCCGCGTACTGCTTGTCTGCGTACCAGCGAGACTTCCAGTCGGTGGTGATGCCGAGGCGGAAGCCGTGCGGGTTGATTTTCTGGCCCACTACTGAGCACTTCCCTTCCGGCGATTACGGGTCGATGTTCCGGTCTTCGGCAGGCTCTCCACGATCACGGTGATGTGACTGGTGCGCTTGCGGATACGGAACGCACGTCCCTGTGCACGCGGCTGGAACCGCTTGAGGGTCGCGCCCTCGTCCACGAACGCCGTGGCGACGACAAGCGTGCTCGGGTCGAGGTCGAGGTTGTTCTCGGCGTTGGCTGCTGCGGAGGCGATCACCTTGGCGACCGGCTCGCTCGCTGCCTGCGGCGCGAACTTCAGGATGTTCAGGGCGTCTTCAACCGAACGCCCGCGGACCAGGTCCACAACACGACGCGCCTTCATCGGCGTGACGCGCACGTGGCGCGCTACTGCCTTGGCGGTCGGGTTGGCGGTTTCGGTGTTGCTCATCGCCTCTTCGCCTTCCGATCATCCTTGATGTGACCCTTGAACGTGCGGGTCGGTGCAAACTCTCCGAGCTTGTGTCCGACCATCGAGTCGGAAACGAACACGGGGACGTGCTTGCGGCCGTCGTGAACCGCAAACGTGTGGCCGATGAAGTCCGGGATGATCGTGGAACGACGGGACCAGGTCTTGATGACCTGCTTGGTTCCCTTTTCGTTCTGCACGTCCACCTTCGCGAGGAGGTGGTCATCGACGAACGGGCCCTTCTTGAGGCTGCGTGGCATCCTTCACTCCCTCCTAGCGCTTGTTCTTGCCGGTACGGCGACGACGGACAATGAGCTTGTCGCTCGCCTTGTTCTTGCGGGTGCGGCCCTCGGGCTTGCCCCACGGGCTGACCGGGTGGCGACCACCGGAGGTCTTACCCTCACCACCACCGTGCGGGTGGTCGACCGGGTTCATCACGACACCACGGACGGTCGGGCGCTTGCCCTTCCAGCGCATACGGCCGGCCTTGCCCCAGTTGATGTTCGACTGTTCGGCGTTGCCGACCTCACCGATCGAGGCGCGGCAGCGAACGTCGACACGACGGATTTCGCCGGACGGCATACGCAGCGTGGCGTAGGTGCCTTCCTTACCGAGCAGCTGGATGCTGGATCCGGCCGAGCGGGCCATCTTGGCGCCGCCACCCGGGCGGAGTTCCACCGCGTGGATGGTGGTACCCGTCGGGATGTTGCGCAGGGGCAGGTTGTTGCCGGGCTTGATGTCGGCGCCTGCGCCGGACTCGACCGGAGCACCCTGGGCCAGGCCCTTGGGGGCGATGATGTAGCGCTTCTCGCCGTCCGCGTAGTGCAGCAGGGCGATACGCGCGGTGCGGTTGGGGTCGTACTCGATGTGAGCGACCTTGGCCGGCACGCCGTCCTTGTCGTTGCGACGGAAATCGATCAGCCGGTAGGCGCGCTTGTGTCCGCCACCCTTGTGCCGGGTGGTGATACGACCGTGTGCGTTACGTCCACCGCGTCCGTGGAGCGGGCGAACCAGCGACTTCTCGGGGGTCGACCGAGTGATCTCGGCGAAGTCCGAGACGCTCGAGCCACGACGGCCCGGGGTAGTCGGCTTGTACTTACGGATTGCCATGAGTCTTCTCGTCCTCTATGTCTCGTCAAGTCCCGGGCGCTTACGCGACCGGTCCTCCGAAGATCTCGATGGGCTTGCTGTCGGCCGAGAGGGTCACGAGCGCGCGCTTGGTGTCCTTGCGCTTGCCGTAACCGAACCGGGTCCGCTTGCGCTTGCCCTGACGGTTGGCGGTGTTGACGCTGGTCACGGTGACGCCGAAGATCTTCTCGACGGCAATCTTGATCTGCGTCTTGTTCGAGTCCGGGTGCACCAGGAAGGTGTAGGTGCCTTCCTCGATCAGTCCGTAGGACTTCTCGGAGATGACCGGGGCGAGCAGGATGTCGCGGGGATCGGCGATGGTGCTCACTTGCCCTCCTCCTTGTTCTCTTCCTGGGCGGTCTCGGCGGGCCCGTGGATGAACGAGTTCAGCGCCTCGACGCTGAAGACGACATCATCGCTGTTGAGCACGTCGTAGGTGTTGAGCTGGTCGGGTGCAATGGGGTGCACGCCGTCCAGGTTCTGCACGCTCTTCCAGGCCGCGATGTCCTCGCGTCCGACGACGAGCAGGACCTTCTTGCGGTCCGAGATCTCGCCGAGGAAGGTGCGGGCGGACTTCGTGGACGGAGTCTGACCGGCAACCAGTTCGGTGATCACGTGGATGCGCTCGTTGCGGGCCCGGTCGGAGAGGGCTCCGCGCAGGGCGGCGGCCTTCATCTTCTTGGGGGTCCGCTGGCTGTAGTCGCGCGGCTGCGGGCCGTGGACGGTGCCACCGCCGGCGAACTGCGGTGCACGGGTCGAGCCCTGACGAGCGCGGCCGGTGCCCTTCTGGCGGTACGGCTTCTTGCCACCGCCGCGAACCTCGCCGCGGGTCTTGGTGGCGTGGGTGCCCTGACGTGCAGCAGCGAGCTGCGCGACGACAACCTGGTGGAGAAGCGCGATGTTGGCAGGCGCGTCGAAGATCTCCGCGGGGAGATCGACGGTGCCGTTGGTCTTGCCGCCGGCGACCTTGACGTCCAGCGTCAGCTTGGTCGTCGATGTCTCGGTGCTGGTCATGCTCGTGCACCACCCTTCACTGCACTCTTGACGATCACGAGGCCACCCTTGCGGCCGGGGATCGCACCCTTGATCAGCAGCAGGCCGTTCTCGGCGTCCACCTTGTGAACGGAGAGGTTCTGCGTCGTGATGCGGTCGCTACCCATGCGGCCGGACATGCGCATGCCCTTGAACACGCGGCCCGGAGTGGCGCAACCACCGATGGAACCGGGGCGACGGTGAACGGCCTGCGCACCGTGCGATGCACCCTGACCGGCGAAGCCGTGACGCTTCATGGTTCCGGCGAAGCCCTTACCCTTGCTGGTTCCGGTGACGTCGACGTAGGCGCCGTCCTCGAAGACCTCGGCGGTAAGTTCCTGGCCGACCTCGTACTCCGAGGTGTCGGCAACGCGGAGCTCCACAACGTGGCGGCGCGGGGTGACGCCGGCCTTGGCGAACTGGCCGGAAGTCGGCTTGTTCACCTTGCGCGGGTCGATGGCGCCGAACGCGAGCTGCACGGCGCTGTAGCCGTCACGCTCTTCGGTACGAATCTGGGTCACGACGTTCGGTCCGGCCTTCACGACGGTGACCGGAACGACCCGGTTGTTCTCGTCGAAGACCTGGGTCATGCCGAGCTTGGTGCCCAGGATTCCCTTGATCTTGGTATCAGTCATTGTTTTTGTCTCCGCCGCGCTCACTGAATGTTGACGTCGACGCTGGCCGGAAGGTCGATGCGCATGAGCGCGTCAACCGTCTTGGGCGTCGGGTCGAGGATGTCGATAAGCCGCTTGTGAGTACGCATCTCGAAGTGCTCGCGCGAGTCCTTGTACTTGTGCGGCGAGCGGATGACGCAGTACACGTTCTTTTCGGTCGGCAACGGCACGGGTCCAACGACGCGGGCCCCGGTACGGGTCACCGTCTCGACGATCTTGCGCGCTGACGCGTCGATCGCCTCATGGTCGTAGGCCTTGAGCCTGATGCGGATCTTCTGTCCCGCCACGCTTAGTGTCCTTTTCTTGCCGCGTTTCGTAGTCCCACCCGAGTCGGGCCGAACTACCTCGTCTGCACAGTCCCTTACCTGGGCCGCAACTGTCCGAACGCTAGGCGACCGGGACACACCCGATCCGCTGCCGCTGTTCATCTGTCATGGTTCTCCGGTACACGCGGTCGGGCGTGTCGCCCTCCCACTCATTCTCCGACCCGGAACTTTTCAGCTTTTCGGGCCGGGAACGCGCACCGGATGCACTCGAATTCGAGTGCCAGTAGGTACTGCTTCCGTCTTGCATGTGGCCGCGAGCAGGTCATGTGATCTACACCGCGACGTTTCACCCCACCTGTTTCGGGCCGCAAACGATCGCGTCCCAGACAAGGCAACCCGACCAGTATGCCGTACCGGGCGGGAGACTTCAAACCGGGCTCGATTCCTCTCGTACTCGACCGAACTTACTCTGAAGTAAGATACGGGCATGACTACCTCGAGTCCCACGTTCGCCGCGTGGCAGAAGCTCCCCGACAACGCGCTCGGGCACGTCCTCTTCTCTGTCGGCATGTGTCTGCGCGTCCCCTACTTCGGCTCGGTACTCCCCCGCGTCGTCGAGATGCGGCCGGGCCGTTGCGAAGTCCGCGCACCGAAATGGTGGGGCGTCCGCAACCACCTGGGCACGTTCCACGCGATCGCGGCGTGCAACCTCGCCGAGGCCGCCATGGGCATGCTGTCCGAGGCGACCGTGCCGTCGACCCACCGGTGGATCCCGAAGTCGATGACGGTCGACTACCTCGCCAAGGCGAACGGAACGCTGCGCGCCGTCGCGGAACTGCGGGAGCTGCCGGACTTCGCCGCGATCACCGAGGGCACCCACGTGGTCGTGCCCGTGCGCATCTTCGACCGGCAGGGAGTAGAGGTGGTTCACGCCGACATCACGACGTGGGTCACGCCGCGGTAGAGCGCGAAAGGCACATGTCGAAGCTCACATTCGTTCCGGAGTTCGTGGGGGTGGCCCGAATTACCGTGTGGCACTTCCCCGGAGCCGGAACGTCACGGCACAGCACGCCCTTCCGGCCGGACGGGATCGGTTTCCGCCGTGGTCGCCGGGGCCGAAGTGGTACAGACGTCCGGCATTTATCGTGTACCTGTCTTTACGCGTTACAGAAGTTTTCCCCTCCCCTTCGTCGGGCGCGAAGGTGTTCCCCGGTCTGCCTTGATCACCCTCTTCGCGTGACATACTCGGGACATGCCAGCACCTGACACCGCCGTTCTTGTCGAGGGAATCGAGAAATCCTTCGGTGACGTAGCAGCGTTGCGGGGTGTGAGCTTCGAGGTGCCCCGCGGCACGGTCCTGGGCATCCTGGGCCCCAACGGCGCAGGGAAGACCACCACCGTCAACGTGCTGTCCACTCTGCTGCGGCCCGATGCGGGCCGCGCGTTCGTAGCCGGACACGACGTCGTCGAGGAGTCGGCGAACGTCCGGCGCAGCATCATGATGACGGGTCAGTACGCCGCCCTCGACGAGTCGCTGACCGGCCGCGAGAATCTGGTGCTGTTCGGCCGCCTGATGGGCCTGCCCAAGGCGTCCGCGAAATCGCGCGCGCAGGACCTCCTGAGCCAGTTCGATCTGCTCGAAGCGGGTGACCGGAAGGTGTCCGGGTACTCCGGCGGTATGCGCCGGCGCGTCGACATCGCCTGTGGCCTCGTGATCCGTCCCGAGGTGGTGTTCCTCGACGAGCCCACCACCGGCCTCGACCCCCGCAGCCGCCAGGGCGTGTGGTCCCTCGTATCCGCTCTGAAAGAGCAGGGCATCACGATCCTGCTGACCACGCAGTACCTCGAAGAGGCCGACCTGCTGAGCGACAACATCGTCGTCATCGACAAAGGCACCGTGATCGCCGAGGGCACGGCCGACGAACTGAAGGCCCGGACCGGCGGAAGCTACTGCGAGGTCGTCCCGGTGAGTCTCGACGACCTGCCGCGCGTCCGCGAAATCCTCACGAGCCTCTGCCCACCCGGCCGGGCCATCGAAGAAGGCACCGACCGGCTGTCGATTCCCGCCGAACACGGCGCCCAGACCCTCGCCGAGGTTCTGCGCCGCCTCGACCTCGCCGGGGTCACGCTCGCCGACATCGCCCTGCGGCGCCCGTCCCTCGACGACGTCTTCCTCTCCCTCACCGGTCACGTCCGCGTCGACGAGAGCCTGCCGTCGTGACGGCGCCCGCCCAGCTCGGATTCGAGCGTGCCCTCGAAGGAAAGCACCGGCGGCCTCAACCGTCGAGCATCCAGCAGTGGATTGCGCTGTCCAAGCGCAACCTGCACACGATGGCAGTGTCCGGTCAGTTCTTCATAGCAGTGTTGGCGCCATTAATCTTCACCATCGGCTTCTACCTGCCGCTACGCCTGGTGATGAAATTCCAGGGCATCGATTACGCACAGTTCGTCATGCCGATCATCGTCCTGCAGGCCATGGCATTCACCGCCATCTCGGCGGCGCACCGAGCTGCTACCGAGGCATCGAACGGGATGAACTCCCGGTTCCAGACGATGCCGATCGGCCCAGCAATTCCGTTGGCGGCACGGATGACCGCCAGCTTCATACATTCGGCGATTTCGCTCGTAGCATCGATCGCATACGGATTGCTGATCGGATTCCGATTCGATGGCGGTGTGGCACAAACTGCCGCGTTCTGCGGACTAGCCATGGCCATTGGATTCACCCTCACAACGGGGGCCGATGCGCTCGGCACCCTGACCCGGAGCCCCGAGATCACAAGTCAAGCGCTGACGCTCCCCCAACTGATCCTCGGCATGTTCTCGTCCGGTTTCGTTCCGGTGACGCAATTCCCCGAATGGGCTCAGGGCTTCGTGCGAAATCAGCCGATCTCACAGTTCTCCACGTCCATGCGCGCGATGACCGATGGGACGATCACGTTCCAGCTACTGACACCTACGTTGCTGTGGTGCGCAGGATTTGCCTTGGTTTTCCTCCCGTTGTCGATCTGGTCGAATGTGAGGCGCGGATGACCACCGAGTACCGATCCGACACACCGGCGACGGTGACCTTCCCCGAGGTGCTCGAACCTCACCCGGAGAATTCCCTCGCCGCGCTGTTCTCTCATAGCTTGCTGCAGACCGGACGACTTCTGCTCCGATGGGCTCGCGACCCGTACACCATGCTTCAGGCGATCGTGTACCCGTCGTTGATGTTGCTGATGTTCTGGGCGGTGCTCGGAATCTCGATTACCAAGGCCACCGGGGTCAACAGCGTCTTCGGGACCGTTCCGATGATTACGCTCGTCGGCGCGATGTTCGGATCCATCGCGGGCGGTCTGTCGCTGAAGAAGGAATGGGCGGACGGGCTCCTGAGCCGGTTCTGGGTGCTGCCCGTGCACCGCGCGTCGGGCCTGATCAGCCGCCTGATGGCCGAATCCGTGCGGATCATGCTCACCACGGTGCTGATCATCGCCGTCGGTTTCGCCATCGGGTTCCGGTTCGATCAAGGCATTCTCGCCGGTATCGCATTGATGCTCCTGCCGCTGCTGTTCGGGGTGAGTTTCGCGACGATGGTGACCGCCCTCGCCGTCAACGCGGCGAAGGCGCCGCTCGTCGAAATCCTCTCCCTACTGTGCACTCTCCTGCTGTTCTTCAACTCGGGATTCGTACCCACAGGCGCCTACCCCACGTGGCTTCAGCCGTTCGTGGAGAACCAGCCGATGTCGTGCGCGATCGACGCGATGAAGGGACTGTCGATGGGCGGACCGGTCGCGGAACCCCTGCTCAAGACGATTGCGTGGTCGCTCGCCGGGCTGCTGATCTTCACCTACCCGGCGGTGCGCGGCTATCGCCGGGCCGCGGGCAACCCGGCGTAGCCCCTACGTATACCGGAGCTCAGAAGAATCTGATCCCGGCCAACCGGTGACGCACCGCCGTCGCGGGGGTCAGCAGCCAGTCGACCGTCTCGACGATCCGGCCGACGCGCAGCAGCAGCTCGTCGAGGTCCTGTTCGGGGGCCGTCAGCGATCCGACGACTCCGTCCACCGACCGAACCGTGCCTGCGAACGTGTCGAGCCCGTCGGCGAACTTGTCCAGCAACGCGTCGAACCTGCCCAGCACGCGGGCGAATTCGTCGAGGGACGTCCCGATCTCGTGGGCCACCCCGTCGACGCGGCCGATGGTGACGTCGGCATTGAGTGCGGCCTGGGTGAGTCTCCTGATACGGCCGGCCGTGTCGACACCGTCCGCCCCTACACCCGTCGGTTTGCTCATCGATGTTCGCTCCTCGGCTCGTGCACGGACCTAGCGTGGGGTGTGCCCCGTGAGTGGCGGCTCGATCACCAGCGGATCGTCCGCAGCCGGTGGTCCGTAGACGCCGCCGTTCCTCGTCGTGTTCTCCTGACCCAGGTCGTCCGGTCGCGGAACGTTCACGGCGCCCCGTTGCTCCAGGTACTGCTGCGACTGGCACGTCCAGTCCAGGGCGGGCTGACTCGGTTCCGCGTCGGTCACGAGACGGCGGGGGGCGTCGTACACGCACATCGGCCCCTGCGTTCCGACCAAAAGTAGGTCCGCGAGTCCGCCCTTCTCGATCGACGCGATCTTCGGCAGCGCGCCGGGCATGATCGTCAGGCCGTAGTCGAGGGAGGGTGTGCGGTCACCGACGATCCGGGTGGGGAGAACCAGATTCGCCATCAGGGCGCCCAGTGAGTCCCGATTTCCCGACAGCAACGAGTCCAAGCTCGCCATCGTCTGCGGCGAGCGCCCGAGCAGGTCGACGAGCGCGGAGTCGTTCGCCCGCAACTGCTCGAGGACGCTCCGGGCGGTGCTCGCCGATTCCGGCAGAGCGGCGGTGAGGCGGTCGGCGGTGTCCAGGAGCGGCATGCCCTTGTTCACGATGGTCGACACTGCGTCGGTGCGGGTTTCGAGTGTCCGGGCGATCTCGGCGGAACCGTCGAGCAGGTTCTGCAGGTGGGGCCCCGTGCCCCCGAAGGCGGTGCCGAACGTGTCGGCCAGCGACGACAGAGCGGTGACGTCCATCGAGTTCACGAGGTCCGTGGTCTCGACGAGGGTCGCGTCGAGCGAGCGCGGGATTCCCTCCTCCGGGACCTCGACGACGTCCCCGTCCGCGAGGTACGGCGGGTTCGCACTGTCGGGCATGATGTCGAGCGCCTGGATGCCGATCGCGTTCTCGGTGGTGATCTTCGCCGTCGAGCCGGCCGGCACCTGGGTACCGGGATGCAGTTCGATGCCGAGGACGACGCCCGTTCCTTCGGGGTTCACGTCGACGGAGCTGATCGTGCCCACTCCGACGCCGCGATAATTGACGGACGCTCCCTGGGCGAGGCCGGCGGCGTGGTCGAGCCGCGCACTCAGGTGAATGGGACTTCCGAACGTGTCCGGGCCGGCGACGTACCGCAGCCCGAACAGCATCGCGGCGATCGAGATCACGAGGAACAGGACCAACTGCGCCACCACGTGACGTGTCATCATCGGACGCCTCCGCCGAGTACCTCGGGCAGCGTGCGGGCTTCCGGCACCTCGAGAGGAGCCGATCCGGTGAGCAACTTGGCGATGACGGCGGTGACGTCGAACGTTCCGTCGAACGTCGTGTAATCACCGGGTGTGGCCGCGGCGAATCCACCGAGGAACGTCGCCACCGAATTCAACGTCGGCGCGAGTTGTGACTCGAACCCGTCGAGTGCCGTGAGCACGGCCCCCGCGTCGCTGATCTCGGCCGACAGTTCGGATCCGGCGCTGCCGAGGACATGTTGCGCCTCGCGGCTGAGACGGGACGCCTCCCCCATCAACGCGACGATCTGATCTCGTTGCGACACCAGGAGGTCCACCGCAGGAGCCAGGTCGGTCATCGCCCGATCGAGGGTCGGTTGCCCGGCGGCGAGTTCCGCCGCGAAGGCATTGGACGCCACCATCGCCCGGTCGAGTTCGTCCCGATGGTCGTCGACGACGCCCAGTGTGTCGTTCAACATGTCCACCAGTTCCCGGACCTTGTCCGAGCGGCCCGCGAAGGCGACGGTCAATTCGTTCATGATGGCGTGCATCTGGTCGATGCCGCTGCCGTTCAGCACGGTGGCCAGCGCGGCCAGGCCGCTCTCGATGTCGGGACCGCGCGACGTCCGGTCCAGTGGGATGGTGTCACCCTCGCTCATCGGCGCGCCCGCCGCGTCCCCGACCTCGAGTCGGACGAAGGGATTGCCGAGGGCCGTGGGCAATTCGATCCGGGCCGTCGCATCCTGCGGTATCGGGACGTCGTCGCGGATCCGCATCTCGATCCGAGCGGTGAAGTCCCGGGTCGACACGTCCGAGACTCGGCCCACCACCTCTTGACCCACCCGGACCTCGGCGCCGGGGACGACACGATCTACTCCGTCGAACTGCGCGGAGATCTGATACGACGGACCGTCCGGCGAACGGCCCACCGACAGATCCTGCAGGCTCAGCGAACACCCCGCGACTGGCAGCGCCATACCGACGATCAGCGCCGCCGTCAGCGATTTCGTTCTCGTCCGGATCGTCATCGTCCTCCGACCATGAGTTCGCGCAGCCCGAACGGGTCGGACATGCTGGGCGGAAACTGAATCGGGTTGGTGATTCCCGCTCCGCGGCAGAGGATCGGATCGACCACCGCGCAGAGCGGGGACGTCGGCTCGGCCTGCGCCAGGTTGGTGGAGATGTTCAGCCGGATGCGGGCACGCTGGTCCGGGGTCACCACACGCTGGATGTTGTCGATCAGCAAGGGCACCAGGTCCATGATCTCGGCGAGGTCGGTGTCGTGTCTCTGCAGCACCTCGCTCACTCCCGCGAGGTTGTCGATTCCGGCGGTGACATCGCCGCCCCGGGCGGACACGAGTTGGTCGATCTGGTCCAGGAGCGTGGACAACTGGGTAACGGTGTCGTCGATCGCGAACTGCCGGCCGGCGAACTCGTCGCCGATCGCGGTGAGCGAACCGGCGAGCGAATCGACCTGCGCCTGACGCGACGAGATCGCGTTCACGAGCACCTCGAGGTTGTCGACGAGCGCGCCGACGTCCGCGCTGTTGCCTGCGATCACCGAACTCGCCTGCGACAGTGTGCGGATGGCGTCGTTCATCGCGGGACCGAGACCGTCCGTGGACGCGGCGGCAGCGGAGATCGCGGCACCGGCGTCACCCCCGTCCGGGCCGAGTGCCTTGACGACGGTGTCGACGCTGTCCATCAACTGGTCCCAGGTAATGGGCGAATGACTGCGCTCGGGTGGAATGGTCTGCCCACTCTCGAACACCGGGCCGCCGGTGTACGCGGGGCCGAGTTCGACGAAACGCTCACCGATCGCAGACGTCACCAGCACGTACGCGTTCGCGTCCGCGGGCAGCACGATGTCCGACGCGACGGACATCGTGACCATTACGGTCGCGCCTCTCGGCTCGACCGCCTCGACGGTGCCGACCGGAACCCCGAGCACCGAGACCTTGGTGCCGGGGAACACGCCGTTGACGTAGGCGAATTCGGAATGCACGACGGTGGACGACGTGCGGAAGATCAGCAGCCAGCCGGCCACGACGATCGCGACCACGAGCGCGAGCACGCCGCCGATCCCGGCGGCCCTGCGCGCGATGCCCGCGTTCACGAGCACCCCGTGATCAGCCCGACGACGCACAGCAGGTTGTCGGCGATGACGGCCGACGGCGCGGAGACGTCGGCCCAGTCGCCGGTTCCGGTCGCGTTCACGAGCGCCCTCGCGGCGGGTGCACCCGTGGTGAGGAGCGCGTCGAGGTTGGCGAGGTTCGCCTGCAGCCGGTCCGTCACCTGTCTCGCGTTGACGAGCAGTGAATCCAGCTCGGCGGTGTTCTCGCCGAGGAACTGGGATGCCTGTGCGACGAGCCCCTGAAGATCGTCGACCATCTGGCGGATGGCTGCACGCCGGGTGGCGAGTGTGTTCATCACGACGTCCGCGTTACCGAGCAGGGTGGTGAGCTGACCCTGCTGACCGACCAGCACGTCCGTGAGGGTCCGCGAGCTGTCGAGCAATTGCGTGACCTGATCGGCGTTCTTCGCCAGGATCGTGGACGCCGCACTCACACCCGCCAGTGCCTCCCGGTTGAGGTTCGCGTCCTGCGGCAACGTCTCCGTCACCACCGCGAGCATCTTCTGCAGTCCCCCGAGGTCGAGTTCGTCCGCCGTCTCGATCGCGGACGACCCGATGTCGTCGAGCGAATACGGGACGCTGGTGTGGCGGAGTGGAATCACCCCGTCGTCCCCCAGGTCTCCCGGCCCCGACGGTGCGACGTCCAGATAGCGCTTGCCGAGGATGGTCGACAGCTTGACCCCCGCGGACGTCGTCGATCCGAGGTGACGTTCACCGTCGAGCCGGAAGTGCACGACCACGTGATCGCCCGCCAGGTCCACTCCGGTGACCCGGCCGGCGGGGACCCCCGCCACGTACACGTAGTCCGAATCGGTCAGGCCCGCAGCGTTCGCGAGTTCGGCTGTGTAGCCGTCGGTCCGCACGGCGAAGCTCACCCGCGGGATCACCAGAACCAGCGCCAGCGCCAGCGTCGCCGCGAGAATTCCCGCGATTCCGACGATCAGCGGGTTGACGGGCCGCACGCGCTGATTTCCGGCCAGCGAGTCCCACACGTCGCGCACGTTCTCGGTGACACTCATTGGCAGTACCTCGAATGCAGGTCGGGTCCGAGGGGCGCCTTCGCGACCGTCGACGTTGACGATGAAGGTGCACAGGTAGATGTTGAGCCACGAGCCGTACGAGCCCGAGCGGTCGACGGACGAGAAGAACTCCGGCATGGCCACCATCAGGTGATCGAATTCCGGGTTCGCGCCCAGCATCGCCCCCGTCAGTGAGTGAAGTTGTTCCACGGTGCGGCTGAGCTCCGGGACGCGCCCGTCCACGATCTGCAGCGCCGAGCGGCTCACCGCCGCACTCTGATCGAGGGTGTCCATGAGAACCTCGTTGTTCTCGGCCAGCATCCCGGTGAACTGGGTGAGGCTGTCGACCAGGTGGGACAGTTCGGGACCCCGCGCCGCCGCCGTTCCCACCACCACCTCGAGGTTCCGGATGAGGTCGCCGATCAGCTGATCGTGATTCGCCAGGTTGCCGGTGACGTCCGCCACCCTGCGCAGCAGAGTTTCCATGCTCGTCTTCCTGCCGTCGAACACCGCGACTACTTCGGTTGCGAGTGCGTTGACCTGTTTCGGGTCGATGGCGTCGAACAGTGGCTTGAATCCGTTGAAGAGGCTGGTGAGGTCGAGGGCGGGCGACGTTCGGTCGAGCGGGATCGTGTCGCCCTCCTCGAGGGTGCCCTCGTCCGACGGCCCGGCCGCGAGATCGAGATACCGGACCCCCAACAGGTCGCCGTATCGGATGGCGACGGTGGTGTCGGCGGGAAGTTCCTGATCGCGCTGCACCTCGAAGTCCACCAGGGCGGTGGCACTTCCGGCGTCGCCGTCGACGATGTCGATCGAATCGACACGTCCCACCCGCACACCGGCGATGGTGACGTCGCTGCCGGGAGTGACACCCTGGGCGTCGGTGAACAACGCCTTGTACGTGACGGTCTGCCCCTCCACCGGCACCCGCAGCGTGTTCACGACGAGCACTGCCGAGAGGATGCCGAGGACACCGAAGATCGCGAGTTTGATTGCCGAGTTCCGGACGCTCATCCTCCGCCACCTCCCCCACAGTTCGGTCCGTCCATGCCGGGATACTGCGGGCAGTCGGCCGACGTGTAGGGCCGCGGGTTGGACAGGTCCGCGGCGACGCGGACCGCGAATTTGCCGGTGGAGAAGACGGCGGCACCGGCCTCGCCGAACGGGCCTGCCTCGTCGAGGGTGGCCCGCAGCAGATCGGACTTGCTGGCCATCGTGCCCAGGGTCGGCGAGACGTTCAGGGCCACCGCGATCATGTTGTCCGCGTTCTGTTCCAGGACGTCGCCGGAATTCCTCGAGACGACGAGCGAGGCGGCGAGGAAACCGGTGAAGCTGTCGGTGTTCTCGACGAGAGTGCTCGACAGCGACACCGCGGCGTCCATGGCGGCGAGGACGTCCGGCGCGGCCGCGGCCAGTTGCTCACTGATCCGGGCGATCTGCGGAGCCCGCTCCGCGACCGACTCGACGAGTGGCGCGGTGGATGTCGCCACAGCGTGGAGGCTGTCGATAGTGTGCCCCAACCGCTCGCCGCGACCCCGCAACGCGTCGGCGACGGCGCTGAGTGCGGCCTGCATCTGCTCGGGCTTCACCCGCGACAGCATGTCGTAGACCTTCGAGTACAGGTCGTACATCTGGACGGTCTCGGCTGAGGTGTCGGGTTGCAGCCGCGCGCCGGCCTCGAGTCGGGCGCCGCCGGTTCCGGCGGTCGACACCAGCTCGACAGTCTGGTCGCCGAACAGCGTGCGGGGCACGACCCGCACCTGGACGGACGCCGGGATGTGGCGCATCTGCTCGGGGCGGAGACTGATGTCCATGCCCGTCTCGTTCATTCCGGGGTCGACACTCGACACGGTTCCGACGGTCGCCCCCTTGTAGGACACCGTGGTGTGCGACTTCACTGCACCGGCGTCGGCCGGAAGTGTCGCTGTCACCACGGGATCGGTGACGATCGTTCCGGTGCCGAAACCGACCAGCAATGCCGATCCCAGGATCAGGACCGCCACTCCGATCACCCCCCGCACTGCGAGTGCGCCGGTGCCCGGCCCACCCGGGCGACCGCGCATCACGGCAACCCCAGGGCGGGGGCGGACGGGACGAGGCCCCACAGCGAGAGCGTGAGCAGCAGATCGACGATGCCGATGGCGAGGATGCTGGTCCGCAACGCGCGTCCGGCCGCACGGCCGACGCCCTCGGGGCCGCCGTGCGCGTGGTACCCGTACGAGCAGTGGACGAGCGCGATGATCGTCGCGAACACGACGGCCTTGACGAACGAGTACGCGACGTCGGTGGGGGTGAGCATGAGATGGAAGTAGTAGTCGTACGTTCCGGCCGACTGCCCGCCGAACGTGACGATCACCAGCCGCGAAGCCAGGTACGACGACAACAGGCCGACGACGTACAACGGGACCACACAGATCAGGCACGAGACGAGTCGTGTGCTCGCGAGGAACGGCAGCGACCGGATCGCCATCGCGTCCAGCGCACTGATCTCCTCCGAGATGCGCATGGCGCCGAGTTGCGCGGTGAACCCGGTTCCGACCTTCGCCGCGAGCGCGATACTGGCGATCACGGGCGCCAGTTCGCGGGTGTTGAGGATCGCCGACAGGAGTCCGGACAGGGATCCCATGCCGAGCAGGTCCAGTCCGCGCAGCCCCTCGATGCCCACCTGCGTCGCGGCGACGGCGGACATCGCGAAGACGACACCGATCGCGCCGCCGCCGGCGAGCAGCGTGGCACCGCCGAAGCTGATGTCGCCGATCTGACGCATGATGTGCCGCCAGTACTTCACGATCGCGAGGGGAACTCCGGCGATCACGCTGCCGTAGAACGTGAATTCCCGGCCCAGCCCCGTCATCAGGTCCAGGGGCTGACGGGCCCGGGCCCGCACCCAGTGCACTGCGGGCCATCTGGTGCTCACGACCATCAGTAACCACCTACCGGGACGACGAGAACGGAATAGAGCTGACTGAGCACGGTGTTGACGATGAAGACCAGGATGAAGGCCAGAACGACGGCCTCGTTGACGGCGTCGGCGACACCGCTGGGCCCGCCCTTGGCGTGCAGCCCCTTGAAACTGGCGACAAGCGCCGACGTCACCGCGAACGCCATCGATTTGACGAGGGCGACCACGAAATCCGACAACCGCGTGTATTGGGACAGTGCAGTGAGAAAGCTTCCCGCCGAACTGTTCTGGACGATCACCTGGAAGAGGAAGCAGGCCGACACTCCGACGGCGGTGACCATCGCGCAGAGTGCGATGCCGACGATCACCGCTGCGAGCACGCGCGGGACCACGAGCCGCTCGATCACGTTGAGCCCGAGCACCTCCATGGCCTCGACCTCTTCGCGGATCGTCCGCGAGCCGAGGTCGGCGCAGATCGCGGACCCTCCGACCCCGGCCAGCATCAGCGCGCAGACCAGGGCGGACGCCTGCCCGACGATCACGAACCCCACGACCGCCCCGGTGTACCCCTCGGCGCCGAGCTGACCGGCGAGGCTACCGATCGTGACAGCGATGAGGACTCCGATGGGGATCATCAACAGCAGGGCGGGCGCCGACGTGACCGACGCGAGCCGCCAGGCCTGGTCCAGCAGTTCCCGCCAGGCCAGCTTGCGCCGCACCAGAACTCGTACCGCGGCCACCGTGGTCGCGATGGAGAATCCGATGAGTGCGCCGACTTCGTTGGCGAAATGACTCACGGGCCCTTTGGCGGGTGGCAACTCGAATGTCACGCGGTCCTCCCCCGTTGCCGGTCACCGCAGAGCGGGGACCGGCCTCGAGATGTTCGATACGAGGTCAGACGACCGCGACGCCGGTTGCGCCGTGGGCCTTTCGGAGCTCGCCTTTGACGACCTTGCCGCTGGCGTTGCGGGGCAGAGCGTCGACGATCACGACGTCTTTCGGGTGCTTGTACCGGGCGAGCTTGTCGTCGAGCCACGCCGCGAGTTCTTCCACGGTGAGGTCGGATCCCTCGTCGTCGAGTGCGACGACGGCGACGGGCACCTCGGTCCACTTGGGATCGGGCCGGCCGACGACGGCGGCCTCCCGGATCCGCGGGTGTCCGAACAGGACGTTCTCCACCTCGGCGCAGTAGATGTTCTCGCCGCCGGAGATGATCATGTCCTTCTTCCGGTCGACGACGTAGACGAATCCTTCGTCGTCCTGTCGCACCAGATCTCCGGAATGGAACCACCCGCCTGCGAACGCGTCCGCCGTGGCGGCCGGGTTCTGCCAGTACTCCAGCATCATCGTCGGTCCGCGGTAGACGATCTCGCCGACGGTCCCGGGTGCGACGTCGTTCATGTCGTCGTCGACGACGCGCGTCTGGATCGTCGGGATCGGCTTGCCCACCGAGCCCAGCTTGCGGATCGCGTCGTCACCGTCGAGGACACAGGTGATGGGCGACATCTCGGTCTGCCCGAACACCGCGACTATGAGCGCCCGCGGGAACGTGTCCGCCATGGCGCGCAGCACCGTATCCGATGCGGGCGCCGCCCCCCAGCTGATGACTCGGAGGGCGAGATCGCGACCCCGGACGGTCGGGTCGGCGCAGACGGCCTGCCACTGCACCGGCACGAGGAACACCGTCGTGATCCGCTCCTGCTCCCACACGTCGAGCATCTCGGTGGGGTTGAACGCTTTGAGGGGGTGAATCACCGTGGTACCCCCGAGCATCAGCATCGGGGCGACGGAACCGAGCGCGGCCACGTGGAACACGGGGGACGCGAGAAACCCGATGTCGTCGCCGCGGTCGTAACGCATCGCGCGGATACAGGTGATGGACTGTCCGACCATGTTCGAGTGCGACAGCACCGCACCCTTGGGCGTACCCGTCGTTCCGGACGTGTAGAGGATCAGCGACGGTGTGTCCTCCGGCAGATCGACGGGGGCATGGGCCGGGCCGTCCTCCGACACGAGTTCTTCGTAACCGAGCACGTCGGCTTCCGTGTCGGCGCCGATGTTCACGACCAGGCTCAGTCCGGGAACGTCCTGCCGCACCGCGGCGACCAGCGGTGCGAGCGCGGGCTCGGTGAACACCGCACGAGCCCCCGAGTCACGGGCGATGAACGCGACCTCGGGTGGGGTGAGCCGGAAGTTGACGGGAACCGCGATGGCGCCGAGGGCGTTGATCGCAAGAACCGCCTCGAAGAACTCGGTGCGGTTGAGGGTGAGCAGCAGGACACGGTCGCCGAAGTTCACACCGCGCCGGGACAGTGCGCCGGCGAGCGCCTCCGATCGGTCGTGCAAGTCGCGCCAGGTCGTACTGTGCCCGAGAAAGCGGAACGCGGCCTGATCGGGCTTCATCTCCGCGTGTGAGGCAACCCAGTTGTTCCAGTGGTTGCGGCGGGATTGCAGTGGCTGCTCCAGCAGCTCGCTACGTGACGACATGTGGTGGTGGTCCCTTCGCTGTACTCGTGCCCGGCGCCTGTGTGCCTGTTCGGACCTGCACCGAGATGTGACGAGTATTACAGATCTCGACGTCTATCGGAACAATCTTGTTAACCGCAATTCGCATCAGCTCCGGAACTTCGGAGTGCGTTTCGCGAGCATCGCGGTGACCCCTTCGACGAAGTCGGGGCCCTGCAACAGTTCCGTTTGGCCCGCCTTCTCGCGGTCGAGCGATGCGTCCAGAGCTGTCAGTGTCGCTGCGGTGAGTGCCCGCTTGGTGAGTTCGATGGCCCGCCTCGGACCACGAGCCAGCCGGACCGCCACGGCATCGACGTGCGCGGCGAGTTCGTCCGGTGGGAGAACACCCGCGATCAGGCCCTCCCGCTCCGCCTCCGCGGCGGGCAGGCGCTCCCCGAGGAGAGCCATCCGGGTGGCCCGCGCCCGGCCGATGGACGCCGCGATCAGCGCGCTGGAACCGCCGTCGGGCATCAACCCGATGTTGACGAACGCGAGGAGTAGATAGGCATTCTCGGAGGCGTACGTCAGATCGGCGGTCAGAGCGATAGACGCCCCGACCCCCGCGGCCGCCCCGTTCACCTGCGCGATGACCGGAACGGGCAACTCGACGATGGCACGAACCACCCGGTTGGCGGAGTCCATGACCACCTCGGCGGGCGCTTCCCGGCCTCCGGCCGCGGCGGCCGCCGCGAGGTCCGCGCCCGTGCTGAACGCCTTGCCCGACCCCGCGATGACCACGACACGAACGGAGGAATCCGTGGCGGCTGCAGTGAGCACGTCTCCCAGCGCCGTCATGTGCGCCAGGTCGAGGGCGTTCATCCGGTCGGGCCGGTCGATCGTGATCCGGAGGATCCCGGCCTCGTTGACGACGCGTAGCCCGTCGACCGCCGGGGCGGTCACGACACCGCGCCGATACGCGAGTCGACCGTGCTCGCGAGCCGCCCGGTGATGATCGATTGCGCCTCCGTGACCATCCGGGTCACGAGTTCGCGCACCGTCGGGATGTCGTCGATCAGGCCCTGGCTCTGTCCCGCGGTCCAGATTCCGGCGTCGAGATCGCCCTTTTCGAACACCGTGCGTCCCCGGGCTCCGGCGACGAGATGCTGGATGTCGGCGAATTCGCAGCCACGGGATTCGATGTCGACCACCTCGGTGCTGACCGCGTTGGTCGCGACGCGGGCGGTGTTGCGAAGGGAGCGGAAGATGAGTTCGGTGTCGCGTTCGGTGTTGGCGACGATCCGTTCCTTGACGGCGTGTGCCACCGGGGATTCGACCGTGCACATGAATCGGGTGCCCATGTTCACGCCGTCGGCGCCGAGTGCGAGTGCTGCGACGAAACCACGCGCGTCCGCGATACCACCGGACGCGATCAGGGGGATCGTGAGCTTTCGGGCGGCTGCCGGGATCAGAATCAGGCCCGCGACGTCGTCCTCACCCGGGTGCCCTGCGCATTCGAAGCCGTCGATGCTGACCGCGTCGACACCTACCTGTTCCGCCTTCACCGCGTGCCGCACGCTCGTGCACTTGTGGATCACCTTGATCCCCGCGTCCTTGAGGTGCGGGAGGTGGTCCGCCGGATTGGAGCCGGCGGTCTCGACGATGCCGATTCCGGAATCGATGATCGCCTGGCGGTACTCGGCGTACGGCGGCGGGTTGATCGACGGGAGGATCGTCAGATTCACACCGAAGGGCTTGTCGGTGAGCTCCCGTGTGCGGGCGATCTCCGCGACGAGATCTTCGGGAGTCGGCTGGGTGAGCGCGGTGAGAAATCCGAGCGCCCCCGAATCGGCCACGGCCGCTACGAGTTCGGCACGGCCGACCCACATCATGCCGCCCTGGACGATCGGATGCTCGACACCGAAGGCCTCGGTGAATTTCGTCCTCATATCAGTTCACCTCTTCGAACGTGCCGCCTGTGGCGGCCTTGTCCAGCAGCAGTTGGGGTGGAAGGAATCGGACGCCGTACCGTGCGGCCAGCAGTTGCGCCCGGGAGACGAATCCCTGGATCCCGCCCGGGTACTGGTCGATGTAGCGGGCCACGCCACCGGTCCAGCCGGGGTAGCCGATACCGAGAATGGAACCGACATTGGCGTCGGTGGTCGACTCGAGCACACCCTCTTCCAGGCATCGGACCGTCTCGACGGCCTCGATGAAGAGCATCCGCTCCTTGATGTCCTCGAACGGGATCTCGGTATGCGCACCATCGCGCCGGAACATCTCGAGCCCGGACCACAATCCGACCCGCCTACCGTCCGCGTACTCGTAGAAACCGGCGCCCGTGGAGCGGCCCTTGCGACCGAATTCGTCGATCATCCGATCGACGACGGCATCCGCCGGATGCGGCTCCCAGGTCTTCCCCTCGGCGAGTATCGCGGCCTTCGTCTCCTCGCGGATCTTGCGGGGCAGAGTGAGCGTGAGTTCGTCCATCAACGCGAGGACGGGAGCGGGATATCCGGCCTGCGACACCGCCTGCTCGATCGACACCGGGGAGACGCCCTCGCCGAGCATCGCGATGCCTTCGTTGGTGAAGGTACCGATGACGCGGCTCGTGAAGAAACCGCGGCTGTCGTTGACGACGATCGGAGTCTTGCCGATCTGCCGGACCACGGCGAGCGCGCGTCCGAGCGCGTCGTCGCTGGTCTTCTCGCCCTTGATGATCTCGACCAGGGGCATCTTGTCGACCGGCGAGAAGAAGTGCAGGCCGATGAAGTCCTCGGTACGCGACAGGTTCTCGCCGAGGAGGGTGATCGGCAATGTCGACGTGTTGGTGCAGAGCAGCGCGTCGGGCGCGATGAAGCCGTCGATCTCGGCGAACACCGTGTTCTTCACGGCCGGGTCCTCGAACACGGCCTCGATGACCAGCTGGGCACCTGCGGTGTCCTCGGGCCGGTCGGTGGGGAGGATCCGCGCGAGGATCGTTTCGGCCTTCCCGGCGGACGTCCGGCCCTTGGCGACTGCCTTGTCCAGAAGAGTCTTCGAGTACCCCTTGCCCTTCTCGGCCGCGGCCAGGCTCACGTCCTTCAGCACCACGTTCATGCCCGACTCGGCACACACGTACGCGATGGCCGCGCCCATCATCCCCGCGCCGAGCACCGCGACGGTGCCGACGGGTGCGCGGTCGGCACCGCCGTACTGGTTGACCAGACTGTTGGCCTTCTGGAGGTCGAAGAAGAACGCGCGGATCATGTTCTTCGAGATCTGCCCCGTCGCCAGCCCGGCGAAGTAGCGGTTCTCGATCTTCTGAGCCGTGTCGAAGTCGACGAGCGCACCTTCGACGGCAGCGCTCATGATCGCGATCGGAGCCGGATAGGGCGCGCCTTTGAGCTGTTTCCGCAGGTTGGCGGGGAAGGCGGGAAGATTCGCGGCCAGCGCCGGGGACGCGGGAGTTCCACCGGGAATCCGGTACCCCTGCACGTCCCACGGCTGCACTGCATCGGGGTTCTCGGCGATCCACTTCCTCGCCGCGGGCACCAGGTGGTCGACATCGTCCACGAGCTCGTCGATCAGACCGAGACCGTGCGCCTTCTCCGCTGTGTGGCGCTGCCCCTGCAGGAGAACCTGCGTGAGGGCGGAGACGACTCCGAGCAGGCGCACCGTCCGGACCACACCTCCCCCGCCGGGAAGGAGCCCGTGCGTCACCTCGGGGAGTCCGATCTGCACGCCTGCGGCATTCAGCGCGATCCGATGGTGGGTGGCGAGTGCGATCTCGAGTCCGCCGCCGAGAGCGGCGCCGCCGATGGCCGCGACGACGGGCCTGCCCAGCGTCTCCAGCCTGCGCAGTGGTTCCTTGATTCGGTCGACGTTCGCCATCACCGCCTCTGCCTGTCCCGCGCGGGACTTCAGGATGTCGTTGAGGTCGCCGCCGGCGAAGAACGTCTTCTTCGCGGAGGTGACCACGACTCCGGCAATGGTGTCGCGCTCGGTGGTCAAGCGGTCGACGACCTCGCCCAGGGACACGATGAACCCCTCGTTCATCGTGTTCGCGGACTGGGCGGGGTCGTCGAGAACGAGGGTGACGATTCCGTCCGCGTCCTTCTCGTACCGAATTGTGCTGTCAGTCATGCTGTTCGCTTCTCCTGTGGTCAGTGCTGGATGCGTTCGACGACCGTCGCGATGCCCATGCCCGCGCCGACGCACAGGGTGGCCAGGCCGTAACGCTTGCCTCGACGTTCGAGTTCGTCGAGCAGCGTGCCGAGGATCATTGCGCCGGTGGCGCCCAGGGGGTGGCCCATCGCGATGGCACCACCGTTCACGTTCACCTTGGCGAGCGGGATCTCGAGGTCTTTGGCAAACTTCAGTGCCACGGAGGCGAATGCCTCGTTGATCTCGAACAGATCGATGTCGGAGACGACCAGTCCGGCTTTCGCGAGTGCTTTGCGCGCCGACGGCGCGGGACCGGTGAGCATGATCGTCGACTCGGAGCCGATGACGGCCGTGGACACGATCCGGCCGCGCGGCGCGAGGCCGGCGCGTTCGCCGGCTTCGGCGCTGCCGATGAGCATCAGGGAGGCACCGTCCACGATTCCGGACGAGTTGCCGGCGTGGTGGACATGATCGATGCGCTCCACCCAGTGGTATTTCTGCAGTGCCACCGCGGAGAATCCGCCTTGCTCCCCCAGCGCGGCGAATGACGGCTGCAACGCCGCCAGGACCTCGACGGTGGCGCCGGGCCGCATGTGCTCGTCCCGGTCGAGGACGACGACACCGTTGCGATCCCGCACCGGGACGACCGAGCGGTCGAACCGTCCGCGGGCCCACGCCTCGGCCGCCAGTTCCTGTGAGCGAACCGCGAACTCGTCGACCTGGCTGCGACCGAATCCCTCGATGGTCGCGATGAGATCGGCGCCGATCCCCTGTGGAACCATGTACGTGTCGTAGTTGGTCGCCGGATCGAGTCCCCATGCACCGCCGTCCGACCCCATGGGAACCTTCGACATGGACTCGACGCCACCGGCGAGAACGAAGTCTTCCCAGCCGGACGCCACTTTCTGCGCGGCGAGGTTGACGGCCTCGAGCCCGGAGGCGCAGAAGCGGTTGATCTGGACACCCGCGACGGTCTCGGGCAGTCCGGCAGCCAGCGCCGCGACCCGCGGAAGCACGCCGCCCTGTTCACCCAGCGGCGACACGATGCCGAGCACGATGTCGTCGATCAGTGCCGGGTCCAGATTCGGATTCCGGACCTGGATCTCCTCGATCAACCCGACCGCCAGGTCGATTGGCTTGGTGCCGTGCAGGGCACCGTTGCTCTTGCCCCGCCCACGGGGGGTTCTGATCGCGTCGAAGATCAATGCCTGCCCGCTCTGCCGGGTTGCACTCATGATCCAGCTACCTCCGATAGTTCGAAATGTGACATCCAGGAGCGCACGACCGTCAGGAGACCGCGGACACATGCGAATTGCGGTTAACTTATTCCGCTTGTTCCTCACGTGTCAATACCCCCACGACACCTCCGCAGCCGGATTCACCGGCATTTTCCGAGAATGCGGCGTGGCGCTTTCTTCGCACGCGACCCTCAGCCGACCCGACGATGCGAAAGTCTCGGTTAAGATGATCGACAGTTAAACTGGCAGATGACTGCCGATTACTGGAGGTGACCGTGGCTCGGACCAGCACGGCGGCCGGTGCCGCCACCGAGCGGCCGATCCGCCGTCGCCCGAAGAACCGCAAGGCCCAGATCGCGAACGTCGCTGCCGAGGCCTTCAGCGAGCGCGGCTACCACGCGGTCGGCGTCGACGAGATCGCCGCCACCATCGGGATCTCCGGCCCCGCCCTCTACCGGCACTACCCCAACAAGTACGCCCTGCTCGTACACGCCGCCACCACGACGGCCGACGCTCTGCAGGCAGCCGCGGACGGCGCGCTCGAGGGGATGGCCGAACGCGAGCCCGGAGACCGCCTCGACCATCTGGTCTCCGCGCTCGTCGCGAACACCATCGAGAACCGCAAGGTCGCCGGGCTCTACCGCTGGGAGGGCCGGTACCTCGAGGCCGAGGATCGCACGCGAATCCGCGACGTCTTCGTTCACGTCACCCAGTGCGTGGCGGGCCCCCTGCGGGAACTGCGCCCCGAACTCACGTCCGTCGACGCCACGACGCTGGGGGCGTCGACACTGAGCGTGATGGGGAGCATCAGCGCACACCGCACCACCCTCGCGACGCGCCGGCTCGACGCGCTGTTGAAGTCGGCGTGCGAATCGATCCTGCGTGCGACACTGCCTCCCGCCGTCCCGGCCGACGGAAGGAACGCGGGCACAGGTGCGGTACGCGGCCTGGCGGTGACGTCCAAGCGCGAGTTGCTGATCAACGAGGCCGTGAAGATATTCGACCGGCACGGCTATCACGACTCGAGCATCGAAGAAATCGGCGCCGCGGCCGGCATCAACGCGTCGAGCGTGTACCGCCACTTCCCCAGCAAGGCCGACCTTCTCGCAGCGGTGTTCTACCGTGCGTCCGACCGGCTGGCCGTGGCCACCTCGGCGGCGCTGTCCACCGCCACCGGCCCCGAGGATGCGCTCCGCAAACTCGCGGAGTCCTATCTGGAACTCTCCTTCCGGAACCCGGAAGTGCTGTCGGTGTACTTCGCGGAGATCGGGAATCTCCCGAAGAACGAGCGGACCAATCTCCGCAACGTGCAGCGCCTACACGTCGAGGAGTGGGTCCACCTGGTGACCACCGTGCGCTCCGAACTCTCGGCTCCGGAGGCACGGTTCCTGGTTCACGCAGCGCTGGGATTGGTTCTCGATATCGGCCGACTGGTCCACTTCGACACCCGCGAGGAGTCGCGTGCGCGTCTCCACACCCTGATGACGGCGGTACTGCTCGGCCACTGAGGCCGTGCCCCTGGACGAATCACCCAGGGACACAGCCCGTCATGCGACCCGTCGACGGGCTCCACGGTGATTGTCGCCGTCCGCCCCCAGGTCCCGGGGACGGTAGCCGACCGGGTATCCGGGGTAGCTCCGGTTGTGCCGATCCCGGGCGGCCTTGGACTCCCGCCGCGGCGGCAGGAAGCGCACGAACCTCGCCCGGATCCCCAGCGCACGGCGGGACGCGTTCTGCAGCCAGACCGGGGCGGCGGGAAACCCGAACGCCGACAGCATCATCGGGTCGAGGAGGGCGTAGACCCCCTGAGCGACGAGCGGCCGGACGGGCGCCGGAAACCAGGAGCAGAACAGCTTCAGCGTGTAGGTACCGACGCGATGGTTGTCGTCGGTGTACCGGAAATGCCGCCGCTCGTAGTCGACCTTGAACCGGTAGAAGGCCTCGAAATCTTCGGGAATGTTCTTGATTCCCATCCGGATTCCCACCTGACGGTAGAAATGGAAACACGCGAGACGCTCGTTCGGGGTCAGCCGCCGCCACCCGAAGCGGTCGATCCAGTCGATCGGCTCGTAGATGAAGGTGGTCAGCACGTACAGCATGTCGTCGTTGTCGATGTCGTACTTGCCGTGCATGCGGTTCACGACGCGCAGCGATTCAACGCCGCGCTCGGAGTCGTAGCCGTGTTCGACGAGTTCGGCCATCAGCAGCGCGGTGTCGTCGTACCGCTTCTGTGGTCGTTTCTCGAACTCACCGGTGCGCTGCAGCAGTTCCGAAATGGTGGGGACGCAGTACGTCCGGAACAGCGCGAACTCGAGGGATCGCTGGTAGTCCCACGGAAATTCGTAGCCGGCCGTGATGCGATGGATCTCCTGGTGATCCCGAACCGGGTCGAGTTCCTCGATGCGGCGCTGCCAGCCGTGCCTGCCCCGCGGAATCCCGCCCGGCGCGCCGCTGTCGGCGCGCTTGGTCTTCATCAGCATGTGAATACCCTCCTGCCGTGTGATCAGCGTCCGTGCCGGTTCTTCAACATCCAGGCCGAGATCTTCATGTCCCGCGACTTGCGCTGCATGGTGAGCAGGTTCAGCGGAGCCGCGAACTTCTGCCTGGCGATGGATTTGACCCGGCTGAATTCACGCAGACCGTCGGCGCCGTGGATGCGGCCGAAGCCCGAATCTCCGACACCGCCGAACGGCAGCGCCGCCACACCGGCGAACCCGAGCACCGAACCGATCGTCACGACTCCGGTCCTGAGCTTCTCGGCAGCCTGCATCGCCTTCGTCGCGTCCTTGGTGAAGATGGATGCGCCGAGCCCGAACGTGGTGCCGTTGGCCTTCGTGACCGCTTCGTCGAGGCTGGCAACCTTGTTGATGACGACCGTGGGGCCGAACGTCTCTTCGCGGATCGCGGTGCTGTCCTCGGGAACGCCGGTCAGCACGATCGGCCCGACGTAGCCGTCCTTGATGGAGTCCAGTCCGCCGACCACCGCGGATCCGCCCTTGTCGAGTGCGTCCTGGACGTGGCCGCGGACGACGTCGGACTGGCCGGCCATCGTCATCGGACCGTAGGCGGCGTCCCGGGGGCCGGGGTGCAGGGCCTTCGACTTCTCGGCGACCAGTCGGACGAACTCGTCGTAGACCGAGTCGACGACATAGATGCGCTCGACGCCGGCGCACGTCTGTCCGGCGTTGCCCATCGCGCCGAACACCGCGAAGCCGGCCGCCTCGTCGAGATTCGCGTCGGCGTCGACGAGCATGGCGTCCTTGCCGCCCGCCTCGACGACGAGGGGGGTGAGCGTTTCGGCGCACGCGGCCATGACGCGCTTGCCGGTGGCGGCAGATCCGGTGAAGGCGATCTTGTCGACCCCGGCCGAGACGAGCGCCGCGCCGGTCGATCCGTCTCCGGTGACCACCTGCAGCACGGGCTGGTTGGGAACGAGCGCCTTCCACTTGTCGGCGAGCCACACCGCGACCCCGGGGGTCAGCTCGCTGGGTTTGAAGACCACGGTATTGCCTGCCGCCAGCGCATAGGAGATCGAACCCATCGGCGTGTAGACGGGGTAGTTCCACGGCCCGATGACACCGACCACACCCATCGGCTCGTATCCGACGCTGCTGGCCTGGTTCGCGCTGACCAGGCCGGACGGCACCTTGCGCCGTTTCAGGACCTTGCCCGCGTTCTTCGCGGCCCAGTCGAGGTGTTCGACGGCGAGCATCACTTCGAGGAGCGCGTCGTCGTACGGCTTACCGGTTTCGGCGGCGACGAGTGCGGCGAGCTGCTCACCGTCTCGTGCGACGGACTTCTTCCAGTCGAGAAGCCATTGCTTGCGGCCGTCGAATCCGAGAGCGTTCCACCACTGCGCGGCCGCTCGGGCCGCGTCGACGGCGTCGCGCACCTCCGGCTCCCCCTGGATCGGGTACTCGGCCAGGACGTTGCCACTGCGCGGGTCCAGGGACGCGAACGTCTTCGGCGCCTGCTCCGTCGGGGCTGCGGGCTGTTCGCCGGCCGTCGTCTCGGTCGTCTCCGCCTGCTGTGGCATGGTCTGTCCTCCCTCGAGATCACATCAAATATATGTGATGTGATGTAATGTAGTGGACATCACAGTATGCGGCAGACCCCATCGCGGCAAGCCCCGCACAGTCACTCCGGCCGACCGATTCGCCGGCCGAATCAACCATGAGGAGTCCCCCGGACATGAGCGTCGAATTCACCAGTGAACAGAAGGACTTCGCGTCGGCGATCGCCGATTTCTGCAAGCGCGAGAGCGGCACCCGCGAGCAGCGCGACAGGCTGACGAATCACGGCGAGCACAACCACAATCAGGACGTCTACGAGAAGATGGCCAAGCTGGGCTGGCTGGGCATCACCATTCCCGAGGAGTACGACGGCTCGGCCGCCAGCCACGTCGACATGTGCATCCTGCTCGAGGAGGCCGCCAAGGGCATGGCACCCATCGGCGGCATCGGTCCCACCCTGATCACGGGCGGCGCCTACGCGAAGTTCGGAACCGACGCACAGAAGAACGTCGTGCTGCGCGGCATCGTGGCAGGCCGATCACAGTCCATCTCGATGTCCGAGCCGGAAGCCGGTTCCGATGTCGGCAACCTCAGCACCCGCGCGGAGAAGACCGCCGACGGCTGGGTGATCAACGGTCAGAAGACGTGGTGCTCCAACGCGCACTTCGCCGACAACATCCTGCTCGTGGCCCGCACCGGGCGCGGCGACGGCAAGCACGAAGGCCTCACCATGTTCCACGTCCCCGCGGATACCGCCGGGCTGAAGATCAGCGGCATCGACACGATGGGCGGCAAGGAGGTCAACGATCTCTACTTCACCGATTGCGTCCTGCCCGAGGACGCGGTGGTGGGCGAGGTCGGTAACGGCTGGCGCCAGCTGATGACCGGCCTGAACTTCGAACGCCTGATCCTCGCCGCCATGATGCTCGGCACCGCGCAGCGCGCGTTCGCCGACACCCTCGACTTCGTCACCCAGCGAAAGCAGTTCGGGCGGCCCGTCGGATCGTTCCAGGCGCTGCGCCACCGCATCGCCGATCTCGCGACGGAGATCGAGTGCTGCAAGCTGCTCGTCTACAGCGTCGCCAAGGACGTCGACGCGAACCCGGACAAGATGCTGGCCCGCGAGGCGTCGATGGCCAAATTGAAGGTCACGGAGACGGCGAAGAAGGTCGCGCTCGAGGGTATGCAGATGATGGGCGGGTACGGCTACGCCACCGAGTTCGACATGGAGAAGCACGTCCGCTCCACCATCGTGTCGACCATCTACGGCGGTACCAACGAGATTCAGCGCGACATCATCGGCAAGACCTACGGCTTGTAACCATCCCCTGCGGTTTATGCTGGTTTGCCGCATCGAAGGAGTTCTCCATGGCATCGCCCTCCGTGTCACGATCCCCAGCGGGCCGCACACTGCGCCGCCGACCCCAGCTGTCGGACGACGTCGCCGTGCACGTCCGCAACCTGATCATGTCCGGGGGCGTTCGCCCGGGTGACTTCATCCGCCTCGACGAGACTGCGGCAGACCTGGGGGTCAGCGTCACACCTGTCCGTGAGGCGCTTCTGACCCTGCGGGGCGAGGGACTCGTCGAACTGGTTCCTCACCGCGGGTACGTCGTCGCACCGCTCAGCCGGGACGACATCCACGACCTCTTCTGGCTGCAGGGGCAGATCGCCGAGGAACTCGCGGTCCGCGCGACACGGTCGGCCACCCCGGAGGCCGTGGAAGAGCTGACCGCGATCAACGAGAAGCTGCGGCGCGCCGTCGAGGACGGCGACGCAGGCCGCATCGAGGATCTCGAGTTCTCGTTCCACCGGGTCATCAACCGGCTTGCCGACGCGAGCAAGCTGTCGTGGTTCCTGCTCAGCGCCACCCGCTACACCCCGGTGCAGTTCTATTCGTCCGATCCGGCTTGGGGTGAGTCGGCGGTCGACAGCCATCGCCGCCTCATCGCCGCCCTCGCCGACGGGAAGGCCGACGTGGTGGGTGCCGAGAACAAGACCCACTTCATCGACGGCGCCCAGCGACTGGTCGCGCATCTCGACGAGGTCGGCATCTGGGACTGACCGGCACTACCGGTCCCCGGCGCCGGGTCAGCACGGTGCGGGGTTGCGATCTCCGTAGGTGGGGTCCAGCGCCCGCTGGATGATGTACACGGCCCGCGCATCGGTGGTCAGCTGGCCGTGTTCGGCCGTGTTCGTCTCGCAGCCGTCCTGGAGCCAGATGTTGTGCACGACGGCCCCCGGACCAGCCGCCAGGAACGTGTTCTCCGGCGGGGTCGACACAGTATCCCTGCGGCTGGCGACCACCGTGTACTCGATGCCCGGGTCGGTGTCGCCGCCCGCGTTGAGGAGTTGGAGGAAGGGCGAGCCCACCATCTGCTGGATGTAGGACGGCCCGACCGCGACACCGGCGAGCGTCGTGACCGGCACGCCCAGTGCCTGAGCGATTGCACCGAGCGCCTGGACGTCCCCGAAGCTGGTGCCGTGGTTGGTGGCACCGAGCGTGACGAGCGAGTGCACCTTGTTCAGCGCGGGGTTCGTTGGGTCGGCGCCGCCGTCGAACCGCAGGTACTGGCGGGACACCGTGCCACCGAGCGAATGCCCGATCATGTCGACCTGCGAAGCGCCGGTGGTGGTACGGACCTGGTCGACGAATCCGGCGAGCTGCCGCGCGGACTCCGCGATGTCGGCGCCGCCGAACATGCGCATCAGGTTGCCCTCGGTCAGACCGGCAGCCTGTCCGTAGTTGAGGGCGAAGACGCAGTACCCCTCCGCCGTGAGCGCCGGGGCGAGGTCCTTCCACGTTCCCACCATGCCGGTCCAGGTGCCGTGCACCAGTACGACGGGACGCGGGTGCGCCGCGGACAGCTTACAGCTCCAGTCGTTCGCCCCCGGCAGTACCGACGGGTCGGCCGCGGGTGCGGGTTCCGCTTCCACGGGATCCGCTGCCGCTGGTGCCACACCGCAGAGCATCACGATGCCTGCCAGCGCGAACAACAGGGCCTTACCGGCCGACGATATACGCATATTCCTCGTATCCTGAGTTGACGGAAATAGACTTCAGGTTACGTTACCCAACTGTCCATCGAAGTCTCAACTTGAGATCGAGACTCTGGGGGTGATAACCCACACGATTCGTCTTCGGCTGATCACAGACAGTCCTCCCGGCCATCCGGAAGGCTCGCCGAAACGAACCACCAACGACACACGATAGTCGGGATGAGAAAGCTACTGCCAATCGAGTGAGTGGGGCGATTATGTATTTCTCCGTAGAACAGCGGAACGGCGACGATTCCGGAGAGCATTCTGACGCCTCGGCGCAGCAGGCACTCGACGGTCTGCGCGCCGAACTCGACGCAGTCGACGCGACCCTTCTCGACGCGGTCCGGCAGCGCTTGGAGGTGTGCCTGCGCATCGGCGAACTGAAGCGACGCGAGCACATCGCCATGATGCAGCCCGGCCGGATCCACATCGTCCGCGAACGGGCGCGACAGTACGCGGACAGCCACTCACTGTCCCCGGAGTTCTTCGACTCGCTTTACGACCTTCTCATCGCCGAGACCTGCAGGCTCGAGGACCTCGTGATCAACGCGGAGCCCGCCGATGAGGGCCCTCACCACAACGGACGCCACGACCACCATGACAACCACCACGTTCGTCACAGTTCCGTGCCCTCTGCGAATGTCGAGTCGTGATGAGTACCCGGACGCTCTTGGTCGACAATTACGATTCCTTCACCTACAACCTGTTCACCCTGCTGGCCGAGGTGAACGGTGAACCCCCCACAGTCGTGCACAACGATGTGGAGTGGGATTCGATCCCCTGGTCCGAGTTCGACAACATCGTCATCTCCCCCGGCCCCGGACGCCCGGAGCGGCAACGGGACTTCGGCATCAGTGCGCGCGTCATCACGGAGACCGCACTCCCCGTCCTCGGCGTGTGCCTCGGCCATCAGGGGCTGTGTCAGCTGTTCGGTGGCAGTGTGGTTCTCGCACCCGAACCGATGCACGGCCGCGTGTCCCTCGTCGAACACAACGGTTCCGAACTCTTCGCGGGCATTCCGTCACCGTTTCCGACGGTCCGCTACCACTCGCTGATCGTCGAGGATCTCCCCGACGACCTCGAGGCCACCGCCTGGACCGCCGACGGCCTGCTGATGGGTGTCCGTCACCGCACTCGTCCGCTGTGGGGCGTCCAGTTCCACCCCGAGTCGATCAGCACCGCCTTCGGTCACGAACTGCTCGCGAACTTCCGCGATCTCACGCAGACGCATTCCGGGACATCCACGCATGGTTCCATGCTCAGAATCCCGATTCCCCACGCGCCGTACGTGGTCCAGCAGGTGCGCGTCGACCACGAAGTCGATCCCCGCACCACGTTCGAGGATCTCTTCGCGTCCGGGCCCAACGCGTTCTGGCTGGACGGGACGTCGGCATCGGAACCGAATTCGCGGTTCACCATCATGGGCAATTGTTCCGGCCCCCGCGCCGAATACATCACGTACGACGTCAGCGAAGCGATCGTCCGGATCACTCGCGAGGGGTTGCCGGTCGAACAGGTACATGCACCGTTCTTCGACTACCTCGAGCGGCAACTGCAGGCCCGGTCGGTGCCCGGCCTCCCGGGGGTGCCGTTCGGCCTCGGCTACGTGGGGTACCTCGGCTACGAACTGAAGGCCGAGACCGGCGGCACGGCGGCCCACAAGTCGCCCACCCCGGACGCCGCGCTGGTGTTCGCGGACCGCGCTGTCGTCATCGACCATTCCGGCGAGCGCACCTACGCGCTGTGCCTGAGCGATCACCAGGACGATCCGGAGTTGCGCCGCTGGCTCGACGAGATGGAGGTGGCGCTGCATCGGCTGGCCGAGCCGGACAACCCGCCGACCGCGGTGTCGCCGATCCGGAAGCCGGAGTCCGCCGAACTCGCCCTGCGCCACGATCACGACAAGTACCTCGAACACATCGGGACCTCGCTCGGCGAGATCCGGACCGGCGAGTCCTACGAGGTGTGCCTGACCAACATGGCGACGGTGGACCAGTCGATCGATCCCCTGCACACGTTCGAGTTGCTGCGCTCCATCAGCCCCACCCCGTACAGCGCGTACCTCCAGTTCGCCGGTCTGTCGGTTCTCAGCGCCTCCCCCGAACGGTTCCTCAGGATCGGCGCGGACCGGGTGGTGGAGTCCAAACCCATCAAGGGGACGCGTCCGCGCGGCGCGACCCCCGCCAAGGACGCGGCACTGCGGCAGGACCTGCTCGACAGCGAGAAGGACCGCGCCGAGAACCTGATGATCGTCGACCTGACGCGCAACGATCTGGCCCGGGTGTGCGTTCCCGGATCGGTGCACGTTCCCAAGCTCTTCGACGTCGAGACGTACGCGGCCGTGCATCAACTCGTGTCGACCGTGCGCGGGACGCTCAGCGCCGACGCCTCCGTCGTCGAGTGCGTTCGCGCCGCCTTCCCGGGCGGATCGATGACGGGCGCCCCGAAGATCCGGACCATGGAGATCATCGACCGGCTCGAGTCCGGGCCTCGCGGTGTGTATTCCGGGTCGATCGGCTACTTCTCACTGACGGGGACGGCCGACCTGTCGATCGTCATCCGCACGATCGTCGCCACGGAAACCGAGGTGACGTTCGGCATCGGCGGCGCGATCACCGCCCTCTCCGACCCGGAGGAGGAGTTCGACGAGGCGATGGTCAAGGCCGCCACCATGTTGCGGGCACTGACCGTGACGGCAGACCGGCCGAACGAGATCGGGCCGTGAACGTCCCGGCCGCATCCACCCGGACCGTCGCGCTGATCGGCGGTTCCGGCGATGTCGGCCGGATGCTGGCGGCTCGGCTGCGCGCTGACGGAAACACGGTGCGCACCATCGACATCCGCTTCACCGACCGGTCCGACCCGGATCAGGTGAAGGGGGACGTCACCGACCCGTCGCCGGAGCTGCGGGCGGTGGTGCACGCCGCCGATGCGGTAATCCTCGCGATCCCCGAAAGCGTCGCTCTGGAGGCGATTCCGTTCGTCGTCGCGGAATTGCCCGAACACGCCCTGCTGGTCGACACGCTGTCCGTGAAGTCCCGATTCGACGCCGCCCTGCGTGACAGCGCGTTGCGCAACGGCGCGGTGGGCATCAACCCGATGTTTGCGCCTTCCCTCGGGCCGGACGGCCGCCCCGTCGCGGCGGTGACCTACCGGGACAGCGGTGAGGTCGAGTGGTTCCTGTCGGTGCTGTCCGGCTGGGGGTCGTCGGTGGTCCGCCTGGACGCCGAACACCACGACCGGCTCACGGCAGCGACCCAGGCACTGACCCACGCCGGCGTCCTCGCGTTCGGCCTCGCGCTCGCGGACCTCGGTGTCGACGGCGCCGAACTCACCGCGGTGGCAACCCCTCCCCACCTCGTGTCGCTCGCGCTCCTCGCGCGGGTCGGCGGAGGTGTCCCGGAGGTCTACCGGGACATCCAGGCGGGCAATCCCTTCGCGGGCGAGGCCCGCCGCGCGCTCGCCGCGGCGCTGACCACTCTCACGGAAACCGTCGAGCAGGGCTCGGAGGATGATTTCGCCACGCTCATGTCCCGCTCGACGTCGACGCTCGGCGGCCGGAGCGAACCCCTCGCCCGGCTGTGCGCCGACCTCTTCACCGATCTCGTTCGCAGACAGCCGCAGTCGTGGGACAGGAATGGAGATTCGTCATGACGCCCCAGAAGACTCCTTCGCTCCCGGAGTACGACCCGTCTGATCCGGTGGAGAGCGCCGTCGTGTCCCGACTCGCCCGGAACTGGGGACAGCGGGCGACCGTGAAGAAGCCGGAACCGGACCTCGACGCGCTGTTCGATCTCGACAAGCAGGACTACCCGAACGACTTGCTGCCCTTCGCCGATCACGATCGGTTCCTCGGCATGCGCGAGGAGCAACGGAACCAGCTCCGGGCGTGGGCCTGGATCGCTTTCAACAAGAACGTCATGGACATCGAGCAGTACGTGGTCAATCCCGGGTTCGACCTCGTCGCGCACGACGCCCTGGACACCGGGCTCGGCGACACGTTCGCCGTGGCCGTCCACCAGGCGATGGTCGACGAGCAGTACCACACCCTCATGCACCTGAACGCGAGCGCGGTCACGCGCAGGCAACGCGGTTGGGCCATGCCGAACAACGCCCTTCCCGACGTCCTGACGTTGCGCCGTCAACGCGCGGCGACCGCCGATGCCGCCGACCCGAGGAAGCGGGCGATCACCACGTTCGCCTTCATGACGGTGGCGGAGATCTCGATCAGCTCCTACCTCGACCTGATCTCCGAGAACGACGTCATCCAGCCGGTCAACCGGGCGACGGTCCGCCTCCACAACCGCGACGAGTACTGTCACGCCTCGATCGCCGACGACATCGCGGGCGTCGTCTACGACACGCTGAGCCCCCACGACCGCCGCCACTTCCTGGACGGGCTCGTCGACGCGATGACGGCATTCAGCAGCAACGACTACTCGACGTGGCACACCATCGTCGACATCCTGGACCTGGACGGCGGCCAGGCGATGATCGACGACGCCGAACACGACACCCGCCGATCCGCACTGGTCCAGGATTTCAGTGGGATCCACAAGCTGTGCAAGCACCTCGGCGTCGCGGGCGAGATGTCCTTCGAGTGGGCCTGACTCCACGGCGACGGAAACAGACGGGGCCACGTGGTGGGAAGGCTCGGAGCCTCCCCACCACGGGCCGCGGAGATCAGCGCCCGGATCGCTCCTCGGCCTGAGCCACGAGCGCGGTGAGCGCGTCCACCCAGAACTCCCCGAACCGATCCACTTCCGGCGCCGAGATGATGTCAGGCGGGAACGACATGAACGCCGACAACTGCAGGCCCTCCGCGGTTTCCGAAACCACCGACTGGATATCGAGAACGGCCTGGGCAGGCATCGCGCTGTTCTCGTATCCGCCTGAGATGGAGGATTCGAAATCGGGCAGCCAGTCGAGTCCGCGTACCGCCTCGGGAACCTCGGCCGCGCTGACGCGTCCGATGTAGTTGAACACGATCTGCGGTTCCGACCAGTTCCTCATGACCGCCGACGTGTCGGGGTTCAGGTACCGGAGCAGCCCGTACCCGATTCCCCGGTCCGGGATCGCGCTCAGCTGATCCCGTACGGCGCGCACGGCGTCCGCCGCGCCCGCGCCACCCCGCAGGGCATCGGCGATGTCGACCCCGGCGAGGTCGAGACGTGCCGGGTACATCGTGGTGAACCAGCCGACCGTCCGCGACAGATCCGCACCCGGCACCGTGGACTCTTCACGTCCGTGGCCCTCGAGGGTGACGACCGTCGACGAAGCCTCGACTCCGCGGTCGCGCCGCCATGCGGTCACTGCCAACGCGAGGGCTGCCGCGAGGACGTCGCCGATCTCACCGTCGAGCGAACCCGGCGTGCCACCCAGCAATGCCTCGGTGACCGGTGCCGGAACATCCACCCGGGTCCGCTCCAGCGTGCTCACCAGATCGGTTCCCAGGTCCAGCTCACGCGATCCGAGCAGCGGATCCGGGCCGGTCAGCATGTGTTCCCACACCTCGAGTTCGGCCACCCGCTCCGGCTTGACCGCCGCCTCGAGCAGACCGTCGGTCCAGCGCCGCAGCGACGTTCCGACCGGCTCGAGTGACGGCGACGTGCCGGCGGCGATCTGCGCGCCCGCGGTCGCGAAGTCCGGCACGAGGATCCGCCACGACACGGAGTCGATGACGAGGTGGTGCGGCACCACGAGGAGCCGTCCGCGCCGATCCGACTCGGCGGGGTCGAACCAGACGAACTGGAGCATCGACCCGGTGCGCGGGTCGAGGCGATCCAGCGCCGCGTCGAACGCCGCACTCGCCACCGCGTCGAATTCCGGCGAACCGGGCTCGTCGCCGGCCGCGATCGCCACCCGCTGCACGGTGGCGTCGATGTCGACGCTGCCCGCGGGTGCGATCTCGAGCGCGTCCCCTACGCCGGACGTGACCAGGGTCGACCGCAGCACGTCGTGCTTGTCGACCACGGCGGCGATCGTCGCGATCACCTGCTCGCGTTCGATCCCGGCGGGCAGGGTGAGCAACAGCGGCATGACGAACCGGTCGAAGTCGCCGCCGCGCTCGACCATCTTGCGGGCAACTGGGGTGAGCGGCACCGTTCCGACGCCACCACTCTCGTACTCCTGCAATGCGGCCGCCGCGGACTCGCCCGAGTCGGCCACCGCGGCCAGCTCGGCAACGGTGCGCCGCTCGAACACATCTCGCGCGGTGAAGTGGATACCGGCCGAACGTGCCCGCGCCACCAACTGGATCGACACGATGCTGTCGCCGCCGAGCTCGAAGAACGAGTCGTCGATTCCGACGCTCTCCCGGCCGAGCAGTTCACCGAACACGGTCGCGAGTGCACGCTCGGTGTCGGTGCTCGGCGCCCGGAACTCGGCCGCCGACGCGAAGTCCGGCACCGGCAGTGCGCGCCGGTCGAGCTTGCCGCTGGTACCCAACGGCAGTTCGGCGAGAACCATCAGGGAATCCGGAATCATGTACTCGGGCAGCGATTCCGCGACGAACCCGTTCAGCGCCGCCGCGTCGAGAGCGGCATCCGGCTTCGGCACGACGTAGGCGACGAGCCGCGCACCCACCTCGCTGTTGTGGACGATCACGGCCGCCTGCGCCACGTCGCGGTACCGGACGAACGCCTCCTCGACCTCGCCGAGCTCGATACGCAGTCCGCGCACCTTCACCTGGAAGTCGGTGCGGCCCACGAACTCGAGGACGCCGTTCTCGTTCCACCGGACGAGGTCGCCGGTGCGGTACATCCGCGCCCCCGAATCGTCGAACGGGTTCGCGACGAACCGTTCCGCACTCAGTGCGGAACTGTTGACGTATCCGCGAGCGAGTTGCGCGCCGTCGAGGTACAGCTCACCGGGAACACCGATCGGCGCCGGGTTCAGATGAGCGTCGAGCACGTAGGCCCGCGTGTTCCAGGCCGGCGAACCGATCGGCGCGATCGTCGCCGTTCCCGACGGCTCCACCACGTGGGCCGTCGAGTTGATGGTCACCTCGGTCGGGCCGTACAGGTTCACCAATTCCGCGGAACCGAGACCGGCGACCCGCTCGGCAGCCGACTGCGGCAGCGGCTCACCGCCCGCGAAGACCAGGCGCAGCGAACCACTCCGGTCGGCCGTCGCGGCGTCGAGGAACATGGTCAGCACGGACGGGACGAACTGGATCACCGTCACCGCTTCCGTGCCCACGGTCGCTGCCATGTACTCGGGGTCGCGGTGACCGTCCGGCGACGCGATCACGAGAGTGCCACCGACCACCAACGGCAGGAACAGCTCCCACACCGAGGCGTCGAACGTGAACGGTGTCTTCTGCAGCACCACGTCCTGCGCGCCGATGCCGTAGACGTCCCGCATCCACGCCAGCTGGTTGGCCAGCGCCGCGTGCGGAATCGCCACGCCCTTCGGACGTCCCGTCGAACCCGACGTGTACAGCGCGTAGGCCAGGTTGTCCGGGCGCAACTCGGCGAGCCGCTCGGAATCCTCGACCGGGCCGGCCGCGTACTCGGACAGGTCGAAGTCCTCGACCAGGTACACCGGCACGTCCACATCGAGATTCGCGATGTCGTCGGCCAGGCTCAGCACACACGTCGGCATGGCACTGTCCACGACGTACGAGGTGCGGTCCGCCGGGTGCTCCGGCTCGATCGGCACGTACGCACCGCCCGCCGCGTGGACGGCGTAGAGGCTGATCACCATGTCGAGCGAGCGTCGCATCGCGATGCCCACCACCGAGTCCGGCCCCACACCCATCGACATCAGATGCCGCGCCAGACGATTCACCCGCGCGTCGAACTCCGCGTAGGTGAGCCGGACGTGGTCCGCCACCACCGCCGTTCGATCCGGCGTGCGGGCGACCTGGGCGCCGAACATCGACACCACGGATTCGTCGGCGACGTCGTGCCCCGAGTCGTTCCACCCGGACAGGACGAGTTCGCGTTCGTCGCCGGTCAGCAGGTCGAGATCGCCCACCAGCGTGGAACTGCCTGCCGCGATGGTCTGCAGGATCCGGTTCAGCCGGGACCCGAGCCGCTCGACGGTGTCGGCGCCGAACACGTCCGGGAGGTACTTCAGGACCAGTTGCAGCTCGCTGTCCGACTGGGCCAGCAGGCTCAGCGGGTAGTGCGAGGCGTCGCTGATCTGCACCCCGGCGACCCGGAGACCGTCGATGTCGCTGTCCTCGGTGAGCCCTGCGCGGTCCACCGGGTACGACTCGAACACCGTCAACGTGTCGAACAGCCCACCGATTCCGGCGATCTGCTGGATCTCCGGAAGACCGATGTGATGGTGGTCGAACAGCGTCGACTGTTCCGCCTGCAGCCGCTCGAGTAGTCCGAGGAGCGACTCACGGGGATCGATACGCACGCGGATCGGGATGGTGTTGATGAACAGGCCCACCATCGACTCGATGCCTGCGACCTCCGGGGGACGACCCGACACGGTGGCGCCGAAGACGACGTCGTCCGAGGCCGTCATGCGGGCCAGCAGCAGACCCCACGCCGCCTGGACGATCGTGTTCATCGTCAGGCCGCGGTCCCGGGCGATGCGCGCCAGGTTCTCGCTCACCACCTCACCGAGGTGCAGCGCGAACTCGGCCGGCTCGGGTCGGTCCTCGCTGCTCGGCGCCGGGGCCAGCACGGTTGGACCGTCCAGTCCCGCCAGTGCGTGCGCCCACGCGCTGCGCGATGCGTCGGTGTCGCGTTCGGACAGCCAGCCGAGGAAGTCTCGGTAGCCACGCACGCGCGGCAGCACCGAACCGTCTCCGCGGGTGGCGTACAGCACCAGCAGGTCCTTCATCAGCAACGGCATCGACCATCCGTCGAGCAGGATGTGGTGGTTGCTGATGGAGAACCGGTAGCTGTTCTCGCCCGTGCGGATCAGCAGGAACCGCATCAGGGGCGGACGACTCATGTCGAACCGCGCCGAACGATGCTCGCTCAGAACGGAACTCATCCGCTCCTCGCGTTCGGCCCCGGACAGACCGGAGAGGTCGAGCTCTTCCCACGGCAGTGCGACGCGGTCGACGACCACCTGGACCGCGGTTCCCGAATCGTCGGGGACGAACGCCGTGCGCAGGTTCGCGTGCCGTGCGATCAACGCCTCCGCCGCGCCGCGGAGCCGGCCGGTGTCGACGATGCCCTGGAAGTCCAGCACCACCTGAGCGGTGTAGACGTCGACCGCGTCCTCGGCGAGAACGGAATGGAAGAACATTCCGGACTGCAGAGGGGCGAGCGGCCACACGTCGGTTGCGTCGGGGTAGCGCCGCTCGAGCGCCTCGAGGTCGTCCTGCGTCACGGACACCAGCGGAACGTCGGACGGCGTGAGACCGCCGCCGTTCGGTCCGGAGGCGTGCTCGGCCAGCGCGGTCGCCGCGGCGTGCCACAGTTCGGCGAGCTCCCACACGTCCGCCTCGTCGAGAATCTCGGTGGCGAACGCGATCTTGGCTTCGATCTGGGGACCGGACGCCGTCTCCGACGTCACCGCGTTGATGCTGAGTACCGCGGGTGCCACCATGTCGTCGTCCATGGCACCGCCGAACTCACCCGAATCGCTGTCGGGGATCCAGCCGAGATCCCGGATCTCGGCGGGCAGATCCACCGAGCCCGCGCGACCGAGGTAGTTGAACCCGATCTGCGGAGTCGGCAACGATGCCAGAGCCGCAGCGGTCTCCTCGTTCAGGTAGCGAAGCAGCCCGTAGCCGATGCCCTTGTCGGGCACGGCAAGCAACTGTTCCTTGACAGCCTTCAGCGCCGCGCCTGTCGACGTCCCGCCGTCGAACGCGTCGTCGAGATCGGCCCGGGAGACGTCCAGCCGCACCGGGTACAGGCTCGTGAACCAGCCCACCGTGCGGGAGAGGTCGGCACCGGGCACGGTCGCCTCTTCCCTGCCGTGTCCCTCGAGGTTGATCAGCACCGAGCGATCCTCGGTCCCGTTGCGGAGTCCACGCCAGCGCGCGACCGCGAGAGCGAGAGCCGCGAGCAGGCCGTCGTTGACACCGCCGTTCACGGACTGCGGGATCGTGGTGAGCAGCGCCTGCGTCACCTGCGTCGAGAACGTCATGCTCAGGCGGTCGGTCCGGGCGATCACGTCGCGTGCGGGATCGAATGCACGCTTTCCGATCAGCGGGTCCGTGCCCGCGAGCATCCCGCGCCAGAAGTCGAGTTCCGCCACGCGGTGCGGCGACTTCGCCTCCTCGACGAGACCGTGCGCCCACGCACGGACCGACGAGCCGACCGGTTCGAGCTGCGCCGGCTGTCCCGCCGTGACCTGCGAACCCGCGGTCGCGAAGTCCGGCAACAGCACTCGCCAGGACACACCGTCGACGACGAGGTGATGCGCGAGCACCAGCAGGCGGCCGCTCTGCCCCGGCAACGACGCCGCGGGAGCGAACCACACGAACTGCGTCATCCGGCCCGACGCCGGATCCAGCCGCTCCGCCGCGCGGTCGAGAGCCGCGCGTGCCAGCCTCTCGAATCCGTCCGTTCCCGGCTTGTCGGTGAACTCGATCCGCTCGATCAGGTCGTCCGCACCGAACGCTTCTTCGGTGGAGAGAGCCTCGAACGCCCAGTCGTCCCCGGCCCGGGTGAGCCGGGATCGGAGAATGTCGTGGCGTTCCAGGACAGCATCCACCGTGGCCACCAACTGATCCCGCGTGACCGCGGGCGGGGTGGTCAGCAGAACCGCCTGCGAGAACTTCTCGAAGGTCCCTGCCGTCTCCACCAGCCAGTGCGCGATGGGCGTGAGCGGAATCGATCCGACGCCGCCGCCCGGCAGCTCCTCGAGCTTCACCGACTCGACGTCGGTGGCCCAGGCGGCCACGTCGGCCAGCGCCGAGACGGTCTTGCGCTCGAAGACGTCCCGAGCCGTGAACAGCACCCCGGCGTTCTTCGCGCGGGTCGTCAGCTGGATGGACACGATGCTGTCGCCGCCGAGGGCGAAGAACGAGTCGTCGACGCTGACGCGGTCGACACCGAGCACCTGCGCGAAGACGTCGGCGATGGCCTTCTCCATCGGCGTCGACGGCGCGCAGTACTCACTGGCGGCCGACACGAACTGAGGTTCGGGAAGCGCCTTCCGGTCGAGCTTTCCGGCGGGCGTCAGCGGCACCGAGTCGATCGCCATGATCGACGACGGCACCATGTACCCGGGCAGGGTCTCGGACACGAACGCCGACAGTTCCGCGACGTCGATCGACGCGCCGGCAGCGGGCATCACGTACGACACCAGCACGGTCTGACCGGTCAACTCGCGGTGGTGGCCCAGCGTGACCGCGAAGTCCACGCTCGGGTGGCTGCCGAGTTCGGCGTCGATCTCACCGAGCTCGATGCGGAACCCGCGGACCTTCACCTGGAAGTCCGACCGGCCGACGTAGTCGAGGACGAGGTCGCCGGTCTCCCCGTCGTGCACCCAGCGGACAACGTCGCCGGTGCGGTAGAGCCGCTCACCGGGACCGCCGAACGGGTTGGCGACGAATCGCTCCGCCGTCAGGGCGAACCGGTTGTGATAGCCGCGTGCCACGCTCGGACCCGCCACGTACAGCTCACCCGCGACCCCCACCGGGACGGGCGTGAGCCGCGAGTCGAGCACGACCACGTCGACGCCCCGGGTGGGACCACCGATGGTGACGGGCTGATCCGCCTTCATCGGGTTGCTCGACGTGCTCCAGATCGTCGCCTCGGACGGGCCGTAGAGGTTGAACATGCGCCGGCCCGGCGCCCACTTCTGCATGAGTTCCGGCGGGCAGGCCTCACCGGCCACCGACAGCACCTCGATGCCGTCCAACCCGGCCGGGTCGACCGTGGTCAGAGCCGCGGGCGTGATGAACGCGTGCGTGACCTTCTGCTTCTTCAGCAACCGGGCGAGTTCGTCGCCGCCGTAGACCACGCCGGACGCGATGACCATCGTCGACGCGGCGGCCACGGCGTGCAGCAGTTCGAACACGGACGCGTCGAAGCTCGGCGAGGCGAAGTGCAGCACCCGCGACTGCGGAGTGAGGCGGAGTCGCTCGACCTGCTCGGTCGTGACGTTCGCCAGCCCGGTGTGGGTGACGACGACGCCCTTGGGCAGACCCGTCGACCCCGACGTGTAGATGACGTACGCCGCATCGTCGACCCGTGTCGGACGGATGCGGTCGGCGTCGGTGACGGCCTCGGACGACACGGACGCGCAGTCGCCGTCCATCTCGTCCTCACCGAGCACCAGCCAGCGCACGGTGTCCGGCAGCTCGCCGACGTGGGCGCCGGTGGTGAGACCGACCTCCACGCGGGAGTCCGTGACCATGTGCAGGATCCGCTCGAACGGGTAGCTCGGATCGACGGGCACGAATGCGGCGCCGGTCTTCGCGACCGCCCAGATGGAGAGGATGGATTCGACGGAACGCGTCAGCGCCAGTGCGACGAAGTCGTCGGCCCCGATGCCCCTGCCGATCATGACGCGGGCGAGACGGTTCGAGCGCTCGTCGAGCTCGCGGTAGGTGACCTGTTCGTCGCCGCACACGACGGCGACGGCATCGGGGTCCACCGCGGCGGCGGTGGCCAGGATGCTCGACAGGAGCTCGGGTGCGGCGCTGTCGGCGCCGCGCACGGGTGCCAGCACCGCGTGCTCGTTCTCGCTCAGGACGTCGATGTCCCCGATCAGCACGGAGGCGTCGGTAGTGATCGCCTCGAGGATGCGCTGGAAACGGAACGCGAACGACGCGATCGTGCGTTCGTCGAACAGATCCGTCGCGTAGGTGAAGACGCCCCGCATGGGCGCGTCCCCGTCCGTGCCGGCTGCGTCCGCGAGCGTGAGCTGCAGATCGAACTTCGCGGCGCTGATCCCACCGTCGAGTCCCTCGACCGTCAGACCGGGCAGCTCCAGGTGCGCCTGCTCGATGTTCTGGAAAGCGAGGGCCACCTGGAAGAGCGGCGAGAACGCCGTGGAGCGTTCCGGCTGGAGGATCTCGACCAGCCGCTCGAACGGCACGTCGGTGTGCGTGAACGCACCGAGGTCGTGCTGACGCACCTGCGCGAGGAGGTCGGCGAACGTCTTGTCGACGTCGACCTGCGCGCGCAACACCAGCGTGTTGACGAACATGCCCACGAGGTCGTCGAGCGCGGCCTCGCCGCGGCCCTCGATCGCGGTCCCCACCGCGATGTCGTCCGTGGCGCTCAGCCGAGCGAGCAGCACCGACAGTGCCGCGTGCGCGACCATGAACAGCGACGCGTTGTGCTCACGCGCCAGCGCCCCGAGCCGGTCGCGCAGTTCCGCGTCGATCTCGAAGTCGAAGTTCGCGCCGCGCATCGACTGCGCGGGCGGCCGCGGCCGGTCCGTCGGCAACGGCAGCACGTCCGGCAGACCGCTGAGCGTGGTCCGCCAGTAGTCGATCTGCTTGGTGGCCAGCGAATCCGACGCGTTCTCGTCGCCGAGCAACTCGTGCTGCCAGAGCGAGAAGTCCGCGTACTGGACGTCGAGCGGAGCCCAGGCAGGTTCGGAACCGGCCGCGCGTGCGCTGTAGGCGATCACCACGTCGCGCGCCAGCGGTGCCGTCGAGGCACCGTCGGAGGAGATGTGGTGGACCACGATGACCAGCACGTGCTGCTCGGCGTCGATCCGCAGGAGACGCGCGCGGACCGGGACGGTCTTCGCGACGTCGAAACCGGCGGTGACGAGGGAGATCACGCGCTCACGCAGGGCGTTCTCGTCTGCGACGTTCTCCACGTCCAGTGAGGTGAAACTCCGGGTCCGCGACAGCACGACCTGGCCCGGACCGTCTCCGGTGTCGGGGTACGTCGTGCGCAGCGTCTCGTGCCGTTCGACGACGTCGCCGAGTGCCTGTTCGAGCGCCGAGACGTCGAGGTGGCCCGTCAGCCTGATCGCCAGCGGAATGTTGTACGCCGCCGACGCCGTGTCGAACTGGTTGATGAACCACATGCGGGACTGCGCCGGGGACAGCGGAATCCGGGCCGGACGCGGCTGCGGCACCAGGGCCGGGCGGTTCGCGCCCGCCGAATCGGACTGCTCGGCGCGAGCCGACAGCGCGATCACCGTCGGAGCCTCGAACAGTTCGCGCACACCGATCGACGTGTCGAGCGCGGCGTTGACGCGGGCGACCACGCGCGTCGCGACCAGTGAGTTGCCGCCGAGGTCGAAGAAGCTCGTGTCCACGCTGACCCGCTCGTGACCGAGCACGTCCGCGAAGACTCCCGCGACGATCTCCTCGACGGGCGTACGCGGAGCCTTGTAATGGTCCACGGCGCCACCGAACTCGGGTTCGGGGAGCGCCTTGCGATCGAGCTTGCCGTTGATGTTCAGCGGCAGCACGTCGAGGGCGATCAGCGCGGACGGCACCATGTATCCCGGCACCGACCGGCCGGCGAACGTGAGAACGTCGGCGTCGTCGACGGAGACGCCCTGCTCCGGCACCACGTAGCCGACGAGCCGGTCCCCGGTGTGACGGTCGTGGTGGACGACGACGACGGCCTGCGCCACCGACGGGTGCGCCACGAGTGCCCGCTCGATCTCGCCGAGTTCGATCCGGAAACCGCGGACCTTGACCTGGAAGTCGCTCCGGCCGACGTAGTCGAGGTTGCCGTCGCGGTTCCATCGCACCAGGTCACCGGTGCGGTACATCCGGTGTCCGGCGTCGCCGAACGGGTTGGCGACGAACCGTTCCGCGGTGAGGTCGTGGCGGCCGAAGTAACCGCGCGCCAACTGCTCGCCCGCGAGATAGAGCTCACCAGTGACGCCGGCGGGAACCGGGTGCAGACGCGCATCGAGAACGTACGTCTGCGTGTTCCATTCGGGCCTGCCGATCGGGACCGAACCGTCGCGCTCGTCGCCGCACCGGTAGTGGGTGACGCTGACGGCGGCCTCGGTGGGGCCGTACAGGTTGAAGATCTCCGCGTCGGAGACGTCGCGGAAGCGGAGCATCGTGTCGGCGGGCAGTGCCTCACCAATGCAGAGCACACGTGTCAACGACACCAGCTGGGCAGGTTCCGCAACCGCGACGAACGCCGACAGCAGCGAAGGCACGAAGTGGACCGTCGAGACCTGCTGCTCCGCAACGAGTGCGGCCAGGTACGACGGGTCGCGGTGGCCGTCCGGTGTGGCGACGACCAGACGTGCGCCCGCGGTCAGCGCCCACCAGAACTCCCACACCGACAGGTCGAACGTCGCCGCCGTCTTGAGCAACACCGAGTCTTCGGCGGTGAGCGGGTATTCCGACTGCTTCCACCGCAACTGGTTCGCGATCGCACGGTGCGCGATCGCCACACCCTTCGGGCGGCCGGTCGAGCCGGACGTGTAGATCACGTACGCGGCGTTCTCCGGCCGCAGCGGCGTGATCCGCTCCGCGTCGGTGAGCGGGGACGGGTCGATTCCGCCCAGATCCAGTTCGTCGAGGAGGAGGTAGTCGACCTCGCCCGGCAGTCCCCCGACGACGGCGCGGGTCGCCAGGACGCAGACGGGTTGTGCGCTCTCCAGCACGTACGCGGTGCGCTCGGCCGGATGGTCCGGGTCGATCGGCAGGTACGCACCGCCGGCCGCGGCGATCGCGTACATGCCGACCAGCAGTTCCACCGAACGCGGAATCGCGAGGCCGACCACGGTTTCCGGGCCGACCCCGCGGCCGACGAGGTGCCGGGCCAACCGGTTGACCCTCGCCGAGAAGTCGGCGTACGTCAGCGACTCGCCCTCGAACACGAGAGCGGTGACGTCGGGGTTCTCCGCGGCGGCGGACGCGAACATGTCCGCGAGCGTCGTCTCCGGCAGGGCCCGCTCCGTGTCGTTCCATCCGGACACCACGAGCGCACGCTCGTCGCTGCCTGCGAGCGGCAGGTCACCGACCGCGGTCCGCGGAGAGTCCACCGCGGCGGCCAGGACGCGGCGGAACATGTCCGCGAAACGCTTGACGGTGGCGGCGTCGAACAGGTCGGTCGCGAACGTGAACACGCCCGACATCTGCTCACCCTCGGGGCTGTCGCCCAGGATCAGATGGAGGTCGAACTGCGCGGTGTCGCCCTCGACCTCGAGCGGTGTGACGGTGAGGTCGGGCAGTTCCAGCTCGGCCTTCGTCGTGTTCTGGAACGAGTAGCCCACCTGGAAGATCGGGTGGTGGGCCATCGAGCGTGCCGGGTTCAGGACCTCGACCAGGCGCTCGAACGGGACGTCGGCGTGCGAGAACGCCTCGAGGTCGGCCTCCCGGGCACGATCGAGGATCTCGTCGAACGTCTGCTGCCCGTCGACCTGCACCCGCAGCGCAAGGGTGTTGACGAACATGCCGACGACGTCGTCGAGTTCGCGCTCGCCGCGGCCTGCGATCGGGGTGCCCACCGAGATGTCCTCGGTGCCGGACAACCGGCTGAGCAGCACCGCGAACGCGGCGTGCACGGCCATGAACACGCTGGCGTTGTGCCTGCGGGCCAGGGCTGCCAGACCGCGGTGCACCTCGGCGTCGATGGTGAAGTCGATCCGCGACCCGCGCAGGGACTGCACGGGCGGTCGCGGCCGGTCCACCGGCAGCTCGAGGAGATCGGGCACGCCGGCGAGCGTCTTCTTCCAGAAGGCCAGCTGGGCGGCGATCAGGCTGTCGGGGTCGTCCTCGCTGCCGAGGAGTTCACGCTGCCAGATCGCGTAATCCGCGTACTGCACCGGGAGCGGTGCGAAGCCAGGTTCCCGGCCTGCCGCCCGCGACGCATACGCCACCATGACGTCGCGCACGAACGGCGCCGTGGACTCACCGTCGGTGGACACGTGGTGCACGACGAGTGCCAGCACGTAGTCCTGCGGGCCGACCTCGAACAGTCGCGTCCGGATCGGCGGAACGTCGGCGGTGACGTCGAATCCGGCGGTGACCATCTCCACCAACTGCTCGCGCAGTTCGTCATCCGACACCGCAGCGGGCGTCAGGTCCAGCCGGACCTGGTCGGCGGGGAGGATCACCTGGTGCGGGCCCTCCGGCGAGTCCGGGTAGATCGTGCGCAGCGACTCGTGCCGGTCGAGCACGTCGAACACGGCGGACTGCAGCGCGTCCACGTCCAGCGCACCGGTCAATCGGACCGCGAGGGGAATGTTGTAGGCGGGCGAGTCCGGGTCGAAGCGGTTGATGAACCACATCCGGGACTGTGCCAGCGACAACGGGACGAAGGCAGACCTCTCCCGCGGCGCGAGGACAGGCCGCGGTCGGAGGTTCTCGTCCGGGGTGCCGATGCGGGCGGCGAGGCCCGAGACCGTCGGCGCCTCGAACAGTTCCCGCACTCCGATGCGGCGACCGAAGACCTGCCCGGCCCTGGACACGACACGGGTGGCGCTCAGCGAGTTTCCGCCGAGGTCGAAGAATCTGTCGTCGACGCTGACCTGCTCGAGTCCGAGCACGTCGGCGAAGATGCCTGCGATCGTCTCTTCCGCGGGTGTCGTCGGGGCACGGAACTCCGCGCCCGCGGTGACGAACTCGGGTTCGGGCAGCCGCGCGCGATCCAGCTTGCCGATGCCGGTCAGCGGGACCTCGTCGAGGAGGATCACGACGGACGGCACCATGTACGGCGGAAGCGTCTCGCCGACAACCGACTTCAGCGATTCCGGATCGACCGTCGCGCCGTCGGCGGGCAGGACGTACGACACGAGGGTCGTCAGCCCGGCTGGGTTCTCGCGACCCACGGTCACGGCGAACTCGACGTTCGGCTGTGCGGCCAGGGCGGCGTCGATCTCACCGAGTTCGACGCGGAACCCGCGGACCTTCACCTGGAAGTCGGACCGGCCGACGTACTCCACCCGGTGTCCGTCCGCCCAGCGCACGACGTCGCCGGTGCGGTACATGCGCGCGCCGGGTTCACCGAACGGGTTGGCCACGAACCGCTCCGCCGTGACCGACGGACGGTTGTGGTAGCCGCGGGTCACCGACGGACCGCAGATGTAGAGCTCCCCGGGAACTCCTTCCGGCACCGGACGCAACCTCGAATCGAGGATGAGGGATTCGACGCCACGCAGCGGCGAACCGATCGTCACGCGTTCGCCCGCCACCATCGGTTCGGTGATGGTGACGATGACCGTGGTCTCGGTGGGACCGTAGGCGTTGCGCATCTCGCGGCCGGGAGCCCACCGTGCTACCAGTTCCGGTGTGCAGGTGTCGCCGCCGACCACGACGGACGTGACCGTGTCGAGCCCGTCGGGGTCGACGGTCATCAGCGCGGTCGGTGTCATGACCACGTTGTTGACCCGTTCGCGGCGGATCAGGTCGGCGAGTTCGTCGCCGCCGTAGACGTCCGCGGGCGAGATCACCAGGGTGGCGCCCGCGCTGAACGCGGCGAGCATCTCCCCGACCGACGTGTCGAAGCTCGGCGACGCCACGTGCAGGAAACGGGAGTCCGGTGACACGACGTAGTGCTCGCGCACCTCGCGGGTGAGGTTCGCCAGACCGCGGTGGGTGACCACGACGCCCTTCGGCTTACCCGTCGAACCCGAGGTGTAGATGAGATACGCCGGGTGGTCGACCGTCAGCGCGCGGCGCAGATCCGCGTCCTCCACGGCGCCCGCACTGCGGGCACCGATCTCCTCGGCCGCCGCCGTCTCGTCGAGGACGATCCACGGCACCGTGCCGGGAAGGTCGTCGTGGTGGCGGGCGACCGTCAGTCCGAGGACCGCCCCCGAGTCGGACAGCATCTCGCCGATCCGCTCGAACGGCAGCTTCGGGTCGACGGGCAGGTAGGCGCCGCCGGCCTTGGCGATCGACCAGATTCCAAGGATGGATTCGACGGAACGCGTGATCGCCAGTGCGACATAGCTCTCCGGCCCCACGCCCCGATCGATCAGGACGCGCGCCAGCTGATTCGACAGCTCGTCGAGTTCCCGGTACGTGGCCTCGCGTCCCTCGTAGGACACCGCGACCGACTCCGGGGAGATCTCGACACCCGAACGCAGCAGTTCGGGCAGCGTGCGCGGCTCGATTGACTGCGGTCCGCGGACCGGGGCGATCGCGGCCTTCTCCGCGGCGTCGAGGATCTCGATGTCGCCGAGGACCACGTCACGGTCGGCCGACACGGCATGGAGGATCCGGCCGAACCGGTCCGCGAAGCTCAGAACGGTCTGCTCGTCGAAGATGTCGGTCGAGTAGTTGAACGTCGCGGCGATACCCGCGGCGGCCCCATCGACGTAGCGCTCGCCGACGCTGAGCTGGAGGTCGAACTTGGCGACCTCGAGCGGCGCGTCGAGCGCGGAGATCTCGAGGCCCGGGAACTCCATCCGGACCGATTCGTTGTTGTCGAACGACAACGCCACCTGGAACAGCGGCTGGTGTGCCGTCGACCGCGGCACGTCGAGTACCTCGACGAGGCGCTCGAACGGAACGTCGCTGTGGCTGAACGCATTCAGATCGGTGGCGCGCACCTGTGCCAGCAGGTCGGCGAAGGTGTCGTCGGGACGCACCGACGCGCGGAGCACGAGGGTGTTGACGAACATGCCGACGAGCCTGTCCAGTTCCTGCTCGCCGCGGCCGGCGACCGGCGTGCCGATCGCGACGTCCGTCTGCGACGACAGCCGCTCGAGCAGGACCACGAGCGCGGCGTGCACGACCATGAACAGGGTCGAGTTCGTTTCCCGGGCGATCGTGAGCAGCCCGCGGTGGGTCTGCGCGTCGATCGTGAAACGTGCCGACGCGCCGCGCAGCGACTGCACCGGCGGCCGGGGCCGGTCGGCCGGCAACTCGAGCACCTCGGGGAGCCCGCCGAGCGCCTGCTGCCAGTAGCCGAGCTGGCGGGCGACGAGCGATTCGGGGTCGGACTCGTCACCGAGCGACTCACGCTGCCACAGCGCGTAATCGGCGTACTGGACGGGCAGCGGTTCCCAGCCGGGAGCAGTACCGGCCGCACGCGCCGCGTAGGCGGTCATGATGTCGGTGAAGAGGGGCGCCAGCGACGCACCGTCGGCCGAGATGTGGTGCACGACCATCATCAGGATGTGGTCGGTGGGGTTCACCTCGAAGCAGGCGACCCGCACCGGGACCGTCTCGGTGACGTCGAATCCGGTGGCGCCGAGTTCACGCATCCGCGCGTACAGGTCCTGCTCGTCCGCGACCGGCGTCGGGGTCAGGTCGGACACCACGTCGGCTGCGGGCAGCACGATCTGGTGTGCGTCCTCGTCGCCGACCGGGAAGACCGTTCGCAGCGACTCGTGCCGCTCCACGACGTCCGCCCACGCCGCATTCAGCGCCGCCGTATCGATCGAGCCCGTCAACCGCACCGCCAACGGCAGGTTGTACGCCGGGGAGGACGGATCGAACTGGTTGATGAACCACATGCGCTGCTGAGCCAGCGACAGCGGGATGCGGTCGGGGCGGGCACGGGCGACGAGCGTGGGACGGTGTTCGGCGGTTCCCGCGGTCGCTTCGAGCAACGCCGCGAGCTCTGCGACGGTCGGGTGCTCGAAGCACTCCCGGACGGAAAGCTGCGCACCGAGCGCCGCGGTCAGCCTGGCGGTGAGCCTCGTTGCGCTGATGGAGTTTCCGCCGAGGTCAAAGAACGAGTCGGCGGTGCCGACGCGTTCGACGCCGAGAACTTCCGCAAACACGCCCGCCACGATCTCTTCCACAGGCGTGCTGGGAGCAACGAATTCTGACTGCAAGACCGTGATCTCCGGCGCAGGCAGGGCTTTTCGGTCGAGCTTGCCGTTGACAGTTATGGGCATAGCCCCGAGAACCATCACGACATCCGGCACCATGTAGCTGGTTAGGAACCCGCTGGCAAAGTCTTTGATCTCAGTCGGGACCAATATCGCGCCAGACTCAGGGACGACGTAGCCGACAAGCCGGTCACCGACCTCGGCATCCCGGAGCACCACTGCAACTGATGCCGCGACACCGGGTGCTCGCAACAGCGCCGATTCGATTTCTCCCAGCTCGATGCGGAAGCCACGGAGCTGGATCTGCGAGTCGCTGCGGCCTAGGTACTCGAGCAATCCCGCGGAATTCCAGCGGGCCACGTCACCCGACCGATACAGCCGCCCACCCGTCGCCCCAAAGGGATTTGCGACGAATCGTGTGGAAGTGAGATCAGGACGTTGTAGGTAGCCCCGAGTGAGTTGCCCGCCGGAGATGTACATCTCGCCGGAAACTCCGGTCGGGACAGGCCGCAACCTGGAGTCGAGGACGTGCACGCGCAGACCATCTATCGGCTCGCCCACAACCGATGCCGAGGCCGACTCGGCGAACTTGCGGTCGAGGGCGAGATGTGTGACGTGCACGGTCGTCTCGGTTATTCCGTACATGTTCACCAAGCGCGGAGCAGTTTCGGGATGCCTGTCGTACCACTTCGACAACTGCCCCAGATCGAGGGCCTCGCCACCGAAGATCACATACCGCAGTGCGAGATCATCGGGTGTCTCGAGAGCGCGATCAGCTGCGGACAGTTGATAAAACGCCGACGGCGTCTGACTTAAAACGGTAACGCGCTCGCGGCTAAGCAGTGCGCGGAACTCGTCGGGAGAGCGGGAAGTGAGGTAGTCGACGACCACGAGTCGACCGCCGTAGAGCAGCGCCCCCCACAACTCCCACACCGAGAAGTCAAAAGCGTATGAGTGGAACAGTGTCCACACATCCGAGTCATCGAAGCCGAACTCGCCGAACGTGCGGTCGAACAATTGCACGACGGCGGAGTGCGTGACCATCACGCCCTTGGGACGTCCCGTGGAGCCCGACGTGTAGATGACGTAAGCCAGATTATTCGCGCGCAGAGCAGCGTGTCGCTCGCGCTCTTCGACTGGACCGGCATCAAGGTCCGCAAGATCGATAAGGGTCTCGTCGGCATCGAGAAGCACCGTAGGAATTCCGGTATCGGGAAGACCAGCTGCATGAGCAATCGACGTGAGAATCACGACAGGCCGCGCATCCGTGAGCATGAACTCAAGCCTGTCGGCAGGGTAGGTGACGTCGGTCGGCAAGTATCCGCCACCCGCCTTCACCACGGCGAGAAGGGAAACGACGAGATCCGCCGATCGGTCGAGCGCTACCGCCACGAGGGAATCCGGGCCCACCCCCCGCGATATCAACAACCGGGCCAGTTTGTTCGCGCGAACGTCGAGTTCACTGTAGGTGAGTGTAACCGCGCCCGCCGTGACTGCCTCTGCCTCGCATGCTGCCTTCGCAGTTTCTTCGAACAGGTCGACGAGGGTCCGCTCGGCCGCCGCAGTCGTCGAGGTCGCCGATGTCGCGTCGGAGATAACGCCGGCGAGGACACCGGCGAACGTGTCGGCGAAATCTTCGCCCGAGGATCCCTCGAGCAGTCCGGGCAGCAGAGTGGACAGTGCCACTGTGACGGCGGCTTCCGGTCCGATGCCCACACCGGCGAGCGTGCGCGCGAGTTCCGCGGACTTGTCCCGCAACTGCGCATACGTGACATCGGTGCCGTTGTGCGACAGCGCGATCCCGTCCGGGTTGATCGACGCCGCGCCGTCGAGGAGTTCGGGCAGCGACTTTGTGGCCGTCAGCTCCTCCGAGATCGAGTGCGACATCAGGGACTGCGCCCCCTCTTCCGGCACGGCCAGACCGGCCTTCTCGTCCTCGGTCAGGATGTCGATGTCACCGACGACGGCGTCCGCGTCGACCGTGACGGCCTCGAGCACGCGAACGAAGCGATCGGCGAAACCGCGGACCGTCGACTCGTCGAACAGATCGGTGGCGTAGGAGAACCAGCCCCGCATGCCGTTCGCGACGGAGCCCTCGTCGAACCGTTCCTCGACCGCGACACCGAGATCGGTCTTGCTCGTGGTGAGTCCGCTCTCGAGAACCTCGACGGTCAGCCCGTCGAGCTCGAGCTTCGGCCGTTCGAGGTTCTGGAAGCTCAGCATCACCTGCGCGAGCGGCGCGTACGCGGCGGTGCGCGACGGACGGAGCACCTCGACGATCTGCTCGAACGGCACATCCGCGTTCCCGAATGCATTCAGATCGACCTCGCGTGCCTGCGTGAGCAGCGTGCTGAAACGGGCGTTCTGGTCCACATCGGTGCGCAGCACGAGCGTGTTGACGAACATCCCGACGAGGTCGTCGAGCGCGCGGTCACCGCGGCCCGCGACGGGGGTGCTGACGGAGATGTCGCTGGTGTTGCTCAGACGTCCCAGGAGCACGGCGAGTGCGGTGTGCACCACCATGAACAGCGACGCCTGGTGGGTCTGTGCGAGGTCGTTCAGCGACCGGTGCACGTCCTGCCCGATCTCGAACTCGATCAGGCCACCCTGCGGGTTGCGGACGGCCGGACGCGGCCGGTCGGCCGGGAGGTCGAGGACCTCCGGTGCATCGCCGAGGGCGTGCGTCCAGTACGCGATCTGCTTGCCCGCAAGCGAGTCCGGGTCGTCCTCGGAGCCGAGGAGATTCCGCTGCCACAGGGCGAAGTCCGGGTACTGCACGGGCAGCGGCGAGAAGCCGGGCTCCTCCCCCTGCACGCGAGCGCCATAGGCGCCGAACAAGTCCCGTGCGAGCGGGGCCATCGACGAGCCGTCCGCCGAGATGTGGTGGACGACGACGACGAGGACGTGGTCGCGTTCCCCGAGTTCGAACAGGGCGGCGCGCACCGGCACGTCGGCGGTGACGTCGAAGCCGGCCGATGCCAGCGCGACGACCCGCTCCCGCAGCTCCTGCTCGTCGGCCACGCGGACGACGTCGAGCCCGGACTTCGTGTCGGATGCGGGCAGGACGACCTGGTAGGGGCCGTCGACGGAATCCGGGTACACCGTGCGCAGCGACTCGTGCCGGGCGACGACGTCGGCGATCGCCGAGCGCAGCGCGTCGACGTCCAGTGCGCCGGTGAGCCGCAACGCCAACGGGATGTTGTACTCGGCCGATTCGGGATCGAACCGGTTGGCATACCACATCCGCTGCTGTGCCAGCGACAGCGGCAGCCGGTCCGGACGCGGTCCGGCGGTGACGGGCGGACGCGCGCCGCCATCCACACCGAGCTCTTCCAGCCTGCGGGCCAGCTGCGCCACCGTGGGAGCCTCGAAGATCTCGCGCACCGGAGCGTCGATGCCCACGGCCTCGTTGATCCGCGCCATCACGCGGGTGGCGGCGAGCGAGTTTCCGCCGAGCGTGAAGAAGGAGTCGTCCGCTCCGACCACGTCGACACCGAGTACCTCCGCGAACACCGCGGCGACCCGCTGTTCGAGAGCGGTTCCCGCAGCACGGAACTCACGGTCCTCCGCCAGGAATTCGGGCTCGGGCAGGGCCCGGCGGTCGAGCTTGCCCACCGGGGTGAGCGGGATGGCGTCGAGGGTCACGATCGTCGACGGCACCATGTACGTGGGCACGAACTCGCCCACGAAGTCCAGCATCCGGGGAACGTCCACCTCGACGCCCGGCACCGGAAGCACGTACGACACGAGGACCGAATCGCCGGACGGTCCGGGCAGCACGGACGTCGTGGCGAAGTCGACGGCGGGGTGCTTGGCGAGCACCGCGTCGATCTCGCCGAGTTCGATGCGGAACCCGCGGACCTTCACCTGCTGGTCCGAGCGGCCGACGTAGTCGACGGTCAGCGCACCGTCCGCGTCCTTCGTCCAGCGCACGACGTCGCCGGTGCGGTACATCCGGTCGCCCGGCTCACCGTACGGGTTCGCGACGAAGCGTCCCGCGGTCAGCGGCGTGCGCCGGTGGTAGCCACGGGCGAGTCCGAGACCCGACAGATAGAGGTCACCTGCGATACCGACCGGAACGGGGCGGAGCCGATCGTCGAGGACCAGCGCGCTGGTGCCGCGGATCGGACCACCAATAGTGACCGGGCCGTCGGCGGCCATCGGGTCGCTGATGTTGGTCATGATCGTGGTCTCGGTGGGACCGTATCCGTTGAACAGCGAACGTCCGGGTGCCCAGCGGGCCGCGAGTTCCGCCGGGACGGCCTCGCCGCCGGCGACGACGAACTGGAAGTCGTCCAGCCCGGACGGATCCACGGACGCCAGCGCCGAAGGCGTGACGAAGCCGTGCGTGACGCGGTGTTCGCGCAGGAACTTCGCGAACTCGGGTCCGCCGTACACGTCGGTGGGAGCGATCACCATTGTGGCACCGGCGCCGACCGCGAGCAGCAGTTCGAGAACGGACGCGTCGAAGCTCGGCGACGCGAAGTGCAGCGTCCGCGAGTCCGTCGTCACCCGGTAACGCTCACGCTGTTCGGCCGCGAAGTTGGCGAGACCCCGGTGCGTCACGACGACGCCCTTGGGCTGCCCGGTGGTGCCGGACGTGTAGATCACGTAGGCGCTGTTGGCCGGTGTCACGGCCGTGCGACGCTCCACCTCCGCGACGGGAGCCGTGGAATACTGCGCGGCGGCGTTCTCGAAGTCTTCGCTGTCGAGGACCAGCCAATCCACGTCCGCAGGAAGCCGGCCGACCTCGGAGCTCACGGAAAGCCCCAGCGACACACCGGAATCGGTGACCATGTGCGCTATGCGCTCGTCCGGGTACCCGGGGTCGATCGGCACGTACGCGCCGCCGCTCTTGGCGACCGCCCAGATGCCGGCGATCGACACGATCGAGCGGGTGATGCCGAGCCCGACGAACGTCTCCGCGCCGACTCCGCGCTCGATCAGGATGCGCGCCACACGGTTCGAGAGCTCGTCCAGCTCGCGGTAGGTGATGCTGTCGCCGCCCGAGACGATCGCGACCCCGTCGGGGTTCGCGGCGACCGCCGCGGACAGCAGTTCGACGAGAGTCGTGGGCGGTGTGCCCTCGATACCGCGGACCGGTGTCAGTTCCGCTGTCTCCTCGGCGTCGAGGATGGGGATGTCCCCTACCGCGATGTCGGTTCCGCCGCCTGCGACGGCGGCGAGGATCCGCACGAAACGGTCCGCGAAGCCCTGCACGGTCTCCGCGTCGAAGATCTCGGTGGCGAACCCGAGAACGCCGGTGATCCCGGTGGGCGCACCCTCGTCCGACCACAATTCGCGCAGGTCCACGGTGAGGTCGAACTTGCTGAACTCGACGTCCACGGCGCCGGGTGTCGCCTCGAGCCCGGCGAACTCGAGCGACGGGATGCCGTTGACCTGATGGGTCAGCACGACCTGGAACAGCGGCGAGTACGCCGTCGACCGGGTCGGCTTCAAGACGTCCACCAACTGCTCGAACGGGACGTCCTGATTGCTGAACGCGGCGAGGTCCTGGGTGCGGACCTGCTCGAGCAGTTCGGCGAACGACGTGCCGGGCTCGACCTCGGTCCGCAGCACCAGCGTGTTGACGAACATGCCGACGAGGTTCTCGAGTGCCTCGTCACCACGACCGGCCACAGCTGTTCCGATGGCGATGTCGGTGCTCGCGCTGAGCCGTGCCAGCAGCACGGACAGCGAGGCGTGCAGCACCATGAACAGTGACACGTTGTGTGCGCGCGCGACCTCACCGAGACGACGGTGGATGTCCTCGTCGACGGAGAAGCCGACGGAGGCACCGGCCATCGACCGCACCGTCGGGCGGGGCCGGTCGATGGGGAGCGCCAGGACGTCCGGCACACCCGCGAGGGTCTTCGACCAGAAATCGATCTGCGCCGCGGCCAGGGAATCGGGGTCGTCCTCGGAACCGAGCACGTCCCGCTGCCACAGCGCGTAGTCCCCGTACTGGACGGGCAGCACCGGCCATGCAGGCTGCGTTCCGTCCAGATTGGCCGCGTAGGCCGTCATGACGTCGCGGGCCAGCGGCAGCGTGGACGCGCCGTCGGACGCGATGTGGTGCATGACCAGGACCAGCACGTGGTCGGCCGCGCCGAGCCGGAACAGGCGGGCCCGGACCGGGATCGTGTCGGTGACGTCGAAGCCGGTGGAACCGAATTCGAACATTCGGTCCCGAAGGGCCTCCTCGCGGACGTCGACCGGCTCGAGAGCGAGGTCGATGTCGGCGGGGGGCAGGATCACCTGATGCGCACCGGAATCGGAGTCCGGGAACACGGTCCGCAGCACTTCGTGCCGCGCCACGACGTCGGAGAGCGCCGCGGCCAGGGCGGCGACGTCGAGCTCCCCGCGCAGTCGCACGGTGAGCGGAACGTTGTACGCCGGCGACGACGGATCGAAACGGTTGAGGAACCACATCCGCTGCTGCGCGAGCGACAGCGGCAACTCCCGCGGGCGCTCGCCGGCGACGAGTGCGGGCCTGGTGGAGCCGTGGTGAGCCCGGTCCTCGACGAGCTTCGCGAGGGTCGCGACCGTGGGGGCCTCGAACAGATCACGGATCCCGACCTCGGTGCCCGTCGCGGACGTGACGCGGGCAGCGACTCTGGTGGCGCTGAGGGAGTTGCCGCCCAGGTCGAAGAACGACTCGTCGACACTCACCCGCGTCGCGGAGACGACGTCACCGAAGATGCCGGCGACGACCTCCTCGAGGGGGGTGCGAGGTGCGACGAATTCGACCGTGCTCGTGGCGAAGACCGGCTCCGGGAGGGCCTTGCGGTCGACTTTGAGATTCGCGTTGAGCGGCATCTCGTCGAGCACCATCACCGTGTCCGGGATCATGTGCGAGGGCAGGGCGCGATGCAGGTCGTCCAGGATCGCGTCGATGTCGAGTTCGACACCGGCTGCCGCGGTGACGTAGCTGACGAGCCGGGGGCCCTGCTCGCTCTCGTGCACGACGACGACCGACTGCAGCACGTCGCTGTTGGCGGTGAGCGCCGACTCGATTTCCCCCAGTTCGATCCGCAGGCCGCGGATCTTCACCTGAAAGTCGCTGCGACCGACGAATACCAGCTGGCCGTGGTCACGCTCACGGACCAGGTCGCCGGTCCGGTAGAGGCGGGTGCCGGCGTTGCCGAACGGGTTCGCGACGAAGCGGGACGCCGTGATCCCGGTCATGCCACCGTATCCACGAGCGAGCACGATGCCGCCGATGTAGAGCTCACCGGTCACACCGGGCGGAACCGGGCGCATCCGCCCGTCGAGCACGTGGTACTCGACCCCTTCGAACGCCGCACCGAACGGCACCGGCCACTGCTCGGCATCCGCCGAGGAGAGGTCGACCTCGTACGAGGAGTCGGTGGCCGACGCCTCGGTCGGCCCGTAGGTGTTGATCAGACGGGTCTGCGTTCCGATCAGCGCGGAGCAGGCGGCGGGTCGGAGCTGCTCGCCGCCGACCACCACGATGTCCAGCTTGCCGAGGACCCCTTCCGTGTCGAGGTCGCTCAGGACCTCGAAGGCGCTGGGCGCCATGTTCGCGATCTGCACATCGCCGGTGCCGATCTGCCGGAGGATTGGTAGTGGGTCAAAGCCGGGTTGCGCAAGGTGCATGACGCCGCCGTACGCGACCGACACCCAGATATTTTTCTGGGTCTGGTCGAACAACGGAGAGTTGGCGACGAGGACACCGGTCCCCTCGGTGAAATCCAGGGCGTGGCGATACCACTGATACGTGTTGGACACACCGATCATGGGCACCATGGTCGGCTTCGGGCGTCCGGTCGAACCCGAGGTCGAGATGACATAGGCCAGGCGGGAACTCGCTTCCGCGTCCGACCACGGGTCGTGCGCGAAGTCACTGACGTCGTGTGCGGCGAGCCGCTCGATCGTGTCGGCATCGTCGACGACGATCGCGGCGTCGAGGACGGCGTTGCCCAACGGCGCCTCGGTCAAGCCGCTCCACGAGTTGGTGACGACCACGGCGCGGGTACCACTGTCCTCGATCAGCCCGACGATCCGGTCGAGACCCCAGTCCTGGTCGAACGGCGAGTATGCCGCGCCCAGCTTCCAGGCGGCGATCATGCCGATCACCCATTCGAGCGACCGCGGGACGATCAGTGCCACGACGTCGTCGGGACCGACCCCCTGCGCGCGGAGCTCACGAGCCAGCTGATTGGCGCGGCGGTTGAGTTCGCCCCTGGTGGTCGTGACCCCACCCGCAACGACTGCCGGCGCATCGGGTTCCCGTTCCACCGACTCCTGCCAGCGCGCGATGAACCGCTCGAGCGGCCACCCCGCGGGATCGGGCATCTCGGACGCCGACGGCGCCGTTGCAACGATCTCCGGTGCGGGCGCGGCGATCTCGATGTCACCGACGAGGGCGTACGCGTCCGCGATGACCTGGTCGAGGATCGTACCGAAGCCGTCCTTCCCGTCCTCGGACGGCGGGGCCGTCATGATCGTGGGAACCAGACCGGACAGCACGACGGAGACGATCGCGTCCGGACCCATCCCCCGCTCCGACAGCGGCGCGGACATCAAGCGCAGCCGCTCGTCGAACTCGCGGTACGTCACCTGCATGCCGTCGTGGGCGACGGCGACGGCGTCGGGAGCGACCTCGACCGCTGCAGCCAGAAGCTGCGGCAGCTCGCGAACTGTCATCGTGCGGGCAGGTCGGGCTTGGCTCAACTTTGCTCTCTCGTGTTCGGTGAGAATGTCGATGTCGCCCACAGCGACACCGGGATCGGTGACGACGGCCTCGAGGATCCGGACGAACCGTTCGGAGATCCGTTCCGCGGTGCTCCGCTCGAACAGGTCGGTGGCGAACGTGAACCTGCCGCCGAGGCCTGCCGGTTCACCCGACTCGTCGGCCTTCTCGGTGATCGTCAGTGTGAGGTCGTACTTGGCGCCCTGCGCCATGTCCTCGATCACGTGGACGGTCAGACCGGGCAGTTCGAGCGCGTCCATCCGGTTGTTCTGGAACGACAGCATCACCTGGAACAGCGGCGAGTACGCCGCCGAGCGCCGAATCCGCAGTGCCTCCACGATCTTCTCGAACGGCACGTCGGAATTACCGAACGCCGCCAGGTCGCCTTCGCGGACCCGTTCGACGAGTTCGGCGAAGGAATCCCCCGGCCGCACGTGGGTGCGCAGGACCAGGGTGTTGACGAACATGCCCACGAGGTCGTCGAGCGCCTGATCGCTGCGTGCGGCGAGCGGGGTGCCGACGGTGATGTCGTCGCTGTTGCTCAGCCGCGACAGCAGTGTCGTCAACGCCGCGTGCGTCACCATGAAGAGCGAGGCGCCGCGTTCCTTGCCGACCGCTTCGAGGCCGCGCCGCAACTCGGGGGTGATCGCGAAGTCGATCGAATCGCCCCGCATCGACTGCCTGGCCGGGCGTGCGTGGTCCAGCGGAAGGTCGATGAGCTCGGGTGCCCCGGCGAGGGTGTCAGCCCAGTGCGCGATCTGCTTGCCCGCGAGCGACTGGGTGTCGGCGGGGTCGCCGAGGACTTCGCGCTGCCACAGCGCGAAGTCGGGGTACTGCACCGGCAGCGGCTGCCACAGCGGAGCCGCACCGGCGGTGCGCGCGCTGTATGCGACCATGACGTCCCGTGCGAGCGGCGACATCGACGCGCCGTCGGCGCAGATGTGATGCACGACGAGGACGAGCAGGAACTCGCTCTCGCTCGTGGCGAACAGCCGGATGCGCAGCGGGGGCGCAACTGTGACGTCGAATCCCTCGGTGGCGAATTCGGTGAGGGCCGTGTGGAGTTCGGCCTCGGTCACCGGGACGGGCGTCAGGTCGAAGGGAACCTGCTCGGTGTCGACGATTTGCTGGTACGGGCCGTCGCCGGCGTCGGGGAACACGGTCCGCAGAGACTCGTGCCGCGCGAGCACATCCGACACCGCCGACGACATCGCGTCGATGTCGAGCGAACCGGAGAGCCGCACGGCGAGCGGGATGTTGTACGCCGAGGACGCCGTGTCGAACCGGTTCATCAGCCACATGCTTTGCTGAGCCATCGACAGCGGAACCCGCTCGGGGCGCGGCCGCGCGACGAGGACCGGGCGGTCGGAGCCCGTGCCGGCCTGCTCCGCCACCTTTACGGCGAGCCGCTCCACGGTCGGCGCATCGAACAACTCGCGCACACCCAGACGGGTGCCCGCGGCAGCGTTGAGCCGGGCGACAGCCTTCGTCGCCACGAGCGAGTTGCCCCCGAGGTCGAAGAACGACTCGGCGACACTGATCTTCGCGAGCCCGAGCACGTCGGCGAGGACACCGGCGACCAGTTCCTCGGTCGGCGTACGCGGCTCGATCATCTCGCCCTGCAGGGCGTCGAAGTCGGGCTCGGGCAGGGCCTTCCGGTCAAGTTTTCCTGCCGTGGTGAGCGGGATCTCGTCGAGGACGACGACCGAGCTCGGCACCATGTGCGCCGGAAGCATGTCGCCGACGAAATGCGTCACCTCGGCGACGTCCACCGAGGCGCCCGCGGTCGGCAGCACGTACGACACGAGGGCGGTCGAACCCGACGGCATCGACGTGCCGAGGGTGGCCGCGAACTCGAGGTCCGGGTGCTTGACCAGAACGGCGTCGATCTCGCCGAGTTCGATCCGGAAACCACGGACCTTCACCTGGAAGTCACTGCGACCGACGTACTCCACGCCGTAGCCGGAACGGTGTCCGTGGTCGACGACGAACCGGACGACGTCGCCCGTGCGGTACATCCGGCTGCCGCTGTCGCCGAACGGGTTCGCGACGAATCGTTCGGCGGTGAGGCCGAGACGGTCGTGGTAGCCGCGGGCGAGGCCGGGGCCTGCGATGTACAACTCCCCCGCCACGCCGACGGGTACCGGGCGCAGCAGTTCGTCGAGAACGTAGACGGTGACACCGCAGACGGGACCGCCGATCTCGACCCGGCTCCCGGGCACCAGCAGGTTGCTGACGTTGCTCATGATGGTGGCCTCGGTGGGTCCGTAACCGTTGTACATCCGGCGACCCGGCGCCCAGCGTTCCACCAGTTCCGGCGGGCACGCCTCGCCGCCGACCACGACGACCTCGAGCCGGTCGAGTCCGGCCGGCTCCACCGACGCGAGCGCGGCGGGCGTGACGAAGGCGTGGGTGACCTCGTTGTCCGCGAGGAAGTTTCGGAGCTCCTCGCCGCCGTACAGGTCTGCGGGGGCGACGATCATCGTCGCGCCGCAGCCGAAGGCGAGCAGCAGTTCGAGGACGGACGCGTCGAAGCTCGGGGACGCGAAGTGCAGGGTCCGCGCCGACGGGCTCACCCCGTAGTGGGTGCGCTGCTCGGCGGAGAAGTTGGCCAGACCGGTGTGGGTGACGACGACGCCCTTGGGCAGACCGGTGGTACCGGACGTGTAGATCATGTACGCCGGGTGCTCGAGCTGCACCGACGCGGTCCGCTCGGAATCCGTGACCGGATCCGCCGACTTCGGGGCGCACAGCGCGTCGCACTCGGACGAATCGAGGGCGAGCCATTCGACGTCCGAGGGAAGGGTGTCCCGCTGGGCGGCCACGGTCAGGCCGAGAATCGCACCGGAGTCGGCGACCATGTGCGCGATGCGCTCGGACGGGTAGCGGGGGTCGACGGGCACGAAGGTGCCGCCGGCCTTGGCCACGGCCCACGTTGCGATCACCGAGTGCAGCGAGCGCGTCATCCCGAGCGCCACCGACGTTTCCGGTCCCACACCGCGATCGACGAGAACCCGGGCGAGCAGGTTCGAGCGCGCGTCGAGTTCCGCGTAGGTCAGCGATTCGCCGTCCGCGACCAGCGCGGTGCGCTCGCCGTTCTCGGCCGCGGTCGCGGCGAGGATCTCCGGCAGCGACAGCGGTACGACGGCGTCGGTGCCGTGCGCCGCCAGCAAGGACGCACGCTCACCGGGAGCGAGGATGTCGATGTCCGCGACGAGCGTGTCGACGTCCCCGGACAGCGCACCGAGCACGCGGACGACCCGCTCCATGATCTCCTCGACCTCGGCGGCCTCGAAGATCTCGGGAAGGAACTTGGCCGTCAGGTGCAGCCGCGGGTCGGTCATCGCGACGATCGCCAGCGGGTAGTGCGTGGCGTCGTTGGACGTCACGTCGAGAACGCGGAGACCCTCGATGTCGCTGCTCTTCGTGAGCGCCTCACGGTCGAGCGGGTAGGACTCGTAGACCATCAGCGTGTCGAACAGCGCGCCGAGGCCGAGTCCCTGCTGGATGTCGGTGAGCCCGACGTGATGGTGATCGAGCAACTCGGTCTGCTCGTGCTGGATGCGGTCGAGCAGGGTGCGGACGGCGTCGCCGGCACGGACGCGGACCCGCACCGGCAGAGTGTTGATGAACAGCCCGAGCATGGACTCGATGCCGGGCACCTGCGGCGGACGACCCGAGACGGTGGTGCCGAACACCACGTCGTCCCGTCCGGTCAGCCTGCCCAGCACGATTCCCCACGCGGCCTGGACGAGGGTGTTCATGGTGACACCGAGTTCGCGCGAGCGCGCGGTCATGTCGGCGAGCAGGTCGTCCGGCAGGTCGATCACCAGCTCACCGGGGGTGAGCGTCGGCGCGGTCTCCGCGTGCGCGGGTGCGAGGAGGGTGGGCTCCTCGATACCGCCCAGGGCCTTCGTCCACGCGGCCACGGGCACCTGCGGGTCCTGCGCGGACAGCCACTCGAGGTAGCTGCGGTACGGACGCGGCTGCGGCAGTGCCAGTTCGTCGCCGTCCACCGCGTACAGGGTCAGCAGATCCTGGATGAGGATCGGCAGCGACCAGCCGTCGAGGAGGATGTGGTGGTTGGTGACGGCGAACCGGTAGCGGTCCTCGCCCGTCTCGACCAGCAGGAACCGAACGAGAGGCGGCGCAGTCATGTCGAACCGGTCGGTCCGGTTCGCGAGCATCAGCGCCTCGAGTTCCGCAGCACGATCGGACTCGGACGCGGCCGAGAGGTCGACGTGCGTCCACGGCACGTCCACCCGGTCGACGACCACCTGCATGCCGGCGCCGTCGTCGCCCGCGACGAACGCGGTGCGCAGGTTGGGGTGCCTCGCGACGAGTGACTCCGCGGCACGGCGGAGGCGGTCGGTGTCGACGGATCCGCCCAGGTCCATCACGAGCTGGGTGGTGTACACGTCGGTGTCGGTACCGGCCAGCGACGCGTGGAACAGCAAGCCCACCTGCAGCGGGGCCAGCGACCAGACGTCGCCGAGCGCGGGGTAGTCGCTCTCGAGGGTGTCGATCCGGCTCTGACTCAGGGACACGAGGTCGAGGTCCGACGGCGTCCGGCCACCGGCTCCGGGCCGCTTCGTGTGTTCGACGAGCCCTTCGAGCGCGCGTGCCCACAGGCCGGTGAGCTCGCCGACCTCGGCGTCGGCGAGGACGCCCTGGGGGAAGTCGACGGTGGCCGAAAGTCGCTGTTCTCCTTCGACATCCACGATCATCGCGTTGATGTCGAGGGCGAAGTGCACCGGCATCTCGCTGTTGCGGGTACCGGTCAGCTCCATCGTGTCGGTGTCGGGCACCCAGCCCGCCGCCCGGAACGCGTCGGGGATCTCGCCCACCGACACGCGACCGAGGTAGTTGAAACTGATCTGCGGGCTCGGCAACGCGGCGAGAACCGCGCGGGTCTCGGCGTTGAGGAATCGCAGCATTCCGTAACCGATGCCGTGCTCGGGTACCCGGGCGAGTTGTTCCTTCACCGACTTGACGGCCCGGCCTGCGGCCGCACCGCCGGCGAGGGCGTCGCGCACGTCGACGCCGGGCGCCGACAACCGGACCGGGAACATGCTGGTGAACCAGCCGACCGTGCGGGAGAGATCGGCGCCGGGCAGCACCGTCTCCTCGCGGCCGTGGCCTTCGAGGTGCACGAGGGTGGAGGACTCGGTGACGCCGCGTTCCGCGCGCCACGCCGCGACGGCGAGGGCGAGGGCGGTGAGGAGACCGTCGTTGACGCCGCCGTGGAACGCGCGCGGCACGTCGGTCAGCAGACCGTCGGTGACGTCGGCCGAGACCTCCAGGCGGACCCGGCCGGTGGTCGAGACCGTGTCGCGTCCGTCGAGGGCGCGCGAACCGATCAGCGGGTCCGCACCGTCGAGAGTGGTGCGCCAGTGGTCGAGTTCGGCCACGCGGCGGGCGCTCCGGGCGTTGTCGGCGAGGCCGTGCGCCCAGCGGCGCACCGACGTGCCGACCGCCGGGAGCAGCGGGTCGGCCCCGGCGGCGATCTGCGCCCACGCGGATGCGAAGTCAGGCACCAGCACTCGCCAGGACACCCCGTCCACGGCGAGGTGGTGGATCACGACGAGCAGTCGTCCCGACTGTGGGGTGCTCTCGCCCTCCCCGCTGTCGGCGTCCGCGCCGTCCCGCGGTGCGAGATCTCCGGCATCCTCTGCGGGCGCGAACCAGACGAAACGCACCACGCTGCCGGTCGCCGGGTCCAGCGTGTCCACCGTGCGCTCGAGAGCGTGCGCGGCCAGCGCCTCGAACGAGTCGGTGCCGGGTCCCTCGCTGAACTCGACGCGATCGACGAGCCGGTCGACGTCGACGGAGCCGATCGGTGCGACCTCCAGCGACCATCCGGCCGGAGAGTCGGTGCGGCGCAAAGACGAACGCAGAGCGTCGTGACGATCGACGACGGCCGCGAGCGTGCGCACCAGGCGGTCCCGCTCCACCTTCGGCGGCAGTGCCAGGAGAATGGACTGGGAGAAGCGGTGGAAGTCGCCGCCGAGTTCCGTCATCCAGTGCACGACCGGTGTCAGCGGCATCGTGCCGATACCGGCGCCCGGAAGTTCCTCGAGGACGTGCACCGTCGCCGACTCGGATGCCGACTTCGCGACCTCGGCGAGCGAGGCCACGGTCTTGCGCTCGAAGACGTCGCGGGCCGTGAACAGGACACCGGCTTCCTTCGCGCGGGACACCAGCTGGATCGAGACGATGCTGTCGCCACCGAGCGCGAAGAACGAGTCGCCGACACTGACCCGCGGCAGACCGAGAACCTCGGCGAACAGTCCTGCGATCGACTCCTCCATGGTGCTGCGAGGGGCCACGTACTCACTGGACTCCGCCGCGAACGTCGGTTCGGGCAAGGCCTTCCGGTCGAGTTTGCCGCTCGCTCCGACCGGCATCTCGGCGATCACCACGACGGCGTCGGGAACCATGTACGAGGGCACCGCGCGGCCGACGTGGACCGTCAGATCCTCGACGTCCACCGCCGAACCGGGTTCGGGGACGACATAACCGACGAGCCGTTGCCCCAGGGAGCTGTCGTGCACGACCGCAACCGACTGCGCCACATGGGGATACGAGGACATCGCGGCCTCGATCTCGCCCAGTTCGATGCGCAGGCCGCGCACCTTCACCTGGAAGTCGGTGCGACCGAGGTACTCGATGCTGCCGTCGACGCGCCACTTGACGAGGTCGCCGGTGCGGTACAGACGGGTTCCCGCGGCGCCGAAGGGATTGGCCACGAAGCGTTCTGCCGTGAGTTCCGGCCTGCCCTCGTAGCCGCGCGCGACCTGGGCGCCCGCGAGATAGAGCTCTCCCGCGGATCCGATGGGAGCGGGCCGGAGGTGGCCGTCGAGCACGTACGCCTCGGTGTTCCACACCGGGGTGCCGATGGGAATCGTGTGGAGGGTCTCCCGATCCACCTCGCCTGCGGTGGCGTGCACGGTGAACTCGGTGGGGCCGTACAGGTTGTGCAACCCGGCGTCGGACTTCGCGCGGAACGTTGCGGCGACGGCAGGCGGAAACGCCTCGCCCGCAACGAGAACGACGCGCAGGCTGACGAGTTGTTCGCGGTCCGCTTCGGCGACGAACACCGACAGCATCGACGGGACGAACGACGTCGCCGTGACCTTCTCGCGCGCGATCACGTCGGCGAGGTAGGCGGGGTCGCGATGCCCCTCGGGTGCGGCGATCACCAGGCGCGACCCGGAGGCGAGTGCGGCGAACAGTTCCCACACCGACACGTCGAACGTCGTCGGGGTCTTCTGCAGCACGACATCGTTCGCATCGAGCCCGTAGCGCGACGCGATCCACGTGACCTGGTTCAGGACCGAAGCGTGGCTCACCGCCACGCCCTTCGGACGTCCGGTGGACCCGGACGTGTAGATGACATAGGCCGGGTTCGCCGGCCGCAGATCGGCTGCCCGTTCGTCGTCGCGGATCGGGCCGGCCGGGGCGCCGCTCAGATCCAGGGCGTCGATCTCCAGGACGTCCTGATCGGCGGGAAAGACGAGGCCGTCGCGCGCGACCGTGAGGATGCACAGCGGGCGGGCACTCTCGAGCACGTACGCCGTGCGCTCGGCGGGGTGGTCGGAGTCGAGGGGCACGTACGCGCCACCCGCCTTGACGACGGCGTACATCGCGACCATGGAGTCGAGCGAGCGGCGGATCGCGAGGGCGACCTTCGTCTCCGGACCCACTCCCCTGCCGATCAGCGTCCGGGCGAGACGGTTCACCCGCGCGTCGAACTCGGCATACGTGAGCTCCTCGCCGTCGAAGACGAGTGCCGTCGCGTCGGGCGTGCGCCCGACCTGGGCGTCGAACAAGTCGACGACGGTCCCCGCCGGCGGGGTCACGACGTCGCCGTTCCACCCGGTCACGACCTGTCCGCGTTCCTCGTGGCTCATCGCGGCCAGGTCCGACACCGAGGCGTCGTCGCCGGCGCCGAGGAAGCGCTCGAAGAAGTCGAAGAAGCGGCTGTGGTGACGGTCCAGCTCGTCGGCGGAGTACAGGTTGGGGTTGGCCTCGAAGTCGATGTGGATCTTGCTGCCCGCCACACCCTGGTAGATGTTCAGCGAGAGATCTTCGACCGGTCCGGTGGTGAGGACGTTCTGGTGTCCGGTGACCGTCCCCAGCTTGATCTCGCTGTGGAACATCATGATGTTGATCGAGGGACCGAAGAAGCCACGCTGCCCCTGGGGCGCTCCCGCGTCCCGGCGGATGTCCTCGTGGCGGTACCGCTGGCGGCGCAGGGCGCCGGTGAGCTCGATCTGGACGCTCTTGACCAGCTCGGGGACGGTCATCTCCGGGGTGATCTGGAGTCGGAGCGGAACGATGTTCGACACCATTCCGCCGGAGCGACGCAGCGTGGCGGTGGTGCGCGCCGAGACCGGGAGGCTGAGGACGACGTCCGTCCGGTCGGTCATATGGGCCAGGTACGCGGCGAATGCGGCCACCACGATGGGTGCGGAGCTGGCGTTGCTGCCGCCGAGCGCCTCGTCGAGCAGGGTGGCGGTGGACTCGGGCAGGGCCTCGGAGGAGAGCCGCGCGAACTTGCCCACCATGGCCGCGCGACCGGCGAGGCTCGGAGCCTCGGGCAGGTGCGCGGTGCGTTCGGCCCAGTATTCGCGATCCTTCGCGAACCGCTCGGAGTTGCGGTACCGCTGCTCGTCCTCGACGATCCGGACCAGGTCCTCGGCGCGGCAGGCCGGCGGCTCGGTGCCCTCGACCAGTGCGGTGTAGATCTCGGCGATGCGAGCGATCAGCGCCATCGCGCCGAAACCGTCGAGCGCGATGTGATGGATGCGGCAGAACCAGAAGTAGTGATTCTCCCCGACGTGGAGTAGGTAGACCACGACGAGGCGGTCCTCGAGGAGGTCGACGGGGGCGCTGTAGTTGGCCCGCATCCACTTCTCGGCCGCGTCGACGGAATCGTCCTCGCCGCGGAGGTCGACGTAGGTGATGGCGTCGTCGAGCGCCTTGTCGACGTACTGGTACGGAACGCCGTCGATCTCGACGAGGCGGAGGAAGCCGGAGCCGAACTCCCGGCCGGTGCGCTTGCTGGCCTCGGTCAACAGGTCGAGGTCGATGTCACCGCGAAGCTCGATGTACTGGGCGATGGTGAGAGGAACGTCGCCCATCGCGTGTTGCGCGAACCAGATGCCACGCTGCGCAGCCGACAGCGGAAACGCTCCTTCCGGAGCACCGCTACTACCCGCTGCTTGTCCCGACCCCAAGGGTTACTCCGTTCTCGAACGCGTGGCGACTGCCGCCTGTGTCTTTGGTGATTCGTAGCTCTCGGTCGCACGGACTACCTCGTGGGCCGGTCTTCCGATGAACGCCATCACATGAACAAGCCTTGCCGGTTCGAAGCATCTCGCGGAGCGGTGACGTGCCGGGCATGGGACGCCCTGCGCTGATCGAAGAGTTCCACCACACTCGGAGTCGATGTCAGACGATCGTCCGAAACCCGATTGCCTGCGACGCTGAACACTCCAAGGCCCTTACATCCCGAACTACTTGCGGTGAGCGGGTTCATACGTGGCTCCGTTCTCTCATCGATCCAACAAGCGGCCACCCAATCGGTGCTCGTCATCCTCCGAGTCGAGAGCCGAGTCTACGGCGCCGGTGTAGGAGCGAAACATCGTCGCGACCATTGCTTCGGCCTCCTCTCGCTCGGTGGTGACAATCTCGGTTCGTACCGTTCTGCGGTAGCGCCGGGAATTACATCGGTGTCGGATCCACTGCCGTTACCGGCGCCGGTGTGACGTACCCAACCCTCGATACTTCCAGAACCACGCCTGAATTCGATCTTCGACGCGCACATATTCAACAGGCCGAACCACATTCCGGACACTGTGTACAACCAGAATACGGATACCGTACCGAGAGTCGGAATTTCGCTAGGTGTACAACTGTCGTATCCAGTTTCATGTTCCACCTCCCGACTGTTATCCGCGCACGGTGCAGCCGATCTGACGACCGGCCGCGGCGTTGAACACTCACTGCCCCCCCTGACCGCAGTTTTTGCCAACCACCGTGTCTACCAAAGCCCCGCGCAGGTCTCAAAATGGAGAGCACCCGAAGTTGCACACCGGGAATAACCGACCAGGCCCGTCACGCATCCGCTTCGAACGGAAACTTGGACGTTCACGTGAGCACCCGGGCTCCGGAAGATCGGCCGCTGACCTGCCACGAGGACGCAGACACGCGCCCCCGGCGAAGGGAGGTGAACCGACGACACCACGGCTGTATCCCAGCATCTGGAACACCCTCCCGGTGCGCGGCACTCTCGATGTCCGATTAGTCGCGATCGCTGACGCGTGACCGATCGCAGGCTGACGGGAGATTTCTCACATTCGGCGGCGCGTCGACGTCGGGGAGCATGCTTCTACCAGCAAGTAACCAAAGTAAGACTAACCTAACCTTCGCCGCCCGACGACACTGACATCGAGGGACTCGCCGCTCACCGTCCGTGGCTCGCGAACCAATCGAGCAGACCGGGGTCGTCCACGGCGCTGCGGTCCACCGTGCGCCCCGCATCCGCTCCCTGGAAAATGCGCTTGAGGGGCACCTCGAGCTTCTTGCCGGTCCGGGTGTGCGGGATACCGGGCGCCTCGATGATGTCGTCGGGCACATGCCGCGGAGAGGCCTGCTCACGAATCGCGGCACGGATACGCTGCTTCAGAGCGTCGTCGAGTTCCGCCCCCTCCGACAGGACCACGAACAGCGGCATCCAGTATCCGCCGTCCGCCAGGTCGACACCGACGACAAGCGCTTCGGCGACCTCCGGGAGCTTCTCCACCACCTGGTAGATGTCGGCGCTACCCATCCGAATCCCGTTGCGATTCAAGGTGGAATCGGACCTCCCGTGCATCAGGACGGTCCCGCGATCGGTGATCGTGATCCAGTCGCCGTGCCGCCACACTCCGGGGAAGACATCGAAATATGCCTCGCGGTACCGCTTTCCGTCCGGATCGTTCCAGAACGACACCGGCATGGACGGCATCGGCGCCGTCACGACCAGTTCACCGACCTCCCCTCGCACCGGTTGCCCCGACTCGTCGAACGCGTCGACGGCGACACCCAGGCAGGGGGCGGACAGCTCCCCCGGCCAGACCGGTACGTTCCGCGCTCCCCCGACGAACGCCGACACCACGTCGGTCCCACCGGTGATCGACACGACGGGAACGCGGCGACCGACGTTCTCGGACAACCACAGTGACGACGCCGCCGGCAGCGTGGACCCGGTCACCCCCACCGCCCGGAGTGCGCTCAGATCGTGCTCGCGCACGGGGACCACACCCGCCTTGTCGCACGCGAGAACATAGCCGGGACTCGTGCCGACCACGGTCACACCCAGTCGTGACACCAAGGACCACAACGCATCCGGCGTCGGATAGGACGGACTTCCGTCGTAGGTGACGATGGTGGCCCCCACCAGCAGGCCCGCCGTCTGGAAGTTCCACATCATCCAACTGGGACTGGTGTACCAGAACAGGGTGTCGTCGCGGCGGATGTCGAGTTGGAGCGCGAGCGACTTCACGTGTTCGAGGAGGACGCCGCCGTGACCGTGCACGATGCCCTTCGGCAGGCCCGTGGTCCCCGAGGAGAACACCACCCACAGCGGGTGGTCGAACGGGACGGCGACGGACTCGAGTACGGCGTCCCGGCCGGTGGCATCCGCCCAGGTGAGGGCGCCGTCGACGGCACTGTCCGGATCGAGATGCGGCACGACCACGGTGAGGGCCGACGACGGCAATCCGCCGCGCAGCTCGGCGGCCGCGGCGAGCCGATCGTGTTCCTTGCCCCCGAACCGGTAGCCGTCCGCGGTGATCAACGCTTTCGGGTCCAGTTGACCCAGTCGATCGAGCGCGGCCGGCGCGGAGTAGTCCTGTCCGCACGCGGCCCACACGGCACCGAGCGACGCCGTGGCGAGGAACGCGACGACGGCCTCGGGAATGTTCGGGAGGTAGCCGACGACCCGGTCACCGACCCCGACTCCGTGCTCGCGGAGAGTCACGGCGAGGCCCGCCACCGCGGACCGCAACTCGTCCCACCCGACGGAGACGTCGGTGGCGCCCTCACCCGCGTACAGGATCGCCGGTGTGCCGGGGCGGGCGTTCCGGAAGACGTGGTCGACGTAGTTGAGGGTCGCCCCGGGGAACCAGACGGCACCCGGCATCGCGTCGTCCGCGAGGGCCGGTCCGGGGTCGGTGGCGGACCGGAACTCGAAGTAGTCCCACACGTCCTGCCAGAACGCCGCTGGGTCGGCGATCGACCAGCGCCACAGCGCCCGGTAGTGGTCGACCCGGACGCTGTGGCGCCGTGCGACGAACCGGGCGAAGTCGGTGACGACCGCGTCGCGCACGTCGGATTCGGTGGGCACCCATTGCGGATCGGCAGTCATGGGCACCATCTTCCCCGAGAGCGCGGCAGTTCCGCGCTCTTTCGCCGCCTACCGCGGGGACTCGGACGTGCTCTTCCCCTTCGAATCGACCTGGGAGCGGCGCAGGATCGCCTCGGCGTGACGCAGGACCGGCGCGTCCACCATCTTTCCCTCGAACGCGAAGACTCCCCGTTCGTCGGCGACGGCGGCGAGAACCCGCGTGGCCCAGTCGACGTCCTCGTCGGACGGCGCGTACGCCTCCCGGATCACCGCGATCTGGCTGGGATGGATGCCGACCTTGACGTCGAATCCGACGGCGACGGCGTCGACCGCCTCGGCACGCAACCCGTCGAGGTCCTTGATGTCGAGATAGACGGAATCCAGGGCGAGCCGGTGATACGCCTTGGCGGCCAGCAGTGTCGACGACCGCACGTGATCGGCGACGTCACGATAGCTGCCGTCCTCGCGGCGACTGGAGTTACCGCCCATCGCCGCCACGAGATCTTCGGCGCCCCACATCACGCCGATCGTGCTCGCCGCGAGCGCGATCTCGCTCACCGCGAGCGCACCGAGAGGCGACTCGACGAGGGCGATCACCTCACGCGGCGCCAACGACAGCACCTGGTCGGCGGACTCGCACTTGGCCAGCATCAGCCTCGTGTAGCGGGTGCCGTCGAGTGCCAGCAGATCGCGCTCGTGGTCCTCGGTTCCGACCGGATTGACCCGCACCACCGTGCGATCCGGATCCAGCGGGGTGTCGATCAGGGCGACCCGCGCCGCTTCCTTGTCCGCGGGCGCCACCCCGTCCTCGAGGTCGAGGATCACGACGTCGGCTGCCGCAGCCGCTTTCGCATACCGTTCGGGCCGGTCGGCCGGGCAGAACAACCAGGCGGGCCCGGGCAGTTCCCAGCTCACGACGGCCTCTTCTGGACGAGGGTCTTGCGGACCGCGATCGCCACCACGTCGCCGTTCTGGTTGCGGCCGGTGTGCTCGAGCGTGACGATGCCCTCGCCGGGCCTGCTCTTCGACTCACGCTTGTCCACGATCTTCGTCTCCGCGTAGAGCGTGTCGCCGTGGAACAGCGGCTTCGGGAAACTGATCTCCGAGAACCCCAGATTCGCGACGATCGTCCCCTGCGTCAGTTGTGCCACCGACAACCCGACCACGGTCGAGAGGGTGAACATCGAGTTGACGAGGCGCTCACCGAACTGGGTGTTCTCGCTGTACGCGGCGTCCAGGTGCAGTGCCTGCGTGTTCATCGTCTGCGTCGTGAAGAGGACGTTGTCGGCCTCCGTGACGGTCCGGCCGGGACGGTGCTCGTACACCGCTCCCAGCTCGAACTCCTCGAACCACAGGCCCCGCTGGACGATTCGCTTCGGTTCGGTCGTCGCGGTCACAGGCCCGCCTCCCGCGCGATCAGCATCAGCTGCACCTCGGTGGTGCCCTCGCCGATCTCCAGGATCTTGCTGTCACGGTAGTGCCGGGCCACGGTGTACTCGTTCATGAATCCGTAACCGCCGTGGATCTGGGTGGCGTCCCGGGCGTTGTCCATCGCGGCCTCGGAGGCGACGAGCTTGGCGATGGCGGCCTGCTTCTTGAACGGCTTGCCGGACAACATCCGGGCAGCGGCGTCGTAATAGGCGGTGCGCGCGGTGTGGGCGCGCGCCTCCATGCGGGCGATCTTGAAGGCGATGGCCTGGTTGTGGCCGATGGGCCGTCCGAACGCCTCGCGTTCCTTGGCGTACTTGACCGACTCGTCGACGCATCCCTGGGCGGCTCCGACGCTGAGCGCGGCGATGGCGATGCGGCCCTCGTCGAGGATCCGCAGGAAGTTCGCGTACCCGCGGCCACGCTCGCCGAGCAGATTCTCCTCGGGAACGCGCACGTCCGAGAACGTGAGCGGGTGGGTGTCGGAGGCGTTCCAGCCGACCTTGTTGTACGCCGGCTCGGCGGTGAAGCCCGGCGTCGACGTCGGCACGAGGATGGTGGAGATCTCCTTCTTGCCGTCCTTCGTACCGGTCACCGCGGTAACGGTGACGAGCTTGGTGATGTCGGTGCCGGAGTTGGTGATGAACTGCTTGTTGCCGTTGATGATCCACTCACCGCTGTCGAACTTCGCGGTGGTCTTCGTCCCGCCGGCATCGCTTCCGGCACCCGGCTCGGTGAGCCCGAACGCGGCCAGGCTCTTGCCGCTCGTCAGCTGCGGCAGCCACTCCTGCTTCTGCTCCTCGTTGCCGAACCGGTAGATCGGCATCGCACCCAGCGACACGCCGGCTTCCAGGGTGATCGCGACACTCTGGTCGACCTTGCCCAGTTCTTCGAGTGCCAGGCAGAGGGCGAAGTAGTCGCCGCCCATTCCGCCGTACTCCTCCGGGAACGGCAGGCCGAACAGGCCCATGTCGGCCATTCCCGCCACCACCTCGTACGGGAACGTGTGGTTGGCATCGTGTTCCGCCGCGACCGGTGCCACCACGTTCTTGGCGAAATCGGCGACGGTCTTCGCCAACTGCTGGTACTCGTCGGGAAGCTGGCCGGTGGCAAGGAATTCGGTCATGACGCGTCTTCTTTCGTGTCGGTGGTGTCGGTGTGCGGGGTGACTCGTGCGAGCAGCTGGTCGACCATCACCTGGTCGCCGGGTGCGACGAGGATGTCGACGACGCCGTCGACGGGGGCGGTGAGCGAGTGCTCCATCTTCATCGCCTCGACCACGACGAGGCTCTGGCCTGCGGTGACGTGGGCGCCTGCCTCGGCGCCGACGGCGATGACGGATCCGGGCATGGGGCTGGTGATCTCGGCCTCGCCGGCGTGGACGTCGCCGGTGCGGACACTGAGTTCGCGGACCTCACGCAGCATCGTCGTGCCGTCGGAACCGGCGAGCCAGATGTGCCCGTCGGTCTGGGCGACGCGGTAGGTTTCGCGCCTGCCGTCGATCACCACGGACAGCGTCGTTCCGTCGAGCGCCGCCGTCAGGGACAGGGTGTCGCCGTCCTCCACCTGCGCGGTGGCCTCGGACGGACTGCCCGTGATGCGCACGTGGTCGGTGCGGGTGGCAGAGGACAACCGGATGCTGGTGGGCGCGGGAACCCCGACCCGCCAGCCGCTGGGAACGTCCCACGGATCCGCCTGTGCCCGCTCGGGCCAGCGCTGCAACCAGCGGAAAGCCGCAGCGGCGACCAGGGCGGCGTCGGTGGCCTCCGCGGCGACGAAGTCCTCGAGCCGTCGGTCGAGCAGACCGGTGTCGAGGTTGCCGGCCACCACGTCGGGATCGGCGAGCAGGAAGCGTGCGAACTCGATGTTGGTGACCACTCCCAGCACACCGGTGCCGGCCAGTGCCCGGTCCAGCTTGCGCAGCGCACCGGCGCGGTCGTCGGCGTGGGCGATGACCTTCGCCAGCATCGGGTCGTAGTCGCTGCCGACCACCGTGCCGGGCTGCAGCCCGGAGTCGACCCGGACACCGGGGCCGGCGGGTTCGACGACGTCGGCCACGAGTCCGCCGGTGGGGAGGAATCCGCGACTCGGATCCTCGGCGTAGACGCGGGCTTCGATGGCGTGACCGGTGAGGGTGATGTCGTCCTGGGCGAAGCCGAGCGGCTCACCGGCGGCCACTCGCACCTGCCACTCGACGAGGTCCAGGCCCGTGACGAGTTCGGTGACCGGGTGCTCGACCTGCAGCCGGGTGTTCATCTCCATGAAGAAGAACTCGTCGGGCTTGTCGGCGGAGACGATGAACTCGACCGTTCCCGCTCCGGAGTAGTCGACGCTGCGCGCCGTGTTGCAGGCGGCCTCACCGATCCGGGCACGCGTCGCCTCGTCCAGCAGCGGCGACGGAGCCTCCTCGATGACCTTCTGGTGGCGGCGCTGCAGACTGCATTCGCGCTCACCGAGGTGGACGACGTTCCCGTGCCCGTCCGCGAGGATCTGCACCTCGATGTGCCGGGGCCGCAGCACGAATCGCTCGAGGAACAGCGTGTCGTCGCCGAACGCCGACGCCGCCTCCCGCCGCGCGCTGCGCAGTGCCTCGGCGAGTGCGCCCGGCTCCTCCACCAGTCGCATCCCCTTTCCGCCGCCACCTGCCGACGGCTTGACGAGGACGGGGTATCCGATGTCGCCTGCGGCCGCGATCAGTTCGTCGTCGGACAGGCCGGGACGGGCGATGCCGGGGACGACGGGCACGTCGAACTTCGCCACCGCGTTCTTGGCGGTGATCTTGTCGCCCATCACCTCGATCGCGTGAGCGGACGGGCCGAGGAACGCGATTCCCGCGTCCGCGCAGGCCCCGGCGAACTTGGAGTTCTCCGACAGGAACCCGTAACCGGGATGGATGGCCTGCGCGCCGGTTGCCTGCGCCGCCGCAATCACCTTCTCGATGACGAGGTAACTCTCCCGGGCCGCGGCCGGGCCGAGCAGCACCGCGGTGTCGGCCTCACGGACGTGCCGCGCGTCCCGGTCCGCCTCGCTGAACACGGCGACGGAACGGATTCCCATGGCCCGCAGGGTGCGGATCACACGCACCGCGATCTCGCCGCGGTTGGCTACCAGGACGGTATCTATCCGAGTCATTTCAGTCATTCCACTCACATCCGGAAAACGCCGTAGGAGACCGGCTCGACCGGTGCGTTCGCACACACCGAGAGCGCCAGTCCGAGAACAGTTCTGGTATCGGCGGGGTCGATGATGCCGTCGTCCCACAGCCGGGCCGTCGAGTAGTACGGATTGCCCTGCGCCTCGTACTGCTCGCGGATCGGCGCCTTGAACGCCTCTTCGTCCTCGGCCGACCACGGGTTGCCCGCGCTGTCGAGTTGCTCGCTGCGCACCGTAGAGAGCACCGATGCCGCCTGCTCGCCGCCCATCACGGAGATCCGGGCGTTAGGCCACATCCACAGGAACCGCGGCGAGTACGCCCGCCCGCACATCGAGTAGTTGCCCGCACCGTAGGAGCCGCCGATCACGACGGTCAGCTTGGGAACCCGGGCGCATGCCACCGCGGTCACCATCTTGGCGCCGTGCTTGGCGATGCCGCCGGCCTCGTAGTCGCGACCGACCATGAAGCCTGCGATGTTCTGCAGGAACAGAAGCGGAATCTTGCGCTTGTCGCACAGTTCGATGAAATGCGCGCCCTTCATCGCGGACTCGGCGAACAGCACGCCGTTGTTGGCGACGATGCCGACCGGGTGGCCTTCGATGTGCGCGAAACCGGTGACCAGGGTCTTGCCGTACTCCGCCTTGAACTCCTGGAACTCGCTGCCGTCCACGATGCGGTCGATGACCGCGTGGACGTCGTACGGGGTGCGCGGGTCGGTGGGGACCACGTCGTAGAGGTCGGTCTGCGGCGCCGACGCGGGGACGGCGCTGATCACGTCCCACGGACGCTCGGCGCGCGGGCCGAGGGTCGCGACGATGTTCCGCACGATCCGCAGCGCGTCCTGGTCGTCCTCCGCGAGGTGGTCGGTGACGCCGGAGACCTTCGAGTGCAGGTCACCGCCGCCGAGCTCCTCCGCGGTCACGACCTCACCGGTGGCGGCCTTCACCAGCGGCGGGCCACCCAGGAAGATGGTGCCCTGGTTGCGGACGATGACGGCCTCGTCGCTCATCGCGGGCACGTAGGCGCCGCCCGCGGTGCACGAGCCGAGGACCGCCGCGATCTGCGGGATGCCCTGCGCACTCATCGTGGCCTGGTTGTAGAAGATGCGGCCGAAGTGCTCGCGGTCCGGGAACACCTCGTCCTGCCTGGGCAGGAACGCGCCGCCGGAGTCGACGAGGTAGATGCACGGTAGCTGGTTCTGCAGCGCGATCTCCTGCGCCCGCAGGTGCTTCTTCACCGTCATCGGGTAGTAGGTGCCGCCCTTGACGGTCGCGTCGTTGGCGACGATCACACATTCCCGGCCGGACACCCGGCCGATGCCGGCGATGACGCCCGCGCCGGGGCATTCGTCGTCGTACAGGCCGTTCGCCGCGAGCGGGGAGATCTCGAGGAACGGGCTTCCGGGGTCGAGCAGGGTGTCCACTCGATCGCGGGGCAGGAGCTTGCCTCGGCTGACGTGCCGCTCGCGCGACTTCTCGCTGCCGCCGAGTGCGGCCACGGCCAGCCTCGACTTCAGCTCGTCCACCAATTTCGTGTGCTCTGCCCGGTAGCCCTCCCGTGCAGTGGTTCCGCTCAGTGCCATCCTGCCGCCTTCTCGTCTTGACGCCCGTGCCGAGTGAGTTAATACTCGATAACTGAATCTAAGATAACTGTGATTAACTGAGTTGTCCAGACCGCATCCGAGAAAGAGCAAGGCGATGACCACAGACGTCGACGGCACCGAAGCGCCGATCACGCGCCGGGAACAGATGAAGGCGGATCGTCGCCGCCAACTGCTCGACGCCGCCGCCCGCCTCATCGCCGAACGGGGCTTCCTCGGCGTCCGCCTCGAGGACCTCGGTTCCGCGGCGGGAATCAGCGGCCCCGCCGTGTACCGGCACTTCCCCAACAAGGACGCCGTCCTCGTCGAACTGCTCGTCGGGATCAGCACGCGACTGCTCGAGGGCGGGTCGCTCGTCGTGGCGGAGGCCGCCTCCCCGGAAGCGGCCCTCGAGGGTCTGATCGACTTCCACCTGGACTTCGCGCTCGGCGAACCCGACCTCATTCGTATCCAGGACCGGGACCTGGAGAGCCTGCCCGCCGAGGCCCGCCGGGAGGTCCGGCAGACGCAGCGGCGCTACGTGGAGATCTGGGTGAAGGTACTGCTGCAGGTGGACACGTCACTGGACGAGACGGATGCCCGCACCAAGGCACACGCCACGTTCGGGCTCATCAACTCGACCCCGCACAGCGCCGATCCCACGACTCCCTCGCGCACCCGGAAAGTACTGCGCGACATGACGCTTCTCTGCCTACGCCCGTGAGTACTTGTTAACGTCCGGCGGTTGATAAGTACTCACGGGCGGCGAAGCCGCAGAAGGGCCCCGCCCTGACCGGCCGGGGCCCTTCTCGTGCCAGTGCGATGTGGCGCCTACACCCTGTTCTTGCTCGTCATCGAGGTGTATCCGAGGGTCAGCACGGCCGCTACGGCGATGCTGATGATCCACCGGATCCAGTCGATTCCGCCGGTGTCCCCCTTGTCGAGGAGCCCCTCCCACACCCAGTACCCGATCAGCGCACCGATGATGCCGAGGACGACGGTGATGATCCAACCCATCGCCTGCTTTCCCGGAATCACGAGACGCGCCAGAACGCCGATGACCGCACCGAAGATGATGGTGCCGATGATGTCCATGACCATGGCGCTTGTCCTCTCAACACGCAATTCATGGTGCGAGCGGAAGGTCACCGCTCATGTCGAACATAACCACGTGGACACCCGTTCGACAGGGCTTCGGCAAATCGTTGCCAAAAGGTTCATGCGGCGTACCGCTGTGAACCCCCTCGGTTCAGCGAATGCCCTGCCGTCGCAGGGCCACGGACACCGCCGCGGCGCGGGTGTCGACACCGAGTTTCGCGTAGATGTGGGCGAGATGGGTCTTGACCGTCGCCTCGCTGATGAAGAGGGCTTTGCCGAGTTCCTTGTTGGTCATGCCCTCGGCCATCAGGGTCAGCAGTTCGGCCTCCCGCGGCGTGAGGGCCTCCTCGGGGCGCTGCATCTGCTGCAGTAGCCGCGACGCGACGGGCGGCGACAGCACACTCTGGCCGGCGGCCGCGCCGCGCACGGCCGCGAAGATCTCCTGGGGTGTCGAATCCTTCAGGAGGTATCCGATGGCACCGGCGTCGATGGCGCGCACCACGTCGGCATCCGTGTCGTAGGTCGTGAACACCAGCACCGGCAGGGCCCGATCGACCTGTCGGATGCGGCGAATGGCCTCGACCCCGTCGATACCGGCGCCCAGGGCGAGATCCATCGTCACGAGCTGCGGCCGGAAGGCGCTCACCGCGTCGACCGCCTCCTCCCCCGTGCCCGCCTCGGCGATCACCTCGATGTCCGGCTGCGAGTCGAGAAGCGCTCGCAGCCCGGCACGAACGACCACATGGTCGTCGACCAGCAGCACGGTCACTCTCGTCATGCCGCGGTTCCTCTCGCGCACGGTATCTGGGCGGCCACCACGGTGCCCTCGCCCGGTGCGCTCTCGACGGTGAACGTGCCGCCCAGTTGCTCGACGCGACTGCGCATCGCGCGCAGGCCGTATCCGCCTCGCGCCGAGGGAGATCCGGCGGGCGGGGGTTCGAAACCGGTGCCGTCGTCGAAGATGTCGAGCGCGACGGCGTCCGGAAGGTACGTCAACGTGACACCCACGGTCTCGGCGTGGGCGTGCCGGGCGATGTTGGACACCGCGCTCTGGGTGATCCGCAGCAGCGCATGCGTCACCTCCGCCGGAATCGCGATCGGAGTGCCCACGATCCGGAGCTCCGCCCGCGGGTGGTGGGTACGCGCGGCGGCGAGCAGTGCCGCGTCGAGTGGCTGGGATTCCAGATTGGGCGCCGCGAGATGGTGCACGAGACTGCGTGTTTCCGCCAGGTTCTCGCGCAACGTTCCGGTCGCCACGCGGACGTCCTCACGTGCCCGCTCCTCCGTCCGCGGATCTGCCTGCGCCCAGATCTGCTCGGCCGCCTCGAGCCGGAGCAGGCTGCTGGTCAGCCCCTGCGTCACGGTGTCGTGGATCTCGCGGGCCAGTCGTTCGCGTTCGGCGAGCACCCCCGCCTCCCGCTCGGTTTCCGCGAGCCGGGACCGGGTCTCCGCCACCTGGCGGAGCAGTCGCACCCGTTCCCGGCCGTCGCGCTCGATCTGGCTGTACGCCATGACGATCAGCGCCCCGGTGCACAGCGGTCCCACCAGCACGGCCCACTCGGTGCGGCCGGAGAAGGTGAAGAACGCCACCGAGGTGAGGACGGCGAGAACCCCGACGACCGGGTACGCGATCCGGCTCGGGTACGCCCGCGTGCACAGGAAGAACATGGGAAACGCGCACCAGGCGAAACTCGGCGCGAGCCAGACGAGCACTGCCCACGTCGTCAGGACCGGCCATACCCACGGTTCCCACACGCCTCCCCGCCGTGCGACAACGGCGGTGACCGTGTACAACGCGGCAAGCGCCGCGATCAACGCGACCACCACGATGAACCGTCCGCTCACTCCGTGGTAGGTCAGATATCGCGCCGTCGACGTCGCGAGGAGGACGTAGAACGACACATGGATGGCGGTAACGAGCGGGCCGCGCAGACCCGCGCCGTCCGGCCTGTCCACTCCGTCCACAGGTGTCGTCACGTCGAGTGATCCTACGGATGTGCCGTAGTTCGCGGATCCACCGTTCGGATGATCTGCCGGGACCGGACGGATGAGTTCGGGGGCGCCGTCGGCCCGATGCAGTCACCGGCACCGCCGGGCCAGGCTGGTCACGTCAGCTCGTCACTTCCCGAAAGGCCTTCCGATGCGCACCTTCCACCGCCTGCCCCGCGTTCTGGCGATCACCGTCCCGCTCGCCGCGATCGTCGCCACCTCGGCGTGCGGCACGTCCGCGTCCGACGAGGCGAGTCCGACGTCCACTCCGCTCGCGACCGCCGCCGCGCCTGCCCCGATCGACGGTGCGGACGGCGTGGTGAGCCAGAACCGTCTCGGTATCGGCACAGCGCAGGCCGCCGCGCAGGCGGCGCTCGCGAAGTGCCAGGCCGACGGGCTCGGCTTCGTCACCGTGTCGGTGGTCGATCGTGCCGGCAACGTGCAGGCCATGCTGCGCGGGGACAATGCCGCTCAGCACACCGTGGAGGCGGCCCGCCAGAAGGCGTACACCGCTGCCGCGTTCGGCGCGAACACCAGCGATCTGAGCGAACGGGCCAAGGGCGACGGCGCGACGGTCGCCGACCTTCCCGGCACCTTGTTCCTCGCAGGCGGGGTGAGCGTGAAGTCGGCCGGCGGGTCGATCGCGGGTATCGGCGTCGGCGGCGCGCCCGACGGAATGCGGGATCAGGCGTGCGCGGCCGCCGGGCTCGACGCGATCGCCGGGACGCTCGGTTGAAGAGCAGCCCCCGTGTCGACGCCCGAACTGGAACACGCGCTGTTCGACGCCGTCGTCCGTGACGACGTCGCCGCCGCGCGGACGCTGATCGACGCCGGAGCGGACGTCGACGCGAAGAACGCCCGCGAGGACTCGGCGTTCCTGTACGCCGGCGCGGAGGGACTGAACGAGATTCTCGCGCTCACCCTCGACGCCGGCGCCGACGTCACCAGCATCAACCGGTTCGGCGGAACCGCGCTGATCCCGGCGGCCGAGCACGGCCACGTCGACACCGTGCGGATGCTGATCGAGGCCGGCGTGCCGATCAACCACGTCAACGAGCCGGGCTGGACGGCCCTGCTCGAGGCCGTGGTCTACGGCGACGGCTCCGAGCGGTATCAGGACGTCGTCCGCCTGCTGCTCGACGCGGGCGCCGATCCGTCCATCGAGGACGCGGACGGCCGCACGGCCCTGCAGCATGCCGAGCGGCGCGGGCAGGACGCCGTCGCGACGTTGCTGCGGACCAGATGACGAGACGGGTCAGGTGCGCCCGATCAGGTCGAGGGACTGCTCGCGCATCTCGACCTTGCGCACCTTGCCGGTCACCGTCATCGGGAACTCGTCGACGACGTGCACGTACTTCGGGATCTTGTAGTGGGCGAGCTTCCCGGTGCAGAATTCGCGCACCTTCGCCGCGTCCAGGGGCTCGGCACCGTCCTTCATCCGCACCCACACCATCAGTTCCTCGCCGTACTTCGCGTCCGGCACCCCGATGACCTGGGCGTCGAGGATGTCCGGATGCGTGTACAGGAACTCCTCGATCTCGCGGGGATAGACGTTCTCGCCACCGCGGATGACCATGTCCTTGATCCGCCCGGTGATCGCGACGTAGCCGTCCGAATCCATCACACCGATGTCACCGGTGTGCATCCACCGTCCGGCGTCGATCGCTTCCGCGGTCTTCTCCGGGTTGTTCCAGTACCCGAGCATCACCGAGTAACCCCGGGTGCAGAGCTCGCCCGGCGTGCCCCGCGGAACGGTCAACCCCGTTGCCGGATCGACGATCTTGACCTCGAGGTGCGGGCCGACCCGGCCGACCGTCGACACGCGCTGATCGATCGTGTCGTCCGACCGGGTCTGCAACGACACCGGCGACGTCTCGGTCATGCCGTAACAGATGGAGACCTCGGCCATTCCCATCTGTTCGATGACCTGCTTCATCACCTCCACCGGGCAGGGTGACCCGGCCATGATTCCGGTCCGCAGACTCGACAGGTCGAACGATGCGAAGTCCGGTTCGGCGAGTTCGGCAATGAACATCGTCGGCACCCCGTACAGCGACGTGCACTTCTCCGCTTCGACGGCCTGCAGCGTGGCTGTCGGGTCGAAGGACGGCCCCGGAATGATCATGGTCGCGCCGTGACTCGTGCACGCCAGGTTGCCCATCACCATGCCGAAGCAGTGGTAGAACGGCACCGGGATGCAGACGCGGTCGTTCTCCGTGTAGTGGCACAGCTCGCCGACGAAGTACCCGTTGTTCAGGATGTTGTGGTGGCTGAGCGTCGCCCCTTTGGGGAATCCGGTTGTCCCCGAGGTGTATTGAATATTGATCGGATCGTCCGAGGACAGGGCCGCCTGCGCGGCAGGCAGCAGCGCCGGGTCGGCCTCGTGCGCAGCCATGCCGTCCGACGCCAGCCGGCTCCACTCGGCACTCCCGAGGAGCACCACCATCTCGAGGTCGGGGCACTGCGGCCGGACCTCCTCGATCATGGCCGCATAGTCGGACGACTTGAATTCGGGCGCCGACACCAGCAGGCGGATACCGGCCTGGTCGAGCACGTACTTCAACTCGTGCGCCCGGTAGGCGGGGTTGATGTTGACGAGCACGGCGCCGATCTTGGCAGTCGCGAACTGGATCAGCGTCCACTCCGGGCAGTTCGGCGCCCAGATCCCCACCCGGTCGCCCTTCCCGATTCCCCGCTTCAGCAACCCCGCCGCCACGGCGTCGACGTCCCGCCTCAGTTCGGCGTACGTCCACCGCCGTCCCGAGGGCCGGTCGACCAGGGCGTCACGATCGCCGTGGGCTGCCACGGTCCGGTCGAAGTTGTCTCCGATGGTGTCGCCGAGCATCGGGGCGTCCCACACGCCGTTGGTGTAGCTGGGAAGCGGGGTTGTCATCACTCTTCCTCTCCAGGAGCCCGTTCGGGCACCTACGGGACGGGCAGACCCGAAGGCCCTTCCGCGGTCGAACTTACTCTTGGTTGATGTGATCCAGGGCATACTGCACGGCGAGGGGCGCCGGTATCTGTGCGAAGTCCGGACACCCCTCGCCGGCCCTGTCAGAGCGCGTCGTCTTTCGTTTCCACCAGGGCTTTCGTGCACAGCAGGCTGACCACGCCGAGGACGGCGAGCATCACGCCGATCGCGGCGCTGCCGTACGCGGACGCCAGCGGCGCGGCGATCAGCGGCGGCACCGCGCCGCCGAGCACGCCGGCGAGGTTGTAGCCGAGGCCGGCGCCGGTGTAGCGGTAGCGCGTCTGGAACATTTCGGGAAGCAGGGCGCCGCAGGGGCCGTAGGCGATTCCGAAGATGGCGAGCGTGACCATCACGCCGATCGTGAACGCGACGGGTGAACCGGTGTCGAGCAGGGGGAACAGTGCGAGCGCCCACACGACGGCCAGTCCGCAGGAGATCATGATGACCCGTCGGCGCCCGATCCGGTCCGAGTACAGAGCCGAGACGACGATCGTGAATCCGAAGACCACGGCCGAGGCGATCCCGACCGTCAACACGAACGGGCGGCTGAATCCGAGGGTCTTGGTGCCGTAGCTGGTGAGAAACGCTGTGCCCATGTAGAAGAACGCGAAGAGTGTAGCGAGCGCGCCGGCGGAGAGGAGGATCTCCTTTGTCTGGTACCGCCAGGCGTCCATCAGCGGGAGGGTCCGCGGGGCCGCGTCGGCACGGTCGGCAAGCTGGGCCGCGCGGAACACCGGTGTCTCCTCGATCGCCAGTCGCATGTAGAGGCCGATGCCGACAAGGACGGCGCTGAACAGGAAGGGAATCCGCCACCCGAACTCGAGGAAGACCTCGTTGGTGTCGCCGAGCAGGGTGCCGGTGACGAGGAACGTGGCGCTGGAGAGGATGAAGGCCACCGCGGGGCCGAGTTGCGGGAACATCGCGTAGAGGCCGCGCTTACCCGGGGGTGCGTACTCCGCCGTCAGCAGTGTGGCGCCCGCCCATTCGCCGCCGACGGCGAATCCCTGACCGAAACGCAGCAGCACCAGCAGGATCGGGGCCGCGACCCCGATCGTCGCGGCACCGGGCAGCAGGCCGATCAGGAACGTCGAGACACCCATCAGGATGAGCGTGGAGATCAGCGTCTTCTTACGTCCGATCCGGTCTCCGTAGTGGCCGAACAGCATGGCACCCACGGGCCTGGCGACGAACGCGACGGCGAATGTCGCGAAGGAGGCGACGGTGCCTGCGGTGGAGCCGAGGGCGGGAAAGAACACCGTGGGGAACACCAGGGCTGCGGCGGTGCCGTAGATGAAGAAGTCGTAGAACTCGATGGTCGTGCCGATGCCGCTGGCGATGGCCACCTTGCGGACGCTGGTACCGCCCTGGCGCACCGGTGTGGGGGCGTGGGGGGCTCCCGCACCCGAGTTGGAGACTGTGGTCACTCGATTCCTCCGTGGTCCGTGGGGAACACCCTGGTGGGCGTATCCCGGATGAGAGGAAAAGTAGTGATCCGGCTCACTGCGCCACCACCCCCGAATAGGGGGGGTGGTGACGCGCGTCACGTCACTCGGCGGTGCCGGACGCGCCGAGCAGCTCCGTGCGGAGTTCGGTCCACACGGTGGCGTACGAGTCGATCACGGGTTCCGAGATCCACTTCGTCTCCCCCGCAGCGACTTTCGCGAGAGCGTCGGCGAACAGATCCTGGTAGCGGGACAACCTGGGCACGAACGCCGACAGGTCGTCGAACACGACCGACGCACGGCGGTCCAGGTCGGCCAGCTGATCGGCGTCGGCCGAATCGATCAGTCCGACGAACTCCTCGTGGAACGGCACGAAGCTCTCGTACACCTCCGCGATGGAGTCCTCGTCGATGGACACCCGCTCGGCGTCGAGTTGATCCTCGAGCTCCGACAGTCCGGCGTCGGTGAGCTCGATCCGGCCGTCCGAGGCTTCCTGCGCCTTGCCCTGGGTGAGCAGCGCGTCGTAGGCGGCCTGCGCGGACGCGGCGCTCACCCCGAGATGCTCGGCCAGAACAGACGCGCTGACCTGCTCTTTCAACCGGACCGCCTGCAGCAGGGCCAACTCGTCCACATTGCCAGCGAAGGCCATAGATCTCTCCTCGTCACACCCCGTCCAGGGCGGTTCTCCGCAGGCCCGGTCGGACCTGCCGCCCTTTAGATAACACGACTACAGCTCGAGGATCTCCGAGGGGGCTGCGAGCGCATCGGCACGGGAGGTGTCCTTCAACTCCACTCCGGACCGGCCCAGTTTCCTGGCACCGGACACGAGACCCGCCACGACGCGGGCTGCGAGTTCGTAGCCGAGCCCCTCGGGTGGGTGGATGTTGGACACGCAGTTCCGGTCCGCGTCGGTGCGTCCGGGACGCGGGAGGTGCGTGAGATAGACGCCGACGCTGTCGGCCACCGACAGCCCCGGCCGCTCCCCGATCAGCAGGACGAGCGTCTGCACGCCGAGTGCCTGCGCGATGTGGTCACCGAGCGCCACCCGGGCCTGGGTCGCGATCACCGGCGGCGCCAGCGAGTACGTCCCGCCGAATTCGTCGACCAGCGCGGACAGCAGGGACACCCCGTGATCGGTGAGCGCCCGCGGCGACAACCCGTCGGCGAGGACGAATCCGACCTCGGCCGTCACCGCGGGAACCGCGGACAGGTCGGCCGGCGTGCGGCCCAGGTCGGGCCGGCGCAGGTATTCGCTGCGGTCCGATGCCTGACTCGTGACGACCACCGGCCTGCCCAGGCCCACGGCCTCGACCTGCTCGGCCAGCGCCTCCGCGTCGAGCGGCTGGTGGACGGCGTCACGTGCGGCGGCGTGCGCCGACCGGAACTCGAGGACGCGCTGCGTGGGCAGGGCGTCACCGGTGCGGCCGAGTCCGATGCGCGCCTGCGTCGTGGCCCGCAGTTCCGCCCAGAAGTCTTGCACCACAGGATCACTCATCGTGCCACCGTCAGTGCCCGCAGCGGCGACGCCGCGGCGTCGACCGGCAGGACCCGTCCCGCGTCGTCGACCATGCCGAGACGGCGCATCCAGTCCTCGAATTCCGGTGCCGGCCTGAGTCCGAGCACCTGGCGCGCGTACAGCACGTCGTGGAACGACAGACTCTGGTACCCGAGCATGACGTCGTCCGCACCGGGTACCGCGATGACGAAGGCCGCGCCTGCGACACCGAGCAGGGTGAGCAGCGTGTCCATGTCGTCCTGGTCGGCCTCGGCGTGATTGGTGTAACAGACGTCGACACCCATCGGCAGGCCCAGGAGCTTTCCGCAGAAGTGGTCCTCGAGCCCGGCCCTGATGATCTGCTTGCCGTCGTACAGGTACTCCGGACCGATGAACCCGACCACCGTGTTGATCAGCAGCGGTTCGAGATCACGGGCCACCGCGTACGCCCTGGTCTCGAGGGTCTGCTGGTCGACGGGCCTGCCGCCCGTGCCGAGGTGGGCGCCCGCACTGAGCGCCGAGCCCTGACCGGTTTCGAGGTACATGACGTTGTCGCCGACGGTGCCGCGTTTCAGGGACCGACCGGCCGCGTTGGCCTCTCGGAGCAGCGAAATGTCCACACCGAAACTCGAATTGGCGCCCTGTGTTCCGGCGATGGACTGGAACACGAGGTCGACGGGAACGCCTTCCTCGATCAGGCCCATCGTGGTGGTCACGTGCGACAGCACGCACGACTGCGCCGGAATGTCGAAGCGCTGACGGATGTCGTCGAGGAGGTGGAGCAGTTCCGCGGTGGCGTGCGGCGAATCGGTGGCCGGGTTGATTCCGATGACGGCGTCACCGCAGCCGAGCAGCAGGCCGTCGAGCGTGGCGGCCGCGATTCCACGCGGGTCGTCGGTGGGATGGTTGGGCTGCAGCCGGGTTCCCAGGTGCCCCGGTACGCCGAGCGTCGTCCGGAACCCCGCGGTGACGGTGACGGCCCGCGCGACCGCGATGAGGTCCTGGTTGCGCATGATCTTGCTGACCGCCGCGACCATCTCCGGTGTCAGCCCCGGGGCGACGCGACGGAACGTCTCGGCCGCACCGTCCCGCGCCGCGACGTCCAGCAGCCAGTCGCGCAGGCCGCCGACGGTGAGATGGGAGATCTCGCCGAACGCGACCCGGTCGTGCGAGTCGATGATGAGCCTCGTGACCTCGTCGTCCTCGTAGGGAACGACGAGTTCGTTCAGGAACGTACCGAGGGGGACGTCGGCCAGCGCCCATTGCGCGGCGGCGCGTTCGGCGTCGGAGGACGCCGCGCACCCGGCCAGTTCGTCGCCGCTGCGGAGCGGTGTCGCCTTGGCCATGAGGTCGACGAGACCGTCGAACGTGTACCCGGTTCCCGCGACTCCGTGACTGTAGGTGGTCATTCCAGGTCTTCCTCTGCCTTCGCAAGAACAGCAAACTCCTCGTCGGGCGAATTGGCAACGAGGTGATGGCGGCTGTACAGGCCGAAGTACGCCATGAAGGCCGCGAATGCGATCAGCGTCCAGAGTGCGGCGACCGGATCGACGAGGAAGGTGGCGATCACCGCGGCGGCCGCGATGACGAGCGCGAACGACGTGGTGACGATGCCCCCCGGGGTGCGGTACGGCCGCTTCATCTCCGGCTCACGCCTGCGGAGGACGATGTGGCTGACCATCATCAGCACGTAGCTGACGGCCGCGCCGAACACCGCCATGTTCAGCAGCATTGCGCCTTCACCGGTGAGCGACAGCACGAACCCGATGACGCCCGGCACGATGAGGGCGAGCGTGGGCGCCTTCCGCGAGTTGGTGATCGACAGGTTCTTGGGAAGGTAACCGGCGCGGGACAGCGCGAACGTCTGCCGCGAGTAGGCATACATGATCGAGAAGAAGCTGGCGACGAGGCCGGCCAGTCCGATGTAGTTGACGACCTTCGCCGCGGTTCCGTCACCGAGCGCCTCGACCAGCGGATTGCCGGACGTCGACAGACTCTCGGCACCCAGCGCTCCGGTAGCGAGGAACAGGACAGCCGCCCCCGTGACGATGAGGATGAGCATGCTGATGATGATTCCGCGCGGCACGTTCTTCTCCGGCTCGCGGGCTTCCTCCGCGGCCAGCGGCACGCCTTCGACGGCGAGGAAGAACCAGATGGCGAACGGGACGGCGGCCCAGATACCGAATGCACCGAAGGGCAGGAAACTCGACGCTCCCACCGCATCGGTCGCCGCGATGTCGGTGAGATTGCCCGCGTCGAACAGGCCGATCGCGGAGACCGCGAAGATCACGAGACCGACCAGTGCGATCGCCGTGATGACGAACATGGCCTTGAGTGCCTCGCCGGCGCCGGTCAGATGGATTCCGATGAAGATGGCGTAGACCGCCAGGTACACCCACCACCCGTCGGTGATACCGAACAGGTTCAGTGACTCGACGTAGCTGCCGATGAAGGTCGCGATGGCGGCGGGCGCGATCGCGTATTCGATGAGAATGGCCGTGCCGGTGGCGAATCCGCCCCACGGCCCGAGTGCGCGCCGCGCGAACGTGTAACCGCCGCCGGCGGCGGGCAGGGCGGACGACATCTCGGCCATGCCCAGCACCATGGCCAGGTACATGCCCGCGATGACGACGCCGGCGATCAGCAGGCCGCCGAATCCGCCCTCGGCCAGTCCGTTGTTCCATCCGGCGTAGTCGCCGGAGATCACGTAACTGACACCGAGGCCGGCGAGCAGCACCCAGCCCGCCGAACCCTTACGGAGCGTGCGTTTTTCCAGATAGCTGCTGTCTTCCGAGTGGAAGTCGGCAGCATCGTGATGTTGCCCGGTTCCGGAATTCTTGGATGGTTCTACGAGTGACATTCCGTCCCCTACGTCGATCCGAATGGTGCCTCGCCCGCCCCGCTCGTGGAGCGGGATCGAACGGCCGAGGCCAATGGTGAACGAGTTGTGTACACGTCGTGTCAGCGAATCATGACCACGACGTAAAAACCTAGGTCGTAGTGCACTGCGGGGCGCTACGGGCCCGGGCGGCGGGCGGGCACGGGACATGCGTCGACGGCTTCGTCGACCACTTGCGGTTCGGGGGACGGCGCGGGCCTCCAGCCCTGCTCCCACCGCTGACCCACGATGACCTCCTCCGCGGCGAGGCTGGCGTTCTCCTCCGGGGTGAACGCACGCGCACGACTGAGAAAACGCATGCCTTCGGGACTTTCCAGGCTGAATCCCGATCCGCGGCCGGGCACGACGTCGAGCACCAGCTGGGTGTGCTTCCACGCCTCGAACTGCGAACCGGAGATCCACACGGGCACCGCATCGCCGCCTTCGGGCCGGGTGGACGGGGTCTCCCCGACCCCGAGTCGCAGGTCGAGGACGCCGAGCAGCACGTCGCGGTCGCCGACGATGAATTCACCGTCGGGGTAACACATCGGCGCGGAGCCGTCGCAGCACCCGCCGGACTGATGCATCATCAGCGCCCCGTGGGTACCGCCGAGGCGGCGGAGAAGCTCCACCGCCCCGGCGGTTGCCTTCAGGCGCTGAGGCGCCCGGGCTGCGTCCATCAGAAGAAGCCCTGAGCCTTCTGGGCGTAGCTGACCAGCAGGTTCTTCGTCTGCTGGTAGTGCTCGAGCATCATCAGGTGGTTCTCGCGGCCGATGCCGGACTGCTTGTAGCCACCGAACGCCGCGTGCGCGGGGTACTGGTGGTACGTGTTGGTCCACACGCGCCCGGCCTGGATGTCGCGACCGGCGCGGTAGGCGACGCCACCGTCCCGCGACCACACGCCGGCGCCGAGGCCGTACAGCGTGTCGTTGGCGATCTCGATGGCCTGGTCGTAGTCCTTGAACGACGTGACGGAGACGACGGGACCGAAGATCTCCTCCTGGAAGATCCGCATCTTGTTCTGACCGGTGAAGATCGTCGGCTGCACGTAGTAGCCGCCGGACAGGTCGCCGCCGAGTTCGGCGCGCTCACCGCCGGTGACGACCTTGGCGCCTTCGCCCTTGCCGATCTCGATGTACGACAGGATCTTCTCGAGCTGATCGTTCGAGGCCTGCGCGCCGATCATCGTGTCGGTGTCGAGCGGGTCGCCCTGGCGGACGGCCTTGGTGCGGATGGCCGCCATCGCGAGGAACTCGTCGAAGATGTCCTCCTGGATCAGCGAACGCGACGGGCAGGTGCACACCTCGCCCTGGTTGAGGGCGAACATCGTGAAGCCCTCGAGCGCCTTGTCCTGGTAGTCGTCGTTGGAGGACAGCACGTCGGAGAAGAAGATGTTGGGGCTCTTGCCACCGAGTTCGAGGGTGACCGGGATCAGGTTCTGCGACGCGTACTGCATGATGAGCCGGCCCGTGGTGGTCTCACCGGTGAACGCGATCTTCCGGATCCGTGGGCTCGAGGCGAGCGGCTTGCCCGCCTCCACACCGAATCCGTTGACGATGTTCACCACACCGGCGGGCAGCAGGTCGCCGATGACGGAGATCAGGTGCAGGATCGACGCCGGGGTCTGCTCGGCGGGCTTGAGGACGACCGCGTTGCCCGCGGCGAGTGCGGGAGCGAGCTTCCACACGGCCATGAGGATCGGGAAGTTCCAGGGGATGATCTGGCCGACGACGCCGAGCGGCTCGTGGAAGTGGTAGGCGACGGTGTCGGAGTCGATCTCCGACAGTGCGCCTTCCTGCGCCCGGATCGCGCCGGCGAAGTAGCGGAAGTGGTCGACGGCCAGCGGAATGTCGGCGTTCAGGGTCTCGCGGATCGGCTTGCCGTTGTCCCAGGACTCGGCGAGCGCGATGGACTCGAGGTTCTCCTCGATGCGGTCCGCGATCTTGTTCAGGATGATGGCGCGCTCCGCCACCGACGTCTTGCCCCAGGCCGGAGCCGCAGCGTGTGCGGCGTCGAGCGCAAGTTCGATGTCCTCGGACGTCGAACGCGCGACCTCGCAAAACGGCTGTCCGGTGACGGGTGTCGGATTCTCGAAGTACTGGCCCTTGACGGGCGCAACCCACTGGCCGCCGATCCAGTTGTCGTAACGCGATTGGAAGGACATGACGGCGTCCGGCGAACCCGGGCGGGCATACACGGTCATCGATAACTCCCTGGTGTCGTGAAACTCGGGTGGAACTGGGTGTGACTCACAACACTAGGGACCGTACCGTTGCAACTACGTTGCGTACTGCTGATCGAACAGATCAATCCTGGACTTGACCTGGGAATACAGGGGCGAACGCGGGTCGAGGCCCGCCAGGTACGCCTCCCATGCGGCGACGTCCTCGCGGCCGTGGACGGACGTGGTCCATTTGGCGAGCAACCGTTGATCACCTTCCCGCAGCAGCGCCGCCTGGACGCGTGCCCGCAACTCGTTGCGAAGATCCTCGACCCCGGGCGCCTCCGACCCGGGAAGGACCGGGCCCGAGTACACGTCGAGGGCGGCGGTGAGCTCGCCACGGTCCAGGGCTCCGCGAACCTGCCGGACGTCCGACGTCAACTCGGCGAGCAGCCGATAGGGCCGCGAACCGAGGTTTGCGGGACCGAAAACCTTACGCAGGCGCGACATCTCGGCACGAATGGTGACGGCGTCGAGTTCGTTCTCGTCGAGCAGCACCGCGAGGCGGTCGGAACTCAGGCCTTCGGGGTGCTCCGCCAGAAGCAGGAGGATCTCCGCGTGCCGCTGCGACAGCGGGATGCGTTCGGGCCCACGGACCAGAGTCGGCCGTCCCGATCCCAGCACCTCCAACCGCAATACCGTCTCGACGAGCGGGTGCGGTGAACGCAGCTGGTGCAGTCGCAACTCCGCCTCGGCCGCCGCGACGGTCGCCCTGATCAGCGAGAGCACCTCGGGCACCGCCACCCGCGGACCACCGGTGATGTCGATGGCCCCGACGATCAGCCCGGTCGCGGGGTCGTGGACGGGCGCCGCCGAACAACTCCAGTCGTGCACCGAGCGACTGAAATGCTCGGCACCGAAGATCTGCACGCAATGGTCGAGCGCCAGCGCGGTACCCGGGGCGTTGGTGCCGACGGTGTCCTCACTCCAGTCGGCGCCCTCGACGAAGTTCATCTCCAGTGCGCGGTCCTTGGCGGACGAATCGCCCTCGACCCACAGCAGCTGACCCTTCTCGTCCGTGATGGCCACGAGCAGCCCGGTGTCGGCGGCGTCCTCGACGAGAAGCTTGCGGACCACCGGGCGGATGATCGACATCGGGTGCGACGCCCGGTACGCGGCGAGATCCGCGGCCGCCAGATCGACCGCGCGGGCCGACCCGTCCGGGTTCACTCCCTTGCTGGTGCTGCGCAACCACGAGTCGAGGATGACGGAACGAACGGAATTCCCGTCACCGTCCGGGGCACGACCGGCGGGTGCGTGACGCTCGACGAACAACTGATGCGCCGACGACACCCTGCGTGCAAGCATCGCGACGTCGTCTCCCGGGCGCACGGCGACCCACGGATTGCCCCCTGTGGGCGGTTGACTTTGCATCGAACTCCTCCACGGCGTCTCTGCCTACTGTAACCCGCGTCACACGTGCCTGTGTCGTCCCCTCGGTCACTCCCCCAGGAACGTACTGACGCGCTCGGCGACCATCACCGCCGTGGCGTGCGGCCCACGGCTCGGGACCACCGGGAACACCGAGGTGTCGGCGATGGTCAGCCCTTCCATTCCGCGGACGTTGCACCACTCGTCCACCACCGCGCCCGCATCGTCGCGTCCGCCCATCCGGCAACTGCCGCACAGGTGCAGCGACGTCCCCAGGTGGGCGAGCACCGCGCGGTCGGACACCTCCCGGGACAACGGCTCGAGCAGCGGGCCGAGTTCCGGTGAGCGGAGCAGTTCCAGCCCGATGGCCTGCCCCTCGCGCAGCGCCCGGCGGTCGGCGGCGGATTGCGCGTAGCGGTATTCGATTCGGGGACGGTCCCGGCGGCGCCCCGACGTGAGCCGGATGTCGCCCCGACTGTCCGTCACCATGAGCCCGATCCCGAGGATCGGGTCGGGCTGCCCGGATCCGGGGACGAGCACGTCGAACGGCGCCGTGTACGGACGGATTTCGAGGTCGCCGACATTCAGCACCGTTTCGACGACCGGACTGGTGTCATTGCGGCGGAGCGAGTCCCGGATACGGTACGGCAGAGCCACTTCGGGGTGATCACTGAAGTCGCTGCCGACACCGGGCGCGTCGAGGACGACGGGAATGCCGTTGTCCTTCAGGTGTTCTGCCGGACCAATCCCCGAAAGCATCAGCAGCACCGGGGTTTCGACAGGACCTGCCGCCAGCACGACCCGACCGGTGCGGACCGTGCGCCGCACCCCGTCCGACTCCACCTCCACCCCGACGGTCTCGTTACCGGAGAACAGAATTCGGACGACGTCGGAATTCGCTTCGACCGTCAGATTGGGCCGCTTCCACGCCGGCAGCAGGTACGCCACTGCCGTACTGACACGGTGGCCGCCGTCGACGTTCAGGGGCACCGGACCGACCCCGCCTCCACCCGCGCTGTTCTTGTCGGGTTCCTCGGGATGTCCTGCACCGAGCGCCGCGGCGCGGAACGCCGCGCTGATCTCGCTCAGCCGCTCCGCGGGCTGCCTGCGAACGGGCATCGGTCCGGTCGTGCCGTGCCGGGAGTCGTCGAAGTCGGCGTCACGCTCGAGTGCCCGGAAGGCGGGCAGCACGTGCTCGTACGACCACGACGCGGGCCAGTGCCGGAAATCCGCTTCCGTCCCACGGACGAAATAGGCGCCGTTGACGGCGCCCGAACCACCGAGGACGTGTCCCCGCACCATGGCCGACGGAACGCTTGGGGCCAACTCCACGCCGTACGTCTCGGCGAACGCGCTACCCGGACCGACCGGCAGCGTCCGGTAGTCGAGCACGGGACAGTCGGACACCGTTCGGTAGCCGGGCCCGGACTCGAGGAGCAGAACCGATCGTCCGGGATTCTCGCTGAGCCGGGCGGCCACCACACATCCACTCGAACCGCCGCCGACGACCACGACGTCGGCGGCGCGAATCGGATCGGCCACTACGACTTCAACCGGGGCTTCAATGCGTCGAGGTCGCGGGCGGTGATGGCGCCCTTCCAGAGCCCGGCGCCGTACGCGACGTCGTCGATCCGCTTGAACACCGTGTGCCGCACCGGTCCCAGCCCTCCGGGCGCCCGGTGGGTCACCCAATCGGCGACGCCCTCGGCGACGGCGATCGCGAGCGCGATACGGCGAATCCGTTTCGAGAGCAGCACCGCCAGCAGTGTGATCGGCCAATAGTGGCGACACATCGCGGACGCCAGCTGCCAGGCACCGCCGGCGAAACCCTGGGCCGCGAGGATCGCGGCGATGCGGGTCGGCTGGTCGAGTCCGGTGAACATGCGGCGCAGGCGCATCAGCATCATCGCGAGTGTGGCGACGGCGCCGAGCAGGCCGAGCCGGGTGCACGTGGCGGCGGCGAGGCACGCGAAGAACGTCCACGGCGACATCGACAGCGGGGGAACCATCCCCGAATGCCTTGCCGCCAGCGGCGCCGCACCGGTGCCGTAGAACAGCTTGCGGTCGAACCACTTTCCGAACGTCACACGATGATCGTGCGCAACGTGGGCCACGGGCTCGTACCGCAGTCGCCAGCCGGACTCCTGGAGTCGCCAGCACAGGTCGACGTCCTCCGCCACGTGCATCGACTCGTCGAAGCCGCCGAACTCGTCGAGCACTTCGCGGCGGGCGATCATCGCGGCGCTCGGGACGTACGACACCGGGCCACCGGACTGGACCGCGGACTCCTTACGTCCGAGGTCGAGGGAGGAGCGGGCGTGCTCGTACCGCGCGAGTGTGCTCGCGTCGGGTTCGAGCGCCACTATCCTCGGGGCGACAAGTGCGACTGCGGGATCGCTGAAGTGGCCGAGCATGACCTCGATCCAGCCGGTGCGCGGCAGGACGTCGGAGTCGAGGAACGCCACGAACGGAGTTGCGGCGTAACGCAGACCGGTGTTCCGGGCCGCGGCCGGCCCCTTGGCCGTCTCGTGGCGCAGGACGGTGACGTGGCCACCGCACCCGTTCTGCAGCACGGGGGCGACGATCGGGACGTCGGAGCCGTCGTCGACGACGATTACCTCGAGTCCGCGGAGCGAGGCCAGCACCCGGTGCAGCCCCGACGCGTTGTTCTTCACCGGAATGACAACGGTGACATCCCGGGGCGACGGAGTACTCATGGGGCGCGGGTTGGCGACCCCCGAATCGAGGAGGCGGCGTGCGACGACCGCGGACTGCGGATCGACGACCTCGAGGTAGCCGTCTCCGATCATGGCCGCCGCGGTGGGCGCCAGCTTCAGCATCCGAGTCGGCGAACCGCCGATGAGCACGCGACCTCCGGAATATGCGCGTACCTTGGGGTCGATTCGGATCCCGAATCCGTCGGGAAGTCGAGCTTGGCGCATCAGTCGATCGTATGCGGATCGGAGAGCGCTGGCAGAGCATGCCGGAAATTAGTCGCGTCGGCATGCCGGAAATCCGCCCTCGGCAACTCGAGGACGCCCGTGCGGGTCATTGGAGCCTCCCATCGGCGCCCGGTTCCGACCGGAGCCTTCCATCGGGGCCCGGTTCCCACCGGGCCAGTGCCTTGGTGACTGCGTGGACGAGTACGCCGAAGATCTGCGCCCCCTCCGCGGCCGTAGCGCCCGTCGGGTCACCGAGCACGCCGTTGGCCGACACGGCGACCATACCGCCTTCGCGCAGTCTTGGCATCAACCTCGCAACAGGTTCCGTATTACCGGCTTCAGCCCTGGACAACCTCACTCGAGCGGGTGAAAGGTGTAGCAACAAGGACGTTTCCGTACGCCCGGCATGGGCGTCCGCCCCGGGTACCGCACACGGCACCCAAGCCACATCGCGTGCCTCGTACCGAAGCAAGGCGACAGCCTTGACCAGCGCGGGCCCGTTCCCTCCGTGCCCATTGACGAACAGCACGCGGTCGGCCCACCGGCACGCGGACCTGCCGTACTCGACCAGCACGGTTTCGAGCGCCTCCGACCCGAGCGAGACCGTCCCGGGAAACCCTTCGTGCTCGCCGCTGGCTCCGTAGGCGATCGGGGGCGCCACCAGTACGTGCGGCAGCGCGCGGCACACGGCGTCGGCGATGGCGGTGTCGGTGTCGAGCGGCAGATGCGGTCCGTGCTGCTCGAGAGAGCCGACCGGGACCACCACCGTCGACACGCGGGACACGAGTTCGGGCCACACCGCGTCGTCGAGGTGTCCGGAATGGGGCATCCACCGATGCTAGGCGATGCGGAACCGGCCGCTGCGGGCGCTAGAGCGCGAGCGCAACCCGCTCCCCCTCGATGACGGCGGAATGCGCGCGGCGCGGAGCCAGGGCATCGCCTATGCGATGAACCTCGATACCTCTGTCGGCCAGGTCTTTCCAGAGCTCCTCCTCCGGCTGCTGATGCGCCGAGGACACCACCCAGTCGACGGTGAGCTGCCGCGACTCACCGGTCGGATGATGCAGGAGCGTGACCGCGAGCCGCCCTCCGTCGACGGCCTCGCACCCGGTCGGCACCACGTCCGTCACCTGCGTGATGCCCTTGTCGTGCGCCCGCCGGTTCCAGCCCTCGAGGTCCAGCGTGATGCCGAGGTCCTGGCCGACGATCATCCCCGGTGTGCAGATCGTGACGGCACACCCGGCGTCGGCGACGAACTCCGCGACGGACGTGCCCTGATGGAATCCCAATTCGTCGACCACCAGCACCGCCCCGGCCGGACGCGCGCGGCCCTCCAGCACGTCCCGCACGTCCACCACCCGGTCCGACGCGCCCGCCCAGCGCGGTCGGCGCGGACGCGCCCCGGTCGCGAGCACCACCACGTCGGGACGTCCCTGCATCAGCGCCCCGGCGGTCGCGTCGGTGCCGGTCCGCACATCCACACCGCGCCGAACGCATTCCGATTCCAGATCGACGACCAAGTCGAGGAACTCACGGCGCCCCGGGACGACGGCAGCCGTCCGGACCTGGCCGCCGAGAACCGTCGCGCGTTCGAACAGGGTCACGTCGTGCCCCCGCTGCGCCGCGGTCGCCGCGGCCTTCAGCCCGGCCGGTCCACCGCCGACCACGAAGACCCGCCTGCCGGGAACCGTCGGTTCGGGCAGCAGGACCGATTCCCTGCCCGCGCGCGGGTTGACGACGCACCCGAGCCACCGGCCGAGCCCCATACGTCCGATGCATTCCTGATTGCACGCCAGGCACGTTCGGATGTTTCCTTCTTCGCCGGCCAGGGCCTTCGCCGCGAAATCCGGGTCCGCGATCTGGCCGCGCACCACCCCGATCAGGTCGCAGTGCCCCTCGTCCAGAGCCTGGTCGGCCTGGTGCGGATCGGAGAATCGGCCGACACCGACCACGGGAAGACCGACCCGTTGCCGGATCGCGTTCGGGACGAACAGCGCGTACCCGCGAGGGACGGCCATGGACGCCTCGATCATGTGGAGCGTCTCGGTGGCCATCCCGATGGACGTGTTGATGTAGTCGACACGGCCGCCCGCCTCGACCAGAGCGGCCACCTCCACCGCCTCGTCGAGGCGGACTCCACCGTCGAACAGATCCTCCCCCGCGAGCCTCACCCCGAGTGCGCGATCCGGACCGATCGCGACGCGCACGGCCTCGACGACCTCGAGGAGGAACCGGGCCCGGTTCTCCAACGATCCCCCGTAATCGTCCGTGCGCTGGTTTGTGGCGGGGGCGAGAAAACTGCGCACCAGCGACGAATGGGAGCACTGCAGTTCGATCCCGTCGAATCCGCCTCGGACGCAATGCTCGGCCACGCGCGCGTACCCGTCGACGAGGGTCCGGATCTCCCGCTGATCGACCGCCTTGGGAACTTCGCGGAACAGGGGATCGGGGACTGCGCTCGGCGCCCACAGCGGCCGCCGCGAGTACATGCTCGACCCCTGGCCGCCGTTGTGGTTGACCTGAGCCAGGATTGGGACTCCGTGCTGGTGAACCGCGTCGGTGATCCGCCGGTACCCCGGGACGACCTCCGGCCGGTAGCCGGCGATCACCTTCTCGTACGGCCAGTCGCCCGGATGGGTGGCGTGCTCCTCGGAGAGGATCAGGCCGGCACCGCCCTTCGCGCGCGCCGCATAGTAGGCGGCGTGCTGCGCGGTGGGCAGGCCGTCCACGGCGTACCCCGTGAGGTGCGCGGAGAAGACCACCCGATTGCGCAGGGTCAGCGGCCCCAGACGCAATCGGGTGAACAGGTGGCGGTACGCGGAGGTGCTCACACCTTGGTGTTGCCCATGTCGACGGCGACCTGACTGCCCGTGACCCTCCGCGAACCGTCGCCGGCCAGCCACAGCACCGCATCGGTGATGTCGTCGGTGTCGGCCAGCGGGTGCTCGGTGAGGATGGTGCCGAAGCTCGACAGGTAGTGCGGGTGCTTCTCGAGTATCACGAGGCTGCCCGGATCGGTGCCCATCGGAGTCTTCACCCCGTACGGGTGAACGGAGTTCACCCGAATCCCGTATTCGCCCAGTTCCTTTGCCGCGGTCTGGGTAAGTCCGACGAGCCCGAACTTGGAGGCGGCGTAATTCGCCTGCCCCGGCAACGGCTTGATGCCCGCGACGGAGCTGATCACGATGATCGAACCCCCGCGACCTCCCTCGATCAGCGCAGGCACCGCAGCCTTCAGCGTCTTCCACGCCCCGGTGAGGTTCACGTCGATCAACGTCTCCCACTGCTCGTCGGGCATCTCCCAGAAGCGGTTCCAATTGCAGATCCCGGCGTTCGCGATCACGATGTCGAGCCGGCCGAACTGTTCGACTCCCCGGTCGACGACAGCCTTCAGTTGCGCACTGTCACGCACGTCGGCCTGCTCCGCGAGAATCTTGCCGCCCTCGGATTCCACGAGCCGCACCGTCTCGGCCAGGTCGTCCGGCGTCGCCGGCTCGTAACTGTTGTACTCCGACACCGGCCCGCAGATGTCCACGGCGATGATCGCCGCACCATCGCGCGCCAACCGCACCGCGTGCGTCCGTCCCTGCCCACGGGCAGCCCCTGTGATGAACGCGACCTTGCCGTCGATCTGTCCCATGAAATGTCCTATCTCTCGTTGACGAGGGTGAACGGATGGTGGTCGAACTCGTTCTGCCTGTGCGCGGTCCAGGTCAGCGCCTCGGCGCGACCCTCCCGGACGGCCTCGAGCAGTGTGCGGGGGGCCACGCAGTCGCCGATCCGCACCGCATCCGGACGCGACGAGCCGAGTGTGTCCTCGGAGAGGCGGTGTGAGCAGTCGATCAGCACGGTGCACGGCACCACCGACTCTTCGGCGGTGTACCGGTTGCGGATACGCATGCCGTCGTCGCCGATCGAGACGATGCGACTGTCGAGGTGGCGCGTCACCCCGGCTCGTTGCATCCGGGTGTTGGCATCGGCGAGATCTCCGGTCATGCCGAGTCGCGAGCCGGCCACGGAGTCCTGGGTCACGATGCTCACGTCGCGCCCCTGCGCCGCGAGCCATTCGGCGACTGCCACGCCGACCGGTCCGCCGACCGGGTCGAAGACGACATGGGGCCCCTTCGTCGGCGGTCCCCCGTCCAGCAGATCCGCGGCGCCGACGCACCGGACGTTCCCCTTGGCGGGAAACGGCAACGGGCGGGGCCTGCTGCCGGTCGCGAGGATTACCGTCGCGCCCTCGCGTTCCGCGGCGTCGATGTCGGCGTCCGAGACAGCGGTGCCGAGACGGAATTCGACTCCGAGGCTGCGGCATTCGTTCTCGAGCCAATCGGTGAGCGCTCCGAGGTGCGGCGCACCTACGGCTGCCCGCACCATCCCGCCGAGCCGGGCCGACGCGTCCGCCACGGTGACGCGGTGACCGCGCAGGGCCAGCACTCGCGCCGCCTCGAGACCGGCCGGACCGCCGCCGACCACCAGCACCGCGCCGGTGGCCACCTCGGCGGTGTCCTCGACGGGATCGACGGTCTCGTGCCCGGCCGTCGGATTACCGACACACGTGACCACCGGATTGCGGGGGTCGAGCACCTGGCACGTCTGATTGCACAGGACGCACGGCCGCGGCGCCGCACCGCGCCGGATCTTGACGACGAGATCCGGGTCGGCGATCTGGGCACGCGTCATCTCGACGACGTCGGCGACGCCCTCGTCGAGCGCCTGCCGGGCGTCGGCCGGATCGACGACGCTGCCCTGGAGAACGACAGGGACCACGCCCGCGACAGCGGCGCGGATGTCCCGGCAGAGCTCGGTGTTGAACGAGGGTGGCCGGTGGAAGTCGGGGCGGTACGCGTTCGGCGTCATCGGTCCGCCCCGGACCACCACGAGCAGGTCGAGATCCTCGGCAAGTTCTCGTGCGTGTCCGGCGGCGATCGACGGCGTGATCCCCGCCCAGGACGTCGCCTCGTCGCAGCTCAGGCGGAGCGACAGGACCCGGCCGGGGCCCAGCTCGTCGCGGACGGCGGCGAGGACCTCCCGGGTGAGGCGCAGCGGGTCGGCGCCGTACGCGTCATCGCGCACATTGGTGAGGTTCGAATGGAACTGCCGCAGTATCCCTCTCGGTCCCGCGTCGAGCTCGACACCGTCCACGTCCGCGGACACGGCCGCGGCGGCCGCGGCACGGAAGCCCTCGACGAGACCGTCGATCTCCGCCCGCTCCATCTGCATCGGCATCTCACGGGAGATCACGTCGGCAATGCCCGACGGTCCCCACAGCACCGCCTGCGAATACGCACTCGACCCCTGCAGTCCGGTGTGCCCCAGCCCGGCCAGCACCAGCGTGCCGTGCGGGCGGCACGCAGCGACCACGTCCCGCCAGCCGCCGACGCAGTCGGACGCCAGCGGCGCCCGCTCGTACGGCCAGTCGGACGCATGGACCGACGCCACCTCGGTGACGACGATCCCCGCACCACCACGCGCCCGACGCTCGTAGTACGCGACGTGCCGCGGGGAAAGCGCTCTTCCCGCACCGAGATTGGTGGGGTGCGGACCCAGAAGCACCCTGGCCGGGGCGTGGCGTCCGGCCAGGGTGATCGGGTCCGTCAGTTGCGCAGACATCTACGCCGTTCGTCGGTCAGGATTCGGCGCCGAGCACACGGGCGAATCCGGGCGGGATCACGACGTCGGACGGCGTGAGGTCGTGGATGGACGAATGACCCAGCCCGAGCAGCGCCGAGTCGATACCTCCGCGGAGGACGTCGAGAACGTTCTCGACGCCGGCCTGACCGTTCGCCGAGAGGCCCCACAGGTACGCGCGGCCGATCATGACCGCCCTCGCACCGAGCGCGACGGCCTTCACGACGTCGCTACCGCGGCGGATACCACCGTCGAGAAGCACCTCGACCTGGTCGCCGACGGCCTCCGCGATGGCGGGCAGCGCGCGGATCGGCGCCGGGGTGCCGTCGAGGTTGTTGCCGCCGTGATTCGACACGGAGATCGCGGTGACGCCGGCGTCGACGGCGCGCTTGGCGTCGTCGACCCGCATGACACCCTTGAGCATGAACGGCCCGCCCCACTGCTCGCGCAGCCACGCGATGTCGTCCCACGTCGGCAACGGCGTCTGCATCCACTCGCCGTAGGCGCCGAAGAACGTGGGCGGTTCCTGACCGGGCTGCGCCAGGTTCGGGGTGGTCAGATCCGGGATCTTGCGGGTCTTCGCGAACTCGTACAACCACTTCGGACGGGCGATGCCCTCCGGGGCGAACTGGAGCATCGCCTTGAGGTCCATCTTCTCGGGAATCGCCGGGCTACCCCAGTCGCGTCCGTACGAGAACGACCAGTCGGTGGTGATGATCAGGCCGGTCGCCCCGGCGGCGCGGGCGCGTTCCATCCGCTGGATCAACACGTCCCGGGTGCCGACCCAGTACATCTGGAAGAACGTCTGAGGATTGGCCGCCGTGACCTCCTCGATCGACTTGCTCGCGAACGAACTCAGACCGATCGCCGTTCCCCGTGCCGCCGCCGCACGCGCGACCGCGACCTCGCCATCGGGGTGCACCGCCTGCACACCGGTCGGGGAGATCACGACGGGCAGCGAAATCGGCTGACCCATCACGGTCGTCGACAGCTCACGCTTGTCGGACAAACCGACGACGTGCGGGGCGAACCCCAACTCGGCGAACGCCGCGATGTTGTCGTCGACCGTCACGCCCCGCTCGGAACCGGCGATCAGCGCCGCGTACACCGACTTCGGCAGGCGCTTCTTCGCGCGACGCTGAGCCTCCGCCACTGTTTCGAAGAACGGATTCTTACCCATGGCAATACCTCTCGTACCTGGCAGACGACTTACGTCTGGTCCATGCCCGCAAGCGGGTTCTCGTCACAAATCTTTGCCGGCGGACGCACCATCAGCGTCAACGGAACCGGCGCCCGCGGAGTCCGGCGCTGGCCGGTGCGGGAATGGTCGACACTGGATTTCGGGATCTCCCCCGCGGCAGCCAACGCCAGTTCGCCGTTGCCGATCACACATTCGGGGTCCGGGCCGTCCATCGGCAGCCCGGTGAAGAACTTCGCGGCCATGCATCCGCCGCGGCAGGAGTCGTAGTGGTTGCACTTGCTGCACGCGCCACCGGTCTGTGGGGACCGCAGCTCCTGGAACAGCTCCGACGTCTGCCACACCTGCTGGAAACCGCCGTCCGCCACGATGTTTCCCGCGAGGAACTGCTCGTGGATCGCGAACGGGCAGGCGTAGACGTCGCCGATCGGGTCGATCAGGCACACCACCCGTCCGGCGCCGCACAGGTTCAGACCGGGCAACGCATCGCCGTACGCGGACAGGTGGAAGAAGGAGTCGCCGGTGAGCACACCCTCGCCGTTGGCGACCAGCCAGTTGTACAGCTCGCGCTGCTGCGCCTGCGTGGGATGCAGTTCGTCCCACACGTCCGCGCCGCGCCCCGACGGTCGCAGCCGGGTGATGCGCAGGGTGGCGCCGTACTTGTCGGCGAGGGCCTTGAAGTCGTCGAGCTGGGACACGTTGTGCCGGGTGACCACCACGGAGATCTTGGCGTCCTTGAAACCCGCCTCGGACAGATTCTCGAGTGCCCGCACCGCCATCGCGAACGAACCCGGACCACGGACGGCGTCGTTGACCTCGGCCGTCGCACCGTCGAGGGAGATCTGCACGTCGACGTAGTCGCTGGCCGCGAGCCGGGCGGCGACCTTCTTGTCGATCTTCACCCCGTTCGTGGAGAACTTCACCCCCACCTGGTGGGCCGTCGCGTAGTCGACCAGCTCCCAGAAGTCCGAGCGAACCGTCGGCTCACCGCCGCCGATGTTCACATAGAAAACCTGCATACGCTGCAGTTCGTCGATGATCGACTTGCACTGCTCGGTGCTCAACTCCCGCGGGTCACGTCGGCCGGAGGAGGACAGACAGTGCACACACGACAGGTTGCACGCGTAGGTCAACTCCCAGGTGAGGCAGATCGGGGCGTCGAGACCGAGTTCGAACTGGTCGACGAGGCGGCCGACCGGGGCGGACGGCCTTTCGAGCATGGAGGTCATGGGCTGTGTCCTCTGGTACGGGTGGAGAGAGCTGGTCAGGCGGGGACGATCATGTGCGACTCGGCCAACGTGCCGAGCGCTCGCGCATACTGCGCGGCAGCGTCGTCCCCGATACCCTGCGCCCGCAGTGCGGACCGGGCGTCGGCGTGTGAGGGAAGCGCTTCGACCACCGCGACGATCGTGCGGTTCTTCAGGAACGACAGCTTGCGCGTCCCGAAGTGGTAGAGCAGCGCCCCGAAAGGTTCGGGACGCAGCGCCACCTGCGGATGAAGCTTCCAGCCCACATCGAGATCGATACCGGCGTTGCCGGCCACTGAAGGAGAAGCTGGAGCGGACATGATCAGTACACGCCGCACATGCCGTCGATCGAGACCTCTTCCACCAGGGATTCCTCGACCAAGTCGTTTTCCAGCACGTTGTTGTCGCGATCCGACATGATTTCCTCCTACTGTTCGGTGATACGGCGCGAGCCGGAGGGATGTTCCCCGTCATAGGAGACCGTCCCTGTGACTCGCCTCACCACTGTAATGGCATCGAGTGCAGAATGACAGATCGGGAGGGGACGAAAATTGAGAAGTCGTCGAAAACCATCCAGTCGGATAGGGCGACGCCCGTCCACAACGCAGGATCGGATCAGCACCGTCGGGATCGAACTGTTCACGGAACAGGGGTTCGACGCCACCAGCGTCGACGAAGTCGCCGAAGCGTCCGGCATCGCCCGACGCACCCTCTTCCGCTACTTCCCGTCCAAGAACGCGATCCCGTGGGGAGACTTCGACGCTCACCTCGCCGAAATGCGCGCCCAACTCGCAGCGCAACCCGACGACATCCCGATCGTCGACGGACTCACCGCAGCACTCCTACAGTTCAACGCGTTTCCCGCGAGCGAGGAAATCAACCACCGCAAACGCATGGGGCTGATCCTGCGAGTCCCCGCCCTGCAGGCGTATTCGGTGGTGATGTACGAAGGGTGGCGCAACGTCATCGCCGAGTACGTCGCGAGCCGGCTCGGAACCTCACCGACCGACCACGTTCCCCGGACAGTCGGCTATCTTCTACTCGGCGTTGCGATGTCGGCGTACGAGCAGTGGCTCGACGACGATTCGCTCGAACTGAACGAACTACTCGCCAGCGGAATGCAATCGCTCTACGATGGGCTGAGTTCCCTCGGCGAGCCCGACACCCGAACCTGACCCACTCCCGCCATCACCTCTCGGCAAGGTTGCCTCGAATGACTTCCACTCTCGACACGCCCCCTTTCGACTCCCTTGCACCGTGCGAATCCGGGCTGTGGTCACATGGTCATGTCACGGTCGAGCGGGTCGCGGCCGGGCCGCTCACACTCACCCGTGACGGCGACCAGCTGCGGGTGACGCACGCCCTGACACCCGAAGATCTGAGCGAACGACTCGTCGCCTCGGTCACCGCGTCCATCGAGGACGCCGACTTCGGCCAGGACGAATTCGAATCGACCATGGTCGGACTGGTTCGCTCCACCGTCGACGGTGCGCTCGAAGCGTGGACCGTCTACTACCGCAACTCCCTGAACGAACTGCTGGACGGCACCGCCGACTTCGCACCGATCCACGAGAAGGCGGAACAACTGGTCCGCGGTTCGGTCCTCGACCTCGGGTCGTGCTTCGGATTCCTTCCGCTCCGACTCGCCCGCGCCGGGCGGTCCGTCACGGCAACCGACATCCTGCCCGGCACCATGACCCTCCTCGACGCCGTGACACCGGAACTCGGCCTCGATCTGCGCACCCTCGTGTGCGACGCCGCGCACGTGCCGGTTCCCGACAACAGCGCCGACACCGTCACCGCAATCCACCTCCTCGAACACGTCGACGAAAACATCGGGGCCGCAGTGATATCCGAAGCCCTCCGCGTTGCCCGCGAGCGGGTTGTCGTCGCCGTCCCCTACGAGGACGAGGCAACGGCCTGCCACGGACACATCCGCACGTTCGACACCCCGTCGCTCACGAAGCTCGGTGAATCGACGGGACGCCCGTTCGAGGTGTTCGAGCACCACGGCGGCTGGCTCGTGATCGACTGCTGACCACCTCACGACGCCCACAGATGCGCCGGGGTCGGGAGCGGCGGCGCGGTTGATCGGTAGTGGTGCCCGGTCGGGGTGCCGAGGTCGATGAGGTGGGTGCCGCCGGGATTGCGTACGGGGCGGGCGGACCATCCGTCGCCCTCCTTCGCATAATTGCAGGCCTCGCAGAGGCCGGTCCCGTTGTCCGCCGTCGTGGCACCGGATTCTCGGTGTGAGCGGATGTGGTCGTGATGCCGGATCGGGGCGTCACACCACGGGGTGCGGCACGTTCGGTCCCGCAGATCGATCAGTGTGGCGAGGCTTTTCGGGAACGTGCGCGACTGCGATTCCATCGCGGTCAACACCCCCGACTGCGGGCACGCATACACCCGCCGCAACGACGTCTCGGTGTCACTGTCGACGGCGTCGGCCACCAACTGCCGGGCAATCCCCGCCGGCACCGGCCCGAACCCCTGCAACTGCGCGGCCTCGTGACCACCGGCCAGCAGAGTCTCGTCCGAGAGCACCAGATTCACCGCCACGGGAACACCCGACGCCACCGCCTGCCCGGTGCCGCGGTCGAACAGCAAGTCCACCATCAGCTGATTGCGGGTACGGCCACCGCTGTTCCCGGTCGCGATGAGACTGTCCGCATCCCGACCCAACGTGGCCTGCAAACACACCGCCTGCTCCACCGGCATCAACACGCTGAGATACGCCATCGAATCCGGCGCCGGCCGTGACGTCACCCGACGCTCCGACACCGCCTTACGATGCCGGGCCACAACCGCCGCGGCATCGAGTTCCACCGCCAACGCTTTCGCCCGCGCGATCAGACGCCGGTCGCCGACGCCGTCGAGAGTGGCCGGGTCCGAACATAACCGGCGGTCCACGATACCCCGATCCGCAGCCGACAGGCACGCCGTTTCGCGCACCAACAGGGTGGCTCGCCATTCGTTCAACCGGCCCGACCGCAACATCGCCAGGGTGTGCGGCATCTCGTGCACCAACGCCCGAGCGAACCCGAGATGCCGACCACCACGGTTCGGGGATTCCCTGCGCGCCAACGCAATCTGCGAGGCAATGCCGCGGTCCCACTCCACCCGCGGCAAACCTCGAGCTCTGCGGTCCGCACGTATCTGCGTGGCGACGTCGTCGGTGATCACCGCCTGCACCGCGCACCCGACCGACTTCAATGCCTCGATCGCATCGAGCCACTCGATCCCCAACCCAGTGTCCACACCCGCCTCGACACTTCGCAGCCGCGCCGCGAATACACGCAACTCCTCCAGATCCGGCGCCACCAATCCCCCCACAACCAACCTCCCCCAAGGTCATTCGAAACTTTGTTCGATTCTAGCCCCCGAACACGACCACAGCAATAGGAAGCTCCGACAGACCCGTCGCGCAGGCGCGAGACCCGCTCCCCGACGCTGGAGCCGGTGTTGGTCACGCAGCCCCGGAGTAATCGTCGCCAACTCGAGCGTCGCGACCGTCCGCGACCTCGACGGCACCACCGCACGGCTAACGAAATCCGATGCCGCAGCGACAGAAGCACCATACGGACCCGATCGTCAGAAGCGGGGCCGCCGGACCCGAAGGAGTATCCGATGACCCAAAGGATCCGCAGGTTCCTCGCCGGAGCGGCCGCGTCGTCCGCCCTTGCCGCCGCGGTGGTCGCGGTTGCCGCCGCACCCACACAGGCCGAACCCTCGGCCGACTGTCACACCGGCACCACGCCCACATCGGGCACCTCGCACTGCACGGCGCAGGGCGTGCCCGATGGCATGACTGCGGTCCACATCGGCACCGTCGAGTGCTTCGGCCTGACGCCACGAGCGATTCCGGGACCCGGGGGTGTCTCGCACATTCCGTGGATTCAGGGCTATCGCCGCGATGGCCTGTGGGTGCCGACGGGGACACCGTCGACCGGATCGTGCGTCGGCGGGATCGGCGCCCCGTGGTGGGAGGTCGGCGTCCCGACGGGCGCCTTCACAACGTGCGGGCTGCAGGAGGGGATCGTCACCTATGTCAGCGTCGGCTGCAATCCGATCCGCCCCCAGTAGGGCACACGGACCGTCAGCGATTACGGAATGCGGTCGGCGAGGATCTGCTCGCGGAGTATGTCGGCGTGGTCGTCGAGCATGGATGCGATGGTGTCGGAACGGGCGAGGGTGAACGACTGGTCGGGAGTGCTCGCGATGAGAGGTGCTGTGGCGAAGACGCGTCCCGGCCCGAAGTACACCCGACCGGCTCGACACGAGGACGCCAGGAAGAGAGGCGAACCATGGTCATCGTCGCAGGACACATCACCGTCGAACCGCAGCAGCGCGAGTCCTATATCGCAGGCTGCGTGAGCGTCGTCGAACAGGCACGCGGCTCCGCGGGTTGCCTCGACTTCGCCATCTCCGCCGACCTGATCGACCCCGGTCGCATCAACGTCTTCGAGCGCTGGGAGTCGCAAGCGGTGGTCGACACTTTCCGCGGCAGCGGCCCGAGCGACGAGCAAGGCGCGGACATGCTGTCGGCGTCGGTAGCCGAGTACGACGTCGCCGACGTGCGGACCCTGTTCGGGGAAGACACAGCGTGAACGCGCGGTACGGCACACCGGCCCCGATGGTCGAAAATGGAACGATGGCAGGGGAAGCGAACGAGATCGTTCTGAGCACGCAGGAACTTCGTGAGGTCACCGCATTCGCCGTGGAGTGTGCCGAGGTGGTCCTCGAGATATTCGAGGCCGATCAGCCGCACGACTCGCGGCCCCGAGACGCGATCACGGCTGCGTGGGAATTCGCGCGGGGTGCTGAACGCGGCAAGTCTCTGCGCGACACAGCGTGGGCCGCGCTCGCGGCAGCCAAGGGCACCTACACTGTGGCTGCGCGCGAGGCAGCGTGGGCAGCGATGTCTGCGGCAGGCGCCGCCTATCTGCATCCGTTGGCCAAGGCCACCCAGGTCAAACATGTTCTCGGAGCAGGCGCTCACGCGGCCAGAGCCGCCGAACTCGTCGCCGGTGACGATCGGACCGTCGGTGCCGGGCACGTCGTGCAAGCGGTGCTTCGTGCGACACCGGTCGTCGTCGATGTGCTCGAACGCTTCCCCGCGGCACCGGGAGGCGGTGGACGGGTCGGTGAGTTGATCCGCATGCTGGACACCGACCTTCGCCGCCGACCGCCGGCCCAGCCTCCCGGTTCCGCTACGAGTTCGTGAGGTCGCGCCGACGGAACAGCACCACTCCGACGGCACCCACGCCGACGGCGATCACCGCGAGCGAAATCAGCGGAGTGGCCGTCACGTCCGCGGCGGGAACGGGCGGGACGTGCGTGAACGGCGACAGATCGCGAACCGCCTGAGGCAGCCCGAGCAGTGGTCCGAGGAAACCGAAGATCAGGCAGACAGCGAGCACACCCCAGGAGAGCCCGGCCGACCAGGCCGGGACGCCGCCGAACACCAGCACCACCAATGCAGCGACCACCCCGATCGCCGGTACGAAGACGAGGGCGGCCCCCGTGAGGTGCACGACCTTCCCCGGCGCGTCCTCGGTCACCAGACCGTACGCGAGCCCGGTCGCCGCCCCGGTCAGCGTCTGCAGGACGACGATGCCGACGGTGACCAGGCCGACGTGCGCCAGCATCCACCGCGGACGCGAGACCGCTGTCGCGAGAACGGGTTCGAGTCGCCCCGCCGACTCCTCTCCGCGCATCCGCAGCAATGCCTGGACGGCGTAGCCTGCGACCGCGATCGCCATCATGCCGAAGATGGCGGCGAAGTAGGCGTCGACCATGTTCGTCGTGCCGCCGCCGAGCTGTTCCATCATGTCGGCCACCTGCTCGCCCTCGCCGAGGAAGTCGTCGATCTGCTCTGCGATCGCGCCGTACACCACGGCGAGGACGGCGATTCCGAATGCCCACCAGAACAGGATTGTCCGTTGTATCCGCCACGCCGATCCGACCGCCGTCGGCAACGAACGGGACGCGCGGGCGGGGCCCGGGCGAGTCGGGACGAGCCCCGAGCCGACATCGCGGTGTTCTGTGAGGGCGAAGCCGACCGAGCCGACCGCGAGTGCGAACACGACGGGGAGCACCAGCACCCACCAGGCGTTGTCGTCGTACGGACGGACCTGCTCGGCCCAGCCGATCGGCGACACCCACGTCGGCCAGCCGCTCACCACCCGCGTGCCGTTGTCCGTCACGGTTCCCGTCATGTCCCCCACCGCACGCAACAGGAATGCCACGCCCAGGGCGGCCCCGGCCAGTCCGTTGGCGGTGCGGGCACTGTCCGTCACCTGCGCCGTCACCGCGGCGATCGCCGCGAACGCGATACCGGCACCGGCGACGGCCGCGCCGAGCGCCACCGACCCGTCCAGCGGCAGACCCGCCGCCACCAGCACGACGACGTTGAGCAGTCCGAGAGCAAGGTTCGCGCCGACCGCGACCACCAGGGCTGCGGTGAGCAGTGCCTTCCGGCCCACCACGGCGGCCTCGACGAGTTCGGCGCGGCCGGTCTCCTCGTTCTGGCGGGTGTGCCGCACGACCAGCAGTGTGGTCATCAGGCCGGCGGCCAGCGACAGTGGCATGACGATCTGACAGGCGAGCACGGCGCCGGCACTGTACCCCGACACGAGACCGTTGGTGGCCAGCGCGACCGGCGACGCCGCAGTGGCCATAGCGAAACTGCGAAGGTCGGGCTCCGTGGGATACAGGCCGAGCACGCTCGAAGCCGAGAATGCCTGCAGCGCTGCGAGAGCGAGCAGCCACACCGGCAACTGGATGCGGTCGCGGCGCAGGGCGAGCCGCACGAGCCGGGTGGTTCCCGCATACTGGCCGCGGCCCGCCGTCGACGGCGCCGTCACCGTGTTCACGGCGTCCGCGTCCCGGACTCGGCCCGCCGATGGTTCTCTCCCTCTCGGGCCAGTTCGTCCCCGTAGTGCCGGAGGAACAACTCTTCCAGCGTCGGTGGCGTCGACGTCAGCGACGTGATGCCGAACGTCAGCAGGTGTCGCAGCACCCCGTCGATCGCGCTGGTGTCCACCTCGCACCGGGTGTGCAGGCCGTCGACTCGCACGTCGTACACCCCGTCGACGGCGTCGAGCCCGGTCACCGGCCGCTGCGTCTCGGCGGTGATCGACGTGCGCGTGAGGTGACGCAGTTCCGCGAGGGTGCCGGTCTCCACGGTCCGGCCCTCGCGGATGATGCTCACCCGATCGCATAACGCCTCGACCTCCGCGAGGATGTGACTCGACAGCAGGACCGTCTTCCCCGCGTCGGACATTTCCTCGACGCAGTCCTGGAACACCGACTCCATCAACGGATCCAGCCCGGACGTGGGTTCGTCGAGCACGTACAGTTCGACGTCCGACGCGAACGCGGCCACCAGTGCGACCTTCTGCCGATTGCCCTTCGAGTACGTGCGCGCCTTCTTCGTCGGATCGAGTTCGAATCGCTCGAGGAGTTCCGCGCGCCGCGGCTCGTCCAGCCCGCCGCGCAACCCCGCGAGGAGGTCGATCGCCTCCCCGCCGCTGAGGTTGGGCCACAGGTTCACGTCACCGGGAACGTAGGCGAGCCGCCGGTGCAACGACACGGAGTCGCGCCACGGGTCGCCGCCCAGGAGGTGCGCACTGCCCGAGTCCGCGCGCAGCAGGCCGAGCAGGACCCGGATGGTTGTCGACTTGCCGGACCCGTTGGGGCCGAGGAATCCGTGCACCTCCCCCGTCCCCACCTCGAGGTCGAGACCGTCGAGTGCGCGGTTCGGCCCGAACGTCTTGACGAGATTCTCCACCGAGATCGCAGCCATGATGGGGACGCTACGCCGGTTCGCGAGTGGTCACGACGGGTTCCGCTGCCCCCGCCGCGACGGGGCCGGATCAGATCAGACCGAGTTTGCCCGCCTCGTACACGGCCTCCGCACGGCGGCCGACGTCGAGTTTACGCATGATGTTGCTGACGTGAAATTTCACCGTCGTAGCCGAGATGAACAGCCGCTCGCCGATTTTCGCATTCGACAGACCCTTGGCGAGGAGCTGCAGGACCTCGAGTTCACGTTCGGTGAGCCCGTCCCGCGGCGTCGTCTGCCCGTTGAGCGAGCGGATCACCGCCGACGCGCTGCGTGAATCGAATGCGCTCTCGCCGCGGGATACGGCGCGGATGGCGCGGACCAGTTCGGTGGTGTCGACATCCTTGACCACGTATCCGCGGGCGCCGGCGTGGATGGCGCGGACTACGAGTTGCTCGTCGAGGAACGTCGTGAGCACGAGCAGTCCCATCGTGCCGTCCGCAGCGGACAGCTGGGCGCACAGTGCCAGCCCCTCGTAGTCGGAGGCCGCCGACAGCTTCAGGTCCATCAGCACGACGTCCGGCGCGACGTCACCGACGACGGCCAGCGCCTCCTGCATGGACGACGCCTCCCCGACGACCTCGAGATCCGGCTCCCGTTCGAGGACCGATCGCAGACCCTGACGGAGAATCGCGTGGTCGTCGACGAGCACGAGCTTCACCACCGAGGTGGGGCGAGCGGACCCGGCCTGGTCACGCACCGCGGTTCGTATGGTCATCGGTCCACCTCACTGTCGGAATGTAACGGGATCCGGGCAGCCACCCGGACTCCGCCGATCCTGGCCCGCGCCACTTCGAGGGTGCCGCCCAATTCGGCTGCCCGGGCCTGCATGTTCGCCAACCCGCGGTGGTGCCCGTCGAGGTCGTTGTTCGCCGCCATCCGCAGCATCAGTCGCATCCGCTTGGGATCTCCGTCTCCGTCGTCGGCGACGGAGAGCAGCACCGAATCGGCCGAATACGTGAGTCGCAGGACGGCGCGCGTCGCGTGGGCGTGGACGGCCGCGTTGAACAGTGCCTCGCCGGCGATCCTCAGCAGCGCGTGTTCCCGGTCGCTGGACAGCTCGGCGGGTGTGCCGCCGACGCGGACGGTGACCGCGAGTTCGTCGGGCATGTGCACGACCCCGAGTTGCTCGAGCATTTCGGGCAGGGACGTCCGGTCGGATCCCCCGGAGTGGTTGAGCGCGTAGATGGCCGAGCGCAACTGCTCCACGGCGCGGCGCGTCAATTCCTTGGCAAGATCGAGCCTCTCACTGCGTTCGTCGTCCGGGACACCGCTGCGGCACACCTCGATCTGCATGCCCGCCGACAGCACCGCCTGCGTGACACTGTCGTGGAGTTCGCGGGCGATCCGGTGCCGTTCCTCGTCGAGCACCTGGTGCCGGTGCGCCGCCCCGAGTTGACGCTGGGTGGATTCGAGTTCGGCGTTGCGCACCGCGAGATCGGAGGCGGTGCGGCGCGCCTCCGAGTACGCGTGCTCGGCCCGCTCGAGCAGCAGCTGTCCCCGCTGGTAGAGCGCCGAATTCTGCAGTGCCACGGCGGTCTGACTCGCGAGGATGCTGAGGACCGCGCCGTCGGTGGTGTCGAGAGTGCGGTGCTCGGCCGTCCAGGCCGCGAAGGCTCCCACGACGCCACCCTCGAGGACGATCGGCACGAAGGCGTGGTGCGCGTCGATGACGGGAGCGCCCCCGGTGCGCGCGGACCGGATGTCGGCCAGACACATCACGACCTCGTCCGGCAGCGGTGGGCCCTCGACGTCGTCGACGAGGAACGGCGTCGCGTCCGGCCCCAGGACCAGCCGGCGCGGGCCGGCGTCGGGCAGCATGCCGTCGGCGAGGGCGAACGCGACCCATCGCGCGTCCAGGTGCGCCCGGGCCGCCTCGGCGACCGCGCAGATGAGGGTCTCGGGGCCCTCCACCGTACGGACGAGGGCCCGTGAGATGAGTTCCAGCGCGTGGACGACACGTTCGAGACGTTCTGCGGCGCCACGATATTGGGGGTAGAACGTCGGCTTGCCGGACCGCAGTCCGGTGAGCGTCGACAGATCCGGGGCGTTCACGGGCTCACAGCGCAGTCCGGAACAGCGCCACCATCTGCTCCTGGGTGGCCGTGCGCGGGTTGGTGGACATGCAGGCGTCGCGGAGGGCGAACTCGGCCAGGCGTGTCAGGTCGGCTTCGCGAACTCCCAGCTGCCCCAGACCTTTCGGCACTCCGACCTCGCGGGCGAGGCGTTCCACCCGGTCCGCGACCGCGAGAGCGGCCTCCTCGGGTGTTCCGCGACGCTCCTCGAGACCGAGCGCCGCGGCGATGGCGACGAACGGGGTGGCGTCGTCGGTGGCGTTGAATCGGATGACGTGCGGGAGAAGGATGCCGTTGATGACACCGTGCGGCAGGTCGAGCAGTCCCCCGACCTGATGGCTCATCGCGTGCGCGGCACCGAGGATCGCATTGGTGAACGCAAGCCCGGCTTCGAGACTCGCCTGCGCCATGACGGCACGCGACTCCATCTCCATCGGCTCCTCGATGGTGCGGACGAGGGTGTCGGTGACCAGTCCGACCGCGCGGAGCGCATGGTGGTCGGTGAGCGGGTTGTGGGCCAGCGACACGAACGCCTCGATGCCGTGAGTGAGCGCGTCCAGGCCCGTCGCGGCGTTGAGCCAGTCCGGCATGGTGGTCAGCAGCCGGGGGTCGATCACGGTCACGTCCGGCACGAGCGCGCGGCCGATGATGGTGATCTTGGTGCCCCGCCTCGTGTCCGTGACGATGCAGAACTGCGACACGTCGGCGCCCGTTCCCGACGTGGACGGCACCATCACCAGCGGCGGGATCGGACTGGTGGCCTGGTCGACTCCCTCGTAGTCGAGGATGTTTCCCCCGTTCGCGGCGAGCACCGCGATGCCCTTCGTCGCGTCGATGACGGAGCCGCCGCCCAGCGCGACGAGGACATCGCACTCGCCCTCGCGATACGCGTCGTGCCCGGCCGCGATCTCGTGGTCCTTGGGGTTGGGCGTCAACGCGCTCCACACGACGGGGGTGAGGCCCTGTTCGCGCAGCTGATCCTGGAGTTCGGCGGCCCAGCCGGCGTCGATCAGACCGGGATCGGTGACGAGCATCGGCCTCGATCCGCCGAGGCGGAGTACGGCATGCGCGGCCTCGACCATGGACCCGATACCGAACACGATCTCGGGTGCGTGGAATTTCACCAGCCTGCCCGGGGCGGTGGTGCGGGTGGACGGATAGGACACGGACAAGTCGACACTCCTCCCGACACCTGCGTGCATGTGATCCAGATTACAAGACTCTGACCTAGACCCTACGGTCCGGGACGAGCCCCCACACCCGCCGAAGGACAGGTGCGGTACCTGCCCGATCGGGTAGGTAGCGGGGTTCTCACCGCAACGCGTGCCCCAGCTCGGCGGCGCGGGACATCAGCTGGGCGGCATCCCGCGCGACGACGACACGGTCGCAGATGTCCGCGTAGTCCGGCATCGCGCACGACGCCTGGTTCCAGTACCGCTCGGGTTCCGGCGTGATCCAGGCCAGTCGGTGGACCTTGCGACGCAGTTCGGCGAATTCGTCGACACCCGGCGGCAGGCCGTTGCACCGCCCGTCGCCGACGACGACCACAGAGGTGCGGGAGTTCACGTCGGTGCCGAACTCGGTCAGCACGTCGGCGAACACCCGGCCGTAGTCGCTGCTCGCCTCCAGGTCGATGCGCGGGTCGGCGAGCACCGACGCGAGCGCGTCGTCGTCGGTCCCGGCGAGGAGGGTGTCCGTGACGTCGACGGGCCGGTCCACGAACGCCAGGACCTGGCAGCGGCTCGCCCGGCGATGCATGGCCTGCGCCAGCCGGAGTGTGAAGGCGGTGACGGGTCGTACCGACAGCGACACGTCCGCGAGGATCAGCACCCGCACCCGGTCCGGGCGGGGCGCCTTCACCATGAGGTGGAACGGTATGCCCTCGGTCCGCAGGCTCGCGCGCACGGTCCGTCGCATGTCGAGCCTGCCCCGCGCGAGTTCGCGCGGCCGGGGGCGCGACGGCCCGCGCATCCGCCGAAGCACCTCGTAGCACGCCTGATTCACTTCGGCGCGGGTCGTGGCCGCCACCGCGCCGCTCGTGGTCTCCGGTCCTTTTTCGGGTCCGCCGGTCAGGTCCCGGGCGTCCGCCAGCGCGCCGACGAAGGCCTCGACCGCCTCCGCCAGCCGGTTCAACTGGGCCGCGGTGAGTGGTTCGGCCCCATCGGAATCGGCGTAGACCGTGCTCGGGTCGTAGGCGTCGAGCCACGCGAGGATCGACTCCGGATCGTCCCAGGACAACGATCCGACGACGGCACCGCTCGTCGCCGACGCCAGGTCCCCGACGGCGGTGCTCGCCGCCCGCTCGACCTCCACCGTGTAGGTGACACCGCGTCGTCCGGATTCGGCTTCCGAATCGACGGACAGATCCGCGTCGCTCGACGTCATGCTGACATCGTCGTCGTCCTTGTGGGGGTTGAACCCCTTCTGCGCCTCGGGGGTGTCGAAGTGGTCGCCCACCTCTGCGGCGCGCTCGTTGTATTCGGCGTATCGCACCGTCTCCGCGTTGTCCGCGACCTCCAGCGCGGTGGGCAGGCCCTCCGCGAACTCGGTCCGGGACGGTGCACGCACGTCGTCGGGTGCCGCGTCGGCGACCGATGCGAAGAACACGTCGAAGGCGCGGTCGAAACCCGCTTGCTCGTACGTGTACTTCGCGCACACCGCACGCAGCGACGCCCTCAGCATGGGCAGGTCCCGGCCGCCGATCAGGCCGAACACCCGGCGAACCTCGATGACCTCGGCCGGGGACGCGGCGACACCGTAGCGGCGCAACACCTTTCCGAAGGACGCCGCGAGCACGTCGAGGAGTTGCGCGGGAAGGGACCGGGAAGGGTCGGGCTGCGGGTGGAGCATCGTCAGCGCCTGCCCTGCCGACCCGCGCCGATGCCGCCGCGGTCGCGACCGCCGTGCCCGCGGAACACCGCGGTGGTGGTGTTGGCCGGCCGCGATGCGACCGTCACCCGCTCCACCGGCCCGGCCGGAGCGGTCTCGCCGTCGTCCGCCGGGAACGGCCGTTCGCCGGAGAGCCGGGTGCGGACCAGTTCGACGTCGCTGGTGTATTTGAGCAGGGCGGTGAGCAGGATGTCGCGGACCGCGGCCTGCGAACTCACGGCCACTCCGGTCGACTTCAGGACCACCGCCGCACGGGCCGCGTCGATGACCTCCGCGATGGACGGACTCTTGCGGAGCGGCAACTGCCGCAACGTGCGAGCCAGATCCACCACGTCCGCCGCGACGGCCTCCTCGACCTCGGGGGCCTTGGCCGTCACGATGTCCCGCTCACGCTGTGGTGTCGGGTAGCCGAGGTGGTAGTGCAGGCACCGACGCTTGAGTGCGGGTGACAGTTCGCGAGTGTCGTTGGACGTCAGGATCACCCACGGCGCCGACCGCGCGGTGAACGTCCCCACTTCTGGGATGGTGACCTGCCCCTCCGCGAGAACTTCGAGGAGCAGCGCCTCCATCGACTCCTCGGTGCGGTCCACCTCGTCGACGAGCAGCACCACCGGTTCCGGTGACAGGATCGCCTCGAGCAGAGGACGGACCGACAGGAACTTCTCCGAATACAACCCGAAATCCTGCGCGGCCAGGAACTGCGACGCCTCGGCGACGTCGTCGAACGCGGCCATCTTCTCGCCGATGCGGTCGCGCAACATCTGCACGTGCAGAAGCTGTTTCGCGTAGTCCCACTCGTACAGGGCCCGGTTGTCGTCGAGACCTTCGTAGCACTGCAGCCGCACGAGCTTGCGCCCCGACGCCTCGGCCAGCGACTTCGCCAGCTCCGTCTTGCCGACGCCGGCCGGCCCCTCCAGCAGCAGCGGACGTTCGAGGGCGGTCGCCAGGTGGACGACCACCGCGAACTCGTCGTCGGCGATGTAGTCGACCTCGCGCAACGCCTCCTTCAGTTCCGCGCCGTCGGCGAAGCGGATGTCCTCCGGTTCGGGGGCTGTGTGCGGTGCAGTCATGATCGGGGCGTCCGTCCTTCGTCAGCGGTGTGGTGGTGGGAACGCATCCGGGGCGGGGCCGGGCTGGGGTGTGGCTCCCGCCCCGGACGCGAGTTTCGGTGAGGCGGTCAGTACGCGCTGTTGATCGCGTGATCGACCACGGGGAGCATCGACTCGACCGTCACCTCGCGCGGGTTGCCCGGCGTGCACCAGTCGCCCTGGATGTGCTCGGAGATGGCCCGCACGGTCTTCTCGTCGCCCCGGATGGTGTCACCGCGACCCTCGTACTTCTTGGTGTTCATCTGGTTCTTGTCGTACGAGTCGGTGCGCACCTGACCGAAGTTGTCCGGAATGCCGACGTCCTTCGCCAGGCGGATGGCCGCCTCGACCGCAGCGTCCGCGGCCTGCACCGTGGTGAGGTTGCGGGTGTCGACCCCCAGCGCCCCGGCCAGCTGGGCGTAGCGCTCGTACCGCGACGGCAGGTTGTACTCCCAGACGCGGGGCAGGGCGATCGCGTTGTTCAGACCGTGGTGGCTGTCGAAGAACGCGCTGACCGCGTGCGAGATGGAGTGCACGATGCCGAGACCGCCGGAGTTGAATGCCTGGCCGGCGATGTACTGCGCGTTCATCATTCCCTCGCGGGCCTTCAGGTTGCGCGGCTCGAACACGGCCTCGCGCAGGTTCTTCGCGACGAGTTCCACCGAATACAACGCATTGCCGAGCGACGGCGCGAAGTCGAGACGCGACACGTACGGCTCACTGCCGTGCGCGAGGACGTCGAATCCGCAGTACGCCGTGAAGTGCTGGGGGCAGGTGTAGTACAGCAGCGGGTCGTCGATCGCGAGGGTCACGATGGTCGCCTCGTCGAATCCCACCCACTTGTGCGGGTTGTTCATGTCCGACGTGTCGGTGATGACGTACGCCCATGACGTCTCCGAACCCGTACCGGCCGTGGTGGATACGGCGATGTGGGGCGGGTTCTCCTTGTTGGTGGACTTCGCGAATCCCTCGAACTCGTTGATGTTGCGGCCGTCGTGCGCGACCACCACACGGGCGCCCTTGGCGGCGTCGTGGCTCGAGCCGCCGCCGACGGAGATGATCGAGTCGCACTTCTCCTTCTGGTAGAGCGCTGCCGCCTCCATGACGTTGTAGTCCTTGGGATTGGACTCGACCTTGTCGTAGAGCACGACCTCGACGCCCTGGTACTCGATCTTGCCGACCAGTTCCTCGATGATGCCCGAGCCGCGCAGGCCCGTGGTCATGAGCAGGGTCCTCTTGAATCCGAGGTTCTTCGCCTCGACGCCGATGATGTCGTGGGCGCCCACTCCCATCAGTGCCCGCGGGAACGGGTGGAATTCCTTGATGGGGAAGTCCCAGATCTGGTTGAGCTCGATGGCCATGGCCGTCTCCTCGATTAGTCGATGTCGGATCTGAAGCGTTGTGGAAGGGGACGCACTCGATGTGATCGGCGTCTCACCTGGAACCCACTGTGACCTAGTTCGGGCCCCGGTTACAGGCCTGCGGGGCCGAACCGTCCGACCGCGGCGCACAAACTGCCCGAACGGGCAGGTACGGCCGGGCCGAGCCGGAGAGGGCGGCACTCGATAGGCTGTCCCCTTCATGCGGAGTCCACCCGCTAGGCAAAAACTAGAACCTGTTCTATATTTGGAGCAGGCAAGCGAGCGTTTCGGCGCTGCGGAGTACGGAAGGACTGCACACACGATGACGACTGTCGAGGTGCCACACAGCTCACGATCGGTGGTGCTCACCGTGTCGGGCGTGGTCGAGGAAACCCCCGACTCCCTGTCACTGGTCTTCGACGTCCCTGCAGACCTCGCCGACAAGTTCGCCTACAAACCGGGCCAGTTCCTCACCCTGCGCATCCCCAGCGACCGCACGGGATCGGTCGCCCGGTGCTACTCGCTGGCCAGCTCACCGTTCACCGACGACGCGCCCAAGGTGACCGTCAAGCGGACCGCCGAGGGCTACGGGTCCAACTGGCTCTGCGACAACGTCGCCGTCGGCGACACCATCGAGGTCCTCCCCCCGTCGGGAGTGTTCACCCCCAAGTCGCTGGACCACGACTTCCTGCTGTTCGCGGCAGGCAGCGGCATCACCCCGGTGATCTCGATCCTCAAGTCCGCCCTCACCGAGGGGTCCGGCAAGGTCGTGCTCTTCTACGCCAACCGCGACGAGAAGTCGGTCATCTTCGCCGAGGAACTCCGCACACTCGCGAGCCGGTACCCGTCACGGCTCGTGTCCATCCACTGGCTCGAGACGGTTCAGGGACTGCCCGGCGTCGATCAGCTCGCCTCCGCCGTCGCGCCCTACCTCGGGCACGAAGCGTTCATGTGCGGACCGGCGCCGTTCATGGACACCATCCACAAGGCCCTCGCCGACGCCGGGATGCCCCGCAGCCAGGTGCACGCCGAAGTGTTCAACTCGCTGGCCGGCGACCCGTTCCGTGACGCCGACGTCGTGGAGGTCACCGAGGACGAGGCCGCCGACGCCGCCACCGTGGAAGTGGAACTCGACGGCGCGATCCACAACCTCAGCTGGCCCCGCAAGCAGACCCTCGTCGACATCATGCTGGCCAAGGGAATCGACGTCCCCTACTCCTGCCAGGAGGGCGAGTGCGGATCCTGTGCGTGCACCGTGCTCGAGGGCAAGGTCGAGATGGAGAACAGCGAAATCCTCGACCCCGAGGACATCGAGAGCGGCTACATCCTGGGTTGCCAAGCCCGTCCGGTCACCGATTACCTCAAGATCGAATTCTGACGCCGCTCACCCGAGCCGGCCGAAGCCGACGACGGCGGAGTCGCTCGACCAGTCCACGGTGTGGACGCGGATACGGCCGAACTCGTTGCCGCCGACCGTCGTAGCGGTGTCCCCGTCGACGGCGACGACGACATTGGTGTGCTGGCCGACCCAGCTGCTGTTGTCGTAGAGCACCACGTCCCCGACGGTCGGGCGGTATCCGCCACCGACCTCTTCGAACCGCGACTGCGACTCGTAGTACTCCTGCAACGTGTAGACCCCGGGAATCCGCCAGTGCCCGGAATTCGGATTCGACAGTGGCCGGCCGGCTTCCCGCATGATCCAGCTGACGAAGTCCGCACACCAGGGCTCTTCGACCCCTTCGGAGTAGAACGTGCCCGGCCGCTGCCTGTCGTGTTCGGCCTCGAGCAGCCCGACGATCCGTGCCTGCTGCGGCGACAACGCGGTCGTGTCGACGGCCGGGAATTCCGCGGTGTCCCAGGGCAGGTAGCGGTCCGGCGCCAGCCACAACACGCCTCCCGCCACGACGACCAGCACCGCAACGACGGCGGCGACGATCAGCCCGGCACGTCGGCGGCGGCGAGTGGGCGCGGGAGCAGTCATGCCACCCGAATGTAGCGGGTATCCGGTCACCTCATCGCGCGGTAGCCCGCGCGCTCCTCGGCGGTCAGATGCTCACACGCGTACGTCAGCGCGGTGCGACCCATCGCCGCAGCGTGCCGGTCGAGGAACCCGGTGAGCAGGTCGCGGTCGACCCGCTTACCGACCTCGCGCAGCATCCAGCCCGTCGCCTTCTGCGTGAGGTCGCGGCGATCACCCAGGACGGACTCCGCGACCTCGATTGTCGTGGAAGCGTCACCCCGGCGGATGAAACCGAACGTACTGAGCAGCGCCACGCGGCGCCGCCAGAGGTCGTCGTCCGCGGCCAGCGCGAACACCGGGTCCCGCGGCCGGTCGTACAGCCACGCGCCCAGGATCCGGTCGGCGGACGAATCCACCAGATCCCAGTTGTTCACCCGTCCCCGCAGCACCAGGTCGAGGTAGAAGGACGCGATCTTCTCGCGCAGGGCGTCGTCGCCGGCCTTCGCCGCCCGGTCGAACTGCGTCGCGAGCACCAGCAGCCCCGCCAGTCGATGCTCATGCACCGGGCTGTCGAGAAGCACCGTCACCTCCGGAAGGTCCAGATCGGCGTGAGCACGGACCACGCTGCGCGTCCCGGGAACCCGCACGCCGATGAAGACGTCGCCCTCTCCGTATTCCCCCGGACCGGTCTTGAAGAACCGTGCCAGATTGACGGCGTCGGCCGCGTCCGACAACTCGTCGAGTGCGCGCTTCACGTCGTCCGCGGTGGAAGTCACGAACGCACTGTCCCACAGGTGACCGACAGTCGCCGTGACAGTGCGGTCGAAGATCACGAAACATACTCTGACCTGCAGTTCGCGTTATCCGACTGCAACGAGCCAGGTATTGATCGGTCGGTCAATCAGGCGTGTACTCGAGGTGGACACAATCCATTTTCGAGGAGGCTGGACATGAGATCGTGGAGTCGTATGCAAGATGTGGTGGCGATCGTGATCGGAGTTTTCGCGGCGCTCTCGCCGTTGTGGCTCGACACCAACAACGCCGCGATGTGGTCACTCATCGTGCTCGGTGTACTCGTGGCCCTCTCCGGTCTCGTCCATATGAGCCGCCCGGAGATGACTGTGGCCGAGTACGCGATGGCCGTCTTCGGAGTGCTGTTGTTCCTCTCCCCGTGGGTGATGAACTTCGACGCATTCACAGGCGCGTCGTGGACCGCATGGGTCGTCGGTGTCCTGGCAGTCGTCGTGGCTGTCACCGGATTGCCGATGATGAGTTCCCGGATGCACGGACACGGAGGGCTGGCGACTCATCACTGATCCGTGAACCACAGCACCGAGAACATCGATTGGGGCGGGGCACAGGCTTACGGCCTGTGCCTCGCCGTTCACGTCCGGAAAGGCCCATGCCAACACCCCATCTCGGTAAGCCCGGTGGCCCCCAACCGCGGAAAGGCCGGCGGCGGCGCAGCGCGAAGATCGACGGCGACGCCCGGGAACTGATTCTCGACGCTGCCGAATCCCTCTTCGCCGTACACGGATTCGATGCCACGTCCACCGCATCGATCGCCTCTGCCGCGCACGTCCCGAAAGGACTGGTGTTCTACTACTTCCCCTCCAAGACCGACATCCTTCTGGCGCTGCTGTCCGAAAGACTGCCGACCGAACCCTTCGGCGACGTGGGCCCCCTGGTGACTCCGGGTGACCCCGCCGCCAGCCTCGTCAACCTCGACAACGCGCTGAATCTGCGCGACCACCACTCGTCGGTGATGCGCGTGATCATCTGGCGCGAGGCCGAGACCCACCCGGACGTCCGTGCGCACCTGCGACGGTTCCGCGACTACCTCAGCGACATCACCGAGCGTCTCCTGCAGGCCAGTTCGCCCTACCCCGTGCAACCCGGAACGCTCCGGGCCTGCGCGACGGCGTGGGTGGCCGCGATGTTCTCCGTGGCCGGCAGCGACCGCCTCCACGACCTCGACGACCTGCCGCGACGGCACGGCGAGGAACTCGACAACGTCGCACGCGTCGTGGCGGCCGGGATGGTTCAGCTCGGCTGAGAACGCCCCGCCGACAACAGCTGACCGGCGGGGAACGCCTCGGCGCTCGCGGGCAGACGCCCGGGCCTCCCGCTGAGGAAGACCTCGACGGTGCCCTCCCCCGCGCTCGGACGGTTCAACGCATCGATGCGGCGGAGGGTCTGCGTCGCCACCGCCTCGGCGCTGTCGAACAGCCGAACCCCGGCGGGGAGCTGCGCCGCGATCTCGTCGGCCATCAACGGATAGTGGGTGCAGCCCAGCACCACCCCGCCCACATCGTCGGGTGTGCGCTCCACGGCCGAGGCGATGGCAGCGGTGGCCGCGTCCCGCTCGCCGCGGTCGATCGCCTCGGCGAGGCCGTGGCACGCGACACCCACGACGGAACTGCCGTTCCCGAACTTCTCGATCAGATCCGCCTGATACCGGCTCGCCGTCGTCGCCGCGGTCGCCCAGACGGCCACCGACTCACACGCGGCAGCCGCCGGTTTGATCGCAGGAACCGTGCCGACGACCGGAACTGCCGGTCCGACGAACTCCCGGACGTGGTCGAGTGCGGTGACACTCGCCGTGTTGCACGGCAGCACGATCACCTCGGCTCCGCGGTCGAGGCAGCGCTGCGCGGTCGCGAGAACGCGGTCGATCACCCACTGTTCCGGTTTGGGACCCCACGGAGCCCCGTCCGGATCCAGAGCGAGGATCAGATCCAGGTCGGGTCGCAACTTGCGCAGCCACGCCGACGTCGGCAGCATGCCGAGACCCGAGTCGATGAGCGCAACAATCACTCGGAGAATCTATCGCGCCCCCGCCCGGCCGCCTACGCCGACGCGGCCTCGAGGACCTCGCCGATCGGCGTTCCCGCCGCGATCTTGCCCCGCATCTTCATGACGCCGCCCGCCATTCCACCGCCGACGACACCGGCCAGGATGCCGTCCCGCTCGTAGTAGGCGAGGAACTTGCGGCCGTCGTCCTTGATCACGTGCACCTCGTCGGTGGCCGCCACCGTGCCCAGGGCCTGGATCTTGATGTCGTACTGGTCGCTCCAGAAGTACGGGACCTGAGCGGCGGCGTTCTCGTCGCCGGCCCCGGTCAACGCCCCGGCGAGGATCTTGGCCTGCTCACCGGCATTGCTCCAGTGTTCGACGCGTTTTCGACCGCCCACCCGCAGCTGCCACGCGGCCACGTCGCCGACCGCCCACACGTGCGGGACCGCCGTGCGTCCGACGCCGTCGCACACCACACCGTTGTCCAGTTCGACGCCGGAGCCGTCGAGCCACGCGGTGACCGGCACCGAGCCGACTCCGATCGCCACGACGTCGACGTCCACCTCGGTTCCGTCGCCGAGGACGGCTCCGGTGACCCGGTCGGTGCCCACCAGCGACGTGAGCCCGACACCGGCCCGCAGATCGACCCCCTCGCCGGTGTGCAGCCGGGCGACGAGTCCGCCGATCTTCTCGCCGAGCACGGACGCGAGCGGCGTCGGCTGCGGCTCCACCAGCACCACGTCGAGACCACCCGCCCGCATGCTCGCCGCCAGCTCGCAGCCGATGAACCCCGCCCCGACGATCAGTGCGCGCTTGCCCTCCGCGAGGTCCGCGCGCAACGCCAGACTCTCGTCGATGGAACGGAGAACGTGGACGCCCGCGAGGTCCGGGAGACCGGGTATCCGCCGCGGCACGAGGCCGGTGGCGATCACCAGTTCGTCGTAGCCGAGTTCGGTACCGTCGGCGAGTCTCAGGATGCGGGATCCGCTGCCCACCGCGACCGCCTCGACGCCCAGACGCAACTGGATGTTCTTCTCGTCGAAGAACTCACGCGGCTTGAGCGTGGTGTCGCTCTTCTCCCCGCGCATCACTTCCTTCGACAGCGGCGGACGGTCGTACGGAAGGTGCGGTTCACCGCCGAGAAGCACCAGGTCACCCTCGTATCCGGCCCGCCGGAGCTCCTCGGCGGTGCGCAGACCTGCCAGGCCCGCTCCGACGATCACAATTCTCTGCACTGTCCCCGTACCCGCCCAATCTGCCCCTGCGACGGGCATGATCACCATCGCGTGTGTGTACAAGTCATATCAAACGCGCTCCGCGCCCGTGAGTACTTATTAACCGCCCGCGGTTAATAAGTACTCACGGGTCAGAGGTCGGCGATGGCCTCGAGGGGCCGGGTGCGGGCGGCGCGGCTCGCCGGCCACAGCGCTGCGAGCACACCGACCACACCGGATCCGAGGAGCATCGCGATCACCTGCCCCCACGGCACCGTCACCTGGTCGAGACCCTGGTCCTTCAGGGTGCTCACGAAACCCCACCCGAATGCGATGCCGAGCAGCACGCCGACGGCCGCACCGAACACCGCGATGAGCATCGACTCCAGGTAGATCGTGCGACGCATCTGCGACCGCTGCATTCCGACCGCGCGGAGCATGCCGATCTCCCGCCTGCGCTCGACCACCGACAGCGCGAGCGTGTTGATGATGCCGAGGATCGCGATCACGACGGCGAGTGCGAGCAGTCCGTACAGGATGGCGAGGAGAGTGTCGATCTGCTGCCCCTGTGTTCCCTTGAACTGTTCCCGGTCCTGCACCTGAACCACGACGAACTGCTTGGTCGCGGATTCGAGGTCGGCTCGCAGCTGCGTCAGATCCGCACCCGGTTTCCCGTCGATGAGGACAGCCAGATCGGGAATGGTCGCGGCCGGCATCACCTGGCGGTACACGTCGTCCGAGACGAGCCAGTCGCCGACCAGCTGGTTGTCTTCGAAGACGCCTGTCACCTCGGCGTCGACGACCTTCCCGTCGGCGCTCGTCATCGGGACGGTCGTCCCCAGCGTCCAGCCCTTCTGCGCGGCCGTCGTCTGGGACACGACGAGGTGGTTGCCCGTCAGATCGGCGCCACCCTCGACGAGCTCGTAGTCGAGGACGCCCTCGAGCGGGCCGTCCAGCGACGCGCCCTGCTCCTGCTCGTCGTCGACCTTCACGGACACCGGATGCAGGGCGGCGGCGCTCTGGACGTCGTCGAGGTTCCGCACGGCTCTCGCCGCGCCGCTGGGCACACCGATCTGGTTGGGGCCGGTGAGCACGTAGTCGGCGGACACCCCCGAGTCGACGAGCTGGTTGACGCTGGCCTTCGCGGACGCGCCGAACACGCCGATGACGGACACGAGCATCAGACCCAGCGTCAGCGCGAAGGCGGTGGCCGCCGTGCGGCGCGGATTCCGCACGGCGTTGGTGCGGGCCAGGCGCCCGACCGGACCGAACGGCTTGGCCAGCACCGCGCCGAGAGCTCCGACGATCGGGCGGGACAACGCCGGGGCGGCGAACAGCACGGCGAGGATCAGACCGAGCGCGCCGGCACCGACGACGGCGGCCGCGCCACCACCCGTGCCCCGCGAACCGATGACGAGTCCCACGACGCCGAGGACACCGAGGACTGCACCGGCGATGGTGCGCACGTGCAGTGAGTCGCCGGTGGACGCGAATTCCTCCCGCATCGCCGCGACCGGCGGGACCTTGGACGCGCGCCGGGCGGGTGCGTACGCGCTGACGGTTGTCACGAGCACCCCGACCACGAGGGCGATGAGAATCGTGCGCGGCCCCACTTGCAGGGGACCTTCGGGCAGACCGACGTCGAACGCGTTCAGCAGTCCGCGCAGACCGTAGGCCAGGCCGACGCCGGCGGCGATCCCGATCGCGCTGCCGATCACGCCGACCACGAGGGCCTCGAAGACCACGGAACGGCCCACCTGCTTGCGGCTGGCACCGATCGCGCGGAGCAGCGCCAGTTCGCGCAGGCGCTGGGCCACGATCATCGAGAACGTGTTGTAGATGATGAACGTGCCGACGAGCAGAGCGATCGCACCGAATGCGAGGAGGAAGTAGTTGATGAAGCTCAGCGCCTCCGTCACCTGCGCCTTGGTCTCCTCGCGCACCTCGTCGCCGGTCTGGACCTTCGCGTCGGGAAGGGCCGCGGCGATCTCGTCGCGCAGTTCGGTCTGGGACACACCCGTTCCGGCGACGTCGATGTACTCGACGTGCTTGCCGTCGGTGAACAGTTCGCGGGCCTGCGAGTCGACGAACGTCGCGCCGATGAATCCACCGGTCTCGTTGCCGGTGTCGTAGATGCCGGAGACGGTGACGTCGACCATGCCGCGAGCGGGCACGAGAACCTTGGCGGTGTCGCCGACCGCCAGTTGCGCGCGTTCTGCGGCACTGGCGTTGACGGCCATCTGGCCGACCTGAGCGGGCGGGCCGCCCTGAACGTACTCGTCGGGTTCACCGAGCGCCCGGCCCGGCGGCAGATAGGACTCGCCGATGCTCGGCGCACCACCCGTCTGGACGGCGGCACCGTCGGAATCAATGAGGACGATTTGCCCGCTGACGGCAGGTGCCACCGCGCGCACTCCGTCCAGCGCGGTGATGGTGTCGAGGTCGGCGAGGGGCACTCCGCTGGAGTTGCGCTCCTCGCTCGACACCCGCACGTCGACCCCTTGCGCGGTGTTCTCGAAGATCGAGTCGAACGTCTTCTGGAGTGTGTCGGTGAAGACGAAGGAGCCGGCGACGAACGCGGTGCCGAGCACCACGGACAGCACCGTCAGTGCCAGCCGGACCTTGTGTGCCGCCAGGTTGCGCAGCGACACCTTGCGCATCGGGGCGCTGGATGTGGACGCCATGCGGTCAGACCGCCGCGTCGGACGCGAGGGCGTGAGCGGGCTCGTCGAGTCGCTTCATGGTGTCGAGGACCGAATCGGCCGTCGGGTCACGCAGTTCGTCGACGATCTTGCCGTCGGCGAGGAAGACCACCCGGTCGGCGTAGGCCGCCGCGCGGGGATCGTGCGTGACGATGACGACGGTCTGATGGAACTCGTCCACCGCGGCCCGCAGGATCGACAGCACCTCACCCGAGGACTTGGAGTCGAGGTTGCCGGTGGGCTCGTCACCGAAGATGATCTCCGGCTGCCCGGCCAGGGCGCGCGCGCACGCGACGCGCTGTTGCTGACCGCCGGACAACTCGCCGGGGCGGTGCTCGAGACGGTCCTGCAGTCCGAGCTTGGTGAGCACGTTCTCGAGCCATGCGGCGTCCGGCTTGCGGCCCGCGATGTCCAGCGGAAGGGTGATGTTCTCCAGTGCCGTCAGCGTCGGCACCAGGTTGAACGCCTGGAACACGAAGCCGATCCGGTCACGTCGCAGCTGCGTCATCTGCTTGTCCGTCAGGGTCGTCAACTCGGTGTCGCCGATGAGGACGGAACCCGAACTGGCTGCATCGAGACCGGCCAGGCAGTGCATCAGCGTCGACTTACCGGAACCGGACGGTCCCATGATCGCGGTGAACTCACCACGGGCGAACTCCGCGGATACCGCGCTGAGCGCGTGGACCTGGGTGTCGCCGGTGCCGTACGTCTTGGACAGCTCGACAGCACGGGCAGCGACAGCGGGGGCATGCGTGCTCATGATCGCCTTTCGTATTTCTCTTGTGCGGTCCGGCCCCGTGGTGACGGGCCGGGACGGTGCACGCGCGGCGCACTCCTCCATCTTGTCGACACCCGCTGCGGCCCGCCATCAGGGACCACCCTGATCTTCGGTCGCCGCGGCCGTGATCTCCGACACGGAGACCCCCGCGGAAACGCCCACAACGGAAGTACCGACCTGGGAGAATTCCGGTATCGCCGGTGCGAAGGAGAGCCTCATGGCCATCGAATCCCCCAAACCCCGGGCCGGATCGCGGTTCCTCGACGCTTTCCTGCAATCACCGTTCGCCGGCCTGGCGCCGTGGATCGTGATGTCGCTGCTGTCCGGCCCCGGGCGGTTCGAGGAATCGGTCGCCACCGCTCTCGGGTTGTCGATTCTGTTCCTGTTCCTCAGCCACCGCCGCGGCGGAACCCTCAAACCTCTCGAAGTGTTCGACATCCTCTACTTCGGGTGCCTCGCCGCGATCGGACTGTTCGCGTCCGACGACCTGATCACCTGGCTGGAGAAGTGGTCGGGCGAGATGTCGAGCCTGGCGCTGGTCGCCTTCGCGTTCGGGTCGCTGCTACTGCGCAATCCGTTCACCCTGCCGTACGCGAAAGAGACCACACCCGAGGAGTATTGGACCTCGCCGCTGTTCCTCAAGGTCAACCAGCTCATCACGCTGGTGTGGGCACTGTCCTTCACGGTGTCGGCGGCGGCTGGACTGTACGGCGACCTGGTCCTCGACCAGCCGGACAATTTCTGGACGGGCTGGATCATCCCGATCGGGGCGTTGCTGTTCGCGCTGTCCTTCACCGAGTGCTATCCGGACGTGGCGAGCGCGCAGGCGCCGCGGGAGCCAGGGGAACCGGAAGAAGTGGCACCACCCCTCGTCAAACTGTTCGACTTCCTGCCGCCGTTCGTGGTCGGCGTGGGTATCGCGATGCTCGTCACGGACAACGACCCCGACTGGCTGGGCATCACCCTGATCGTGGTCGGCGCCCTCGGCACCGCCGCGCTGCGACGCGCGGACGCACAGAGCCGAAGCAGTTCGGCCGCGTGAGGCAAAACGTCACTGATCGAATCACCGGCTACTAGCCTGATGTGACTGACGTCACAGACGAGAGGTGGGCGCATGTCGGACGCCGACAACGAGATCATCTTCGACCGACTCGCGCACTGGGCGCAGGTCCGACCGGACGACGTCGCCGTGCAGTTCCAGGGCACCGAATACACGTGGTCCGGGTGGCACGACCGGATCCTGCACATCGCGGGAGCCTTGGCGGAGGGCGGAATCGGGGCCGGCGACACGGTCGCGTTCGTCGACAAGAACCATCTGTCCTGCCTCGAGGTCACCTACGCCGCGTCGCTCCTCGGCGCGGCCGCCGCGGTTCCCAACTGGCGGATGGCCGGTGAGGAACTCGACTACGTGATCAACGATTCCGGGGCGCGGATCCTGTTCGTGGGCAACGAGTTCCTCCAACAGGTCATGGCACTGCGCGACCGGTTGACCGGTATCGAGCAGATCATCACCGTCGGCGGGGAGCACGACGAGTTCGAGCCGTGGCTTGCCGAGGCGCCGGTGCTGTCGTCGAGGCCGGAGGTGGGAGCGGATGCCACCGCGCTGATCCTGTACAGCTCGGGAACCACCGGCAGGCCGAAGGGCGTTCAGCTGACCCACCGCAACCTGATCGCCCACAGCACCGCGGTGCTCGAGATCCTGCCCGCGCGGCACGACGACTGCCTCCTCGTCGCCATGCCGCTGTTCCACGTCGGCGGAAGTTGCTACGCCATCATGGGCGTGCACGCCGGCGCCCGGTGCCACTTCACCCGGGAGGCCGACGCCCCGTCCCTGTTCGGCGCGCTCGCTGCGGGTGCGAACATCGCGTTCCTGGTGCCGCCGGTGATAGCCGGAGTGCTCGCCGCCGGCGAGCAGGCCGTGGCCGCGTTCGGTGCGCTGCACCGCATCACGTACGGCGCGGCGCCGATGCCGCTGCCGTTGCTGCGCAGCGCGCTCGCCGCCTGGCCCGAGGCGGAGTTCGTCCAGGTCTACGGAATGACCGAGTGCGCGGGTGTCGTCACCGCTCTGCTGCCCGAGGTGCATCGCGACGCGGCACAGGAGGAGAGGATGGCGTCGGCGGGACAGCCCATTCCCGGGGTGGAGATGCGCATCGTGGACCCGGCCACCACCGAGGACGTCGCTCCCGGCGAGACGGGGGAACTGTGGTGGCGTTCCGAACAACGCACACCCGGCTATCTCGGCAAGCCCGAGGCGACGGCGGAGGCCATCACCGCCGACGGGTGGTTGCGCAGCGGCGACATGGGACGGGCGGACGCCGACGGTTTCGTGTTCATCGAGGACCGCCTGAAGGACATGATCATCACCGGCGGTGAGAACGTGTACTCGCCCGAGATCGAACGGGTGCTCGTCGAACACCCGGCGGTGGCGGAGGTGGCGGTGATCGGCGTGCCCGACGACCACTGGGGTGAGACGGTCAAGGCCGTCGTCGTACCGGTGACCGGGACGACCATCGAACCGGACGAGCTGATCCATTACACCCGCCAGCGTCTGGCGAAGTTCAAGTGCCCGACGACGGTCGACGTCGTCGACCTGCTCCCCCGCAACCCCACCGGCAAGATCCTCAAGCGGGAACTGCGCGCGCCGTACTGGAAGGACCGCACGCACAAGCTCGTGTGACCGCCGTCCATACTGGGATCGTGACCGTTCGATGCCCCTGCCTGCTCGGTGAACCGTACGACGAGTGCTGCGGGAGGTATCACCGCGGCGAGGCGACGGCGCCCACCGCCGAGCGTCTCATGCGATCACGGTTCAGCGCGTTCGCCGTCCTGGATGCCGACTACCTGCTCGCGACATGGCATCCGAGCACCCGGCCCGGGACCCTGGACCTCGATCCGGAGCAGCGCTGGACCCGCCTCGACATCCTGGCCACGAGCGGCGGCGGACTGCTCGACACCACCGGAACCGTCGAGTTCCGCGCGCACTACGTACTGGACGGCCACCGCGAATCGCTGCACGAGAACAGCCGATTCGTCCGTGAGGACGGCAATTGGCTGTACCTGGACGCGATCGCGACGCCACGCCAGGGTCTCCCCCTTCTCTGATCGGCCCCGGCTTACGATCGGATCATGATCAACCACCGGATCGGTCCCTTCGCCGCGTTCGCCGCCTGCGCCCTGGCCCTGACGCTCACCGGATGCTCGGAGTCGAACTCCCCCAGCAGTGTGGCGGCGACGTCACCGGCCGCGGCCGCCACCACCAGCAGCGCCCTCGAATCCGAGTCGGCGCCGATCCCGACCGACGCGTCGCCGAAATCGTCCGCGGCGTCCGAGTCCGCGAAGCTCACGGTCACCGACGTCCGCGTCGGCGAGCACGACGGATTCGACCGCGTGGTGTACGAACTCGGCGGCAAGGGCACACCGGGCTGGCGGGTCGCGTATGTGGACGAGGCGGTGCAGGACGGCAGCGGCAGGACGATTCCGGTGTCGGGCAACGGCATCCTGCAGGTGCAGATCGACGGCTCGGCGTACCCGTTCGACAGTGATGTGGAGGGATACTCGGGCCCCAACCCGGTCCCCGGTGTTCCCGGCGGCACGGTGACGGAGGTCAACGGCGCGCTCGTGTTCGAAGGCGTCACGCAGTCGTTCATCGGCGTGACGCAACCGGGCCGCCCCTTCACGGTGTCGACTCTGTCCGACCCGACGCGGGTGGTCGTGGACGTCGCGAAGTAGCGCTTCCGCGCTCGCCGCTTGACCTCGAGTAACGTTGAGGTTCTACCGTCGTGTCATACCCCGGCTCTACCGTGGGGGGATAGCGACAGGAGGCCGCTGGCATGAGCATGGAAGTCACGGCGTGGAACGCGATGTACAACGCGATGCACGCCCAAGAGGATCGTCGACCCTTCTCCCGCACGACGTTGCGGCGGATAGCCCGGTTCGCCCTGCCACACCGCCGCAGCCTCGGGTGGTACCTGCTGCTCAGCGTCGTCACGGCCGCGCTGGCGGTGGCCACCCCGGTGCTCGCGGGCCGGGTCGTCAACGCCATCGTCGGCGGCGACGCGGTGTCCGTCGTCGTACGCCTCGCGGCACTCATCGCGGTCATCGCCGTACTCGAATCCGCCCTCGCCCTGTGGACGCGGTGGCTGTCCGCGAGCATCGGCGAGAACCTGATCCTCGACCTGCGGACCGCCGTGTTCGACCACGTGCAGCGGATGCCGATCGCCTTCTTCACCCGCACTCGCACCGGCGCGCTGGTCAGCCGCCTCAACAACGACGTGATCGGTGCGCAACGCGCGTTCAGCGACACGCTGTCGGGCGTGGTGTCCAACCTCGTCACGCTCGGCATCACGCTCATCGTGATGATCGGGATCTCCTGGCAGATCACGCTGTGCGCACTGCTGCTGTTGCCGATCTTCGTCCTGCCCGCCCGCAGGATGGGCGCGCGGCTGGCTCAACTCAATCGTGAGGCGGCCAACCACAATTCGGTGATGAGCACTCAGATGACGGAGCGGTTCTCGGCGCCGGGTGCCACACTCGTGAAGCTGTTCGGCCGCCCGTCGGAGGAGTCCGCCGAGTTCGCGGTCCGGGCCAGGCGGGTGCGGAACATCGGTGTCCGCACCGCGATGCTGCAGTCGGTGTTCGTCACCGCGCTCACTCTCGTGTCCGCTCTCGCGCTGGCGCTCGTCTACGGGCTGGGCGGGTTCTACGCACTGCGCGGACAACTCGACGCGGGAGCAGTCGTCGCGATGGCGATGCTGCTGACCCGGTTGTACTCACCCCTCACCGCGCTGGCCAGCGCACGGATGGATGTGATGAGCGCGCTGGTGAGCTTCGAGCGCGTCTTCGAGGTCCTCGACCTGAAGCCGCTGATCGCCGAGAAGCCCGACGCGGTCGCGGTGCCCGACGGCCCGGTATCCGTCGAGTTCGACTCCGTGGAATTCGCGTATCCCTCGGCCGACAAGGTGTCGCTGGCATCGCTCGAGGAGGTCGCGACCCTCGACACCCGCGGCGGCGTCGACGTGCTGCACCGGCTGTCGTTCCGTGCCGAACCCGGGCAGATGGTCGCCCTGGTGGGATCGTCCGGAGCCGGCAAGTCCACCATCGCCCAACTGGTTCCCCGGCTCTACGACGCGGACGCGGGCTCGGTGAAACTCGGCGGGGTGGACGTGCGCGACCTGACCGCCGACTCCGTGCGGGCCACCGTCGGCATGGTGACTCAGGACGGGCACCTCTTCCACGACACCGTGCGGGCCAACCTCTTGCTCGCCCGGCCGTGTGCCACGCCGGCCGAACTCGCGGAGGTGCTGGAACGGGCGCGGCTCACCGACCTCGTCGCGGCCCTGCCCGACGGCCTCGACACGGTGGTCGGCGAACGCGGCTACCGGCTGTCGGGGGGCGAACGCCAGCGGCTGACCATCGCGCGCCTGCTACTCGCACATCCGCGGGTGGTCATCCTCGACGAGGCGACGGCGCACCTCGACTCCACGTCCGAGGCCGCCGTCCAGGAGGCCTTGGGCGAGGCCCTCGCCGGGCGGACCGCGGTGGTGATCGCGCACCGGTTGTCGACCGTCCGCGCGGCCGATCTGATCCTCGTGGTCGAGGCCGGGCGCATCGTCGAACGCGGCACCCACTCCGAGCTGCTCGCCGCGGGCGGCCGATACGAGGAGCTGTACCGCACTCAGTTCGACACGGGCACGGTGTCGTCCCCGACGCTCACCGAGGTGCTGAGGTGAGTCTGCGAATGGCGGAGAGGGGCAGGCCGATCCAATTGGGGCGGTTCCTCGCCTCGTACACGGTCTCGTACACCGCCTTGTCGAGTTCGTAGGCTCGGAGCAACGCCGCCGCCTCGCGTGGGTCGGTGCCCGACACGGAGGCGTAGCCCTCACAGAAGGCGTCGGCGTTGCGCTGCGCCCACTCCCTCGCGCGGAAGTCCCGCTGCGACGCCGCCCCCATCGCTCCCATCGGCACCGAATCTGCCAGTAGGTGGTGAGCGGCGTAGTCGAAGGACCGCAGCATTCCCGCCACATCCCGCAACGGGCTATCCCGTTCCCGGCGCTCGTCGAGCGTCTTGGCGGGCTCCCCCTCGAAGTCGATGAGCAGCCACCGCTCCGGTGTCCGCAGCACCTGACCGAGGTGGAGGTCGCCGTGAATCCGCTGGACGGTGGTGGCGCCCAGAGCTTCCGCCTCGGCGAACTTGCCCCGCACCGCCGCCGCCACCTCCCCCAGTTCGGGAACGATCGAGGTGGCGGCGTCCAGCCTGCGCGTCATCGCCTCCACGGTCGTCGACGCCACCTGTCGTTCCTCCGCACCGAGCGCACGCGCCAGGGTGGCGTGCACCTCGGCGACCGCAGCGCCCATCCGATAGGACTCACCGGCGAAGTCCGTCCCCAACTCCGCGGCGTGGAGATCCGCTTCGATCAGGAGGTCGCGGACGCTGCCGAGCGCCATGCTCCACCCGTCCGCCGAGTTGGCCTCGAAATCCTGGACCATCGCGAGGGTGGTCAGAATCCCGGCCACGTCCGTCTCCATCCACGCCCGCAGCGTCGCCACGTATTCACTGCCCGCTTCGGCGAGCGCGAGGTGGAGTTCTACGTCCGGGTTCACGCCCGGCGTGACCAGCCGGAAGATCTTCATCAGGAGCTTCTCCCCCAGCACCACCGACGTGTTCGACTGCTCCGCACCCAGTGTCCGCCCGCGGAGCCCCGGTTCGATCACCGTGCCCGGCACCGTCTTCAACTGCACCGGCCCCGATCCCTCGGCCTCCGACAGCAGGTCGGCGTACAAGGTGATGATCTCGGCATCGTGCAGGCCGTCGTACGCGATCATGATGTTCCCGTCGCCGTCCGGCAGCGCCCACGGCTCGAGGTCCTCCGGCAGATGACTGCGAAAACCCAGAGGTATCTGGTACACCTGCGGCGGTCCTGCCTCGAACTCCACCGACACCAGGAGATGCTCGGCGGAGAACCCGAACGCCGTCGTCAGTTCGTGGCGCAGCAGGATCCGCACCGCCGCGATGGTGGTGCCCTTCGCGGCGAACCACCGCCGGTCCGGCAACCACCGGACGAGTTGCCGCTCGAGGGTCTCGTCGGGAATGCGTTCACTGGTGGGTTCGTTCACTGCTGCACCGCCTGTTCCGCTTCGCTGCTGACCGGGTGTCCGCTCACCGCGCCGTCGGACTTCGGATCCGGTTGCAGCGCAAACCAGAAGAATCCGTGACCGGGGAGTGTGATCATGTACCCGCCGTCCCCGATCGAGGGGAAGGGAACGGAACCGGTGAGCTCCACGGGGATTCGGCCGGCGAACTGGGTGAGGTCCAGGATCACCGCCTGCGGGAACCTGGACAGGTTGTTGACGCACAGGATGACGTCGCTGTACGGGCGGTCCTGGCTCGGCGGCGTCTCCCGCACATACGACAGGACGGCCGGGTTCGCACTGCCGAGTTCGGTGAACGACGCCGTTCCGAACGCCGGATGCTGTTTGCGAACCTGGATCAGGCGCCGGGTCCAGTGCAGCAACGAGTTGGTCGAGTTCATCTGCGCCTCGACGTTCACCGACTGGTAGCCGTACGTGGGATCCATGATGACCGGCAAGTACATCCGGGCTGGGTCGGCACGGGAGAATCCGGCGTTGCGGTCGGGCGTCCACTGCATGGGAGTCCGCACCGAGTCCCGATCGCCGAGCCAGATGTTGTCGCCCATGCCGATCTCGTCCCCGTAGTAGAGAACGGGCGAACCCGGCAGACTCAGCAGCAGCGCGGTGAACAGCTCGAGCTGGTTGCGGTCGTTCTCGAGCAACGGCGCGAGACGTCGCCGGATGCCGATGTTCGCCTTCATCCGCGGATCCTGCGCGTACTCGGAATACATGTAGTCACGCTCCTCGTCCGACACCATTTCGAGGGTCAGCTCGTCGTGGTTCCGGAGGAAGATTCCCCATTGGCACGAACTCGGAATCGGCGGGGTCTGCGCGAGGATCTCGGAGATCGGAAACCGGTTCTGCCGGCGCACGGCCATGAAGATGCGGGGCATCAACGGGAAGTGGAACGCCATGTGGCACTCATCGCCCACGTCCGGCTCCCCGAAGTACTCCACGACGTCCGACGGCCACTGGTTGGCTTCGGCGAGAAGCGCCCGCCCCGGGTACTCGGCGTCCATGACGGCCCTGCATTTCTTGAGAAACGCATGCGTCTCGGGCAGGTTCTCGCAGTTGGTGCCCTCCCGCTCGAACAGGTAGGGCACGGCGTCCAGCCGGAAGCCATCGATTCCGAGGTCCAGCCAGAATCGCAGCACGTCGATCATCGCGTCCTGGACGTCGGGATTGTCGTAGTTCAGGTCCGGCTGATGGGAGAAGAACCGATGCCAGTAGTACTGCTTGCGCACCGGATCCCACGTCCAATTAGACGTCTCGGTGTCAACGAAGATGATGCGCGCGTCCGGATACCCTTCGTCACGGTCCGACCACACGTAGAAGTCGCCGTACGGGCCATCGGGGTCGGTGCGCGACTCCTGGAACCACGCGTGCGTGTCGGACGTGTGGTTCATGACCAGGTCCGTGATGACTCTGATCCCGCGGCGGTGCGCCTGATCGAAGAGCTGGACGAAATCCTCGACCGTCCCGAACTCCGGGAGCACGGCGCGGAAGTCGCGGATGTCGTAACCGCCGTCGCGTAGCGGCGAATCGTAGAACGGCGGCAGCCACAGGCAGTCGACCCCGAGCCAGGACAGGTAGTCGAGTTTGGACGTCAGCCCCTGGAGATCGCCCGTTCCGTCGCCGGAGGAATCGAAGAACGCGCGGACCAGCACCTCGTAGAACACCGCGGTCTTGAACCACTCGTTGTCCACTTGCAGTTCTCTGGCGTGGAAGAAGTCCTCGGACCGGGCCTCGATGAGGTGGCCTTCGAGGTCGTGCTCCGGTGAGGCCGCGCCCTCCCGGGACGGGTCGGCGAAGGCCGACGACGAATCTTCCAGGGCCATAAGCACCTCGGTTCGCGACTCGATCACAGGAACAGGGGCGTTCCCCGGACAGTGCCTCGATCGTAGGTCGGTCCTGCCCGAACCGCTGGGGACGCGCGCAGAGTGTCGATCCAGGACAGTAGGTGTCCGCTATTCGCGCCACACTGAACTCATGACCGAGACACCCAGCACCCAGAACCCCATCTCCGACGAGCGCGGACTCCTTCTCCTCATGCTGGACAACCAGCGCACCGCCTTCCGCAACGCGATGTCCGGGCTGACGGAGGAGCAGGCCCGCAGTGTGCCCAGCGCCAGCGAGCTGAGCCTGGCGTCCCTCCTCAAGCACGTGATCGACGGCGAAGAGGCGATGACCTCCCGCATCACCGGGGCTCCGCGCGATGTCGGCGACGACCCGGTGGCAGCGTGGATGGCCGCATGGAACGTCACTGAGGACGAGACCGTCGACACCCTCCTCGCCCGCTTCGACGACGCACAGCGCGCCACCGAGGCCGCGGTCGCCGCCGAAACCGATCTGGATCGCGACGTCGACCTGCCCGCCGACGTGGCGCAGTGGATGGCGCCGGGGGTCGTCTTCACGGTCCGGTACATGCTGCTGCACCAGATCGAGGAACTCGCCCGGCACGCCGGTCACGCCGACATCATCCGGCAATCCCTCGACGGCGCGCGCGCCGATACGCTGGCCGGCGGCGGCAGCTGGTCCTGACTGTTTCCGCTCTCTCGGGTAAATTCTCCGCTCGGGCGGCGCTGCAGAGCCGCCCGGACGAGACAACGAGGAGTTCAGGTGGACGGTATGAGCGTGATGCGACGCACGATCGCGGCGGCAACGGTCGGTATCGCGGCGACTTTCGGCCTGTCGGGCGCGGCAGCGGCCGAACCGGCCACCCCCGACGTCCCCGGCCTCGCCGAACTGCGCACCCAGGCCGACAAGCCCGAGGCGAAGGCCGCGGTCGAGGCGCTGGCCACGTCCACGGTGCTGCGTGACGTCGCGGGCGCGTACACCCCGTTCCTCTACACCGCACCGACCGTGGGTTGCGGCACCGTCGCACCGGTCACGCTGACGCTGGCGTCGGGCACCACCGGGCCCACCGCCGAGGTGAAGGCGAACGAGATCAGCTTCCAGGCCCTCTCCGCGTACCCCGGTGTCGTGAAGTCCTCGGGACTCAACGTCGCGTGGATCAACACCAACACCGGCGCCAGCGGAATCCTGCCCCTCGACGGCGTCACCGAGGGCGGCTACCCGGCGCTGAACAAGGTCGTGGCGACGGGGGCCGGCACCGTCGTGGCATCGATCTTCGGCACCGTCGGCTACACCAACGCGACCTGCTACGTGCTGCCGACCGTCGGTTCGTTCTTCGTTCCCGAGGAGGGCCCGCTGCCTGCCGAAGCGGCACAGCCCGCCCCGGCTCCCGCTCCCCCGGCGTAACCGCCGGGGATCCTCTTCGGGAGGGCCGCGTGAGAACTACTCGCGCGGCTTTTTCCTGCTGTCCCGGTCGCGCTGGAACTTTCCGCCTGCCCGATCGTCGCGGCCACCACGCGGTCGGCCCGACGGCGGACCCGAATCGGGTTGCAGCTGAATCAGCACTCCGGAGATCCGGGTACGACGCAGGGCTTCGAGGGTCTCGCTGGACAGGTCGGCGGGCAACTCCACCAGGCTGTGGTCGGGGCGGATGCTGATGTGCCCGAAATCGCTGCGCCGCAGCCCACCCTCGTTCGCGATGGCACCGACGATCGCACCCGGCACCACACGGTGCCGCTTGCCGACCGCGATCCGGTACGTCGCGAGCTCCTGGCCCTCCGGTCCACGCGACCGCGTCGGGGGGCCCTCGTCGAACCGGCGTGCCGGGCGTTCACGAGGCTCGCGCTCACGGCGAGGCGCCGGCGGCGGTTCGGGTGCCATGAGGAACGCCTCACCGTCGCGCGACTGCACCGCGAGCGCGGCGGCGATGTCGGCGAGCGGCACGTCGTGCTCCTGCTCGTAGTCCTCGATCATCTTGCGGAACAACGCCAGATTGTCGGACGTGAGGCTCTCGGTGATCGAGTCGCCGAACTTGGACACACGCTGCGCATTGACGTCGTCGACGCTGGGCAGCTGCATCTCGGCCAGCGGCTGACGGGTCGCCTTCTCGATGGCCTTGAGCAGGTGCCGCTCGCGCGGTGCCACGAACAGCAACGCCTCGCCCGCGCGGCCGGCGCGACCGGTACGGCCGATCCGGTGGACGTACGACTCCGTGTCGTGCGGGATGTCGTAGTTGACGACGTGGGAGATGCGGTCGACATCCAGGCCACGCGCAGCCACGTCGGTGGCCACGAGGATGTCGAGGGCGCCGCTCTTGAGCTGGCCGATGGTCCGCTCACGCTGCGCCTGCACGATGTCGCCGTTGATGGCCGACGCGGAGAAACCACGAGACCGCAACTTTTCGGCGAGGTCCTCGGTGGCCTGCTTGGTGCGCACGAAGATGATCATCGCCTCGAAGTCCTCGACCTCGAGGACACGCGTCAGGGCGTCGAGCTTGCGCTGGTGCGCCACCTGGACGTACCGCTGCGAGATGTTGGACGCGGTCGACGTCTTCGACTTCATCGTGATCTCGACGGGGTCGTGCATGTACTGCTTCGAGATCTTGCGGATGGCCCCCGGCATCGTGGCCGAGAACAGCGCCACCTGCTTGTACTCCGGGGTGTCGGCGAGGATGCGCTCGACGTCCTCCTGGAAACCCATCTTCAGCATCTCGTCGGCCTCGTCCAGGACGAGGTAGGAGAGCTTGGACAGGTCGAGCGTGCCCTTCTCCAGGTGGTCGATCACGCGACCGGGCGTGCCCACGACCACGTGCGCGCCGCGCCGCAGTCCGGACAGCTGGACGCCGTAGCTCTGACCGCCGTAGATGGGCAGGACGTGCAGGCCCGGGATATGGGCGGAGTACTTGCCGAACGCCTCCGCGACCTGCAGGGCCAGCTCCCTCGTCGGCGCGAGGACCAACGCCTGCGGCGACTTCTGCGTCAGGTCGATCTTCGAGAGGATCGGAACCGCGAACGCAGCGGTCTTGCCGGTGCCGGTCTGCGCCAGGCCGACGACGTCGTTGCCGGCGAGGAGGGGCGGAATGGTGGCTGCCTGGATCGGCGAGGGCGACTCGTAGCCCACATCGGACAGTGCCTTCAAGACCCGATCATCGATGTCGAGGTCGGCAAAAGTGGGGGGTTCGGGGTCACGCTCGATATCACTCATTGACCAGCAGTTTAGTGCACGAGTCCACAGTGCATCGCCACGCCGTGGAAATACGCGGCGACCGGGACGGGAGACACCTGCCGCGGGGTCGTCGCCTAGCGTGGACGGCATGGTCGATGTCGCTGTCATTCAGTTCGCTCCCGGTCAGGACAAGCAGGAGAACCTGCGCACCCTCCGCACGCTCGCCGCCGAGGCCGCGGGCCGCGGCGCGAAGGTGGTGGTGGCGCCCGAGTACGCGATGTTCACGGCGCCGCGGACGGACGAGCGGATCGTCGAGTCGGCCGAGGGCCTGGACGGCGAGTTCGTCAGCGGGCTGGCCGCGACCGCGAAGGAACTCGACGTCCACCTGGTGGCAGGGGTCAACGAACATTTGCCCGGAGACGATCACATCTCCAACACCATCGTCGCCCTCGGACCGGGCGGCGACATCGTCGCCACCTACCGCAAACTCCACCTGTACGACGCGTTCGGCTACAAGGAATCCGACGTCATCCGCGCCGGGGAGATCGACGCCCCGCAGACCTTCGCCGTCGACGGCCTCACGTTCGGCATGCAGACCTGCTACGACCTCCGGTTCCCCGAGGTCACCCGCCGCATCGTCGACGCGGGCGCCGACGTGCTGCTGCTGCCCGCGCAGTGGGTGCCCGGACCGTTGAAGGAGGACCACTGGTCCACGCTCGTGCGGGCGCGCGCCATCGAGAACACCGTGTATGTGGCCGCCGCCGACCAGAGCGCGCGCACCGGGGCCGGGAACAGCATGATCGTCGATCCGATGGGCGTGACTCTCGCGTCGCTCGGCGAGCGGGTGGGCACCGCGGTCGCGGCGGTCAGCGCGGAGCGGATCACCGAGGTGCGGGAGAAGAACCCCGCCCTCGCCCTGCGCCGATTCACCGTCAGCGAGATCTGAACGGCGCGATCGGGAGTAGCGTCGGAGACGAACAGTTCTCCCCGATCACGGAGCGTTCGATGTTGTATACCAGTCGCGCCGACGCCGGTCGCAGACTGGCCGCCGCACTGGAGCACCTGCGCGGCACCGATCTGGTGGTGCTCGGTCTGCCGCGCGGCGGCGTCCCCGTCGCGTTCGAAGTCGCTGCCGCCCTGTCGGCCCCTCTCGACGTCGTGCTCGTCCGCAAACTGGGTGTCCCGTGGCAGCCGGAACTCGCCATGGGTGCCATCGGCGAGGGCGAATCCCGGGTGATCAACGACGACGTCCTCCGCATCGCCCGGATCAGCAAGACCGCACTCGCCATGGTCGAGGCGAAGGAGCGCCGCGAACTCGAACGGCGGGCTCGGGTGCTCCGCGGCGGGAAGCCGCGAGCGTCACTCAAGGGCCGCACAGCTGTCCTCGTCGACGACGGCATGGCCACGGGCGCGACCGCGGCGGTGGCCTGCCAGTCGGTGAAGAAACTGGGCGCGGCACGCGTGATCGTCGCGGTCCCGGTGGCGGCGCCCGAGGCCGTCGGCCGTCTGCGTGTGACCGCCGACGAGGTGGTCTGCCCATACGTCCCGGCCGATCTCGGCGGCGTCGGCAACGCGTACGACGATTTCCATCAACTCTCGGACACCGAGGTCACAGACCTGCTGGCCCACCACTGACGGTGGTTCTCGAGGAATCTTCAGCTCCAGTGCAACGTTCCCGGAGGCCCTGTCGATACACCGGACAGAGCACAGAACAGACTGCCTTTGGAGGATCTCGTGACCGTCTCTGCCGATACCGTCGAAACCGTCGTCACCGCTTGCCGCGACCGATTGGGCGACCCGTCCGGCTGGGTCACCTCCGATGCCTACCGGCACAGCCTGGCCCTCTGCATCATCGAATCGGTGCAGTCGAGCGCCGGGCACAGCGAGGTCGCCGTCGTCGACCGCTATCTGGCGTACCGGCGGGCGCACCCCGATCAGCCGCTCACCGACGGCGCCCGCGACCTTCTCCGCACGTTCGAGGAGGCGGGCAGCTCGGATCAGTGGGCGGGCAAGGTCGGCTCGTACAAACGGCGGTACTCCGCGACCGGTGTGCCGATCGAGGCGCGTCACATCCAGCAGGCGGCGGAGCGGCTACACCAGCTCCGGATCAACAGCATCGACGACCTTCTCGAGGCCGCCCGGGACGAAGCCGCCCTGGAGCAGATCCACGACGCGTGGACCGAGGTGTGCGGGGAGAGCAGCGACGTCACGTGGGCGCACTTCCTGATGCTCGCCGGGATCCCCGGGGTCCGGCCGAATCGGGTGGCGGACGTGTTCATCAGCGGCGCGCTCGGAATTTCGGAAGCCACCGACGACGGCCCAGCCGAGGAGATCCTCGAGGCGACGGCGACCGAACTCGGTGTCGATCCGGATCAGTTGAACTATGCGATCCGGCGCTGGCTGTCGGCGAACTCGCGGCGTCTCGAAGAGGCTGCCTGAGTTATCAGTTTACGCCGAGTTACACTTATCTCCGCTGGTCAGAACAGAAATACACATAACGGACATCGACCCTGGTGCGAAACTGGGACAAATGTGATCGAATGCACATCCGTCATGTCGTTTCAGTGGAGGGGTCATAGTGCGTGAATTCTCGGTACCGCAGTCGTTCTCAATTCCGGAGGACGCCTCCATGGCGGACACGGTCTTCCGTCATGCCGAGGAAGACCCGAAGTTCGTTCCGTTCAAGCGCCCCGGCAACGGTGGGTGGGTAGACGTCACCGCCGCCGAGTTCGCGGAGCAGGTCTCCGCCGTCGCGAAGGGCCTCATCGCTTCCGGCGTCGAACTCGGCGACCGCGTCGCGATCCTGTCGGCGACCCGGTACGAGTGGGTCGTCATCGACTACGCGATCTGGACGGCAGGCGGGTGCACCGTCGCCATCTACGAAACGTCCGCACCCGATCAGGCGAAGTGGATCCTCGAAGACTCCGGCACATCGCTGCTGGTCGTCGAGAACGCCAAGCAGGCCGACGCGCTGAAGGTCGTCACCGACGCCGCGCCGGACCTGAAGGAGGTCCTGCAGATCGAAGGCGGGGCGATCGACGAACTGTCGAAGCGTGGCGAAGGCGTCACCGACGAGCAGCTGCACGAGCGTCGTCACCAGGTGCGCGCGTCCTCGCCCGCGACCCTCATCTACACGTCGGGCACCACGGGCCGTCCCAAGGGCGTGCAGTTGACCCACTCCAACTTCTACGCGGAGTCCGCGGCCGTGAAGCTGGCGCTCAGCGACGCGATGTACGCCGGCAGGCGCACCCTGATGTTCCTGCCCCTCGCGCACGTCTTCGCCCGCGCCATCTCCTTCGGCGCGTTCGACGCCAAGGTCACGGTCGCGCACACCGCCGACCTCACCACGCTGCTCGACCAATTCGCCGCGTTCAAGCCGCACTTCATCCTGTCGGTGCCGCGCGTGTTCGAGAAGGTCTACAACTCCGCCAAGCAGAAGGCATACGACGGCGGCAAGGGCAGCATCTTCGAGAAGGCGTCCGCCACCGCCATCGCGTACAGCGAGGCGCAGGACAACGGCGGCGCCGGGCTCGGTCTCAAGCTCAAGCACGCCCTGTTCGACAAGCTCGTCTACTCGAAGCTGCGCACCGCACTCGGCGGTGAGTGCGACCGCGCCGTCTCCGGTGGCGCCGCGCTCGGTGCACGCCTCGGTCACTTCTTCCGCGGCATCGGCGTCCCGGTGTACGAGGGTTACGGTCTCACCGAGACGAGCGCCGCCATCTCCGTGAACACCACCCGTGCGCAGAAGGTCGGCACCGTCGGCAAGCCGATCGACGGTCACGCCGCGAAGATCGGCGAGGACGGCGAACTGCTCCTGAAGGGTCCCGTCGTGTTCGGCGGGTACTGGCACAACGAGCAGGCCACCGCGGAATCGATCCGGGACGGCTGGTTCCACACCGGCGACCTCGGCTCGATCGACGAAGAGGGCTACATCTCGATCACCGGTCGCAAGAAGGAAATCATCGTCACCGCGGGCGGCAAGAACGTCGCGCCCGCGGTCCTCGAGGACGCACTCCGCGCGCACCCGCTGATCAGCCAGTGCCTCGTCGTCGGCGACGGCAAGCCGTTCATCGGCGCGCTCATCACCCTCGACTCCGAAACCCTCCCGGGCTGGAAGGAACGCCACGGGCTGGCCGCCGACACCCCGGTGTCCGAACTGGTGAAGAACCCCGACCTGGTCGCCGAGATCGACGAGGCCGTGGCCGAGGGCAACAAGAAGGTGTCCAACCCGGAGCGGATCAAGAAGTACCGCATCCTCGAGGTCGACTTCACGCAGGAGACCGGTGAGCTCACGCCCACGCTGAAGCTGAAGCGGAACGTCATCCACAAGGAGCACGGCGCGGCCATCGAGGCCATCTACGCGTAGGCGGCTCCGCCGCCCGTGAGTGTTCGAGGAGTGCAGAGACTCCTCGGGCACTCACGGGTGCGCAGCGCCGAGGACGAAGTCGCGGACCACCGCGGTCACGGTGGCGTGGACCTTCTCGTGAAGCAGGTCGTGTCCGGCGTCGTCGAACTCCCGGAACTCGAGGCGTCCGATCCCCGCCGCCCAGTCCCGGACGGGGTCGATCGGTGCGATGCGGTCGTCGACGCCGTGAACCGCGAGCAGCGGAATCCCGAGTGACCCGAGCGCGTCCGCCGTCTGCTGCACGGCGGCGGTCTTCGGTGTCCCGCACAGAATCGCGCCCCGGAAACCGGAGTCACCGGACGCGAGAAGTTCCATCGAGACCGCGGCACCGAGCGAATGACCCATGAGCACGAGCGGAACATCCGGCGCGTGCCTGCCGGCGAGGCCGGTGAGAAGCGCGGCGTCCTCCGCCAGGTCCGCCACCGATCCCGGATGGTCGCCTTCGGACAATCCGTGACCGGCCTGGTCGATTCCCCACACCCCGATTCCGGCAGGCGTCAGTCCGCGCGCGAACCGGTGGTAGTGACCCGTGTGCTGCCCCATGCCGTGGAGAAACACCAACTGGGCGACGGGTCCTCCCACCGCGCTCCAGTGCCGGTAGTGGACTCGTCCGGAGTGGCCGTCGAAGAAAGGCATGGCTGCCATTCTGGGCCTGTCGCACCCCGATGGCACAATCGGCCGGGTGAACTCACCGGCAGAACTGGGGACGTAGCTGTGTTCCTCCTCGACGACACCATCGTCTACAGCGCCAGCGACCTCTCCGCGGCCGCCACCTGCGAGTTCGCGTTGTTGCGCCGGTTGGACGCCACACTCGGGCTCGCCGGCGCCGGTTCCGCCGCCCCGTCCGTCGACGACGATCCGATGCTGCGACGGACGTCCAGCCTCGGCGATGCGCACGAACATCGCCGGCTCGAGCAGTTCCGCGCCGAGTACGGCGACGGGGTGGTCACGATGGACCGTCCCGAATACACCGCGGTGGGCCTGTTCGACGCGAACCTGGCCACCGTGGAGGCGATCCGCGGCGGCGCCGACGTCGTGTACCAGGGGACGTTCTTCGACGGCCGCTTCCTGGGTTTCTGCGATTTCCTCGTCCGCGACGGCGACACGTATGCCGTGTACGACACCAAACTGTCACGGCACGCGAAGGTGTCGGCCCTGCTGCAGCTCGCCGCGTACGCGGAAGCGCTGGCCGACAACGGGATCCCGACGTCCCCGGACGTCCACCTGCTGCTCGGCGACGACAGCGACTCGGCGCACTCGCTCGGCGACATCGTTCCCGTGTACTCCGCGCGACGGTCCTCGCTCGAACGAATTCTCGACGAGCACCGCGACGAGCAGTCGCTCGCGGAGTGGGGCGACCCCCGGTACACGGCGTGCGGCCGGTGCGACACGTGCACCCCGGAGGTGGAGCAGCACCGCGACCTCCTGCTGGTGGCCGGAATGCGCACGACGCAGCGGAGCCGGCTGATCGCGGCCGGGATCGGCACCCTCGATGCCCTCGCCGCGCATGCGGGCAGCGTCGAGGGCCTCCCCGAGCGCACCCTGGAATCGCTTCGCGCGCAGGCGGCCCTGCAGTTGCGGCAGGAGTCATCGGGCACCCCCGAGTTCCAGGTGTACGCCCCGCAGGCTCTGGGCGGGCTGCCCGAACCGGACGACGGCGACATCTTCTTCGACTTCGAAGGAGACCCGCTCTGGGCCGAGAACGGATCCACGGACTGGGGTCTCGAATACCTCTTCGGTGTAGTCGAGGGTCCCGCCGACGCCGCCGTGTTCCGGCCGTTCTGGGCACACGACCGCGCCGAGGAGCGGCAGGCACTCGTCGACTTCCTCGACTACGTCACCGCGCGTCGTCAGCAGTACCCGAACATGCACATCTACCACTACGCCGCGTACGAGAAATCGGCGCTGCTGCGACTGGCGGGACGGCACGGCGTCGGCGAGGAGACCGTCGACACCCTGCTGCGCGACAACGTCCTCGTCGATTTGTATCCGGTGGTGCGCGGGTGCCTGCGCATCGGCGAACGGTCCTACAGCATCAAGAAACTCGAACCGCTGTACATGCCGGAGCAGCCGCGCGACGGCGACGTCACCAACGCCGCCGCGTCGGTGGTCGCGTACGCCGACTACTGCGATCACCGCGACAACGGCCGCGAGGACGAGGCACGCGCGCTGCTGCAGGGCATCGCCGACTACAACGAGTACGACTGCGATTCCACGCTGCGGCTGCGCGACTGGTTGATCGGGCAGGCGGAGACGCACGGCGTGGCTCTCCGGCCGCCCGGCGACGGGCCCACCCCGGTGACCGAGGACTGCACCCCCGCGGAGGCGGCGTTGCGCGAGTTCGCCGGGCACGGACCGAGCGAGCACCGCGGGCACGATCAGCAGGCGGCCGCACTCATGGCGGCGGCGGTCGGCTACCACCGCCGCGAGCGGAAACCGTTCTGGTGGGCGCACTTCGACCGGCTGGTCGTGCCGCACGACGAACTGTCCGACATCCGGGACGTTCTGGTGGTGTCGTCCGCGGTCGTCGAGGAGAACTGGCACAAGAGCAGCCCGCGGCAACGCAAGCTGCGCCGGCGCCTGCAGCTCACCGGCCGTTTCGGGACCGGGAGCACGGTGGGGCCAAAGACCACGATGTACGCGCTCTACGACACTCCCGCACCCGAGGCGGTCGCGGGCGACAATCCGCAGCAGCGGGGAACGTGCACGGTCAACGTGCTCGACGTCGGGAAGGACGGCCGGCGCCGCGACGTCGTGATCGTCGAGGAACTCCTGAACGGCGAGGAGTACGGGCAACTTCCGACGGCGATCACCCCCGGTCCCCCGATCACGACCGACCGCATCGAATCGTCCATCGCGGTGGCCGCGGACGACGTGTGCGCACCGCTGCCGGAGCTCCCGTTGTGCGCGTCGGTGGACATTCTGCGGCGGTCCGACCCGCGCACCCGGAGCGGGAACCCGCTCCCGCCCGTCGACGGCACGGACTACGCGGGCGCGATCACCGCGGCACTACTCGACCTCGAAGACTCGTACGTCGCAGTGCAGGGACCTCCCGGCACCGGCAAGACGTACACCGGGGCCCGGGTGATCAAGGCGCTCGTCGAGCAGCACCACTGGCGGATCGGCGTGGTCGCGCAGTCGCATTCGGTGATCGAGAACATGCTCGGCGGCGTCGTGAAAGCCGGGCTCCCCGCCGAACTCGTCGCGAAAAAGGACGGGCGGCATCGCGCCGCGACGTGGACCGACATCAGCTCCAACGACTACCCGGGTTTCATCGACCAGGCCGAGGAGACGGGTTGCGTGATCGGCGGGACCGCCTGGGATTTCGCGAACACCGACCGCGTTCCGCCCGGCAGCCTCGATCTGCTGGTCATCGACGAGGCCGGGCAGTTCGCTCTCGCCAACACCATCGCGGTGGGCGGGGCGGCCCGCAACCTCCTGCTTCTCGGCGACCCCCAGCAACTTCCGCAGGTCAGCCAGGGCACCCACCCGGAACCGGTGGACGCGTCGGCCCTCGGGTGGCTCGCCGAGGGGCACGGGGCGCTGCCCGCGAGCCGGGGTTATTTCCTCGAGCGCACGTGGCGGATGCACCCGGAACTGTGCGCACCCGTATCGACGCTGTCCTACGACGGCAAGCTGCGTTCGCAGGAATCGGCCAGTGCCGCACGGCGACTCGACGGCATGGGGGCGGGTGTGCACACCGTCTTCGTCGACCACCAGGGCAACGCCACCCAATCCCCGGAGGAATCGCGGGAGGTGGTCAACCGGATCACGAAGCTGCTCGGTTCCGGCTGGACCGACCCCAGCGAGTTCGAGGGCACCCGCCCACTCGACGAGTCCGACATCCTGGTGGTGGCGCCGTACAACGCGCAGGTCGGGTTGATCGAACGCAGTCTGGCCGCGGTCGGTCTCGACAAGGTCGAGGTGGGCACGGTCGACAAGTTCCAGGGCCGGGAGGCGGCCGTCGCCATCGTGTCGATGACTGCGTCGGCGATCGAGGACGTGCCGCGCGGCATGTCGTTCCTGCTGTCGCGGAACCGGATGAACGTGGCGGTGTCCCGCGGCAAGTGGGCGGCGATCATCGTCCGGTCGGAATCGTTGACGCAGTACATGCCGAGCACCCCGGAAGGTCTGACCGAGCTGGGTGCCTTCATGCGGCTCACCGGTCAGCCGAAGCACTGACCTTCGCCGCGGTAGGTGGGCACCACGGTGCGGGAGCCGTCCGACTCGACGAGGTGCACCTCGGTGAACCGCTCGCACAGCTCGCCAGCCTTCGCGTGCCGGAACCACACCCGGTCGCCGATGCCGAGATCCGCGGCAGCCTTTCCGGTCACCGGGCTCTGGACCTCGCCTGCGCCCTCGTTGCGCAGTAGCTTCAGCCGCGGCGGCCACACCGGCCTGGGCACCCGACTGCCCCCGGCGGGACCGGAGGCGATGTAGCCGCCGCCGAACAGCGTCGCGATGCCGGGAGTCGGCCGCCGGACCGCCGAGAGGGCGAAGTACAGCGACGGGTGCGGACGGAACGCGCGGTACCTGTCGAAGAGCGTCGGGACGTACAGGCCGGAACCGGCCGTCACCTCCGTCACGACCGGGTCCGCGGAGCTCACCTCGAGGGAGCCGGTGCCCCCGCTGTTGACGATCTCGAGCACCCCGACCTCCGACTGCACGGCGTTCACCACGGCATCGCGACGGGTCGCGAGTTCGTTCGCGGACGCCCGCTTCATCCAGCCGATCGGTGGACTGGAATCGGGCAGACCCGCGATCTGTGCCTCGTAGAACATGACGCCGACGACGGCGAACCCCCGCCCCGCGGCCCGCTTCGCGAAGGCGGCGACGGTGGACGGTTCGCGGAGCGGGGAACGGCGGACCCCGATGTGGAGGGGACCGAGCCGCAGCGAGGCGTCCACGTCGATGCACAGCCGGGCCCGGAGGGAGGAGGTGCCGGCCGCGGCGAGAACGAAGTCGAGGTGGTCGTCGCTGTCGACCATCAACGTGATCCGGTTCAGCAGTTCGGGGTCGGCCGCGAGTTCGGCGAGGGCCCCGCGGTCGACCGTCGGGTAGCCCATGAGGATGTCGTCCGCGCCGCGGCGGGCGAGCCAGATCGCCTCGCGCAATGAATACGCCATGATCCCGCGGAACCCGCCGGCCCCGGTGAGCTTCTCCCCCAGCGCGACCTGGAGTACCGCGCGGCAGCGAACGGACTTGCTGGCGACGCGGACGGGGGTGCCGCCCGCGCGCAGCACCAGGTCGGCGGCGTTCGCGCGCAGGGTGGTCAGGTCGAGCGCGGCCAGCGGCGGGTCGACCTCGGTGGTCGAGGCGATGAGACGGTCGAGCGTGGGCGTCACAGTTCGTCCAATCTTTTCCATCGGTCTGCGACGCCAGTCAACCACCGAGTTGGACGATTGTCCAGATCGAATCGGACCCGCTCAGGCCCGCTCGACCGCCTTCGACGCGATCACGTGCACCATGTCGTCCAGCGCCGCGATCATCGCCTCGCTGTCGCGGTCCACCAGCCACCGCAGCACGAGCCCGTCCAGGATCGCCAGCCCGAACCGCGCGATCGCCTCGACCGGGGTGGCCCAGCCGACTTCCGCGATGCGGGCACACTCGACGAGGAACTCGATCGCCTCCTCATCCATGGTCCGGTACTGCTGACCGGCGATATCGCCGGCCCGCTCGCTCCCGGACGCGCGGTGCCGCAGCGCCTGCGCGGTGATCTCGTATGTCAGCAACTGACGGTCCGGGGTGGCCTCGATGATCGGCCACATTCCGCTGATCCCGATGTGGAGGAGTTCGCGCAGACCGTCGATCCCGCGCAGGTCCGGCGCGTGCCGCACCTGACCGAACGCCAGTCGCATCGACGCGCTGAGCTGAAGAACCAGGCTCTCGCCCATCGCCGCGAGGAGCTCCTCCTTGCTCTCGAAGCAGTAGTGCACCACACCGAGCGAGACGCCCGCCTCCTCCGCCACGGCACGCACCGTGACCGACGCGACGCCGCGCTGCTCCGCGATGGCCAGCGCCGACTCGACGAGTTGGGCACGACGTTCATCCGCAGGAAGCCTGTTCAGCATCCTCTGATCGTAGAACCTGCGGGGGCCTCGCCCGCGACCAACACGGACGCCCGACCAACCCGCCATTTGCCTGGACGAGCGTCCAGGTTCATGATGGGCGAATGGCACAGGACACATGGCGCAACTGGGCGGGCACCGAGACGGCGAACCCGCTGCGCTTCGCGACTCCGCGCTCGGTGGAGGAACTCAGCGCGCTCGTCTCCGGTGCCGCGGAGCACGGACAGCGAGTCAAGGCCGTCGGGTCGGGTCACTCCTTCACCGGGGTCGCCGTCACCGACGGGATCCTCGTCAGCCTCGACGCCCTCACCGGGATCGAATCCGTCACCCTCGACGAACCGGCGGGGGCCCTCGTCACCGTCCTCGCCGGCACGCGGCTGCACGACCTGAGCGAGCAACTCTGGCACCGTGGCCTGGCGATGATCAACCTGGGTGATATCGACGTGCAGTCCATCGCGGGTGCGCTGTCCACCGGAACCCACGGCACCGGCGCGCGTTTCGGAGGTCTCGCCACTCAGGTCCGCGCCCTGCAGGTGGTGCTGGCGGACGGCTCGGTGGCCGACTGCTCCCCCACCGAGAACCCCGAACTGTTCGAGGCGGCACGCCTCGGGCTCGGCGCCGTGGGCATCATCTCGAAGGTCACGATCCAATGCGTGCCGAACTACGTGATGCACGCCGTCGAGAAGCCCGAGTCGTTGGACGCCATCCTCGACCGGCTCGACCACGACCGCACCACGATCGACCACTTCGAGTTCTACTGGTTTCCCCACACCCGCCGCGTCCTGACGAAACGCAACACCCGGCTACCCGGCGACACCCCGGTTTCTCCCCTACACCCGGTCCGCGCCTACGTCGAAGACGAACTGCTCGCGAATGTCTTGTTCGAGGGCATCAACAGGGTCGCGGGCCTTGCCCCGACGACGATCCCGAAGATCAATCGGCTGTCGTCGCGCATGCTGAGCGCGCGCGAATTCACCGACCGCAGCTACCGCGTCTTCGCGTCGGAACGCCGGGTCAAGTTCCGGGAGATGGAATACGCGGTTCCCACCGAGGCCCTCCCCGACACTCTCGCGGCGATCGATGCGTGGGTGGAGGAGTCCGGTTTCACGGTCGCGTTCCCCGTCGAGGTCCGGTTCGCCGCGGGCGACGACGTCTGGCTGTCGACGGCGAACGGCCGGGACACGGCGTACATCGCCGTTCACCAGTACCATCGCCGAGATCACGAGCCGTACTTCGCCGCGGTCGAGGCCATCGCCCGGGAAGTGGACGGGCGACCGCACTGGGGCAAGATGCACGGCCGCACCGCCGACGACTTGCGGCCCGCGTATCCGAACTTCGACGAGTTCCTCGCCGTGCGCGACAAGTACGACCCCGGGCGAATGTTCGGCAACGCGTACCTGCAGCAGGTCCTGGGTCGCTAACGTGAGCTAGGTGGCCCCCAGTCGATCTTTCGACCGTCGCGACTTCCTGCGCGTCGCGGGTGCGTCCGGGGCAGCGGCGATCGGCGCCGTGATGCTCGGCGCGTGCGGGGAACGCCTGCACGACCCGCAGGTTCCGCCGCTTCCCGACGGCTTGTCCGTTCCGGACGGCGGCGCGGTGTCCGAGTTCGCACCGGTCGACAAGGCGACGTGGCGCGTGCAGGGCGATCCGCTGGTCGCGCCGACCGGCGACGGGCCCCTCGCCGGCATGCGACTCGCGGTCACCGACCTGTACGCCGTTGCGGGACAGCAGATCGGTGCGGGCAGCGGACGGCGGCTCGCCGAGGCTCCAGTCGAGACGGGTACCGCCGCAGTGGTGGCGCGCCTCCTCGGTCAGGGCGCCCGCGTCGTCGGCCTGGCGCAGACCGACGACCTCGGTTACGGGCATTCCGGCATCAACCAGCAATTCGGCACGCCGCCCAACCCCCGCGCCGAGGACCGCCTGCCCGGTGGTGCGACGTCGGGCGCCGCGAGTGCGGTCGCGCAGGGTTCGGCCGACATCGGATTGGGTATCGACACCACCGGTTCCGTCCGCATCCCCGCCTCGTATCAGGGCCTGTACGGCTTCGCACCGTCCCGGGGCGCCGTCTCCACCGACGGGCTGTTTCCGCTGTCCCCCACGTTCGACACCCCGGCGTGGGTCTGCGGCGACCTCGACACCCTCGTCGCGGTCTCCGGCGCGCTTCTCCCGCTCACGGCGGAGACCCCGTTCCGCAGCGCGCTCACCTCGGACGGCATCAACGCCGTCGCCGAGGCGGGGGCGCTCGGCGCGGTGCGGCGCGCCCTCACCGCGTGGGAGAAGAGTTCCCTCCCCCGGCTGACGTGGACCGACACGGACATCGGCCGGCTTCCCGACTGGTACGACGCCGTCGTCGCCGTGCAGGGCTACGAGGCGTGGCGGCTGCACGGCGACTGGGTGAGCGGGGCGATGACGTCGCTCGGCGACGAACCCGGCCGCAATTTCGCCGACGCGAGCCGCATCTGGGAATCCACGTACGGCCGGAAGCTGATCAAGCTCGGCGAGGCGTCGCAGACGATCACCGCGTACGTGGGCGACAGCCTGCTCCTGCTGCCGGCGACCTCCTCCACGCCCCCCGAGCGGACGAGCTACCCCAGCGGTGACCGGTTCCGGAACACGATGCGCGCCACCGGCATGCTCACGTGCCTCGCGACCATCTCCGGGCTGCCCAACGCGACCGTGCCGTTGCGCACCGACGACGGAGTTCCCGTCGGCCTCTGCCTGGTCGGCCCGCACGGCCGCGACCGGGACGTCCTGGCCGTCGTCGCCGGTCTGGGCGGCTCGGGGCTGATCGACTGACGGCGGGGACCGTCACCCGCGGAGCAGTTGCGCCTTGCGCGCGTCGCTCGCGAACGACGCTTTGATCGAGTTGCGCGCCAGGGTTTCCCGCTCGGCATCGGTGAGGTCGAGCTGATCCCGCAGCTGGGCGAAGTTGTCGTCGACGTACCCGCCGAAGTACGCGGGGTCGTCGGAGTTCACGGTGACGAGCAGACCCGCCTCCAGCATGGTCCGCAACGGGTGCTCGGACAGCGAGTCGACGACGCACAGTCGCACGTTCGACAGCGGGCACACGGTCAGCGGCACTTCCTCGTCCACCAGACGCGCCACGAGCGCCGGGTCCTCGAGCGCCCGCACCCCGTGGTCGATGCGCTCGGCGCCGAGGAGGTCGAGCGCCTGCCAGATGTACTCCGGCGGGCCTTCCTCGCCTGCGTGGGCGACCACGTGCAGCCCCTCCGACCGGGCGCGGGCGAAGACGTCCTCGAACAGCGACGGCGGGTTGCCCACCTCGGCCGAGTCCAGCCCGAGCCCGACGATCGGCGTCTGCAACCGGATGATCTCCGAGAACACTTCCTCCGCCTCGTGCACGGGACGGTCCCGCAGGATCGCGGCGATCGCGGCGCTGCTGAGGCCGAACTCCCGCTCACTGGTGCCCACCGCATCCATGATTCCGTCGAGCACCTCGTGCAGCGGCACACCACGATTGACGTGGGCCTGCGGGTTGAAGAAGAACTCCACGTGCGCGACGCCGCCCGCCGACGCCCGCGCGAAATAGGCGCGGGTGAGGTCCGCGAAGTCCTGCGCCGTCCGCAGCACTTGCATGTTGGCGAAGTACAGGTCGAGGAACGACTGCAGATCGGTGAACTCGTACCGCGACCGGAGATCGTCGAGGTCCGCGTAGGGCAGCTGCACGGAATTCCGTTCGGCCAGCGCGAAGATCAGCTCGGGTTCGAGGGACCCCTCGATGTGCATGTGCAGCTCGGCGACGGGAGAGCTCACGGGTGGATACCTGCCTTTCGCACCACCTAGGCAGCGGTGTCGCGGTCGACGATACGGACGAAGCCGTCGCCGTCGATATTCGCGGTGTCGCCGGTGTGAAACCAGCCACCCGTGAAGGTCTGCGCGGTGACCTCGGGCCGGTTCCAGTAGCCGCGGCTGACTCCCGGACCGCGGCACAGCAATTCGCCGACACCGCGGCCGGCGTCCGGTCCGAGGAGGGCCACCTCCATCCCGCCGAACGCGACACCCACACTGCCCGCGTGTGTCAGAGCGCACTCGTCGGGCAGCGCCAGCCCGGCCCCACACGTCTCGGTCATTCCCCACCCGAGGAAGTGCCTGGCCGCGGGGAACGTCCGGCGGAGCAGTTGCGACTGCTCCAGGGACAGACCGGAGCCGCTGTAGTCGATCCAGCGCACCGCGCGCCGGCCGAAACTCGTCACCCGCGAGTTCTCCACGGCCCGCAGGAGGACGGCGGGCGCCGCGGTGAGCACGTCGGCGCCGGTGCCGCGCCACGACGCGGCGTCGGTACTCCCGGTCAACAGGACCGTTCCGCCCACCACCAGCGTCGAGAGCAGTTCGACGAGCGATCCGACGGTGTGCAGTTCGGGTTCGACCAGGAGATTCCGCAGCCCCTCGGAGCTGAACCCGCGCGCGTGGAGCACGGATTCGATGGTCGAGAGGACGTTCTCGTTGCTCAGCTCCACACCCTTCGGCGAGTCCGACGGGCCGGGCGTGTACGACAGCAGCACCAGCTCGTCGGGGCTCGCGCCGTCGTCGATGAACGAGATACCCTCCGGCAGTTCGCCGTCGAGGATCAGCACCGACTCGCTGTCGGCGAGCACCTCACCGGTCTGCGCGTCGTCGAGTGCCGGGCTCACCCCGACCGGCACGCCGCCGGCGAGCAACACGCCGAGGAACGCCTCCACCCAGCGAACCCCCACGGGCTGCCGGACGGCGACGCGGTCGCCGATCTCGACCCCCTTCGACTTCAGCCCGCCGGCCACCCGCGCCGCGGACGTCCACAGTTGCGAGAACGTGAGCGACCGGCCACCGTCCTCCTCGACGGCGATCCGGCCCGCGTAGCGGTGCACGGAGATGTCGAGCAACTCGGTGAGCGACGGGTTGAGCCCGCCGTATCGGAGCAGGCCGTCGCGGCCACGGACCACCCGGTCGTCGTGGAAGAAGGGACCACTACTCGGGTACTCGACGAGGGACGACGGCATCTGTACCTCCGCTGACGACACTGCTACGCGACCGGGACGTTGCCACGACTATATGACGCCCGTCACAGTTGCGGGGAGCGGATCGCCGACGCCTACCGTCCGCGGTACGTCGCCTTGCCCGGTCCGACGTCGAGGAAGCTGCGCACCGCACCCTGAAGGTCGTCGGTCTCGAACAGCGCACCCGACACGTCGGGCGTGATCGAGTCGGCGTGCGCGACTCCACCCGACCGCCACGCGGAGATGATCTGCTTCGTGGCGTCGTGTGCGCGCGTCGGCCCGTCCGCCAGGCGTGCGACGAGGGCGCGGGCCTCGGTGTCGACGTCCTCGTGGACGGCGTTGACCACACCCCAGTCGCGCAGTGTCGCGGCGTCGTACAGGTCGCCGGTCATCACCAGTTCCCGGGCGCGGCCGGACCCTGCCCGCTCGGCCAGCCGCTGCGGACCGCCCATCGACGGGGTCAGCCCCACCACCGTCTCGACCAGTCCGAACTTCGCCTTCGGTGCGGCGAGGATGATGTCGCAGGCGAGCGCGATCTCGAAGGCCGCAGTCAGCGTCAATCCGTGCGCCGAGTACACGACGGGGCACGGCAGCGCCTCGAGCGGATGGCAGATCTCGGCGAACAACTCCTGCCACAGGTCCGCGCCCTGTTCCGCGGTGAGCCCCTCGAACACGTGGACGTCCACCCCCGCGGAGACCACCTTGCCCTCGGCACGCAGCAGCACCGCGCGCGGCGGATTCTCGGCGAGCGCCGCGACGTCGGCCTGCACGGCGTCGAACATCGCCTGATCGAAGAGGTTCAGTGCGCCGTGGGCGAACGTCAGGATCGCGATCTCGGCGCCGGCGTCGGTACGGACACGCTCGAGTCGGGTGGGATGCGCGGCGGCGGCAGGCTCAGTCATGCCGCCAGACTGCCACACGCGTTCCGCCTACGATCGGGGTGTGGACTCGCTGCGCGCGGCGCTGGCCGACGCCGTCGGAGAACGGTTCGTGACCGTGGACGCGGACGTGCTCGCCGCCCGCGCCACCGACCACACGGGACGCTACAGCGGGCGCGCGAGCGCACTCGTCCGGCCCGCGGATGCCGCGGAAGTCTCGGCCGTGCTGGGCATCTGCCGCCGGGCCGGGGTGAAGGTCACCGTGCAGGGTGGCCGCACCGGCCTCGAAGCGGGCACGGTTCCCGAGCACGATGACGTGCTGCTGTCGACGGAACGGCTGACCGCGGTCGGCGCCGTCGACCGCGAGAACCTGCGCGTCACCGTCGGCGCCGGGGTCACCCTCTCGACACTCCGGCACGCCGCGTCCGACGCCGGACTGCTGTTCGGCGTCGACATCGCGTCCCGCGATACCGCGACGATCGGCGGCATGGTGTCGACGAATGCCGGTGGGCTGCACACCGTGCGGTACGGCCACATGTCCGCACAGGTGCTGGGCCTGGAGGTCGTGCTCCCCGACGGGGCGATCGTGCGGCGCAGCATGCGGGTGGGCGCCGAGAACTGCGGATACGACCTGCCCGCGCTGTGGGTCGGCAGCGAGGGCACTCTCGGTGTGGTCACGACCGTCGATCTCGCACTCCACCCCGTCCCGGAGTTCCGTGTGACCGCCCTCGCCGGCTTCGCGCAACTACCCGGCTTGATCGACGCCGCTCACGTCGTGCGGCGGCTCGACGGGGTGGACGCCGTGGAAATGCTCGACGGACGCGGGCTCGAATTGGCCTCCTCGCGGCTGAGTTTCGCCGTTCCCACGGGTCTGCCGTGGTATCTCCTCGTCGAACTGGCCGGCCGGCGCGACCTCACCGACGACCTGGCCGCGGCGCTGGAGCAGTGCGATCCCGACGACGAACCCGCCGTCGGGATAGATTCCGCAGGCCGCGCCCGAGTGTGGTCGGCGCGGGAAGCGTTCGCGGAAGTGGTCGGACTGTTCGGACCCCCGCTGAAGTTCGACGCCGCCCTCCCACTGGACACCCTCGCCGCATTCGTCGCCGACGCGGTCGCAATGGTGACGAGCCGGGCACCCGACGCGATCCCGGTGCTCTTCGGGCACGTCGCCGACGGCAACGTCCACCTCAACGTGCTGCGCTGCCCCGACGAGTCCGTGCTGTACCGGCCGGTCACGGAACTGATCCGCGATCACGGCGGCAACATCGCCTCCGAGCACGGCGTCGGCGCACACAAGCGCAACTACCTGGACCTCGCCCTCAGCCGCGAGGACATCACCGCGATGTGGACGATCAAGCAGGCGTTCGATCCCGCGGACTACCTCAACCCTGCAGTGATGTTTCCCGACTGGCTGCGTCGCCCGCACTGACTCCGGGCTTCTTCTCGCGCAACGGTCGCGCGAAGCACACCGAGGCGAGGAAACCGATCAGCAGGACGGCCGCGGGCAGCCAGATCGACTGCGACATCGCCGTGGCGAACGGTTCCTTCACGAATTCCGGCATCTCCCCCACACCGGCCTCCTGGCTATCGGCGTTCAGCCCCTGAGCGGACAGGCGGGCCGTGATGAGTGCGCCGATCGCGGCGCTGCCGAGGACGGCGCCGACCTGGCGGGTGGTGTTGTAGACGCCTGCTCCGGCGCCCGCCTGATGGGGTGGAAGGTTGTGCGTGGCCGTGGCGGCGAGCGGCGACCAGATACACGCGTTGGCGAGGCCGATCAGTCCGATGGGCAGCAGCAGTTCCCAGATCGCCACGTCGGGTGACATGACCATGGACAGCCAGGCGAGCGCGATCGAGAACAGCAGGAATCCGGCGCCCGCGATGTACCGCGGATGGGTGCGGTCCACGAGCTTGCCGATGAACGGGGCGAACACGCCGGTGAGGACGGCCATGGGCACGAGCAGCAGGGCCGACCGTGTGGGCGACAGACCCCGCACCGCCTGCGTGTAGAACATCAGCGGCAGGACCATCGCGGTGATCGCGAAGCCCATCGAGGTGATCGCCACGTTGGCGAGCGAGAAGTTGCGGTCCTTGAACAGGCCCAGGGGCAGGAGCGGCTCGTTCTTGTTCCAGGACTGGTACCAGACGAAGACGCCGAGAAGGACGAGGCCGGCGCCGATCGACGCCAGCACGGTCGCCGACCAGTCGTAGGAGCTGCCTTCCTGGATTCCGAACACGAGGAAGAACATGCCGAGCGCGCTGAGGACGACACCGGGGATGTCGAACTTGTGCTCGTGGGTCTCGAGCGAAGGCACCAACCGCCAGGCCAGCACGAACGCGACCACACCGACGGGGACGTTGACGATGAAGATCCACTCCCAGCCGAGGTTGTCCACGAGCACGCCGCCCGCGAGCGGTCCCACCAGGGTGGCGACACCGGCGACAGCGCCCCACAGACCCATCGCGGTGCCGCGACGGTCCGGCGGGAACGTGCGGGTGATGACGGCCATCGTCTGCGGCGTCATCAGTGCGGCGCCCAGTCCCTGGAAGACCCGGGCGACGATGAGCATCGTGATGGTGCCGGACAGGCCGCACCACAGCGACGCACCGGTGAACAGGACGAGCCCGATCAGGTAGATGTTCTTCGGACCGAACCGATCACCGAGTCGACCGGTGACCAACAGCGGCACCGCATACGCCAGCAGATACGCGCTGGTGACCCAGACGACCTTGTTGATGTCGGTGTGCAGGTCGTTCATGATCGCCGGGTTGGCCACCGCGACGATGGTGCTGTCGACGAGGATCATGAAGAAGCCGATGACGAGGGCCCACAGGGCCGGCCACGGATTTCGATGCTCGGGTGGCGACGTGGGTGGTGCGGTGCGCTCGGTGTCCATCATCAATCCTTTGCTGAACCGGATGGGATCCGGCGTGAGTGTGTCAGTCGTTCGAGAAGTTCCGGCGAAAGCCACGGGAGGGCTCCGGAGTCGATGTCGGCCACCAGGGCGCTGAGCCATTCGTGCTCCGCGCGGGCGACGGTAACGAGAAATTCGTTGCCGAGGAGGAAGATCCTGGGGGTCTCGGTGGAACAGGCGAGCGCGGCGGCGGTCTCGAGTTCGTCGATCTCGCGGGTGAGGTGATCGAGCCGTTCCCGGAGCAGTTCCACCACGGTGGGGGCGGCGACGTTGTGCGCCTCCGCCAGTGCCAGAGGGAACTGCGGGTACTCGTGCACCGGGGTGGCGAGCATGTCGCTGACCCGGTGGACGAGCGCTTCCCGGCCCGCCTCGGTGACCTCGTACATGGTGCGTTCGGGCCGATTTCCCGCCCGGTCGGTGCCGGTGGTGCGCACCAGCCCTTCACCTTCGAGCCTGCTCACGGTGTGATACAGCGAACCCGGCCGGATCTTCACGACGCGTCCACGCCGGGTGGCGGCGAGTTGGTACATCTCGTACGGATGCATCGTGCGCTCACACAGCAGACCGAGGATGGTGACACCGAGCGGCGTGAGTGCCACAGTCACCGCCTCCACTACTCCAAGTCAAATACTCCACGTGGAATATACCGTCCGGGCGGATAGGGAACAAGCGGTTACCGTGGGTCCCGTGGACCCCCATCACCTCGACATCATTCGACTCGCCTGGTCACGCGAACTGGGACTGCCCGACGACGCTCTGTCCACCCGGCCGGGCGCCGACGACCGCGCCGTCCGGGTGGACGACGACACGGACACGATCCGCTTCCTGCGCCTGGGCGAGACGTCCGCGCTCGTCGGACCGCGGTGGGCGATCGAGCGTGCCGACGGGCACACGTCGGAGGAGCTGACCGAATCCGCGACCCTGCTCGCCCTCACCCAGGATCGGTCCGGACGGTGCGCCGGTCCCGTGGCGCTCGCGTTCGGCACCGACTACCAGGATCCGGCGACCGGGCGGCCACCGCTCGTCTCCCACGAACACGACCACGTCCGGCAGGTCGAGGAGGCATGTCCCCCGGACGACGTCACCGAGGCCCGCTTGGGTGACCGCAACCGATGGTTCACGATTCTCGACGACGCGCAGCAACCGGTCAGTTCCGCCGGGTACGCCGAGTTCCAGGGGTTCCTCGCCGATGTCGGTGTGCTGACGGTGCCGGAGTTCCGGCGCCGGGGACTGGGCGCCACGGTCGCCGGGATCGCCACCGACGACGCGCTCGACAGCGGCCTGATCGCTCAATGCCGTTCACCCCGCGACAATCTGGCCTCGCGCGCGCTCGCCGCCCGCGCCGGGTACCGGGAACTGGGAACGTATGCCGCGGTCACGATCTCCCGAAGTACGCTCTGAGAGACATCGACAGACGGGGACGAGTCGACCATGACAGAACGAACGGCAGAACCGCACAGCACGGAAGGCGCCTACGTCGAATCCGGCGCCGAGTTCACGCGCGACACCCACTACATCCCCACCCGCATCACGGCCGACGGCCGCGACGGCTATCCGGTCGAACCGGGCCGCTACCGCCTCGTCGCCGCTCGGGCGTGCCCGTGGGCCAACCGCGCGATCATCGTCCGGCGACTACTCGGACTCGAGGACGCGTTGTCGATGGGACTGTGCGGCCCCACCCACGACAAGCGCAGCTGGACTTTCGATCTGGATCCGGACGGGCTCGACCCCGTGCTGAAGATCCCGCGCCTGCAGGACGCGTACTTCGCGCGTTTCCCGGACTACCCCCGCGGCATCACCGTGCCCGCGATCGTCGACGTCCCCACCGGGCAGGTGGTCACCAACGACTACCCGCAGATCACCCTGGATCTGTCCTCGGAATGGAAGCGGTACCACCGCGAGGGCGCGCCCGACCTCTACCCCGAGCCGCTGCGCGACGAGATCGACGAGGTCGCCGATCTCGTGTTCCGCGACGTCAACAACGGGGTGTACCGGTGCGGATTCGCCGGATCCCAGGAGGCGTACGAATCCGCGTACGACCGCCTGTTCGCCCGCCTCGACTGGCTCGAAGACCGTCTGACCGACCACAGGTTCCTCGTCGGCGACACGATCACCGAGGCCGACGTGCGCCTGTTCACCACCCTGGCCCGGTTCGACGCGGTCTATCACGGCCACTTCAAGTGCAATCGGAACAAACTCGACGAGATGCCGGTGCTGTGGAGTTATGCCCGCGATCTCTTCCAGACACCCGGGTTCGGCGACACCATCGACTTCACCCAGATCAAGCAGCACTACTACATCGTGCACACCGACATCAATCCCACCCGGATCGTGCCGAAGGGGCCAGACCTGTCCGGCTGGCTCGAGCCACACGGGCGTGAACAACTCGGCGGCAGGCCGTTCGGGGACGGCACGCCGCCACCTCCGCCGAAGCCCGGCGAGGAGGTCCCGGCCGGGCACGGGGCGTGATCGGGCGGGATCACCCGCCGGTGTAGGTGCCGAAACTCCAGAACACGCCCTCGGGGTCGCGGCAGGTGAAGCCGCGCGATCCGTAGTCCTCGTCCCGCAGTCCGCGAACGATCGTGGCGCCGGCGGCCACGGCGCGCTCGTGGAGCGCGTCGGGGTCGTCGACGACGAGGTACACCGAGCCCGTCCCCGGCGGCAGGTCGCTGATGACCGAGTCCTCACTGGGCGAACCGAGCATGATCCCGCCGCCCTTGGGCCAGCCGAGTTCGGCGTGATCGACCCGGTCGCCCTCGCCGTACACCGCGTTCTCGGCGAACCCGAAGGCGTCGACGAGGAAGCGGATCGCGGACCGCGCGTCGCGGTAGACGAGGGTGGGCCACACATATGTGGTGTGCGTCGAAGTAGTCATGTCATCACTCTGCGCCGTCGTCGTGGTAGGGGTCTTGGACGAATGAGAACGGGTCGATCTCACGCCACCGCGACGGTGCGACGCCCGCGAGGTCGCGCCAGTCCCGCGCCATGTGGGCCTGGTCGTAATACCCGCACACCGCGGACACGTCGGCGAGTGTCGCCCCGGCGGCACCCTTGAGCATCCGGTGGGAGCGGTGGAAACGGGACAACCGCACCACGTCCTTGGGTGTCACGCCGTATTCGGCGACGAACTTGTTCACGAGATGCCTTCTGCTCCAGCCGACGTCGTGCGCGACGTCACCGACCCGGGCGCCGTCGCCGGCGACGAGCAGCTGCCAGGCGCGGGTGAGGTGCGGGTCGATCTCCGCCGGCGCCGCGCGGCGGGTCAGGACCTCGTCGAGGATCGCGAACCGCTCGTCCCAGCCGGGTTCGAGCGACAGCCGTTCGGTCAGTTCCCCCGCGTCGGGACCGAGCAGGTCCTCGAGGCCGACGACCCAGGCGCCGAGGGCGGCCGTGGGGACCCCCAGCAGAGCGCGGGCACCGAGAGGACTGAGGGCCAGCTGGACGCCGTGCTGGTTGCCGTCGTGCCGGATGGTCACCGGGGCCGTGGCGATGCCGCTGGCCAGAGTGTCGAAACGACCGGGCGCCTGCTCGGGTGTCGCCTGGGCGGCGATGTCGAGGGGCTCGTCGATTGTCACGATCACCGTGAGGCAGGGCGACGGCAGACCGAGGTGGATGCCGGGCTCGAAACCAGCCAGCCGATAACCGTCGTATCCCGTGACCAGAGCGCGCAACGGTTCCGCCGGGCGCCGGAAGGCCCCGGACGACACCGCGGTATCGCTGTCGGCGACGCTCACGAAACCAGCCTAGGCAACGGTGCCGACACCGGCCACAGCGTCAACTCACCTACAGTCGGTGCCAGCACACTCGAAGCACAGGCGAGACGGGAGCCCCGATGGCTGGCAATGGTGGACCGGTGGAGAAGGTACTGGTCTCGGTCCTCGACAACGGGAGCCGTCTCCAGGCTCCCGCGGTGGCGAAGTACGTCGAATGGGTCCGGCGCTCGCACCCCGGTGAGTCGCCCGCGCAGATCGTCGAGCGGATGGAGAAGATGTTCCTGCTGGCCGTGACGGGCAGCGGCAGCGCAGTCGGTGCCACCGCCGCGATTCCCGGGGTCGGCACCATCGCGTCCATCGCGGCGGTGGGCGCCGAATCGGCGTTCTTCCTGGAAGCGGCGGCGCTGCTCACACTCGCGGTCGCGTCGGTGCACGGCATCTCCGCCGCCGACCACCAGCAGCGGCGCGCACTCGTCCTGTCGGTGGCGCTCGGCGAATCGGGCATGGAAATCGTCCAGAAGGCGACGGGCGTGACGGCGAAGAACTGGGCGAGCGCCATCACCAGCCGCATACCCGGCCCCACCATGAAGGGGATGAACAGCAGGCTGGTGCGCAAGTTCATCACCAAGTACGCCGCGCGCCGCAGCGCGCTGGTCCTCGGCAAACTCGTGCCCGCAGGCATCGGCGCGGCCATCGGTGGCGCGGGCAACCGGGCCATCGGCAAGGGCGTCGTCAAGAACGCGCGTGAAGCGTTCGGGCCCGCCCCGGCCCGCTGGCCGGACGAACTCCACGCGATCGAAGCGTGAGCCGGTAGGCGAAGCAGCTAGTGGGCGAAGTGCTGTTCCGTCGAACGCCCGCCGCCCTTCTCGCGGAGTTCGGCGCACACTTCCTCGATCGCCTCGGCGACGAGGGATCCGAGATCGGCGCTGAAGCCCTCGCGCACGACGATGCGCAGGACCGCCACGTCCTCCGCGTCGGCGGGCATCGTGTAGGCGGGCACCTGCCATCCCCGCGCCCGCAACTCGTGTGACACGTCGAAGACCGTGAAGCCGGGGTCGCCGACGAGTTCGAACGCCACCACCGGAATGTCGGTGCCGTCCGTGATCAGGGTGAAGCCTTCGATCTCGGCGATGCGTTTGCCCACGCGAACTGCGGTGTCGCGCAACGTCTGCATGATCGACCGGTAGCCGGCCCGGCCCAGTCGCAGGAAGTTGTAGTACTGCCCCACCACCTGATTGCCGGGCCGCGAGAAGTTCAGGGTGAACGTCGGCATGTCGCCGCCCAGGTAGTTGACCCGGAACACCAGCCCCTCTGGAAGGTGTTCCTTGTCGCGCCACACCACGAACCCGATCCCCGGATACGTCAGCCCGTATTTGTGGCCGCTGACGTTGATCGAGGCCACGCGCGGAACCCGGAAGTCCCACAACAACTCCGGTTGCAGGAAGGGGACGACGAAGCCACCGCTGGCCGCGTCCACGTGGATCGGGACGTCGGGGCCGCCGGACGCGGCAAGTTCGTCGAGAGCGTCCGCGATCGCGGCCACCGGCTCGAGTTCCCCCGTATAAGTCGTGCCCACGATCACGACCGCTCCGATCGTGTTCTCGTCGACCGCGTCCCGAACCTGCTCCGGCGTGATGACGTAGCGGCCCTTCTCCATCGGCAGGTACTTCGGTTCGACGTCGAAGTACCGGCAGAACTTCTCCCACACCACCTGGACGTTGCTGCCGAGCACCAGATTCGGTCGCGCAGTGTCCTTCCCGGCCGCCTCCCGCTTCGCCCGCCACAACCACTTGAGCGCGAGACCACCGAGCATGACCGCCTCGCTCGAACCGATCGTCGAGACGCCGGTGGCGCTGGCCGGGTCGGTGGTCGACAGGTCGGGAGCGTGGAACAGATCGGCCACCATCGACACGCACCGGGACTCGATCGCCGCGGTCGCCGGGTACTCGTCCTTGTCGATCATGTTCTTGTCGAACGTCTCGGCCATCAGCTTGTCGGCCTCGGGATCCATCCACGTGGTGACGAACGTGGCCAGGTTCAGCCGCGAACTGCCGTCGAGCATCAACTCGTCGTGGATGAACCGGTACGCGGCCTCGGGATCGGTTTCCTCGTCCGGCAGCCGCAGCGCCGGAAACGGATCGATCGAGAGGCGCCCCGTGTAGGCGGGAGAAATGACGTCGCGATGGTGATGGTGGTGCTTGCTCATGTGCGTCCCCAATCGATTGGTGTCAGCATGCGCCGTCGCAGACGCCCTGTACGACAGTTGGTGAATCTCGGCACGGCAGCCCAGTAGGGTCGAAACAGTTCCATTCGATTGTGGCAGGGGAGGACGGGTTGACCACAGCAATCCCGGGAAGTTTCACGGCGCCGATCGAGGTGCGGGGGCTGTCGAAACGCTTCAAGAACGTCGACGCCGTCACGGACCTCAGTTTCACCGTGCCGCAGGGATCGATCACCGGATTTCTCGGGCCCAACGGGTCCGGCAAGACCACGACACTGCGGATGATCCTCGGGCTCGTGAAGCCGACGTCCGGCAGCTCCACGGTCGCCGGTGTCCCGATTCGACTCCTCGTCGACCCCGCGCGCACGGTCGGCGCCGTCCTGGACTCGCAGAGCCTGCACCCCAACCGGACGGCGCTCGACCACCTGAAGGTGTACGCGTCCGCGATCGGGGTACCGGACGCACGCGCACTGCAGGTGCTCGCGCTCGTCGGGCTCGAGGACGTCGCCGGGCGCAAGGCGGGCGGCTTCTCTCTCGGCATGCGGCAGCGGCTGTCGCTGGCGACGGCGCTGCTGGGTGATCCGCGCATCCTGATCCTCGACGAACCGGCCAACGGACTCGACCCCGAGGGCATCGTCTGGCTGCGCGAGTTCCTCAAGGGCTTCGCCGCGTCCGGCAGGACGGTGCTGATCTCGAGCCACATCCTCCGCGAAGTGGAACAGACCGTCGACAATCTCGTCATCGTCAGCCGCGGCTCCCTCGTCTACCAGGGACGCATGGAGGAGCTGCGCAAGTCGCAGCAGAGCCGGCTGCTGGTCGCGTCCTCGAGCCCGCCCGCCCTGGCCACCGCCCTCGCCGCCAGGGGCATCGTCGATGCCCGCTCGCTCGCGGACGGACGCCTCGCCGTCGTCGGCGCGTCCCTCGAACTCGTCGAGTCCGTGGCCGCGGACGCCGGGGTGACGATCTTCGGCGCCGTCGGCGACCACATCGACCTCGAGCAACTCTTCCTGTCGATGACCGCTGGTCAGTACGTGGCCGGAGCGAGCGCCGCGGCGCCCTCGGGCTACGGCCCGCCGCCGACGTACGCTCCCCAGCCCGGGTACGCACCTTCCGGGTACGCCCCGCAGCCGGGCTACGGTCCGCCACCCGGGTACGCCCCACCACCGGGCTACGGTCCGCCACCCGCACACCCCCAGCACGGTCCGACGTCCGGAGGTCCGCGATGACAGCGCTGCTCACCGCGGAATTCCGCAAGGTCACCACACTGCGGTTCTGGTGGATGCTCGGTCTGGCACCACTGATCGTCGGGATGTTCTCGAGCGCGATCACCCTGCCGGTGATGCGCGCGTTCACCGACGCGTTCGAAGCCGATCCGAGCGAGGCCAACCTCGCCGCCACCCTGTTCGGGCTGGCGGTCGCGGTCGCCCTCGTCGTCCTGTTCGCCGCGGTCTTCGGGGCGGTGAACGTGGGCACGGAATTCCGGTACAAGACGCTCACCACCACGTTCCTCACCGCCCGCGGCCGGGACGGGGTGATCGGCACCAAGCTCGCCGTCACCGCGGCCTTCGGCTTCTTCTACTGCCTCGTGGTGGAGGTGGTCAGCGTCGCCCTGCTGCTGACGTTCGGCGGGGACACCTTCGAACTGCGCGGATCCCTGTTCGCCATGCTCGGGGCGGCCCTGATCTGCGGGGCACTGTGGGCTCTCATCGGCGGCGGCGTGTCGATGCTCACCGGCTCGTCCGTCGGAAGCTGCATCGCCCTCGTGGTCTGGTACACCCTCGGCGAGATGATCCTCCGGTCGATCCTCAGCGGGATCGGCATCGGCTCCGTCGGAAGTGTCCTCCCCGTGTCCGCCACCCTCGGGACGGTCGCGAACGCGGCCGCGGGCAACGAGATCGACTGGCTGACGCTCTGGCCCACCGCTCCCCTCGCCCTGCTCGTGTGGACCGCGGTTTTCGTCGGCGGCGGCTGGGCGCTCACCCGGCAGCGCGACATCACCTGACGCCGCGCCGGGTGCCGCCCCTGTCGGTACCCGGCGCTAACGTGGATCCAGTGGCAAGTGAGAGTGCGTCCGGTTCGGTGATCGAACGGGAGCAGACGCTGGAGCAGGATCAGGCACGGCCGGGTTGGATTCGACGGCTGAGCGGTGAGTGCTGGGCGCACCGCCGCGTCGCACTCGGTGCCCTGTCCGTGACGGTCGTCGCCGCCGGGATCGATATCTCGTTCCCCCTCCTCACCAAGTACGCGGTCGATGCCGCGGGCTCGGGTAGCGCCACTCAGGTGATCGGCATCGCCGCCCTGCTCATCGCACTGCTCGCGTGCGTCCGCTTCGGCTGCCAGTACGGCCGCCGGATGCTCGCAGGCAAGCTGTCACTCGACGTCCAGCACGACCTGCGGCTCGGCCTGCTGGGCGCGCTGCAACGCCTCGACGGGCGGGGGCAGGATCAGATCCGCACCGGACAGGTGGTCTCGCGGTCCATCACCGACCTCCAGCTGGTGCAGGGCCTGCTCGCCATGGTCCCGTTGTCGGCGGGCGCGCTGCTCCAGTTCGTCCTCGCGCTCGGCATCATGGCCTGGCTGTCACCGCTGCTGACCGTCGTCGCGCTGGTGATCGTCCCCGCCGTGTGCCTCGTCGTCTACGCGATGCGCCCGAAACTGTTCGCGGCAACCTGGTCGGCGCAGCAACGGGCAGCCGACCTCGCGCAGCACGTCGAGGAGACCGTCACCGGTGTCCGCGTCGTCAAGGGGTTCGGCCAGGAGCGCCGGGCCGTCGACCAACTCGAAGACCACAGCCGGACGCTGTACGCCGAACGCCTGCGAGCCGCCCGGATCAATGCGCGCTTCGCGCCGACCATGGCGGCACTGCCCCAGCTCGGTCTCGTCGGCGTCATCGCGGTCGGCGGCTACCTCGCCCTGCACGGTTCCATCACGATCGGCACGTTCCTCGCCTTCGCCACGTACGTCGCCACGATGACCGCCGTCACCCGCACGCTGTCGTCGGTCGTGATCATGGCCCAGCTGTCCCGGGCCGCCGTCGAGCGCGTGTACGAGGTGATCGACGCCGAACCGGAGGTCGCGGACCCGCCGCATCCCACCGCACTGCCCGGCGGACCGCTGGGTGTGGACCTGCGGGCGGTCACGTTCGGATTCGAACCGGACCGGCACATTCTCCGCGGACTCGACCTGCGCATCGCGCCCGGCGAGACGGTCGCGGTGGTCGGCATGGCCGGCTCCGGCAAGACCGCCCTGTCGCTGCTGCTCCCCCGCTTCTACGCACCATCCGCGGGTTCCGTGTCCCTCACGTCGGCGGGCGAGTCGTTCGACGTCTCGCAGCTGAGCGCCGAGCAGTTGCGCGAAGCCGTCGGCCTCGTGTTCGACGAGCCGTTCCTCTTCTCCGACACCATCGCGGCCAACATCGCCCTCGGCAAGCCCGACGCCAGCGCCGAGGAGATCCGCGCCGCCGCCGACATGGCCGCCGCCGACGAGTTCGTCTCCGCGTTGCCGGACGGGTACGACACCGTGGTCGGCGAACGCGGTCTCACCCTCTCCGGCGGGCAGCGGCAGCGGATCGCGCTGGCACGCGCACTCCTCACCGACCCGAGGGTGCTGATCCTCGACGACGCGACCTCCGCCGTCGACGCCACCACCGAGGCGTCGATCTTCGCGGCGCTCCGGGCGAATCGCGGGCGGACGGCGCTGATCCTGGCGCATCGCCGCTCGACCCTGTCGCTGGCCGACCGCGTCGCCGTGCTCGACGGCGGACGGATCATCGATTCCGGCACGGTGGCCGAGCTCGACGAACGGTGCCCGCTCTTCCGCGCACTGTTCGCCTCCCCCGACACCGCGGGCCCCATCGACGTCAGCGTCCCCGCACCGAGCGAGCCGATGCCGTATCAGCGCATGCCGTCCGAGTCCGAGTTGTGGCCGGAGGACGTCGAGGAGTGGGACGTGCCCGGCTCGTCCGCCTCGTCCGGCCGCACCCCGGCGTCCGGTGCGGGCCCGGGCGGCGGCCGCACCGCCGGCGGACCGATGGCGGGAGCGCTGGGCAACGTGGCCGCGACCCCGGAACTTCGGGAGGCCGTGAACGCGCTTCCGCCCGCCGTCGAGAGCCCGGGCATCGACACCCGGGACCTGCGCCTGCCCGAGCCCGACTTCCGGCTGACGCGGATCCTGCGCCCGGTCCGAGCCCTGCTCGTCGCCGTCGTCGTCTGCCTCGCGCTCGACTCGCTCGCAGGGATCGCGTTCCCGTCGATCGTCCGGTTCGCGATCGACCGGGGTGTCGTCCCGCAGGACTCCGCAACCCTCTGGACGGCGGCCGGGGTCGGCGTCGCCCTCGTCGTCGCCGGCTGGCTCGTCGTCGCGCTGATGACGGTCCTCACCGCCCGGGCGGGTGAACGCGTGCTGTTCGGGCTGCGGGTGCGCAGTTACGCCCACCTGCAGCGGCTCGGACTCGACTACTACGAGCGCGAACTGTCCGGCCGCATCATGACCCGGATGACCACCGACGTCGACGCGCTGTCGTCGTTCATCCAGACCGGGATGTCCACCGCCGTGGTGAGTGTCCTGACCGTCCTCGGTATCTCCGTCGCCCTGGTCGCCACCGACGTCACGCTCGCGCTGGTGGCGCTCGCCGTCATCCCGCCGCTCGTCGTCGCGACGCTGATCTTCCGGCGGATCTCCTCGGTGGCGTACACGGTCTCGCGTGAGCGGATCTCGCTCGTCAACGCCGACTTCCAGGAGAACATCGCCGGGCTCCGCGCGGCCCAGGCGTACCGCCGCGAAGGGTTCGCCGCCCGGAGGTTCGCCGAGCGGGCCGACAGCTACCGGCGCAGCCGGATGCGGTCACAGCGGGCGATCTCGCTGTACTTCCCGTTCATCGCGTTCCTCTCCGACCTCGCTCTGGCCGCCGTGGTGTTCGTCGGCGCGCGCCAGGTCGCGGCAGGGGACACGACGACCGGGACACTCGTCGCCTTCGTGCTGTACCTCGGGCTGCTGTTCGGGCCCATCCAGCAGCTGTCGCAGGTGTTCGACGGGTACCAGCAGGCCAGTGTCGGTCTGCTCCGGATCGGGGACCTGCTCCGCACTCCCAGTTCCATCGAGCGGGCTACGTCGCGGGAAAACCTCCAGCCGATCGACGGGCACCTGCGCGGCGAGCTGTGCCTGCGCGACGTCGGGTTCCGCTATCAGGGCGCCGACAGCGACGCCCTGACCGACATCGACCTGCACATCCCCGCCGGCACCACCGTCGCCCTGGTCGGCCGGACCGGTGCGGGCAAGTCGACCATCGTGAAACTGCTCGCCCGCTTCTACGACCCGACGTCCGGCGCGGTGCTCGTCGACGACGTGGATCTCCGCCGGTACCCGCTCGGCGCGTACCGCGGACGCCTCGGCGTCGTCCCCCAGGAGGCGCACCTGTTCACCGGGACCGTCGCCACCAACATCGCGTACGGCCGCCCGGATGCGAGCCGCGAGGAGATCGAGGACGCTGCCCGCGCGGTCGGAGCGCTGGGCACGATCGCCGGACTGCGGGGTGGGATGCATCACCCCATCGGCGAGCGCGGGCAGGGATTGTCGGCGGGCCAGCGTCAGCTGATCGCGCTGGCCCGGGCCGAGCTGGTCGACCCCGATCTGCTGCTGCTCGACGAAGCGACCGCGACACTCGATCCGGCCACCGAGCAGGTAGTTCTCGAGGCGAGCAGCCGTGTGACCCGCACCCGGACGTCGGTGGTGGTGGCCCACCGGCTGGCCACCGCGGCCCGGGCAGATGTGATCCTCGTCATCGACAAGGGGCGCGTCGTCGAGACCGGATCGCACGCCAATCTGCGCTATGCCGGTGGCCACTATTCGGGACTGTGGGATGCGGCGGAGACCGGGTCGGGGAATAATCGCGGGGCGAGAACCGTCATCGATGGTGACCCCATCGGTTGGCCGTGAGACAGCTCACACGTGCAGGCCTGGCGATCTACACGTCACACGCGAGGGCTAGTCTCATGTATATAGGCGCTCTGATCGGGTACCGAAATAGAAACGAGGCGAACACCTGCCGTGAGCAGCAGCTCTACATCCCAGTTCGGACAGAACCAGTGGTTGGTTGACGAGATGTACCAGCGTTTCCAGGACGATCCGTCGTCCGTGGACGCGAGTTGGCACGAATTCCTGACGGATTACTCTCCCGACGCCGCCGCCAAGGCAGGCGCAGCCAACGGACACGGCACTAACGGCACCACCACCGCCGCACCTGCTGCCGCTCCCTCCGCCAAGGCGGCGACTCCCCCGGTTCCCGAGTCCGAGACCGCACCCAAGCCTCAGACCAAGACGGCCAACGGCGCCGCGCCCAAGGCTGCACCCAACGGTGCAGCTCCGAAGGCTGCTGCCCCGAAGACCGAGGCCCCCAAGAAGGCCGCACCCGCGAAGGAGACCGCGGCGACGGACGCGAAGGCGTCCGCTCCAGCTCCTGCAGTAGAAGAGTCGAAGGTTCTCCGCGGCGCAGCTGCTGCCGTCGCCAAGAACATGTCGGCCTCGCTGGCCATTCCGACCGCCACCAGCGTTCGCGCCATCCCTGCGAAGCTGATGTTCGACAACCGGATCGTCATCAACAACCACCTCGCCCGTACCCGCGGCGGCAAGATCTCGTTCACGCACCTGCTGGGTTACGCGATCGTGCAGGCGGTCAAGGCGTTCCCGAACATGAACCGGCACTTCGCCGAGATCGACGGCAAGCCCAACGCGGTCACCCCCGCACATACCAACCTCGGTCTGGCCATCGACCTGCCGGGCAAGGACGGCAGCCGGTCCCTCGTCGTCGCCGCGATCAAGAACACCGACACCCACAACTTCACGCAGTTCTACAGCGCCTACGAGGACATCGTCCGGCGCGCGCGTGACGGCAAGCTCACCGCCGAGGACTTCTCGGGTGTCACGATCTCGCTGACCAACCCCGGCGGCATCGGCACCGTGCACTCCGTGCCGCGTCTGATGAACGGCCAGGGCGCCATCATCGGTGCCGGCGCAATGGAGTACCCGGCCGAGTTCCAGGGCGCGAGCGACGAGCGTCTCGCCGAGATCGGCGTCGGCAAGCTCATGACGCTGACCTCGACGTACGACCACCGCATCATCCAGGGTGCCGAGTCCGGCGACTTCCTCCGGACCATCCACAACCTGCTGATCAGCGACGAGTTCTACGACGAGATCTTCCACGCGCTGCACATCCCGTACGAGCCGGTCCGCTGGCGCAAGGACGTGCCCGAAGGCGCCGTCGACAAGAACACCCGCGTTCTCGAGCTGATCGCCGCGTACCGCAACCGTGGCCACCTGATGGCCGACACGGATCCGCTGCAGTTTGTCAAGGACAAGTTCCGCAGCCACCCGGACCTGGACGTCCGCACGCACGACCTGACCCTGTGGGATCTCGACCGCGAGTTCAAGGTCGGCGGCTTCCACGGCCAGGAGAAGATGAAGCTGCGCGACGTGCTCAGCGTGCTGCGCGACGCGTACTGCCGCCACGTCGGTGTCGAGTACACGCACATCCTGGAGCCGGAGCAGCAGCAGTGGCTGCAGGACCGGGTCGAGGCGCACCACGTCAAGCCCACGGTCGCTCAGCAGAAGTACATCCTGAGCAAGCTCAACGCCGCCGAGGCGTTCGAGACGTTCCTGCAGACCAAGTACGTCGGGCAGAAGCGCTTCTCCCTCGAGGGCGCCGAGTCCGTCATCCCGATGATGGACGCCGTCATCGACCAGGCCGCCGAGCACCAGCTCGACGAGGTGGTCATCGGCATGCCGCACCGCGGTCGCCTCAACGTTCTCGCGAACATAGTCGGTAAGCCGTACTCGAAGATCTTCACGGAGTTCGAGGGCAACATGAACCCGGCGGCCGCCCACGGCTCCGGCGACGTGAAGTACCACCTCGGCGCCGAGGGCACGTACATCCAGATGTTCGGCGACAACGACATCACCGTGTCGCTGACGGCCAACCCGTCGCACCTCGAGGCGGTCGACCCGGTCCTCGAGGGCCTGGTCCGCGCGAAGCAGGACATCCTCGACAAGGGCGAGGACGGCTTCACCGTCCTGCCGCTCATGCTGCACGGCGACGCCGCGTTCGCCGGTCAGGGTGTCGTGGCCGAGACGCTGAACCTGGCACTGCTGCGCGGGTACCGCACCGGTGGCACCGTGCACATCGTGGTCAACAACCAGGTCGGTTTCACCACCGCCCCGGAGTACTCGCGTTCGTCCGAGTACTGCACCGATGTCGCGAAGATGATCGGCGCGCCGATCTTCCACGTGAACGGCGACGACCCCGAGGCCTGTGTCTGGGTCGCCCAGCTCGCTGTCGACTTCCGGGAGAAGTTCCAGAAGGACGTCGTCATCGACATGATCTGCTACCGCCGTCGCGGTCACAACGAGGGCGACGACCCGTCGATGACGCAGCCGGCGATGTACGACGTGATCGACACCAAGCGCAGCGTGCGTAAGAGCTACACCGAATCCCTGATCGGCCGCGGCGACATCTCGCTGAAGGAAGCCGAAGACGCACTCCGCGACTACCAGGGCCAGCTGGAACGGGTGTTCAACGAGGTTCGCGAACTCGAGAAGTACACGCCGGAGCCCAGTGAGTCGGTCGAACTCGACCAGGTGCTGCCCACGAAGTTGAAGACGTCCGTCGACGAGTCGGTGCTCGAGCGGATCGGCGACGCGTTCGTCAACGTGCCCGAGGGCTTCACGGTGCACCCGCGCGTCAAGCCGGTCATCGAGAAGCGCCGCGAAATGTCTCGCGAGGGCAAGATCGACTGGGCGTTCGCCGAGCTGCTCGCATTCGGTTCGCTGGTCGACCAGGGCAAGATGGTTCGCCTGTCCGGCCAGGATTCCAAGCGCGGCACGTTCACGCAGCGTCACTCGGTCCTCATCGACCGCAAGACGGGCGCCGAGTACACCCCGCTGCAGAACCTGGGCAGCGAGAACCCTGGCAAGTTCCTGGTCTACGACTCCGCACTCAGTGAGTTCGCCGCCGTCGGCTTCGAGTACGGCTACTCCGTGGGCAACCCGGACGCGCTCGTGCTGTGGGAGGCGCAGTTCGGTGACTTCGTCAACGGCGCGCAGTCGATCATCGACGAGTTCATCTCGTCCGGTGAGGCCAAGTGGGGTCAGCTGTCCGACGTCGTGCTGCTCCTGCCGCACGGCCACGAAGGTCAGGGTCCCGACCACACGTCCGGTCGTATCGAGCGCTTCCTGCAGTTGTGCGCCGAGGGTTCGATGACCGTGGCCGTGCCGTCCACCCCGGCCAGCTACTTCCACCTGCTGCGTCGTCATTCGCTCGACGGAATCCGCCGCCCGCTGGTCGTCTTCACACCGAAGTCGATGCTGCGGAACAAGGCCGCGGTCTCCGACGTCGAGGACTTCACCACCGGCAAGTTCCGCTCGGTGTTCGAGGAGCCCACGTACGAGACGGGCGACGCCGAACGCGACAAGGTGCGTCGTGTCCTCCTCGTCAGCGGCAAGCTGTACTGGGAGCTGCTGGCGAAGAAGCAGAAGGACAACCGCGAGGACATCGCGATCGTCCGCATCGAGCAGCTGTACCCGGTTCCGAGTCGTCGTCTCCGCGAGACGCTGGACCGCTACCCGAACGCCACCGAGTTCCGGTGGGTTCAGGAGGAGCCGGCCAACCAGGGTGCGTGGCCGTTCTTCGGTCTCGCTCTGCCCGAGTTGCTGCCCGACAAGCTGTCCGGGATCAAGCGCATCTCGCGTCGTTCGATGTCGGCACCGTCCTCGGGTTCGAGCAAGGTGCACGCTGTGGAACAGCAGGAGATCATCGATGAAGCCTTCGGCTGAAGCGTTCAGCTGAGCGTTTGATTGACTGATCTGCCACTGAGCCGGGTCGAGTTCACTCCACGGAGCGGATTCGACCCGGCTTCGTGGTATCTGGACCTGCCCGCGGTGGCGGAACTGTGCGACAACGGTCTGGCATTCGAGCGGCCGGTCACGGTGATCGTGGGTGAGAACGGTGTCGGGAAGTCGACGCTGGTCGAGTCGATCGCTGCGGCCTGGCAGGGTGGGTTCCACGGGGCGCAGGACCGGTTGTGGTCGGCGGGTTCCAGCCCCGAGGACGCGGACCTCGGCACTCACCTCACGTGTGTCGGCGCCCGGCCGCAGCCGTACGGCGGGTGTTTCCTGCGTGCCGAGTCGATGCATTCGCTGTTCGGTGCGGCCGACGAGTCACGTCCCCGCGAGGACGATCCGTCGTTCAACCAGCTCTCGCACGGTCAGTCGTTCCTGCGGTACGTCGCCGACCGTCCGATCGGGGTGGGCCTGTGGATTCTGGACGAGCCGGAGGCCGCGCTGTCGTTCCAGTCCTGCCTGGCGCTGCTCGGGGTCATCGCGGATCTCGCCGAGGAGGGTTCGCAGGTGATCATGGCGACGCACTCTCCCCTGCTCGCCGCCGCGCCCGGCGCCGAGATCTGGGAACTCACCGACGAGGGCATCGACTACCCCGAGTGGAATCAGCTCGACCTCGTCCGCAACTGGCGGTCGTTCCTCGACGGACCCGACCGCTTCCTGCGGCATCTCTAGGCCGGCCGACCACTACCGCCCCACCTCCGCCCGCGACCTCACGACCTGGACCGCGAGGGCGGTGGCGGTGGCGGCGAGGAGTCCGCCGAGGGCGGTGAGGGTGAGCGCGTCGGGGTGGATCAGCGGCTGACGGCGGAACGCCTGCCACGTGAGCACGGCGAGTGGCCCGGCGTCGGCGAACGCCAGCACGGCCGTCAGGGACGCTCGGGTTTTCTCGCTGCGGAGCCACGGAATCCGCGACGAGAGGACGCTCAGGACGAGGGCGCCGATCAGCATCACCTGCAGGCCGTGCAGTCCGACGAAGTGCGGGATGCGGAGGTCGCCGCCGGACGTGCTCCAGTTGGTCACCGGCAGTCCTGGATTCTCGTCGGTGACGCCGACGCTGTGCCGTGCGGCGAGTTCGACGACGCGGCCGCTCGCGTCGGTCGTGGTCTGCCGGCCCTGAAGTCCCATGAGGTACCCGAGTGCCATGCCGGCCACCGCCAGGAACATGCCCGCATGGATGGCGCGGGTGAGGGCACGATCCCCAACCCGCTGGAACAGCAGGATCAGGGCGATCACGAGGTTCGCGACGAACAGGCCGGGGACACCGGTCATGAACACGTATTGGCCGATCCTGTTGACGGCGTCGTCGGACATGTTGAAGTGGCTGAACGTTCCGCGCGCGGCCTGCAACGCGATGAATCCGACGTCGATGATGCCGGTCACGGCGAACACCGTCGCCATGGCCCGCGACCATCACCGCCAGCGGCACCTGGCGGGACGCGACGATGCGGGAGCGGAGATCGAGGGTGGTCATGACGAGAACGCTGGGAACATCGCATGCGTCGTCACGTCACGCCGGGGAACGAAATCGGTGTAACCCGCGGGTACTACGGGTGTACCCCGAGCACTAGGGGTGTCAGGTGGTGGTGGCCGACATCAACGCGGCGGCGATCTCGGGTGCGGCGGCGATGGCGAGCGCGGGGAGGGCCTGGACGTTGAGTTCGATCAGTTCGTCGCGGGTCAGGTGTGGGTCGCGCAGCCAGGTGATGGTGACTTCCTCGACGTAGGCGATCCAGCCGCGGACGGCGAGTTCGACCGCCCGGGTGGGCTCGACACCGATCGCGGGCAGTTGTTCGAGGGTCCGTGCGGACATCACGGCCCGGGTCTCCTCGAAGACGGCGCGCATGTCGGGGTCGCCACTCGCCGTCCCCCGCAGGAGCGACACGTACGTACCACGGTTCTCGCTGACGTAGTCGACGTACGACGCGAGGACCGAGCGCAGGATCTGCATCGGATCCCGCGCATCCCCGATGTAGGGGGCGGGGGCGGTGCGGGCGAGCATCTCGCTGCTGGTGTGCCGCACGATCTCGAGGTGGAAGTCGTGCTTGGACGCGAAGTAGTGGAACAGCAGTCCGCGGGAGACGCCCGCCTGGTCGGCGATGTCCTCGACGGAGATCTGCTCGAGCGGGCGCTGCGCCAGCATCTTCGCGCCGAGGTCGATCAGTTGCGCGCGCCGTTGTTCGGGGCTGAGACGGGTCCGCTTCACGACGTCCATGAGACAAGACTACTGAATGAAGGTCAATAGGCTATTGACTGCCCCTCAATAGCGCCCTATGGTTTCTTACATGAGTCTCCCCGTCACAGATACTTCCGCCCCACCCGCAGGTGTCCGGCACATCGACACGCTGATCATCGGCAGCGGGTTCGCCGGCCTCGGCGCGGCGATCAAGCTGACCCAGGCAGGCAAGACCGATTTTCTCGTGCTCGAACGCGGGTCCGACGTCGGCGGTACCTGGCGAGACAACACGTACCCGGGCGCGGCGTGCGACGTTCCCTCGCATCTGTACTCCTACTCGTTCGCGCTGAACCCGGAGTGGACCCGGTCGTTCTCGACGCAGCCCGAGATCCAGAAGTACATCCAGTCGGTGGCCGACAAGTACAAGGTGCGCAACAAGCACCTCTTCGGGTGTGACGTGCAGTCCGCCCACTGGAACGAGTCGACCACCCGCTGGGAGGTCACCACCACGAAGGGGAACTTCGTCGCCAAGGTCCTCGTCTCCGCGGTCGGCGCACTGTGCGAGCCGTCCCTCCCCGACATCAAGGGCATCGAAGGCTTCGAGGGCGAGATCTTTCACTCCGCCCGCTGGAACCACGACGCCGACCTGACGGGCAAGCGCGTCGCCGTCATCGGCACAGGCGCCTCGGCCATCCAGATCGTGCCCGCCATCGGCAAGAAGGTGTCGCACCTCGACGTGTACCAGCGCACGGCGCCGTGGATCCTGCCCCGGGCGGACCGCGAGTACACGAAGCTCGAGCACACCGCGTTCAAGTATCTCCCCGGCTTCCAGAAGCTGTGCCGCACCGGCATCTACTGGATGCGCGAGAGCCAGGTCGTCGGACTCGCGAAGGCCCCCGTCTTCATGAAGCCGCTGCAGTTCGCGGCCGAGCGCCACCTGCGCCGCCAGATCAAGGACAAGGCTCTACGCAAGAAGGTCACGCCGAACTTCCAGATCGGCTGCAAGCGGATGCTGATCTCGAACAACTACTACCCCACCCTCGCGCAGGACAACGTCGACCTGGTGACCGACGGCATCGCCGAGGTCACGGCCGACTCGGTGGTCTCGAAGGACGGCACCGTCCGCGAGGTCGATGCCATCGTCGTCGCCACCGGCTTCCACGTCACCGACTCCCCCACGTTCGAGGGCATCTTCGGCAAGGACGGCCGCTCGCTCGCCGACGTCTTCGACGAAGGCGGACAGCAGGGCTACAAGGGCGCCGCGATCGCGAACTTCCCCAACATGTTCTTCCTGGTGGGCCCGAACACGGGTCTGGGCCACACCTCGATGGTCTTCATGATCGAGTCGCAGCTCAACTACCTCGTCGACGCCCTGCAGACGCTCGACAAGTACGACATCGGCAAGATCGAGGTCCGCCAGGACGCCCAGGACCGCTACAACGCCGAACTCCAGGAGAAGCTGTCGCACAGCGTCTGGAACAACGGTGGGTGCGCGAGTTGGTACCTCGACAAGCACGGCAACAACACCACGCTGTGGCCGGGCTTCACGTTCCAGTTCCGGAACGAGACGAAGCGCTTCGACCTCACCGCGTACGACAGCGTGGCCACCGCCGATCTACCTGCACCCGTGCACGTGAACGGCAAGACCCCCGGCCCCGCCGCCATCCCGGCACAGATCGACCTCGACGACGACAAGGTGACAGCACAGTGAGCGAGTTCGCAGGCAAGGTAGTCGTGATCACCGGAGCCGGTTCCGGTATCGGCAGGGCACTCGCCCTCAACCTGGCGGGCCGGGGTGCCAGGCTGGCGATCTCGGACATGGACACGGTCGGGCTCGCCGAGACGGCACGCCAGGCCGAGGCGCTGGGAGCCGAGGTCAAGGCCGATCACCTGGACGTCACCCAGCGCGAGGCGGTGCTCGCGTACGCCGACGACGTGCGGGCGCACTTCGGCAAGATCAACCAGGTGTACAACAACGCCGGCATCGCCTACCACGGTGAGTTCGAGAAGTCCGAGTTCAAGGACATCGAGAGGATCATGGACGTGGACTTCTGGGGAGTCGTCAACGGCACCAAGGCCTTCCTGCCGCATCTCATCGCGTCGGGCGACGGCCACGTCGTGAACGTCTCGAGCCTCTTCGGTCTACTGTCCATGCCGGGTCAGAGCGCGTACAACTCGGCGAAGTTCGCGGTGCGCGGTTTCACCGAGTCCCTGCGCCAGGAGATGCTGATCGCCAAGCACCCCGTCAAGGTGACGTGTGTGCACCCCGGTGGCATCAAGACGGCCATTGCCCGCAACGCCACCGCGGGACCGGGTGAGGACCTCGACACGTTCGCGAAGTTCTTCGACCAGAAGCTTGCACGCACCACGCCGGAGGCGGCTGCCGAGACCATCGTGAACGGTGTCCGCAAGAGCAAGCCGCGCGTCCTGATCGGTGCCGACGCCAAGTTCCTCGACGCCTGGGTGCGGCTCGTCGGACCCAGCTACCAGCGTGTGGTCGCCCTCGTCGCCGGACGAGTCCTCCCGAAGTCGAACTGAGGTACCGATGAGCTTCCACCTGCCGCTGCCGGTCGTCGCGACGGCCCTCCGGCCGTTCTACCGGCTCAGCCTCAATGCCCGGCTTCCGTACACCGTGCAGCGGGCGCTCCTCGACCTCGGCGCTCCATTGCAGCGGGTGCCCGCAGGTGCCGTCGTCCGCCCGACCTCGCTGGCCGGGCGGCCGGCGGAGCGAATCACGTTGGGACCCACCGAACGCCGGACCGCGGTGCTCTATCTGCACGGCGGGGCGTACACGATCGGTTCGCTCGCCACGCACCGTTCGCTGGCCGCTCACATCGCCAGGGAATCCGGCAGCGTCGTCTACACCCTCGACTACCGGCTGGCCCCGGAGCATCCGTTCCCGGCCGGGCTCGAGGACGCGGTCGCGGCGTACATGGAGCTGAACACCGAACACGGTTACGAGACAGAGCAACTCGCCATCGCCGGCGATTCGGCGGGCGGTGGCCTCGCGGTCGCCACGGCGCGCCGCCTGATCGACCGGCACGGTGTGACTCCGGCCGCGTTGGCGCTGATCGCTCCGTGGGTCGATCCCGGCAGGCGCGACACGTCCCGCGACCGGGATCTCGTACTCAACACGGCGTGGTCGTTCGACGCCGCCGAGAAGTACCTGGGCAACGGGGACGCGCACGATCCGGGTTACGCACCGCTGCACGGAAATCTGGCGGGACTGCCGCCGACGCTGATCCACGTCGGGGTGGACGAGGTGCTCTACCCGCAGATCATGGAGTTCGTCGACAAGCTGAACGAGTCGGACGTGGACGTCACACTCACCGAGTACGCCCGGCTGTGGCACGTCGCCCACCTGCAGGCGTCCCTGGTCCGCGAGGCCGCGGATGCGGTCGCCGAACTCGGGGCGTTCCTGGATTCACAGATGAGCGTCGAGCCACACCCGCGCCACGTCGGCTGAATCGGCACCACCGCGGACCTGGCCGATCATGTCGGCCAGGTCCGCGGTCGTCAACTCACCCGCCACGACGTTCAGTGCCTTCAGCTGGGCTTCGGTGAGAGTTCCGATCCGGAACAGCGGCACCACGTTCTGTGCGGTGAACACGTGCTCGTCGTCCGCCAGCAGCACCAGATCTGCGTCCGAGACGTCCGGTGACGCGGTGGTCACCCCGGCCACCCGCACGGCTCCGTCCGTCGATGCCGGGGCGGCGAGTTCGCCGACGGCGGCCGCGTCGTCGGCCACTGTCCGGGTCTGCGCGAACGTGCAGCCGGTGAGGTCGGGAAGCGCGTCGGCCTCGAACGCCGGGGCGAGCACGGCCGTGCTTCTGCTGCACGAGGGAGCGAGTTCGTCCAGGGTGGTGAGATCCAGCTGCCCCGACGTCTGCGAGGTCACGGCCAGCGCCGACCTGTCCTCGGCGGCCGCGTAGTCGGAGATCGAAAGCCCCTGCGGCAGAGCCTTGCTCAACGCCTCGAACACATCGTCCTGTTCCGTCTCCGTCGATTCGGGGTCGTAGTAGCGCAGCAACCGGCCCGTGAACTCCGGCACCAGCGTGACGTTTCCGGCATCGAGCTGTCCGAGGTACGCGGTCCGGTCACCGAGTCCCCCGTCGGTGGTGACCGGCGCCCCGGTCGAACGCAGGGCACCCGCGTAGATTTCGGCCAGGATCCGGCTCTCCGCTCCGTCACCCGCACCCACCACGATCTCGCCCGGCCCCTGCGCCGCGGAACCGTCGAGGGTCGTGTCACCGCCTGCGCATCCCGACGCCGCCCCCGCGACCAGTAGCAGCGCGGACGCGGCGATCAGTGCCCGGGACCACGCCGCTGGGCGCCCGGCCGATCCGTCTGTGCGTGTATGTGCCACGTCGCGCCTTTCGTTTACCTCGAGCTGGTCGAAAACCGTGCTCTGTCTGCCCCTATCGTTACACTGGCCAACCGATGGCGCGGACACGCGTCCACCGGTTCCCGTCGGCAGGCCCGGCGCCGGTGACAACGGGAAGGACGCTCATGCGCACCTCACGAATTCTGTCGGGCTTCACCCGCCGCTCCGTTGGCAGCATCGCTCTCGCGACGGTCGCCGTCGTGTCGCTCGCGGCATGCGGTGGCGGCGGATCCGACCCCCTGTCCGCCGGCGGCGAGGGATCGGGTGACGACCCCAACACGATCATCGTGGGATCCGCGAACTTCCCCGAATCGGAGACGGTCGCGAACATCTACACCGAGGTGCTCCGCGCCAACGGGTTCGACGTGACGACGAAGTTCAACATCGGCAGCCGTGAGGCCTACATTCCCGCGCTGAAGGACGGGTCGATCGACGTCATCCCCGATTACACGGGCAACCTGCTGCAGTACCTCGACCCGGATTCGAACGCCACGAGCGCTGCCGACGTGGACGCCGCGCTGCCTACCGCGCTGGGCTCGGAACTGACGATCACCACACCGGCCCCGGCCGAGGACAAGGACGCCGTCGTCGTCACGAAGGAGACGGCGCAGCGCTGGAATCTCACCTCCATCGCGGATCTCGCGGCGCACTCGAACGAGGTGAAGTTCGGTGCGCCGGCCGAATTCCAGGAACGTCCCGGTGGCCTCCCCGGCCTGAAGGCCAAGTACGGCCTCGACATCACGGCCGACAACTTCGTCCCGATCGCCGACGGCGGCGGTCCCGCCACGGTGGACGCCCTCGCATCGGGACAGATCACGGCCGCCGACATCTTCACGACGTCCCCGGCGATCGCGCAGAACGGTTTCGTGGTGCTCGCGGATCCGCAGAACAACTTCGCGGCGCAGAACGTCGTGCCGGTGGTGCGCGCCCCCAAGTCCTCCGACAAGCTGACCCGGGCGCTCGACGCACTGTCGGCGAAGCTGACCACCGAAGAGCTTGTCGCGCTCAATGATTCCGTGTCGGGTGACGCGAAAACCGAGCCGGCCGCGGCCGCCAAGCAGTGGGTGACGGACCAGGGGCTCGACAAGCCGGTCTCGTGAGGAGCCTGCCGTGATCACATTCTCGGGAGTCACCAAGCAGTACCCGGACGGCACGACGGCGGTCGACAACCTCGACCTGGAGATCGAAGCCGAATCGTTCACCGTCTTCGTCGGGCCGTCCGGCTGCGGCAAGACCACGTCGATGCGGATGATCAACCGGATGATCACCCCGACCGCGGGAACGATCACGGTCGACGGCCGCGACATCGCCCAGACCGACGCGGTGAAGCTCCGACTCGGCATCGGCTACGTCATCCAGAGCGCGGGACTGCTGCCGCACCGCACGGTGGTCGACAACGTCGCGACCGTGCCGGTGCTGCGCGGCGACTCACGACGCAACGCCCGCAAGGCCGCGTTGGCGGTGCTCGAACGCGTCGGACTCGACCCGGCGCTGGCGTCCCGCTATCCCGGGCAACTGTCCGGCGGGCAGCAGCAACGCGTCGGGGTCGCGCGGGCGCTGGCCGCCGACCCGCCGATCCTGCTGATGGACGAGCCGTTCAGCGCGGTCGATCCCGTTGTCCGCGAAGACCTGCAGGCCGAGATGCAGCGCCTGCAGGCCGAGATGCGCAAGACGATCGTGTTCGTCACCCACGACATCGACGAGGCCGTCAAACTCGGCGACCGAGTGGCCGTCTTCGGGCCGGGTGGCCGGTTGCAGCAGTACGACGCGCCCGACACGGTGCTGTCCGCGCCGGCCACCGATTTCGTCGCCTCGTTCGTGGGACGCGACCGCGGGTACCGCGGACTGTCGTTCCGGACGGCAGATCAGGTTCCGCTGCACACCATCCGGACGGCGACCGAGAAGGAGTTGTCCGGGCTCCGGCTCGAACAGGGTGAATGGGTCCTGGTCGTCACGGACGCGGGCGTTCCGCGGGGGTGGATCGATGTCACCGGCGTCGAGGGGGCGCGGGCCGGACGGCCCGTCTCCGAGTGCACGGCGGCGGGCGGGTCACTCTTCTCCCCCGGTGCCGACCTGCGGCAGGCCCTGGACGCGGCCATCTCCTCACCGTCGGGCATCGGAGTGGCCGTCGACGCCGACGGCGCGGTCACCGGCGGTATCCTCGGCTCCGAGGTGATCGCGAAGCTGGCCGAGCAGCGGGCAGCCGAGGATCGCGCGAGGGGTGAGCACTACTTCACTGCCCAACCGGCAACCCCGGACGGGCCGTGATCCCATGCGATGGCTCATCGACAATTTCTCGGTCGTCGTCGACCTGACGAAGACCCATCTCTATCTCGCACTGGTTCCGCTGCTGATCGGGTTACTCATCGCGGTCCCGGTCGGGACCGCGATCCGGGGTGCGTCCTGGCTGCGGAAGATCACGCTGATCGTCGCGGGTATCGCGTTCACGATCCCGTCGCTGGCGTTGTTCGTGACGATCCCCTCCGTCGTCGGACTGCAGATCCTGGACCCGCTCAATGTGGTGATCGCGCTGACGATCTACTCCACTGCCCTGCTCATCCGCGCCGTGCCCGAGGCCCTCGACTCCGTTCCCGCCGACGTCGTCGACTCCGCCACCGCGATGGGTTTCACCCGGCTCCGCCGGGCCCTGACCGTCGAATTGCCCCTCGCGCTACCCGTTCTCGTCGCGAACGTGCGAGTGGTGGCGGTGACCAACATCTCACTGGTGTCGGTGGGTTCGCTGATCGGGATCGGCGGTCTCGGCACGCTGTTCACCCAGGGCTACCAGCGAGACTATCCGGACCAGATTCTCGCCGGGATCATCGCGATCGTCGTTCTGGCCCTCGCGTTCGACCTGCTGCTGTTCCTGGTCGGCCGGGCACTGACACCGTGGACCCGGCAGCAGAAGGTCCGGCGCACGCCGCTGGTCGCGGGACAGTCGGCGGCCCCGGCCGCAGGGGAGGCTTCGTGAACATCTTCGGCGGCGCATGGGAGTACATCGTCGATCCGGGAAACTGGTCGGGCAGCACCGGAATCGGCGCCCGCATCCTCGAACACCTCTGGTACAGCTTCCTGGCGGTCGCACTGTCCGCCGTGGTCGCGGTGCCGATCGGACTGATCATCGGGCATCTGCGCAAGGGGGACGTGGTCGTGGTCGGTCTCGTCAACGCGCTCCGGTCGCTGCCGACACTGGGTCTGCTGACGTTCCTGGTGCTGCTGCTCGGACTGGGTCTCATCCCGCCGATCCTCGCCCTGGTGATCCTCGGAATCCCGCCGGTACTCGCGGGCACCTACGCGGGTGTCGCGAACGTCGACCGGACGGTCGTGGACGCCGCCCGCGCGATGGGAATGACCGAGTGGCAGGTCCTCACACGTGTCGAGGCCCCGAATGCGCTGCCGCTCATGCTCGGCGGGCTGCGCAACGCCACCCTGCAGATCATCGCGACCGCAACGGTTGCTGCGTACGTCAACCTCGGCGGCCTGGGCCGCTACATCTTCGACGGATTGGCCCTGCGCCAGTACGACAGGGTGCTCGTCGGTGCGCTGCTCGTGACGATCCTCGCACTGGTCGTGGACGGCCTGCTCGCGCTGGCGGTGTGGGCGTCCGTTCCCGGAACCGGCCGCCTGCGCCGCAACCCGAGCGCCGAACGCGCGTCGTAGCGAACACGTCACCCAACGGCAAACACCCCGACACCGGAACCGTGGGTGCGGGTTCTGGATCGGGGTGCTCGACGGATTCTCGCTAGCCGGTGACGCCTTCTGCACGGGCAGCGGCGGCGACTGCCTCCGCGACAGCGGGGGCGACGCGAGGATCGAGCGGGCTGGGAACGATCTTGTCTACAGCCAACTCGTCACCGACGACCGAGAGGATTGCCTCGGCGGCGGCGAGCTTCATACCTTCGGTGATCCGGCGGGCACCGGCATCGAGCGCACCACGGAACACACCGGGGAAGGCCAGCACATTGTTGATCTGATTCGGGAAATCCGAGCGTCCGGTCGCCACGATCGCCGCATGCTTACGGGCGACGTCCGGGTGGATCTCCGGGTCCGGGTTCGACAACGCGAACACGATCGAACCCTCCGCCATCGTCGCGATCAGCTCCTCCGGCACCGTGCCGGCGGACACCCCGAGGAACACATCCGCCCCGTCGAGGGCTTCGACGATGCCGCCGCGGCGGCCGGCCGGGTTGGTGCGTGCGGCCAGATCCACCTTGACCTCGTTCAGGTCCTGCCGATCCTTGGAGACGATGCCCTTCGAGTCGAGCACCGTCACATCGGCGATCCCGGCGGCGAGCAGGATGTTCGCGCAGGCCACACCGGCGGCGCCGGCACCGGAGATGACCACCCGCAGCTGGTGGATGTCGCGGTCCTGGACCTTGACCGCACCCTTGAGGGCGGCCAGGACGACGATGGCGGTGCCGTGCTGGTCGTCGTGCATGACCGGGCAGTCCAGGGCCTCGATGACCCGCTTTTCGATCTCGAAGCAGCGCGGCGCGGAGATGTCCTCCAAGTTGACCGCACCGAAGCTCGGGCGCAGCCGGATCAGGGTTTCGACGATCTCGTCGGGGTCCTTGGTGTCGAGGACCAGCGGGATCGAGTTCAGGCCCGCGAAGTTCTTGAACAGGGCGGACTTGCCCTCCATCACGGGAAGGGAGGCGCGGGGGCCGATGTCGCCGAGGCCGAGTACCGCGGAGCCGTCGGAGACGACGACCACCAGGCGGCTGGTCCAGGTGTAGCGGTCGGCGAGGGTTTCGTCGGCGGCGATGGCGCGGGAGACCTGCGCGACGCCGGGCGTGTAGGCGATGGACAGGGCGCGCTGCGTATCGAGGGCGGTCGTGGTCTCAACCGAGAGCTTTCCCCCGATGTGGCCGGCGAAGATCTCCTCGTCGGTCAGCTCGACCTTCTGCGGTGTGGTGGGTTCGGACACGATGGACACGATGACACTCCTGCTAAGTCCAGGCTCACTCGGGGCCGGGTTACTGAGAAGTAACCGTGAGGATCGGCGCTGATCCTCACAGTTACTCCACGAACGACAACTGAGGGTGAAGCTTCCGGGGTGCGCGATCACGATGGCCGCAGAACGTCCGAAGCGTCATGGCACGGGCGGGTGAGCCCTGGCAACACTGCCATAAACCCCCGCCGAAGGGCGGTGGCGCCGACGTCGGAGTGGTGCTAAGTCTGGCACGAATATCGATGCACAATCAAATTGCCCCGACAGTCAGATGTCTCACGTTTTCTGGCCTCTACCTGTGAGAATAAGTTACCGATGGGTCACTGTGAGAGCCGGTTTCACATAACGCGCCGAGCGTCCGTCAACCCCACCACTGGGTAGCCAGCAGAAGCGCCGCCGCCGCGAGGACGGCGACGGATGCGACCACGGCGACGAGACCGTCGCGGCGGTCCGCAATCCGCTGCGCCACGATCACGAACACGGACGCGACCACGTGCGCGGTGATGGAGATCGTCCCCGGGCCGGGGAAGCCCCGGCCGCCGCCCACGTAGGCGGAGCCGATCACGACGAGGCAGAGGATCACCACCCCGGCGGCGACGGCACCGCTAAGGGCGCGCAGCGCGCGGACGACGAGAGGGCTGCGACGCGGTTCGGTGGCCGTCACCGTCCTCGGGAGGGTGGGACCGTAGGGGTCGTACCGCTCGAACTCGTGCGTGTTCATGCCGAGACCACCTGTACGCCGGATGCTTTCGAGACGAGGGTGTCGAATTCGTCGGCGTCCGTCGTGAACTCGCCGAGCCGGATGGCCTTGTTCGTGCCGTGGTAGTCGGAGGAGCCGGTGACGACCAGACCGAGCTCGTCGGCCAGTTCCTGCAGTACCCGAGCGTCATCCGACGAGTGGTCGGGGTGGTGCACCTCGAGCCCGTGCAAACCCGCTCCCGCCAGGTCGCGGACATGATCGAGCGACAGCAGCCGCCCCCTCGTGCGGGCCCGTCCGTGGGCGAGGATGCTCACTCCCCCGGCCTCCGCCACCAGTTGCACGGCGTCGTCGAGGGGCGTATCGGACTTGTCGACGAAGTACCGGCCGCGGGGGGCCAGCAGATCCACGAACGCCTCACCGACGCTGCCGACCACTCCGGCGCGCATCAGGGCCCTCGCCAGGTGCGGGCGTCCCGCCGCGGGTCCCGCTTCCGCGAGCACCTCGTCGGCGTCGATGGGCAGACCGTCCTCCATCATCAACTCCGCCATGGCGCGGATCCGCACGATCCGCTCGGTCCGCAACCGTTCCCGCTCGCGTGCGAACGCCGCGTGCGCGGGATCGAACAGGTAGGCGAGGAGATGCACCGCAACCGGACGTCCGTCCTCACCTCGCCCCTCGCAGGACATCTCCATGCCCCGCACGAGCGCCAGCCCCGCAGGCAACGCCGCGACCGCTTCGGCCCACCCCGCGGTCGTGTCGTGATCGGTGATCGCCACGATGTCGAGTCCTGCTGCCCCCGCGGCACGCACCAGGTCCGCCGGGCTGTCGGTTCCGTCGGAGGCCGTCGAATGGGTGTGGAGATCGATGAGCACCAGACCAGTCTGTCAGGTGTCGCGGCACGGGGTCCGAGCGTGCGGCCCGGAAGCCTGGCGTGTCGGGCGACGCCGCCGGTCCGGAGCGGGTGCTGACGTACGATTCACCAGCAGCGTTTCCGACTCGACGGTGAAAGGGAGGGCCCCGTGCCGTCTGTGCCCTCGCTCCCCAAGCGTGGCAGCGACAAGGATCAGCGCAGCGGAGGCAAGGACCCGGGCCCCAGGATCCGCATCCCGACCGCGCGCGCCATCGTGGACTGCGGCGTGTACGTCGACGGCACGAGGCTCCCCGGAAAGTACACGCACCAGGCCGCGATGGCCGAGGTCCGCAAGCGGGGCCGAGGGTTCGTGTGGGTCGGGTTGCTCGCCCCCGACGAGGGGCAGATGGAGAGCGTGGCCGAGACGTTCGGGCTGCACGAGTTGATGGTCGAGGACGCCGTCCACGCCCACCAGCGGCCGAAGCTGGAACGCTACGACGACGTGTTGTTCCTGGTGCTGCGGACGGTCAACTATGTGCCTCACGAATCGGTGGCGACGGCCAGCGAGATCGTGGAGACCGGCGAGATCATGGTGTTCGTGGGCGCCGACTTCGTCATCACCGTCCGGCACGGTGACCATTCCCCGCTCGCGAACGTCCGGCATGCGCTGGAGGCGAACCAGGAGCGGCTCGCCCTGGGCCCGTACGCGGTGCTGCACGCGGTCGCGGACCACGTGGTGGACACCTACCTCGAAGTCACCCAGGCCATCGAAGAGGACGTCGACGGCATGGAGGAGGCGGTGTTCAGCCCGCGCAGCAGCGTGGCGGTCGAACACATCTACCTCCTCAAGCGCGAGATCGTCGAACTCCGCAAATCGGTGAACCCGCTGTCCAATCCGCTGCTGCGGCTGACGCGGGCACCGGGCAATCCGGTGCCGAAGGAGATCCGCCGCTACTTCCGCGACGTCCTCGACCACCACACCACCGTCGCCGAGCGGATCGCCGAATACGACGAGGTCCTCAGCTCACTCGTCGACGCCGCCCTCGCCAAGATCGCCGTGCAGCAGAACACCGACATGCGCAAGATCTCGGCGTGGGTGGCCATCGCGGCCGTGCCGACGATGATCGCGGGCATCTACGGCATGAACTTCGACAACATGCCCGAATTGCATTGGCAGTACGGCTATCACGGCGTGGTGTTCGTGATCGCGTCGGTGACGGTGGCCCTGTTCGTCACGTTCCGCCGGAACCACTGGCTCTAGAGGGACGCGGCACCGCGGTTCGGATCGCGGACGTCGATGCCCGCCTCCGTCCAGGCGTCGCGCAGTGCGCCGGCGCCGCGCAGCCGGACCCACGCCGCTTCGGTGCCGGTGAGCGGCACGACAGCGAGGAACCGGACGGCCTCCGCGGGCTCGGGCAGCGGGAGGTCCGGGACGGTCGATTCACCGAGTAGCACGGCGGTGAACGGTGCGTCCTTCCACAGCGGCTCACCCAGGTCGAGCAGCGCGTCCTCGACGAGAACCACCCCTTCCACCGACGGCGCCGCCGCCAGGACCGCGAGGGTCCGCGCCACTCCCGATGCCACCCCGGCCCCGCCGCGCAGGGTGAGGATCAGTTCGGCGCGGGGGCCACGGAGCGGGTCGGCCACCAGTTCGCCGGGGTCGCCCATCGGGTGCCGGGAGCACCCCAGGGTCACGTAGCGCACCAGTCCCGCGTCATCGGGCGCGAACCGCAGCACGTCCAGCGGCTCGACGCCCAGGAACGTCACCGATGCCGCAGTCGGCTCCGGGCCCCCGATCTGCCCCAGCAGGTGCGCGCGAACGGAGGCCACAACGCTGTCAGTCACCCCGCAATCAAACCACCGAAGCCGCTCACCCGTCCTCCGGCCTCGCGAGCCGGTAGCGTCGGAGCATGGTCTCGGTACTCGCAGTGTCCGACGAGACGATCGAGTCGCTGTGGAGTTCGCAGGTGCGTGCCATGGATGTCGACCTGATCCTCGGTGCGGGCGATCTCCCGTTCGACTACCTGGAATATCTGATCGACGCGCTCGACGCGCCGTGCGTCTTCGTGCCGGGCAACCACGACGCCGACCTGTCCGGCTACTCCGCGGGACGGGTCGGGTGGATGCGGGCGGGTCTACCCTCGGCGTGGCCGGGACCCTGCGGCGCGGTCAACGCGGACGGCCGGATCGTGCGCATCGCGGGCCTGCGCATCGCCGGTCTGGGTGGATCGATCCGCTACAACGACGGCCCTAATCAGTGGACCGAGCGACAGCAGCGGCGGCGGGCGCGCAACCTGGCGCTGACGAGTGCGTGGCACGCGCGCCGCTCGGGTGTGTCCGGCGTCGACGTACTGCTCACGCACAGCCCGCCGCGCGGAGTGGGCGACCAGGAGGATCCACCGCACCGGGGTTTCGAATGCTTCGAGACCCTCGCGGGCAGGTTGCAGGCCCGCGTCATGATCCACGGGCACGTCCACCCGTACGGCCGGGCGGCCGAGGACCGCACACTCGGCCCGACGACGGTGATCAACACCGTGGGATTCACCCTGATGGAGCTGGCCCCGGGCGCCGACCCCACCATCGTCAGGCGCCGGCATGGCACGTGACACCGGATTCCCCGCCGCCGATGCGGAGAACGATTTCACCCGCCAGCGTCGTCGCGCCGAGTTGTCGCGGCTGGTCAGCTGGCTGCGCCGCGAACCGGACGACGTCAACGAGATCCTGCCGTTCGACGAGGTGGTCGCGGCCGTCGGCCGGGTCGGGGAACGGTCGCTCGGACTGCAGGTGATCCCGGTCAACTCCATCGTCGGGAGCGTCGACCGGACCCGCGACTTCGACCGGTTCTTCCGGCCCACGTCCACCCGGGTGCGCGAGCGCTGGCAAAGACTGGCGGCCGCGCAGCGCCGGGGCGAGTCGGTGCCGCCGATCCAGGTGTATCGGATCGGGTCCATGCACTTCGTCAGCGACGGCCACCACCGCGTCTCCATCGCGTACGCGATGCACTGGAGCACGATCGACGCTTACGTCACCGAAATCCAGACCAAGATCTCCCCCGACGGGATCGCGCAGCGCGGAGACCTGGTCATCAAGGACCACCGCCGCCTGTTCCTCACCCGGGTTCCGTTGAGCGGGCCCCAGCGGGCGGCAGTGGTCGTCACCGATCCCTGGGAGTACGCCGAGATCAGCCAGAGCGTCGAGGCCTGGGGTTTCCGGCTCATGCAGGAGGTGGGCGAATTCCTCAGCCGTGAGACCGTGGCCCGGCGCTGGTTCGGTGAGGAGTTCCTGCCGGTGGTCCGGATGCTGCGGGCCGCGGAGATGCTTCCCGACCACACCGACGCCGAGGCCTACCTGTGGGTGGCGCGCGAGCGGTACCGCCTTGTGCGCCAGCATGTCTGGAACGACGAGATCATCGCCGAGCTCAGCCACCTCGCACCGCGCAGGCACAAACCGGCTAGCCCGTGAACCGCACGACGCGCTCGAGCGCCTCGGGGTGCGCGAACTTCAGCAGACGCCTGCCCTCCGCCTCGGTCGCGGTGCGGTGCGCTTTCGCGATGGCCGCCAACGGCTCCACGTCGAGTACCGCACGGCCTTTCTCGACCACCGTCGCGGTGAACGCCACGACCATGCCGTTCACCAGGACGGCAGGTTTGATGATGCCGTTCTGGGTGAAGACCTTCTTCCGCACGTCGTCGTCGAGGAGGCGTCCGCGGTCCGCGTGCGAGAGCAGCACGTTGTCGAACGGCGCGAGGATGCGGACGGGGGCGGGGGTGCCCGGGTCCGGCCGGGGTGCGTCGGGAAGGTCGAAGAGTTCCGGTCCCGCTTCGCCCTGGAACACCCGGAGTTCCGGCCGCAGCCGGTCGAATACCTCCCCGAGCCGGGTCAGTCCCGACCAGGCCTGGGCGTCCCGCGCGCTCGCCGGGCCGAACGCGGCGAGGTAGCGCAACAGCATCGTGTCGATGGACGGTGCGGCGGACAGTGGACGACCCACCCAAGACTCCAGCGTCGACAGCGCCGGTTGCCCGGACCTGCCCCAGAGCCCCCGCGGTGGAACCTGGACCATCGGGACCAGTCCCCGCACCCCGTGGGCGAGCGCGGCCCCGTCACGGCCGGGGAATCGCTCCTCGAGCAGGGGCCGCATCTGGGATTGCGTGCGGGGTTCGTCGCGCACCAGTTCGCGTCCCGCGGCGGCGAGGGCGCCGAGGTCGATCCCGTCGAGACCGGACCGGTGCTGCGTGTTGGTGTGCAGGTCGCGGTCGAGCAGCGGTTGAGTGAGCGGACGGAACGAGAGCGCGTCCGAGGCCGACAGGGCGAAGACCGTGCCGCGCATCGCGACGATCCGCACCACCGCGCGGTTCTCGATGAGGTCCGACAGCGACTCGGCCCGGAATCGGCTCAGCCGCGCCCACAACGCGAAGTACGGCGGGGCCGGAGCCTGGGCCTGCAGCCCGCAGAGGTGCTCGATCATGTCGAGAGCGGACGTGTCCGAGCGGCTCAGCAGCGATTGCCGGGCCAGTGTCGCCCGGCCCAGCGCTCGATTCGACATGCGTTCAGACCCCACCGTGAACCCCTTCGTTAGTTAGCCCCAGTACCGTATTTGATTACGCCCGTTCACCGACCCCTACAGGAGGACCCCATGGCCGCCGGATCGACAACCGCAGCCAGGGCTCTCCTGCCCGTCATGTGCTTCGTCGTGATGATTGTCGCCGTTCTGCAGACATTGGTGGTGCCGATCGTCGGGACCATCGGCGCGCAACTCGAGGTCGGCCCCACCGCCGTCGGCTGGCTCCTCACCGCGAACCTCCTCGCAGCCGCCACCGCGACACCCGTCCTCGGCCGCCTGGCCGACCTCCGCGGCAAACGGCCCGTCCTGCTCGGGGTGCTCGTGGTCGTGCTGCTCGGCTCCCTGATCGGTGCGTTGTCGACGTCGGTGGGAGTGCTGATCTTCGCCCGCGTGCTCCAGGGCGTGTCGTTCGCGCTGTTCCCCATCGGCATCGCGGTCCTGCGCGACGAACTTCCCGCCGAGAAGCTGACCGGGGCGATGGGGATCTTCTCCGGCACCCTCGGATTCGGCGGATGTTTCGGCATCGTCCTCACCGGTGTGCTGGTCTCCGACGGCGCCGACTTCCACCGCATCTTCTGGCTGTCCTCGGCCATCACCGCCGCCGGACTCGTCCTCGCGTGGATCGCCATCCCCCGCCGCCCGCGCACCGGAACGGGTTCCATCGACTGGATCGGCGCGGCCGGTCTCGCCGCCGGCCTCGTCCTCGTCCTGCTGCCGCTCGCCGAGGGCGGCACCTGGGGCTGGACGTCACCCGTCACCATCGTCAGCGGAATCGCCGGAATCCTGGTCCTGATCGGCTGGTTCCTCTACGAACGCAGGATCACCGACCCACTCGTCGCGCCCCGGCTGCTGACCAACCCGCCCGTCCTCGTCACCCACCTGTCCGCGCTCGTGGTCGGCATGTCGATGTTCGTGATGTTCCTGGGCAGCTCGTACTTCGTCCAGACCCCGCGCGCGGTGGCCGGATACGGCTTCGGGGCCACCGTCCTCGAGGCCAGCACCGTATACCTGCTGCCGGGCGCGATCAGCGGTGTCCTCGCCTCGATCCTGAGCGGAAAACTGATCCACCGCTTCGGTTCCCGGGCCGTCCTCATCGCCGCGAGCGTCGTCGGCGTCAGCGGGTTCGTCGTGTTCGTCTTCGCCCACGACCGCACGTGGGAGGTCATCGCGGCCATACTGCTGGTCAACACGTACATCAGCCTCGCGTACGCGTCGCTGCCGTCGCTGCTCGTGGCCGAGGTCCGGCAGGACGAGACCGGCGTCGCGAACAGCATCAACTCCATCGCCCGGTCCGTGGGCAGTTCCGTCGCCAGTGCGCTGCTCGCGACCCTACTCGCCGGCATCACCATCGACGGAACGGACGTCCCGACCGAATCGGCGTACGTGATCGCGTTCGTCGTCGGCGCGACCGCGGCCGCCCTCGCCGGGCTGCTGCCGTTCTTCGGCATCACGCGCACCACCCGCACCCCGTCCGACGAGGAGGAGGACGAGGTCCACGCGACCGCCCTCGCGGCCGAGTGGGGCACTGTCGGCGGCCTCGGCGGAGCGAACACCCGCGGTTCGGGTGAGCGCCCCGCTCAGCGGGTGAGGTTCGCTCCCGAATCCTGATCGAACAGGGCGATCTTCGACCGGTCGAACCACAGTTCCACCGGCCTGCCGTGCGCCGCGGACGATTCGGTCGACAACCGGGCGACCAGCTGCCCACCACCCGCGACCGCGGTACCCGAGTCGGCAGCGAGTTCCTCGAGTTCCCGCGAGGTCACCTGCGGCCCCTCCGCCGTGAAATAGGCGTACTTGTCCGAACCCATCGACTCGAGCACCTCGACGTTGGCCGTGAACGTGGCACCGGCCGCCCTCTGCCCCTCGTCGACGAGCGCCACGTCCTCGAAGTGCTCGGGCCGGATCCCGACCACGACGTCCTTCGCCGTGTTCGACGACCCGATCTTGTCGCGCGTCTCCGCGGGCAGCGTGAATTCGCCGAGCGGCGTCGACACCCCGTCGGCGGTGAGCTGCCCCGGGAAGAAGTTCATCGACGGCGAGCCGATGAAACCCGCAACGAACAGGTTGTTCGCGTGGTCGTACAGATCCTGCGGCGCCCCGATCTGCTGAACCACACCGCCCCGCAGCACCACCACCCGATCGCCGAGGGTCATCGCCTCGGTCTGATCGTGTGTGACGTACACCGTGGTGGTGCCGAGTCGCTGTTGCAGCCGGGCGATCTCGGTGCGCATCTGGACGCGGAGCTTGGCGTCGAGGTTCGACAGCGGCTCGTCCATCAGGAACGCCTTGGGGTTGCGGACGATCGCCCGTCCCATCGCGACCCGCTGCCGCTGTCCGCCCGACAGATTGGCCGGTTTGCGATCGAGGTGCTGGGTGAGGTCGAGGACCTTGGCGGCGTCGTCCACCTTCGCCGCGATGTCCGACTTCGACATCTTCGCCAGCGTGAGCGGGAACGCGATGTTCTGCCGCACCGTCATGTGCGGGTACAGCGCGTACGACTGGAACACCATCGCGATGTCGCGGTCCTTCGGCGCCTTCTCGTTGACCCGCTCCCCCGCGATGCGCAGTTCACCGGACGAGATGTCCTCCAGGCCGGCGATCATGTTGAGAGTGGTCGACTTTCCGCACCCGGACGGTCCGACCAGAATGATGAATTCGCCGTCGGCGATCGTGATGTCGACGTCGCTCACCGCCTTGGCGCCGTCCGGGTACAGCTTCGTCACCTTGTCGAGCACGATTTCGGCCACAGAAACTCCTTCATAGTTTCGACCCTGCAAGCAGGTCTCAGCCCTTCACTGCGCCGGAGGTCAGACCGGCCACGATGCGTCGTTGGAAGAACAGCACGAAGATGATGATCGGGATCGTGATCACCATCGCGGCTGCGGCGATCGAGCCCGTCGGCTCCTCGAACTGGGAGGCGCCGGTAAAGTTCGCGATCGCGGCCGGTGCGGTGATGGACCGTTCCGTCGAGGTCAGCGAGATCGCGAACAGCAGGTCGTTCCAGCAGAAGATGAAGACCAGGATCGCGGCGGTGACGATGCCCGGCGCCGCCAGCGGGGCCACGACCTTCCGGAACGCCTGAGCCGGTGTGGCGCCGTCCATCTTGGCCGCCTTCTCGAGCTCCCAGGGGATCTCCTTGAAGAAGGCGGACAACGTGTAGATGGCCAGTGGCAGCGCGAACGTGATGTACGGGAGGATCAGACCCGCCCAGGTGTCGAACAGCCCGAGCCTGCGCTCGATGTCGAACAACGGGCTCACGAGGGAGATCTGCGGGAACATCGCGATCAGCAGGGCCACGCCGACCAGCAGCTTCTTGCCCGGGAAGTCCAGCCGGGCAATAGCGTAGGCGGCCATGGTGCCGATGACGACGGCGATTACCGTGGAGATGAGCCCGATGCCGATGGAGTTGATCAGCGCACTGGTGAACGCGTTGGTCTGAAAGATCCCGCGGTAGTTGTCGAGTGTCCACTTCTGCGGAATGAACTTGCCGTCCTTGATCGTTCCCGCGGGCTTGAACGACAGGCTGGCGATCCACAGCACCGGGACCAGTGCGTAGAGCAGGACGAGCAGGTTGACCACGGACCAGCTGATCTTGCGGCGAGGTGTGTCGACGACGGCCATGGCTATCGGTTTCCTTCCGTGTCGGACCCGGGAGCCGAGGCGCCGAACAGCTTGATGAACACGAACGCGAGCAGTGCGACGCAGAGGAAGATGAGGACGCTGATCGCGGAGCCGATTCCGAGGTTGAATGCCTTGAACAGGTTGTCGTAGCCGAGGATCGACAGTGATCCGGTGTCGTTGGCGCCCTTGGTGAGGACGTAGATATTGTCGAAGATCCGGAACGCGTCGAGCGTGCGGAACAGCAGCGCCACCAGAATTGCCGGTTTCATCAGCGGCAGGATGATCCGCACCAGCCGCGTCCACGCCCCGGCGCCGTCGACCTGAGCGGCCTTGAGAAGGTCGTCGGGGACGAGGGCCAGTCCGGCGAGCAGCAGCAGCGCCATGAACGGCGTCGTCTTCCACACCTCGGCGAGCACGATGATCGCCAGCGACGGAATCTGCTGCGTCAGCGGGGCGCTGCCGTCGGGCAGCAGGTTGGCGAGATACCCGGTCCCCGGCGTCCACGCGTAGTACCAGCTGTACGCGGCGGCCACGGTGACGATGCCGTACGGGATCAGCACCACCGTCCGCACGATGCCCTTCCCGACCAGCGTCCGGTGCATCACGAGCGCCAGGATCAGGCCCAGGACGAACTCGATCACCACCGATACGACCGTGATGCCCACCGTCACCGCGAAGGCCTGCCACCAGTACGCGTCCGACAGCACCGACACGTAGTTCGCGAGGCCTACGAATTTGCGGTCGTCGGGGAATCGGAGGTCGTAGCGCTGCAGGCTCAGCCACACCGCGTAGACGACGGGGTAGGCCGTCACCGCGACCATGAGGATCGCGGCGGGAGCCACCAACCACAGTCCCAGTCGGCGTTCGGCCTTCTTCCCCTCCGAGATCTGCTTTTTCGACGCGACTTTCGGCTCTTCGGCCCGGTCCGCCTGCACGGTTTCGGTCGTCACGGGATCAGCCCTTCCGAGTTGACCGCCTTGCGTACCTGTTCGGCGAGTTCGTCGACGGTGCGCGGCGGGTCGATGTCACCGACCGGATTCAGCGTGTCGGTGATCAGGGTCGAAATGCTCTGGTACGCCGGTGACACCGGGCGGACGGATGCCGTCTCCAGGCTCTCCCGCACCTCGCGCCACGCCGGGTACGCCTCCTGGAACGCCGGGTCGTCGTACAGGCTCGCCAACGTCGGCGGCACACCACCGTTGACGGCGTTGTTGCGCTGGTTCTCCTCGTTCCGCAAGCACGACACCGCCTCGAACGCCAGGTCCGGGTGCTGGCTGGTCTTCGCGACCGCGATGTTGAATCCGCCGATCGTCACCTCGGCCGGTCGCCCGGGGATCACCGACGGGTACGGCGCCGGGAGGAAGTTCTGCTGACCGTCGACGGTGAGCACCGTGTTGCCCGTGTCCACGGACGTCGGGTTGCCCTTCTCGTCGATGAACGGCAGGTCCCCCTTCTCTGCGTTCTCGATCATGCCCGGCAGCACGAACGGCCAATTGACCTCGAACGCAGCCTTTCCGCTCTCCATCCCCAGCCGGGACGACGCCTCGTCGCCCTGGGAAACCGACGGGTCGGCACCCTCTGCGGTGGCCACCCGCTTCATGACCTCGAGCGCCTTCAGCGCGGCGTCGCCGTCCGCGACCGTCACGGTGGTCCCGTCCTCGGCGACGACGGACCCGCCCGCGCTCGCGAGCAGGGTGTTGAACCACACCATCAGGCCCTCGTACTGCTTGCCCTGCACCCCGATCCAACTGGGCCTGCCCTCCGCGGCGAGGCCCTCCGCGATGTCGATCATCTGGTCCCACGTCTGCGGGGGCTGCCCGTCCGGCATGAGGTCCTTGCGGTACCAGAGCAACTGGGTGTTGGTGTTCAGCGGCGCGGCATACAGCTGGTCCTGCCACTTCGCGGATTCGAGGGGGCCTTCGAGCGTGCCCTCGCTGACCTCCGCCGCGATGGCGGGCGGGAGCGGCACCGCCCAGCCGGCCTCGGCGAACTCGGCGGTCCACACCACGTCGAGCGTCATGATGTCGAGTGACGTGTCGTTTCCGGTGAGCCGGCGGGCCAGCTGGAGCCGCTGATCGTCTGCGCCCTTCGGCAGCGTGCGCTGCTCCACGGTGTACCGGCCGCCGGCCGCGGCCGTGCAGTTGGCCGCGGCCTCCGCGTATTGTTCGGCGCCGTCGGCAGCCGTGTAGAAGCTGAGGACGATGCCCTCTTCGGACGACCCGCACGCAGCCAGCAGGGGAACGGTGAGGACGGTGGCGGCACCGATCAGTCCCCACTTCAGCGAGCGTCCGGGCTTGGTGCGATGCAGCACAGCCGCCTCCTCGAGCGGCCCCTCACGGATCCAGTCGCGGTACGGCTGGGCACGCGGGCCCGCACATTTGTTCCTGCCGGAACGTGCACTCCACCGACAGGTCACGGTTTCGGCGTGGGCCGGAGCCCACGCATTGCGCCGTAAACCTATCCGACATTGTCGGCGAACTGGGTGAAATCGCCGCGAACGTCGCGAATGGGACGCAATCCGTGACCCGACCGCAACCCACAGGTCGCGGTGGGAGCGCCGATCAGAGCGCCAGTTTGGCCAGCATGTCCCGGGCCTTCTCCGCCGACTTCGGCTCGCACAGCACGTCGTACCGCCCGGCGACCAGCTGCATGGTCGACGCGAAGTCCCGGGTCCCCCGCGTCGCTGCGTACGGGATCGTCGTGGAGATCAGCCCGAAGATGATGCCGCCGACGATGCCGACGACGAGCGGCGCCAGGAAACCGCCCGTGACGATGCCCAGCAGCAACCCGAAGAACACGCCGAGCCATGCCCCCGAAACAATGCCCCCGCCAATTACTTTCGCCCAGGTGAGACGGCCCAGCACCCGCTCGACCTGCATGAGGTTGACACCCACGATGGTGACGTCCTCCACCGAGAATTCCTGATCGGAGAGGTAGTCGACGGCGCGCTGTGCCTCCGCGTAGGTGGGATACGAACCGATGGGCCAGCCCGTGGGGGGTTCCGGCAGAGCCCCACGCCGCGCCCCATTGGACTGTCCGAGTGGATTCGTCATCGTCAGCTGGTCTCCTCGTGTGGTTCTCTCAGGATCGGTCCTGTGAGAACCATTCTGCCTGCTGAGGCTATTTCCCGTCAGGTCGCACGAACTCGGTGGTCCGTTTCATACCCGCGGCGCGGCCCTTGGCGGAGATCACCAGCGCCATCTTGCGACTCGCCTCGTCGATCATCTCGTCGCCGAGCATGACGGCACCGCGACCGCCGCCGGCCGCGGAGGTGTGGAACTCGTAGGCGTCCAGTATCAGTTCGGCCCGGTCGTAATCGTCCTGACGGGGGCTGAACACATCGTTCGCCGCCTCGATCTGGGTGGGATGCAGCACCCACTTGCCGTCGAAGCCGAGCGCGGCCGTGCGCTGCGCCGACCGGCGGAACGCCTCCACGTCGCGGATCTGGAGATAGGGACCGTCGATGGCCTGCACCCCGTGCGCGCGGGCGGCCATCAGGATGGTCATCAGGATGTGGTGGTAGGCGTCGCCACGGTCGTAGCCGTCCGGTTGCTCCCCGACGACCAGCGTGCGCATGTTGATGCTCGCCATGAAGTCGGCGGGACCGAACACCAGGGTCTGCACGCGGGGACTGGCCGTCGCGATGGCGTCGATGTTGGTGAGCCCGATCGCATTCTCGATCTGCGGCTCGATACCGATCCGGCCCACCTCGAGCCCGTTGGCCTTCTCTATCTGGGTCAGCAGCAGGTCGAGGGCCTGAACATGACTGGCGTCCGGCACTTTCGGCAGCAGGATCGCATCGAGGTGGGCGCCCGCGCGTCCCACGACCTCGACGACGTCGGCGTACGTCCATTCGGTGGTCCAGTCGTTGACCCGCACCACCTTGATCTGGTCGCCCCACCCGTCCTCGGCGAGCGCCTCGGCGATGGTGCCGCGCGCTTCCTGCTTGGCGAGCGGTGCCACCGCGTCCTCGAGGTCGAGGAAGATCTCGTCCGCGGGCAGCCCCTTCGCCTTGTCGATCATCTTGCGGCTGCTGCCCGGAACGGCGAGCACCGACCGCCGTGGCCTGTAGACGGAACTCATGACGGACGATCCTCCACTTTCGCAGGTGTTCGATTCCCTGTATTTCTGTACAAGGATCTAGCCTGGCAATCATGGCAGCTGCGAACAAGGTTTTTGCAGCCAGGCTGGCCGGCCTGGTGGTGCTCGGCCCCGATGGGGAGTCGATCGGCCGCGTCCGGGACGTGGTGATCACCGCGCGCGTCGGCCGGCAGCAGCCGCGCGTCCTCGGACTGGTCATCGAATTGTTCACGCGCAAACGCATCTTCGTCCCGATGCTCCGGGTCACCGCCATCGAACCGAGCTCCGTGACACTCACCACCGGCAACGTCAGTCTGCGCCGATTCCAGCAGCGGCCCGGCGAGGTACTCGCCCTCGCCCAGGTGGCGGATTCCCACGTGCGCGTGGACGACCCGGAACTCGAGGAGCTGCGGGACGCCGACATCATCGTCGTCGATCTGGGCATCGAGCAGACCCGCACCCGGGACTGGGTGGTGTCGAAAGTCGCGGTGCGCGGGCACCGCGGCCGACTCGGTCGCCGCGCCGCCATGCACGTCGTCGAGTGGCAGCACGTCCAAGGCCTCACACAGACCGACCTGGCGATGCCCGGCCAGGGTGTCTCGGCGCTGCTCACGCAGTTCGAGGGCATGCGCGCGGCCGACGTCGCGAACGCGATGCGGCTCCTGCCGGAGAAACGCCGCCACGAACTCGCACTCGCACTCGACGACGAACGCCTCGCCGACGTCGTCCAGGAACTGCCCTCCGACGACCAGACGGACCTGCTCATGCATCTCGAGGTCGAGCGCGCCGCGGACGTCCTCGAGGCCATGGACCCCGACGACGCCGCCGACCTCCTCGGTGAACTTCCCGAGACCGAGGCCGAATCCCTGCTGCAGCTGATGGACCCGCAGGACTCCGAGCCGGTCCGACGGCTGCTCGAGCACTCCCCCGACACCGCGGGTGGTCTGATGACTCCGGAGCCGGTGGTCCTCACCGCGTCGACGACGGTCGCCGAGGCGCTGGCCCGTGCCCGGATCTCGGATGTCACCCCCGCTCTCTCGAGCATGGTGTTCGTCGTCCGCCCGCCGACCGCGACGCCGACAGGCCGCTACCTCGGCTGCGTGCACCTGCAGAAGTTACTGCGGGAACCCCCCGCGAGCCTGGTCGGTGGACTGCTCGACACCGACATGCCGCGGCTGGCACCCGAGGATTCCCTGACGTCGGTGACCCGCTACTTCGCAACCTACAACCTGGTGTGCGGGCCGGTGGTCGACGCCGAGGACCACCTGATCGGAGCGGTCACCGTCGACGATGTCCTGGACCACCTCCTCCCCGAGGACTGGCGTGAAGAGGAGATCGACGGATGAGCGAGAAGTCAGCCAGCGCGGCCGCCCGGAGCCTGTCCGACCGGCAGCGCCTCGACACCCCGCGGGGTACCCGCCGCTTCCGGGTCACGTACGACGTGGAGGCCGTCGGGCGGGCCAGCGAGAACTTTGCCCGGTTCCTCGGCACGGGCCGATACCTGATGATCCAGACGGTGGTGGTGATCGTCTGGATCATCATCAACGTCTTCGCCGTCCGATTGCAGTGGGACCCGTACCCGTTCATCCTGCTCAACCTGGCGTTCTCCACCCAGGCCGCGTACGCGGCGCCGCTGATCCTGCTGGCGCAGAACCGCCAGGAGAACCGCGACCGCGTCTCCCTCGAGGAGGACCGCTCGCGCGCCGAGCAGACGAAGGCGGACACCGAGTTCCTCGCCCGGGAACTGGCCGCGCTGCGCATCGCGATCGGCGAGGTCGCCACCCGCGACTACCTGCGGCGCGAGCTCGACGAGATCAAGTCGCTGCTGGGCGACGAGGAAGACACCCGAACCCGGCGCAAATGAGGGTCGGCGAATCCCCGCAAACTCCGGCAGGCTCGATCACGTATATGTAACGTCAGTCACATCTTCTCGGATGTATGCGGTGTGCGAAAGCGAAGAGCACCGCAGGGGGTGATCGAGTGCGGATACGTGGACTGTTGACGGTCGCTGCCCTGACAGTGGGCGCAGTTGCCACCCTCGGGTCCTCGACCGGCGGTTCTGCTGTGAGTGGCGCGTCCGTGGGCACTTCGGCCTTCGGTTCCACGACGGGAGCGACGACACTCACGGCAGCGTCGATCACGCCGGGAACCACCCCTCAGGCCGCGTACTTCCCGCCGTCGGGAATCCTGGCACCCACACCGCGGGTCGCGCGGTCGCAGAGGGCCGCTCCCCCGCCGCCCGCCCCGCTGCCCGCGGTGACAAATCCCACATCCCCGGCGTCGCCGTCCGGCACCGGGCTCATCGCCGCGCCGGTGATCCTGAGCGCTCTGGGCATCCCGGAGATCGTGCTCAACGCGTACCGATCCGCGGAACTCGAGATGATGGCGGAGTCCCCGAAGTGCGGTCTGCCGTGGCATCTGCTGGCCGGTATCGGCCGCATCGAATCGGGTCACGCCGGCGGCGGCCGGACCGACTCGGTCGGCACCACGATCACCCCGATCCTGGGTCCCGTTCTCGACGGCAGGCTGGCCGGCAACGAGGTCATCCGGGACACCGACCGCGGCGCCACGGACGGCGACCCCGGGCACGATCGTGCCGTCGGACCGATGCAGTTCATTCCGTCCACGTGGGCCAAGTACGCGTCCGACGGCAACGCGGACGGTGTGGCCGATCCCAACAACGTGTTCGACGCGACGCTGGCGGCCGCCCGGTACCTCTGCTCGGGCGGTCTCGACCTCCGCGATCCGCTCCAGGAAACCCGCGCGGTCCTGCGGTACAACAACTCTGCCGCGTACGCCGCCAACGTCATCACCTGGTCGAACGCCTACAGGAACGGGGGAACTCCGACGCCGAGCCAGCTGTCGGAATCGGCGTCGCCGTCGCCCGGACGTCTCGCCGACGCCGCCGCGGCCGAATCGGACCTTCCACGCGATCTCGCGACCACCCCGCAGCCGTCCACCGACGGCGCGGCCACCCCCGCGACGCCCGCTCCGGCCCCGCCGATTCCCGGACTCCCGCCGCTGCCGCAACTGCCCTGTCTGATCTTCTGCCCACCCGCCGACCCCGGCGCCCCGGCATCCGTCACGCCCGGCCCGGTCGAGCCCGCCCCGGGCGCCCCTCCGGCCGACGCCGTTCCCCGGTAGTCACCCCCGCCTCCGCCGCGCGCTCTGCTTGCAGGGCGCGCGGCGGAGGCGTTCCGGTGTCCGGGTCCTGACGCTGCGACCGGCCCGATCCGTCCGACACCCCCGGCACCTCCGCGTCCTGGCGTGACCTTGCCGTGTTGGTTACCCTCGCTCACGTGCCTTGGGAGTAACGGAACCGTGCGATACAAGCCCGTTTGATCACGGTTGGATAACGGAAACGTATCGAATCAGGTAGCCTCGATCCGGTCAATTGAACGGAACACCCCGAGACGGGGGTCGCAGGAGGCAATCGAGTGGGTCGGCACAACAAGAAGACGGACTCCCATATCCGCCGCAATTCGGTCATCGCGCTTACCGGACTCGTCCCCATCGGACTGATCACCGCAGCCAACACGGCCGGCGCCGCACCCAAGGTTCCTTTTCTTTCCACGAGCTCCTCGTCGGAGGTCGCCGACCTCGCCCAGGAGGCGACCGACACCGCACCGGAGGCCGCGGAAGCCGTCACCCCCGTGGCCGAGACCGCCGCCGAGGCCGCACCGGCCGCCGAAGCGGCGCCCGCTGCTCCGGCGCTCGCACCCGTCCAGGCCACCCCGCCCCTCCCGGCGAGCATCGCCCAGGGCGCGCTCGGCATCCCGGCCATCAGCGTCGCGGCGTACCAGAACGCCGAGCGCATGCTCGCCGTCGAACAGCCGGGGTGCGGCATGTACTGGACGCTCATCGCCGGAATCGGCCGCGTCGAGTCCACCCACGCCTACGACGGCAAGGCGGACGACAAGGGCAACATGCTCAAGCCCGTCCTCGGCCCCGTCCTCGACGGCACCCTCGGCGGCAACGCCGTGATCCGCGACACCGACGGCGGCAAGCTGGACGGCGACGCGAACTACGACCGCGCAGTCGGGCCGACCCAGTTCCTCCCCGAGACGTGGAATCGCTACGCGGGCGACGGCAACGGCGACGGCGTCGCCGATCCGCAGAACCTCTTCGACTCCGCGCTGACCACCGGAAAGTACCTGTGCGACGGCGGATTGAACGTCAAGGATCCGATTCAGGCCGCCAAGGCCGTGCACCGCTACAACAACTCCGCCGCCTACGTGGCCAACGTGCTCGCCTGGTCCGCCGGCTACTCCAGCGGAATCATCCCGGCGGCCGCGGACCTGCCGCGCATCCACTGAGCGCACATCCTTACCATTGAGTCATGCCAGTCCTGAGCGAGTCCGCTGTACGTAGCGCCCTGGCGCGCGTCCAGGATCCCGAGATCCGGAAACCGATCACCGAACTCGGGATGGTCAAGAGCGTCGACATCGCGTCCGACGACAGCGTCGACATCGCGATCTACCTGACCACCGCAGGCTGCCCGATGCGGACCGAGATCAGCGACCGTGTCACGAAGGCCGTGGCGGACGTCCCCGGTGTCGGTGCGATCCGCGTCGAACTCGACGTGATGAGCGACGAGCAGCGCACCGAACTCCGCAAGTCACTGCGCGGAGACTCGGCCGAGCCCGTCATCCCGTTCGCCCAGCCGGGTTCCCTGACCCGCGTCTACGCGGTCGCGTCCGGTAAGGGCGGCGTCGGCAAGTCCAGTGTCACCGTCAACCTGGCCGCCGCACTCGCCGCCCGCGGACTGTCGGTGGGAGTTCTCGACGCCGACATCTACGGACACTCCGTTCCCCGCATGCTCGGCACCGACGCCAAGCCCACGCAGGTGGAACGCATGATCATGCCGCCCGTCGCGCACGACGTGAAGATGATCTCCATCGCCCAGTTCACCCAGGGCAACACCCCGGTCGTGTGGCGTGGACCGATGCTGCACCGCGCGCTGCAGCAGTTCCTCGCCGACGTCTTCTGGGGCGACCTCGACGTACTGCTGCTCGATCTGCCGCCCGGCACCGGCGACGTCGCCATCTCCGTCGCGCAGCTGATCCCCGGTGCGGAGATCCTCGTCGTCACCACCCCGCAACAGGCGGCAGCCGAGGTGGCCGAGCGCGCGGGCGCCATCGCACTGCAGACCCGTCAGCGCATCGTCGGAGTCGTCGAGAACATGTCCTGGATGGACATGCCCGACGGCAGCCGGATGGACATCTTCGGATCCGGCGGCGGACAGGCCGTCGCCGACCGTCTCACGAAGGCTGTGGGCGCGAAGGTGCCGCTGCTGGGACAGATCCCGCTCGAGCAGGCGGTCCGTGAAGGCGGCGACGGCGGCGTTCCCATCGTCCTCGGCCACCCGGATTCGCCGGCCGCGACGGCACTCCGCGACATCGCGGACAAGCTGGCCGTCCGCAAGCGCGGACTCGCCGGAATGTCGCTGGGGATCGACACCACCCGCCACCTCTAGGCGCTACGCGCCTGTGCGCCTTTCTGGTTGCCGGAGCAACCGGAAAGGCGCACCAGCCCGGAGGGCCTATGTTGCGTCGAGGTCGATCGGGGGGCGCTCGCCCGCCGCGAGCGGTTTGTTCTGCGGCGGAGTGGGCGTCGACGGATCGGCGCTCACGGCCTTCGTCCCCGACTTGTCGAACGACACCGAACTCGGCTTGTCGAAGTTGCCGGTGAGAATCGAATCGTCACCGTCGAGCAGATGCTTGGTGATGACCGCGCGCGGTGTCATGCCGCGCAGCTGATTGAGGTCCGACAGCGGCTTACGCAGATCCTCGAACTCAGGACCGAGCTCGTCCTTGAGCTGCTGGCTGGCGCCGCTCGCATACTCACGTACCTGCCTCAGTGATTTCGTTACCCAGCTGACCGCACCCGGAAGCCGCTCAGGTCCCAAGATAACCAGAGCCGCGACGAGGAGGACCATGAACTCGCCCCAACCAATGTTGCCGAACACGTGGTCAGCCTACTGTGCGGTGAGGGTGTTGCCCAGGTGACGGAGCGATCTCACAGCAACCTCTCGAGTCAGTCGGAGGCCGGGGTCACGTCGACATCGACGAGCCGGCCCTCGCGGATCAGCTGAACCCGGACGGGCTCGCCGATCTTCTGCAGGTTGACGGCAACGACCAGTTCGTCGGCGCTGGTGACCGTGCGGTCGCCGACCTTGACGATCACATCGTTCTCGACGATCCCGGCCCGCGCGGCCGGGCTGTCCGAGCGGACATTGGCCACCTGGGCGCCGCTGGTGTTGTCGTTGACGACGGTGCGGGCGTTGACACCGATGTCCGGGTGGTGCATTTTGCCGTCCCGGATGAGGGTCTGAGCGACCGTCGTGACGTCGTCGATGGGAATCGCGAAGCCGAGACCCACCGAACCGCCGGACTCGCTGAGCATGGCGGTGTTGATGCCGATGACCCGGCCGGTGTCGTCGACGAGCGCGCCGCCCGAGTTGCCGTGGTTGATGGCGGCGTCGGTCTGGACGGCGTCGATGACGGCGTTCGTGTCGGAGCCCTCGCCGGACAGTCGCATCGGACGGTGCAGGGCGCTGACGATTCCGCGGGTGACGGTCTTGCTGAGGCCGAGGGGCGATCCGACGGCGACGACGTCCTCACCGACCTGCACGTCGCCGGACTTGCCGAGTTCCGCGACCGTCAGGTTGTCGGCGGACACCTTGAGCACGGCCAGGTCGGTCTTGATGTCGCGACCGACGATCTGCGCCTCGGCCTTGGTTCCGTCCGAGAAGATCACCTGGATCTTGCCGCCGTCGGGGGCGGTGGCCGCGGCGGAGATGACGTGATTGTTGGTGACGATGTAGCCGTCGCCGTCGATGACGACACCCGAACCGGTACTGCCCTGGTCGCCGACCGCCACCTGGATGGACACGACGGCGGGCAGCACGGCGTCCGCGACCTGCGCGACGGGCGACTGGCCGAGGTCGTCCTCGCCGCCGCCCTGGACGAGGGTGACGCTCTGGCTGGTGAGCGAGCTGCGATCGGCGGTGATCACGGCGGCGAGGAGGCCGCCGACCAGACCGATCGCGAGTGCGATTCCGCCGAGCGCGACGAGCGCCTTCGGCGCCACCTTGCCGCCGAACAGAACTTCGCGGGCGCTGAGCGCGGGGGCGGGCGGTCGGGAACGTTCTTCGGCGTGCAACGCCGGCGAGCCGAGTTCGACGCCCGCGTCGGGATCACGCCAGGGGTCGGCGGGCGGTGCCTCGACTGCCGGGGTCGCGGGCTTCTCGTTGGGATCACGCTGAATGGTGTCGACCTCGCCGTCCGGCCGGCCGAACGCCTCCGCCAGTACGGGGTCGGGGGCACCGACCTTCACCGAGGGTTCGCTCTCACTCCGGGCGTCCGACGGGGCGAAGGAACCGGTGACGCCACCGGGCCGGCCGAAAGCGCGGCTGGACGCTGCGTCGATCTGCGGCCGGTAGACGGGCCTCGGATCGAGCCGTGGGGCGTCCGCCGGGCGGAGCGTGCCCGACTCGTCCGCCACGGGACCGTCGGGTGCCGTCGTATCGGAACCCGGAGTCTTGTAATCCGCCGTCACGCTGTCGTGTCCCCCTCGTGTGCGTCAATCACGCGCCCCAGTATCACCGATGCCTCGCTGAGCGCGGACACCGCCGTCGTCGGTCCGGGAGCGCTCAACGGCGCCGGCGCCGGGACCAGATCCGGCTCGTGATCGAGTACGCGCTCGTGAGCGGCGAATCCGGGGTGTGGGAGTCGAACGGGGGCTTGTCGGCGGGATCGCCGTGGTTGCAACTGGGGATCTGGCTCAGCAGACCGAGGAGGCCGGACGGCATGGCGACGTCGCCGCTGCGGCGCAGGGCACGCCGGGCCTGCTGCTGGGAGTCCACCTCGAACGCGCACTCGGCGCAGATCGACAGGTGGTGGGCGGCGCGCAGATAAGCGGACATGCGGAGTTCACCGTCGACGTAGGCGGCGATCGCCTCACTCGCCAGGTGTTCGGTGGAGCCAAACTGGCGAGGTACACGCCCCTGCGTCATTCGTCCCTCCTGGTAACTACCCGACGCCGATCTGATCGGAGTCAACCTTTCCGTTCACAGCCAGATGCTCACGCAGAGCCTGCCTGCCGCGGTGGATGCGGCTACGCACGGTTCCGAGCTTCACACCCAGTGTGGCACCGATCTCCTCGTAGGACAGTCCTTCGATGTCACACAACACGACCGCGGCGCGAAACTCCGGGGCCAACGAATCGAGCGCTGCCTGCAGATCCGCGTCCAGGCGGGCGTCGTGGTAGATCTCCTCGGGGTTCGGCCCGTCGGCCGGGACACGATCGTAGTCCTCCGGGAGCGCCTCCATGCGGATGCGGTTACGACGGCGGACCATGTCGAGGAAGAGGTTGGTGGTGATGCGGTGCAACCAGCCCTCGAACGTGCCGGGCTGGTAGTCGGACAGGGAGCGGAACACGCGGATGAACGTGTCCTGAGTGAGGTCCTCGGCGTCCTGCGCGTCGCCCGACAGCCGGTAGGCCAGTCGGTAGACTCGGTCGCCGTGCTCGCGGACGAGTTCGTCCCAGGACGGCATGGCGGACTTCTCGCCTGTGGCATCGAACACAGCGGTGCCCGTCAGCTCGGCGTCCGACAGCTGCTCGTCGGCGTTTCTCTCGTCTGGAGCCATCGTGTGGTTGCTCATCGAGTTAAGTGGATCCTCCTACTCAGGACCGCAGATCACTGAACGTGGTATTGGCGTCAACTCCCGAGGGCCGGGATTTGTTCCCCGTTTCTCGGACTTTTCCTCCGTCGTCGTGATCTCCCCGCCGGGCGGTCTTCGGATCTGGCGTTGGACATACTCTTTCCCACCGCGATATGTGTGCGGTGTGAGCAAGCTGAGGTATTCCTGAGAATCGCGGCCGGGCAGGTCGCGGCATCGTTGTCGAGCGCGCCTCGCAGCGGCGATGACGAGACCCCGATAGCCTCATGTGCGTGCAGACAAATGCCGAACGGATACTCACCCACGCAGAAGGGGCTGTCCGTGAAGACGAGGCCCTCGGTGCGGCCAGGGAGCGGGCGGACGACCTCGGTGCCGGACCGGTACCTCCCGCGGTCGGTGCTGCCCTAGCCCTGTTTGCCCGCATGCTGGACGCCAAGACGGTCGTCGAGGTCGGAACCGGCGCGGGTGTGAGCAGTTTGTGGCTGCTCCGGGGCATGCGCGAGGACGGCGTCCTCACCACGATCGACAGTGAACCCGAGCACCAGCGGGCCGCCAAGCTGTCGTTCCGGACGAACGACATCGCACCGGCCCGGACGAGGCTGATCAACGGCCGGGCGCTGGACGTTCTGCCGCGGCTCGCCGACGGGGCGTACGACCTGGTGTTCGTCGACAGCGCACCGGTCGATCACCCGCACTACGTCCGCGAAGGGGTTCGTCTGCTGCGTCCGGGCGGCGCGATCGTGCTGCACAACGCGCTGCACGGCGGACGGGTCGTCGACCCGAGCCAGCGTGACGCGGCCACCGTCGCCGTCCGCGAGGCTGCGAAGGCGCTCGCCGAGGACGACCAGCTGATCCGTGTGTTCCTGCCGATCGGCGACGGTCTGCTCTGCGCGTCCAAGCTCTGAGAGCCCCGTTCGTTCCGGGGCCCTCACGCTAGATCCAGACGCCCTTGCCGATGGCGACGACGCCGCCGTTGCTGACGGCGAAGCGTTGCTTGTCGCGCTCGAGGTCGACGCCGATGATCTCGCCGTCGCCGACGACCACGTTCTTGTCGAGGATCGCGCGGCGCACGACGGCACCCTTGCCGATGCGCACACCGGGCATGAGGACGCTGCCCTCCACGGTCGCGCCGCTGTCGACCATCACGTTGGAGCTGAGTACGGAGTTGCGCACGGTGGCCGCCGACAGGATGCACCCGGCCCCGACCACGGACTCCTGCGCGAGGCCGCCCTGCACGAACTTGGCCGGCGCCAGGTTCTCCGTCTCACCGCGGATCGGCCACCGACGGTTGTAGAGGTTGAAGATCGGGTGGACCGACACGAGATCCATGTGGGCGTCGTAGAACGCGTCGAGCGTTCCCACGTCGCGCCAGTAGCCCCGGTCGCGGTCGGTGGCGCCGGGAACGATGTTGTCCTTGAAGTCGTACACGGACGCCTCGCCCGCCTCGACCAGGGCGGGGATGATGTCGCCGCCCATGTCGTGGTCGGAGTCGGAGTTCTCGGAGTCGGCCCGGATGGCGTCGACGAGCACCTTGGTGGTGAACACGTAGTTACCCATCGATGCGAACGTCATGTTGGGGTCGTCCGGGGTTCCCGGTGGATGCGCCGGCTTCTCGAGGAACTGGACGATGCGGCCCGACTCGTCGCTGTCGATACAGCCGAACGCGAACGCCTCGCTGCGCGGCACCCGGATCCCGGCCACCGTCACCCCGGCACCCGACTCGATGTGGTGCTGCACCATCTGCTCGGGATCCATCCGGTACACGTGGTCGGCACCGAACACCACGATGTACTCGGGATCCTCGTCGTAGACGAGGTTCAGCGACTGCAGGATCGCGTCCGCACTACCGGTGTACCAGCGCGGGCCCAGACGTTGCTGCGCGGGAACGGGAGTGATGTATTCACCCGCGAACCCGGACAGTCGCCACGTCTGAGAGATGTGGCGGTCCAACGAGTGCGACTTGTACTGCGTCAGAACACACAGGCGGAGGTATCCCGCATTGACCAAATTGCTGAGCACGAAATCGATCAACCGGTAGGCGCCTCCGAAAGGCACAGCGGGCTTCGCCCGATCCGCGGTGAGCGGATAGAGACGTTTGCCCTCGCCGCCGGCGAGCACGATTCCAAGCACATGTGGCTGGCTCCTCACCCTGTCAACCTATCGGGCGGCCACTCCCCCCGCCAGCGAAGCGCCGAGTCATGGTTTCTCCGATACCTGAATGTGTCCGAGAGCGGTGGCCCGAAGCGGCCCGGACGGTTACGTTAGGCCGGTGCGGGTGGCGATGATGACCAAGGAATACCCACCGGAGATCTATGGCGGTGCGGGTGTACACGTCACCGAACTGGTTGCTCAGTTGAAGCAGCTGTGTGAGGTGGACGTGCACTGTATGGGCGCTCCGCGCATCGGAGCGGTCGTACACACGCCCGATCCCGCGCTGGCCGGAGCCAATCCGGCACTCGCGACGCTGTCCGCCGAATTGCGCATGGCGGACGCCGCGACCGGTGCCGACGTCGTGCATTCGCACACCTGGTACACCGGCCTGGCGGGCCATCTGGCGTCCGCGTTGTACGACGTGCCCCACATCCTCACCGCCCACTCCCTCGAGCCGCGGAGGCCGTGGAAGGCGGAGCAGCTGGGCGGCGGCTACCGCATCTCCTCGTGGTCCGAGCGCAACGCCGTGGAGCACGCCGACGCGGTGATCGCCGTGAGCGCCGGGATGCGACTCGACGTCCTCGACGCGTATCCGTTCGTCGACCCGCACCGGGTCCACGTGGTGCGCAACGGGATCGACACGTCCGTCTGGCACGCCGGGCCGGCAGGTCCGAGAGACTCCGCCCTCGCGAAGATCGGCGTCGACCCGGACCAGCCGATGGTGGCGTTCGTCGGCCGTATCACCCGCCAGAAGGGCGTCGGTCACCTGATCGCCGCGGCACACCAGTTCGCGCCCGAGATCCAGTTGGTGCTGTGCGCGGGAGCCCCCGACACCCCGGAGATCGCCGCCGAGACCGAGCAGGCCGTCGCCGCGCTCGCGGCGCATCGGGGCAACGTGTTCTGGGTCCGGGAAATGCTCCCCACCGACCAGGTGCGGGAGATCCTGTCGGCCGCAACCGTCTTCGTGTGCCCGTCCGTGTACGAGCCGCTGGGGATCGTGAACCTCGAGGCCATGGCCTGCGAGACCGCGGTCGTCGCGTCCGACGTCGGCGGTATCCCCGAGGTGGTGGAGGACGGGGTCACCGGCCGTCTGGTGCACTACAACTCGTACGAGCCCGAGGCGTTCGAACAGGCGCTGGCCGAGGCGGTCAACACAATCGCGGCCGACGTCGGCACCGCCCAGGCGATGGGCAAGGCGGGACGGGCGCGGGCGATCGCCGAGTTCTCCTGGGCGGCCATCGCGCAGCAGACCCTCGACGTCTACCAGGACGCACTGTCCCGGCGCTGAGCGACGAGCTCAGAGGCGGGTGTAGGTGGACACCGTCACCGACGCCGTCACCGGATATTCCTGCGGCAGCGCCGCGATCGAGGACGCCAGCCGGTCGGGGGTGAGGTGCCGCGCCGACGGCCCCATCCCGACGAGCCGGGCCACATCGAGGTGCGACAACGACATAGGGTACTCCACGGCCATGTGGTCGGTGCGCTCGAATCGCCCGGACATCGCGGCCCCGAGACGTTCGACCTTCCGGTCGTCCACCCGGACCATGCCGAGCAAGTCCACGAGTTCCCCCAGGTGCCGCTCCGTGGGGGTGAGGACCACCAGGGACCCGCGGTCGGCGAGCACCCGGTGCGCCTCGTCGGCGTTGCGCGGCGCGAACACGCACAGGACGTGGCTGAGCACGTGGTCCCGCACCGGAAGGTGTTGCCACACGTCGGCAACCACTGCTCCGGCGCGTCGGTGGGCCTTGGCGATGCGCCGGGCCGCGTACTTGGACACGTCGAGGCCGATTCCCCGGCCGGTCGGGACGGCGTCGAGGACGCGCGCCAGGTAGTGGCCTGTGCCCGCGCCGATCTCGAGGATCCGGGGATCGTCGCCGGGCCCGGTGCCCGCCACGACGGCGTCGGCGACGGCATCCATCAGCCGGTCGAAGCTGCCGCCGCCGAGGAAGTCCGCACGTGCGGCGATCATTTCGGGGCTGTCGCCGTCGAACTTGCCGCCGGCCCCGGTCATCAGGCTCACGTAGCCCTGCCGCGCCACATCGAAGGCGTGCCCCTGGTCGCACAGGATCGTGCCTTCGTCGAGTTCCACGCGGGACCGGCACTGCGGGCACGCCAGCAGGTCGGTCACATCGGCCAGCACGAACGTTCGCCTCCCGGTTCCGGACACGGAACAGGCCCCGCACCGAGAACGGCGACGGGGCCTGCCCTGTGAGGTTCTCTCCGCACTCGACTAACTGGTGACGCCCTTGAGCTCTTCACCGAGTGCGGCAGCTTCCTCCGGGGTGAGCTCGACAACCAGACGTCCACCACCCTCGAGCGGAACCCGCATGACGATTCCTCGTCCCTCTTTGGTTGCTTCGAGGGGACCGTCCCCGGTCCGGGGCTTCATGGCCGCCATCCTCTGCTCCCTCCAGATCTGCGCTGCCTGCTTGCGCCTCGACAAATTTTGGCACCCCGCCAACACTCGGCGAGGCTTGTGACATCCATTCTTCCCTATGGACACGAGTACCGGGAACCTGAGTCACAAATAGGCAGGTCCACCGGCAGTTCAGGCGGTGATCGGAACCCAGCAGGCGGCCACGTGGTCGTCCACCATCCCGGTGGCCTGCATGAGTGCATAAGCAGTGGTAGGGCCCACAAACTTGAACCCGCGGCGCTTCAATTCCTTCGCCATCGCGGTGGACTCCGGAGTGACGGCCGGGACGTCGTTCACGGTGGCGAGGCGGCTCGGGCGCGGCGGCGGGGCGAACGACCACAGCAGGGTGTCCAGGTCGGTGTCCGACAACTCCAGCAGGGCCCGTGCATTGCTCACCGACGCCTCGATCTTGGCCCGGTTCCGCACGATCGACGCGTCCGCGAGCAGGCGCGCCACGTCCCGTTCGGTGTAGCGGGCCACCGCCTCCGGATCGAACCCGGCGAACGCGGCCCGGAAGGCCTCGCGTTTGCGGAGAATCGTGATCCACGACAATCCCGACTGGAACGCTTCGAGGCACAGCCTCTCGTACAACTCGTCGCGGCCGTGCAGCGGACGACCCCACTCGAGGTCGTGGTAGTCGCGGTACAGCCGGGACCCGTCCGTGTCGACCGCCCACGCGCACCGCACCCGGTCGTCGGGGGCTGTCACGAGGGATCACCCGGGCGTTCGGACGCGGCTTCAACCGCCGCCAACTGCTCACGCAGCGAATCGATTTCACGTCCCAGCCGGGACAGCGCCCAGTCGACTTCGCTCGCCTTGTACCCCCGTAGCGTCTGCTGGAAGCGCAGCGCCTCCACGTCGGCACCCGTCACACCCTCGGCGGGCAGGGCCGTGAGTGTGGTGCCGGGCGGCAGGGGCGCGAGTTCCTCGGAACGGCCGAACACCGCACTGGCGGCGAGGAACAGCATCGCGCCGACGAACGCCATGACGAGCAGATAGAGCAGGGCTGTCACCATGCCCCGATCCTGTCACGGACGTCCGACAGCAACCTTCCTCAGGGGCGCGCGGTCAGGGGCACACCGTGTTCATCGGCGGGCGATCGGCGAGCGCGACGTCCGTCGTCGTCGGGACGAAGGAGTCGCCGTCCACCAGGAACTGGGTCAGACCCGCCCCGGAGTCGGGCACCCCGCAGCGCCGCATCATCGTGCCGATGATCTGCCTGCTCATCACCCCGAGTTCGGACAGCGGGCGGTTACGGTGCTTGCGCACCCCCAGATTGACCTGGCCGATCGCCCCGAGTCCGAGACGGTCGTACGTGTCGAGCAGCAGACCGATCTCGACGCCGTAGCCGGGGGCGAACGGGACCGCCGACAGCAACTCCCGGGTGCCCGCGTACTCGCCGCCCAGCGGCTGCAGCACGCACGTCAGTTCCGGCCGGAGCGAGGCCAGCATGGGGCGCGCCACCAGCTCGGTGACCCGGCCTCCTCCGTTGGCGTCCTCCGTGCCGCTGAGGCGGAGCGGCCGGCGGTAGTAGCCCTTCACGAGATGGATGCCGTCGGCGGTCAGCAGCGGTCCCAGCAGTTTCGGGACGAACGCCGGATCGGGGTTGATGAGATCCGAGTCGACGAAGGCGATGAGGTCGCCGGTGCTCGCGGCGACGGAACGCCACAGCACCTCGCCCTTGCCCGCCACGGGCGGGAACGCGGGCACCGCTTCCTCCCGGCTGATGACGGTGGCGCCCGCCGCGCGTGCGCGTTCCGCCGTCAGGTCCGTCGATCCGGAATCGAGCACGATCAACTCGTCCACCAGACCACCGAGCAGGGGGTGGATCGTGTCCACCACCGCGGCGACGGTCTCCTCCTCGTTGAGCGCGGGCAGGACCACCGACACGGTGCGCCCTGCCTTCGCCCGTTCGAGTTCGGCGATGCTCCACGACGGCTGGTCCCAGCTGTTCGCCTCGGCCCAGCTGCGTGGGGTGCGCTCCTCGGCCACCATCGTCCGGGCCGCCCGGGCCCCCACGGCACTCATGCCAGCCCCCGCACGGTGCGGGATGGTGCGCGCCGGCCTTGAATCGCGGCCACCATGTCCACCACTCGACGCGTGGGGGCAACTTCGTGGACACGGAAGACACGGGCGCCTCCTGCGGCGGCCATCGCTGTCGCTGCCAATGTTCCCTCCAACCGCTCGACGAGATCTACCCCTAGAGTCTCCCCGACGAAGTCCTTGTTGCTCAGCGCCATGAGCACTGGCCATCCGGTATTTACAAGATCTTCCACTCGCCGCAACAACTCGAGCCCGTGATAGGTGTTTTTCCCGAAGTCGTGGGTCGGATCGATGAGGATCGAGTCGGCGGGCACACCCAGCCGGGCGGCGTTCTCGGCGGCCGACACCACTTCCCGGAGGACGTCCGCGACGACGTCGGCATAGCGGACGCGGAACGGCCGGGTCCGCGGAACCGCTCCCCCGGTGTGCGAACAGACGATGCCGGCGCCCGTCTCCGCGGCCACCTCGACGAGCGCAGGGTCGGCGCCTGCCCACGTATCGTTGATGAGATCGGTGCCCTCCGCGACGGCCAGCCGGGCCACGTCGCTGCGCCAGGTGTCGACGCTGATGAGCAACTCCGGGTAGCGCTCGCGGATCGCGGCCACGAACGGCACCACCCGTCGGGTCTCTTCCGCCGCATCGACGACGTCACCCGGTCCGGCCTTCACGCCCCCGATGTCGACGAGGTCGGCACCCTCGTCCACAGCCCGGTCGACCGCCGACAGGGCGGCGGAATCGGTGAACGTGGCACCGCGGTCGTAGAACGAATCGGGTGTCCGGTTCACGATGGCCATCACCAGCGCACGATCGACCGCCACGGGGCGCCCGCACAGCGTGGGCGACAGGTGGTCGGGCGCGGGCGGTACGTCTGTCTCGGCCATGTCACCAATATTGCACGCAGCGAAATCGACACCACCCGTGAGTACTTGTTAACGGCGGGCGGTTAAGAAGTACTCACGGGCGGCGTAGCCGCATTACCCCTTGGGGAGCGAACCCTTCGCCACTTCGTCGACGTACCCGTCGTATGAGGGCTTGTACCCGTCGCTGCGCCCGGACAGCACGTGCAGCGTGTCGGTGTCCTCGACGTCGTAGCCCTCCTTGCGGAGTTCCACCTTGCGGCTCTTGAACGTCGACGTCTGTTCCAACGAGTCGACGACGCGGACGAACAGCGGCACCGCGTACGACGGCAGCCGCTGGAACAGCAACTCCGCGACGTCGGAACCGTCGAACTTCTCGTTCTCGTGCAACGTCACCGCGGCCATCCCGGCGCGACCGTCGGTCCCGGGGATCTCGACGCCGTAGACGACGGCGTGCTCGACCGCAGGATGCGCGAGGAGCGCGCCCTCCACCTCGGTGGTCGCGACGTTCTCCCCCTTCCACCGGAACGTGTCGCCGAGCCGGTCGACGAACGCGACGTGCGACCAGCCCTGCCTGCGCACCAGGTCGCCGGTGTCGAACCAGCAGTCGCCGTCGTCGAAGCCGTCGCGGACGAGCTTCTTGTCGGTGGCCTCCTCGTCGGTGTATCCGTCGAACGGCGCCCGGTCCGTGACCTTCGACAGCAGCAGTCCGACGTCGCCGGTGCGAACCTTCCGCAGCCTGCCGTCGGAGTGCCGCCGGGGCGATCCGCTGTCCTCGTCGTACTCGACCACGGCGTGCGGCAGGGGGCAGATGCCTGCCGTCCGGTCGACGTTGAGGGCGTTGACGAACGCGATGTTGCACTCGCTGGCGCCGTAGAACTCGGCCACCCGGGAGATCCCGAACCGGGTGGTGAACTCGGACCAGATCTCCGGGCGGAGACCGTTGCCGACCATCAGCCGGATGGAGTTGTCGCGGTCGCCGGGCTTCTCGGGCTGGTTCAGCAGGTACCGGCACAGTTCGCCGATGTAGGTGAACGCGGTAGCCCGGTTCAGTTCGACGTCGGCCCAGAATTTGGACGCCGAGAACTGCTTGCCCAGTGCGAGCGTCGCACCCGATCCGAGCACCGAGGACAGCGACACCGTCAGCGCGTTGTTGTGATAGAGCGGCAGGCAGCAGTACAGGACGTCGCTGCCACGCAGCCGGACGCCCATGTTGCCGAGCCCGGACATGCTCTTGAGCCAGCGGAAGTGGCTCATCAGGCTGGCCTTCGGCAGTCCCGTGGTGCCGGAGGTGAAGATGTAGAAGGCCTTCTCCCGGGCCTGGATCTGCTCGCACACCTCGGGGTTGTCGTCTGCGGCCTTCTCGGCGAGCCGGTCGAGGTCGTCGAAGTAGAGCACCGAGGGCACGGCAGGCGGTTCGTCGAGCGAGTCCATGGCCTCGCCGCACGCCTCGGACACCACCAGGACCCGGCTGTCGAGCAGCGAGATGCTGTGCGCGAGCACGTCTCCGCGCTGGTTGTGGTTCAGCATCCCGGCGGCGGCGCCGAGCTTGACCGCGGCGAGTGCGATGAGCAGCGTCTCGGGCGAGTTCTTCCCCAGGATCCCGACGACGTCCCCGCGTGCCACTCCGAGGTCGGCGAGCACGTGGGCGTACCGGTTCACGCGGACGTTGGCATTCCGGTAGCTCAGCGATTCGCCCTCGAACCGCAGGAACGTGCGGCGCGGGTGCGCGGCGGCAGCGCGCTGGAAGACGAGGCCGATCGATTCCCTCGCGTCGGGGGTCCGGATCAGGCCGAGGACCCCCTTCGCCATGATCGGCAGCTCCGGAATCATGGCCGGCAACCGCCTCGCGAGGTCGACCACCCCGATCGTCGAACGAGCTTCAGAACGCATGACATCCCCTCAGGCCTGCAGTATGAGTCAGGTCACCTTACTGCACGGTAACAACGTGCGCCACGACGCGGACCGGGCGGCGCCTCAGGAGACGCAGGCGTCCAGCGCCTCCCCGACATCGACCCGGACGAGCAGCCTGTCGAGGGCGCGCTGCGCCACGAAACCGCCGCCCCGCAGTCCGTCGAGCCAGTCGAGCAGCCCCGTATAGTGACCGTGCGGATCGAGCAGGACCACCGGTTTCTCGTGCATACCGAGATAGCCCGCGGTCCACGTTTCGAACAGCTCCTCCAGCGTGCCGATACCGCCGGGCAGCGTGACGAACGCGTCCGCCCGGTCCTCCATGATCTGCTTGCGCTGGCGCATGGTGTCGGTGACCACCAGCTCGTCGGCGTCGACGTCGGCGACTTCTCTGTGCACCAGAGCTTTCGGAATGACACCGACGGTTGTCGCCCCTGCCGCGCGGGCAGCCTCGGCCACCGCGCCCATCATCGAGACGTTGCCGCCGCCGGACACGAGTTGCCAACCGCGCTTTCCGATTTCGGTACCCACCCGGGACGCGAGTTCCAGGAAGTGGTCGTCCACGGGACCGGACGCACAGTAGACGCACACCGAGAACGACCGCGGTGGAACAGTTTCCGGTATCACCACTGGTCCTCCGTCCCGAGCAGGGCAGCTTCGTCGACACCCTGCTGCGACCGTATGACGATCTGCACCGCTTCCTCCACATCGTCCGTGACGTGCAAGAGATTGACGTCACCTTCCGAGATCTTGCCGCTGCGTTGGAGAGTTCCCCGCAACCAGTCCACGAGCCCGGACCAGTACTCGGTGCCGAACAGGACGATCGGGAATCTCGTGACCTTGCGCGTCTGCACCAGAGTCAGCGCCTCGAACAGCTCGTCGAGCGTCCCGAACCCGCCGGGCAGGCAGATGAACGCCTGCGAGTACTTCACGAACATCGTCTTGCGCGCGAAGAAGTAGCGGAAGTTGATGCCGAGGTCGACCCACTCGTTGAGGCCCTCCTCGAACGGCAGCTCGATGCCGAGGCCGATGGAGTAACCACCCGATTCGCTGGCGCCGCGGTTGGCCGCCTCCATGACGCCGGGGCCGCCGCCGGTCATGACGGCGTAGCCGGCCTCGGCCAGGCGGGCACCCAGCGCCCGTGCCGCCTCGTACTCCGGGTGGCCGTCCGGAGTGCGAGCGGAACCGAAGACGGTGACCGCGCGCGGCACCTCGGCCAGGGCACCGAACCCCTCGATGAACTCGCTCTGGATCCGCAGTACCCGCCAGGGGTCGGTGTGCACCCAGTCGGTCGAGCCCCGCTCGTCGAGCAACCGCTCGTCGGTGGTGGTGGTGTCGGCCTTGCGGGCGCGCCTCAACTGCACCGGACCCCGGTGCTTCACGGACGAGGACTTCCGGCCGTGACTGTTCTTCTCGGGTGCCATGCGCCCCAGGCTAGCGGGTGGCCCGTTCGGGGCACCGGGCAGTCACGGGGCGCTCAGATAGGCGCGCAGCACGGTCGTCACGTCGGTGATCTGCTGGACGGGCACGTGCTCGTCCCGCTTGTGTGCGAGGTTCGGATCGCCGGGGCCGTAGTTGACGGCCGGGATGCCGAGGGCGGAGAACCGTGACACGTCCGTCCACCCGTACTTGGCGCGGAACTCGCCGCCCGCCGCCTCGATCAGGGCCGCAGCCGCCGGATCGCTCAACCCGGGCAGGGCTCCCGGCGACAGGTCCGTGACCTCGAAACCCAGTTCGAGGCCGTCGAAGACCTCCCGCACGTGGTCGATGGCCTGCTCGGCGCTGCGGTCGGGGGCGAAGCGGAAGTTCACGTCCATCTCCGCCGCGTCGGGAACCACGTTGCCCGCGACGCCGCCCGAGATCCGCACGGCGGACAACCCTTCCCGGTACACGCAGCCGTCGATGTCCACCGACCGCGCCGTGTAGTCCGACAGCCGCTGCAGGACCGGGGCGAAGCGGTGGATCGCGTTGTCACCCAGCCACGATCTCGCGGAGTGCGCGCGGGTGCCGCGGGTGGTCAGCGTCACCCGCAACGTGCCCTGACACCCCGCCTCGATGAGACCTCCGGTCGGCTCGCCGAGGATCGCGACGTCCGCGCGCAGCCAGTCGGGGATCTCGCGTTCGATCCGTCCGAGCCCGTTGTGCACGGCTGCGATCTCCTCGCAGTCGTAGAACACCAGGGTCAGATCGTGCGCGAGGTTCCGGGTGGTGGCGGCGAGGTGCAGGAACACCGCGTCGCCCGACTTCATGTCGACCGTTCCGCATCCGTGCAGCAGATCACCCTCACGCCGGGAGGGCACATTGTCCGCGATCGGCACCGTGTCCAGGTGACCGGCGAGCATCACCCGGCTCGGCAGTCCCCGATCGGTCCGGGCGAGCACGGCGTTGCCGTTGCGGATGATCTCGAAACCGGTGGTCTGCTCCCGCAGCGCCGACTCGACGGCGGCGGCGATCGCCGACTCGTCGTGCGAGACGCTCGGGATGTCCACCAGGGCGGCGGTGAGGTCGATGGGATCGGCGTGGAGGTCGAGTGGGCTCACCCGTCCACCCTAAGCCGACCCGTCCGCCCGCTCGGGTGTTGCTACCCGTCGACGCCGCCGGGGATCTCGTAGATCGCACCGTCGAAACCGATGCGGAACAGCCGTCCCGCCGAGAAGCCGCCGGACCCCTGCCCGTAGACGACCATGCTCGACGTCGGCAGACCGGACGCCAGCACGCAGTACTGCCCCGGCGAGTCGAGGCGCCAGATCTCGCCGCGCACGTTGGCCGGGACCACCGGACGGCCTCGCGAGTCCATGGCCAGGCCGTCGGGCGCGGCGAACGTGTCGAGACCGGACAGGTCGAGGATGCTCTCGGGCGCTCGCGGGTTCGCCAGCGGGATCCGGCTCACACCCGGATTCACGAACGTCCGCGACACATAGAGGTACCGATCGTCCGCGCCGAGCACCGCACCGTTGGCGCTGGGCAGCGTCGCCCAGTTGGGTTCCACCCGCCCGTCGGCGAACACCCGCCCGATCTGGGTTCCGAAGTCGTTGGTGGCGTATGCGGTTCCGTCGGCGGCGACATCGAGTCCGTTGGCCGCGCTCAGTCCCGATACGAACGGGGTGAGCACGTTGGTCGCGGTGTTCAGCTTCGCGATCGCGCCCGGACGCAGGATGTCGCCGAGGAACACGCGGGCGTCCGCGCCGTATCCCACCAGCAGTGAGCCGTCCGACGCCCAGGCCAGCGCCCCGGCCCCGCCGTCCGGCACCGTCGCGACCGGGACCGCGGGGGCTCCCGGGGCGTCGAGGCGGAACACGCGTCCGCTCACGAGGTCCGTCGTGTAGAGGCGACCCCCGCCGTCCACGGCGACTCCCTCGAGCGCCGCACCCGGCACCCGCCCCACGAGAACCGGCGCCTGACCGGCGCCCGGGCACACCGGGGCGGCGGACGCGGTCTGCGGCGCCACCACCGACACGACTCCCGCGAGCAGTGCGCCCGCTGCCGCCGCCCGCAGGCCGCCTCCGACGAATCGACCCAACCTCGAAATGCGCATTGCCACGACCTTTCCCGGTGTGTCCCACGTGCCCCGTGCATACTCCCCCACCCGCCCGGAACCCGCTCGGTTTCGATTCGATCACGCCCCGATAACGACCGCTGGGAATGCCCGAGTAATGAGGCAGTAACCTCTACTGCCGTGAGCACACAGGGAGCATCAGCAGTAGGCATCGCCAACGTGACCGTCGGCGGCACGGTCCTCGACACCTGGTTCCCGGCACCCGAGCTGGGAAACTTCGACGACGCGGGCACCGTGCGGATCGAGGGTGGCGACATCCCCTCCGATCTGGCACTCCTCGCCGGACCCGACGAAGCGCGTGAGGTCGACCAGGTCGTGGTGCGCACCACCATCGCCGACCTGTCCGCGCCGCCGGCCGACGCACACGACGCCTACCTGCGCCTTCACCTCCTCTCGCATCGCCTCGTGACCCCGCACGGCGTCAACCTCGACGGTCTGTTCGGATTGCTGTCCAACGTGGTGTGGACCAACTTCGGCCCCTGCGCGGTCGAGGGCTTCGAGAAGGTGCGGTCGCGCCTGCGCATCCGCGGTGTGGTCACCGTGTTCGGTGTCGACAAGTTCCCGCGCATGGTCGACTACGTCGTCCCGTCCGGCGTCCGCATCGCCGACGCCGACCGCGTGCGCCTCGGCGCCCACCTGGCCAGCGGCACCACCGTGATGCACGAGGGCTTCGTCAACTTCAACGCCGGCACGCTCGGCAACTCCATGGTCGAAGGCCGTATCTCCGCGGGCGTCGTCGTCGACGACGGATCCGACGTGGGCGGCGGCGCCTCGATCATGGGCACCCTGTCCGGTGGCGGCAAGGAGACCATCTCCGTCGGCAAGCGCTGCCTGCTCGGCGCCAACGCCGGTCTCGGCATCTCGCTCGGCGACGACTGCGTCCTCGAGGCCGGCCTGTACGTGACCGCGGGAACCAAGGTCACCGGGCCGGACGGCACCGTCGTGAAGGCCAAGGAACTCAACGGCCAGTCCAACCTGCTGTTCCGTCGCAACTCCGTGTCGGGAGCCGTCGAGGTCGTGCCGTGGAAGGGCACCGGCGTGGAACTGAACGCCGCTCTGCACGCAAACGACTGACGCAGTGAGCGGTTCGCGAACACCCGACACCATGACCGATTCGACCAGCACCCTGGGCCGGGGCCTGAAGGTCCGTCACCTCACGATGATGGGCCTCGGTTCCGCGATCGGTGCCGGACTGTTCCTCGGTACCGGTGTCGGTATCGCGACCGCCGGTCCCGCCGTCCTCGTCTCCTACCTGCTCGCCGGCATCATCGTCGTGTTCGTGATGCGCATGCTCGGCGAGATGGGAGCGGCGATCCCCGCCAGCGGGTCCTTCTCGCACTACGCGCGGATCGGCATCGGCGAATGGGCCGGATTCGTGATGGGCTGGCTCTACTGGTTCATGCTGATCATGGTTCTCGGCGCCGAGATCACCGGCGCCTCCGGCATCGTGAGCGGCTGGCTACCGGGTGTTCCGCAGTGGGTCGTCGCCCTCGTGTTCGTGATCTTCTTCGCGGCGGTCAACCTCGCGAAGGTCAGCAACTTCGGTGAGTTCGAGTTCTGGTTCGCGGCCATCAAGGTCACCGTCATCATCGCGTTCCTGGTGATCGGCGTGCTGCTGGTGTTCGGCCTGCTGCCGGACACCGAACCGGTGGGCACCACCAACCTCTTCGGCCACGGCGGCTTCATGCCCGAGGGCTTCGCCGGCGTCGCCGCGGGACTGCTTGTCGTCGCGTTCGCGTTCGGTGGCATCGAGATCGTGACCATCGCCGCCGCCGAATCCGAGGACCCTGAGCGGTCCATCGCCGTGGCGATGCGCAGCGTCGTCTGGCGCATCAGCGTCTTCTACCTCGGCTCGATCTCGATCATGGTCCTCGTCCTTCCCTGGGATTCCTCGGACCTGAAGAGCGGACCGTTCGTGGCCGTCCTCAACCAGGCGCACATCCCGTACGTGGCCGGGTTCATGGAACTGGTGGTCGTGGTCGCGTTGTTGTCGGCGTTCAACGCCAACATCTACGGCACGTCGCGGATGGCGTATTCGCTGTCCCGGCGCGGCGACGGTCCCGCGTTCATGGCCCGGATCTCGAATTCCGGAGTGCCCCTCAACGCGGTGCTGCTGTCGGTGTTCTTCGGTTTCGTCAGCGTCCTGCTCAACTGGTGGCTGCCCGACGACCTCCTGGGACTTCTCCTGAACGCCGTCGGCTCGGCGCTGCTGGTCATCTGGATCTTCATCGTCGTCTCGCATCTGCGGCTGCGCCCGCGGCTCGAACGCGAGGGCAAGCTGACCGTGCGGATGTGGTTGTTCCCGTGGCTCAGCTACCTCACTCTCGCAATGCTCGGCGGTTTCGTCGTGCTCATGCTCTTCGACTCCGATGCCCGCACCCAGCTGATCTCGACGTGCGTCCTGTTCCTCGTCATCGCGGCACTCGGTGTGCTCAACACCCGGTTACGCCAGCGCTCGCAGACGGTGTGACCGATTCGGGCCGGCGACTCACCGGCCCGAACTCGGCTCCTGCCCCGCGGACGAGCGCGCCGCGTGGGCGAGCACCTGCGGTCCGGTCACGAACGCCTTCCGCCACGGTGCGACACCGTCGATCTCGATCTCGATGGACAGGCTCAGCACGGTGCGAATCAGCACGATCACCCCCAGGACGGCGGCATCGGTCAGCGACGGTGTGGACGTGACCGTCTTGACGATGTCGGCCGCGACGAGCAATTCCAGGCCGAGCAGAATCGCGCCTCCCAGCGACTCCCGCAGGGTCTTGAACGCCTGAGCACCGTCCCCGGTCCGCCTCCACGCGCGGACCGCGAGGAAGAAGGCGAAGAGAAACCCGACAACCATCGCAAGGACACCGAGCACTTCGAACACTTCCGTTGCGAGTTCGAAGAACCTGACAGTGTCCATGGAGTGTTCCTGTTCGGGAGGGTGCGCAATCGGGGCCCGGTCGTGCCATGCATCACGCTAGGCGTCGATTCCCCGATTCGCGGCCAACCCACGAGGATTCCCCGGACTATTCGAGTTGCGGCGGGAACACCGTTGCCCAGTCGTTTTCGATACTGACGACGGTCCAGTCCTGGGTTCCGGCCAGTTCGAGCGCCTCCTCGGCGCCCGCGACGTAGTCGAACTCGCGGGCGGCGTCGTCGTGGCGCAGCAGCAACCGCAGCGACGGCCGGTCCGGCGCCTCCGAGAATTGCAGCATCGGGATGTCCCCGTTGCTGTTTCCCGCCGCCAGCAGGGGTCGCCTGCCGATCCGGTTCCAGATCTGCACCGGCTTCTCGGGTCCGTCGTCGAGGACGTCCGCCTCCGCTCTGCGGACGATCACGCCGCTGCTGCCGTCGTGCTTCCAGGCCAGTGACACCCCGCTGCCGATGACCCGCTGCCGCGGAATGCCATACACGTCGTGACTGATCGGCCGCATGAAATCGCGGCCACCGCCGGACACGATGTAGTTGCGGAATCCGTTGACGGCCAGGTAGTCGAGCAACTCCACCATCGGTGCGTAACTGCACGCCAGGTAGTCGCGGTCGAGGGTGGGATGCCGTGCGGTGCGCAGGAACCGGTCCGCCCCGGCCTCGAATTCCTCCACGGTTACATCGGCGAAACCGGTCAGCACACCGGCGGCGAGTTCTCTCACGCCGCTGTCGTCGCCGCTGTAGTGCCGCCTGATGACGTCGTTCAACCAGCCGTAATCCTGCGTGTAGGCGGCCTGCCAGGGCTGACGGGTGCGAAGATCCTCATCGTGCTCGGCCATGACGACGAGACGGCGCAGGATGAAGTCGAGCTGAATGGGCATCGGCTTCTCACACCACAGAGTGCCGTCGTTGTCGAAGACCGCGATCCGATCCTCCACGGGGACGCCCTCCGCCGTCACCCGCCCGACGAATCCCACGATGGCCGCCTTGCCATCACCCTCACGCCAGCTCGGAAGGGGTTCCGTCATGGCCCTTCCGCTCTCACTCGCGGGAGAGCATGGCCGCGGCTTCGCGTTCGAGGTCGACGAACGGTTCGCCGCTGACGTCGATCGCAATTCGGTTCAACGTCCCACCGGTGAAGGCCCACGGCGACGCACCCGGGTAGTCGTCGGTGACGGGTTCGCCGCTGTCCCGGCCGGCATTGAGACCCTCGCCGCCTCCGATGCTGAATTTGCCGGGCTGCGTTCGGATTCGGCCCTCGCCGACCTTGCGGTCGCCGTAGTACAGGCTCAGGACCCCGTGGGCGGTCCCGGGTGGGTCCTCACCGTCCTTCTCGAACGACGCGGCCAGTATGAGGTTCTCCCCGGTCGGCAGGTCCTCGGTCGCATCGATCTTCTGCTGATCGCTGCCGAGGAAGTTGTACACGTAGTGCAGCCGGTTGTCCTTGACGTACAGCGAGTGCCCACCGAACCTGCCACCGTGGGAGAACAACACTCCCGAGGCACCGGGTTCGGGGAGGTCGACGAGCGCCCCGATCGAGTAGGAGCGGTTACGGAGGTTGACCGCCACCGCCTCCGGTACCTCCGCGCCGCCGGGTCGGTAGACGTAGCGGTTGCGCGGCGGTGCGAGCTGCGGACGTGGGGTGGTGAGGAGTTCGACGGGCGAGCGGTCGTCGAGCGGCAGCGCCTGGTTCGCGCCGGCCTCGTGGAACCACAGCCCGACGAGCTCGGCGAGTCTGCCGGGTTCCTCGGCGGCGAGGTCGTGGAGTTCGGCTCGGTCCACCTGGGTGTGGTACAGCTCCCAGGTGTCCTCCGGGAAACGACTCCACCCGCTCAGCGTCGGGTGGGTGGTGACGGCCTTCCAGCCGTCGTGCCAGATCCCCCTTCCGCCGAGCATCGAATAGAACTGCGTGTGCTTGGCGGTCGGGATGGTGCCGGCGTCGAAGCTGTAGCGCATGCTCACACCCTGGATCGGGTGCTGGGTGTACCCCTTCACCGTCTCGGGGAGTTCGACACCCAGGCAGTCGAGCAGCGTCGGGACGATGTCGATGGCGTGGTGGTACTGGTCGCGGGTCTCGCCGCGGGCCTCGATCCCGGCGGGCCACGACAAAATGCACGGATCGCTGGTGCCGCCGTTGAACGAGTAGCGTTTCCACATCTTGAACGGGGTGTTGAAGGCCATCGCCCACCCGTTCGGGTAGTGGTTGTAGGTCTCGGTGCCGCCGAGCTGGTCCAGCTTGTTCAGATTCTCGGCGAGATCGTCCGGCACGCTGTTGGCGATCTTGTTCTCGTTGACCGAACCGTTGGGTCCGCCCTCGCCGCTGGCGCCGTTGTCGGAGACCACCACGATGATGGTGTTGTCGAGCTGCTCCATCTCCTCGAGGTAGGCCAGCAGTCGGCCGATCTGGTCGTCGCAGTGCGAGAGGAAACCGGCGTACACCTCGGCCATGCGCGCGAAGAGCCGTTTTTCGTCGTCGGACAGGGTGTCCCAGGGGCGGGTGAAGTCCAGCGGTGGGAACGGCTGGCCGTCGGGTCCGGTGCGGGAGTCGGGGGTGCCGATCGGGTTGAGCGGCGGCAACTCGGTGTCCGGAGGTACGAGGCCCATCTCCTTCTGCCGGGCCAGGGTCCGCTCGCGCATCGCCTCGTAGCCGTCGTCGAACCTGCCGCGGTAGCGGTCGGACCACTCCTGGGGCACATGGTGCGGTGCGTGCGCGCAGCCGGGTGCGTAGTACAGGAACACCGGCCGGTCCGGGGCAATTGCCTTGACGTCGCCGAGGTAGTCGAGCGCGTGGTCGGTGATGTCGACGCTGAAGTGGTAGCCCTGCTCCGGGGTGGCGGGCTGCTCGACGGGATGGTTGTCGTGCACGAGATCCGGATACCACTGGTTCGTCTCCGCGCCGAGGAAGCCGTAGAAGCGCTCGAAGCCGCGGCCGACCGGCCAGTTCCGTTTCGTCGATGCCAGGTTCATCTCGTCCTCGGCACACAGGTGCCATTTGCCGACCATCGCGGTGGAAAAGCCCTGCTCGACCAGGATCTCGGCGAGGGTGGCGCACTCGGGAGGGATGTGCCCGTTCCCACCGGGGAATCCGACAGCACACTCACTGATGCACGCCATCCCGTTGGTGGTGTGGTTACGCCCCGTCAGCAGGCAGGATCGCGTCGGGGAACACAGGGCGGTGGTGTGCCACTGGCCGTACCGCAGACCGTTCGCGGCGATCCGGTCGATGTTCGGGGTCTCGATCGGCCCGCCGTAGCAGCCCATCGCTCCGAAACCGACGTCGTCGAGCACGATGTAGAGGACGTTCGGCGAACCGGGCGGCGCCTTCGGCTGCTCGTACGGACCCCAATCCGGGATCGAGTCCCGGATATCGAGATTGACGACACCTCTGAACGGCTTGGCCATGACGAGCTCCTCGATTGAGTCCGACTCCCCCTTTCACCAAAGCACTACCACCCGATAAATGGCTAGGGGTGCGGCCTCAAAAGTCCGACTGCGCCGGAACGGAATTCCGCTAGCTGCGACCGCGCGCGGCCAGCGCGTTGACGAACACGTTGGCGATGTCGGCGGGATCCTTCGCGACGTAGCTCGACCCTCCGGTGACCCGCGAGATCTCGGCGAGTGTGGCCGCATCGGCGTCGCCGGTGATGCCGATCGTCACGATGATGACGGGCCGCGCCGGATCCGTCTCGCGCTGCAGGATGCTCAGAAGCTGTTCCTTCGTGATGGAGTCCGGATCCTCGTTGGCGCCGTCGGTCAGGATGATCACACTGTTCACGGCGCGCGGGTCGTACGTCTCCTGCACCGTCCGGAACGCGGCCAGCGTCGTGTCGTACAGGCCGGTGCCGCCGCCGATCAGCCCGTCGACCTTCCCCGCCTGCTGCGCCATCAGCTGGCGCTGTGTGAGGCCGTCGACCACCGTGTCGTAGCGGCGGATCGGGACCATCTCCTTGTAGTCCTGCGGTCCCCCGCCGAGCCCCTGCGAGAACGCCCACAACCCGGCGGACACGCTGTCCGGGAACATCGCATTGCCGGCGAGCGCCGCATCGACCGTGAGGTCCATGCGCGACCGGTTCCCTGCGGGGGTCTCCATCGACCCCGATACGTCGATCGCGACGAGCGTGCGGATGGGCAGCGCCATCAACGCCCACCCGCCGAGGGCGTCCTGTAGCGCCGACTCGTCCTCGAGCGCGAGCTTGGTGACTCGGCCGACGCCACGGTCGCCGGCCGGCGGGCTTGCGTCGGGTCCGCGGAATCCGTTCTCCGCGAGTACCGCACGGGCCTCCTCACCGCCCAGAACAGCGGCGACGGCACGTGCCACCTGGGTGGCCCGGTAGTGCCGGTCGGGGGCCGGCGAGGTGACGACGAGAGGAAAGTTCATGAAATTGCTGCCCGTGGGGGGCACCGTCGCGGTGAGCGAGGGTGCGCCGTCACCGTCGGAGAATTCGAGCACGGACTGTTCGGTGGCCACGGCGACTCCACCGTTGTCGACGACTCCCTGCAGCATCTCCTCACCGATGGGCTCATCCGCGGTACGAGCACTCTCCTCCTGCGCGAGCGGGACCAGCGCGGCCCGCACCGTCCCCGCAGACACGGGGTCGGCCTGGCCCTCGGCGAGTGCCGCGTTGATCGGAGCCTGCGCGACCCCGGTCACGAGGGGGTTGCCCAGCTGGATGTCCTTGATCTGGAGGGCGGCGAGCCACGTCGGCGACGTGGGGGCGTCCTCCTCGCGGGAGGCCAGGACAACGGGCGAGGATGCGATCGACCCCGTCATCACCTCGACCGGACCGGCAGCGGTGAGTGCCGCCTTGCCCACCCAGGCGCCGGTGTCGGGGATCCAGAGGTCCGGGGCGTCGGTTCCCTTGCCGAGTCGTCCCGCGATGTCGCCGGACGTCGCGGCGCTGACGGCGACGTTCGCGCAGCCCAGGTCGGTGTCGTTCGCTTCGCCGAGGATGCTGCTCAGGGCGGGCACGATGCTCGGGTCGGCGGCGAGGGTGTAGTCGGTGACCTGATCACAGTCGTCGGCCCAGGAGCGCACCGCCTGCACGACGACGACCACGGAGGCCACGAGTCCGAGCACGACAGCGGCGCACACCGCGTAGAACCCGGGCGAGCGACCACCGCGTTCCTGTCCCGCGCTCGAATGACGCCCTCCGGCCATCGCCTGCCTCCCTAACATTTCGGTCACGAGACGACCACCGACACACCCGGACCGAATATGATCCGGCCCACATCGTAGCGAACGGTGCAGCGTACGACGCTGCGCCGGTGGCGGGCGGCCGGATCAGGGCGATGTCAGCGATCGGGTTGCTCGACCTCGAGCCTGCGGGCGACGAGCGCGGCCTGGATCTGCCGCAGTCCGGACGGGCGGGTCGGATCGCAGCCCGTCAGCTGCGCCACCCGCTTGAGACGGTAGTCCACCGTATTGGTGTGAAGGTGCATCTGTTTCGCGGTGCGCTGCCGATTGAGATCGTGGCCGATGTGCACCTCGAGCGTCTCGATCAGTTCGGGTGAGCCCTGCAACGGTTCGAGGAGCCGCGCCAGGTGGGTCCGGCCGGGCCCGGGCCTGGTGAGCTGGTATTCGAGCGCCAGATCGTCCATTTCGTAGAGGCCCGGTTCCAGCGCCAGCTGGTGGGCGAGGCCGAGGAGTTCGTGGACCTGGTCCGCGGCCGCGGGGATACCGGCGGTGCGGACCCGCGTCGCCGTCGCGGTGAGGGGAACTCCGGCGGCGGCTCCGATGCGGTCGAGCAGCGACACCATCCAGGCCCGCTCGGGCGAGCCCGGCAGCAACAGTGTTCCGCCGTCCGGGCTCAGCGAACAGAGGGCGGCACCACCCGCGGCGTCCGCCAGCTCGATCTGCAACCGGCGGAGTTTCTGCCGGGCGACGACGGCTTTGCGCCGGTGGGTCACGGCCTCCGTGGGATGCGACGGAATCGACAGCCCCAGCACGACGTACTCGTCGGCCAGCTCCACACCCGCGTGCCGCGCGGCGGTCGCCGCCTTTCTGCCGCTGAGCAGCGCCGTGACGAGGTTGACCGCGGCACCGTCGCGTTCGCTGTTGACGGCTTCGAGTTCCTCCACGTAGCTGGTCGTGGCGGCGACGGTCACGCATTCGAGGAGCGTGAACATCACTTTCTGGATGACCAGGAGTTCGGGCAGGTCTTCCTTGCGGGCGTTCGAGGCGACGAGGTCGCCGGCCTCCTGGATGCCTTCGTGGAGAATGCGGAGCACGAGCTTCAACGGGAACCCCTCGCGGGCCCAGCGCGCGGAACTGTTACGCACCTCCGCGAGGTCCTCGTCCGTCGGGCTGATGCCCTCGTCGAGCATCTGGATACCGAGACCGAGGCAGACGATCGTGAAATCCATGACGTCGCTCTGCAGTTGTTCGCCGGGCAGTGAACCGCAGGGGGTCACGTTGTCGGCGAAATGCCGGACCAGCTTCTGCGCGACCGTCAGCGTGTCGCGCAGCGGGGCGGAGGCGGGCCTGCCGTCGACGAGGATCTGCGAACCGGGCCCCGAACTATGATTCGTCATAGATCTGATCACTCCCCTATGTGGATGACACCGAACTCCCGCATCATCGACATCACGCAAACATAACGAGGGTTCGCTTCTGTCACCGTTGTATCACGACAGCGCCGTGTCCAGGGCGAATACGGCCCGTTAGTCCTCCTCGGCGACCCGGACCACGAGCTTGCCGAAGTTGCTGCCCCGGAGCAGACCGATGAACGCCGCGGGCGCATTCTCGAGCCCGTCGACGATGTCCTCGCGGTAGGCGAATCGCCCGTCCCGGATCCACCCGGACACATCACGCTGGAAGTCCGCGTACATCTCGGAGACGAACTCGCGCTGGATGAATCCGCGGATCGTGAGGCTCTTGACCAGCACCCGGGTGAAGAAGCCGGGCAGCCGATCCGGCCCCTCGGGCGTCTCGGTGTCGTTGTACTGCGCGATCAGGCCGCACACGGGAACTCGCGCATACAGGTTGAGCAGCGGCAGCACGGCCGCGGCCACCGCACCGCCGACGTTCTCGAAGTAGACGTCGATGCCGTCGGGGCACGCGGCGCGCAGTTCCTCGGCGAAGTTCGGTGACCGGTGGTCGACGGCGGCGTCGAATCCGAGTTCGTCCAGCAGGTAGGCACACTTCTCCGGTCCGCCCGCGATCCCGACGGCCCGGGCGCCCTTCAGTTTCGCGATCTGCCCCACCGCCGAGCCGACCGGACCGCTGGCCGCCGCGACGACCACCGTCTCGCCTGCCTTCGGTTGCCCGATCTTCAACAGGCCGGAGTACGCGGTGAAGCCGGGCATGCCGAGAACTCCGACGGCGGTCGACAACGGCGCGGCGCGGCGGTCGAGTGTGCGGAGCTGGTTGCCGTCGACCACGGCGTGCGACTGCCAGCCCGCGTACCCGAGAACGTAGTCACCGGTTGCGAAATCCGGGTGCCGGGAGTCGACCACCTGTCCGACGGTGCCACCGACCATGACCTCGTCGATCTCGACCGGGTCGGCGTAGGACTCCGCGGCACTCATCCGGCCGCGCATGTACGGGTCGAGGGACAGGTAGATGACGCGGATCAGCACCTGGCCTTCGGCGGGGTCGGGGAGGTTCACCGCCTCGAGCCGGAAGTTGTCGGTGGTGGGCGCGCCGTCCGGCCGGGAGGCGAGGACGATTCGGGTGCTCTGGACGATGCTCTCGACACTCACTGTGCGCCTGCCAATCCGTGTTGGGCCGGTATCGCACGCCACCTTACCGATTTCAGAACAGCTGCTTCTTCTGCACCTTGCCCATCGCGTTCCGCGGAAGCGACTCGACGACACGGATCTCGCGGGGCCGCTTGTGCACCGACAGTTCGGTGGCCACGTGCTCGATCAGCTCGGTTTCCGAGACGTCGTCCCCCACCACGAAGGCCACGAGCCGCTGGCCGAGGTCCGGGTCCGGGAGGCCGACCACCGCGGCTTCCCGCACGCTCGGGTGGCCGAGGAGAGATGTCTCCACTTCCCCTGCCCCGACCCGGAATCCACCCGACTTGATGAGGTCCGTGGATTCGCGGCCGACGATGCGGTGGAACCCGTCCGGGTCGATGACGGCGACGTCGCCGGTCTTGAAGAAGCCGTCGTCCGTGAACGATTCGGCCGTCGCGTCGGGCTTGCCGAGATAGCCGTCGAAGAGCATCGGACCCCGCACCTGCAGTCCGCCGATGGATTCGCCATCGTGGGGAACGTCGCCGCCGCGCTCGTCGCGCAGCCGGGTCTCGACGCCGCGGACCGGCACTCCGACCCACCCCGGGCGACGCTCGCCGTCGGCCCTGGTGCTGAGCGTGAGCATCGTCTCGCTCATGCCGTACCGCTCGATCGGTGCGAGCCCGGTCAGCTCGTGCAGCTTCTCGAACACCGGCACGGGCAGCGGGGCGCTGCCCGACACCAGCAGTCGCGCACCCGACAGCGCGCGCGCCGACTCGGGGTCGTCGGCGATGCGACCCCACACCGTGGGGACACCGAAGTACATCGTTCCGTGTGCGGCGGCGTAGGCCGCCGGGGTGGGCTTGACCGTGTGGACGAGACGGCTGCCGATACGCAACGGTCCCAGCACACCCAGGATGAGTCCGTGGACGTGGAACAGCGGAAGTCCGTGCACCAGTGTGTCGTTGCGGGTCCACTGCCAGGCGTCGGCGAGGGCGTCGAGGCCGGCGGCGATGGCCTTCCTGCTGATCAGCACTCCCTTGGGGGGTCCTGTGGTGCCGGACGTGTAGAGCACGAACGCGATGCCCGACTCGGGCGGTTCCGGGTAGCTGTGCCACGACCGGGCGTGGACGCGGACCGGAACGACGGGCAGCCCGGCCGTGTCCGCGGGCGCCTCACCGAGCCACGCCTGCGCACCGGAATCACGCAGGATGTGCTCGAGTTCGGCGGGACCGGAATCGGGCGGCACCGGCACCGCGGTCACACCGGCGATGAGGCAGCCCACGACGGCGAGGACGGTGGTGACGGTGGGGGTGGCGAGGATCGCGACCCGATCCGCGCGTGCCACACGCTCGGCCACGGACGTCGCCGCACCGAGCACGTCACCGCGCGACAGGGTGGCGTCGCCGATCCGGATGGCGTCGGGAATGTCGTCGCCCTGGGCGACGGCCAGAGGATTCAGAGATCGCAGCAGCACATCGACAGCCTCTCACAGGGCCCGGACGCGGTCCGGTGGGTCTCCCGGTGGCGGACTGACGGTGGCCAGTGCCGCACCCAGCAGCGCCCCGGTCAGCACAGCCAATCCGTGGGCGTCGTCGACGACCACCAGCAGGACACCGGCGGCGACGATGCCGCCGCTCGCGGCGAGTGCTCGCCACTCCTTGGACTGCATCACCACCAGACCGGCGAGGGACGCGGCCAGCGCAAGCGTGGCACCCGAGTTGCCCGCCCCCGGCGACGGGAACAGAAACGCGGTGAACAGGCCGAAGATGATCTGGCTCGCCACGAACAGAAGGACCGCCCGCACTCCACCCCAGACCCGGACCGCGAGCGGGGCGACCCACGCGAGAACGAGCAGATTCACCGCGGTTCCGGCCAGTCCCCCGTCCTGCACCGCAACCGACGTGACGATCCGCCACCACTGGTGGTCCCGGATCTGGGTGGGGTCACGCTCGAGGGCGTCGAGGACGGCGGGGACGACGATCTGCAGCAGCGACGGCACGGCGATCAGCAACCACAGCACCACCGCGGTGCGCGGCGGACGGGTGAGCCGGACCTCGCCGATGCGCGTCGAACCGAGCAGCGTCGCGAGGACGAGAACGACGGCGAAGAGGACCGCGCTGGTCCATCCCCCGCCTGAAGTCGTCACCGCGAAACTCTACAACGACACACCCCCACGGGAACCGATCCGCGACCGCGCCGGTCAGTCCCGGGTGACCACCGAGCGCAGGAAGAACCGCAGGTTCGAGGGACGCTCGGCCAGTCGCCGCATGAAGTACGCGTACCACTGACTTCCGTACGGCACGTACACCCGAACCTGCTTGTCCTCGTTCGCGAGCCGACGCTGCTCGACGTCCCGGATCCCGAACAGCATCTGGTGCTCGTAGGCGTTCGCGGCGCGGCCGGTGCGCCCGACCAGCGGGGCGACCGCGTCAATGACGGCCGGATCGTGCGAGGCCACCATCGGGTACCCGGACCCGTCCATGAGGATCCCCAGGCATCGCAGATACGACGCGTCCACGGCAGCGCGGTCCTGGAAGGCCACGGACTCGGGTTCCCGGTACGCCCCCTTGCAGAGCCGGACCCTCGACCCGGGGCCTGCGAGGGAGCGGCAGTCGTCCTCGGTGCGTCGCAGATACGACTGCACCACCGCACCGAGCCAGGGGTAGTCGTTGCGCAGTTCGCGCACGATCGCCAGCGTCGAATCGGTGGTCGTGTGGTCTTCGGCATCCACGGTCACCCACACCCCCGCCGCCTCCGCGGCGGCGCAGATCGTGCGGGCGTTGTCGGTGGCGATCCTGCGACCGTCGCCGGCGAGCGCCTGCCCGAGCGCCGACAATTTCATCGACACCTCGAGGCGGCGAACACCCGAAGTTCCGTCCGCCGTTTCCGGTAGCGCACCGAGGTCGGCGACGAGCGCCAGATATTCGTCGACCGTCGCCTGGGCTCCCGCGACGTCTCGCGTGTCTTCGGCGAGGAAGTCGATCGACACCGACCGGCCCGAATCGAGGATCTCCCGAACGGCCGCGAGCGCCGACTCCCGGTTCTCCCCCGCGACGAAACGGTCGACGAGCTTCCGCGTGACCGGGGCGCCGGTGACCGCCCGTTTGACTCGGGACGACCGGGCCGCCGCGAGGATCGCCGGGCGCAGCGGATTCGCCAGAACCGTGGGCGCTTTCATTCCGACCCCATGTGCGGATATCGGTAATCGGTGGCCGGGACGAACGTCTCCTTGATGGTGCGGGCCGACACCCACCGCAGCAGGTTGAGCTTGGACCCGGCCTTGTCGTTCGTGCCCGAGGCGCGGGCCCCGCCGAACGGCTGCTGCCCGACGACGGCACCGGTCGGCTTGTCGTTGACGTAGAAGTTGCCGGCAGTGAACCGGAGAGCCGACGTCGCCTGTTCGACGGCCTGGCGGTCGTCGGCGATCACCGCGCCGGTCAGCGCGTACGGGGCCGCCGAGTCGACCTCGGCGAGCACGTCGGCGAACGCGTTCGGGGCCGAGTCGTCGTACACGTGCACCGTCAGGATCGGACCGAAGTACTCGGTGGTCATCGCCTCGTCGGCAGGATCCTCCGCGAGGAGCACGGTGGGGCGGACGAAGTAGCCGACGCTGTCGTCGTACTTGCCGCCGACGGCGATCTCGAGACCGGTAGCGCCGCGGGCGCGTTCGATGGCCGCGACGTTCTTGTCGTAGGCGCGCCGGTCGATGAGGGCCCCGCCGAAGTTCTCCAGATCCGTCACGTCACCGTAGGTGAGGGCGTCGACTTCCGCGGTGAACGTGTCCCGCATCCGCCGCCACAGCGACTTCGGGACGTAGGCGCGTGAGGCGGCCGAACACTTCTGGCCCTGGTATTCGAACGCACCGCGGACCAGTGCCGTCCGCAGCACGTCCTCGTCGGCCGAGGCGTGCGCGACCACGAAGTCCTTGCCGCCGGTCTCCCCCACCAGCCGGGGGTAGCCGGCGTACTTCCCGATGTTCGCGCCCACCTCGCTCCACAAGCGCTGGAACGTCCGGGTCGAACCGGTGAAGTGGATACCCGCGAGGCGGGGGTCGCTCAGCAGCACTTCCGAGACCGCCTGCCCGCTGCCGGTGAGCAGATTGATCACACCCGGAGGCATTCCCGCCGCCTCGAGCAGTTTGATGGTCCAGTACGCGGCGACGGTCTGCGTCGACGACGGCTTCCAGATCACCGTGTTGCCCATCAACGCCGGCGCGGTCGGCAGGTTGCCCGCGATCGCGCTGAAGTTGAACGGCGTGATGGCGTAGACGAAGCCCTCGAGCGGACGGTATTCGAGCCGGTTCCACACCCCGGGTGAGGAAATCGGCTGGTCGGCCAGGATCTGGCGTGCGAAGTGAACGTTGAAGCGCCAGAAGTCGATCAGCTCGCACGGTGCGTCGATCTCCGCCTGCTGGACCGACTTCGACTGGCCGAGCATCGTCGCCGCGGCGAGCGTTTCTCGCCACGGGCCGGACAGCAGGTCGGCGGCGCGCAGGATGACCGCGGCCCGGTCGTCGAACGAGAGTGCCCGCCAGTCCGGTGCCGCGGCCGTGGCCGCCTCGACCGCCGCCGACGCGTCGTCGTGGGTCGCGCTGCGCAGCGTGCCGAGCACGGCGGCGTGCCGGTGGGGTTGCACGACGTCGACGCGCTCGCCGTTGCCGTGCCGGTGTTTGCCACCGATCACGTGCGGGATGTCGACGGGATTGGTGGCGATGTCGGTGAGTGCGGATTGCACTCGGGAACGTTCGGGACTGCCCGGCGCGTACGTGTGGACCGGCTCGTTGGTGGGCACCGGAACCTGGGTGATGGCGTCCATGCTGCCTGCCTCCTGCCCTCAGATCGTGAGGAACTGTGACCGGGGACCGCGGGCGAACGGGGACACCCGTCCGAGCGGAACCCTTGAGCCCAGGTTAGCGCCGGACGGGGGTACTCATCCGGTTTTGACGCGCGGGTCGGCTGGCTACCATCGGCACATGGCCGAACGGAATCGCGTGTCACCCCGATCCGAGATCGTCGCGATTCCACTCCGCGGCCGGTTCATGGGAAACCGGGGCTGCCTGCACCGGGGGCACACCGTCGTGCGCAACCATGCAGGCAAGCGGTGGATCATCTGCGTCACGGACTACCCGGCCCGCACCGTCGCCCAGTGGAGCGACGGCCATTACACGGTCCTGTTCTTCCACGACGAGGCGGTGGCCCTCGCGGCCGGGCACCGGCCGTGCGCCCTGTGCCGACGCGAGCGGTACAACGACTTTCGCGTCGCGTGGCAGTCGGCACACGGGGGTGGGCTGCCCGGGGCGGACCAGATGGACGCCCGGCTGCACGGGGAACGACTGGTCGGTTCCGGCCAGCGCACGCACGAGGCCCCGTGGTCGTCGTTGCCCGACGGCGCGTTCGCGCTGTCCGACGGCGGACCCGCGGTCGTGCTGGGTGACACGGTCGTCCCGTGGTCGGCCGAGGGATACGGGACTCCGGCGAACCGGCCGACCGGCACCGCCACCGTCCTGACACCGCCGTCCACGGTCGCCGTCCTCACAGCCGGCTACCGACCGGACGTCGCGTAAGTCGCCTCTACACGTCGCGTGCGTTCGACACGAGTTGATGGACGTCCTGATCGGTGGGGCCGAGCCCGAAGCTGATGATCCGTTCGGGGCGGATGCGAATGGTCGGTCCGCCGAGATCGTTCGCCTGGGCGGCATCGGCGTCGAGGGCCTCGGCGCGCCCGCGGATTTCGACGCAGCGGACCCGCCACGGGTCGACCGACGGCACGTCGTCCACGACGAACGCCACCTTCCCGTTGTCGGCGACGTTGCGGAACTTGCGGCTCGCCGCCATGTTGTAGCCCTGGATGTCGATCGTGGATGTGCCGGCGTTGTAGTGGAAGCCGACGGGACTGACCTGCAGCGTGCCATTCGGCTGAATCGTCGCGAGCCGGCCCAGGCGTTGTGAGGCCAGATAATCGAGTTCCTGCTGAGTGAAGGACATGAATTCACGCTAGAACCTCGAGTGCGCTGCAGGTCAAGTTCCGGACGTCCTAGCCGAGACCGTCGACTGCACGCCGGGCTTCCTCGACGCGCCGCTCCGCCGCGTCGAGGTCTCGTTCCCCCCGGTGCACCGCCTCCGCCGACGCTTTCTCCGCGTTCCGGGTGAACTGCCGCTCCTGCTCGGCGTGTTCGAGTTCGGCGCGCAGTTCCTCGATCCGGTGGTCGATCTCCGTCAGCGTCGACCGCGCGTTCTCCAGTTCCGTTCTCGCGTCGGTCAGTTCACCGCGGACCTCCTCGGCCCGGGACGTGACGTCCGCCAGTTCGGCCTCGGCCGCTGCGCGTTCGGCGTCGCGGTCCCGCTCCACCGGCTTCTTCTTCGACTTCTTCCCCGGCTTGTCGGCCGGGGGCGTGGTGGCGGGTTCGGACGTCGAGGTCTTCTTCGCCGTCTTTCCCTGGACGACGGAGAGTCCGGCCGGACCGAAACCGCTGTAGCTCGCCGCCGTCACCACCCGGCCACGCCGCACCTGTTCGGCGGTCTCGGCGTCGGCGAGTGCGGCGTGCAGGGTCTGACCGACATCCCGCAGTGCGTCCTCCCCGACCGTCCGGCCTCGCTCGGCGGCGAGTTCACCGGCCTTGCGCGCCAACGCCCGCACCACCTGCTGCCGCTGCGTGTTCAGCCGCCGAAGGTCCGGGCCGGACAGGTGTCGCTGCGCGTCGCGGAGGGCGTCACCGAGGGTGAGGAGCGCGCCGACCTCGTCGGGTAGCTCGCGGGCCAGCAGGTTGACGAGCCAGCCGACGACCGTCGGCTTCCGCAGTTTCCCGATCTCGGTCGCCAGTGCGCGGTCCTTGTTCTCCCGCGCCGCGGTCACCCGCGCGGTGCGCGCCTCGACGAACTCACCGGGGTCGAGGCCGTACAGTTCGTCGGCGACGTCGTCGAGGGTCACGGCCCAATACTTTCACCGTGACCGCTCCGTACGTGCCGACTCGGGTCAGACCAGTCGTTCGGCCGCGGCCGCGATTCGTTCGTCGCTGGCCGTGAGGGCGATGCGCACGTGGGTGCCGCCACCGGGACCGTAGAACTCCCCCGGCGCCACGAGAATGCCCCGCTCGGCGAACCACTCGACGGTGTCCCGGCAGGCTTCGCCGCGGGTCGCCCACAGGTACAGCCCGGCTTCGGAGTTGTCGACGGTGAATCCGGCGCCGCGCACCGCTGCGAGAAGGATCTCGCGGCGACGGCGGTACCGCTCACGCTGCTCGTTCTCGTGGTCGTCGTCGCTGAGCGCGGCGGTCATCGCCGACTGGATCGGCAACGGCACCATCATGCCCGCGTGCTTGCGGACCTCGAGAAGTTCGGCCACCAACGCCGGGTCACCGGTGACGAACCCCGCGCGGTAACTCGCGAGGTTGGACGTCTTCGACAGTGAGTGCACCGCGAGGAGCCCGGTGAGATCGCCGTCGTTCACCCGCTCGTCGAGGATCGAGAGGGCTTCACCTTCCCAGGTCAACCCCAGGTAGCACTCGTCGGACGCCACGATGGCGCCCCGGCTGCGCGCCCAGTCGACCACCTTGCGCAGATGCCCGAGACCGAGCACCTTGCCGGTGGGGTTGGACGGCGAGTTCACGAAGATCAGCGACGCACCCTCCGGACCGAGCCGGTTGAGACCGTCGGCCCGGATCACCCGCGCACCCGCGAGGAGCGCACCGACCTCGTAGGTCGGGTACGCCAGTTCCGGAATGACCACCAGGTCGTCTGCGCCGAGCCCGAGAAGGCGTGGCAGCCAGGCGATGAGCTCCTTCGTGCCGATCGCGGGCAGCACCGCAGCCGGATCGATGCCGGTGATGCCGTAGCGGCGGCGCAGCGCCTCCACCGCGGCGTTCCGCAGCTCCTCGGTGCCGTGCGTCGTCGGATATCCCGGAACCTCGGCGACCGCGGTCAGCGCGTCCTGGATGATCGGGGCGACCGGATCGACGGGGGTCCCCACCGACAGGTTGACGATGCCACCCGGGTGGGCGAAGGCTTTCGCCTTCGCCGATTCGAGCGAGTCCCACGGAAAGTCGGGAAGTGCTGTGGCTACCGGGATACGAGGCACATCTAGTCCTCGCCCATGGGGGGCAGAGCCTTGACGAACGGCGGGTCGTAGTCGACCTTGCCCAGCTTCGCCGCGCCGCCGGGAGAACCGAGGTCGTCGAAGAAGTCGACGTTCGCGGCGATGTAGCCGTTCCACTGGTCCGGGACGTCGTCTTCGTAGAAGATGGCTTCGACGGGGCAGACGGGTTCACAGGCGCCGCAGTCCACGCATTCGTCCGGATGGATGTAGAGCATCCGCCCGCCCTCGTAGATGCAGTCGACGGGGCATTCCTCGATACACGCCTTGTCCAACACATCCACGCACGGTTCAGCAATCGTGTAGGGCACTGCCGCTCTCCCTGCCTTTCTGACACGAGTAAACGCGAGGTACGGGCTGCTTGTACCCCGCGGAAGAAACTATTATCGCCTGCCCGGCGGACCCCTCTGCGGTGAGGGTTACCTGACCAAACGTACCGTCGCGGGCAGCGGCGCGCGGGACGCGATCCACTGCTCGCCCTGCTTCGCGGCTCTCACCAGCGCTCCCCGTTCACCGAGATACCCGGCCACCACACCGACCACCGGGATATTGCCCAGCAGCGAGTAGGTCGAGCCCGGCGCAGGACGCTTGTCGAGTTCGTCACTGAGCGCGCGCACCGTGCGCCCGGTACGCCACAGCGCGCCGATGAGCCCGAACGGGCGCCACACGGACTCGCCGTCCGCCGAATCGGATCGCGTCGTATCGGCGAGCACCGCAGACGCGTCGGTGTCACGCCGGCAGAGCACGGACGCCAGCAGGTCCACCTGGTCGGATCGGTTCGTCATGCCGTATTCCCGGGCGACGGCGACGAGAACGACGGCCTGATTCGCGAACCCGAGCACGTCCTGGATCGGGAGTCGATTGAGAAGCACCCCGAACATGCCCGGGAATGCGACCGCGATCGTGTTCAGCGCGCCGATCCTCGTCACCCACCACCGTGCCCGCTCGTCGTCGCTCGCCTTCTCCCACGACGCCGTCCCCGGGAACTGCACGGTGTCGAGAACCCAGGCGATCCCGTCGAGCAGCGCCTCCGCGGCGCCCCTGTCCTCCGCTGTCAAGGTGAACGTCCGGCGCTTGATACCGAACGGATCCGTGAGGGCCAGATCGAGCACGGGATTGATGCCCCGGGCGGCGCGATCCAGGATGCCGACGACCGTGTCGTCGCCCAGCCGATCCGTCTCGCTCATGCGGCCGGTGTCCTTCCCTCGCGTCGGGCGTGTGTGGTGGTGCGTTCGCGTGCCGGGCGGCCGATTCCCTCGGCGATGGCCCGCAGTTCGGCGACGGTCTTCTCGGAGCCGTGCTCCGAACCCGCCATCCGGGAGATGGTCTCCTCCATCAGGGTGCCGCCGAGGTCGTTGGCGCCGCCCTGCAACATCACCTGGGTGCCCGTGACCCCCAGCTTGACCCAGCTGGTCTGGATGTTCGGGATCCGCCCGTGCAGCATGATCCGGGCCAGGGCGTGGACGGCCCGGTTGTCACGGTTGGTCGGGCCCGGACGCGACGCGCCCGCCAGATACAGCGGCGCGCTCTGATGCACGAAGGGCAGCGGAACGAACTCGGTGAATCCGCCTGTCCGGTCCTGGATTCCGGACAGCACCCGCAGATGCCCGACCCAGTGAGTCGGGTTGTCGACGTGCCCGTACATCATCGTCGAACTCGACCGCAGACCCAGCTCGTGCGCCGTGGTCACCACCTCGATCCAGGTGGCGGTGGGCAGCTTGCCCTTGGTGAGCACCCAGCGCACCTCGTCGTCGAGGATTTCCGCGGCCGTGCCGGGAATGGTGTCCAGACCGGCCTCGCGCAGTTCCGTCAGCCAGTCCCGGATGCTCTGCCCGCCGCGGGAGGCGCCGTTGACGATCTCCATCGGGGAGAACGCGTGCACGTGCATCGACGGCACCCGCGCCTTCACCGCGCGCACCAGATCGGCGTACCCGGTGACCGGGAGTTCCGGGTCGATGCCGCCCTGCATGCAGACCTCGGTCGCGCCCGCGACGTGGGCCTCCCAGGCGCGGTCCGCGACCTCGTCGGTGGACAGGGTGAACGCGTCCGCGTCACCCTTGCGCTGCGCGAACGCGCAGAAGCGGCAGCCGGTGTAGCAGATGTTGGTGAAGTTGATGTTCCGGTTCACCACATAGGTCACCTCGTCGCCGACGGCGTCCTTGCGGAGGGCATCCGCCAGCGCCACCATCGCCTCGAGCCCCGGACCCTCGGCCGTCGCCAACGCCAGGTATTCGTCGTCGGTGCAGCCCGCCGGATCGCGCTCGGCGCTGCGCAGCGCCGCGAGGACGTCGGTGTCCACCCGGACCGGGCCGCTCAACTCCAGCACCTGCTCGCGGACGGTCTCCCAGTCCCCGAACGCGCTGCCGAGGTCGCTGCGCGTCTCGGTGTTGCGGCCGTCGGTGTCGATCTCGGTGTTCAGATCCACCCGGCCCGTCGACTCCCAGGACTCGTCCGGCTCCTGCCACGGCAACCCGACCGGCTTCGTGTCGAGCTTGGCCAGCCCGGTGTGCGGGTCCGCGAGGGCCTGCACGTGCCCGGTGATCCGCGGATCGATCCACGGCGAGCCGGCCAGCACGAACTGCGGCTGCGCCGCCGTGCGCTCGGTGAGCTCGAACCCGGCCTCGGCGGTGATCGCGGCCAGGGTGTCCAGGTTCGGCCACGGCCGCTCCGGGTTCACGTGGTCCGGGGTCAGCGGCGACACGCCGCCCCAGTCGTCGACACCCGCACCCAGCAACGCCAGGCATTCGGTGTTCGACACCAGGTTGGGCGGTGACTGGATGCGCATCCCCGGGCCGAGCAGCAGCCGGGACACGGCGATGGTCGCGGCGAACTCCTCGAGACCCGCGTCCGGGGCGTCGCGCATCGCGGTGTCGGGCTTGGCGAGGAAGTTCTGGACGATCACTTCCTGAACGTGCCCGAACGCCTTGTGCGACTTGCGGATCGCCATGATCGATTCCGCCCGTTCCCGCACGGTCTCGCCGATGCCCACCAGGATGCCCGTCGTGAACGGCACACTCAACCGCCCGGCGTCGGTGAGCGTGCGCAACCGCACCGCCGGATCCTTGTCGGGGCTGCCGTAGTGGCACTCGCCCTTGTCGGTGAACAACCGGGTGGACGTCGTCTCGAGCATCATGCCCATCGACGGGGCCACCGGCTTGAGGCGGGAGATCTCCTCCCAGCTCATCACACCCGGGTTCAGGTGCGGCAGCAGCCCGGTCTCCTCGAGCACCCGGATCGACATCGCCCGCAGGTAGTCCAGCGTCGAATCGTAGCCGCGCTCGTCCAGCCACTGCTTGGCCTCCGGCCACCGATCCTCGGGACGGTCACCGAGGGTGAAGAGGGCTTCCTTGCAGCCCAATTCGGCGCCCTGCCGGGCGATCTCCAGCACCTCGTCCGGTTCCAGATACGCGCCGCGCCCCTCGGCCCGCAACTTGCCGGGCACGGTCACGAACGTGCAGTAGTGGCACTTGTCCCGGCACAACCGCGTCAGCGGAATGAACACCTTGCGCGAATACGTGACGGCCCTGGGTCTGCCCGCCGCCAGCAACCCGGCATCCCGAACCTTCGCCGCCGACGAACACAGGTCGGCCAGGTCGTCGCCGCGGGCCTGCAGCAGGGTCGTCGCCTCGTCCACGTTCAGAGTGGCGCCGTCGCGGGCACGTCGCAGCACCCGCCGCATGGCGGAGGCGGAGGGAGCCACTTCCTGCGCAGACGCGCCGGACGGAGCTGGTGCCGGAACACCGGGCATGGGAAGCATCGTGGGCCGGCCGGATTCTTCACCTGAATGGGTCACCCAGCGATCATGCGCCATCGACGACGACCACTGCCACCCAGACTCCCGCGAACGTGCGGATCGCTACCCGCGGGGGTAGTCCTCGTCGACCGGAACCGCCCGGCTCTGTTCGGCCACGTCCGCCTCGTTCACCTCCAGTGACGACACTTCTTCGACCTCGTCGGAACTGTCGTCGTCCACGGCGAGTTCCTGCTCCAGCCGGTCTGCCTCGGGTACCTCCGGAGAATCGGCCGCATCGAATGACGTCATGTCTGCGCTCCTTTCACTTCGGGGGGGTTCTCCCACGATAGGTCGGTTCTCGACAGAATGCCGGGGCACGGCCAAAGTAGGGTCATGAGTGTGCCCACCACCGTCGCGATGGCGGACCCGCTGTGGCGGCCCAGCCCCAAGGCCAAGCAACTGTGGGCGATCAACGCCGCCCTGCTCTGGCTTCCGCTCTTCGTCGTGCAAGCGGTCGCTCTCGTCTTCCACTGGTGGCCGGTGTGGGTGCACGTCACGGTCCTTGCGATCACCGTCGTGCTCGCGGTCCTCCACGTCGCCGTCGTCCCGCTCTGGCGGTACCGGGTGCACCGCTGGGAGATCAGCGACACCGCGGTGTACACCCGCAGCGGCTGGTTCACTCAGGAACGTCGCATCGCGCCTATCTCCCGCATCCAGACCGTCGACACCGAACGCGGACCCATCGACCGCATGCTCGGGCTGGCGACCGTCACCGTCACGACGGCGTCGTCCGCCGGTGCCGTCAAGATCTCCGCCCTCGATCAGGACACCGCCGACCGCACCGTCACGCGGCTCACCGAGATCGCGGGTACCAATGTCGGTGACGCCACATGAGTGTGGCACCGGAACCGGGAATCGCTCCTCCCATCGCGCACGGCGAGGCCGCGGTCGCCGCCGAGGAGGAACAGCCCTGGTTGCGCCTGGACCGCCGGATGCTACTCGTCCACCCGGTCGACGAGATCGTCAAACTGCTGCCCGTGTTGCTGATTTCGCTGGTGATCGGCACCCAGAGCGGCAACCACGTGTGGAGTCTCGTCGCCATCGTCGTGTTCGTGGTGTTCGGCATCTCGCGCTGGTTCACGACGAGCTACCGCATCGGCCCGGTCCACGTGCAACTGCGGCAGGGCCTGTTCCGCAAACGCCTGCTGTCGGTACCGCGCAACCGCATCCGGTCCGTCGACGTGGAGGCGGGGGTCCTGCATCGCCTGCTCGGGCTGTCGATCGTGCGCATCGGCACCGGCCAGCAGGTGGGTTCCAAACCCGACGCGGCGAAGTTCGAACTCAACGCCCTCTCCACCGGGCTGGTTCCCGACCTGCGGGCCACACTCCTCGCCCGGCAACCCTCCCCCGATGTCGAGCCGACCGCGGTCGCGCAGGAGCCCGCGGTCACCGAGATCGGCCACTGGACACCGGCCTGGGTCCGCTACGCCCCGTTCTCGGTGACCGGCGTGGTGACGATCGCGGCGATCGTCGGTCTCGCGTTCCAGTACGGGATCGGCGCGAAGATCGCCCGCTCGTCGACGGTGGCCGAGGGTATCGAATCCGCTGAGCGCGTCGGGGTCGCCATCGCCGTCGTCGTCGGGATCGTCGTCCTCCTGATCGCCGCCAGCGCCCTGGCCTGCATCCGGTACCTCCTGACGTACGGCAACATGACGCTGACGGACACCGGCCGCACCCTGCACGTCAGCCACGGCCTGCTGAAGACCCGCCAGACCACCCTGGACCGCGCCCGCCTGCGCGGGACGACCCTCGAGGAACCGCTCCTCCTCCGGCTCGCCGGCGGCGCCCGGCTGGATGCCGTCATGACCGGCGTCAGCGCCGCGAGACGGGAGTCGTCACTCCTGCTCCCCCAGGCACCGCGCGCGGAAGCGGAACGGGTGATGGCCACCGTCATCGGCGACCACCGTCAGGCCGCAGCACCGCTCACTTCGCACGGGCCGGTCGCGCAGCGGCGGCGCTACACACGGGCCCTGATCCCCGCCGAGATCGCGCTCGCCGTCGCCCTGGTCTTCGTGATCCTCGATCGGCCCGTGTTCTGGGCCGCGTGGGCCGCGATCGTCGCGCTCGCCGTCGGCGGGGTGGTGCTGGCGTGGGATCGGTACCGCGGCCTCGGACATGCGGTGCTCCCCGGGTGGCTGATCACCCGCAGCGGCTCCCTCGACCGCGCCCGGGACAGCCTCGAAGCCGACGGGATCATCGGGTGGACTGTCCGGCAGTCATTCTTCCAGCGGCGGGCCGGGGTGGCGACCATCATCGCCGCCACACCCGCAGGCACCGGAAAATATCTGGTGATCGATCTGCCTGCCGACCAGGCGTGGTCGCTCGTCGAGTCGGTGACACCCGGCGGAGGTGACGTGTGGGCGCGGCGCTGACCGACATCGCCGGTCTCGACGCCCAGCTGATCGAATGCCGAGCCTGCCCCCGCCTCGTCGAGTGGCGGGAGACGGTCGCACGCGAGAAGCGTGCGTCGTTCCGCGACGAAACTTATTGGGGACGTCCGGTTCCCGGATTCGGCCCACCCGATGCGTCCCTGCTGATCGTCGGTCTCGCCCCCGCCGCCCACGGCGCGAACCGCACCGGGCGCATGTTCACCGGCGACCGCAGCGGCGACTTCCTCTACGCCGCACTCCACGCCGTGGGACTGGCGAGCCAGCCCACCGCCACCCACATCGGCGACGGCCTCGAACTGTTCGGCGTCCGCATCACGTCCCCGGTGCACTGCGCACCGCCCGCGAACAAGCCCACCCCGGTGGAACGCGACAACTGCCGCCACTGGCTCGACGCCGAACTACGCATCCTGCAACCTCACCTGCGGTCGGTGATCGTGCTCGGCGGCTTCGGCTGGCAGTCGCTGCTCCCCGTCCTCGACGATGCCGGCTGGGCCGTCCCCCGGCCGCGCCCCAAGTTCGGGCACGGCGCGCACGTCGAACTCCCCGGCGCCGAACGTCCCCTGCACCTGTTCGGCTGCTACCACGTCAGCCAGCAGAACACCTTCACCGGCCGCCTCACCCCCGCCATGCTCGAATCTGTGTTGTCCGACGCCGCCCGCGTGGCCGGGCTGATCGGGTGACCACCCCTCCGGGGGCGAACGGTACATCCGACCTGTCGGAAACGCCGACAGTGCCGTTCACCCCACATGTTGCCGATTCGGGAGTTCCTCGATGATGTATTTGGCCATGCTGCCGAGCCGGGGGCGGGCGGGTTGCATGGTGTCGACGCCGAGGGCGGTGAGGGGCGAGGCGGTCACCGAGCCGACGCAGACGGGTGCGACCGGACCTGCGAAAGCGTGCAGGAGGGCCTCGACGCGGTCGGTGTCCTTCGCGGTGCTGAGGAGCGACGACACGGCGGGTGCGCTGGTGAAGGTGACGGCGTCGACCTCGGCTCGGATGATCTGATCGAGCAGTGTGAGCAGCGGCTGCTGGTTCTCGGGTCTGATCCACCGGTACACCGACACGGCCGCCGTTTCGGCCCCGGCGCCGGCGAGGGAGACGCTCAGGTCGGTCATCGGTTCCCATTCGGTGATGGTGCCGTGCAACTGGACCGCGACTCGTAGACCGCGCACGCCCTCGGCGACGAGGTGTTCGTGCACCTCTTCGGACGATTCGGTTTCCGGCGACCACTCCTCGCGCAGGCCGACGCCGCGGACGGCGCCCTTCGCCTTGGGACCGCGGGTGATGATCCGCGCCGATTGCAGGGCGGCGAGCAGTGCGTCCTCCTCGTCCCAGGCCCGCGCCGCGTCCAGCCATCCGCGGAATCCGACGGCGGTGCTGACGACGAGGAGGTCCGGCGGCGACGCGATGATGTCGGCGGTGCGGGACCGCAGATCGGTGTCGTCGACGACTGGCAGCACGTGGATGGCCGGTGTGTGGACGATGGCGGCCCCGTGCCGTTCGAGGAGCGTGATGAACTCGGCGGCCCGGCGTTCGGCGGTAACGGCGATGGTCAGTCCGGAAAGTTCGTCATTCGACATTCTCCCAGTGTGACGGACGAATCGCACTAAGCTGCCCACATGATCACTGCTGTGCACACATTGGTCTACGCCGACGACGCCGAGGCGGCCCGCGACTTCTTCCGCGACGTGCTCGGCTGGTCACATGTCGATGCGGGCGGCGGGTGGCTGATTTTCCGCACCGGACCGTCCGAGCTGGGTGTGCACCCCACCTCGGACGAGCGGGGCGGTGAGCCGTGGTCCACTCGGCCGCACCACGAGATCTCGCTGATGTGCGACGACATCGAATTGACCGTCGCGGAACTCGAGGCCAAGGGCGCCGGGTTCACCCGCGGGATCCGCGACGACGGGTACGGCCTCACCACGTCGCTGCAGATTCCCGGTGCGGGCGAGATGATGCTGTATCAGCCCCGGCACCCGGTGGCGTTCGAGAGTTAGGCCTTCGCCTGCGCGCTGCTGCGCGCCGCATTGGCCTGTTCGCCCGCCTTGGGGTCGGTCTCCGACTGTTTCTTCCCGACACCGTCGGCGATTCGATCGCCGAGGGTCTTGTCGACGTTGCGCCAGTACTCGAACGCCTTCGCCAGGACCGGTTCGGTGACCCCGTTCAGCAGGTGCCCGACGATGTTGTCCACCAGGCGGTCCCGGGCGGCGTCGTCGAGTACCTCACGGACCATCGTCCCGGCCTGACCCCAGTCGTCGTCCTCCCTGTGGAGCGCGTACGGAGAGCGGACCATGTCGCCGGCGCTGTACCAGGTGGCGGTCGCCCCGACCTGCGACGGGTCGGCATGCGGGCCGCCCTTGGAGTTCGGCACGTAGACCGGATCCCCGGGGTTGTGGTGCCGCATGTTGCCGTCCTTCGAGTACGAGCGGACGGGTACGTGCGGCCTGTTGACGGGCAGCTCCTTGTAGTTGGCGCCGATGCGGTAGCGGTGGGCGTCCGGGTAGGAGAACAGCCGGCCGATGAGCATCTTGTCCGGGCTCGGGCCGATGCCGGGGACCAGGTTGCTGGGCTCGAACGCGGCCTGCTCGATCTCGCAGTGGTAGTCCGTGGGGTTGCGGTCGAGTGTCATCCTGCCGACGGGGATCAGCGGGTAGTCGCCGTGCGGCCACACCTTGGTGAGGTCGAACGGGTTGAACCGGTAGTCGTCGGCATCCTCGAACGGCATGATCTGCATGTTCAAGGTCCAGCTCGGGTACTCGCCGCCTTCGATGTGCTCCCACAGGTCCCGCGTGTGGTAATCGGTGTCCATGGACGCCATCTGGTCGCCCTCGTGCTGCGTGAAGAACTCGATGCCCTGGTCGGTCTTGAAGTGGTACTTCACCCAGAACTTGTCGCCCGCGGCGTTCACCCACATGTACGTGTGGCTGGAGTACCCGTTCATGTGCCGCCAGGTGCGCGGGATGCCGCGGTCGCCCATGAGCCACGTGACCTGGTGCGCCGACTCCGGGGACAACGTCCAGAAGTCCCACTGCATGTCGTGGTCGCGGAGGTTGTTGTCGGCACGCCGCTTCTGCGAACGGATGAAGTCCTGGAACTTCATCGGGTCGCGCATGAAGAAGACGGGTGTGTTGTTTCCGACCATGTCGTAGTTGCCCTGGTCGGTGTAGAACTTGAGGGCGAATCCGCGTGGGTCGCGCCAGGTGTCCGGGCTGCCGCGCTCGCCGGCCACGGACGAGAACCTGATCAGCAGATCCGTCTTCTTTCCGGGCTGGAAGAGGTCGGCTTTCGTGTAGGCGGAAACGTCTTCGGTGACTTCGAACCGTCCGAACGCCCCGCCTCCCTTCGCGTGCGGTTGCCGCTCCGCGACGCGTTCGCGGTTGAACTGCGCCATCTTCTCGATCAGGTAATGATCCTGGAGGAGGATGGGCCCGTCCGTCCCGACGGTGAGCGAATGTTCGTCACTCGATACCGGGATGCCGGCGTCGTCGGTCGTGAAGTTCTGATCTGCCATCGCGATGCTCCTTCAGCAGGCTGCTGGTGGCTATCGCGTACCCTCGCGCACCGTCGGCGAAACAGATCCGAAGGCCGCCTTCGCGCTGACTTTCCACAGGTAGACCGCTGCCGGGACCAGCGATCCGAACAGGAGCAGGAGCGTCCAGACGGACGCGAGCATGAGCACGTCGCCGCCCGGACCGCCGAACATGCAGAGCAGGAAACCGAACCCCCACCCCGCGAGCGGCAGCACTCCCGTGCCCACCCGGCCGGTCGTCGACCGGGCTGCGATCACCAGCGCCAGGTTGGCGACCGCGGCGGCGAGGATGCTGATCGGGAACGGGGTGGCGCCGAGGTAGGTGGGCAGGAAGAGCACCGAGAGGACGGCGCACAGGAAACCGTCGAACACCAGCAGCGTGAGGGTGACCCTCCCCAGAACATCGAGGTGCCCGGGTTTCGCTGCGGTGCCGACGGTCATGTGTCAATAGTGGATCAGGCGACGGGCGGGTAGCCCAGCAGGGTCAGCAAATGGCTCTGCATGTCGGCGAATCCGTACAGCACGCTGTAGTACAGGTCGTGCTGGGCCGGCCACGACGGCCGGAGCGTATCGACGAACGCGACGATGGCGTTCTGAACATCCCAGTTGTACATCTATCGCCTCTCCTGACGGGTGTCACGCGGACTCGACCGGGGCCGCTGCGTGACGTGGGACACAGTGTAATACGTAACTCTCGTCACAGATACCTACGGTCAGTGACCGATGCCACCGAAGAGGTCCCGCTCCCGGCCGTCGGCGTCCCGCTCCCCGGCGGCGCCACGGACCAGCACGAAATGCTCCTCCGCCAGAATCGGCTGTGCGATGTCGTTGGAGAGCGCGTACTCGGTGCCGCTCGGCGCCACCGTCACCTGGGTGGCGTGCGCCGACAGCGCTTCCCTCTTCGCGTCGAGCACGGCCCGCACGTCGATCACCGTCGTCACGTCGGCGTCCGGAACGCTCGGCAATTCGCCGGGCTCCGGCAACCGCCAGCCGTCGGGGATGTCGCCGATACGGCAGATTCCCGACTCGAGCGCGCTCGCCTCGGTCACCGTCCAGTACAGCTTCGCGACCTCCCACGGTTCGCCGCAGTCCGGGTACTGCGCCGAACCCGCCGCCTCGACGGCCGCGGTGGTGACCGTGTGCACCTGGATGTGGTCGGGGTGCCCGTACCCGCCGTCCGGGTCGTAGGTGACCACGACGTGTGGCCGCAGTTCCCGGATGACCGCCACTATCGCGGCGGTCAGGGAGTCGCGGTCGGCGTTGACGAACGCGCGCGGGTCGGCCGCCGACGCCGTGCCCGCCATGCCGGAATCACGGAAGTGCCCCGCCCCCAGAAGGAACCGCGGCCTTCCCGCACCGAGACACGACAGCGCGGACGTCAGTTCGCCGATCCGGAAACCGCCGAGCTGATCGGCGGCGTCGGCGACCAGCTGCGCCCACTCCTCGCCGATCACCTCGCCTTCCTCGCCGAGCGTGCACGTCAGGACGTGAACGTCGGCGCCGTCGGCGGCGTAGCGCGCGATGGTGCCGCCGGTGGTGAGCGTCTCGTCGTCGGGGTGGGCATGAACCAGCAGAAGTCGCCGCTCACTCATTCCTTGATCCTGCTCCAGTCCGCTGCGTCACTGAATATTCCGACCGGCACGGCCCCCGACAGCGACACCCCGTCGACGCCGGGTCCCGCCGCGACGAGTGTGCGGTCCTGCATGATCGGCAGCACCGCGGCCAGATCCCAGAGTTTGCGGTCGGCGTCGGCGAGAGTTTGCGGCACATCACCGACCCCCCGCAGCGCGGCGTCGATGGACGGCTGAAGGGTGGGGTCGCACACTCCCGACAGATTCGACGGGGCCTCGGCCTCCGCAACCGAATCACGTTCGGGGTCGGTGGTTTCGGTGTTCGGCTGGGTCGCCGCGACCACTGCGGGCGGGCAACTGTGACGGGAGGCCAGTGCCGTCGCCGGGTCGGATCCGGCGCGCGACCAACCCACGACCGCCCCGATCTCGCCCTTGCTCAGCGACTCCCCGTACAACTCCTCGGCGGGCAGCGACGTCACGGTGGCGTCGACGCCGGCACCGCGCAACTGGTCGGCGGCCGTGTTGGCGACCGCGCTGGCGGTGTCGTCACCCTCGGGTGTCCCGATGACGAGCGTCAGCGGGACGCCGTCGCGGACGAGCCGGGTCGACGGCGCCGCGCCTGCGGGAACGACGGTGCCCGTGGGTGTTTCGGCGACGTATCCGTACTCGGCCAGCTGCGCGAGCACCTGTTCGCGACCCGGCCGTGCGGTTGCGGTCGCGGTGTAACCGGGATCGGAGGGGGCGTAGACCTGCGAGCGCGCCGGGACCGCCGCCGACTCACTGCCGGCGCCGACGACGGCGAGCAGTTCGGTGTCCAGCAGCTCCAGAAGACTCTTCCGCACCCGGACGTCCGCGAGTTCGGGAACCCGGCCGTTCAGCGTGAGGTCGAGTCCGCGCGGCTGGAAAGACGAACCCGTCCGCACCGTCGGGATCGCCGCCAGCTGGGCGGAAGTGGCTGTCCCCCCGTGAATCTGGACGATGTGCGTGTCGTTGTTGCGCATCGAGCCGGCGAGCTGCGACGGGGTGCCGTCGCGGCGCATCAGGATCTGGTCGGGCGTCGCCGGTTTGTCCCAGAACCGGTCGTTGCGTTCGAGCAGGATCTCGTCGCGTCCGCGGTCGATCGACTTGATGTGAAAGTGCCCGCCGGACACCGGGATGTTCTCGGACAGTCCGGTCGCGAAGCCACCGGGGGAATCCTTGATGAGATGCGACGGCAGCAGGTCGGTGAAGAGTTCACGCCACGCCGGGTAGGCGGCCTTCATGACGACGCTGACCGTCTTGCCGCCACCGGACGACCTGACGTCCTCGATCAGCTCGTAGCCGGCGGGGTCGACCACGCCGGGGGCACTGATCATCTGCTGCCACAGGTAGCGGAAGTCCTCGGCGGCGATGGGCGCGCCGTCGGACCATTGCGCCTCGTTCCGCAGCTGGTACGTGACGGTGAACGGTTCCTGCGACGTGACGTCCGCGGAGATCACGAGCGAGGAGTCGGGAATCCAGGTGTTGCCGCCCGGGCGGGCGGGATCGGGCACCGGCCGGAACGGGCTCGGCAGCACGAGGGCGCTGACCGCGGAATTCGCCGGCGACTGGTCCGACAGGAGGTGCGGGTTGAATCCGCTGCCCACGTCGTCGATGGCGACGACGACGGGCTGCTTCTCGGTCGGCGACACCGTCGGCTTGGGGCTGTCGGTGCTCTCGACCGGCGGGGGCGGATCGGCGGTGCACGACGTGAGCATCGCCGTCGACACTGCCAGCAGGAGCGCGGTCACCGCCGCACCGTTCCCGCGCCTACGGCCCCGAACTCCTCGAACTCTCGCGAGTCGACCCCCAGCAACCACCGCGCCGCCTTTCCTCAGAGATACCGGAAGGCTCCGGAAACCCACGAGCGAATGTACCTTCGGCCGACGATCGACCGAAGGTACATTCGCCCGGTTGTGTATGACGTGGTCGGACGTGCCGACTACAGGGCCGCCTTGTCGCGGGCCTTGGAGCGTGAACGCTCACGGGCACGGTCGGTGGCCGACAGGTGCACCTTGCGCACGCGCACGACCTCCGGGGTGACCTCCACGCACTCGTCGCCGGCGCAGAACTCCATCGCACCTTCGAGCTCGAGCTTGATGGGCTTGGCGAGGGTCTCCATCACGTCGGCGGAGGACTGACGCATGTTGGTCAGCTTCTTCTCGCGGGTGACGTTGATGTCGAGGTCCTCCTGGCGCGGGTTGATGCCCACGACCATGCCCTCGTAGGTGTCGGCGCCGGGCTCGACGAAGAACGTTCCGCGATCGGCGAGCTGGATCATCGCGAACGGGGTGACCGAACCGGTGCGGTCCGAGACGAGCGAGCCGGTGTGGCGGGCGCGGATCTCGCCGGCCCACGGCGCGTAGCCGTGGAACACGGCGTTCGCGATGCCGGTGCCGCGGGTCTCGGTGAGGAAGTCGGTACGGAAGCCGATCAGGCCGCGCGACGGGACGATGAACTCCATCCGGACCCACCCCGCGCCGTGGTTGGCCATCTGCACCATCTTGCCCTTGCGGTTGGCGAGGAGCTGGGTGATGGCGCCGAGGTACTCCTCGGGGCTGTCGATGGTGAGCTCTTCGAAGGGCTCGTGCACCTTGCCGTCGACCTGACGGGTGACCACCTGCGGCTTGCCGACGGTCAGCTCGAAGCCCTCGCGGCGCATCTGCTCGACCAGGATGGCGAGCGCGAGCTCACCACGGCCCTGAACCTCCCAGGCGTCGGGGCGACCGATGTCGAGGACCTTGAGCGAGACGTTGCCGACGAGTTCCTGGTCGAGACGCGACTTCACCATGCGGGCGGTCAGCTTGTGTCCGCTGACCCGGCCGACGAGCGGCGAGGTGTTGGTGCCGATGGTCACCGAGATGGCGGGCTGGTCGACGGTGATCCGCGGCAGCGGGACCGGGTTCTCCAGGTCGGCGAGGGTGTCGCCGATCATGATGTCGGGGAAACCGGCGACGGCGACGATGTCACCGGCGACGGCCTTCTCGGCGGGCTGACGCTCGACGCCCTTGGTGGCGAGCAGTTCGGTGATCTTGGCCTTGGTGACGACGGGCTCGCCGTCCACCTCGCGACACCAGGAGACGGTCTGGCCCTTGGTCAGCTCGCCGTTGTGGATACGGACCAGCGCGAGGCGGCCGAGGAACGCGGAGGCGTCGAGGTTCGTGACGTGAGCCTGCAGCGGCGCGTCGACGTTGCCCTTGGGTGCGGGCACGTAGTTGAGGAGCACCTCGAACAGGGCGTCGAGGTTCTCGGCGTCCGGTGCGTGACCGTTCTCGGGCTGAACCTTGGACGCCTTGCCCTCGCGGCCGGAGGCGTACAGGACCGGGAGGTCGAGGGCGAGCTCGGCGGCTTCCGCGGCCTCGTCGTCGAGGTCGGACGCCAGGTCGAGCAGCAGGTCGTGGCTCTCGGAGACGACCTCTTCGATGCGGGCGTCAGGACGGTCGGTCTTGTTGACCACGAGGATGACGGGCAGCGACGCGGCGAGCGCCTTGCGCAGCACGAAGCGGGTCTGCGGCAGCGGGCCCTCGGACGCGTCGACGAGCAGGACGACACCGTCGACCATGGACAGGCCGCGCTCGACCTCGCCACCGAAGTCGGCGTGACCGGGGGTATCGATGACGTTGATGACCGTGACGCTGCCGTCGGCGTGATGCTTGTGGACGGCGGTGTTCTTCGCGAGGATGGTGATGCCCTTCTCGCGTTCGAGGTCGCCGGAGTCCATGACGCGATCGACCAGTTCGGCGCGCTCCTCGAATGCCCCCGACTGACGCAACATGGCGTCGACGAGAGTGGTCTTGCCGTGGTCGACGTGTGCGACGATGGCAACGTTACGGAAGCTGGTGATGGTCACGCGGTGGCTCTCCTGGCTGAGTTGATTCGGCCACGCGAAAGTTCCCTCGCACGGCTTTCTGGCGGCCGCCTTGTCATCTCGATTCAGAATCCTCGTCGAGGCGATGGTAAATCGCCCAGTGCAGGCATCGCGGCCACGTGAATACTACCCGCCCGAGCGGCTACTTCGCGCATCGCCGGCTGCGGGAGCCCTGCCCGACCAGCGTAAAGTGATCTGCGCCACGTCGAATTCGCCCTGTCTCGCGCGTGGGTCGGGGCCGAAAGCTGAGGGGAAGCTAACCTGGGTGGAGCCGGTGATACCGGTGTTCCCCGTAGTAGGAAGGCCGAGCCGCGTATGGGCAAGGTGAAGGCCAGCAAGGTCTCGGGTCTCAAGCCGAAGAAGAAGTGCTGCCGCAGCAAGACGCGCTGCATCAAGTGCCCGGTGGTCATCATGCGCATGAAGAAACTCGAGAACGAGGGCGCGTCCAAGAAGGAACTGAAGAAGGGGCTCAAGAAGGCCCGCGCGGCCTGAGGTCAGCCCCAACCGTTCAGGTGCAGCCGTAGGTCCGGCACCCACCCGCGGTCGTTGCCGACGAGGTCGATCTCCCCCAGTTCCCGTCCGTCCACCCACCGCAGTTCCGCGTGGTCGAGCGCGACGGGTGTTCCCGACACCAGTTCCACCCGGTACGCGCGGAGCACCCGGCCGTCGGGTAGCGGCACGTCGTCGCCGATCCGGTCGCCGCCCGACACCTCGATCCCGAGTTCTTCCCGCAGTTCGCGGCGCAGCGCGTCCTCGGCGGTCTCCCCCGGCTCCGCCTTGCCGCCGGGCAGCTCCCACAGTCCCGCGAGTTCCGGGGGCCGCGTCCGCTGCGCGAGCAACAGCCGGCCGTCGACGATGATCGCGGCCGCCACCACCTCTCCGGCGTGGTCGACAGGCCTTGCACGTTCCACTGGCACCGCACCATCATGGGGTATGGCCGAGTTGCTGTCAGACGGAGAGATCGACACCGCGCTCGCAGAACTGCCCGGGTGGCGGCGGGCGGGTGATTCCCTCGTCCGCACCGTCGAGTCGCCGACCTTCCCCGAAGCCGTCGAGCTGGTCCGGAAGGTCGCGGAGGCGGCGGAGGCCGCCAACCATCATCCGGACATCGACATCAGGTGGCGCAAGGTCACCTACACCCTGTCGACGCATTCCGCGGGCGGGCTCACGCAGTTGGATCTGGATCTTGCTGCGCAGATCGACTCACTGGCGGGCTGACCGGGGCGGCGGCCACGGCACGCTTCGTGCGGCGCCCGGCGTAGGCCACCCAGGCGTAGACACCGAACGCGCCGACCACGTCGACCGTGCCCAGCCACGCGAGTACCGCGGGCCGGGAGATCAGCCAGATCGAGTCCTGGAAGAAGCTGAGCACCCACGGCACGCCGATGAGGGTCGTGACGAGCCAGTACCCGGCGAGGATCCGGGTGCCCAGCATCGATCCGTAGGGGCCGTGCAGCAGCCAGATCAGCATCGGAATGACCCACACCCAGTGGTGTGACCACGAGATCGGTGAGACGAGCAGCCCCAGCAACTCGACGATGACGAGGGTGCCGAGCCGATCGTCCCGGGCGATCGCCCGCCAGGCCAGGGCGGCGAGGACCACCGTGACCGTCACGGCCAGCAGCCAGAGGGCGCCCGTCTCGACGTCGTACCCGAGCAGCCGCGACAACGCGCCGCGCAGGGACTGGTTCCACACCGAGCCGACCGGCCCGATGCGATCGGCGTCACCGAGCAGGTGGGTGAAGTACTCCCGCGCCTCCGAACCGATCAGGAGATAGCTGACTCCGACGGTCGCGGCGAACGCGACGCCCGAGAAGACCGCGGCCTTCCACCGGCGCTGCATCAGGAAGTAGAGGCCGGTGATCGCCGGGGTCAATTTGATCCCGGCGGCGAAACCGACGAGCGCACCGGACAGCCACCACCGGGAGCTGCGGACCGCGGTCATCACGAGCAGCGCGAGGAACACGTTGATCTGGCCGTAGTCCAGCGTGGTGCGCACCGGTTCCACCCACACCCCCACTGTGGTCCACAGCACCGCGACCGCCCGCCAGTGCGGGCTGCGCGCGGCGTCACCGAGCACCAGCCCGAGGCTCATGCGCGCCAGCGCGTACAGGGCGAGGATGGTGAGCAGTTGCCAGCCGACCCCGACCAGCGGGAACGGCAGGTAGTGCAGCGGAAAGAAGACCAGCGCGGCGAACGGCGGGTAGGTGAACGGCAGCGGAAAGTCCGGTGTCACTTTCGAATAGGTGAAGTCGTAGAGACTGCCACCGCGGAGCGCCTCGGAACCGTCGACGTAGACGTGCAGGTCGACGAGGTTCATCCCGTTGGGACTCAACAGCGTCCACGCCATGCGCCCGAGCACCGACAGCACGAGAAGCACAGGCGCGCACCGCAACAGGCCGTGCAGGGCGGACGCTCCCCGGGACGACGTGGGAGAACGCTCGGATGACGGGTCGTCGGAGGCTGCTCCGTCGTCGGACGCTGCATGGTCGGACACAGTGTGGTGCTCTCCCCGTGAGGTGTGTAGATGTCTCAGCCGATCCCGAAACGGTCCCGCACAGCGTAGACGGCGCCCGCCGCGGGCCCCGAGGTGTCCGTAGCCGCGCGTAACAGTTGCATCACCAATCACACGAATCACACGTGCCACAAGCTATGGTCACCGGAAGATCACCGTCGGGGTCTGTATGCCATACACTCCCACCGGGATGCCGCAGCTATCGGTGAACGAACTCGTGAGCTGTACAACCCGGGGGCGCTGTACATAGAGTGACCCCCCGAGCCGTCAGACGTGGATTGAGTTGTCGTCCACGCTGTTATGACTAAGGATGGGGAGACCGTGCTTCGAACCCGAGGTATGCGCAGAGCAGTAACTGCTCTCGCTGTTGCCGCAGCAGCCGCTATGGCAGTGCCGGCCCAGGCGAATGCGCAGCCGACGCCGCCGCCCGTGCCCGAAGGCGTCCCTGTGGAGATGCTCGCCTCGTTCGCACCCGCGATCATCGGCGCAGCCGCTGGTACCGAAGACATCGCCGCAGGACCTCAGGACGCGATCCTGGACCAGGCCCGCATCCTCCTCGAGTCCCCCGGCATCCCGCCGGAGCTCAAGTCCACTCTCGAGCGCGTCATCACGTTCCTCGACGGCAGCGGCGGCGGCGGCCCCGAGATCCCGCAGGAGAACGCACCCGTCATCGCGCAGTTCCTCTACCCGACCATCGGCAAGGGCTGCATCGGAGAGGGCGCCGACTCCGTGGGCACCGCACTCGCGGTCCCCGGTCCGGCCCAGCTGCCCCCGCCCGGACCCAAGGCAGGTCAGGCCGGTTTCGTGTTCACCGCCCTCGGAACCAGTTCCGTTGCCGCCGAACAGCCCGAGCCGCTGACCGTGACGTGGATCAACCTGGACAACCAGCGCCGCGCCACCCAGAACCTCACCAACGAGGCCAAGATCAACCCCGACGGACCGGCAACCCTGTCGGCGATCGCGGACACCGGCCCCGGCCGCGTCCTCGCAGTCGTGTCGGGTGGACTGACCACGCAGAAAGAGGGCGCCGCGCCGATCACGTGCAGCTTCCTCCCTACGGTCGGCATGTTCCAGGTCGCGTAACTCTTCACAGCTGACGAGCGAAGGGCCCTCCGGAAGATCCGGAAGGGCCCTTCACTCATGTCTGCACCGCTTCTCTGTTTGCCGACGGCACCACCGTGGTAGACCGAGGAATGCCCTCGACGCATCACACACCAGATCACTCACTGCGATCGCGACACGCCCGGCGTTCGATACTGTCGATCCGTTCGGAGGGGTCGATTCTCTCGATCGGCTCCGCCTACTCGATCCTGTCCATCGGGAGTGTCGGCTCGGTGCTCTCGATCGGGTCGGTCGGGTCGGCGGGCTCGGCACTGAGCACCGCCTCGTTCGCCAGCCTCGGGTCTGCGCTGTCGGGACTGTCGCGGTGGTCCCTGATGTCCTGGAAGGGGTGGCACGACTCGCCGCCGGAACACCCTCACCTCACAGTCATCGCCGAGGAACCGGACCTCGCCCGGGACGCGACCGCGCACGTCCAGTCCTGACGATGTCAGATCAGGGCGTCCGCCCGGTGCGCGGCCAGGAGTTGCCGTCGTACTTCTCGATTTCGCCGTTGAACTTCGTCAGCAACCGGCGCAGCTCGCCCCGGTCGTGGTCGCTCCACTCGGCGATGATGCGCTCTACGCCTTTTCGGCCCAGCGCCCGGTCGGCGTGAAGCTGTTCGAGCCCCAGCGCGGTGGCCTCGACCTTGCGGGCCATTCCCCCGTCCGGGTCGGGGACGCGTTCGACGAGGCCACGCTTCAGCAAGGCGCCGATCTGCCGGTTGATCGTCGAGATGTCGAGCCGGAAGGCTTCGGCGAGCTGTTTCAGGCTGAGCGGATGTTCCAGTTCCAGGCGCCCGAGGAGGAGGTAGGCGGAACGGTCGAGTTGGAATCCCGCCCGTTGCGCATGGGCGTGATAGCGCGACAGCAATGTCAATTCGTTCTCGACAGCAGCCGCCACCTCGTCGCGTTCGGACACCGACACCTCCACTAGTTACCGTCATTCTGCCCGAGGCATTACTGTGCGCCATACACAAGGTGTGTAGTGTGCACATCCAGATCAGGATCCGTTCACGAACAGCGCGGTATAGAGGACCGAGGCGACGGTGTACACGAAATTGACGAGCAGCTCCATGGGAAAACCTCCAGGTTCCAGAGTGAAAAGAGTGACAACAGGTAATCGGAGTTGCGCCGAGGAGCGTTTCACGCCGTCCCACCCACCGGAAAATGCCCCACCCACGAACTGAAACGTGTTCTTATTTCCGGAGGCGCTCACTCGGGTGCCGGGCGAGAGAAGGGGATGCACACATGCCGTGGAGTCGTGCCGAGCTCGAAGAGGCCTTCGCGCACTACCAGCGAACCGTCAGCCGCTGCGTCGAACTCGGAGACTGGAACGGCTTCGCCGACCTCTTCACGGAAGACGCCACGTACGTCGAGCACGCCTTCGGAGACTTCGACGGACGCGAGGCCATTCGGAAATGGGTCACGCGCACCATGTCGGCCTTCCCCGGAAGCCGGATGACCGCATTCCCGGCGAACTGGTACGTGATCGACGAGGACCGCGGATGGGTCATCTGCGAGATCGACAACCCCATGGAGGATCCCGGCGACGGTTCGGAGCACGCCGCAGCGAACATCACGATCCTGCACTACGCCGGCGACAACCTGTGGTCACGCGAGGAAGACGCGTACAACCCGATGAATTTCCTCGCCGCGGCCAAGAAGTGGTGCCGCGCAGCGGAAGCCGCCGGCACACTACCCGACGACGCCCGGGAATGGCTCACCCGGATGGGCGGGCAACCGGCGGCCTAGCCGGTCACCACTGGCCATAGTCGGGCTCGAGGATGTCATTGAGATCGATGCCGACCCCGTCGACGCTGCTCGCGTCGATCTCGTACTGGTGCAGGTGCGCCGACGGGTGGACATACCCCTCGGGGGTGCCCCAGTCGTGCTGCCAGTACCACGACCCGAGCCCGGCGAGCACCGCCAGATCCAGCGTCTTCGAGTTGGCGTAGATGCCGGTGTTCGCCTTGCCGACCACCGACTCCCACCCGGCGAGGTACGGGGCGATCATGGTGAGGAAATCGGCCGGCGTGGGATTGTCGTCGATGGACGCGTAGATGGGTCGATCCTCGGAACCGCCTGCGGCGAGATGCAATTCGAGCCCGCGCTCCGCGTGCCGCTTACCCGCCTCGAGACCGCCACGCCAATCGGCCGTCGGCCCCTTGCCGAACTGATAGCACGAGACGACCGACAGTCCCGCGTCGAGCAACGCCTGCGCCTCGTCGGCGAGCATCGGCTTGCCTTCCATCCACTCGGCGCCGGGACGGCGGTCGGACACGTAGCGGATGGCACCGGCATAACCGGCCTCGAGGATGGCGTCCGCCGACGGCACCCCACCGGCGTAATCGATCAGGATGCCGAGACTGTCCGCCTTCGCGACGGCGACCGAGGACGTGGTGGACGTGAGCGCCGCGATCCCGGCCACGGCGGATCCCGCTGCCGCGTACCGGAACAGGTCTCTCCGAGAAATCTGCACTGTGGCCCCCATATCCGATCGGTCGCGCTCCGGCGTGTCTCCGACATTCACTCTCGCTCAGTCGGTATGTTGTCCGGTTTGCATTCCACCACACTCACACGGGTCCCGCCAGCCACTTGGACGACATCCGTCACATCGGACACTCGTGACCCGCGCCGAACCGGGCGGCGCAACCCGTCAGCGGAAGAACACCGCAGCCTGGTCCGCCAGATCGAGTGCCCCCTGCGGCAGTATTCCGAGCACCACCGTCACCACCACACCGACCGCGATGGCCGCGGCGGTGAACATGCTGGGCACCACGATCGTCGGGGCGTCGCTCTGCGGCTCCGAGAAGAACATCAGGACGATGACGCGGACGTAGAAAAACGCCGCGATCGCGCTGCTGACGACACCGACGAGGACGAGCGGAACGGCACCGCCCTCGATGGCGGCCTGGAAGACCGCGAACTTGCTGACGAACCCACTCGTCAGCGGGATTCCGGCGAATGCGAGCAGGAACAGTGCAAAGACCCCGCCGACCAGTGGCGAACGCCGCCCCAGCCCCGCCCAGCGCGACAGGTCCGTCGCCTCGCCCCGGCTGTCCCGCACCAGGGTGACGACGGCGAATGCGCCGAGCGTGCTGAATCCGTACGCCAGGAGGTAGAACATCGTGGACGACAGACCCGCCCGGTTGGCCGCGATCAGACCGGTGAGGATGAACCCGGCGTGCGCGACCGACGAGTACGCGAGCATCCGCTTGACGTCGTTCTGCGTGACCGCCATGACCGCACCGACCACCATGGTGAGGATGGCGACGCCCCACATCACGGGCCGCCAGTCCGCGCGCAGGTCGGGCAGAGCCACGTAGAAGATGCGCAGCATCGCACCGACAGCCGCGACCTTGGTGGCCGCCGCCATGAAGGCGGTGATCGGAGTGGGCGCACCCTGATAGACGTCGGGAATCCACGAGTGGAACGGGACGGCGCCGATCTTGAACAACAAGCCCACCGACAGGAGCGCGGTACCGATCAGCGCCAGCGTCTTGTCGTCGGTGCCCCGGGCGAGCGCGTCCGCGATCCGCGGCAACTCGACGGTGCCCGCGTAGCCGTACAGCAACGCCACACCGAACAGGAAGAACGCCGACGAGAACGCCCCGAGCAGAAAGTATTTGAGGGCCGCCTCCTGCGACAGGAGACGGCGACGCCGCGCCAGCCCGCACAGCAGGTACAGCGGCAGCGAGAGCACTTCGAGTGCCACGAACATGGTGAGGAGATCGTTGGACGCCGGGAACAGGAGCATCCCGCCGACCGCGAACAGGGCGAGGGGAAAGACCTCGGTATGCCCGGGGGCGTTCTTGGTGGCCTCCCGTTCGGCGACGCTGCCGGGGACGGCGAACGCCTGCGGGGTGAAGGCGTCGGTTCCGCCTTCCGGCTCGGCGGTCGCGGCCGTGACCTCCGCGGTCGCCACTCGGACCCCACTGTCGACGCTCCGCTCGGCGATCAGCAGGATCGCGGGTATCGAGATCAGCAGGATCGTTCCCTGGAGGAACAGCGTCGGACCGTCGACGGCCACCGCGCCCGCGACGGTGGAGTCGCGGGTCCCGGCGAGCATGACGACGGCCACGAACGCGGCGGTGAGTCCTCCGAGCGCGAGGACGAGATGGCTCGAGTAGCGGCCACGCCGGGGCAGGAACGCCTCGACGAGCACACCGGCGACAGCCACGCCGAACACGATCAACATGGGTGCCAGCTGACCGTATTCGATGTCCGGCGCGCGCAGCGTCGTGGACTGGGCGAGTACGAAGTCGGAGGTACTCATCGGTGTGTGCCTCCCTGTGGGTCCTGCCCGGCGACGGTAGGTGCAGGATCGTGCTGACCGACGGTGACGAGGACGTGGCTCACCGCGGGGGTGATGACATCCAGCACGGGTTTGGGGTAGACGCCGAGGACGAGCAGCAGGGCGATCAGCGGCGCCACGACCGCGATCTCACGGCGCACGAGGTCGCGGACGGTCTCGTTGCCCTCCTTCAGCGGCCCGGTCATCATCCGCTGGTAGAGCCACAGCACGTAGATCGCGGCGAGGACGAGCGCGAAAGTCGCGACCACGGCGGCGATCTGGTAGCGCGAGAACGTGCCGACCAGGACGAGGAACTCGCTGATGAACGGTGCCAGGCCCGGCAGCGACAGCGTCGCGAGGCCCGCCACGAGGAACGTCCCTGCCATCACCGGCGCGACCTTCTGCACGCCGCCGTAGTCGGCGATGAGGCGGGTGCCGCGCCGCGACACCAGGAACCCGGCGATCAGGAACAGCGCCGCGGTCGAGATGCCGTGGTTGACCATGTACAGCGTCGAACCGGCCTGTCCCTGGCTCGTCATGGCGAAGATGCCGAGAATGATGAACCCGAAGTGCGAGATCGACGTGTAGGCGATCAGTCGCATCACGTCGGTCTGACCGATGGCCAGTACCGCGCCGTAGATGATTCCGATCACCGCCAGCACCGTGACGAACGGCGCGAAGTACGCGGACGCCTCGGGGAACATCTGAAGGCAGTACCGCAGCATGCCGAACGTCCCGACCTTGTCGACGACGGCCATCATGAGCACCGCGCTCGCAGGGGTGGCTTCCACCGCGGCGCCCGGCAGCCACGTGTGGAACGGCCACAACGGCGCCTTGACCGCGAACGCGAACATGAAACCGAGGAACAGTGCCTTCAGCACGCCGGGGTCCGCGTCCAGCCCTTCGGCGACGATCACCCGGAAGTCGAAGGTGCCGCCGCCGAAGGCGTCCTGGCGCGCCGTCACCACGTACACCCCGATGACCGCGGCCAGCATGATCAGGCCGCCGAACAGGTTGTAGAGCAGGAACTTCACCGCGGCGTACGTCCTCCCCACCCCGCCGAATCCTCCGATCAGGAAGTACATCGGGATGAGCATGGCCTCGAAGAAGATGTAGAAGAGCAGGACGTCGAGGGCGGCGAACGACACGATCACCATCGCCTCGACCATCAGCGTCAGCGCCACGTACGTGTGTGCCATCCGCCGCTGCCCGTAGTCGGGTGCGGTGTCACCGTCGTTCCACCCCGCCAGCAGCAGCAGCGGCACCAGAATGGTGGTGAGGAGCACCAGGACGAGCGCGATGCCGTCCAGGCCCAGGATGTACCGGGTGCCGAACGCCGGGATCCACGCGTGGGATTCCACGAACTGGTACTGCTCGCCGGTCGGATCGAACCGGATCGCCAGCACGACGGCCAGGCACAGCACCACCACGGACACGCCCACGGCGACGGATTTCGCGAGCGCGCGCTTGTGGACGGGCAATGCCAGGACCACACCGGCGCCGACGAGTGGCAGCACCCAGAGGGCGGTCAGCCACGGGAAGCCGCTCACCACAGCCTCACCAGCATCGTGGCGACCAGAAGGGCCGCCCCCGCGAACATGAACAGCGCGTACGACCGGACGAACCCGGTCTGCAGACGCCGCACCCGCATCGACGTTCCGCCGACGAGCGCGGCGAACCCGTTGACGGCACCGTCGACTCCGCTTCCGTCGACGGTGACGAGTGTTCGCGTCAGTTCCTGCCCGGGACGCATCAGCGCCGCCTCGTTGAACGCGTCGCCGTACAGGTCCTTCCTGGCCGCGACAGTGAACGCGGTGACGTCGGCCGGCGCGACCTCGGGGATCGGCTGCCGGGCGTACTGCCGGTAGGCCACCGCGACTCCCGCGAGCACCACCACCAGCGTGAGTGCGGTGATCGCCCACACGGGCAGGACGGGCTCGCCGTGGTGGGCGCCGACCACCGGTTCCAGCCAGTGCTGCAGGGAGGAGCCGACGGCGAGTAGGGCGCCGGCGGCGACCGAGCCCACCGCCAGCAGGATCATCGGTACCGTCATCACCCCTGGCGATTCGTGTGGGTCGGCGACGGGAACATCCCCCTTCCCCTCGCCCGCCCCGGAAGCCCACCGCGGTTGTCCGAAGAAGGTCATCAGCATCACCCTGGTCATGTAGAAGGCGGTGAGTCCCGCGCCGAGCAGCGTGACCGTTCCGAGGACGACGCCCTGAACGCCCTCGGCGGCGAACGCCGCTTCGATGATCTTGTCCTTGGAGAAGAAGCCGGAGAACGGCGGAATCCCGATGATGGCCAGGTATCCCAGCCCGAACGTGACGAACGTGATCGGCATGACGGTGCGCAGACCGCCGTAGCGGCGCATGTTCACCTCGTCGTTCATGCCGTGCATCACCGAGCCTGCGCCGAGGAACAGGCCGGCTTTGAAGAAGCCGTGGGTGAGCAGCAGCATGATCGCGAACGCGTATCCGGCCGGTCCCAGACCGGCGGCCAGCACCATGTACCCGATCTGGCTCATCGTGGATGCCGCCAGCGCCTTCTTGATGTCGTCTTTCGCGCAGCCGATGATCGCGCCGAACAGCAGGGTCACCGCACCGACGATCACGACGGCGAGCTGGGCATTCGGGGCCAGGTCGAAGATCGCGTTGGACCGGACGATCAGATACACACCCGCCGTGACCATCGTCGCGGCGTGGATGAGCGCCGACACCGGTGTCGGGCCCTCCATCGCGTCACCGAGCCAGGACTGCAACGGGACCTGCGCCGATTTGCCGCAGGCGGCGAGCAGCAGCGCGAGCCCGATCGCGGTGAGCACCCCCTCGCTCGCGGCGTCGGCACGCGTGAACACGTCGGCGAATTCGATCGAGCCGAAAGTCGAGAACATGATCATGATCGCGAGGACCAGGCCCATGTCGCCGACGCGGTTGACCACGAACGCCTTCTTCGCGGCCGCCGCCGCGGACGGCTTGTACTGCCAGAACCCGATGAGCAGGTACGAGGCGAGACCGACGCCCTCCCATCCGACGTACAGGCCCAGGAAGTTGTCGGCCAGCACCAGCAGCAGCATCGCCGCGAGGAACAGGTTGAGGTAGGCGAAGAATCGCCTACGCTCCGGATCGTGCGCCATGTAGCCGACCGAGTAGATGTGGATCAGCGAACCCACCCCGGTGATCAGCAGCACGAAGCACACGGACAGCTGGTCGAGTTGGAGACCGAAATCCACCTGGAGTTCGCCTATCGGCACCCAGCTGAACAGGGTCTGGTGCACGACCCGCTCGGCGGCGTCCCTGCCCAGCATGTCGACGAAGAAGACGACGCCGAGCGCGAAGGAGACCAATGCCGTCGCGCAGCCGAGGAGATGGCCCCACGCGTCGCTGCGGCGGCCCGCGAGCAGGAGCACGGCGGCGCCGAGGAGGGGCAGAACCGGCAGCAGCCACACGGCCGACGAGAGCGTTCCGCTCATGCCGCACCGCCGATCGGGGCGTCGTCGTCGGGCAAAGTCACCTTCTCGAGGATGTGCGTCATCGGGGACCCGTCAGTTCTTGAGGAGGTTGGCGTCGTCGACGGAAGCCGAACGGCGGGAACGGAATATGGTCATGATGATCGCCAGACCGACGACGACCTCGGCGGCCGCGACGACCATCGTGAAGAACGCGAAGACCTGGCCGTCGAGGTTGCCGTGCATCCGGGCGAACGTCACGAACGCCAGGTTCGAGGCGTTGAGCATCAGTTCGATGCACATGAACACGATGATCGCGTTGCGCCGGATCAGCACCCCGGCCGCGCCGATCGTGAACAGCAGCGCCGACAGGTAGAGGTAGTTCTCGGGGTTCATCGCCGATCCCCCTCGTCGGTCGCACCGGGGTCGGGGGTCGCGACGTCCGCGGTGCCCAGCGCCCGAGCGGGCAGGCTCGGCCGCCGTTCGAGCGACCGGCTGACGGACAGCTCGGAGAACGTGCCGTCGGGCAGCAACGCCGGTATGTCGACCGCGTTGTGCCGCGCGTACACACCCGGACTGGGCAGCGGCGTGACCCGGGCCCCCTCCCGGACGCGGTCCTGGGACAGCTCGCGCTGGTCCTTCCGCCGCTCGAAACGCTCCCGGTGGGCCAGCACCATCGCACCGATGGTCGCGGTGATCAGCAACGCACCGGTCAGTTCGAAAGCCCACACGTACCGGACGAACACGAGTTCGGCCAGCCCCTCGACGTTGCCCGCGGCGTTGGCCTGATCGAGACCGGTGAACGCGGAGACGGACGCGCTGCCGATGCCGCCGATCAGCAGGAGACCGAATCCCAGCCCGGCCGCGATCGCGGCTACCCGCTGACCGCGGAGGTTCTCGACGAGGGATTCGGAGGAATCGACACCGATGAGCATGAGCACGAACAGGAACAGCATCATGACCGCGCCGGTGTACACCACGATCTGTACGACGCCGAGGAAGAGTGCGCCCTGGGCGATGTAGAACACGGCGAGGATGATCATGGTCGTCGCTAGGAAGATCGCCGAGTAGACGGCCTTGGTTGCGCTGACCACTCCGAGCGCGCCGATCACCGCCACGGTCGCGAGGACCCAGAACTGCACACCCTCGCCCGTCGAGGTCTGGGTGAAGGGTTCCGCGACCAGTTGGACCGCGGACGGCATCGTGTTCACCACGTCGGCTCTCCTCCCTCGATCACGGCCTGTCCCCCGCCGTGTCGTCGACCTCGGACTCGTCCTGCGCCGCAGCCGCCGCTCCCCCGGTCACGGTGCCGCGGTAATAGTCCTCGGCGGTGGCGCCCGGGGCCATCGGGTGCGGCGACTCGACCATGCCGGGCTCGAGCGGGGCCAGCAGCCGGTCCTTCTCGTAGATCAGGCCGGCCCGGTTGTCGTCGGCCATCTCGTACTCGTTGGTCATGGTCAGCGCCCGCGTCGGGCACGCCTCGATGCACAGCCCGCACCCGATGCAGCGCAGGTAGTTGATCTGGTACACCTGGCCGTACCGCTCGCCGGGCGAGAAGCGTTCCTCGTCGGTGTTGTCGGCGCCCTCCACGTAGATGGCGTCGGCGGGGCACGCCCAGGCACACAGTTCGCACCCGATGCACTTCTCCAGTCCGTCCGCGTAACGGTTGAGCTGATGCCTGCCGTGGTAGCGGGGCGCCGTCGGCACCTTCTCCTCGGGGTAGAACTCCGTATTCGATTTCTTGAACATCGTCGAGAAGGTCACGCCGAAACCCGCTATGGGGCCGAGGAATTTAGTCATCGCTGTTCTCCTGGGTGGGACCGGTGGAGTGTGCGCCGGTGACGGAGACGGGGGTGCGCCGGAACGCAGGCAGCGTCTGACCCGGCATCGGCGGAACCGGGTATCCACCGGCCATGGGGTCGAACGGTTCGAGTGTCTCCGGGGACAGTTCGGCGCGTCCCCGCGGCTCGACCGGCTTCTCGGGCGCGGGGACGCGGCCCGGGCGCAGCCGCTTCCACAACAGCACCACCACGACGAGGGCCACGACGAGGCCCGCGACGACGAGCGCGATCGAGCGGGCGTCGTATCCCTCGTTGCGGAAGGCCCGGACGGTGGCGACGATCATGACCCACACCAGCGAGATCGGGATCAGGATCTTCCAGCCGAGACCCATGAACTGGTCGTACCGCAGCCTGGGCAACGTGGCGCGCAGCCAGACGAACACGAACAGGAAGCCCCAGACCTTCAGCGTGAACCACAGCACCGGCCACCAGCCGGAATTCGCGCCGTCCCACAGGCTCAGCGGGAACGGGGCATGCCAGCCGCCGAGGAACAGCGTGGTGGCGAGCGCCGAGACCGTCACCATGTTCACGTACTCGGCGAGCATGAACATGGCGAAGCTTAGCGAGGAGTACTCGGTGTGGAACCCGCCGACCAGTTCGCCTTCCGCCTCGGGCAGATCGAACGGCGCCCGGTTGGTCTCGCCGACCATCGACGTGACGTAGATGAGAAACGACGGCAGCAGCAGGAAGACGTACCAGGTGTGTTCCTGGGCGGCGACGATGCCCGACGTGGACATCGTTCCGGCGTCCAGGAAGACTGCCGCGAACGACAACGCCATCGCGATCTCGTACGAGATCACCTGCGCCGTCGAGCGCAGCCCTCCCAGCAACGGGTACGTGGAACCGGACGCCCAGCCGGCGAGCACGATGCCGTAGACGCCGATCGACGTGGCCGCGAGGACGTAGAGGACGGCCACCGGGAGGTCCGTCAACTGCAATGGCGTGTAGTGCCCGAAGATCGACACCGCCGGCCCGAACGGGATCACGGCGAACGCCATGAACGCAGGTACCGCGGCGATGACCGGCGCCAGGATGTAGATCGGCTTGTCCACACCCTTCGGGACGATCCCCTCTTTCAGTGCGAGCTTGATGCCGTCGGCGAGGCTCTGCAGCATGCCCCGCGGGCCGACCCGGTTCGGGCCGACGCGCATCTGCATCCACGCCATGACCTTGCGTTCGGCCAGGATCGTCAGAAGCGGGGTGAGGACGAGGAACACGAAGATGGCCAGGGCCTTGCCGAGCACCAGCCACCACGGGTCGTGCCCGAACAGAGCCGGGTCGGGGTAGACGCCCTCGATCGTCACAGCGCACCTCCCGGGACGATCCCGTTGGTGCCGGCCGCGCGGCGGACGTTCACGACGCTCCCCGCCCGGGCAGCCAGTTGCGGGTAGACAGCGGATCCGGGCGAGTTGAGCGGCAGCCACACCACTCGATCCGGCATGTCGGTGATCACCAACGGCAGCGTGACGGCGCCCCGTTCCGTCGTCACGGTGACCGGATCTCCGTCACCGGCACCCGACTCGGCCGCCGAGACCGCGGACATCCGCACGACCGGCGTCCGGGCAGTGCCCGCCAGGTGCGGTTCCCCGTCCTGCAGTCGTCCCGAGTCGAGCAGCATCCGCCAGGTGGCGAGCACCGCCTCCCCCGGCCCGGGTTCCCGCCGCGGCGGGTGCGGGTGGCCGGGCGGATCCGGGAATTCTCCGTCCCAGGCGCCGAGCCTCTCCAGTTCGCGCCGTGCGGTCGCGGCGTCCGGAAGACCGAGCGAGACACCCATTTCGCCGGCGATCGCGTGCAGCACCCGCTGATCGGGCATCGACCCGGTGGCGCGGAGGGCGGCGTCGAAATCGCGTGCGCGCCCTTCCCAGTCGAGGAAGGTGCCCGGCTTCTCCATGACCGGTGCGATGGGGAACACCACGTCCGCGCGCTCGCTGATCGCACTGTGCCGCAGTTCCAGACTCACCACGAAACCTGCCGACTCGACGGCGGCCAACGCGGCCTGCGGGTCGGGGAGATCGTCGGCCTCGACACCGCCGATCACGAGCGCCCCGAGCGTCTTCGCCTCGGCCGCGGCGAGGATGCCCGCGGTATCCCGGCCTGCCGTCTCCGGCAGATCCGCGATGTTCCACACGGACGCGACCTGCCGCCGCGCCTCCGGATCGGCCACCGGTCGGCCACCCGGGAGCAGTCCGGGCAGCGCGCCCGCCTCCAGTGCGCCGCGTTCGCCGGCCCGGCGCGGCACCCAGGCCAGCCGGGCCCCGGTCTCGTCGGCCAGCCGCACCGCCGCGGACAGCGCCCCCGGCACCCCGGCGAGTCTCTCCCCGACCACGATGACCGCACCCGGCCTGCGCAGCAGCTCGGTGACACCGGGCTCCAGATCACCCGTGCGGAGACCGTCGAGCACTTCCGCCTCCGCATTCGGGGCGGACCGCAGCAGCCGGCCGGACATCTTCTCCAGGCCACGGGACGTGTACGGCGCGATCGAGTAGACCGGAACGGCCTTCGCCCGCACGGCCTTGCGCAGCCGCAGAAAGACGATCGGTGATTCCTCCTCCGGCTCGAACGCCGCGAGAAGGACGACCGGCGCGGCGTCGAGATCCTCGTACGTGACCGCGAATCGCTGCCCCGCCACCCGGGCCGCCAGGAATTCGGACTCCTCGCCGGAGTGCGCGCGACTGCGGAAGTCGATGTCGTTGGTGCCGAGCGCTGTTCGCGCGAACTTCGCGTAGGCGTAGGCGTCCTCCCACGTGGACCGCCCCCCGACGAGAACACCGGCGTTGCCCCGCGCGGCGGCCAATCCCCGCGCCGCGACGGCCAGGGCCTCGGACCAGGAGGCGGGTGCCAGCGTGCCGTCGTCGCCGCGGACCAGCGGGGCGGTGATCCGGTCCCGCTCGGTGGCGTAGGCGAACGCCCACCTCCCCTTGTCGCAATTCCACTCCTCGTTGACCTCGGGATCGTCGCCCGCCAGCCGGCGCAGCACCTTCCCCCGCCGGTGGTCGGTGCGCTGGGCGCACCCGCTCGCACAGTGCTCGCAGACGCTGGGGCTGGAGACCAGGTCGAACGGGCGGGCCCGGAACCGGTACGCCGAACCGGTCAGCGCACCCACCGGGCAGATCTGGACGGTGTTACCGGAGAAGTACGACTCGAACGGTTCCTTCGCGTAGATCCCGACCTGCTGCAGCGCGCCCCGTTCCATGAGTTCGATGAACGGGTCGCCGGCGACCTGCTGGGAGAACCGGGTACACCGCGCGCACAACACACACCGCTCGCGGTCCAGCAGGACCTCCGTGGACAGCGGAATCGGTTTGGGGAACGTGCGTTTGACCTCCCCGAAGCGCGACTCCGCGCGCCCGTTGGACATCGCCTGATTCTGCAGCGGGCACTCGCCGCCCTTGTCGCACACCGGGCAGTCCAGGGGATGGTTGATCAGCAGCAACTCCATCACACCCTTCTGCGCCTTGTCGGCGACGGGCGACGTGAGCTGGGTGCGGACGACCATGCCGTCGGTGACCGTCGTGGTGCAGGAAGCGAGCGGCTTGCGCTGCCCCTCCACGTCGACGAGGCACTGACGGCAGGCGCCGACCGGATCGAGCAACGGGTGGTCGCAGAACCGCGGGATCTGAATACCGATCATCTCCGCGGCACGAATCACCAACGTGCCCTTGGGAACACTGACCTCGACACCGTCGATGACAACGCTCACTGCGTCAGGGCTCGTATCATGGCTCGCTACGCTCGCTGGCGCGGAGCCCTTCACACGCGCCCTTCCCTCATCGCTCACTCGCTGCGCTCCCTCGCTCCTCGGTCCAGAACGCGCGGCCTCCGCGCCGAAACATCGCTCGCTACGCTCGCTGGCTTCATGCATGCACTCCCGCCATGAGCGTGGACTGATGCGGGTCGAACGGGCAGCCGCCCTGCTCGAAGTGTGCGAGGTACTCGTCGCGGAAGTACTTGATGGAAGACATGATCGGGCTGGCCGCACCGTCACCGAGAGCGCAGAACGACTTGCCGAGGATGTTGTCGGCAATGTCGAGCAGTTTCTCCAGATCGGCGTCGGTCCCCTCCCCCCTTTCGAGGCGCTCCAGGATCTGCACCAGCCAATAGGTGCCTTCCCGGCAGGGCGTGCACTTGCCACACGACTCGTGCGCATAGAACTCGGTCCAGCGCAGCACGGCACGCACCACGCACGTGGTCTCGTCGAAGATCTGCAGGGCCTTGGTGCCCAGCATCGACCCGGCGGCCCCCACACCCTCGTAGTCGAGGGCGACGTCGAGATGCTCGTCGGTGAAGATCGGTGTCGAGGAACCGCCCGGAGTCCAGAACTTCAACCGGTGCCCGGCACGGACTCCGCCCGCGTACTCGAGCAACTCCCGCAGGGTGATTCCGAGCGGGGCCTCGTACTGTCCGGGCTTCGTCACGTGCCCGGACAGGGAGTACAGGGTGAAGCCGGGCGACTTCTCGCTGCCCATCGACCGGAACCACTCGATGCCGTTCACGATGATCGGCGGGACGCTCGCAATCGACTCCACGTTGTTGACGACGGTCGGTGACGCGTAGAGACCGGCCACCGCGGGGAACGGCGGACGCAACCGAGGCTGACCGCGGCGACCCTCCAGCGAATCGAGCAGCGCCGTCTCCTCCCCGCAGATGTACGCCCCCGCACCCGCGTGCACGACCAGTTCGAGGTCGAAACCGCTGTCCAGGATGTTCGTGCCGAGGTAGCCAGCCGCATACGCCTCCGCGACCGCGGCCTGCAGTCGGCGCAGCACCGGTACCACCTCACCGCGCACATAGATGAAGGCGTGCCCGGCGCGGATCGCGTACGCCGCGATGATGACGCCCTCGACGAGCGCGTGGGGCGTCGCCAGCATGAGCGGCATGTCCTTGCAGGTGCCCGGTTCCGACTCGTCGGCGTTGACCACGAGGTAGTGCGGCTTGGCGTCGCCCTGCGGGATGAACGACCACTTCATCCCGGTCGGGAACCCGGCCCCACCACGACCCCGCAGTCCGGCCTCCTTGACGGTCGAGATGACCTCGTCGGGGTCCATGCGCAGCGCCTTCTGCAGGCCCTCGTACCCGTCGTGGCGACGGTACGTGTCGAGGGTCCACGACTCGGGCTCGTCCCAGTAGCGGCTCAGTACAGGGGTCAGCGGCATGTCAGTCTCCCTTTCGACCCGGGTCGGTGGCCGCCGGATCCGTCTCCGAGGTGGACCGATCCGGGGGCACCGTCGCGGACGGGGCAGGCGCCGGCTGGTCCTTCGCCGATTCCGCCGCCATCGGCTCGGTGTTCCGCGACGCCGGCTCCGGGATCAGCGACGTCTCCGCCGGATCCGGCGCCGTCATGCCCCGTTCGTGCGCCACACGCAGTCCGGCGAGTGTGGCGTCGCCCGCGGTGCCGCCCTCCGCCGGCGCACCGGGACGCTCGTCGGGGAACCCGGCGAGAATACGGGCCGTCTCCCGGAAAGTGCACAGCGCCGCACCGCGGCTCGGCGACACCCGCTCCCCCGAACGCAGGGAATCGACGAGTGAGCGAGCCGACTCCGGGGTCTGATTGTCGAAGAACTCCCAGTTGACCATCACCACCGGGGCGTAATCGCACGCCGCATTGCACTCGATGTGCTCCAGCGTGACCTTGCCGTCCGCGGACGTGCCACCGTGCGGCAGGTCGAGATGCTCCTCCAGCGCGGCGAGGATCGCGTCGCCGCCCATGATCGCGCACAACGTGTTGGTGCACACTCCGACGTAGTAGTCGCCCGTCGGGTCGCGCCGGTACATCGAATAGAAGGTCGCCACCGCAGCCACCTCGGCGCCGGTCAACCCGAGCCGGCCGGCACAGAACTCGATCCCCGCCGGCGTGATGCACCCGTCCTCCGCCTGCACCAGATGCAGCAGCGGCAACAGCGCGGACCGCGAATTCGGGTAACGCCCGATGACGACGTCGGCATCGGCGTCCAGCCGCGCACCGACCTCCGGCGGATACTCCTCACGCGCACCCGGCCGCACCAACAGCCCGTTCTCCTCCGGCCGGGGGCCGAACTCGATGAAGATGGGGGTTTGCTTCGGTGCTGCTTGCTCGGTCATCGGTCCACGCCCCCCATCACCGGATCGATACTCGCAACCGCCGCAATGACATCCGCAACCATGCCGCCCTCACACGTGGCCGCAACCGACTGCAGGTTCGTGAACGACGGATCCCGGAAATGCACCCGAAACGGGCGGGTGCCGCCATCGCTCACCATGTGCACACCGAGCTCACCCCGCGGCGACTCCACTGCCACATACACCTGACCCGGCGGCACCCGGAAACCCTCCGTCACCAACTTGAAGTGATGGATCAGCGACTCCATCGAAGAATCCATGATCTCGCGGACGTGCCCGGGCGAATTACCCAGACCGTCGGGACCCAACGTCAGATCCGCCGGCCACGCGATCTTCTTGTCCTCCGCCATGATCGGGCCCGGCCGCAACTTGTCGAGGCACTGCTCGACGATCTTCAGCGACTCCTTCATCTCGTCGACCCGGATCAAATAGCGGCCGTACGCGTCACACCCCGTATCGGTACTGACATCGAACTCGTAATTCTCGTAACCGCAATACGGCTGCGACTTCCGCAGATCGTGCGGCAGACCCGTCGCCCGCAGCATCGGACCCGTGATACCGAGCGCCATGCACCCCGTGAGGTCCAGATACCCGATGCCCTGCGTACGCCCCTTCCAGATGCGGTTGTCGTTGAGCAGATTCTCCATGTCCCGCAGCCGTTCCGGCATCAACGCGAGCAACTCGCGCACCTTCTCCACCGCACCCTCCGGCAGATCCTGCGACAAACCACCCGGCCGGATATACGCATGATTCATGCGGAGACCCGTGATCATCTCGAACACGTCCAGAACCAGCTCACGCTCCCGGAAACCGAACAGCATCGCCGTGACCGCCCCCAACTCCATACCACCCGTGGCCAACGCCACCAGATGCGAAGAGATGCGGTTGAGCTCCATCAACATCACCCGGATGACACTCGCCCGCTCCGGCACCTCATCCGTGATGTCCAGCAACTTCTCCACACCGAGGCAATACGCCGTCTCATTGAAGAACGGCGACAGGTAATCCATCCGCGTCACAAACGTCACGCCCTGCGTCCACGTCCGATACTCGAGGTTCTTCTCGATACCCGTATGCAGATAACCGATACCGCACCGGGCCTCCGTGACCGTCTCACCCTCGATTTCCAAGATGAGCCGCAACACCCCATGCGTCGACGGATGCTGCGGACCCATATTGACGACGATCCGCTCCTCGCCGCCCTCCGAACCCCCACCACCCGACGACGCCTTCACCGCATCGACAACGTCGTCCCAGTCCTGACCCGCGACAGTGAAAACCGTGTCCTCGCTCATCAGTTGTACCCCCGCCGTTCGTCGGGCGGCGCGATCTCCGCGCCCTTGTACTCGACCGGAATACCGCCGAGCGGATAATCCTTCCGCTGCGGATGACCCGGCCAGTCATCCGGCATCTCGATCCGCGTCAACGACGGATGACCATCGAACACGATCCCGAAAAAGTCGTACGTCTCCCGCTCGTGCCAATCATTCGTCGGATACACCTCATACAACGACGGGATGTGCGGATCCGCATCCGGTGCCGCCACCTCCAAACGAATCCGCCGATTGTGCGTAATCGACAACAACGGATACACCGCATGCAACTCCCGGCCCGCATCCTGCGGGAAATGCACACCATTCACACCCAGACACATCTCGAACCGCAAATCCGGCTCATCACGCAACACACGCGCCACCAACGGCAAGAACTCGCGCCGCACCCCGAACGTCACCTCACCCCGAAACACCACAACCGACTCGATCGCCACCTCGAAACCCACACCCGACTCCGCCAACGCCGCCCCCAACCCATCCGCGACATCATCGAAATACCCCCCGAACGGCCGCGGCGTACTCCCCGGCAACAACACCGGACGCACCAACCGCCCATACCCCGACGTGTCCCCACTACCCCGCACCCCGAACAAACCCTTGCGCACACCGATCTGTTCTGTAACTCGGCTCGCTTTGCTCGCTTGTGCCGGAGCTTGGTCGTGCGGTCTTCCCTCGTCACTCACTCGCTACGCTCCCTCGCTCCTCAGTCCAGACCGCACGGCTCCGGCACCTTCTGCTCGGCTCGCTTCGCTCCCTCGACACCACCACACCGCCCCGGCACCTTCTGCTCGGCTCGCTTCGCTCCCTCGACACCACCACACGGCCCCGTCGCTGAATCTCGGTCCGCTTCACTCCCTCGCCCGCGCCGGTCATCTCAGAAGGCCCTTCATCTGGATGGTGGGGGTGGCGGCCAGCGCCGCCTGCTCCGCCGCACGCGCCACCTCCTCGCGGTGAACACCGAGCGGCATCTGCTGGATCTTCTCGTGCAAGGTGAGGATCGCGTTCAGCAGCATCTCCGGCCGCGGCGGGCACCCGGGCAGATAGATGTCCACCGGCACGATGTGGTCGACGCCCTGCACGATCGCGTAGTTGTTGAACATGCCGCCCGACGACGCGCAGACACCCATCGCCAGCACCCACTTCGGCTCCACCATCTGGTCGTAGATCTGCCGCAGCACCGGGGCCATCTTCTGACTCACCCGGCCCGCCACGATCATCAGGTCCGCCTGCCGCGGCGACGCCCGGAACGCCTCCATGCCGAAACGGGCGATGTCGAAGCGTCCGCCGGCGGTGGCCATCATCTCGATCGCACAGCAGGCGAGCCCGAAACTCGCCGGCCACAGCGAGCCCTTGCGGACATAGCCCGCGAGCCCCTCGACCGTGGTCAGCAGGAAGCCGCTCGGCAGCTTCTCCTCGATGCCCATATCCGACTCTTCTCTTCCGACTTAGCTTTTGGATCGCTGACGGGACCGATCAGTCCCAACTGAGACCGCCACGCCGCCACTCGTACGCGTAGGCGACGGAGACGTTGAAGATGAACAGGGCCATGGCCCCGAGACCGAAGAAACCGAGAGCATCGAAGTGAACTGCCCACGGATAGAGGAACACGATCTCGATGTCGAAAATGATGAAGAGCATGGCCGTCAGGTAATACTTCACCGGGATGCGGCCGGCACCCAGAGGCGAGAGTGTCGGCTCGATGCCGCACTCGTAGGCGTCGAGCTTGGCACGGTTGTAGCGCCTCGGACCGACGATCCTCGCCACGATCACGGAGAAGACCGCGAACGCGACCGCAATCGCCCCGAGCACGAGGATCGGCACATAGACATTCATGCCGTCTCAGCTCCCCTCTTCCCGAGCCTGTCCGCCCGATTCCCGGACGGTCGTTTCCGAAGCTACGCTCTTGTGAGTTATGCCACAGCGTACAAGGGAAGTCGTCGGGCCCGGTCGATTTGACCGTGCGAGTTCCAGGCGATCTCGAAGCACGGAAAACCCCTGCGGCACAGGCGCTCGATGCACCTTCACGCGGAGGGAAACGGAGTCAGGCGAGCCTAAGCTGAGAGGCGGGTGCGCAGCAGCGCTATGACCGCTTCGGACAACCGGATCGGGTCGAGCGGGTGAGGCACCGCGGCCTCGGCCCGCGACCAGCTGGCCAGCCAGGCGTCGTCTGGGCGGCCGGTCAGCACCAGGATCGGGGGGCAGTCGTCGATCTCGTCCTTCAACTGCTTCGCGATCCCCATCCCGCCCGCGGGCACCGCCTCCCCGTCCAGGACGGCCAGGTCGATACCGCCGGCATCCATCTGCCGGATCACCACGGGCGCGGTCGCCACCTCGACGTACTCCAACTCCGGAAGGTCGGGGTGCGGACGCGTCCCCAGCGCCAGAACGACCTTCTGGCGGGTGTTCGCATCGTCGCTGTAGACGAGGACACGCAACCGATCAGGACGGCTGGTGTTGGCGGTCGCGTCGGTCACGGACCCGATGCTACCGGTACCCCGCCCTCCAGACCGGAGGCTCGCGTCGATCGAAAAACGGCGCGTCGACATCGAATTGGTCCACCAGCGGCGCGAGCCGCCCGGCTACAGCTTCTCGGCGACGGCGAGCGCCGTCGAGCCGAGCTTCGGCAGGCGGAGATCGGCGATCGGGGTCAGCATGTTGCCGAGCCGGTTGGTGACGAAGGCGATCGACAGCCCGGTGTCGGCGTCGGCGAACGCACCCGACCCGCCCAACCCGTAGTGCCCGAAAGTATTCGACGGCTGCCTGCGACGTGCCACCATCCCCGCGTGGTAGCCGAGCCGCCAGTTCATCGGAATGCCCAGGACGTAGTCGCGGGCCGTCGTCTGCACCTGACTCAGCTGCGCCACGACGTCCGGTGGGAGGAACTCCACACCGCCGACCGTTCCGCCGTTCGCCAGCGCCCCGTACATCCGCGCCAGCGCGCGGGCGCTGAACACGCCGTTCCACCCGGGCATCACGCTGTCGTGGATCGCGGGGTTGCGGACGAGGGCATCGAAACCGGCGGGCATGCCGGCGTCGGCCACGTTGCGCAGACCGGGCAGCCGCGACATCGCGAACGACGTGGCACCCCACGGAACGCCGAACGGGTTGATGTGCGGGAAGGTCCTCGCGATCCGGGCACGCTCGGCCGGCGGCACCTCGTACCAGAACTCCTTCACCCCGAGCGGTTCGGCGACCTCGGTGCGCACCAGTTCCGTGAAGGGTTTCCCAGCCGCGCGGGACGTCAGTTCGGCAACGAGGGAGCCGAACGTCACCGCGTGATAGCCGGGGACCTTCAGCCGCCGCTGATCCGGGGTCGCCGCGGCCAGTGCGGCGCTGACCAGGGAATGGTCCATCAGACTCAGTGGTCCGGGCACGAGCCCGCGTACCCGGTGCAGTCCGGCACGGTGCGACAGCAGTTCGCGCACCGTGATCTCGTCCTTGCCCTCGGCGGCGAACTCGGGCCAGTACTGCGCCACCGGCGTGTCGTAGTCGACGATCCCGCGTCCCGCGAGACGGTGCAGCACGGTGGACGCGACGCCCTTGCCGGTGGAGAACGTGAGGGTGACCGTGTCGTCCTGCCAGAACGTGTCGCGGCTGGCCCATCCCGCCCACACGTCGACGACCGGTTCACCGTGGAGATAGACGGCCAGCGCGCCGCCGCCCTGGCTGCTGTCGTGGAAGAGTCGGAAGAACTGGTCGACGAGCATCCCGAAGCGACGGTCCGCGAGCATCCCGGCGGGCGGCCGTGCCCTGTGGCCCTTCAACGGCCACGGCGCCGTGGTCGTCATTTCGACTTCCCTCGATCGTCTTCACGTCAGCGACATGTGTATTTAACTTCCTCTTTACACACGAGAGGACGCTGTCGGCACCGCTTCAGGGCCTGCGTGATCGCTTCGTGGCCATACCGCAACGGGAAAGAGTGTCCGGGCGCCGGGTAGGTGACCCAGCGCTCATCATTTCGGCTCCAGCGAGTGGAAGTAATCGGACCTGACCTCGACGTCCTCGACGAGGCGCGTGGTGGTCTGGACACCCAGTGAATGCTCCTTCAACAGGTCGCACAGCCGGTCGCCGTCGATGAGGTCGATCGGCGGCGCCCCGTCCCTCTTGGACTCCGTGCGGGCGTCACCGGTGAAGGTTCCGGTGGTGATGAGCAGGCCCTTCTCGCCGCGGCCCGCCATCGCGCCGCGGAAATCGCGCACCGCCCCCGCACCGACGCTGCCGCTGTAACGCTTGCACTGGAAGAACACGGGGAAACTGAGCAGCGACAACTGGTACACGCCGAGTCCCTCGATGTCCCCGTCGCCGCCGCGACCGGTGACGGACGCGCTCGAGAACCCGGACTCCCGCAGTAACCGCTGGGTCAGCCGCTCGAACGCGGGCGGCGACATCTTCAGGACCGTGTCGAGGAGGAGGTCCTTCCAGTCCGCGTCGTTCTCGGCCTCGGCGATGTTGGCATCCGGTTCGTCGTTGCGGCGGGACGCCGCCTTCGCCGATTTGCGGGCGGCGTTCTTCTTGCGGTTCTCGGCGGAGAACTCGGCGTGCAGGGGGCGGATCTCGCTCTCGGCGACCTCGCGGCCCTTCTCCGTCACGCTCCACACCCCGCGCCGGCTGTTCGTGAGCAGACCCATCCCCTTGAGGTAGGTGCGGGCCCACGCCAAGCGGTACTCGATCTCGGTGCTCGGACCGTCACCGTGCAGCACCCCCTGCACGTCGGACGAAAGTCCTTCTCGCTCAACGACGGCGCTGTCGAGTTCCTCGTTGGACGCCGAACCACCGAGAGCAATGGCAGCCTGAAGCGCTGGCCAGAGGAGGTCGACGTACTGAGGAACGTGAACAGTCATGGCCACAAGCATGCCGGAATCCACCCGGCCCTCCACACACGGACCCCGATCCGATCATCCCGGGGCGAGCCGAGCCTCCGCGCGGTTCTCGCGCTGCGCCCGGTAGATCGTCTTCCCCGATCGGCGCACGATGAGATAGGCGAGGCCGACGGCGATCATCCCCGGCACCAGCACACCGACGCTTCCCGTCATCTCCGCGACCATCAGCATCACCGCGAGAGGCGCGCGGGCGATGCTCCCGAAGCAGGCCATCATGCCGACGATGACGAAGGGCGCCGGATTGTCGGGGACGCCCGGGGCGATCGGTTCCAGCAGTCGCCACACCGCGGCGCCGGTGAACGCCCCGATCACCATTCCCGGGCCGAAGATGCCGCCTGATCCCCCCGAGCCGATGGACAGCGACGTCGCGAGGATCTTCGCGAACGGCAGGAGCAACACCACCCACAGCGGGATGGCCGTGAGGTCGCCGCGGGCCATCGACTGCTGGATCCAGCCGTAACCGCTGCCCAGCACCTCCGGCAACACGAGCGCCATCAGCCCGACGAGCAGTCCGCCGACCGCCGGTTTGACGATCCGGCTGCCGGGCAGCCGGTGGGTGAGATCGACGGCCGTGTAGAACGTCCCGCTGTACAACAATCCGATCAGGCCGCCGAGCACACCGATGAGCGCGAACCACACCAGCTGGACCGGGGTGTCGAAGACGTAATCCTGAGCGGCATACCCGAACAGTGGCCCGAAACCGAGGAAGCTGCCGAACACGGTGTAGCTGACGATCGACGTGACCAGCGCCGGCACGAGCACCTCGAAATCGAAGTCTTCCTTGTAGGGAATCGTGCAGCACAACACCGCGCCGCCGAGCGGGGCGCCGAAGATCGCGCCGATGCCGGAGCCGATCCCGATCGCCACGGCGATTCGACCGTCCCGTGGGGACAGGTCCAGCCTGCGGGCGAGAAGCGATCCGAAACCCGCCGAGATCTGCGCGGTGGGTCCCTCGCGACCGCCCGACCCGCCGGACCCGATCGTGATCGCGGACGCGACCAGCTTCACGAGGACGACGCGGACGCGGATCATCCGGGGGTCCCGGTGAACGGCGTCGATCGCCGCGTCGGTGCCGTGTCCCTCGGCCTCCGGTGCCAGCGTGAACACGATGATGCCCGACACCAGACCACCCAGGCACACCACGAGCGGGATCGCCCACGGTCTCGTGAACTCCCGGCTGCCGACCGCCCCACCATCGCCCGCCGCGGTGGGCGGGGTGTAGCCGCCGATGCCGACGATCAGCAGTTGCGTCGCCTCCCTCAGCGCAACGTAGAACACGACCGCTCCGAGCCCGGCGACGATCCCGATCACGACGCCGAGAACCAGCCATTTGCGGGTGTAACCCGAAGTCCGGATCCACTTTCCGGCTGACGTCCCGATCGACCGCAGAGCCCTCGACCCGGGCGCCACCCGGATCACTCCAGCTTTCCGAAGACCGTTCGACCCTCCAGGATCGTGGCGAGCACCTCGAGGTCCGCGATGTCGTCGGGATCCACCAGCAGCGGATTGGCCGACAACACGACGAGATCGGCGTGCATACCGGGGACGATCGCCCCGATGGCGTCCTCACTCCGGAGGTGCCACGCCGAGTTGATCGTCTCCGCCCGCAGGGCGTCCGGGACGGAGATCCGTTCCTCGGGAGCGAGCACACGTCCCGACCGGGTGCGGCGGGTGACGGCGTCGGCGATGTTGCGCAGCGGGTTGGTCGGGGTGACCGGGCCGTCGTTGTGGAACGAGATCCGCTGTCCTGCCTTGATCGCGGAACCTGCAGCCGCCCAACGTGCTCCGCGCTCGGGACCGAAGAGGTCGTCGACGAGCACGTCGCCCCAGTAGTAGAGGTGGTCGACGAAAATGCTGCACGTGACGCCGAGTTCGGTCGCTCGGCGGAACTGGTCCGGGGTCATCGCACCGACGTGCTCGAGCCGGAGCCGGTGATCTTCGCGTGAGGAGTCGGCCAGCATCCGCTCCCATGCGTCGAGCACCAGCGTGACCGCGGCGTCGCCGTTGGCGTGACAGGAGATCTGCCAGCCGTTCTCGAAGTACGGCTTGCTGATCTCGAGAATCTCGTCCGTCGTGTAATTGGCCTCCCCACGCGTTCCGGCGAGGCCGAGCGCCCGGGTGACGTCGGTGTCGAGGTACGGAAAGCTGGTGGCCGCGTTGCCCACCCACGGCGAGCCGTCCGACCAGATCTTGATGCCCACCTGGCGCAGCAGGTCGTTGCCGACTCCGGGTGAGACGTCCGTGGCGCGCTCCGGGTTCGACATCTCGTACAGCCGCAGCCGGGTGGTGAGCGCGCCGGACCGGGCGAACGCGGTCAGGGCGCTCCGGAAGCGTGGGTCGAACGCCATTTCACTGGCGGTGGTGATCCCTGCCGCGTTCATCCGCGCGCATTCCGCGGCGAGGAGCTCCGGGAGCCGGGTGCTGGCTCCGGCGAGGATCGTGGCGGCCACCGCCATCACCGCGGGCGCCTCGAACGCCGAACCGTCAAGTTCACCCGACTCGTCGCGGCCGAAACTACCGCCCTCGGGGTCCGGTGTGTCTTTGGTCAATCCGGAATCCCGCGCGGCGACGTCGTTGAAATAGGCCACGTGGCCGGTGTTGTGCAGGATCACCAGGGACGTGTCGGGAGCGATCGAATTGAGCCATTCCCGGGTCGGTTCGGGCAGTCCCTTCTGGAGCAGGGGGTCCCAGCCGTTGAGCACGGCGCCGTCGGGGTGTTCGTCGACGGCGCGGCGTACGGCGTCGACCACCTCCCCCGCATCGGCGATGGTCACCGGCCTGATGTCCACCACCGGTTCGCCGAGCAACACCGCGGAGTTCAGTGGGTGGCCGTGCGCCTCGATGAAGCCGGGGAGTATGCACGCGCGGTGCAGGTCGACCGTGATCGTTGCCGGTCCGATCAGCGGAAACACCGCAGAATCGTTGCCGACGGCGGCGATCCGACCGTCACGCACCGCGACCGCCCGAGCGCGTGGAGCGGCGTCGTTCATGGTGACCACGTCACCGAACAGCACCAGATCGGCAGGTTTTCCGTCGTTCGTGCCCATCAGTGCACCCTCCCGTCAGACCGGGCGTGGACGAGAGCCCACGCACCGGCAGCGAGTGTCGACTGTGACTTCAGATTACAACTACACAGCAGGCCGTATGCAGGAATAGTGCGTAACCAAGATCAGTTGCAGACAGGCATGACCGACACACCGCTACCCGCGGACGGGCTCTTCGAGCCGTTCGCCGTCAAATCCCTCCGGCTACGGAACCGCTTCGCGATGGCACCCATGACCAGGGCTTTCTCCCCAGGCGGCGTTCCCGGGGACGATGTGGCGGCGTACTACCGCCGACGCGCGGCAGGCGGGGTCGGACTCGTCATCACCGAGGGGACGTACATTCCCGACCCGGCCGCCGGATCGCACACCCGGGTGCCGGTCCTCTACGGCCAGGACAGCCTCGCGGGCTGGAAATCGGTGGTGGACGCGGTCCACGACGAGGGCGGGCAGATCATCCCGCAGCTGTGGCATCTGGGCGTCGAACGCGGCCCGCAGCCCCGCATGAATCCGGACGTGACCACCGCCAGCCCGTCCGGAATCGCCCTGGACGGAACCCGCCTGGGACGCGAATTCACCGCGTTCGATCTCGACGCGCTGCGCGAGGCCTGGGTGGCGGCCGCCGTCAACGCGCGCGACGTGGGCTTCGACGGCATCGAACTGCACGGGGCGCACGGCTACCTTCTCGACCAGTTCCTGTGGGACCGGACCAACGTCCGGGCCGACGGCTACGGCGGATCCCTCGAGGCCCGCACCCGATTCCCCGTCGAGGTGGTCGCAGCGATCCGCGAGGCCGTCGGCGAGGACTTCGCGATCGTCTACCGCTTCAGCCAGTGGAAGTCGAACCATTACGACTCGCGGATCGCGCAGTCCCCCGACGAACTCGCGGCCGTGCTCGCGCCCCTCGTCGACGCCGGTGTCGACGTGCTGCACCCGTCCACCCGCAGGCACTGGGATCCGGCGTTCCCCGAGCTGGCCGGTGACGACGGGGAACTCGGCCTGGCGGGTTGGACCAAACGGCTGACCGGACTACCCACCATCACGGTCGGTTCGGTGGGCCTCGACGACGTGTTCACGACGGCCTTCACCTCGGACGGCGCGTCGAACACCGCCGGTATCGACCGCTTGCTCGCGCAGTACGAGAACGGCGAGTTCGATCTCGTGGCCATCGGCCGCGCACTGCTGTCCGATCCCGAGTGGGTCCTCAAACTTCGCGAAGGCAGAACCGCCGAGCACATCCCGTACAGCAACGAGCACCGGGCGGTCCTGCACTGACCGGGCCGGTCAGCTGTCCTCGACGGTGATCTCCGCCTGATCGACGTTGACACCTTCGGGCGGGTTGGCCGTTCCGTCGACCGAGATGCGGCCCTTGTCGACGCCCTGCGCTTCGAGCGCGTTGGCGACGGCCTGGGCGCGCTGATCGGCGAGTAGTTCGGCGGCCGCCTCGTCCGAGTTGGTGGCGTACGCTTCGATCTCGATCTTGCTGTCGCCGGCCTTCATCGCGGCGGCCACCGCCTTGATCGTCACGTCCGAGACGGCGTTGAGCTCGGCGGTTCCCGACTCGAATCCGATCGGGACCGCCGCGATGGCCGAGTTGATCGCGTTCTGGGTGGCCTCGCGCGCGGTGTTGACGGCGGACGACGCCGTGGCTTGCACGCTGCTGATCGCGCCCTCCACCCGCTCGGACGCCGACGAGGTCGTCGTGGTCGCGATCGGGGCCTCGTTCGAGCTGTCGTCGGAACAGCCGGCCGCACCGAGCAGCGCGATGGCCGCGACCGCGATACCGGTGACGATGGTCTTGCGCATGATGGATTCCCCTATACGTCGGTATGTCCGGAAGGCGCTACACGTCGTGGGACGAGGATAGCCCCGCCGACGCCCGCCGACGGCGTATTCGAGCACGGCCGCGGCTCCCACATCGTGGGATCCCGAGCGTCGGATGTGAATCCGGACACGGGCTTCTCACCTGGTCGGAACCCGGTAATTCGCCCCGCGTTTCATTTCGGTTAAACCTTCGGATTGCGATCTCATTTCAATAACGGTAGGAATGAATCCGGCGCCCGCTCAGCGCCGACATAAATGCCCACAACCGAGCAAGGAGTTAAAAGCATGGATCTCGCCTTCCTGTCCGAATTCTTCTCCGCCTTCTCCGACCTCGCCGGTGCCCTGGACTTCTTCTCGGGTTCCGCCGACGCATTGGGCGGTGGCGCAGACGCCGCAACCGCGGCCGCGGCCACGATTGGCTAGCATTTTCGCTGGCACAAGACTTGAACACCCGTGACGGGGTTCGCACGCTTCAGGCGCGCGGGCCCCGTCACGGCGTTGTCGGCGACCTTCGATCGACTCAATCACGTATCTATCACGACGGCCAATTCCCTACGTGAACATGTTCATTATCCGCGTCACCAGCATTTTTCCCGGAATTGGTCGGGCGACCAATTGAGTCGACCATCGAAGATCAACTTTCCCGCTTCACGGTTGATTTATTCTCGAAATAATCGGCCGCACCGCATATTCTCGGCCCTTCCGTAACACGCGCACATCTCAGTGCACATGCGTACACTCAAATTTCGTGACCGACGCGCAGATCAGACGCCGCTCCGAGGTGCGGGCCCTCGCCCGGCTGGCCCTCGAGGAAATCGGGGGCGCCGCCACCGGCATCGGCAGCATCCACCGCGCCATCGCGGATCGCGTCTTCGCCGGCGTCCGGCTCGGCGTCGGCTCCCACGCCCTTCCTGCAAAGCTGCTCCACGACGAGATCTCGGGCGCGGTGTACACACTCGTCGCCGACACCGCGCGTCTCGGCGGCTCCCTCGCAGGACGGTTCCTGGATCTCCCGTCGTCGGAGAATCTCGCCCCGTCCCAGACACGCCGCGGAGCCCAGGCCATCGCCGCGATCCAGGGGCTGATCGGTGACGTACTGGAATCCGAGGGATCGCCGCTCGCCGACCCCCTGGCGATACGGGTGAACGGTGTCGCGCTCGCGCCGGACGCATCCACGCTCGCCGACGCCTTCCCGCACGCCGGCGGCCGCATCGTCGTCTTCCTGCACGGACTCGTCGAAACCGAAGACGCGTGGGCGCTGGGCCGCCGTCCCACCTACGGTGAACGGCTCGGGACGGACCTGGGGCATACGGCGCTGCAGATCCGGTACAACTCCGGCAGGCACATCTCGGACAACGGCAGGAGCCTGTCCGAACTTCTGGACGCGGTCACCGAGAACTGGCCGGTCGAGGTCGAGTCGATCGCACTCGTCGGGCATTCCATGGGAGGCCTCGTGGCCCGCAGCGCCTGCCGGATCGCCTTCCTCGACGACCGGCCGTGGGTGAGACGGGTTCGGCAGGTCGTGAGTCTCGGCTCGCCCCACCTCGGCGCCCCGCTGGAGCAGGCCGTCCACTATGCGAGTGCCGGCCTGGCCGCACTGCCGGAGACGCGCGCGATCTCCGGGCTCCTGCGCAGAAGGAGCGCCGGCATCCGGGATCTGAACCAGGGTTCACTCGTCGACGAGGACTGGCGCGATCGCGATCCGGACGCACTCCGCGCCGCGGCGTGCAACGAGGTCCCACTCCTCGACGGCGTGACGTACTACTTCGTCTCCGCGACCATCACGCGCAGCCCGCGGCATCCGCTGGGTCGCCTGCTCGGCGACGGCATGGTGCTCGTGCCGAGCGCGTCCGGCCGGAACAGGACGCGGATGATCGGCTTCCGCGACGAGCACGGCATGCACCTCGCGTCCGCGAACCATTTCACGATGCTCAACCACGAGTCGGTGTACGAAAAGCTGCTCGAATGGCTGGGCACGCCGGAAACCGGCTGACTCCCGGACTCAGGCCATGGTCGTGTGCCACACGATGGCGGCTGCGAGCGCGCCCGCGCCGTTCAGCGACCAGTGCAGCGCGATGGGCGCGATCAGGCTGCCGCTGCGGCGACGGAGCCAGGTGAACACGACGCCCGCGGCGGCGGTGGCGACGACTGCCCCCAGGATGCCCAGCACCTGACCGACAACCCCGCCTCCGAGGAAACCGGACAGCCCCTTGTTACCCGACGTCAGTCCCAGCGACGACGCGATGTGCCAGAGACCGAACATCAGCGATCCGGCCGCGAACACGCCGCGTGCGCCGTAGACCCGGCCGAGGGTGCCCTGCAGCACGCCGCGGAACGCGAGCTCCTCGGGGATGACGGTCTGCAACGGGATGACGATCATCGACGCGACCAGCGCACCGGACAGGGTGGCGTACCGGTCGGCCATGAAGAAGGGGCGGGTGATCGGCAGGGCCGCGCCGATCGCCACGACGCCGATCACGAGTCCCATCGCCGCCAGCGCGTACAGCGAGCCCTTTCGCCAGTGCCGGGGCGAGAGCCCCAGCTCGGCCCAGCCAAGTCCGCGACGGCGGGTGAGCACGAGCAGCACGACAGCGGCGATGGGAACGGTGGCGATGCTCGCCCACGCGGTGGTGAAGTGTGCGATCAGATTCGTGGCCACGAGGACGACCACCACGATCGCGATGTCAAGGTAGGCGTGCAGCACGGGCCGCTTCGCGCGTGCACCGGACGTCTCGCTGTCGACAGCTCCGGCGTACTGGACTTCAAGGGTCATTCGGCCGGCCGATCTGGTTCGTGAACACGCATCAAGTCAAGTGTACGGATTTGTCTGTGAAACCTCTGTGAGCCACGCCACTGCGCAGGTCGAAGCATGCCCCCGCGTCACAGGGCCGCCGGAGCCCGCGTCTAGCCTGGATACGAACTTCACACAACCCGCTGTCCAGGAGATAGAATGGCCGACTTCCTCTACGAGGACTTGCTGCCCATCGGTGAGGACCCCACCGAGTATCGGCTGCTGACCACCGAGGGGGTGTCGACCGTCGAAGGACCCGACGGCCGCACCTTCCTGTCCGTCGAGCCCGAGGCGCTGCGCCTGCTCACCGAGACCGCGCTCCACGACATCTCGCACTACCTGCGCAGCGACCATCTGACGCAGCTCGCGAGCATCCTCGACGACCCCGAGGCATCGGGTAACGACAAGTTCGTGGCACTGGATCTGCTCAAGAACGCCAACATCTCCGCGGCCGGCGTGCTGCCGATGTGCCAGGACACCGGCACCGCGATCGTCATGGGCAAGCGCGGCCAGCACGTCCTCACCCCCGGCGACGACGAGAAGGCCATCGCCCGTGGCGTCTACGACGCCTACACCCGGCTCAACCTGCGGTACTCGCAGAACGCGCCGATCACGATGTGGGACGAGAAGAACACCGGGAGCAACCTCCCCGCCCAGATCGAGCTCTACGCCGACACGGCGACCGGCCACGAGAACGCCTACAAGTTCCTGTACATGGCCAAGGGCGGCGGCAGCGCCAACAAGTCCTACCTGTTCCAGGAGACCAAGGCGATCCTGAACCCGGACGGCATGATGCGGTTCCTCGAAGAGAAAATCCGCGCCCTCGGCACCGCGGCCTGCCCGCCGTACCACCTCGCGATCGTCGTCGGCGGCACGTCCGCGGAGTTCGCGCTCAAGACGGCCAAGTACGCGTCCGCGCACTACCTCGACGAACTCCCCAACGAGGGAGCGATCACGGGCCGCGGCTTCCGCGACCTGGAACTCGAGCAGAAGGTGCTCGAGCTGACCCGTCAGATCGGCATCGGCGCACAGTTCGGCGGCAAGTACTTCTGCCACGACGTCCGCGTCATCCGCCTCCCCCGCCACGGCGCCTCACTGCCCGTCGCTCTCGCCGTGTCCTGCTCGGCGGACCGCCAGGCCAAGGCGAAGATCACCCCCGAGGGCGTCTTCCTCGAGCAGCTCGAATTCAACCCCGGCCGGTTCCTCCCCGAGGTCACCGACGCCCAACTCGACGCCGAGACCGACGGCGTCTCCGGCACCGGCAAGGGCGCCGCCGTGAAGATCGACCTCACCAAGCCGATGCCCGAGATCCTCGCCGAGCTGTCCAAGCACCCGGTGAAGACACGGCTGTCGCTGACCGGCCCGCTCGTCGTCGCACGCGACATCGCCCACGCCAAGATCAAGGAACGGCTCGACGCCGGCGAGGACATGCCTCAGTACCTCAAGGACCACCCAGTGTACTACGCCGGTCCGGCCAAGACCCCCGACGGCATGGCGTCCGGCTCCTTCGGACCCACCACCGCCGGTCGCATGGACTCCTACGTGGAGCAGTTCCAGGCCGCGGGCGGCTCGATGGTGATGCTCGCGAAGGGCAACCGCTCCAAGCAGGTCACCGACGCGTGCAAGTCGTACGGCGGCTTCTACCTCGGGTCCATCGGCGGTCCCGCGGCGCGTCTCGCCCTCGACTGCATCAAGAAGGTCGAGATCGTCGAGTACGAAGAACTCGGCATGGAAGCGGTCTGGAAGATCGAGGTCGAGGACTTCCCCGCGTTCATCGTGGTCGATGACAAGGGCGAGGACTTCTTCGCCGGCGTCTCCACCCCCACCCTCACCATCGGCAAGCGTCCCGGCCTGTAGGCGGCTCCGCCGCCCGTGAGTGGTTGACGAGTCCCTGGACTCGTCAACCACTCACGGGTGCTACGCGCCTACGGCGATCTCGATCACCGGGTTCTTCGCCGGGTCGAGCCGGCCGAGGACTGAGGTCAGCGTGCCGCGGTCGATGGCGACGCACCCTTCGGTGGTGGTGCCGTCCGTGACGTGCAGGAACATCGCAGAACCGAGGCCGGGAATGCGGGCGGCGTTGTAGCCGATCGCGACCGCGTGGTCGTACAGCGGTCCAGCCGCGTAGAGATTCTCGCTGTTCCCACCGGGGCTCGCGTCCTGCCGGACGTGCGTGTTGTAGGTCGGCGAGAGTGGATTCGCATCCCACCAGTCACGTCGATCGGACTGGAAGTACGGCATCGCCGTCTCCGGTGCGGGCTGCCGGCCGAACGCCTGCGACAGCGGAAAGACACCGGCCGGCGTGCGGGTGGAGAATTCGTTCGCCGCGCCGATTCCCTCCGCGCCGACGTCGGCGGGGACGGGGCCCGCGAACACCTGCCACGTGCCGTCCGCATTCCGTTCCCAGGCGGTCAGTTCGGCGACCACTGCCCCCGCGGATGGCGCGTAGACGGTGATCACCTGGTCCGATGCGCCGGAGAAGACTGCTCGGTTCGGGGTCGCGGAGGCGCCGGGAACGAGCACCAGCCCGATCAGAGCCACCATCAGTCCCGCCAACCACAGTCGACCCACCCGTAACGTCGTCATGGGGCGAGTGTTCCATCCTCGGGCACTCGTCGCGAGATTTTCCCTCCGCGCTGATACACGCGGCAGAGGATCTCGCTGTGCAGGAGCGCGAACCAGCCGTCGTCCTCCCGCACCCACGAACGCCAGCCCGCAGCGATGCGTTCCAGGTCCGCCTCGGTGGCGAGCCCCAGTTCGAGCGCGCGGTCCGCGTAGTTCGACTGCAGCGAGCGATCAGCCCAGGACCCTCCCCACCACTCGCGATCCTCGTCGGAGGAGAAGCACCACGTGCTCGCGGTGTTCACGACGTCGGCGAAACCCGCCTCGTGTGCCCAGGCCCGCAGGCGGCGGCCGGCGTCCGGTTCACCACCGTTCGCCCGCGCGATGTTTTTGTAGAGCGTCAGCCATTCGTCGAGTTCCGGTGTCGCCGGAAACCACGTGAAGGTGCCGTAGTCCGCGTCGCGGGCGGCGACGATTCCGCCGGGCCTGCACACCCGCTTCATCTCGCGCAGCGCCTGCACCGGGTCACCGACGTGTTGCAGGACCTGATGCGCGTGCACGACGTCGAAGCTGTCGTCGGGAAAGTTCAGGGCGTGGACGTCCGACACCACGGTCAGGGTGTTCGGGACTCCCCGCTTCGCGAATTCGTTCCGGGCGAGGGACAGCGCGTCGTCGTTCATCTCGACGGCGGTGACGACTCCGGGTGCGACGAGTCCGGCGAGGTCGGCGGTGATCGTGCCCGGCCCGCACCCGACGTCGAGCAACGTCATGCCTGCGCGCAGGTGCGGGAGCAGATAACCGGCGGAGTTCTCGGCGGTGCGCCACCGATGGTTTCGCAGCACCGATTCGTCGTGACCGTGGGTGTAGACCGTCTCGTCGCCGTTCATGCCTCGACGCTAGCAACATCGACCAGATAATGGGATATTCGTCCCGTATTTTGAGATCTCGTGAACTCCGGTAGCGGCGAGTCGTGAGTGTTACGTTGTTGCACACCAACGCGGCAACCGAGGGACTGCCATGACTTTCAGCCTCGCTCTCACTCCGGCGCAGAAAGACCTCGTCGAGCGGACGCACGCCTTCGCGGAGAACGTGATCCGACCGGTGGCTGCCGAGCACGACCGCGCGCAGGAGTTCCCCTGGGACGTTCTCGAGAAGGCCGCCCAAGAGGGTTTCTACAGTCCGCTGTTCTACCGCGACCTCATCGGCGACCCGACCGGTCTGTCCCTCCCCCTGTTCATGGAGGAGTTGTTCTGGGGTTGCGCCGGAATCGGGCTGGCCGTCGTGATGCCCGCGCTGGCGCTGTCGTCGATCGGGCAGGCCGCGACGCCGGAGCAGATGCTGCGGTGGGCGCCGGAGTGCTTCGGCGAGCCTGGCAACCTGAAACTCGCGGCACTGTGTATCTCGGAACCCGAGGGCGGCAGCGACGTGCGGAATCTGCGGACCACCGCGACGCGCGACGGCGACGAGTGGGTGATCGAGGGCCACAAGATGTGGATCGGCAACGGGGGCATCGCCGACGTGCACGTGGTGAACGCGACCGTCGATCCGGATCTGGGCCATCGCGGGCAGGCGCTCTTCGTGGTCCCCGGCGGAAGCCCGGGTATCGAACTCGTCCGCAAGCTCGACAAGCTGGGCTGCCGCGCGTCGCACACGGCGGAGCTGAAATTCCATCAGGTGCGGGTACCCGCCGACCACCTGCTCGGCGGCGACGACAAGCTGCAGAACCGCATGCGGAAGGCCCGCGAGGTGCAGGAGGAGGTGGCCACCGGCGCGCCCCAACGCAAATCGGCCACCCTCGGCACGTTCGAGCAGACACGCCCCATGGTCGCCGCTCAGGCGCTGGGCATCGCCCGCGCCGCGCTCGAATACGCCACCGAGTACGCGAACCGCCGCGAGGCATTCGGCGGCCCCATCATCGACAACCAGGGCATCGCGTTTCCGCTAGCCGACCTCGCGACCCAGATCGACGCCGCGCGGCTGCTCACGTGGCGGGCGTCGTGGATGGCGGCGGCGGGCGTGGAGTTCCGCCACGGCGAGGGTTCGATGGCGAAACTCGCGGCGTCGGAGGTCGCGGTGAAGACCACGGAACGCGCACTGCAGACGATGGGTGGGTGGGGGTACATCAGCGACCACCCCGTCGAGAAGTGGTACCGGGACGCCAAGCTGTACACCATCTTCGAGGGCACCAGCGAGATTCAGCGGATGGTGATCGGGCGCGCACTCGGCGCCGCGGACGGCGCCCCGCCCCTCCACTTCGATCAGCCGACCGAGGGATCCGCCTTCAACCGGCGGTTCGGCAGGGGCACGTCCGTGCGCACGAAGGCGGGCGAGTTCGCGATGTCGATGAAGGACCGGATGCCCGAGTCCGCGCAGCGACTCGCGATGAAAATCCTTGCTCCACCAAAGAAGTGATGCCCGCTCGAGATCAGGTCCAGAGTGCGGCCACCAAGACGGTGACGATGCCGAGCCCACCGGTCACGTGGATCAGGTTCGGGTTCTCCTGCCCCTTCTTCTGCTTGCCCCGGACGATCTCGGCGAGCGCGACCACGACCAGTGAGAGCACAAGCTTCACGCCGATCTTGACGTGGTTGTAGTCCTTGTCCAGTACGGCCTCGCCGAGCCCGACCAGGATCAGTCCCGTCACGAATTGGAGCCGCGCACCCCACACCATCACCTCGGAGATCCGCGGCGCTCCGAGCACCGCGAAATAACCGCCGACGAGGGCGGCCATGCCGAGCAGGTGGCAGACGAAGAAGAGGTTGTAGACGACGGTCATCTCCGCAGCCTAGCGACCCGCCCGGTCAGCCGGAAACGATTCCCGCCTCGATCGCCGCCTCGCGGTACGACGCGGCCAGGGTGGCGACGGTTTCGTGGGCGTTGAGCCCGCTGGGATTGGGTACCAGCCACAACTCCGCGCCCTCGAGGTCGCGGGGTTGCTTACCCTTCTTCGCGGCACGCTCCCCGAATGCCGTGCGATAGGCGGTGATTCCGGCGACGGCGACCACCCGGGGAGCGGTGCCGCGGACCACGGCGCGCAGGCGCTCGGCTCCGACGGCCAGTTCCTCGCCGGACAACTCGTCCGCTTTCGCCGTGGCGCGTGGGGCCAGGTTGGTGATGCCGACACCCCGCTCGATCAGGTGATGGCGATCCGCGTCCGACATCCCGGACGTCGGGTCGATCGGACGCTCGATGATCCCGGCGGCCAGCAGGGCCGGATAGAAGCGGTTGCCCGGGCGCGCGAAATGCGCCCCGGTCGCGGCGGTCCACAGTCCCGGGTTGATACCGACGAACAGCAGCCTGCAGCCCGGTCCGATGAGGTCCGGAACCTCGGCGTCGCGGAACGACTCCAACTCCGCACGAGTAAAGCTCACAGTCGGCCCGCCTCCGCCAGCCCGGCAACGGTGTCGGCCAGGGTTTCCGCCGAATCGCGGTACTTCACACCCAGTTCGCTCTCGCTCGGCCGGTCGTCGGTGTCCGGCATCCGCGTGTAGTACTCCATCGCGGCCTCCGAGATCGGGGTGTCGATGGGGACGAACCGGTCGACGGCGTCGACCAGCCTGCCCACCAGGCGCAGCGCGGCGTCCGGAACCGGGAACACGCCCATCCATTTGCCGGTGATCACGCCCAGCATCTCGGCGATCCCCGCGATCGGAATCCGGGGACCACCGAGCATGTACCGGCGGGCACCGCGTCCCTGCTCGAGGAGGGCGGCGTGCGCGCTTGCCACCTCCCGGACGTCGACCATCGTCCACGCGGCGCCCCGCCCGGGCAGACCCCGCAGGTGGACGGCGGCCTCGACTGCCTGGGCGGCCTCGCCGAACTGGGTCCCCGCCGGCGGGCCGATGATCATGCCCGGATAGGTGATCGCGATGGGTGCGCCGTCGGCCTGAAGGTCGCGAGCGTACTGCTCCACACGTGCCTTGCTCCGGCCGTAGGCGTCGGGGGGCCCGCACACCGGCAGGTCGGGAGTGAGCAGCCGGGCCCCCGGCTGGAACAGCGCAGCGATACTCGAGACGTAGACGATCGGATCGAGGCCCAGCTCGACCGCGGTTCCCAGCACGTTCTGCGCGCCGGCCAGGTTGGTCTGCAGCATCTCCTCCGCGCGCCGCGGGTCGACCGCGACCACGGCGGCGGCGTGGACGACGGCGTCGCAGCCGTCGAGCGCGCGGCGCACGGACTCGGCGTCCGTGATGTCACCGACGACGTGATCCGATGTGTCGAGTCCGAGTGCCGCGGCACTGGTCACGAGGCGAGCAGGATCCCGCACGAGGAAGCGCACCCGGTGACCGGCGTCCACCGCCGCCTTCGCGCTCCATGCCCCGACGAACCCTGTTCCCCCCGTGACCAATACCAGCAAGGTGAACTACACCGTCCTGGCGAGACGGTTGGCGAGCATGGTGGTGAACCGGGCGGGATCCTCGAGTTCGCCGCCTTCTGCCAGCAACGCCATCCCGTAGAGGAGCTCCGCGGTCTCCCCCAGCGCCGGATCCTCGTTGCGTTCGCCGTGCGCCTCCCGCAGCCCGGTGACGAGCGGGTGGGTCGGGTTCAGCTCGAGGATGCGCTTCGTCACGGGGACGGGCTGCCCGGACGCCCGGTACATCCGCTCCAACGCCGGCGACATGCTGAAGGCGTCGCCGACGATGCAGGCCGGTGATGTGGTCAGCCGCGTGGACAGTCGCACCTCTTTGACCTGCTCGCTCAGCGCGTCGGCCATCCAGGAGAGCAAGCCGGCGAAGTCCTTCTCCTGCTCCTCCCGCTCCGATTCGTGTGCCTTCTTGTCTTCCTCGGTGTCGAGATCGACCTCGCCCTTGGCGATCGACTGGAACGACTTGCCGTCGAATTCCGGCACGGCGCCGACCCACATCTCGTCCACGGGATCGGTGAGCAGCAGCACCTCGAAGCCCTTCGCGCGGAAAGCCTCCATGTGCGGTGAGCTCTCGAGCAGCTGCCGGGATTCGCCGGTCGCGTAGAAGATCTGTTCCTGACCGTCCTTCATCCGTGCCACGTAGTCTTCGAGCGAGGTGAGCTCCTCCTCGCTGTGGGTGGACGCGAACGACGAGATACCCAGCAGCACATCCCGATTGTCGGTGTCCGACATCAGGCCTTCCTTGACCGCGCGGCCGAACTCCGCCCAGAACGTGCGGTAGTCGTCGGGCCGCTCGGTCTTCAGGTCCTTGATCGTGGTGAGGACCTTCTTGGTGAGCCTGCGCCGGATGGCACGAATCTGCCGGTCCTGCTGAAGGATCTCACGAGACACGTTGAGGGACAGGTCCTGAGCGTCGACCACACCCTTGACGAAGCGGAGGTACTCCGGCATCAGCTGGTCGCAGTCGTCCATGATGAAGACGCGCTTGACGTACAGCTGCACACCCGTCTTCCCGTCCCGCATGAACAGGTCGAACGGGGCGTGGGACGGGATGAACAGCAGTGCCTGGAACTCGAACGTGCCCTCCGCCTTCATCGGGATGACCTCGAGCGGATCGTCCCAGGCGTGGGCGATGTGCTTGTAGAACTCCTTGTACTCGTCCTCGGAGACGTCGTCCTTCGAGCGCGCCCACAGCGCCTTCATCGAGTTGATCGTCTCGGACGTCGTGGTGACCTCGTCCTCACCGTCGCCCTCCGCGGGAACCGTGCGCTCGACGTTCATCCGGATCGGCCACGCGATGAAGTCGGAGTAGCGCTTGACGAGTTCCTTGATCTTCCGTTCCGACGTGTAGTCGTGCAGGTGATCCTCGGCGTCCTCGGGCTTGAGGTGCAGGGTGACGGAGCTGCCTTGCGGGGCGTCGTCGACCGCCTCGATCGTGTAGGTGGCCTCACCGCTCGACTCCCAGCGCGTGGCCTCGCTCTCGCCGGCCTTCCGCGTCAGCAGCGTCACCTTGTCGGCGACCATGAACGTCGAGTAGAAGCCGATGCCGAACTGTCCGATCAGTTCCTCGGAGGCGGCGGCGTCCTTCGCTTCCTTCAACTTGCGGCGCAGGTCTGCGGTGCCGGACTTGGCCAGCGTGCCGATGAGGTCGACGACCTCGTCGTGCGACATGCCGATGCCGTTGTCGCGGACGGTCAGCGTGCGCTTCTCCGCGTCCACCTCGATCTCGACGTGCAGATCCGACGTGTCGACGTGGAGCTCCTTGTTGCGGAAGGCTTCGAGCCGCAACTTGTCCAGCGCATCCGACGCGTTGGAGATGAGCTCCCGCAGAAACGAGTCCTTGTTGGAGTACACCGAGTGGATCATGAGGTCCAGGAGCTGGCGGGTCTCCGCCTGGAACTCCAGTTGTTCGATTTTCGTGCTCACTTCGATTCCCTTCGACAGCAGAACCCTCGACACCAGATTCGTCGTCGGAATGATAGCCCGCGGCCGAATATCGGATTCATCGCGGCGAGAGGTCCGGAGATGGCTGCGCCAGGGCGGCGAGGAACCTCCCGCGCCGAACCCGGACCGGGGCCGTCAGGCGGCGGCGTCCTCCTTCAGGGTGTGGGCGACCAGCGCGTTGGCGTGGCCGTGACCGAGGCCGTGCTCGGACTTCAGCCAGCTCACCAACTCCATGTGCTTGGTCAGCTCGGACGCCCGGATGAGCGTCTGCCATTCACTGATCGGCCGACCGTACTTCTCCTCGATCGACGGGAAATACGACGCGGGACCCTTCACTGGTTCAGCCATGCGCGACAGGCTAGCCGAACCCTCCGACACATACTGTCCGACAGGGATCTTCGGATGTAGCGACACTCAGACGGGACGCGCCCAATCAGCGAGCTGCCGCGACACCTCCCGGTACCCCTGCTCCCCACTCGACACAGCGATGACCAAGTCGTACGCCGGATCTTCGGGAGCATCCAGGTCGTAGCCGTTCAGTCCATAGAACACGTGAACCGCCAGCCAGGACAGCCTCTTGTTCCCGTCGACCAGCGCCTGGTTCCTCGTCAGGGACTCGAGCAGAACGGCAGCCTTGTCGTGAATCGACGGGTACGCCTCCTCGCCGACCAATGACGTCTGCGGACGATGAGCCGCCGAGTCGAGCAGTCCGAGGTCCCGGACGGACGCAACGCCGAGATCCTCGGCCAGCGCGAGCAAGTCCTCGAGAGTCAGGTAGTCGATCGTCACTGAGCGAGGCGGTCCAGCAAAGTGGCATACCGCTCGCGGCCGCCACGGGACAGCGCGCGAACCCGCTCGTCATGGGTGTGTCGGGCAGCAGCCTCCACGATCGCGCGGACGGTCGCCTCCTGCTTGCTGACACCTTGAGCGTCGGCGAGAAGCGTGAGCGCGCGCTCCTGCTCCTCAGTCAGTCGCAATGTCATGGCCATGTACCCATGATACCAAAGTGGTACCAGGTGACGGCACCTCCTGGCGAATCACCACGAGTCGCCGCGAACCCCACAACTCTTTCGCGGCGGAAGCCTTCTCGGGTTTGCTCGGGGATCCGTAGGCTGAACGTATGTATCCGTCACGCGCGAAGAGAATTCCGGCAAGGTGACGCCGTGGCGGAGCTGATTCTGGGGCCACTGCTGAGGCATGTCGGCACGTGCGATGCGACGGTGTGGGTCGAGACGTCGGAGGCATGCACCGTCCGGGTCCTCGGCCACGAGGAGCGCACGTGGAACGTGTCGGGTCACCACTATGCGCTCGTCGTCGTGGAGGGTCTGGAGCCCGGGTCGACCACCCCGTACGAGGTGACCCTCGACGGCCGCGCGGTGTGGCCGTTGCCGAGTGCCGTCCCGTCGGTGATCCGCACCCTCCGGGAGGACGACGACACGCTCGTCCTGACGTTCGGGTCGTGCCGGTTCGCCACGATGTCCACGACGGAGGACAACCGGCACCTCGGCGCCGACGCGCTGGACGCCTACGCGGTGCGGATGGCCGAACAGTCCCCGGACCAGTGGCCCGACGCCCTGCTACTGCTCGGGGATCAGGTGTACGCCGACGAACTCTCCCCCGAGACCGAGGCCCGGGTCGCCGAGATCCACGACGTGAAAGAGCCGCCGGGGCCGCAGGTGCGCAATTTCGAGGAGTACACCTGGCTCTACGCCGAGTCGTGGACGGACCCTCAGGTGCGCTGGCTAATGTCGACGGTGCCGACGTCGATGATCTTCGACGACCACGACGTCCGGGACGACTGGAACACCTCGGAATCCTGGCGTGCCGAACTCGAGGCCACGTCGTGGTGGGAGGAGCGCATCGTCGGCGCGCTGTCCTCGTACTGGGTGTACCAGCACCTCGGGAACCTGGCGCCGAGCCTGCTCGCCGAAAATGAACTGTATCAACGGGTTCGGAAGCACGGCGGCGACGTCGAGCCGATGCTCCGCGAATTCGCGTCGGCCGCCGACGAGGAAGCGGACGGGGCGAAGGGCACGCAATGGTCGTATCGCCGGGACCTCGGGGTCGCGCGGCTGCTCGTCATCGACTCGCGGTGTGGTCGTGTCCTCTCCGGCGGTCGCCGCGAGATGGTGTCCGACCCCGAATTCTCCTGGATCGAACGTCAGACCGAGGGCGATTACGACCATCTGCTCGTCGGGACGTCGCTGCCGTGGTTGCTGCCCCGCGCCCTGCACGACCTCGAGTCCTGGGACGAACGACTCGCCGCCGGGTCCCGCGGCCCGCGGGTGGCGGCCGTGGCGGAGAAGATCCGGCGGGGTGCGGACCTCGAGCACTGGGCGGCGTTCCGTGACTCGTTCGACCGGTTGGCCCGCCTCTTCGCCGAGGTCGGAGCAGGCCGCAAGGCCGGTCCGGCCGGCCGGGCGCCGTCCACCATCTCGGTGCTGTCCGGGGACGTCCACCACGCCTATGTCGCGCAGGCGCACTACGCCGAGAAACTGCAGTCACTGGTGTATCAGCTGACGTGCTCTCCCCTGCACAACTACGTTCCGGCCGCCATGAAAGTGACGTTCCGGATCTCGTGGCGGCGCGCGACCGAGCGGACCGTGCGTTTCATCCTCGGCCGGGTGTCGCGGGTGCCACCCGTTCCCATCGACTGGTCGAAGGTCGCCGGACCGTTCTTCGGCGACCAGGTCGCGACGCTCCACCTGAACGGACGGTCCGCCCGCCTCGTGATGGAACAGGCACGCAACGACAGCGACGGCACACCCCGCTTCAAGACGATGACCGACCTCGAGTTGACGACGGGAACCGACGCCTAACGCTGCTCGGCCGTCGCCTTCAGTTGCGCGAGCCCCTTCTCGAAGTCCTTGCCCACCATCTTGTCCATCGGGAAGAGGACTCCCACGATCTTGAAGAAACGGTTGGTCTTGCCGGTCATCTGCCAGCGGACGGTGGTCCCGGCGCTGTTCGGTTCGAGGAGGAACGTCGTGACGTTGTCCGCCTTGAACGGTTTGAGGAACTTCAGGTCGAGCACGACCTTCGAACCGGGCACCGACTCGGTGATCACCATCGACCCCGCCCCCGCCTTGCGATTGCCCTCCCAGGCGTAGGCGGCGCCGACACCCGACTCGGGGCCGGAGTACGTGCGTTTCAGGTCGGGATCGACGTTCTCCCACGGCGACCACGACTGCCACTGCCGGAAGTTGTCGAGGAGCGGCTGAACGACGTCGGGGCTCGCATCGATGACGGTGGAACGTTCGACGAGGAAGTCGTCCGAAGCCATGCCGGTCTCCATTCGCTGTCGGGTGTGGTGGAACGAGGTCGCGCCCACCTGGACAGGTGGAAGATAACGCCTCGCCGACGGTCGCGCGCGCTGTATCGTCGGGAGCGACCCAACGACAGTGCTGTGGTGGGGGTAGCAGTGACGACCGAGACGGATCTGATCCGCAATATCGCTCTGATGGGACATCAGGGTAACGGGAAGACGACGCTCGCGGAGGCGATGCTCTTCCGCGCCGGTGTCGTCACCCGGCCCGGACGCGTCGAGAGCGGTAACACCGTGCTCGACACCCAACCGGAAGAGCACGACCGCACGCAGTCGCTGGCGCTCGGCCTGGCCTCCTTCTCGTGGGGCGACTACCGGATCAACCTGCTCGACCCGCCGGGTTATGCCGATTTCATCGGCGACGCGATGACCGCTCTCCGGGTCGCGGACGTCGCCGTGTTCGTGATCGACGGCGTCAGCGGTCTGCAGGTGAACGACGAGTTGCTGTGGCAGGCGGCCGGTGAGCGTTCCATCCCGCGCATCCTGTTCGTGAACAAGATGGACAAGGAGCGGGCGTCGTTCGACGTCGTCCTGGCCGGTATCCGCGACCATTTCGGGTCCGGGGTCGAGCCGGTCGACCTGCCCGTCGGCGAGGCGTCGGCGTTCACCGGGGTCGCCGATCTCCTCACCGAGCACGTCATCCTCTACGACAGCGGGTCCGCGAACACGAGCGACGAACTGCCCGCCGATATCGCCGACCGCGAGCACGAACAGCACGAGCATCTCGTGGAGGACGTGGTCGAGATCGAGGACGACCTGCTCTCGAAGTATCTCGACGGGGAGGACATCTCCGTGGCCGAACTCGAGCACGCGCTCCGCGCGGGTTTCGCGGCGGGCTCGCTGTGGCCGGTGCTGTGCGGGTCGGCGGTCGATGCGATCGCCGTCGACCGGTTGCTCGACTTCGTGTGCCGGATCGCGCCCGCACCGTCGGAGGTCCCGGGCATCGAGGTTCACGGCGACGGGGTCGCCGAGGTGCGGTGCGATCCGTCCGGTGATCCGCTCGCGTACGTCTTCAAGACGCAGACCGACGAGTACGTCGGGCAGGTGGCGTTGGTGAAGATCCTGTCCGGCACCGTGCACGCCGACGACGTCCTCGTCAATCAGCGCACCGGAGCGAAGGAGCGCCTGCACAACCTGCTTCGCGTCCTCGGCAGCAAACACACCGCGATCGACACCGCGGAGGCGGGCGACATCGTCGGCGCCATCAAACTGACCGACGTCTCGACGGGTGACACCCTCGCGCCGATCGGCTCGTCCCTCACCGTGCCCCCGATCGTGCACCGGCGTCCCGTCTACGGAATCGCCGTGGCCGCCGAGAGCGCGGGCGACGAGGACAAACTGGCGACCGCCCTGACGGAGCTCGTCAGCGACGACCCGACGCTGGAGGTGACCCGCGACAGCGAAACCCACCAGACGGTGGTCCGGGGCGCCGGCGATGTGCACGTGCAGGTGGCGCTGACCCGGTTGAAGCGGCGGTACGGCATCACCCTCCAGACCGAACCCGTCAAGATCGCGTACCGCGAGACGCTGCTCGGCACCGTGGAGACGGAGGGCCGCCACAAGAAGCAGAGCGGCGGCCACGGCCAGTTCGGGGTGGCGACGGTCCGCTTCGAGCCGCTCCCCCGCAACGAGGGCTACGAGTTCGTCGACGAGACCCGCGGTGGAGTGATACCCAAGTCCCTCATCCCCGCGGTCGGCAAGGGGATCGCCGAATCGATGGGACGCGGAGGCCGGCACGGGTTTCCGCTCGTCGACCTGCGGGCCACCGTTCTCGACGGCAAGCATCACTCGGTCGACTCCGACGATTTCAGTTTCCGGATGGCGGGGGCACTCGCCCTCCGTGCGGCCATCGACAAGGTGGGCACCCTCGTCCTCGAACCCGTCGACCACGTCGAGGTCACGGTGCCGTCGGCGCTTCAGGGTGACGTGATGGCGGATCTCGGACGGCGCCGCGGCCAGATCGAGGGCACCGAACCGGCAGGGGACGGCGAGGTCACCGTCATCGCGTCGGTGCCGACGAGCGAGGTCACCGACTATCCGGTCGCCCTGCGCTCGATGACACACGGGCGTGGCCGTCTCGCACTGAGTTTCAAGTGCTACCAGGAACGGCCCGAACCGCGCTGAGCCGCCGTGGAGGGCGGGGCCGGTTCGTGAGCCGCCGCTAGTGCTCGCGACCGGTCCGCAGCCGAGCGGCGAGCTCCGCGCGGCTGCGGACCCCGGCCTTCGCGTACACCGATTTCAGGTGGTCCTGGACGGTGTTCACAGTGATACCGCGGCGGTCCGCGATCTCGGACGTCGCGTAGCCGGCCATCACATCGGCGCACACGTCACGCTCGCGTGCGGTCACCGCATACGCCGCGAGCAACAATCCGGTGAGCTCGCCGCCGACGGCGGGTTCGAGGGTGACCACCGTCTGCGGTTCGTCGCCGCCGATCAAGGCCGTGGCGCGCACCAGAATCCAGCCGCCCTCCGCGTCGCGCACACGCGCCTTGAAGATCCCCGAACCGCTCGACCGCGCTCCGAACGTCGCGGCCCGCAGCACCACCGTCAGCCTGCCCGGGGCGACCTCGTCGAAGCGGTCCTGCCAGCTGCGGGCAGCGGCCGTGAGCGCAATCGGATCGCCGGCAGCGTCGGTGACCACCACCGCCGGACCCTGGTCGCCGCGACCGGAGACCGCCGGGGCGTGCACGGATGCGGCCCGCGTCGCGACCGCCAGGCCGGGAGCCACGAGTGTGAGGAACTCGAGCTCACGGTCGGTGAAATCCGGCCCGGACCGCACGAATCCGGCTGCGCCCCAGCACACACCGTCGACGCGGAACACGATTCGGACCTCGCTGCCGAGCTGCAGCGGCGCCCACACCGCGCCGTGGCGGAGGCTGTGCGCGACCTCGTCCGCGGGTAGGTCCGAGGCACGCGCGACGGTTCGGCCGCTGCGGGCGAGTTCGGCGAACGTGCCCGGATCGTCGCCGTTGTACTCCGATTCGGCGAGCAGCGGTTCGTACTGCTGCGGTATCCGGCTGCGCCCGCTGGTCATCGAACTGATCGCGAGTGTCTCCGGGTCGAGCATCGCCCAGCACGTCAGGTCGCTGCGCACCGTCTCACCGACCAGTTCGATGGCGCGCTCGTGCAGCTGCGTGACACCGGCACCCGATCCCGCCACCGCGAGCACCTCCCGGCGCAACTTTTCCGCCCGGACCTCCAGCATGAACACAGTATGCGCTGGTCACGGGCACACCACCATCCCAGATTCCGGGGATGGGCAGCGGGGTGCACCGGTCATACCGTCGCAGTATGTCCACCCACGTTCACGTAAACAGAGCAGGCGACGGCCGCCACCTCACCGCGCCGGACGCCGACATCACGGTCCTGGTCGGCGGCGATCACACCGGCGGAGCGTACGAAGTCTTCCTCGTCGAAGCGTCCCGGACCGCACCGGACGGCCCGCTGCACGCCGAGCCGTGGTCGAAGTCCTACCACGTGCTGCGCGGCCGGATGCTGGTCCAGGCCGGAGACACCGGGTACGAACTCGCGGCGGGGGAAACCATCGCCATCGAGGCGGGAACGATGAATACGTTCACGGTCCTCTCCGAGTCCGCCGACTTCCTCCTCGTCTCCGCCGGGGCATCCCACAGCCGTTTCTTCGGTGATCTCGACGCGGTCGGCCGTGGCGGGGACTCGCCGGGAGAAATGGACCGGCTGCTGCACGGGGTCACCGATCGGTACGGCGTCGAACTCGCGACCGGGTCGGGTGCGCCGTGACCATCGTCGCGCAGATCGCCACACTGGTCGCCGCGGGCGTGCACCTGCTGGCATTCGTGTGGGAGTCGGTCCTGTTCCGCGCGCCGTCGGTGCACGAGGGCATCTTCCGCATCCCCGGCCGCGATGTGCCCGCCGCCCATCTGTGGGCGTTCAACGTCGGCTTCTACAACCTGTTCCTCGGTTCCGGCGCCATCGCCGGCGTCGTCCTGTGGTGGGCGGGTCACGACACTCCGGGTCGCACCCTCGTCGTCTACACCTGCCTCTTCATGTTCCTGGCGGGCATCGCCCTGGCCGTTTCGGACCGGATGGCGCTCAGCCGACAGCGCGGGGACGGCGTCGTCGGCGCACTGTCGCAGAGCGTGCCCCCGCTGGTGGCCTTGATCGCGCTGACGATCGGGTGACAACCCACGGCGCTCGATTGCCAGGAACTTCTCAGGGTCGCCCGAACGGATCCTTACCCGCGGTCGGCATGATGGGAGCCATGTCCCAGGTGACCGTTCTCGCCGTCGGTGGCACCGGAGAGTCCCACCCCGATGACCACCGACGCCACGTCTCCGGACTGTTGCGTGACGTCACCGACGCCCTCGACGACCGGTTCGCGTCGCGGTGGGTCGGCTATCCGGCGTCGTACGGGCCGGTCGCCGCGGGCGGGCTCAGCTACCGGGAGAGCACCGAGGTCGGCGTCCGCCGCTTGACCGACGCCATTGAGGACGCTCCGGGATCGGTCATGCTGATCGGCTACTCGCAGGGATGCACCGTGATCCGTGAAGTGCTCGGACAGATCGCCACCGGCGCCCTGCGCGCCGACAACCTCTCCGCGGTGGGTCTCGTCTCCGACCCCGAGCAACCCGCGGGGGTGGTGCCGGGCTGCCGCGGGCGCGGTGTCGCGGGCGACGGCGCCCCGATCCCCGACTCCGTACCGGTCCAGTGGATCGCGCACCCGGACGACATGATCTGCAATGCCAGCGAAGACAGCTACGTGCGCGACATCGCGGACCTCACCCGGTGGATGTCGTTTCGCGCGCTGCGGACGTGGCTCGCACAGACGTGGGAACTGATCCGCAACAACAGCTTCCAGAATGCGACCAAGACCCGCGTCAGCCCCCGGCAGTGGCGCACCGACCTGCGCCGGCTGCGGACCGCGGCCATCGAGGTGCTCGGCTACCTGCCGCCGCGCCTCGCCTGGCGCGGTGTGCGCGTCGTCAATGCGCGGGGTGGGCGGCACGTCGCGTACGCCAGCGAACCCCTCGATGCGAGCGGGCTCACCGGATGCCAGATCCTCGCCCAGTGGTTGCAGGTGCGGGCGACGTTCGAACCGGCCCTGCCCGTCGCGGCGTGAGGGTCGCGTCGATCAGGCGCTGTGCGGCCGCAGTGGAGTGAGCATCCGGCGCGGCTCACGCAGGGCCACGGCGACGGCGTCGCTGCGGGGACGGACGGCCTCCCCCGGCCCGGGCGCGACCACCAGGTCCTCGGGGCCCGGGATCGTGCCGCAGTCGGGGCATCGCCCGAAACGATCGAGTTGCGCTCCGCACACCGCGTGCGAGAACACGCGACCCGGGTAACTGCCGGGCGACACGTACTGCTCACCCCATTGCGACAGCGCATAGATGCTCGGCCACAGAGCCTTCCCGGCCTCGGTGAGTTCGTACTCGGGATGACCGCCGTCTGCGACACGGACGAGGACGCCGGCCTCGACGAGAGCGGTCAGCCGGTCCGTCAGGACGGCGCGCGAGATGTCGAGGTGGGCAAGCAGATCACTGAAGCGGCGGACCCCGTAGAAACAGTCGCGCAGCACAAGCATCGTCCACCGCTCACCCACCACTTCGAGGGCGCGAGCGAGGTTGCAGTTCTGCTGCGAGTACCCGGTTCCCAGTGCCACACCCACATGCTAACGCAATTCAGTCTTGTCACCAGACCAAAATGGTTCTAAGTTCAGTCTTGTGAACAGACCAACTGCGGTTGCCCCACTGATCCGTGCACACACTCCCCGCCCGGGGACCACGCTGGCCGTCGCATCGCTCGGGACGTTCGTCGCCCTGGTCGCGTTCTGCGCCCCGCTCGGCAACATGCCCACCGTTGCCGCGGCGCTGTCGGCGGGCCCGGCAGCGCAGACGTGGATTCTCAGTTCGATGAGCGTCGGCCTCGCCGCGGTCCTGCTGACCGCGGGCGCACTCGCCGACGACTACGGCAGGCGCCGGGTGTTCCACTGGGGTGCCTGGCTTCTCGCCCTGGGCGCGGTGGTCGGCGCGGTCAGTCAGGAACCCGTCCTATTCATCGTCGGACGACTGATCCAGGGAGTGGCGGGGGCGGCATTGATCGCGGCCAGCCTCGGCGCCGTCGCACATGCCTTCACCACCCCGGCGGCAAGGGCGACGGCGAGTGGAATCTGGGGTGCGAGCGTCGGCGCCGGCATCGCCGTCGGCCCCGTCGTCGCGGGCCTCCTCGACCTCGCCGGGTGGTGGCGCGGCCTGTACTGGGCACTCGCCGTCGCATCGCTCGTGATCGGACAGGTCGCGACGCGCGCGCTCGCGGAGTCACGCTCCGCCGTCCCCAAGCGGATCGACGTCCCGGGAGCGGTCACGCTGTGCGCCGCGATGGTCCTGGTGCTCGTCGCACTTGTCGAGGGCAGACAGGGCAACATTGCCGCCACCGTGCTCTGCGGCGTCGGCGCGGCCGTGTTCACCCTTGTCTTCGTCGCGGTCGAGCGGCGGCGACCGTTCCCGATGCTCGACCTCACATTGTTCCGTCGACGCGACTTCCTGGCCGCCACCCTCGCGGCCCTCGCGACCGGGGCGGGCATCATCGGCCTGATGTCGTTCGCGTGCACGTTCCTGGTCAAGACGATGCACGTCAGCACGCTGGCCGCAGCCGGGGTGATCGCGCTGTGGTCGGGCACGAGTGTCGTGGCGTCGCTGCTCGCCCGCACACTCCCGGCAAGGCTCGCCGGCTCACCACAACTCGTCATCGGACTCGCCGGCGTCGGCCTCGCCATGCTCACGATGACGGGCCTCACCCCCGACTCGTCCCTGCTGCGATTGGTCCCGGGACTGCTGCTCGCCGGCGTCGCGAGCGGCCTGCTCAACGCCGGCCTCGGCCGCCAAGCCGTCGCCAGCGTGCCCGCCGATCAGGGCGGACTCGGCAGCGGCGCCAACAACACCGCCCGCTACCTCGGCTCCTCCATCGGCGTCACCGTCGTCAGCATCATCGCCCTCGACCCGGCAGGCACCGTCGATGGCATGATGTTGGGCTGGAACTCCGCCGCCGTCACCACCGGGCTGATCTCACTCGTCGGCGCAGGAGTGGTCGGGGTGCTCGTGCGAGGAACCGCCGTCAGACGTTGAAGCGGAACTCCACCACGTCGCCGTCGGCCATGATGTAGTCCTTGCCCTCCATGCGGACCTTGCCAGCGGCCTTGGCGGCTGCCATGGATCCGGCGGCGATGAGGTCGTCGAAGGAGACGATCTCGGCCTTGATGAAGCCGCGCTCGAAGTCGGTGTGGATGACGCCGGCGGCCTGGGGGGCGGTGTCGCCCTTGTGGATGGTCCAGGCGCGGGATTCCTTGGGACCGGCGGTGAGGTAGGTCTGCAGGCCGAGGGTGTGGAAGCCGGTGCGGGCGAGTGCGTGCAGGCCCGGCTCGGACTGTCCGATGGAGTCGAGCATCTCCTGCCGGTCCTCTTCGTCCAGCTCGAGCAGCTCCTGCTCGACCTTGGCGTCGAGGAACACAGCGTCCGCCGGGGCGACGGAGGCGCGTAATTCGGCAACCTTCGCGTCGTCGGTGAGCACGGCCTCGTCGGCGTTGAACACGTACAGGAACGGCTTGGTGGTGAGCAGGCTCAGCTCGCGCAGCAGCGAGAAGTCCAGCTTGTCCTTCGCGCTGAACAGGGTCTTGCCCTCGTCGAGGACTTCCTGCGCCTTCAGCGCCTCCTCGTGGATGGGCTTGAGTTCCTTGTTCTTCTTCGCTTCCTTCTCCAGGCGCGGCAGGGCCTTCTCCAGCGTCTGCATGTCGGCGATGACGAGCTCGGTCTCGATCACCTCGATGTCGGATGCCGGGTCGACGCGGCCGTCGACGTGCACGACGTCGTCGTCGTTGAAGACGCGAACCACCTGGCAGATGGCGTCGGCCTCGCGGATGTTGGCGAGGAACTTGTTGCCGAGGCCGGCGCCCTCGGAGGCGCCCTTGACGATGCCGGCGATGTCGACGAACGACACCGTGGCGGGCAGGATGCGCTCGGAACCGAAGATCCGGGCGAGCTCGGACAGCCGCGGATCGGGCAGTTCGACCAGGCCGACGTTGGGTTCGATGGTCGCGAACGGGTAGTTCGCGGCCAGCACGTCGTTGTTGGTCAGCGCGTTGAACAAGGTGGACTTGCCGACGTTGGGCAGTCCGACGATTCCGAGGGTAAGGCTCACGGTCGTTGGATTCTACGGCGTCGGCGTCCGATCAACGACCATCGCCCTCACCAGCTGGAGGTATTGCTGTTCGCGACGAGGGCGATGATCAGGATCGCGTACCCGATCACGAAGACGACGATCAGCGCCACCCAGATCCACAGGGCGATCTTGCCGAGCGCCTTCGCGCGGTCGGACGCGTACTGGGCGCCCTGATAGTCGCCCATCGCCCACTTGGGGTACACGTCGTGGACGTGGTTGAACGCGGCGAAGGCGAGCGGCCAGAAGAAGAGGACGGCAGCCACCGCCCATCCGGCGTTCGAGGGCGGCAGTGGCGGCGGGCCGTACTGGCCCGGGTACGGCTGCGACTGCGGCGGCTGCTGTTGCTGCGTCGGGTACTGGTAGCCGTAGGTACCCGTGTCGCCGGGCTTCGGCGGCACCGGGTTGCTCGACGATTCCGGATTGCTCGGCGACTCCGACATGACTCCCCCTGTCGTGGCAGCTGACCTCGTGCGTCCACTATCCCACCTGTCTCCCCATGTGAGTGCGAAAGTGCGCCGGAGTACGCGTCGGCACTCATGTGAGGTTCTAGTCTCAGCGAGTGACCCGCTGGTTGATCGTCCTCGCGCTATGGATCCTCGGACTGGGCGCTCTTGCGTTGACCCTCGGTGTGGCGACCGGGTGGTGGTTCGCCGCGGTCGTCCTTCTCGCGCTCGCAGCCCTGGGGACGTGGGATCTGCTGCAACGGCGCCACAGCATTCTGCGGAATTATCCGGTGCTGGGGCACGCGCGGTTCCTGCTCGAGAAGATCCGCCCCGAGATCCAGCAGTACTTCGTCGAATCGTCCACGGACGGAACGCCCTTCGACCGCGACACCCGCGACCTCGTCTACGAGCGGGCCAAGGGGACGCTCGCCGAGGAACCGTTCGGCACCGAGCGGGACGTGCACGCCGTCGGCTACGAGTTCATGGCCCACTCGCTGCGCGCCCGGATGGCACCGCCCGAGCCGCCGACCGTCCGCATCGGCGGCCCCGACTGCGAACGGCCCTACGACATCGCGCTTCTCAACGTGTCGGCGATGAGCTTCGGCTCGCTCTCCGCGAACGCCATCGAAGCCCTCAACGCCGGGGCCGCGCGCGGCGGGTTCGCGCACGACACCGGCGAGGGCGCGATCAGCCCGTACCACCGCAAGCACGGCGGCGACCTGATCTGGGAGATCGCGTCCGGCTACTTCGGCTGCCGCACGGACGACGGCCACTTCGACCCCGGCAAGTTCGCCGAACATGCGGCATCAGACCAGGTGAAGGCGATTTCGATCAAGCTGTCGCAGGGCGCGAAACCCGGGCTCGGCGGCGTGCTGCCCGGGGCGAAGGTGTCGCGGGAGATTGCCGAGACGCGCGGCGTGCCGGTCGGGAAGACGGTGATCTCCCCGCCCTCGCACACCGCGTTCTCCACCCCGAACGAGCTGATCGACTTCATCGTCACCCTGCGAACGCTCTCCGGCGGCAAACCCGTCGGGTTCAAATTGTGCGTCGGATCGCGCACCGAGTTCCTCGGCATCTGCAAGGCGATGCTCGAACGCGACGTCACCCCGGACTTCGTCATCGTCGACGGCTCCGAGGGCGGAACCGGTGCAGGTCCAGTGGAATTCGAGGACAACATGGGCATGCCCCTCACCGAGGGGCTGATGCTCGTGCACAACGCGCTCACCGGCGCCGGACTGCGGAACCGCATCAAGATCGGCGCGTCCGGGAAGGTCGCCAGCGCATCCGACATCGTCAAACGGATCATTCAGGGCGCCGACTTCACCCTGGCCGCCCGCGCGATGATGTTCGCCGTCGGCTGCATCCAGGCGCAGATGTGCCACACCAACCGCTGCCCCGTCGGAGTGACGACGCAGGACCCGGCGCGGACCCGCGCGCTCGACGTCCCCGACAAGGCGGCCAGGGTGTTCCGGTTCCAGAAGTCGACGGTGGCCGGCGCCCAGCAGATGGTGGCATCGATGGGTCTCGACAGCTTCGACCAACTGACACCGTCGATGCTCAACCGCCGGATCGACGGGGTCACCACGCGCACCTACGCGGAACTGTACGAGTGGCTGATGCCCGGCGAACTGCTCGAGGATCCGCCCTCGGATTGGCTCACCGACTGGATCGACGCCGATTCGTCTCGCTTCTGACGTCGTTTTTTCGTCGAACCGAACGTCGGCGCAATAGGGTGACGGGGGCCACAAAAGATGTGGCATCTGTCGACGGCGTCACCCCCGGCACACAATGACGACGGGGGCGCTGGGAAGGAGTTCGCGATGGCCCTGAGAGCCGCCCCCGAATCCGAGATCGAGTATCTGAAAACGGATCCGGATCTGCCAGCGGTCGGCGTCGTGGACCGCACCCCCATCTCACCGGCGGCGCGGATCACGTTCGCCGTCCTCGGCCTCCTCGGTGGCATCGCCTGGGTGATGATCGCGTTCATCCGCGGCGAGAACATCAACGCCGTCTGGTTCGTGGTGGCCGCCGTCTGCACGTACCTCATCGCCTACCGCTTCTACGCGCGGATGATCGAGCGCAAACTCGTCCAGCCCCGTGACGACCGGGCCACCCCCGCCGAAATCCTGGAAAACGGCAAGGACTACATGCCGACGGACCGGCGGGTGCTGTTCGGGCACCACTTCGCCGCAATCGCCGGCGCAGGTCCCCTCGTCGGTCCCGTCCTCGCCGCACAGATGGGCTACCTGCCCGGCACGCTGTGGATCATCATCGGCGTCGTCTTCGCCGGAGCGGTCCAGGACTTCCTCGTCCTGTGGATCTCGACGAAACGCCGCGGACGCAGCCTCGGTCAGATGGCTCGCGACGAACTCGGCCTCGTCGGCGGTGTGGCCGCCATGATCGGCGTCTTCGTCATCATGATCATCCTCATCGCTGTACTCGCCCTCGTCGTCGTCAACGCGCTCGCGGAAAGCCCGTGGGGCGTCTTCTCGATCGCCATGACCATCCCGATCGCCCTGTTCATGGGCGTCTACCTGCGGTACCTGCGCCCGGGCAAGGTCGCGGAGGTGTCGCTGATCGGCGTCGTGCTGCTGCTCCTCGCCATCGTGTCCGGCGGCTGGGTCGCCGACACCGGTTGGGGCGCCGACTGGTTCACGCTCTCCAAGGTGACCATCGCCTGGCTGATGATCGCCTACGGTTTCGCCGCCTCCGTCCTGCCCGTGTGGCTGCTGCTGGCCCCGCGCGACTACCTGTCGACGTTCATGAAGATCGGCACGATCATCCTGCTGGCCATCGGCATCCTGGTCGCGCAGCCCACCATCAAGATGCCCGACGTCACGACGTTCGCCATCCAGGGCAACGGTCCCGCGTTCGCGGGCTCGCTGTTCCCGTTCCTGTTCATCACGATCGCGTGCGGCGCGCTGTCGGGCTTCCACGCCCTCATCTCCTCCGGCACCACACCCAAGCTGCTGGCGAAGGAAAAGCAGATGCGGCTGATCGGATACGGGGGCATGCTCACCGAGTCGTTCGTCGCGATCATGGCGCTCGTCACCGCGTGCATCATCGACCAGCACCTGTATTTCGCGCTCAACGCGCCGGCCACCCTCACCGGCGGAACCCCCGAGACGGCCGCCGCCTACGTGAACGGCCTCGGACTGTCCAGCCCGAACATCAGCCCCGACACCCTCTCGCAGGCCGCGGAGAACGTGGGCGAGGAGTCGATCATCTCCCGCACCGGCGGTGCCCCGACGCTCGCGTTCGGCATGTCGGAAGTGCTCAGCCAGTTCCTCGGCGGCGCCGCCCTCAAGTCGTTCTGGTATCACTTCGCGATCATGTTCGAGGCGCTGTTCATCCTCACCACCGTCGACGCAGGCACCCGTGTCGCCCGGTTCATGCTGTCGGACTCGCTCGGCAACTTCGGTGGACCCGCCCGCAAGTTCAAGGATCCGTCGTGGCGCGTCGGAGCCTGGGTGTGCTCGCTGGCCGTCGTCGGACTGTGGGGCGCGATCCTGCTCATGGGCGTCACCGACCCGCTCGGTGGAATCAACACCCTGTTCCCGCTCTTCGGCATCGCGAACCAGCTGCTCGCCGCGATCGCGCTGATGGTGGTCCTCGCCATCGTCATGAAGAGGGGCCTCTTCAAATGGGCATGGATTCCGGGCGTTCCCCTCGTCTGGGACCTGATCGTCACCATGACGGCGTCCTGGCAGAAGATCTTCTCCGGCAACACCGCCGTCGGCTACTGGTCCCAGCACGCCGCGTTCAAGGAGGCGAAGGAAGCCGGCAAGACCAGCTTCGGTTCCGCCAAGACTCCCGAGGCCATCGACGCCGTCATCCGCAACACGTTCATCCAGGGCACCCTGTCGATCGTGTTCGCCGGACTCGTCCTCGTCGTCGTGGTGGCCGGAGCGCTCGTCTGCATCAAGGCATTCCGGGCGGGTGGACTGCCGACCACCGAGTCACCCGAGCAACCGTCGAAGATCTTCGCGCCCGCCGGGTTCGTCCCCACCGCCGCCGAGAAGGAACTCGACAAGGAGTGGAACGAACTCATCGCATCGGGCGTCGTGCGCGCACCCGGTGCTGCACACACCCACACGGACCGGGCACATCACCATGATGAATAGGGTCGTGGGGGCCGTCCGGACCGCCTGGTGGTGGACGGGGTCGCTGATGGGCGACCACGACTACAGCAGGTACGTCGAACACCTTCGCCGGAACCATCCGGAGGCCGAGGTGCCGACCGAGCGCGAGTACTGGAAGGCCCGCTACGCGGACGCCGACGCGAACCCGGGTGCCCGCTGCTGCTGACCTCACCGGGCCGTCCCGGCGTCCCCCAGTACTGTCAGTACTGATCGGCTGAGCAGACACGGCAGGGAGGACCATCTGTGACGGAGAAGGAAGCCCCGGCACCGTCCGGGAGCGCAATCACGAAACCGGACCGCGGGCATCTCATCGGGGTGGGTGCGATGTGGGTGGCCAAGTGGTCGCTGGTCCTCGTGGCCATCTCGCTGGGCGCGTTGTTGTTCGGGTGGATCATCGAAAAGCTGTGGGTGATCGTCCTCCCCGTGCTGCTGGCCGTCGTGGTGTGCACGGTGCTGTGGCCGCCGACGCGGGCGATGACGAGACGGCGTATCCCCCCGGCGGCGGCCGCCGCGACGTCGCTCGTCGTGTTCATCGCCGTCGTCGCCGGAATCATCGCGGGCATCGTGCCGTCCGTGGTCAACCAGGCACCCGAGCTGGCCAACAAGGCCACCCAGGGCATCAACCAGGTGCAGGACTGGTTGAAGGGTCCGCCGATCAACCTGCAGGACGATCAGATCGACCAGGGCATCCACACCATCGTCGTGAAGGTGCAGGAAAGTGGGACGGTCATCGCGTCCGGTGTGTTCACCGGCGTCAGCACCGCCAGCTCCCTGCTGCTCACACTCGGCCTCGTGCTGGTGCTGTCGTTCTTCTTCATCAAGGACGGCCCGCGGTTCATCCCGTGGCTGCACTCCGTCGGCGGCGGCCGCGCGGGCCGTCACCTCGAAGTGGTGCTGGGCCGCATGTGGGACACGCTCGGCGGGTTCATCCGGACGCAGGCACTGGTCAGCCTCATCGACGCCGTCTTCATCGGCGCCGGACTGCTCATTCTCGGTGTGCCGCTCGCACCGGTCCTCGCGATCCTGACGTTCATCGGTGGCTTCGTCCCGATCGTCGGTGCGTTCGTCGCCGGTGCTCTCGCCGTGCTCGTCGCGTTGGTGGCCAACGGTCTCACCACCGCGGTGATCGTGCTGATCATCATCCTCGTGGTGCAGCAGATCGAGGGCAACGTGCTGCAGCCCGTTCTCCAGAGCAAGAGCATGAAACTGCACGCCGTCGTGGTTCTGCTCGCCGTCACCGCCGGTGGCTCCGTGTTCGGGATCGTCGGCGCCTTCCTCGCGGTGCCCGCCGCCGCCGTCGCCGCCGTGGTGGTGCGCTACATCGGTGAGCAGATCGACGAGCACAGCGCCGAAAGCAACATCGCCGACGCCGTCGCCGCGAACGACGACCTCGACGACGCCGAACGGGAGGGCGTCACCGTCGACGAGGCCGCCGTCGCGCCCAAGGCGGACTGACCGGCGGTCAGCCGGCGACCACCTCCACGGTGGAGCCGGTGCGTCCGCGAATCACGTGCAGCCGGCTCGGGATTCGCTGACGCATCTCGTCGACGTGACTGACGATCCCGACCACCCGGCCGCCGTCACGAAGCTCGTCGAGCACGCCCATCACCGAGTCGAGGGTGTCCGCGTCGAGGGTGCCGAATCCCTCGTCGATGAACATCGTGTCGAGGACGACGCCTCCCGACTCCGCCGCGACGACATCGGCGAGACCGAGCGCCAGCGACAGCGACGCCAGGAACGACTCACCACCGGACAGGGTCTTGGCCGAACGCACCACCCCGGTGTAGTCGTCGCGGATGTCCAGCCCCAGACCGCCGCGGCGGCCTCGCGGACCGGCCTCGTCGCTGTGGACGAACTCGTACCGTCCCGCCGACATCCGGCCGAGCCGCGCGGATGCCGAGACGGCCACCTCTTCCAGCCGGGCCGCCAGCACATACGATCGCAGCGACATCTTCCTGGCGTTCTGGCCACGGCCCGCGATCACCTCGGCGAGGGCAGCCAGCTCCTCGTGCGCGGCCTGCATCGGCGCAATCGCCTCGGCGGCCTTGTCGAGCTGACCGACGAACCGTTCCAGATCGAGCAGACGGCGCTCGGCGTCGGACGCCGCCGCGACGGCGACGTTCACGACCTCCGCGGCCACGTCGTGCGCGTGCTGGACGGACGCCAGTTCCACGGGATCCGCCTCGGCGACGGCAACGACCTCGGGGTCGTCGAGCACGCTGCGCGCCCCGACCTCGGCGTCTCGCGCCGCCGTGAGGACGGCCTCGATCTCGCCCTGACGGGCGGCCGTCCGGACCGCGGCCACGGCGTCGGCAGTGCTGTCGAAACCGGCGTCGCCGGCCAGTGTTTCGGCCTTGGCCGCGAGTTCACGGGCCGCCGACTCGGCTCCGGCACCGGCGTCCCGCGCGTCGAGCAGCTCGGATGCGGACTCGGCGAGCGCATCGAGTCGTGCGCGGCGCGCCTCCACGCTCGGGTCGTCGCCCGCCGCCTCGCTCACCCGGGCCCGGATCTCCCCGAGCTGTGTCGTGCTCGCCGTGATCCTCTCGGCGACGGTGGCGGCGTCGACGCCCAGGTCCCGCGACCGTTCCTGCAGGTGACTCTCGCGGTCCCGTAGCTCGGTGAGCGACGCGGACCGACGCTCGACCTCGTCGCCGAGCGCAGTCGCCTCCCCCACCGCCGTCTCCGCGGCCGTGAGTGCCTGGGCGAGTTCGTCCGCGTCACCGTCGCCACCGCGCTGGACGAGCACGCCGATCGCGCGCTCCACCGCGCCCAGTTTCTCGGTCGCGGTCGTCATCGCCGCCGCGGCCTTCTGCTCCGCGGCGAGGGCCTTGTCCTCGTCGGTCTTCGTCACCGACAGCTCGGACGGTTCGGCAGGCTGCGGGTGCTCGGATGAACCGCACACCTGGCACGGGACACCGTCCTCGAGCGTGCCCGCCAATTCGGCTGCCATGCCCGCGATCCGACGTTGCAGAAGGTCGAGCCAGTGCTCCCGCGCGTCCTGATGCTGTCGCCGGGCATCGAGCACACCGCGCTCGAGCCGATCCCGCTCGGCCCGGCGGGTGCGGAGATCCGCCGCCGCCGAGGCAGCGTCGGCCGCCCGGTCCCGGGCATCGACGAGCCCGGGCACCGCGGCGCGGGCCTTCTGCGCCGAGTCGAGCGCCTTCTCCGCTTCCCTCAGAGCGAGCGGCAATTGTTCGCGCTCCCGGGACAGCGCGTCGCCGGCCTCGGCGAGTTCGACCTGCCGGGTACGCAGCCGATCCACTTCGACAGCGAGCCGGTCGGCGGCGAGGGATTCGGCGAGTGCCCCGTCGAGGCGGACGATCTCATCACGCCAGGCGCGGATACGCGACCGGATGTGCTCCCGTTCGTCGGCGGTCGGAGGCCACGACAACTCCGACACGAGATCGGCGCCGCCCACCGTCGAACGCAACCCGTCCGTGATCGCCTCGACGTTCCGCGCGGCGGCCGCGGCCTTGGCCCGGGCGGCGTCGGCGTCGCGTGCCACGGTCGCGACCGGTTCGGCCCGTCGCGCATCCGCCAATTCGGCGACGAGGACCGCCCGCCGGTCCGCTCCCGCTGCGTGCGCCTCGAGTTCCGCCTCGGCTCGCCGCCTGCGGTTCTGCAGTTCGAGGACACGGCGCGCCTCCGTCAGCGCATCGCGGGTCACCTTCGCCTGACTCTTGGCCGTCTGCAGGTCGTCCGCGGCCAGGTCGCGAGTCTCGCGCGCCTCGGCCTCGAGCTTGTGAGCCCAGGTCACCGGATCGGCGTCGGCGCCCCCCTCGATGCCTGCGGCAGTCGCGACCCGCGCCAGCAGGACGTCGACGGCCCGTTGATGCTCGTCCAGGTCGTGGGCGCTGGTTCGCCTGCGGTCGAGGAACCACTCCTCCACCGTCCCGAATCGGGTGGTGTCGAACAGCCTCTCCAGAAGCTGACCGCGTTCTTCGTTGTCGGCGCGCAGGAACTTCGCGAACTCTCCCTGCGGCAGCAGGACCACCTGGAAGAACTGGTCGGCGCTCATGCCCATCAGCCGCCCGACCTCGTCGGCGATGTCGGGGATTCGTGACAGGTTCTCCCCGCGACCGTCGAGCCAGGTGAGCGTGGCCTTCGCGTTTTCCTTGATGGTCCCCGACCCACGGCGCTTGGGACGCTCGAACTCCGGGCTGCGGACGAGTCGCAGATGCCGGCCCGCGATCGTCGCCTCGAGCGTCACCGTCGGAACGGAACCGGCGGGCGCGTGGTCGGACAGAAGGCGCTTGCCGTCCTTCCGTGCCCCGGGCACCGTGCCGTACAGCGCGAACGCCACCGCGTCGAGGATCGTCGTCTTACCGGCGCCGGTATGACCGTGCAGCAGAAAGAGCCCGTCGGCGCCGAGCCGATCGAAGTCGACTTCCACGGATCCTGCGAACGGCCCGAAGGCTTCGACCTCGAGTCGATGCAGCCTCATGCCGTCTGTTCCAGAGCGACGACCTCGGCGGTGCCTTCGCCGGACCGGCCGGCGAAGCCGAGTGCGGCCTCCACCAGCCGGATCTCGCCGGTCGACGGCTCGCTGCGCACGTCGGTGAGGAAGCTGCGCGTGATCTGCAGATCGCTGCGCCCGTGGACCTTGTCGCGGTAGCGCAGATCGTCGCCGCCTTCGGGGCGTTGCCACTCGAGGTGCACGGCGAACGGGAATCGCGTCTGGAGTGAGCGCATGGCGTCGACCGGACGTTCCGGGTCGGTGAGCACCGCCGACACGTAGCAGTCCTCGGCGTCGCGGAACGTGTCGTCCTCGAGCAACTCCTGCACCGTCCCGGTCAGTTGCCGGAGACCGCGGACCACCGGCAGGTCGACCCGCTCGACGGCGCGCAGTCCGTCGGCGTCGAGATCCACGAGGTAGACCGCCTTGCTGTGGGTGCGCTCGCCGAAGGAATACGGCAGCGGCGAACCCGAGTACCGGATGTTCTCGGCGAGGGTCTGCGGCGAGTGGAGGTGGCCGAGCGCGACGTAGTCGACCCCGCCGAAGGCCGACGCCGACACCGTCTCGACGCCGCCGACGGAGATGGACCTCTCCGATCCGGTGGCCTCTGCGCCCACGACGAACGCGTGCGCCAGGACGACGGACCTGGTGCGCGGACCGGTGTCGTTGCGACCGTCGAGGTCGGCGCAGACGCGGTCCATCGCGGCGTCGAGGATCTCGGCGTGCGAGCGGGCGGTCGGCACGTCCAGTTGCGCGCGGGTGATCTCGGGCTCGAGATAGGGAATGCCGTAGAACGCGACGGGACCGTGCTCGTCGTCGAGCACCACGGGCGAGCCGATCCCGGCGACCGTCGTCATGAGGTGCAGCCCGCCCGCGCGGGAGAACGCGGCACCCGCCCCGAGCCGCGCCGCGGAGTCGTGGTTCCCGGACGTGGCGACGATGACCGCACCGGCGTCCCGGATCGCTTCGAATCCGCGGTTGCACACGGTGACGGCGTCCGCGCTGGGGATCGACCGGTCGTACACGTCCCCGGGAACGACGACGACGTCCACGCCGTGCTCGGCGACGAGGGCGGCGATCGCGTCGAGCACACGGGCCTGGTCGGTGAGCAGGTCCACCCCGTGGAACGTGCGTCCGATGTGCCAGTCCGAAGTGTGCAGGATCCTCATGTCCCGAGACCGTAGAGCACGGTGCCGACAACCTCGAACACCTCGGCTGCGTGGCGTCGGAGCGATTGGACGTGTCGCTGGGGCGGTGCCCCACATGTCGCTGGGGCGGTGCCCCACATGTCGCTGGGGCGGTGCCCCACATGTCGCTGGGGCGGTGCCCCACATGTCGGTAGGGCGGTGCACCATGAGCCACATGAATGCACTCGCTGCACTCGGAATGCTCCTGGCGCTGGCCGCGGGCACCGCCCTCGGGTGGCTGTTGCACGCGGCGCGGAGCAGTGATCGGGCAGCGCGAGCGGAGGCACAGCTCGCCGCGCTGCGCGAGAACGAGGCCCTCCTCCGGCAGTCGCTCGGCGCGGTCAGCGAAGACTCCGCCCGCCGCCACTCGGGTGCGATCGGCGAGCAGATCTCGCGACTGGTCGGGCCGCTGCACGAGGCCGTCGGCGCCCTGGCGGAACAGGTGGACCACGTCGAACGCAACCGCGTTCACGCGTACGCCGGGCTCAGTGAGCAGGTCGAGGGCATGCACCGCACCTCACAGATGCTGTCCACGCAGACGAACAGACTCGTCACGGCGCTGCGGGCGCCGCAGATCCGGGGCAGGTGGGGCGAGATCCAACTCGAGCGGGTGGTCGAACTGGCCGGGATGGTCCGGCACTGCGACTTCGACACCCAGGTGTCGAAGGACGGTGTCCGTCCCGACCTGCTCGTGTACCTCGCGGGCGGCAAGCAGATCGTGGTCGACGCCAAGGTCCCGTTCGCGGCGTATTTGGACGCCGCGCAGACGGAAGACCCGACCGCCAGGGAACAGCACCTCATCCGGCACGCCCGGCAGCTGCGCACGCACGTCGACCAGTTGGCCGACAAGACGTATTGGGAGTCGTTCGACCCGACGCCGGAGTTCGTGGTCCTGTTCGTGCCCGGTGACCCGTTCCTGGACGCGGCGCTGATCGCCGACTCCGGGCTGCTCGAGCACGCGTTCTCGCGGAACGTGATCCTCGCCACCCCCACCACTCTCATCGCGTTGCTGCGGACCATCGCGCACACCTGGCGGCAGGAGGCGCTGTCGCAGGACGCCGCGAAGATCCACCAACTCGGCCGGGAGCTGTATTCGCGGCTGGGCACGGTCGGCGCGCATCTCGACCGCCTCGGCTCACAACTCGGCAAGGCCGTCGACTCGTTCAATCTCACCGTCGCGTCGATGGAGTCCCGGGTCACAGTCACCGCCCGCAAGCTCCACGACCTCGACGTGTTCGACGGCGACGTCACCGAGGTCAGCGCCGTCGATTCGTGGCCGCGACGCACAAATCTCGAGGATCTCTCAGGCTCTACCGGTCACGCCAACGAGGCTAGTTAACAAGTTGCCGCTACTGTCGTTGTGTGTCTGCAACCCAACGTGCTCGCTCTGGGGTGCCGCTCGACAGGCGGTCGATTGTCCCTACGGTCCCCGGTCTCCCCTGGTGGGGTGTCATTCTCCTGGCCGTCGGAGTCACCTTTGTCGGATTCGCTGTCGATGCGGCTCGTGGCACGGAACTCACGGCTGCGTTCTCCACGTTTTATTTCCTCGGCTGCGTTCTCGCCGTGGCGGCTGCCGGCAATCGGGCGCTGTTCACCGCGATCGTCCAGCCGCCGCTGATCCTGTTCGTCGCGGTGCCGCTCGGGCAGAGTCTCATCGCGGACGAGAACAGCACCGCACTGAAAGACCTGGCGATCAACGTCGCATATCCGCTGGTCAACCGTTTTCCGGTGATGCTCGCCGCCACCGTGGTGACCCTGCTGATCGGCGGCCTCCGCCTCTTCCTGCTGCAGCAACGCAAGACCGGTCCCGCCCGTACGTCCGAGCGGCGACGCGCGCAGCGGGCGCCACGCGCCGCCCGCCCTCGGCGCGCACCCGAGGAGTCGGAGCAGTCTCCGCCGCCGCGCCGGGCGCGTGACAAGGACGCTGCGCGGGAACATCCCCGCTCGGCGCGACGGGCAGCCACCCCACCGCCTCGTCGCTCCTCGTCGTCGGGAGGACGCACCGCGCCCCCACCACCGATGGTCGACCGGGCAGCGCAGGCTCCCCGCTCGGCGCCTCCGCGCACCAGTCAGGCGCCGCGTTCGGTCCCGCCGCGGACGACGCCGCGACCCTGGCCGAACCCCGACGTGCCGGCCCACCCCATTCCGCAGGTGCGCTACCGCGACCGGTACGAGCCGCCGTTCGAGACGGAGCAGCCCCGCTAGAGCAGCGGCGGGGCAGGTAGCGGGCCGATCAGGTCCGCGCGGCGCGCAGCTCGCGCGGCAGTGCGAAGACCAGTGTCTCGTTGGCGGTGGTGACCGGCTGGACGTCGTGAAATCCGTGTTCGTCGAGTAGATCGATCACACCGCGCACCAGGATCTCCGGCACGGACGCACCGGACGTGATCCCGACCGTCCGGACGCCGTCGAGCCAGGCCGGATCCACTTCGCGCGCGTAGTCCACCAGGTACGACGCCTTCGCGCCCGCGTTCAGAGCGACCTCGACGAGACGAACGGAATTCGAGGAGTTGCGGGATCCGACGACGATGACGAGGTCGCATTCGGGTGCCATCGCCTTGACCGCCACCTGACGGTTCTGGGTGGCGTAGCAGATGTCGTCGCTCGGGGGGTCCTGCAGATTGGGGAAACGCTCCCGCAGCCGGGCAACCGTCTGCATCGTCTCGTCGACGCTCAACGTGGTCTGCGACAACCAGATGACCTTCGATTCGTCGCGGACCGTCACCGCGTCGACGGAGTCGGGCCCGTCGACCAGTTGCACGTGATCGGGGGCTTCACCGGCGGTGCCCTCCACTTCCTCGTGGCCCTCGTGGCCGATCAGGAGGATGTCGAAGTCGTCGCGGGCGAAGCGCTTGGCTTCCTGGTGGACCTTCGTGACCAGCGGGCACGTGGCGTCGATGGTGCGCAGGTTGCGCGCCGCAGCTGATTCGTGGACCGCGGGAGACACGCCGTGGGCGGAGAACACCAGCAGCGCGCCCTCCGGAACCTCGTCGGTCTCGTCGACGAAGACGACACCCTGATCGGTGAGCGTATCGACGACGTGCCGGTTGTGGACGATCTCCTTGCGGACGTAGATCGGGGCGCCGTGCTTCTCGAGCGCCTTCTCCACCGTCTCGACGGCGCGGTCCACGCCGGCGCAGTAGCCGCGGGGCTCCGCGAGCAGTACCCGCTTCTCGCCGTCGGCACGCGACGCCCCCGAATCTGCCGAACGTGTGATACCCACATTGAGTGGAACAGCCGAAGACATGGTTCCAGACTACGGGTCACCCCGGACGGACGACACTTTCGCGGGGTCTCCGCCCGGTAGTGTGCGCATCGTCGCACCGCTGTCGTCGGCGCTGTGGGCACGTCGGCTACCCAAACGTGCCGTTGTCAGGCAGGCTGTGGGAATGATTCGTCCCCCCTTCGTGGCGCGTGTCGCCGCTGGAATCGCCGTGACGGCCGTCGAAGAGGCCAGGAAGCTGCCGACCACCGCGGCGACCCTGCCCATGACCGCGGTCAGTCAGGTGCTGCAGACCACGATGCGTGTTCAGCAGTCCATGACGGCGCTGGCCATCAAGGGCGACCAGGCTTTCGCACTGATCAACTGGACCCACGACGACGAGCAGCCGGCCTGGGCCGTCTTCGACGACGACACCGATCCGGAACCCGTTGTCGACGGCGTGACCGACGAGCGGCCGGCCGGACCGGGCCGGTTCGCCCTGTACTCGCTGAGCCCGCAGGACGAGAGCACACCCGAGAAGGTCTCGACCCCGAAGGCTGCTCCCGCCGCCGCGACCAACGGCTCGACCCCCGTGAAGGCGGCGAGCAAGAAGGCCGCGACCTCCGCGCCGACGGTGGCCGAACCCGAGATCGCCGTCGTACTCGACTACGGCACGCTGACGCTCGCCCAGCTGCGGGCGCGCCTGCGTAGCCTGTCCGTCGAGGACCTCACGACGCTGCTGGACTACGAGAACGCGACCCTGGCACGAGCGCCGTTCCAGACCATGCTGACCAACCGCATCACCTCCGCCAAGGCGAAGTGACCTCCGCACAGCCCCGCGCAACCAGTACCGGACCGAGTACCGCCGAGCAGCCCTGGCCGGTCCGCACCGTGTCGGCCAAGGTCGCACAGTGGATCGACCGGCTCGGGAGTGTCTGGGTCGAGGGGCAGATCACCCAGATCAACGCGCGTCCGGGAACCCGGACCGCGTTTCTGGTGCTGCGGGATCCGTCCGTCGACATGTCGCTGTCGGTGACCTGTTCCCCGCAGCTGTTGCAGAACTCCCCCGTCCCGCTCACCGAGGGCAGCCGGGTGGTGATGTTCGGCAAGTTGTCGTTCTACACGGGCCGAGGGTCGGTCTCGCTGCGGGTGACGGAGATCCGCGCGATCGGGATCGGTGAACTCCTCGCCCGGATCGAGCGGTTGCGCGCGCTGCTGGCCGCGGAGGGTCTGTTCGACCCTCGGCTGAAGCGTCCGCTGCCGTTCCTGCCGGGCACCATCGGGCTGATCACCGGTCGCGCGAGCGCCGCCGAGCACGACGTCCTCAGTGTGGCGCAGCGCCGCTGGCCCGCCGTGCGCTTCGAGGTCCGCAACACCCCGGTGCAGGGCGCGACCGCCGTTCCGCAGATCCTCGACGCGTTGAAGGAATTGGACGCCGACCCGCACGTCGACGTGATCATCCTCGCGCGCGGCGGCGGCAGTGTGGAGGATCTGCTGCCGTTCTCCGACGAGACGCTGTGCCGCGCGATCGTCGCCTGCCGAACTCCGGTGGTCAGCGCCATCGGCCACGAGCCGGACAGTCCGCTCAGCGATCACGTCGCCGACCTGCGGGCCGCGACACCGACGGATGCCGCCAAGCGGGTGGTGCCGGACGCCGTCGCCGAGCAGGCACTCGTCGGCGAATTGCGGTCACGGAGCGCGGCGGCGCTGCGCAACTGGGTGCAGCGCGAGTCGGACCTGATCTCCCAGCTGCGGAGCCGGCCGGTGCTCGCCGACCCGCTGCGCGCACTCGACCACCGGTCGGACGAGGTCGAGCGACTGTGGGAGGCCGGGCGACGCGATATCAGCCGGGCGATCGCCGCGGAGAGCACCACGATCGAGCACCTTCGTGCACGGCTGACGACCCTCGGGCCCGCCGCGACCCTGGCCCGCGGCTACTCCGTGGTTCAGCGGATCGTGCCCGACGGCGATCCCGAGGTACTGCGTTCGGTCGACGACGCCCCACCGGGCACCCAGATTCGCGTTCGAGTCGCCGACGGCGCAATCCGTGCCGCGGTGATGGGAAAGGACAAGTAGGACATGAGCAAGCCCACCGGAAACGACACCGACATCGCGGAGCTCGGTTACGAGGCGGCGCGCGACGAACTCGTCGACGTGGTCAAGGTGCTCGAACAGGGCGGCCTCGACCTCGACGCGTCACTCGCGCTGTGGGAGCGGGGCGAGGCCCTGGCCAAACGCTGCGAGGAGCACCTCGCCGGGGCACGCAAGCGCGTCGAGACGGCCCTCGCCCACGCCGACGACGAGGACTGACCCTCGACTGATCGTCAGGCGGCGAGGATCGGGGCGTCGGCCGCGGCGGTGGCGAGCTGCTCGAACGCCTCGGGTGATGCACTGCCCGTCACGAGGAGCCGAACGTCGCCGAAGTCGGAGACCCAGATCGGCTCGACACCCTCCCCGCCGTACACGATCCAGCTGTGACCTGCGACGTCCTCGGTTCCCGTCGCCGTACGCGGACCGCCGGCGACGAACGGCACGAGCACCGTCTCGACGGCGTTGCTCTGCGTCAGCTGGATGTAGCGGCCGGCCTCGGTGATGAAGCCGACGGTGCTCGAATCGCCGCCGCCGTCGCCGCTGACGATGCTGCGGCTGCCCGAGTTGGGCGTCCAGCCCTCCGGCGTCTCCGGCTTGCGCACCGGGAACGGAAGGTCCTGTGCGTCGTATTTCAGCGCCGCGTCGACGTCGAAGCTGGGGATCGGGCCACTGGTGGGTCCGCCCGGGCTGAACGTGCACTGGCTGGCGATACCCGCGATCAGTACGCAGAACAGGACAAGGGGTACGAGCGACCACACCATGTCGCGGTTGTTGTGCAGGATGCGGGGTTTATCGGATGCCACGCCCACCAGTATCCAGGGTCGGTCCCGGAACAACGATTCTCGGTCTCGTGATTCGCGCCCCAGCAGCGCACGTCACACTTCTTTCTGGGAGAATCAGCAGCGAGATCCACTCGACACTCGGCGGCCGACGGCCACCGACACAGCGTCGACGTACAACGTCGACCGTGACTGCACCAGGAGGCACTGCCCATGACGGCTAGCACCACTTCGAGTCGCCGCGAGGCCCCGGACCGAAATCTTGCTCTGGAATTGGTCCGAGTCACCGAGGCTGGTGCGATGGCTGCCGGTCGCTGGGTCGGCCGTGGCGACAAGGAGGGTGGCGACGGCGCCGCCGTCGACGCCATGCGCCAGCTCGTGAGCTCGGTCTCGATGCGCGGCGTCGTCGTCATCGGCGAGGGCGAGAAGGACGAAGCCCCGATGCTGTTCAACGGCGAAGAGGTCGGCAACGGCGACGGACCCGACTGCGACTTCGCCGTCGACCCGGTCGACGGAACGACCCTGATGGCGAAGGGCATGCCCAACGCGATCGCCGTCCTCGCGGTCGCCGAGCGCGGCGCGATGTTCGACCCGTCCGCCGTGTTCTACATGGAGAAGATCGCCGTCGGCCCCGACGCCGCCGATGTCATCGACATCACAGCGCCCGTCGCCGAGAACATCAAGCGCGTCGCGAAGGTCCGCAAGGCGTCCCCCTCCGACGTGACGGTCTGCATCCTCGACCGTCCCCGGCACGCCAGGCTCATCCAGGAGGTCCGGGACACCGGCGCCCGGATCCGTCTCATCTCCGACGGCGACGTCGCGGGTGCGATCGCCGCCGCGCGGCCCGAGTCGGGCACCGACATCCTGATCGGCACCGGCGGCACGCCGGAGGGCATCATCGCCGCCGCCGCCATGCGCTGTATGGGTGGTTCGCTGCAGGGCCGGCTGGCCCCCACCGACGACGCCGAGCGTCAGAAGGCCATCGACGCAGGCCACGACCTGGACCGCGTGCTCACCACCGAAGATCTCGTGTCCGGTGAGAACGTCTTCTTCTGCGCCACCGGCGTCACGGACGGCGACCTGCTCCGCGGTGTCCGCTACTACGGCGGCGGCGCCTCGACCCAGTCGATCGTGATGCGGTCGAAGTCGGGCACCGTCCGCATGATCGACGCGTACCACCGTCTCGAGAAGCTGCGCGAGTACTCGTCCGTGGACTTCACGGGCGAAGACGGCGCCGTTCCGCCGACGTTCTAGGCAGCTCCGCTGCCCGTGCGCCTTTCCGGTGGCTCCGGCTACCGGAAAGGCGCACGGGGAGCGCCCCACGACGCGCTCGGAAGTGGCATGTTTGACGCATGACCGAGAGCAACGAGCAGAAGTACCGGATCGAACACGACACCATGGGCGAGGTGCGGGTGCCCGTGGATGCCCTGTGGCGCGCGCAAACTCAGCGCGCCGTCGAGAACTTCCCGATCAGCGGTCGAGGTCTCGAGCGCACCCAGATACGTGCAATGGGTCTGCTGAAGGCAGCCTGCGCGCAGGTCAACAAGGACCTCGGCCTCCTCGACGCCGAGAAGGCGGACGCCATCATCGCGGCGGCGGGCGAGATCGCCGAAGGCAAGCACGACGATCAGTTCCCCATCGACGTCTTCCAAACAGGCTCGGGCACCAGTTCCAACATGAACGCCAACGAGGTGATCGCGTCGATCGCCGCGGCGAACGGCGTGGTCGTCCACCCCAACGACGACGTCAACATGTCGCAGTCGTCCAACGACACCTTTCCCACCGCGACGCACGTCGCGGCCACCGAGTCCGCGGTCAAGGACCTCCTCCCCGCCCTCGACCACCTGCGCCTGGCCCTGCTCGACAAGTCCACCGAGTGGAAGACCGTCGTGAAGTCGGGCCGCACCCACCTCATGGACGCCGTTCCGGTGACCCTCGGCCAGGAGTTCGGCGGTTACGCCCGCCAGATGGAGGCGGGGATGGAGCGGGTCGTGGCCTGCCTTCCCCGGCTCGGTGAGCTGCCCATCGGCGGCACCGCGGTCGGAACGGGGCTCAATGCCCCCGACGGGTTCGGCCCGAAGGTCGTCGCCGAACTGGTCAAGGCGACGGGTGTCGACGCCCTCACACCGGCGAAGAACAGTTTCGAGGCGCAGGCGGCGCGGGACGGCCTGGTGGAGGCGTCCGGCGCACTGCGCACGATCGCGGTGTCCTTGACCAAGATCGCCAACGACATCCGGTGGATGGGATCGGGACCGCTGACCGGTCTCGGCGAGATCCGTCTCCCCGACCTGCAGCCCGGCAGTTCGATCATGCCCGGCAAGGTCAATCCGGTGCTCCCGGAGGCGGCCACCCAGGTCGCCGCACAGGTGGTCGGCAACGATGCCGCGGTCGCCTGGGGCGGTGCCGCGGGCGCATTCGAGCTCAACGTCTACATCCCGATGATGGCGCGGAACCTGCTCGAATCGCTGACGTTGCTGGCCAACGTCACGCGGCTGTTCGCCGACCGGTGCGTCGTCGGGCTCGTCGCGAACATCGAGCACCTCAAGACCCTCGCGGAATCGTCGCCGTCCATCGTGACGCCACTGAACTCCGCGATCGGGTACGAGGAGGCGGCGGCCGTCGCCAAGCAGGCGCTGAAGGAGAAGAAGACCATCCGCGAGACCGTCGTCGACCGTGGTCTGATCGGCGACAAGCTGAGCGAGGAGGAACTCGACAAGCGTCTCGACGTGCTGGCGATGGCGAAGGTCGAGGACTGACCCTGCCGACGGAGAGGGCCCGCACTCGCTCGAGTGCGGGCCCTCTCGCCGCAGAAGTCCTACAGCAGCGCGGACAGCTCGTCGCGGGCCTTCTCGCCCTCGGGGCCGAGATCGGAGCGCCCGGCGATGTTCCAGGAGCGGAGCAGCGGGGCGAACACCTTCTCCCCTTGCTGGGCGGGGTCGTAGATGCCGGCCTCGGCGAGCACCGCGGTGCTGTCGGTTCCGCCGGGCAGGGCCACGCTCGGTACGTCGAAGGCCTCGATCCGCGACGCGATGGCCCGCATCGTCTGGTCGGGTACCAGCTCGAACGCGGCCTCGACGATGTTCCGGTAGAACAGCGACTGCAGTTCGTCGTCCGTGGCCAGCCGCTCGGCGATCACTGCCACCAGCGGGTCCTCGCCGAGTGCCGCCGTGTTGTGATGACGGACCGCCGCGGCCTTCTCCTCGAACGCGGAATTCGCGAGCATCTCGAGCAGGTGCATCGGCGGCATCGCGTAGCCGCGGACCATCTCGTCCATCCGGGCGCGCTCGAGGGCAACGGGGTCGACGGCGCGCGTCACCATCAGGTAGTTCCGGAGCACGATGGAGTGCCGGTTCTCCTCCGCGGTCCAGCGGCCCACCCAGCGCCACCACGGACCCACCTGGGCGAGGTGCTTGGCGATCTCCCGGTGGTACGCGGGGACGTTGTCCGCCACCAGCACACCCACGGTCAACGCGAGCGCCTCGACGTCGCTCAGGGTCGACTGATCTGCCGACCAATCCGTTCCACCCATGAACGCGAAGTTCTTGCCCTGGTCCCACGGGACCAGATCGTGCGGCTGCCAGCCGTCCGCCTCGGCGATGTGACGTGTCAGGTTTTCGTCCACCACCGGGGCCAGCTCACTGAGCAGCTGCGAGTCGTTCTTTTCAATCGGCATCCGCACACCGTAGCGTCCGCGCCCGGGCGCCGGGTCGACCACTGGTGAATTCGACGGGAACAACGGCGGCGTTGTGACGAAAACAGCCTGGTCATGGGCTTGCAGTCGTTACGCTGGCAGTTCACGGTTACCCCGGGCCCGAGCAGAGGATCACCCATGCGCAGACAGCGGAACCTGACGATACTTCTGTCGGCTCTCGCGCTCGGCGGGTCACTCGTGACGGGTTGCGGCTCCGGCTCCGACGACGCCGGTTCCGACGCGAGCCCCACCTCGGAGTCGTCGCAGCCGCCGAACCCGGGGACGGTCGCGGGCGTCGACATCCCCGACGGTCAGATCGACGACGCCGTGGGCCGTCTCGACGAACTGGCGAACGAGTTGATGGAGAGTTCCGGGCTGCCGGGTATGGCGATCGCCGTCGTCCACGGTGGGCAGACCGTGTACGCGAAGGGGTTCGGCGTGCGCGAGGCGGGCACCGATCAGAAGGTGGACGCCGACACCGTGTTCCAGCTGGCGTCGATGTCGAAATCGGTGGGGTCCACGGTGGTGGCGCATCAGGTCGATGCCGGCGTCGTCGGCTGGGACACTCCCGTGGTGTCCAAGTCGCCCGGTTTCGCGCTCGCCGACCCATGGGTCACCGAGCACGTCACGGTGGGCGATCTGTACTCGCACCGATCGGGGCTGCCCGACCACGCCGGCGATCTGCTCGAGGACCTGGGTTACAACCAGCAGCAGGTGCTCGACAAGCTCCGGCTCGAACCGCTGAACCCGTTCCGGATCACCTACGAGTACACCAACTTCGGCCTGACCGCGGCGGCGGAGGCCGTCGCGGCGGCGTCCGGGACAGATTGGGCCACGCTGTCCGAGCAGACGATCTACCGGCCGCTCGGGATGTCCTCCACGAGTTCGCGATTCGCCGACTATCAGGCACGCAGCGACCGCGCAGTCGCGCACCAGCTCGTCGACGGCAAGTACGTCGCCGACGCGGTACGCGACCCCGACGCCCAGTCCCCTGCAGGCGGGGTGAGCTCCTCCGTCAACGATATGGGCAAATGGCTGGCGATGCTGCTGGCCGACGGAACGTTCGAGGGCAAGGAGATCGTGTCACCCGAGGCGCTGCTCCCCGCGGTCAGTCCTCAGATGGTGTCCAGCCCACCGCGGTCGATGGACAGCCGTCCGGGGTCGTACGGGTACGGGTTCAACGTGTCGACCACCCCGGCAGGGCGGGTCTCCCTCAGCCACTCCGGCGGGTTCCAGCTCGGGGTGGCGACGAACTTCGTCGCGATACCGTCCGCCGACGTCGCCATCGTCGCGCTGACCAACGGGTCGCCCATCGGCATTCCCGAGTCCCTCACCGCCGAGTTCGCCGACCTCGTCCAGTTCGGGGAGATCCGTGAGGACTGGAGGTCGTTGTACCGGCAGGCGATCGCGCCGATGGACGAGCCCGAGGGTAGTCTCGTCGGCCAGACGGCCCCCGCGAACCCAGCACCGCCGCAACCCCTCCCGACCTACGCCGGCACCTACGGCAACCCGTATTGGGGCCCCGCCGTCGTCACCGAGAGCAACGGTGCGCTGACGCTCCAACTCGGGCCCGCCGGGCAGACCTTCCCACTCACCCACTGGGACGGCGACACCTTCACCTTCACACCCCGCGGTGAGAACGCCCCACCTGGAACCATCTCGAAGGCGACGTTCGCCGGCAACAACGTCACACTCGAGTTCTACGACACGGAAGGCCGGGGTACATTCGTCCGCTGAGCCGACACATCGACGGGAAGAAGATCATGAGCACGAACTCGCACGCACCCACGGGAACCGCTCGAACGGACACGGCAGATGTCCAGGTGGTCCGGGCATTCCTGGACGCACTCGTCGCAGGCGACCCGGACGCCGCGCAGCAGTATCTGCACCAGGACATCGTGTGGCACAACGTGTCGCTGCCCAAGATCCGCGGCCTCGGCGCCGTCATGCGGATACTCCGCGGAATGAGCCGCCCCGGTGTCGGATTCGACGTGCGCCTGCACCACATCGCCGGCGACGGTACGGCCGTGCTGACCGAACGCACGGACGTCCTGATCTACAAGCGGCTGCGCAGCGAATTCTGGGTGTGCGGCACGTTCGAGATGAAGGACGGCAAGATCGCCGTCTGGCGCGACTACTTCAGCAGCCGGGACTTCCTGTGGGGCACGCTCAAAGGGATCGTGCGCGCCTTCTGAAGTGTCCGCCCGATGCCGCACGGATCGTGCGGCATCGGGCGGATCACGCTGCGGGGCAGGCGCCTACGGCGTCGGACCGAACTCCTCCAGCATCTCCGTCACGAGCGCCGCGATCGGCGAACGCTCACTGCGCGTCAACGTGATGTGCGCGAACAGCGGATGCCCCTTGAGCTTCTCGATCACCGCGGCCACACCGTCATGACGTCCGACCCTCAGGTTGTCGCGCTGCGCGACGTCGTGGGTGAGGATAACCCGGGAGCCGGTGCCGAGCCGGGACAGCACCGTGAGCAGCACATTGCGTTCCAGCGACTGCGCCTCGTCCACGATCACGAACGAATCGTGCAATGACCGTCCGCGAATATGCGTGAGTGGCAACACTTCCAGCATGCCGCGACTGATCACCTCGTCCATCACCTCGGTGCTGGCAAGGCCGTCGAGAGTGTCGAAGACCGCCTGGGCCCACGGGCCCATCTTCTCGCTCTCACTACCCGGCAGGTAGCCGAGTTCCTGCCCGCCCACCGCGTAGAGCGGCCGGAAGACAACGACTTTCCGCTGGGTACGGCGCTCGAGCACCGCCTCCAGCCCCGCCGTCAACGCCAGCGCCGACTTGCCGGTGCCCGCCTTGCCGCCCAGCGACACGATGCCCACACTGTCGTCCAGCAGGATGTCCAGGGCGATCCGCTGCTCGGCCGAACGTCCGTGCAGACCGAATGCCTCACGCTCCCCCCGCACCAACTGCACCCGCTTGTCGGCGTTCACGCGGCCCAGTGCGCTCGACGAACCGCCCAGCAGCCGAATACCCGTGTGGCACGGAAACTCCCGAGCTTCCTCCAGGTCGACGACGCCCTCGGAGAACAGTTCGTCGATCGACGAGGACGCCACATCCAGTTCGGTCATACCCGTCCAACCGGACGGAACGACGTCGTGGGCGTGGTACTCGTCGGCGGGAAGACCCACCGCACCGGCCTTCACACGCATCGGGATGTCCTTGCTGACCAGGACGACGTCACCGCCCTCGGCCTCGAGGTTCAGGGCGCAGGCCAAAATCCTCGAATCGTTACTGTCCGTGCGGAATCCGACCGGGAGAACCGACGGGTCGGTGTGGTTCAGCTCGACCTGCAAGGTGCCGCCCTCGGTGCCGATCGGCACGGGCTGGTCGAGACGACCGTATTCCAGCCGGAGGTCGTCGAGCATGCGCAGCGATTCTCTTGCGAACCATCCCAACTCGTGGTGGTGCCGCTTCCCTTCGAGCTCGCTGATCACGACGAGGGGAAGCACCACACGATGCTCGGCGAACCTGGTGACGGCCCAGGGGTCGGACAGCAGTACGGAGGTGTCGAGTACGAATGTACGAACTGCAGAATCCGACGATTTCCTGGGGGCGGCGGACGAACGTCCGACGCGGGCTGAGACGGAGCGTGAAGCAGTCACGTTGGCTCCTAGGTCTGCGTGGCACCCACGCAAACTCGGTTCGCTGGACCGGTCCGTCCCTGGTGTGTCACCACACGAGGGCCGGGCGCCGGCCCCCTCGCACTGAGTGTGTCAGCCACGATCAGGACCTCCCGTACAAGCAACTTCCCCGCTGCCTGTTACCCCCGACGGTACTGCCAAACACGCCGGACGGCCGTGCGAGCGGCGGGCGTGTCGGTGAACATCAAGTTACGCGGAGGCGCCTGCGGCGCCCGTGCGCGGTTAACGAGTCCTTGCACTCGCAGGCCACGCACGGGCGGCGGAGCCGCCTAGATCAGGCGCCAGTCCTCGAGACCCTCGTACAGCGGGAAGTCGGCGGCGAGCTTCGACACGCGGGACTTCAGCGTCTCGACGTCGGACGATCCGGCGAGTGCGGTGCCGATGATGTCGGCGACCTCGGTGAACTGCTCGTCCCCGAATCCACGCGATGCGAGCGCCGCGGTACCGATCCGGAGGCCGGACGTGACCATCGGCGGGCGCGGGTCGAACGGCACCGCGTTGCGGTTGACGGTGATGCCGACCTCGTGAAGAAGGTCCTCACCCTGCTGGCCGTCGAGCTGCGAGTTGCGCAGGTCGACGAGCACGAGGTGGACGTCGGTGCCGCCGGTGAGGACGCTGACGCCCTTGTCGGCGACATCCGCGCCGGTCAGACGCTCGGCGAGGATCTTCGCGCCGGTCAGGGTGCGCTGCTGACGGTCCTTGAACTCCTCGGTGCCCGCGATCTTCAGGGAGACGGCCTTGGCGGCGATGGCGTGCATCAGCGGCCCGCCCTGCTGGCCGGGGAAGACGGCGGAGTTGAGCTTCTTCGCCCATTCCTGCTTGGCGAGGATCAGGCCGGAGCGCGGCCCGCCGAGCGTCTTGTGGACGGTGCTGGACACGACGTCGGCGTAGGGCACGGGCGACGGGTGCAGGCCGGCCGCGACCAGGCCGGCGAAGTGCGCCATGTCGACCCACAGGTACGCGCCGACCTCGTCGGCGATCGACCGGAACGCGGCGAAGTCCTCGTGACGCGGGTAGGCGGACCAGCCGGCGACGATGACCTTCGGCTGCGCGGCGACGGCGATCTTGCGGACCTCGTCCATGTCGATGCGGTGGTCTTCCTTGCTGACCCCGTACGACTCGACGTCGTAGAGCTTGCCGGAGAAGTTCAGCTTCATGCCGTGCGTGAGGTGACCGCCGTGCGCCAGGTCGAGGCCGAGGAGCTTCTCACCCGGGTTCATCAGGGCCATCAGGACCGCCGCGTTGGCCTGCGCGCCGGAGTGCGGCTGGACGTTCGCGAAGTCGGCGCCGAACAGTTCCTTGGCGCGGTTACGGGCGAGATCCTCGACGACGTCGACGTGCTCGCAGCCGCCGTAGTAGCGGCGTCCCGGGTATCCCTCGGCGTACTTGTTGGTGAGGACGCTGCCCTGCGCCTGGAGGACCGCGCGGGGAACGAAGTTCTCCGACGCGATCATCTCCAGCGTGTCGCGCTGACGGGCCAGCTCACCTGCCATGGCCTGGGCGACTTCGGGGTCGAGTTCGGCGAGGGGGGCCGTGTTGACGTCGGTACCGGGCACAGCGGTCATCGAGGGATCTCCAAGCTGGATGCGGAAACGAATGCTCCCAGTCTACGAAGTACCCGTGAGGACTTCCTAACCGCCCGCGGTGAGGTACCCCTCACCGGCGCGCAGGACGCTGGGCACGAGCGGCTCGTCGAGCAGTCGACGGAACCGCTCCGACCGCTCCGCACCGACGGGTACCTCGGCCAGCCAGCCACCGAGCAGCCGGTATCCCTCCACATAGGTGCTGGTGTACGCCCGCCACAGAGGCGACGACAGGAACCGCAGCGACTGCCGTGCCCGCTCGGGGGTCGACAGACTCCATCGCTGCAGGAACGCCGCGACGTCGTCGTGGCTGCGACCCTCGTCGTGCAGCATCATCGCCGCGTCCTGCCGCACACCGAGCAGCTGCCCGGACGCGCCGGACAGGCGTTGCGCCTGCTCACCGTCGAATCGCAGGCCCAGGTCGGCGTAGATTGCCTGCGCCCACAGCCCCCAGTCGGACCCGACGATCGATTCGAGCGCGAGGTCCGCGAGGCCCTCGGCCATCAGGCACTGCGGGGTGTTGACGACGAACAACGTCTGCTCGAGTTGTCCCGACCCGACAAGTCCGGCTTCCTTGCGACAGTGCTCGGTGTGGTGGCCGGGGTACGACTCGTGCGCGATCAGCCGCGGCAGGTTCGACATGTGCTGCTTCAGGTCGGAGTTGATCGCGACCCGGGACCGGTAGTCGCCGAGGTAATAGTTGAACCCCGACCACGGCTTGTCGCCCACCACCTCGTACTCCACGACCTCCGAGTCGGGCAGTGCGTAATGCTCCCGCACGAGGTCGCGCAGGGCACTCGAGAAGGCGTCGACACATTCCTGCAACCGGTCCGCGGGGATCTCGTCCTTCGCACGGTGGGCCTGGATGCGTTCGGCGAGCGGCCCCGTTCCGGGCAGCACGGCGTCCATCTTCCTGTGCGCCTCCCGGTACTGCTCCTCGTCGCCGCGTTCGATGCGGACGTCGAAGTACGCCTCGACCTCGTCGACGAAGCCGACGTCGTCGCCCGCGAACTTTCGCCCCGAGCATTCGAGGGCGCGGAGATGGACGTCGAGGAACCGGGTCCGCTCCTCGGACAATCCGGCCGACGGCAATTCCGCGCGGAGGGTCGCCGCCGTGCGCGCGAGGTCGCGCGGATCGGGCTTCGGCGCGTTCTCCACCTGCCTGCGTAGTGCGGGATCGCCGGTATACGCGTCGACGAATCCTTCCTCCAGCCGGTCGAAACCCAGCCCGAGCAGCAAGTATTCGCGTACGAACGAAACGGATTCCATGCCGTCCGACCTTAGTCGCAGACGCGTCTTCCCGACCCGCCGACAGCGCAGCCTGTGGCACCAAGCACAATCCGACTATGCAACCGCTACTCGCCAGCGCAACGACGACGGCAGAGATTCTGGGCATGGACCGCTCACTCCCCCGTGTACCCGAGTGTGAGCGGAACTGATGGCGCGGACGAGCGAGTCCAGTCCGTACGTCGAATTCGACCGGAAGCAGTGGCGCACACTGCGTAAGTCGACGCCACTAGTCCTGACCGAGGAAGAGCTGTACGGACTGCGCGGCCTCGGCGAGCAGATCGACCTCGAAGAGGTCGCGGAGGTGTACCTGCCGCTGTCGCGTCTCATCCACCTCCAGGTCGCGGCCAGGCAGCGACTGTTCGCCGCGACCGCGACGTTCCTCGGCGAGAAGCACCCCGACCAGCAGGTGCCGTTCGTGATCGGCGTCGCCGGCAGTGTGGCGGTCGGCAAATCCACCACGGCCCGTGTCCTCCAGGCCCTCCTTGCGCGGTGGGAGCACCACCCGCGCGTCGACCTGGTGACGACTGACGGCTTCCTGTATCCGACGGCCGAACTGAACCGCCGTGGGATCATGCACCGCAAGGGCTTTCCCGAGAGTTACGACCGCCGGAAGCTGCTGCGGTTCGTCACCGAGGTGAAGTCGGGGGCCGAGGAAGTGGCCGCACCGGTCTATTCACACATCTCGTACGACATCATCCCGGGCCAGTACCACCTGATCCGGCAGCCCGACATCCTCATCATCGAGGGTCTCAACGTGCTGCAGACCGGACCGCGGCTGATGGTGTCGGACCTGTTCGACTTCTCGATCTACGTCGACGCCCGCATCGAGGACATCGAGAACTGGTACATCCAGCGTTTTCTCGCGCTGCGGAAGACGTCGTTCTCCGACCCCGACGCGCACTTCCACCACTACGCCGGATTGTCCGACCGGGACGCGACGGCTGCCGCTCAGGAGATCTGGCACAACATCAACCGGCCGAACCTCGTGGAGAACATCCTGCCGACGCGTCCGCGTGCCACGCTCGTGCTGCGCAAGGACGCCAATCATTCGATCAACCGGCTGCGGCTGCGGAAGCTGTAGGTGAGTGGCGACGTGTGTTCCGGCACGCTTCGCCGCTCACGTCAGACGCCGAAGCGGCGGTGCCGGGCGGCGTAGTCGCGGAGCGCGCGGAGGAAGTCGACGCGGCGGAACTCGGGCCAGTACGCCTCCGTGAACCAGATCTCGGAGTAGGCGCTCTGCCACAGCAGGAACCCCGACAGCCGCTGCTCCCCCGACGTGCGGATTACGAGGTCGGGGTCGGGCTGGCCGGACGTGTAGAGGTGCCCGTCGATACCGTCGATTGTGATCGATTTCACGAGGTCGTCGCCCGACAGTCCCGCGAGGAGTTTCTCACTCAGCAGCGACTGCACGGCATCGGCGATCTCCTGGCGGCCGCCGTAGCCGATCGCGACGTTGACGTGGGTGCCGGTGCGTCCCTCGGTCCCGGCGGCCGCGTCGCGCAGACGCCGCGACTGTTCGGCGGGCAGGAGGTCGAGGGCGCCGACGATCTTGACGCTCCAGTTCTTGTCGGGGCCGGAGATCTCCTCGACGACGTCCGTGATGATCTCGAGCAGGGTGTCGAGTTCCCCCGGGTCGCGGCGCAGGTTCTCGGTGGACAGCAGGTAGATGGTGGCCATCTCGATGCCCGCGGCGTCGCACCAGCCGAGCATCTCGGAGATCTTCAGTGCGCCCATGCGGTGGCCGTGACTGACGTCCTCGAAGCCGTTTTCCCGGGCCCACCGCCGGTTGCCGTCGCACATCACGGCTATGTGCCGAGGGTGCTGTAGACCGTCGAGCCGCTTGAGTAGCCGACGCTCGTAGATGCTGTACAGCAGTCCTCGCGCACTCACCTGGAGATCACCATGACACGCAAGACTACGCCGCAGCCGAAGGTGATCCGCGACGGCCGTCACACAGCGCACGACTTCCTGCTACCGACGGGTACGCTCTCACCACAAGCTAACCTACGGTTGCGTAGGTTAGTGCCACGCACAGCGAGAAGAGGTGTTCAGTGACCGCTTTCGGCCTCGACGAATTGCCCGTCAAGCCCCGACTGCGAGGGTGGATCCACCTGTGGGCGTTCGGCGTCTCCGTGATAGCCGGCATCGTCCTCGTCACACTCTCCGGCACCCAGGTGTCCGGGGAAGCGGCGCTCGCCACCGCCGTCTACAGCCTCACGGTGTGTGGTGTGTTCGGGGTCAGCGCCACCTACCACCGCATCCACTGGAACACCGTCTCGGCCCGCACCTGGATGAAGCGCGCGGACCACTCGATGATCTTCCTGTTCATCGCCGGCAGCTACACCCCGTTCGCGGTGCTGGGACTTCCGCCCGACACGGGCCGGACGCTGCTGATCGTCGTGTGGGCGGGGGCGCTCGCCGGGGTCGCACTGAAAATGCTGTGGCCGACGGCACCGCGCTGGGTCGGGGTGCCGCTCTACCTGCTGCTCGGCTGGGCCATCGTGCCCGTCGCGCCCGAACTGACGCACGAGGTCGGCGTCGTCCCGATGGTGCTGCTGCTGATCGGCGGCATCCTCTACTCGGTCGGCGCGATCCTCTACGCCACCAAGTGGCCCAACCCCTGGCCGACCACGTTCGGGCATCACGAGTTCTTCCATGCCGCCACCGTCATCGCCGCCCTGTGCCACTACATCGCCGTGTGGCTGGTGGTGTTCCGGTAGGCCGGCTACCGGCTCAACGCGGCACCCAGGTCTGCGACCGTCGATACCGGGCGGTCGCACACGAACCCGCGGCACACGTACGCCGCGGACGCGCCGCCGACCAGCGGCCGGTCGGCGAGCAGCGGTGACGAGTCCGGTTCGCCGCCGACCACGACGGCACCACCGGGAGCGAGTCTGCGCGCCTCCCGGAGCAGGACGGAATCGCCGTCGGTTGCGACGGCCACCTGGATCGGGCCGCGCACCGACGCCTCCGCCACGGCGAGCCAGTGCCCGGCCGATCGCGGTGCGCGCTCCAGCAGCAGTGCCACCCGGTCGAGCGATTCGGCGGCGGCGGTCGCGTACCGTCCCGACGCCTCCCCGTCGGCCACCGCAGCCGCGGTGAGCAGCGCCTCGACCAGACACGACGCACCGGACGGCGTTGCACCGTCGACCGGGTCCCGGGGACGGGTCACCAGGGACTCGGCGTCGTCGGCGGTGTCGAACCAGCTTCCCGGCCGCTCGTAGTCGGCGAAATGGATCAGGGCGCGGTCCAGCAGCGCCTGTGCATGCGTCAGCCACTCGCTGTCGCCGGTCGCCTGATACAACGCGAGGAGGCCCGTCGCCAGGCAGGCGTAGTCCTCGAGCACCCCGGCCGATTCGCCCACCGACGTGCCCAGGGACGCCCTCCGCAGGCGCCCGTCGACGACGTGCAATCCCAGCACCGCACGCGCGCAGTCGGCGGCCGCGGCCACCCACTCCGGCCTGCCGAGCCCGGCACCGGCCTCGGCGAGCGCGGTGATCGTGAGACCGTTCCAGGCGGTGACCACCTTGTCGTCGCGTCCCGGCTGCGGCCGCGTCGCACGCTGCGCGAGCAGCGTGCCCCGGATCCGGCTCCAACGGTCCCAGTCGTCCGGATCGCGGGGAAGCTGCAGGACGGACGTGCCGGCCTCGAACGTCCCGTCGGCGGTGACCGCGAACACCCGGGCCGCCCACTCCCCGTCCTCGGGACCGAGGACCTCGACGAGCTGCGCGGGGGTCCACACGTACGTGAGTCCCTCGACACCCTCGGTGTCGGCGTCGAGGGCGGACGCGAACGACCCGTTGTCGGTGCGCAGATCGCGCAGCAGGAACTCGACGGTCTCCTCGGTGACACGGACGGCCAGGTCCGAGCCCGTGCGCCGGCCCAGGTGCGCATACGCGCGCAGCAGCTGGGCGTTGTCGTAGAGCATCTTCTCGAAGTGCGGCACCACCCACGCGGCGTCGACCGAATACCGGGCGAAACCGCCGCCGAGCTGGTCGTAGATGCCGCCGCGCGCCATCGCCGACGCCGTCCGCGCCACGACGCCGAGCACCTCCTCGGCACCGGATCGCTCGTACGTGCGCAGCAGGCCTTCCATCAGCGCGGACGGCGGAAACTTGGGGGCTCCCCCGAACCCGCCGCGGTCGGCGTCCTCGTCGCGCAGCACGGCTCCGGCAGCCGCGTCCAGCAGGGCCGCATCCACCTGGACATCCCCCTCGGGGATGCCACCGGCTCCCCGGCGCAGTTCGGCGACCACCGAGGCGGCCGCGTCGTCGACGTCACCGCGGCGGTCCCGCCACGTGTCGGCGATGGCTCCCAGCAGCTGGGTGAACGACGGCATCCCACCACGCGGCGCGGCCGGGTAGTAGGTGCCGCAGTAGAACGGGGCGCCGTCGGGAGTGAGGAAGCACGTCATCGGCCAGCCACCCTGGCCGGTCATCGCGACCGTGGCGTTCATGTACACGGCATCGAGGTCCGGGCGCTCCTCGCGGTCGACCTTGACGCACACGAAATGCTCGTTCATCAGCGACGCCACCGCCTCGTCCTCGAAGGACTCGTGGGCCATCACATGGCACCAGTGGCACGCCGAGTATCCGATCGACAACAGGATCGGGACGTCCCGCTCGCGCGCCCACTCGGTCGCCTCCGGACCCCACTGCTGCCAGTGCACAGGGTTGTCGGCGTGCTGTCGCAGATAGGGGCTGGTGGACCCACCGAGTGTGTTCTGTGCGCGTGGGTCCATCTCCAGCTCCTGTTCGACTACTTCTGCAGGTTGGGTGGGGTGTCCGTGGGCTTCGGCGGTTCGGTGCTGCTCGCCCCGCCACCGTGGATCGCGCCGCGGTCGGTGCCCTCGTCCACTTCCTGGTCCGGTTCGGGATGCTCCGGCTCGAACGTCTCGGGCAGGTTCTTGAGCTTCTTGTTCATCGAACGCACCAGCAGCACCACACCCGCGAGCAGCGCGAGAATGACGACGAGGCCGATGGGCGACGCCTTGCCGAACTCCGGACCCGACGGGGTGCTCGGCGTCTGCGCCAGGACGTCCGCCGTGCCGGCCAACAGGTTCACGGTCAACGCATTCACGGCTGTCCGTCCTCGGTGATGCCCGCGAACAGGTCGTTCTCCGGGATGGAGGTGGTGACCCGGGTCTTGGCGAGTTCGAATTCCTCGGTCGGCCAGATCTTCTGCTGGATTTCGAGCGGAACCGCGAAGAACGAGCCGTTCGGGTCGATCTGCGTCGCATGGGCCCGCAGCGCGTCGTCACGCTGCGGGAAGTAGTCGCCGCACGTGATCTGGGTGGTGACGCGTGCCATCAGGTCGCCCTGCTCGGTCTTCCACTTCTTGAGCCACTCGGCCATCGGGAACTCTTCGCCGCGGCGGTCGTACTCCTCCTGGAACTGCAGGAGACGCTTCCGGATGAAGCCGTGCGAGTAGTAGACCTTCTGCACCTTCCACGGTTCCCCGGCGTCGGGGAACCGCTCCGGGTCGGCAGCGGCCTCGTACGCGGCCATCGACACCTCGTGGCAGCGGATGTGATCGGGGTGCGGGTAGCCGCCGTTCTCGTCGTACGTGGTCATGACGTGCGGACGGAACTCGCGGATCACCCGCACCAGGGCCTCGGTCGACTCCTCGAGCGGAACGAGCGCGAAGCAGCCCTCCGGAAGCGGCGGCTTCGGGTCGCCCTCGGGCAGACCCGAGTCGACGAATCCCAGCCACTGGTGCTGGACTCCGAGGATGCGCGCGGCCTCGGCCATCTCCTCGATGCGGACCTCGTGGATGCGGTCACGCACCCCGGGGACGTCCATCGCGGGGTTGAGGATGTCGCCACGTTCACCCCCGGTCAACGTCACGACCTTCACTTCGTTGCCCTCTGCGGCGTAACGGGCCGTTGTCGCGGCACCCTTGCTCGACTCGTCGTCGGGATGGGCATGGACGGCCATGAGCCGGAATCCGCTCACGTATTCGTTCACCTCAACTTCGCCAGTAGCCGTTGCCGGCTTGTCCGTGTCGCGCGCTCTCGCCCTCCGCCATCGCTGACGGCGCACTGACGCACGTCCTCTATAGTTCCACCCGAGAGTTCCGCTTGCAGCCGTGCCCCCGCTCGAGTGCTGTGAGTTACGTGGAACCGGAGCGGTACGAGAGTTGAGAAATGACGAGAACGCTTCCCCCGGGCCGATACACAGCCGCGGCAAAGCCTGCGCGCCCGAAGCGCTGGCTCGTGTGGGCGCTGTCCGCGGCGGTCGTGGTCGTCGGTGTGATCGTGGCGTTCGTCGCCTACGACAAGTTCGCCGTCTCCGAGATCGACAGTGAGGCCACGTCGTTCGATCTGGTGAGTGATTCGCAGCTGGACATCACGTTCACCGTCACCCGGGAGGATCCGTCACAGGCGGCGGTCTGCATCGTCCGCTCCCGGTCCAAGGACGGTTCCGAGACCGGCCGGCGCGAGGTCTACATCGCCGGCGGGGAAGACCAGACGGTGAAAGTCACCGCCCCCGTCTACACGTCCCGCCCGCCCGCGATGGGCGACATCTACGGCTGCAGCCTGGACGTTCCCGCCTATCTGACCCGCGGCTGACACCGGCGCACCCGAGCGACCGTTCGGGTTATTCGGGGTTTGCGCTCCCCGATCGTGCTAGAATCGCCTGGTACACGGTTCCGGTTTGGAACCGTGTATTGCTGCATTGGCGGCAAGGCGGAAATCGAACGGCCCCGGCCGTCGAATTCTGCCGAGCCGTTGATCACTGCTGTTGCAGTGGTCTGTCGAGGGAGCCCGGCGGCTCCAACTACGAGGGAGTGATCGAGATGACCGAGACCCAGGTGACCTGGCTGACCCAGGAGTCACATGACAGGCTCAAGAGCGAACTCGACCAGCTCATTGCCAATCGTCCGGTCATCGCCGCCGAGATCAACGAGCGTCGCGAAGAGGGCGATCTGAAGGAGAACGGTGGCTACCACGCGGCCCGCGAAGAGCAGGGTCAGCAGGAGGCACGCATCCGCCAGCTTCAGGAACTCCTGAACAGCGCGAAGGTCGGCGAAGCGCCCACCCAGTCCGGTGTCGCACTGCCCGGTTCCGTGGTGAAGGTGTACTACGACGGCGACGAGAAGGACACCGAAACGTTCCTGATCGCCACCCGCGAAGAGGGTGCACGCGACAACAAACTCGAGGTCTACTCCCCCAACTCCCCGTTGGGTGGCGCACTGCTCGAGGCGAAGGTCGGCGAAACCCGCGAATACACGCTGCCCAACGGCAGCAGCATGAAGGTGACGCTCGTCAGCGCGGAGCCGTACCACAGCTGATCTCGGATCCACCGCCGAAAACTCCGGTCCGGGCCCAGTGCCCGGGCCGGAGTTTTCTGCTGTGACGCCCGGGATCGGGATCAGAAGACCCTGCGGGCCTTCATGTCGGCGAACACGGGACCGATGCGCACCACGTCACCCGTCGTCGGGGCGTGCAGCATCTGGCCGTTGCCGACGTAGATCGCGACGTGTCCCGGCCCGCCCGACTGCCAGTTGCCGAACAGCAGGTCTCCGGGCCTGGCCTGCGACAGCGGCACCTCCACACCCACATTCCACTGCGTTTCCGACGTACGGGGCAGTTTGACGCCGGTTGCGGCGTACACGGCGAACGAGGTCAGTCCGGAGCAGTCGAAACCGCCGCCGGACGGTCCGTTGATGTTGCCGCCGCCCCACACGTACGGCAGCCCGATGAACCGCATGGCCGCCTCGACGACCCGGCTCGTGTCACCGGCGGCCGCACCGTAGAAGAACGGCGACAGCATCCGTGCGAACGACTCCTCCAGCGATCGGATCCGCGCGACGTACGGCTGCGTTTCGTGCTCGTAGTCGAACTTGCCGGCGGGCATGCCACCGGCGGTACGGACCGCACCCGCACCGGCGTTGTAGGCGGCGATCGTGAGGTCGAGGGTGTCACCCTTGACCACACCCTCCTTCTTCCAGCCCTCGATCTGCCCGAACAGGTCGCACAGCATCTGACCGGACGCCATCATCGGGTCGGCGACGCCGTTGATGTCGACCTTGCCGTCGCCGTCCGCGTCCTTGCCATATTTGGCCCAGGCAGGGGGCATGAACTGGCCGGGACCGCGGGCCCCTGCCCGGGACACCGGCGAGTTCGCGCCGTAACGGAAACCGTTCTCGACGGAGTACAGGGCCGCCAGTGTCGGCGGCTTGATGCCCTCGCACAGCGACCCGGCCTTCCGTATCCACGGCGCGAAGACGGCGATGGCGCCGACCGGCGCGAGCGAGACACCGGGGAAGCCGGCGGGGACGGACGGGATCAGCGATCCGAGTCCGCTGATCAGGGCCGGAACCCCGGGCAGAGCGGCGAGGCCCCCGATCGCCGTGCCGACGTCGGGGGCGCTCATCGCGGGGGGCTGGTCGAGTGGAGGGTCCGGGAGTGCCAGTGGGGGAACCGGGGCGGGCGGCGGCGCCGCCTCGACGGCGGGCGGCGATGGAATGTAGGGGTCGGTTGCCTGCTTCACCACATCCGAGGCCTGGGCCACCATCTGCTCGGCCTGCACGCGGGCCGGTTCCGGGAGGGTCGATATCGCTTCGTCAACTTGTTTCTGAACGTCGGGTGAGGCCTGCTCGACCACCTGAATTGCTTCGGCTGCTTGATCTTTCACCGGCTGCGGTATGTCCGCTCCCTGAACGATGGCCCCCGCTGCGGTGGTGATCGCCACGATGATCGCCGCTGCATCAACTGACATACGTGCGCTCCTCCTCCTCGGTGCACCTAACCGAGTGAGTTCACGTTACGACGGGGCACAGCAGGTGCGAGGCGATTCTGCGGGATTGATCCGTCTCCTACCGTGACCTGCGGGAGCGCGGCACCGGGCGAATCACGTCGCCTCGGTCACCCACGCACCGGCACGAAACGTTCGCTGAGGATCACGACCAGGTCGGCCGGATCCGTGGTCTCGTCGTCCAACATCTCGAGGAGTGGCGCGCGGTGAGCCGGCGCGATCGGCTCGATTCCTCCGAAGATCTGCCACGTGTCACCCGCAGGGACGACGCGGGCGCAGATCGGATTCCCGACGTGCAATTGCCGGCTCGCGGTTCGTTCCCTGATCGCGTGCAGGTCACCGGTGCGCAGGTCCCGCAGTGTCAGACCCTCACCCGGCCGGACCTCCTCCACCTCGTGCACCGACGGCTGTCGGGCGCGACTGCGCACAACTGCATGCGACACGCCGGGAGTGCACTGCACTCGTGCGCACTCGGCGAGGACAGACAGATTCTTCCCAGGTTGTTCTAAGGTTCTTCGGGGAAGCTGGTCGGCATGAGTGAAGACCGACGGATTTCCCGCCTGCTTCCCGTTCGCCGCGTCCTGGCGGCAGCCGGAATCGCCGGACTGGTCGCCGGCGGTGGCATGGCGGCGGCGGCGGACCCCGCAACCCCCGATTCGACGGTGGCCGCGCCCCTCGTCTCGGCCGGATTCGGCGCACCGGACGCCGTCTCCAGCGGTTCCTGACATCGCGCGACCGGAGAACCACCACATGACCCGCGCACGCAGCGCAACCGAATGGTCCACCTGGGGTGTGCACGCACGCATCGTCGTCACCGACCCCGACGCCCTGAACTCGGCGTCGAACCTGATCCGCGGTTACCTCGCGGCCACCGATGCCGCCGTCAACCGCGACCGCGCGGACGCCGAGATCCGCTCGCTCGACGAAGGCCGAAACACGGTCACACCGATGTTCGCGCGATTCCTCACCGACGCCCTCGCCGCGGCGCGGACCACGGAGGGCGCACTCGACCCCACGGCGTCGGCCCCCGCACCCCAGTCGTGGCGGTCGATCACCGTCGACGGCACCGAGGTCACGCTCCCCGCCGGGGTGGAACTCGACCTGACGGCCACCGCGCGGGCGAGTTCCGCCGACCACTGCGCGTCGACGACGGCGGAACTGCTCGGGTGCGGTGTCCTGGTCGCGCTCGGCGGAGACATCGCCACCGCCGGGACCACACCACCGGGCGGCTGGCAGGTTCAGGTCCAGGACCTGCCGGGCGACCCCACGTGCCAGGTGTCGATCCCGTCGGGTGCGGCCGTCGCGACCGCCAGCACCGTCAAGCCCCTGCACCCCGACTCGATCTCGTTGTGGCGGACCGTGTCCGTGGTGGCCGGGTCGTGCACCACCGCGCACGCGTCGAGCACGGCCGCGGTCGGTATGGGCGGCGGTGCGATCGACTGGCTCACCAACCTCGAGCTGCCTGCCCGGCTGGTGGATCAGGAGTTCCGGGTGATCACCCTGGGCGGGTGGCCGAGCTAGCCCTGGCTACTCCTGCAGCCGAATCGTGTACTGGGCGTCGCGCAGGGCGTCAAGGAGATCCTGCCGGTGTCCGGGACCACGGGTCTCGACGGTGAGGAACACCTCCACCTCGTCGAGCGCGAGCGCGCCACCGGTGCGGGAGTGGACGACGTCCACGACGCTGGCGCCGTTGCCGCTGATCACGCCGAGGAGACTGACCAGACCACCCGGTCGGTCCGGAATGGTCACGTGCACACCGAGATACCGTCCGGCAGCCCGGAGACCGTGATTGACGACATGGGTGAGCAGCAACGGGTCGATGTTGCCACCCGACAGCACCGCGCACACCTTCCCGGTGAGTCCCAGCTCGTCCGTCGAGCAGCTGATCAACGCGGCCACCGCGGCCGCGCCCGCAGGCTCCACGATGAGCTTCGCGCGTTCGAGGCACAGCAGCAGCGCCCGGGACAGGGCGTCCTCGCTGACCGTGACGATGGCGTCGACCTGCGAGCCGACGTGCGCGAACGGAACGTCGCCGGGCCGGCCGACCGCAATGCCGTCGGCCATGGTCGACATGGTCTCCAGCGGTATCGGGCGGCCCTCCGCCAGCGAACGCGGCCAGGCGGCCGCCTGCTCGGCCTGGACGCCGACGATCCGCACGTCGGGCCGGGTGGCCTTCACCGCCGCGGCGATACCCGCGATCAGTCCACCGCCACCGGTCGGGACGACGAGCGTGCCGACGTCGGGTTCCTGCTCGAGGATCTCGAGCCCCACGGTCCCCTGTCCGGCGACGATGTCGACGTGATCGAACGGGTGGATGAGGACGGCGCCGGTCTCGTTCGCGAACTCCTTCGCGGCGACGAGCGCGTCGTCCACCGTGTCGCCCGTGAGGTGGACGGTGGCGCCGTACGCCTTGGTAGCGACGAGTTTCGGAAGGGGTGCGCCGGTTGGCATGAACACGGTGGACGGGATACCCAGTTCCGTGGCCGCCCAGGCCACGCCCTGCGCGTGATTGCCCGCGCTGGCCGCCACCACCCCGCAGGCCCGTTCGGCGACCGACAGGTTCGCGATCCGATTGTACGCACCGCGCGGTTTGAAAGACCCTGTGCGCTGTAAGTTTTCGCACTTCAACGACACGACGTGCCCGCATCGTTCCGACAGCGCCCGGGACGCGATCACCGGCGTCCGGCGCATGACGGGGTCCAGCAGCTTACGAGCTGCTCTGATCTGATCCAGCGTGACAGGCTCCACGCGGGCCAGCATAGGGCGCTCCGCGCCCCGTGCGTGGTTGACGAGTCCAGAGACTCGTCAACCACGCACGGGCGGCGAAGCCGCCTGCTACTTCAGTGCCTGCTCGATGTCGCCAACGAGGTCGGCGGCATCCTCGATGCCGACGGACAGGCGCACCAGGTCGTCCGGGACCTCGAGCAGCGAACCGGCGGTCGAGGCGTGGGTCATGGCGCCCGGGTGCTCGATCAGCGACTCGACACCGCCGAGCGACTCGGCCAGCGTGAAGATCTCGGTGCGCGAGCAGAAGTCCAGCGCAGCCTGCTTGCCGCCTGCGAGGCGGACCGAGATCATGCCGCCGAAGCGGCGCATCTGCTTCTCCGCGACCTTGTGGCCGGGATGCGACTCGAGTCCGGGGTAGATGACCTGGGACACCGCGGGGTGCCCGGTGAGCAGTTCGACGACCTTCTCGGCGTTGTCGCTGTGCCGCTCCATGCGCAGGGAGAGGGTCTTGATGCCGCGGAGCGTGAGGAACGCGTCGAAGGGTCCGGGGACCGCGCCCGCACCGTTCTGCAGGAACGCGAACGCCGTGTCGAGCTCCTCGTCGTTGGTGACGAGTGCGCCACCGACGACGTCGGAGTGTCCGCCGATGTACTTGGTGGTCGAGTGCAGCGCGACGTCGGCGCCGAGCTGCAGCGGCTGCTGCAGGTACGGCGAGGCGAACGTGTTGTCGACGACGATCTTCGCTCCTGCCTCGTGCGCGACGTCGGACAGTGCCTCGATGTCACCGATGTTGAGGAGCGGGTTGGTGGGCGTCTCGACCCACACGAGCTTGGTGTTGGGGCGGATGGCTGCCCGGACGGCGTCCACGTCGGACACCGCGGCGGGCGTGTACTCGATGCCCCACTGGGTGAAGACCTTGTCGATCAGGCGGAACGTTCCGCCGTAGGCGTCGTTCGGGATGACGAGGTGGTCGCCGGGGCGGAGCGCGGCACGGAGCAGGCAGTCGGTGGCGGCCATGCCCGAGCCGAAGGCGCGACCGTACGTGCCCGACTCGAGGGCGGCGAGGTTGGCCTCGAGCGGTCGTCGGGTGGGGTTGCCGGTGCGGGCGTATTCGAATCCGTTTCGCATGCCGCCGACGCCGTCCTGCGCGAACGTCGAACTCGCGTAGATCGGGACGTTGACGGCGCCCGTCTGCGGGTCCGGGTCGAATCCTGCGTGCACGGCCTTGGTGGAGAACCCCTGCCAGCTGATGTTGTCCGCTTTGCTGCGCTGCTCACTCATGGCCCCCAGCCTAGTGGGGACCTAATTCTCCAGATACTCCGCGATCGCGAACGCGACGTCGAGCTTGGTCGCGTCGCTGACGGAGGGGTCGAGCGCGTTGACGATGATGCTGTGTTCCGGGGTGAGCAGCGCCATGGCTACGACGTCGAGGACCACCCCGCCGAACTCGGCGGACCGGGGGTCGGGGACGACGTTGGTTCCGTTCCGCATCTCGACGAGGACGGCAGGATCCGTCACCTGCGGCTTGACCGACGCGGTGATGGTGCTCATGACGTTGGTCGGCCCCTTGGACCACGAGCACGTCGGATCGGTCGATCCGGGCAGGACGGCCTCGGTGAGATGCGGCCGGTCCGACACCAGGTCGAGTGCCTTCGTCAGCGCGGTGCAGTCCGCGGACGCCCCGGAAGGCGACGTGCCCGAGGACACCGAGTCGACGTCCGACGATCCCGACTGTGCGACCGCGGCACCCTCGATGCTGTTCCCGCACCCGGCGGCGGCGAACCCGAGCAGGACGGCCGGGACCACCAGAACACGACGCAGACGAACACCCACTGTGATTCCCCCTCACGGACACCGCGCCGGTACCCCGCTGTGCACGGTACGTTCCGTGCGCAGCGGGGACCAGTGTCGTCTAGGAACCGGCGCTGAGGAAACCGAGAAGGTCGTGGCGGGTGATGACCCCGGCGGGCTTGCCGTCGTCGACGACCATGAGCGCGTCGGTGTCGCCGAGCGCCTTGGTGGCGGCCGACACGGGCTCACCGGAACCGATGAGCGGGAACGGCTTGCTCATGTGCTTCTCCACCGGGTCGGCGAGGTGCGCGCGGCCCTCGAACACGGCACTGAGCAGGTCGCGCTCGGTGACGCTGCCCGCCACTTCACCGGCCATGACGGGCGGCTCCGCGCCGACGACGGGCATCTGGGACACCCCGTACTCGCGGAGGATCTCGATGGCGTCGCGCAGCGTCTCGGACGGGTGGGTGTGGACGAGGTCCGGGAGTTCGCCGGACTTGCCGCGCAGCACGTCGCCGACGGTCTTCTCGTCGGGCTTGCCGTCGAGCGGGGTGCGGAGGAATCCGTAGGACGCCATCCACTTGTCGTTGAAGATCTTCGACAGGTATCCGCGACCACCGTCGGGCAGCAGGACGACGATGACGGCGTCGGGGCCCTCGCGCTTGGCCACCTCGAGTGCGGCGACGACGGCCATGCCGCAGGAGCCACCGACCAGCAGGCCCTCTTCGCGGGCGAGACGTCGGGTCATCTCGAAGGAGTCGGCGTCGGACACGGCGATGATCTCGTCGGGGATGGACGGGTCGTAGGCGCTCGGCCAGAAGTCCTCGCCCACGCCCTCGACCAGGTACGGACGGCCGGTGCCACCCGAGTACACGGAACCCTCGGGGTCGGCGCCGATGACCTTGACCTTGCCGCCGGACACCTCCTTGAGATAGCGCCCGGTGCCGGTGATGGTGCCGCCGGTGCCGACGCCCGCCACGAAGTGGGTGATCTTGCCGTCGGTGTCGGCCCAGATCTCGGGGCCGGTGGTCTCGTAGTGGCTCTGCGGGCCGCCGGGGTTGGAGTACTGGTTGGGCTTCCAGCCGCCGGGAAGTTCGCGTGCGAGCCGGTCGGAGACGCTGTAGTAGCTGTCCGGGTGCTCGGGCGCGACCGCGGTCGGGCACACCACGACCTCGGCGCCGTAGGCCTTGAGGACGTTCCGCTTGTCTTCGCTGACCTTGTCGGGGCAGACGAACACGCACTTGTATCCGCGCTTCTGTGCGACCAGGGCGAGGCCGATCCCGGTGTTGCCGGACGTGGGCTCGACGATGGTCCCGCCCGGCTTCAGCTCACCGGACGCCTCCGCGGCGTCGATCATCTTGACCGCGATGCGGTCCTTCGAGCTTCCACCCGGGTTGAGGTATTCGATCTTGGCTGCAACGGTCCCGTGGTTCTCACCGATGACAGAAGAGAGCTTGACGAGAGGGGTGTTGCCGATCAGGTCGACGACGTGTTCCGCGATGCGCATGCCTCCATGCTCCCAGATGCCCTGATCCGATGCTCACAGACGTCCGGCACGGGGGCCCTGATCCGACTAGATTGGTGCGGACGCAGTCCGCTGGAACCCGTGAGACGAGCACCAGGTAGCGGAAAGGTGAGACCAGTGCCCAAGAGGACCTGGCAGACCGGAGTGAAGGCCGGCGCGGCGGCTGTCGTGGCAGGTTCGAGCGCAGGCACGCTGTCGTGGGCGGCGTACTCCTATCTGATGTCACAGGCGACGGCGGCCCGCGGTGTGATCGGGCACAACGTCGCCAAGCCGCCGGAGGCCGACGGCGTCTACTCCCCCGGCGCCGCCGTCCCCGAACGCTGGCTGCGAACCACCCCGTACGACGTCCATCTGATGATCTTCGGCGACTCCACGGCCGCCGGGGTGGGATGTCTGTCGGCGGATGAAGTGCCCGGCGTGCAGATCGCGAGGCGCCTCGCCGACGAGACCGGCAAGCGGATCCGGCTGAGCACCAAGGCCATCGGCGGCGCCACGTCCCGCGGACTCAGCGGGCAGGTGGACGCGATGTTCGTGGCCGGACCGCCGCCGGACGCCGCGGTGATCCTGGTCGGAGCCAACGACGTCACATCGAAGAACTCGATTCGGGCGTCGGCGCGCAGACTCGGGGAGGCGGTGGAACGGCTCCGCGCCCACGACTGCGCGGTCGTCGTCGGAACGTGCCCCGACCTCGGGGTGGTGACCGCGATCCCCCAACCGCTGCGGACCGTCGTGCGGACGTGGGGGTTGCGCCTGGCCCGGGCGCAGGCGGCCGCGACCAGCGCGGCGGGCGGCCACCCGGTGGCGTTGGCCGACCTGCTGGCACCCGAGTTCCTCGCGGCGCCCGACCGGATGTTCTCCTCCGACCACTTCCACCCGTCCGCGGCGGGCTACGAATTGGCGGCGATCCAGATCGTGCCCGTTCTCGCGACTGCTCTGGGCATGTGGCACGGCGGCCCCCTGCCCGACCTGCCCGAGGTGTCGGAGGCCGCGGAATCACGCAAGCTGTCGACCCGAATGACCGCCTCGCTCAACCGTTTCCTGTGGCGACGCACTGCCCGGCGACGCTCGCCTGCCCGTCTCGACGAACTCCTCGCGATCGAGGAGGCGTCCGCGTCCCGGACGCGACGGGTCGCTGAGTGAGATGGCGATGCCCCCGGTGCCGCCCGGCAACGTAAGTTGTCGGGAAGGCCACAGAACGGGTGGTCTGCAACACAGTGCAGACCCCCGCAGTTGACAAAGGAGTTTTCATGCCCGAGGCAGTCATCGTCTCCGCAGTACGCTCACCGATCGGCCGAGCCATGAAGGGCTCGCTCAAGACCATCCGCCCGGATGATCTGACGACTCAGATGGTGGCCGCGGCGCTGGCAAAGATCCCCGAACTCGATCCCACCGAGATCGACGACCTGCTCCTCGGCTGCGGTCAGCCCGCCGGCCAGTCGGGGTTCAACATCGCCCGCGTCGTCGCGGTGGAACTGGGCTACGACTTCCTGCCCGGCGTCACCGTCAACCGCTACTGTTCCTCTTCGCTGCAGACCACCCGCATGGCACTGCACGCGATCAAGGCCGGCGAGGGCGACGTGTTCATCTCCGCCGGTGTCGAGTCGGTGTCCAGCTTCGTCACCGGCAACGCCGACGGCCTGCCGAACACCAAGAACCCGAGGTTCGCCGACGCCGAGGCGCGTACCGCGAAGCTCGCCGAGGGTGGCGTCGCCTGGACCGACCCGCGCGAGGACGAGCAGATTCCCGACGTCTACATCGCGATGGGTCAGACCGCCGAGAACGTCGCCTCGGCCACCGGCATCACCCGTGAGGAGCAGGACCGCTGGGGCGTCCGATCCCAGAACCGCGCGGAGGAGGCCATCAAGAACGGCTTCTTCGAGCGGGAGATCACCCCGGTCACCCTCCCCGACGGCACCGTCGTGGCCGCCGACGACGGCCCCCGCGCCGGCACCACCTACGAGGGCATCAGCGGGCTCAAGCCGGTGTTCCGCCCGGATGGCACCGTCACCGCGGGCAACGCGTGCCCCCTCAACGACGGCGCCGCCGCGCTCGTCATCATGTCCGACACGAAGGCCAAGGCCCTCGGCCTGACGCCGCTGGCCCGCATCGTGTCCACCGGGGTGTCCGGACTGTCCCCCGAGATCATGGGCCTCGGCCCGATCGAGGCCGTCAAGAAGGCCCTCGCGATCGCGGGCAAGTCCATCTCCGACATCGACCTGTTCGAGATCAACGAGGCCTTCGCGGTCCAGGTTCTCGGATCGGCTCGCGAGCTGAAGATCGACGAGGACAAGCTGAACATCTCCGGGGGCGCCATCGCCCTCGGTCACCCGTTCGGCATGACCGGTGCCCGCATCACCAACACCCTGCTCAACAACCTGCGCGAGCAGGACAAGACGTTCGGGGTCGAGACCATGTGCGTCGGCGGCGGGCAGGGCATGGCGATGGTCCTCGAGCGCCTGAGCTAGGCCCTCCGGGCCCGTGAGTGGTTGACGAGTGCAGAGACTCGCTGACCACGCACGGGTGCGAAGCGCCAGAAGGCCCCCGAGAGCATGCTCTCGGGGGCCTTCTCTGTTGAACTGCTAGTCGCTGTTGAAGTAGCTCAGGAGTCGCAGGATCTCGACGTACAGCCACACGAGGGTGACGGTGAGTCCGAATGCGACGCCCCATGCGGCCTTCGCCGGCGCCTGGGCGCGGATCAGCTGGTCGGCGGCGTCGAAATCCAGCAGGAAGCTGAACGCGGCGATGCCGATGCAGACGAGGCTGAAGATGATCGCCACGGGACCGCCGTCGCGGAGGCCGAGGCCACCTTCGGTGAAGAAGCTGGCGATCACGTTGCCGAGGGCGAGGACGACGACACCGATGAGGGCACCGATGATCATCCGGGTCAGGCGGGGCGTGACTCGGATCGCGCCCGTCTTGTAGACGACGAGCATGCCGAAGAACACACCGAACGTGCCGAGTACGGCCTGGCCGATGAGCGCCGCTCCGCCGACTCCGCCGAACGTGATGTCGGTGAACATGAACGACAGGGCGCCGAGGAACAGGCCCTCCGCCACCGCGTAGGCGAGGACGATGCCCGGGTTGTCCATCTTGCGGCCGAACGTGGCCACCAGGACCAGCACGAGACCGACGAGGCCACCGCCGATGACCAACGGGCTCGCGAGGTTCGCGTTGTTGCTCACCAGGAAGTAGGAGATGATCGCCGACACCGTGAGCACGCCGAGCGTGACACCCGTCTTGGTGACGACGTCGTCGATGGTCATCGAACGGTAGTCGGGGCCCGTCCGGTAGGGCTCGGCCTGCGTGTACTGGGGCTGGCCGAACTGCTGCGTGACCTGCGCTGCGCCGGCCGTCGTAGATCCGAACGAGGCGTATCCGCCGCTGCCCTCTTGTTTGGGCAGGTTGCGGAACACCGGGTTACTGGTGGTGCGCACCGTGCACATCCCTTCTCGTGGCTCGCCGGGTGGATCCGGGTTTCTTGTACGTTGAACGTCCCGCACCCACCGCAAGTTCCCGTTCGTCGCTTTCGGGTCGGACAATTCGGACTCTACCGGTGCCGTGGGGACACCCGCCAGACGAGGCGGGTCGGCGTGGCGGTCAGGCCACCGATCGGGTGACGGTGAATTTGGGATTCCGGCCGACGACGTCCGTCGGGCCGACGAGCCGCTGCAATCGGCCCCGGTACCCGAGATGCGAGTTGTACACGGTCCACAGCTCGCCGCCGGGCCGGAGCACCCGTCCGGCTTCGGCGAACATCTTCGACGCGCCGCCGGTGTGGACGGCCGCGCCGACGTGGAACGGCGGGTTGCACAGGACGACGTCCTGGCTGTCGGTGGCGAGGGTGGACATGGCGTCGTCGCGCAGCGTGCTGACCTGTCCGTCGAGTCCGTTGGCGCGGGCGGTGGCGGCCGCCGATGCCACCGCGGCCGACGACTGGTCGGTGGCGATCACCGACACGTCCGGGAGGAGCCGGGCGAGGCTGACGGCGAGAATGCCCGTTCCGCACCCGAGGTCGACTGCGGCCCGCGCGCCGGGGTTCACGCGGGGAAGGAAGTCGAGGAGGTACCGGGTTCCGATGTCCAGCTTGGGGCCGGCGAACGCGGCCCCGTACGAGACGACGTCCAGCCCGATCTCGGCGAGATGATCGGTGACGGGATACGTCTGCTGCGCTACCTCCACCGGGCCGCGTGCGATCAGCACCCGTGACTTCTGCCTGCCGAGGGTCGCGCGGACGTCGGAGAACGAACGCCCGAGCACGTCGTTCATGGCGGTGGAGATGTGCTTGTTGCGTCCGCCCGCGTAGACGACGACGGACGGGTCGGCGTGACGGGCGATCGCCTCGGCGACCTCGGTCAGTTCGCCGAGGCTCCGCGGCAACTGCATCAGCACGACCGTCGCGCCCGCGAGGAGCTCCTCACCGAGCGCGCACGCCCGGTAGCGGTCGGCGAGCCCGACCGTCGCGGCGTTGGCGGCGAGCGCCAGTTCGCCGGTCAGCAGGTCCTGGTGCACGCGGATCCCGGTGGCGCCGTGCGCCGCCGCGGCGCCGAGGGTGAGCGCACCGTAGTGGTCGCCGATCACGGCGAGCGTCCCGGCAGGTGCCGCCGACAGCGCCGCCGCGGCCTCGTCGAGGATCAGCCGATCTGCGGCGTCGACGGCCGTCAGGTTGGGGGCCTCGACGTCGGGACGGCGACGGAGGCGGGCGAACAGGGCGTCCCGGTCGAACACTTCGGAGTCGAGCACGTTACTGCGACACCCACTGCGCGACGTTGGCGACGGGTTCCCGGTGGGTGCGGAATCCGTTGACGGGGTTCTCCATGTCGGGGTAGCCGAACGAGATCGCGCAGACCACCCGGCGGTCCTCGTCGAGCGAGAAGAAGTCGTGGATGAACCGGGAACTTCCGGCGACGGCGGCCTGCGGGATGGACGCGACTCCGAGGCTCTGCGCGGCGAGGAGGAACGTCTCGACATACAGGCCGCAGTCGACGGCGCCGTAGGTGCCGAGTGCTTCGTGAGTGGTGACGATCGCGACGTGCGGCGCGCCGAACAGGTCGAAGTTCTTCATCGTCTGCACTGCGGACGCGGCCCGGTCTCCGGGGGCGATGCCGACGCTGGCGTAGAGCTGCATGGCACAGTCCCGGCGGCGTTGCTTGTGCTCGCCCACGTATTCGCGGGGCCACTCGAAGTCGGACTCCTGCGGGTGGGTGCGGACGTACTCCGCCAGCCCGGAACGGAACCGGTCGGTCCCCTCCCCCTCGGTGATCGCGACCTGCCACGGCTGCGTGTTGCACCACGACGGTGTCTGCTGGGCGAGCTCGAGGATCCGCTCGATCACGTCGCGCGGCACCTGCGTCGGTAGGTAAGCCCTGCAACTGATCCGCGCGTCGAGGAGCTGGGCCAGGGTCTGCTCGGCCAGGCTCGTGTCCGCTGCCGCAATACCGGTATCCGTCACCGTCGAATTCTCCTCGGGTCTACTCGTTCTCGAACACCGCTCTCTGTGTCGTGCGACCGCGATATGCTGGCGTCAGCGCACCGAGAAGGTGATTTCATTGAGTGTGCCACGACACCCGGAAAGCAGTTCCGGGCCGACCGACTCGGATCCGCAGGCTACCAAGCGGATCGTCGTGACCGACATCGTCGCGGAGCTGTCGTCGGAAGGATTCGACGACGCCCGCGAGATCGGCCGGGGAGGGTTCGGGGTCGTCTACCGCTGCCTCCAGACCGCGCTCGACCGCACGGTCGCGATCAAGGTGCTGTCCTCCGATCTGGACGGTGAGGACCGCGAACGCTTCCTGCGGGAACAACGTGCGATGGGAAAATTGTCGGGGCATCCGCACGTGGTCGACATCCTGCAGTCCGGGGTGACGCGCAGCGGCAGGCCGTACATCGTGATGCCCTACCACTCGCGCAATTCGCTCGACGCCTGGATTCGCCGTGAAGGGCCGCTGCCGTGGAGTGAAACGCTGCGCGTCGGCGTGAAGCTGGCGGGCGCCCTGGAGACGGCGCACCGGCTCGGCACGCTGCACCGCGACGTGAAGCCGGCGAACATCCTGCTCACCGGGTACGGCGAGCCGCAGCTCACGGACTTCGGCATCGCGCGGGTCACGGGCGGGTTCGAGACCACGTCGAGCATGATCACCGGTTCGCCCGCGTTCACGGCGCCGGAGGTCCTCCGGGGCGACGCACCGTCCGCGGCTTCCGATGTGTACAGCCTGGGCGCCGCCCTGTTCTGCCTGCTCACTGGGCATGCCGCGTTCGAGCGGCGGAGCGGGGAGCGGCTCGTCGCGCAGTTCCTCCGCATCGCCACTCAACCCGTTCCGGACCTGCGGGGCGAGGACATTCCCGACGACGTGTGCTCGGCCATCGAGCGCGCCATGTCCGAGGAACCGACCGACCGCCCGGCTTCGGCCGCGGAGTTCGGGCAGGAACTCCGCGACATCGAGCGCAGGCACGGGCTCGATGTCGACGAGATGGCGCTCCCCGCCGCGGCCGACGAGTTTCCGCGCACCGAGCACACGTCGACACCGACCACGCAGTCCTCGACATCCGGGCACAGTCGCAGCTACCGCCGGCGGTCGGGTGCCACCCCGCCGAGCGCCGCGGCCCGCTTCCGGCCGCCGACCCCGATGCGGTCCCTGGTGGAGCGCACCCGTCTGCTGGATCTGCTCCGAATGGGTCAACGGAGGCGGTTGACGCTCATCCACGCGCCCGCCGGCTTCGGGAAGAGCACGGTGGCGGCCCAGTGGCGCGACGTGCTGATCGAGGACGGCGCCGCGGTCGCCTGGCTGACGGTGGACAACGACGACAACAACGTCGTGTGGTTCCTGTCCCACCTCGTCGAGGCGATCCGCCGGGCCGATCCGACCTTGGCGGACGAGCTGGGGCAGGCGCTCGACGAGAACGGCGCCGAAGCGGAACGGTATGTGCTGACCTCGCTGGTGAATCAGGTCCACGACAGCAGGCGTCACGTGGTGGTGATGATCGACGACTGGCATCGCGTCACGTCGCCGGACACGATCGCCGCGATGGACTTCATCCTGGAGAACGGCTGCCACCACCTGCAGATGGTGGTCAGCAGCCGAAGCCAGGCGGGGCTTCCGCTGGCCAAGATGCGGGTGCGTGATGAACTCGTCGAAATCGATTCCGTGGCTTTGCGTTTCGACATCACCGAGTCGCAGAGATTCTTGGTCGACCTCGGCGGACTGCACCTGGAGGATTCCGACGTGGAGGCGCTGGAGGAGACCACGGACGGGTGGGTGGCGGCGCTGCAACTGGCGTCGCTGTCGCTGCGTGATCGCGCCGATCCCGGCGATCTCATCCGGCACATGTCGGGCCGCCACCACGCGATCGGGGAGTACCTGGCGGAGAACGTGCTGAGCACCCTCGAGCCTGCGCTGCTCGACTTCATGCTGGCCACGTCCGTCACCGAGCGGGTCTGCGGTGACCTCGCCTGCGTGCTGGCGAACGTGACCCGCGGTCAGGCCCTGCTCGAGCAGGTCGAATCGCGCGACCTGTTCCTGCGCAGCCTCGACGAGGACAGGGAGTGGTTCGAGTACCACCACCTGTTCGCCGAGTACCTCCGACGGCGGCTCGAACGCGATCATCCGTCACGCATCGCGGACCTGCACCGTGCGGCCGCGCACTGGTTCGCCGACCACCACTACGTCAGCGACGCAGTGGATCACGCGTTGGCGGCGGGCGATCGCGACGTGGCCGTCGCGGTGGTCGAGGAGCAGGGCATGTACCTGGTGGAGCACTCGCGGATGATCGCGCTGCTCGGCCTCGTCGACAAGTTGCCGCGGCCGCTGGTCGAATCCAGTCCCCGCATCCAGATCGCGGTCGCGTGGGCGAACATCCTCCTGCAACGGGTGGCGCCGACGCTGCGGTCGCTGTCGCTGGTCGCGTCGGCCCTCGAGTCCTCGACGCTGAACGACACCGAGCAGGCGGACATCCGCGTGGAGGCCGACATCGTCCGCGCCGTGATCGCGGTGTCGTCCGATCGCATCGCCGGCGTCCCCGACCTCATCGCCGAATGCCTGGCCCGACCGGAAACCCTACGCGCGTGGGTGGTTTCGGCGGGGTCGAATCTCGCCTCCGCCGTCGCGATCGCCCAATTCGATTTCGTGGAGGCACGCCGACTGCAGGACTGGGCGACCGGGTACCACCAGCGGACTGTCGGACCGTTCAGCAGGATGTACGGGTACAGCTTCGCCGGCATCGCCGCGATGGAACAACTCGACATCGCCGCGGCCGAGGACAACTTCCGGCTGGCCGTGCAGACCGCGACGAAGTTGGCAGGCACCCATTCACATGCCGCACGACTCGCAGGCGCACTCCTCGGCGAGCTGATGTACGAACTGGGCCATCTCGACGAGGCCGAACGACTCCTCGACGAGAGTTACGAGCTCGGACCCGAGGGTGGCATCGTCGATTTCATGATCGCGCGCTTCGTCACGGGCGCGCGGCTGAAGGCAAGTCGTGGCGATCTCGCGTCCGCTGCCCGCCACCTCGACGAGGGTGCGTCCGCGGCGGCGTCGCTGGGACTCCCGCGGCTGCGGGCCCGGGTCGAGAACGAACGGGTCCGGCTCGGCCTGCCCGCGTCACCTCAGCCGCCGGCCGGTGACGGGAAGGCGACCCGGGTACCCGATTTCGGTTTCGCCGAAATCGTCGCGCAGCTCGACGCCGCCACCGAGATCCGGAAGCAGTCGGCCGTCGAGCCCGACGTCGCGTGTCGCCGCGCCGAGGAATGGGTGCGCCGGGTCGAACGGGAGAGCCGGCCGAGGGCGGCCATGCAGGCCAGTCGCCTGCTCGTCGCATGCCTGGTCGCGGCGGGCCGGGTTGATGAGGCCAAGCCGGTGCTGGCGTCCATCGCCGCGACGTGTGCACGAATCGGCTTCGTGCGCTACCTGATCGACGGCGGGCCGCGCATGGTGCCCGCGCTGACGGCCCTCCTCGAGGACAGGCGGGCCGGCCGCTGGCAGTCCGACTGGCCGGATGTTCCGGAAGAGTTCCTGGTTGCGGCGCTGGAGACGGCGACCCCGATCGAAAGTTAGCCCGCGCTTTCTTGACTAATTCAAGAAACGGTGGTGCAGTGTGACCGTGAACACACACGAGGGCGGGAGGCGACCACCACCACGTCGCACGCCGTGAGTGTGGTTCGATCCGCCACGTCGACCGCTCGTCGGCGAAGCCTCCTGCCCGACAGCCAGTTCCAGAAAACCCAGAGCAACAGCCAGCAACGAAGGGATCCACTGTGAGCCGAGAGACCACTGCGAACACCAGCGACAAGCTCACCACGGCCGTAGGCGCACCCGTCCCCGACAACCAGAACGTCGTGACCGCCGGGCCCCGCGGGCCGCAGTTGCTGCAGGACGTCTGGTTCCTCGAGAAGCTCGCACATTTCGACCGCGAGGTCATTCCGGAACGCCGCATGCACGCCAAGGGTTCCGGGGCGTACGGAACGTTCACCGTCACGAACGACATCACCCGGTACACCAGCGCGAAGATCTTCTCCGAGGTCGGCAAGAAGACCGAGCTGTTCGCCCGCTTCTCCACCGTCGCCGGTGAGCGCGGCGCCGCCGACGCCGAGCGCGACATCCGCGGCTTCGCGGTCAAGTTCTATACCGAGGAAGGCAACTGGGACCTCGTCGGCAACAACACCCCGGTCTTCTTCTTCCGCGACCCGCTGAAGTTCCCCGACCTCAACCACGCCGTCAAGCGCGACCCCCGAACGAATCTCCGCAGCCCCGACAACAATTGGGACTTCTGGACGTCGCTGCCCGAGTCGCTGCACCAGGTCACCATCGTGATGAGTGACCGCGGCATCCCCTCGTCGTACCGGCACATGCACGGATTCGGTTCGCACACCTTCAGTTTCATCAACACCGAGGGCGAACGCTTCTGGGTGAAGTTCCACCACCGCGTGCAGCAGGGTGTCGAAAACCTCACCGACGCCGAGGCCGAGGCCCTGGTCGGCGCCGACCGCGAGAGCCACCAGCGGGACCTCTTCGACGCCATCGAGGCCGGCAATTTCCCGAAGTGGAAGCTGTGCGTGCAGATCATGCCCGAGGCCGACGCCGACACGGTCCCCTACCACCCGTTCGACCTGACGAAGGTGTGGCCGAAGGCCGACTACCCGCTCATCGAGGTCGGCGAATGGGAACTCAACCGCAACCCCGACAACTACTTCGCCGAGGTCGAGCAGGCGGCGTTCAACCCGGCGCACGTCGTGCCCGGCATCAGCTTCTCCCCGGACAAGATGCTCCAGGGCCGGTTGTTCTCCTACGGTGACGCGCAGCGCTACCGCCTCGGTGTGAACAACTACCAGATCCCGGTCAATGCGGCCCGGTGCCCGGTGAGCAACTTCCACCGCGACGGTGCCATGCGGGTCGACGGCAACAACGGTGGCACCCTGCACTACGAACCGAACAGCTACGGCAAGTGGCAGGAGCAGAGCCGGTACCGCGATCCCGCGCAGGGCGTGGGCGCGTTCGCCGACCGGTTCAACTTCCGTGAGGACGACGACGACTACTTCTCGCAGCCGCGCGTGTTGTTCAACAACATGAGCGACGAGCAGAAGCAGGTGTTGTTCGAGAACACCGCGCGGGCCATCAACGGCGCGTCGCAGCAGGTCGTGCAGCGGCACATCGACAACTGCACCCAGTGCGACCCGGCCTACGGCGAGGGCGTCGCGAAGGCGATCTCCGCGCTGGGCTGAGAACACCCGGGTCCGCCCGGTCCGGGATCGTCCCGGACCGGGCGGCTGTTCTGCCCACGAACAGGGGTCGCCGCGGCATATCGTGGACTTCCGGACTCTTTCGTGGGAGGACTGATGACCGATCCGTCGCCGCAGGACGGGACCCCCCGTTTCAGCGGTCTGCGCGCCCTGTTCGTCAACTGCACCCTGAAGCGGTCTCCCGAGGTGAGCAACACCCAGGGGCTGATCGACCGCAGTGTCGGCCTGATGGAGCAGGAAGGGGTCTCGGTCGACCAGATCCGGGCGGTGGACCACGACATCGCGACCGGTGTGTATCCGGACATGACCGAGCACGGGTGGCCGAGCGACGAATGGCCCCAGCTTTTTCAGCGGGTGCTGGACGCCGACATCCTGGTCCTGGCCGGTCCGATCTGGCTCGGCGACAACGGTTCCGTCACGAAGCAGGTGATCGAGCGACTGTACGGTTGTTCGTCGATTCTCAACGACGACGGCCAGTACGCCTACTACGGGCGGGCCGGGGGGTGTCTGATCACCGGCAACGAGGACGGTGTCAAGCATTGCGCGATGAACATCCTCTACAGCCTCCAGCATCTCGGATACGTGATCCCGCCGCAGGCAGACGCCGGTTGGATCGGTGAGGCCGGCCCGGGCCCGTCGTATCTCGACGAAGGGTCGGGCGGCCCGGAGAACGATTTCACCAACCGCAACACCACCTTCATGACGTACAACCTGATGCACGTCGCCGCGATGTTGAAGAAGGCCGGCGGGTTCCCCGTGTACGGAAATCAACGTTCGGAGTGGGACGCGGGTTGCCGCCCCGACTTCGCCAACCCGGATTACCGCTGATCCGCCCCACCCGAGAGGGAAGTCATGTGCCGATTGTTCGGGTTGTCCGCCGCCCCTCATCGCGTCCGCGCGTCGTTCTGGCTGCTGGACGCCCCGGACAGCCTGGCGCAGCAGAGTCACCGCGAGCCGGACGGCACCGGACTCGGCACGTTCGCGGAGGACGGAACTCCGGTGGTGGAGAAGCAACCGCTCGCGGCGTACGAGGACACGGAGTTCGCGCAGGAGGCGAAGCATCGGTATTCGGCCACGTTCGTCGCGCACATCCGTTTCGCGACCACGGGTGAACTGCTTCCCCAGAACACCCATCCGTTCGCCCAGGACGGTCGGGTGTTCGCCCACAACGGCGTGGTCGAGGACCTGCCGAAACTCGAGGCGGAACTGGGCCCCGACCTCGCGCTCGTTCACGGAGACACCGACTCCGAACGCGTCTTCGCCCTCGTGACCAGTCACATCGGCAGGAACGGCGGCGACGTCACCGCCGGCATCACCTCGGCCGCCCGGTGGCTGGCCGACACCGTGCCGATCTACGCGCTCAACATCCTGCTGACCACACCCGGCGAACTGTGGGCGCTGCGCTACCCGGACACCCACGACCTGCTCTTCCTCGAGCGGCGCGCGGGCGGTCCGAGCGGCGGTCGCCACCTCCAGCACGCGAGCACTCCCGGCCGGATCCGTGCCAGGTCCGAGCATCTCGCCGAGCATCCGGCGGTGGTCGTCGCCAGCGAGCAGATGGACGAGGATCCCGGCTGGACGCCGATGCAGTCGGGCGAACTGCTCCACGTCGACCGCGACCTCACCGTCACCCGCGAGGTGATCGTCGATCGCCCACCCCGTTACCCGATCCGCCTCGCCGATCTCAATGCGCGTGCCGCGGCCGCGCAGACCGAGAAGTAGTGCCGGCGTCGGTCAGAACTCGATCCGCACGTGCTCGCTGACGGGGCGGGCCTGGCACGCGAGGATGTAGCCGCTCGCGATGTCCTCGGGATCGAGGATCGACGCGTTGTCCATGTCCACTTCTCCCTGGACCACCGTGCATGCGCAGGAACCGCATTCGCCCTCGCGACACGAATAGGGGACGTCGAGGCCCTTCGAGAGCATGACGTCGACGAGTGTCGCCCGGCGTGGCCAGCTCAGGTTGTGAGCTTCGCCGTCGAGTTGCACCTCGACCGTCGACGTTCCCGCTTCCGTGTCCGGCAGTTCCTCGACCACGACGTCCGCGAACGGATCCCCGGACAGGGAGGTGAACACCTCGGCGTGCACCCGGTCGCGCGGGACGCCGGCCAGTGCGAGCGACTCGTGGATCGCGTCCATGAACGGACGCGGTCCGCACAGGTAGGCGCGGTGATCCCGGAAACGGTCGGACAGATTCGCCAGCTGGCGCGGTGTCGGCAGGCCCTGCACGCTCTCGAGCCAGTGGACGACGGTCAGCCGGTGTTCGTGGCGGGCCGCGAGTTCCCGCAACTCGTCGGCGAAGATGACCGACTTCTCGTCCCGGTTCGCGTACACCAGAACGACTTTCCCGTTGCCTACGCTGAGCGCCGACTTGAGGATCGACATCACCGGGGTGATTCCGCTGCCCGCGGCGAACAGGATCAGGTCTTCGTCCAGGCTGGCCGGAGTGAACACGCCCGCGGGAGGCAGGACCTCGATGCGGTCGCCGACGCCGACGTTGTCGCACAACCAGTGCGAACCGTAGCCGCCCGCGACGCGTTTGATCGTCACCTTCGGCAGGTCGTCGGTGAACGGCGAACTGGCCAGCGAGTAGCACCGGGCGACGGATCCCGTCCGGTCGCTCGGGATGCGCAACGTCAGGAACTGTCCGGGCTTGTAGGCGAATTCGTGCCGACGCTCGTCGGGGACGTCGAACACCAGCGACCGGGCGTCGGACGTCTCCTCCACGACAGCGGCCACGGTGACCACTACTGATCGCGAACTGCGTGGTGTTTCAACGGTCGTCATCGCGACGGTGCCCTCTCGCTACGGTAATTCGATCCTGCCGAAACTAGTGCACATCGACGGCGGCGGCCGCAGCCCTTCCCGCTGTGCGGGACCCGGATCATCACCGTCACCCCCAACGGGACTGCCCGCCGTCACCCCCAACGGGACTGCCCGCCGTCCAGGGGGATGGTGGCCCCGGTGAGGTAGCCGGCGTCGTCGCTCACCAGGAACACGACGGCGCGTCCGATGTCGGTTTCGGCGTCGCCGACGCGTCCGAGCGGGATCCCCGCCACGAACTCCGCCGCCTCGTCCGGGTTCCGCTCCATCCACCGCGCGAGGGCCGGGCTCTTGGCGTGCGGGGCGACGGACAGCACCCGGATGCCGTCCCGGCCCCACTCGCACGCCGCCGACCTGGTCAGCGAACGCATCCCCTCCTTGATCGAGCCGTAGGCGCCGTAGTTGCTGGCGTCCCAGCGCACGGCCGCCGACGTGACGAGGTTGACGATCACGCCGCCACCGCGCGAGACCATGTGCGGGTGGCACGACTGCATCATGCGCAGCGTCGCGAGCGGTCCCGTCGCGAACGACCGCTCGTACTCCTCGTCGATCACCGACAGGATCGGTCCCGGTGTGCAGTCGTTCGCGTTGTTGACCAGGATGTCGACGCCGCCGAACACGTCCACGGTCCGCTCGACGGCGGACGCGATGTCCGCGCGCCTGCTGACGTCGCACACCACCGGTTCGCTGCGGGCGCCGAGTTCGGTGAGTCGCTCGCACGTGCCGTGCAGTTTCGATTCGGTCCGTCCGGCGACGGCGATCACCGCGCCCTCCCGGGCGAGGGCCAGGGCGATGCCCTGCCCGATCCCCTGTCCCGCACCCGTGATCAGCGCGACCTTGCCGTCGAGTTTGCCCATGTCCACTCCCGTTCCCCTACTATCGAACCGAGCATTTGCTTGTTCTCGGTCTTCGTGCCGATTCACCCGATCTCGTTCGAGCGCCCGTTCTCCTCGCGCTCCCTCACTCCGAAGGTCTCCCGTGACAATCCCCCCTCCTCTCGATTTCAGTGGCCGCACCGTCGTCGTGACCGGCGGAACCAAGGGCATCGGTTTCGTCGTCGCCGAATCGTTTCTCGCCGCGGGTGCGAACGTGCTCGTGTGCGGCCGGAGCGCACCGGACACCCTGCCCGCGCACGGTGAGCGCACCGCCGTGTTCCGCGCGACCGACGTCCGCGACCACGCCGACGCCGCCGCACTGATCGACGATGCCGTCGCGCGGTTCGGCCGCCTCGACGTCCTCGTCAACAATGCGGGCGGTTCGCCCGACGCCGACGCGGCCACCGTCTCGCCGCGCTTCGTCGAGAAGATCGTCGCGCTGAACCTGCTGGCGCCCTTCACCGTTGCCCAGGCCGCCAACGCGGTGATGCAGCAGCAGTCCGACGGTGGTGCCATCGTCAACATCGGCAGTGTGTCCGCCCACGATCCGCAACCCGGCACCGCCGCGTACAGCGCCGCGAAGGCCGGCCTGCTCGTGCTCACGAAAGCGCTTGCGCTCGAATGGGCTCCGAAGGTCCGGATCAACCACATCACCACGGGCCTCATCCGCACCGAGAGCGCGGCGTCCGTCTACGGTGACGACGGCGGTGCCGCCGTCACCCGGACCCTGCCGATGGGGCGGATGGCGGTGCCGTCCGACATCGCGGACGCGTGCCTGTTCCTGGCGAGCGCGCAGGCGTCGTACGTGAACGGTGCCGATCTCGCCGTCCACGGCGGCGGCGAATACCCCGCGCGTTACCTCGCGACCCACTCCTGACCTCCGCGCCGTATGTCACACCGGTTCGGTTCGACTGCACCGGTGTGACATTCGGCGACGACGGACGAAACGTCCGGTCAGCCGAATGCGGCGCGGGCGCCTGCGATGAGCGGCCGGTCGTCCTGGACGAGTTCGAACGTCGCATCACCCGCATCACCCCACGCCCGCAACGACGGCGCGTCGCCCGGGTAGACCGGTGCGGCGAACCGTCCCTCCAGCCGGACGAGGTCGGCCGGGTGGACGTCCAGCGCCCGCGCGAGTTCCAGCGTGCTGGCGGCGAGGGTGCACAGCCCGTGCATGATCGGCCGGGGCTGCCCGATCCGCTCGGCCGCCGCCGGGTCGATGTGGATGTGGTGCCGGTCGCCGGTCAGCCGGTACAGCGCGGCCTGGTTCTCCGCGGTCTGCAGCACAGACGTCGTGACCGGTTCACCCTCGGGCCGAGCCGGTTTCACGGGTCCGCGATCGCCGCCGAAACCGCCGGCACCGGGCGCGAACAGCGACCAGGTGGCGACGAAGAACTCGGACTCGACGCGCACCTCGAACACGGCCGCCGAACCCTTGTCCCACACCTCGCCGACCGACGCCGACAACGCGATCTCGCCGCGACGCGGAAGCGGCGCGAGCACCGTCAGTTCCTGCGATCCGTGCAGCGCCGTCTTCGTGTCGAAGGCGCCCCGCGACCCCAGCTCGTCCGGCGCCCACTGGGCGAGGGTGAGAGCGAACGTGGGCAGCACCCGCAGACGCTCCTCGAAGACGAGGTCCAGTTCGGTGGCCCGCGCACCCACCGACAGTGCGTACAGGACGGCGTCGCGCTCGTCGTAACTCACGGTGCGGGTGCCGAGGTCGGCCCCTCGCCACGCTCCTGCCGTCGTGCGCTCGGTTGTCGTCATGATCAGTCCTCTCTGCCCAGGATCAGGCCGCTGGTGGGCACGGCGGTGCCCGCGGTCACCAGCACGTTGCCGATGCCGTCCGGTTGTGTGGTCGACGTTCCCCGAATCAGGCGAACCGCCTCGGCGATGCCGTTGACGCCGTGCAGATATGCCTCGCCGATCTGGCCGCCGTGGGTGTTCGCCGGGAGTCGGCCGCCCACCTCGAGGTTGCCGTCCCGGATGAAATCCTTCGCCTCGCCGGGGCCGCAGAACCCGAGTTCCTCGAGTTGCGGGAGCACGAGCGGGGTGAAGTGGTCGTAGAGGATCGCCGCCGAGATGTCGTCGGGCGCGAGACCGCTCTGCCCGTAGAGTTGCCTGCCCACGAGGCCCATCTCGGGTATCCCGGTGATGTCGGGCCGGTAGTAACTGGCCATCATGTGCTGGTCCTTGCCCGAGCCCTGCGCGGCGGCCTTGACGATCGCCGGGGTGGCGCGGAGGTCCTTGGCACGTTGGGCGGAGACGACGACGAGGGCCTGGCCGCCGTCGGTTTCCTGGCAGCAGTCCAGTAGGTGCAGCGGTTCGGCGATCCACCGCGACTTCTGGTGATCGTCGAGGGTGATGGGCCGCCCGTGGAACCAGGCGGCGGGGTTGTCGGCGGCGTGCTTGCGTGCGACGACCGCGACCCGGCCGAAGTCCTCGCTCGTGGCGCCGTACCGATGCATGTACCGGCGGGCGAACATCGCCACCCACTGGGCGGGCGTCGACAGTCCCTGCGGGGTCAGCCAGGCGTACGCCGCCCGGTCCGCGGTGCTGTCCATCGGGCGGTCGTGCTGCCCGAGTCCGTAACGCACACCGGACCGTTCGTTGAACGCGCGGTAGCAGACGACGACGTCCGCGATGCCGGTGGCCACGGCCATCGCCGCCTGCTGGACCGTGGCGCACGCGGCGCCGCCGCCGTAACCGATGCGGGAGAAGAACTTCAGCTCGCCGATGCCAGTGTTGCGGGTGACGAGCACCTCCCCGTTCGTCTCGGCGGTGTACGTGGACAGTCCGTCGACCTCGGACGGGTCGATGCCCGCGTCGGCGAGTGCGGCGACGATCGCCTCGCACGCCAGTTGCAGTTCGCTTCGTCCCGAGTGCTTGGAGAATTCGGTGGCGCCGATGCCGACGATCGCGGCGGCGCCCGACAGGGGGCTGGTCACAGGTCTCCTCGTGCAGGCCAGGCGACGACGACGGTTCCGGTGGCGTGATCACCGAGGCTGTTCGCGCCCCGGATGTTCACGGTGACGAGGCCGCCGTCCTTCGCGACCACCTCACCGGTCACGGCCATCGCGTCGCCGGGGTAGTTGGGGGCACCGAGCCGCACCGCGATCCGGCGGAGCGACGCGTGCGGTCCGGCCCAGTCGGTGACGAACCGCCCCACCAGCCCGTTGGTGGTGAGGATGTTCATGAACACGTCCTTCGACCCCCTCTCCAGCGCGAGGGCCGGGTCGTGGTGAACGTCCTGGAAGTCGCGGGTGGCGAGGGCGGTGGCGACGATCAGGGTGCGGGTCAGCGGAATCACCAGCTCCGGCAGTCGATCGCCGATCGTGACGGCGTCGTAGGTCGTCGCGCCGACGGTCGCGGTCATGCGACCACCTCCACCCCGGCCGCCAGCTGCGCGCCCAGACGTGCCAGGTCGGAGCCGGCTCCGCCGAAGGTGGCGGCGAGCTGTTTGCCCCACAACAGGTGCCGGTGCACCGGGTAGTCGGTGTCCACGCCGATACCGCCGTGCACGTGCTGCGTGCGGTGGACGACCCGCTGCCCGCCGTCGGTCGCCCACCATTTCGCGACCAGCACAGCGGTTCCCGGATCTTCCCCGCTCGCGACGAGCCACACGGCCTGCCACAGCGTCACCCGCATGGCCTCGAGGTCGATGTAGCAGTCCGCGAGCTGATGGGTGACGGCCTGGAACGTCGCGAGCGGGCGGCCGAACTGGGTGCGTCCGTTGAGGTAGGTGACCGCCTGCCGCACCGCGCCCTCCCCGACGCCCAGTTGCAGGGCGGCGACCGCCAGTTCCGCCCGTTCGATCAGCCACCGCACCGCGCTACCGTCCGCCGGGCCGACCGGTTCCGCGGGGGCCGCGACGAACGTGACGTTCGCGCAGATCTCGTGGGTGGTCGACTCCGCCTGCTGCGCCGTCACACCCGCGGCCCCCGGGTGCACCAGGAACAGCGCCGGACCACTGTCGGTGGTCGCGGAGACGAGGAGGCGTTCGGCGACGTGCGCCACGGGCACCGCGGGCTTGGCGCCGTGCACCTGCCACCGGCCGTCCACCTCGCGTGCCGTCGTCGCCGGTTCGCCCGCGACGTACGGTCCGAATTCCTCGAGCCCGACCGTGAGGATCAGGCTGCCGTCGGCCGCCGCGGGGACCAGGGCGGCACGTTGGTCCGGTGTCCCGAACTCGGCGATCGCGAGTGCGCCGAGCACGTGCGGCCACAGCGGAACCGGCGCCACGGTCCGGCCCTGCTCCTCGAGTAGGACGCACAGTTCTGCGAGCCCCATGCCGCCGCCACCGAGGTTCTCGGGCAGGGCGATGCCGAGCAGCCCTGTGGTGGCCAGTTCGCGCCACAGTTCCCGGTCGATCCGGTCGGCACTCGATTCGACGTCCTTGATCCGCTCGGGTCGCGACTTGGCAGCGAATACGTCCGCGGCCAGTCCGCGGACCGCTTCCTGCTCCTCGCCGAAGGTGAAATCCATCAGTGTTCCTCCGATGCTGCGGGCCGGAATGCGGGCAGTGTGAGTTCCGGGTCGGCGTCGATCCAGTCCAGTTCCACGGGCATTCCGATGTGCACGTGTTCGGGTTCGACGCCTGTCATGTTGGCGATCAGGCGGGTGCCCTCCTCGAGTTCGATCACCGCGACGACCAGTGGGTAGTCGAACGCGTCGATCTTCGGGTGGTGATTGACGACGAACGTGTAGACGGTGCCCCGCCCCGACGCGTCGACGGTGTCCCATTCGGTGGAGCGGCACTCCCCGCACATCGGTCCGGTCGGGTGCCGCAGCACACCGCACCTCGCGCACCGCTGGATGACCAGGCGGTGCTCACGTGCGGCCGCGAACCAGAAGGCGTTGTCGTCGTTGAGCGCGGGCCGCGGGCGAAGCGGGCGCGGGGCCGGACGTTCGGTGGGCCGGAATCGGAGTGTCCGCCACCGCTGGGTTCCGACGATCTCGCCGTCGCCGTTGCGGTACGTCTTGAGGGTGGTGACGAAATGTCCGGCGCCGAGACCGGTCTGCTTCTCCGCGGAGACGGACTCGACCACCTCGGTCGTGCTCACCCGGTCGCCGGGGCGCAGTTCGGCGAAGAATTCCTGGTCGGAATCGGTGGCGACGACGGACGTGAATCCCGCCTCGTCGAGTGTGGCGATCAGTTCCGTACAGACGGGTGACGGGTCGGCGCCGGACATCTTGTCCGCGAATGTGCGCATCGTCCACACCTGCAGCATCTGGGCGGGTGCGACGGCGCCGCCGCGGCCGGTGGCGCGCGCGGCGGCGTCGTCGAGGTAGACCGGGCTCGTGTCGCCCATCGCCTCGACCCAGTGCCTGATCATGGGAGTGTTCACCGGGTCGGGACCCCAGGTGGCCGGGACGATCGTCCGTCCCTCGAAAGCGAGGAGGCGGGTAAGGAGTTCGCTCATTTCACCCTCTTCTCGCGGGCGAGTCCGAGGCCGAGGGTGCCGACCATGTCGCGCAGCACCTCGTTGACGCCGCCGCCGAACGTGTTGACCACGCTTTGGCGTGAGATCTGTTCGATCTGGCCGGCGAGGATCGCGCCCGGCGAGCCCGGACGCAACCGGCCGGCGGCACCGAGGATCCCGAGCAGCGTGCGATAGACGTCGACGTGGGTTTCGGTGCCGTACGTCTTGGTGGCGCCGGCGTCGGCCCCCGACAACGCATCCCGCGCGACCGCGACGGTCATCTTCCAGTTCAGTAGTCGCATCGCCTCGAGCTTCGCGTGCGTGCGCGCGAAGTCCATCTGCACCCACGGGATGTCGAGTGCCCCGTTCTGACGGGCCCAGTCGAGGACCCGGTGCCACAGTCCGAGCGTGCGGCCGCCGAGCGCGGCGAGCCCGATGCGTTCGTGATTGAGCTGCGCGGTGATCAGCTGCCACCCGCCGTCGACGTCGCCCACGACGTCCTGATCGCCGACCCGGATCCCGCTGTAGTAGGTCGACGTGACCGTCAGCCCGCCCACGGTGTGGATCGGTGACCAGCTGAAGCCGGGATCGTCGGTGGGAACGATGAGGATCGAGATGCCCTTGTGTTTGGGCGCATCCGCATCGGTGCGGCACGCCAGCCACACGTAGTCGGCCGTGTTGGCGCCACTGGTGAAGATCTTGTTGCCGTCGACCACCCAGGTGTCCCCGTCGCGCACGGCGCGGGTCTGCAGCGAGGCGAGGTCGGTGCCGGCTTCCGGTTCGGTGTAGCCGATGGCGAAGACGATGTCGCCGGCAAGGATGCCGGGAAGGAACCGTGCCTTCTGCTCCTCGGTGCCGTACTTCATCAAGGTGGGGCCGACGGTGTTGACGGTGACGAACGGGAACGGCAACCCGGCCCGCTGCACCTCGTCGAAGAACACGAACTGGTCTTCGATCGACCGTCCCTGCCCGCCGTACTCCACCGGCCAGCCGACACCCAGCCAGCCGTCCTTGCCCAGCAGCCGCACGATGTCGCGGAAGTGCTCTCCGCCCACACCCTCCTCACCCGCGATCCGCCGCGTCTCCTCCGGCAGCAGCGCCGCGAAGTAGGCTCGCAACTCCCGCCGGAGTTCCCGCTGCCCGGGCGATTCCCTCACATCCATCGGCGTTCTCCTCAAACCTGTGCGTGGCTGTCGCCACGTGTGTTCTGGACGCTAATCAGCACTCCCACGCCTCGGTGCCGATGTCTCGGTCAGCGGGAGGCGGCTGTCGCCGATGCCGCGTGTCCGCTGGAATGGTGGAATGGCCACCGGATTCGCTCTCACCGAACTCACCGCCCGCTATGCGCGGGCCGTCGACCGGCGCGAGGCGGCGACGCTCGCGGCGTTGTTCGACTCCGACGCGACGTTCGTCCTCCCGCCCGCGCTGACGGGCACCGGCGCGGCAACGGAACTCCGCGGCAGTGACGTGCTCGCGTCCGCCGTCGTGGACGCGGTCTCGCATCTGCAGTCCACCCGCCACGTCGTTCACCAGCAGGTGATCGACGTGGGCGGGTCGACGGCGTCGGGCGAGACGTACTGCACGGCGCACCACGTCTATGCCGGTCGAAACGGATTCCGCGACAACCGGATCGCGTTGCGCTACCACGACCGGTACGTGCTCGGCGACACAGGCTGGCAGTTCTCCCGGCGCGAACTGATCGTCGACTTCAGCGAGGACGTGCCGGTCACCGTGCCGGACTGAGGCCCAACCGCGCCGAACAGGCGGCCATCTCGTCGATGACCTGGCCGAGGGACTGCGCGTGCCGGGACACCGACAGCACGAGCCGATTCGCGCCCAGGTCCCGGCTTCGGTCGAGCTTGGCCTCGTCGAGCCGTGGCAGCGTGGCACCCAGCACGAGGTCGACGTCGGCGGGATCGCGGCCGGCGTCCGCTGCCGCCGCCCGCATCCGGGCGATCGCCCGGTCCAGGTCGTCACCGGCCAGGCCGAGCGGCTGGAACCCGTCGCCGAGCCGCCCTGCCCGCCGTGCGGCCGCCGGGCTGTGTCCGCCGATGTAGAGCGGCACTCCCGAATCCCGGTGGGGTTTGGGCCAGCTCTGGGCGCCGCGGAAGGAGAAGTGTTCGCCCGCGAAGTCGACCGCGGCGGTACCTGACCACAGCGCCCGCATCACCGCGATCGCCTCGTCGGCGATCGCGCCGCGCCGGTCGAAGTCGCCGCCGCAGGCCTCGATCTCCTCGCGCATCCAGCCGAGACCGAGGCAGATGCGCAGACGCCCAGCGGACAGTCGGTCCAGGGTGGCGAGACGCTTCGCCAGCACCACCGGGTGGTGGTTGGGCAGCACCAGCACGCCCGTCGCGAGACCGAGGGTCGTCGTGGCGCCGGCGACGAACGACAGCAGTTCCAGCGGGTCCGGCAGGCTGCAGTCGTCGGGCAGGTGCGACTTGCCGGTGGGCGAGTACGGATAGGCACTCGCCGTGTCCGCGATGACGACCGAATGCTCGACCGCGGAGATCTCGTCGAATCCGAGTGATTCGGCGGCCCTCGCGAATTCGAGTATCCACTCGGGCTCGCCCGCCCCTCCCAGCTCGACGGGAACCACCACACCCAGTTTCATGTCACCCTCACCGTCACACGTGCAGGAATCGTTGCCGGCCGTGCGTGTGGAACTCCTGCTCCAGCACGGCCTTCTCACTGTCGGTCATCTCGTGGTACTCGGGAACACCGCGTCCCACCCACCGGAAGACCGGATCGTCGCAACGCCAGCGCTGTTCCTGCAGCGTGCGTTTGAGCACCTTGTTCGATCCCGTCACCGGCAGGTCCCTCGACACCCGGACGAAGCGCGGTGCAGCCTTCGTGCCGAGGTCGTCCTGGTTACCGAGGAACGCTGCGAACTCCGCCGGATCGAAATCGGTGGGGTCCGCCACCTCGACGGCCGCCATCACCTGATCACCCGACCGCGGGTCCGGGACGGCGAACACGCCGGTGGCGACCACTTTCGGGTGGCGCCGCAGAATGCGCTCCACCATCAACGCCGAGGTGTTCTCCCCGTCCACCCGAATCCAGTCACCCTTCCGGCCGGCGAAGTAGATGAAGCCGGCCTCGTCGACGTACCCGAGGTCGCCCGTCCAGTACCAGCCGTGCCGGATACGGTCGGCGATCGCGTCCTCGTTCTTGTAGTAGCCCTCGAACCGCGACGCGCCTGCCTTGTCGACCATTTCGCCGATCGCCTCGTCCGGGTTGAGCACGCGACCGTGCTCGTCGAGTCGCGCCCGGGCCTTCTCCACGCGGGTGTCGGGGTCGACGATGACGATGTTCTCGTTCGCGGGTCTGCCGAGCGCACCCTCGGGGGCGTCGGGATCGAGCGTCACCGAACCGGCGCCCTCGCTCGAGCCGTACCCTTCGTACAGTTCGGCGCCGAACCGGCGGACGAATTCGGTTTTGTCCTCCGGGGACGCCTCGGTCCCGAAACCGCGGACGAGCGTGTTGTCACGGTCGTCGGGTTGCTCGGGTGTGGCCATCAGGTACGCCAGCGCCTTGCCGACGTAGGTGAAGAACGTGGCGCCGAAGAACCGGACGTCGGGCAGGAATCCGGAGGCGGAGAACTTGCGCGGCAGGCAGACGGTGGCGCCGTTGGCGAGGGCGGGCGCCCACAGCGCCATCAGCGCGTTGCCGTGGAACAGCGGCATGCAGCAGTAGTCGACGTCCTCGCGCACGTGCCCGTATTTGGCGGTGTTCGCGTACGCCAGCCGGGCGAGCCGGCCCTGGCTGCACCGCACCGCTTTCGACGTGCCGGTGGTGCCGGACGTGAACAGCAGGAGGAACAGCGTCGACGCGTCGATTCCGGGATCCTCGGCCGGGCTCTCCACGGCGTGGGCCGCGACGAGTTCGGTGTAGGCCGGATCGTCGACGAGCAGAAACCGGTCCTCGGACAGCCCGAGGTCGAGACCGGCGAGCTGCGCCTTCCCCGCGGTGTCCGTGACGATCAGCTGGCAGTCGACGTACCGGATCTCGGCCTCGAGTTCCGCGCCGCGGCGGGTCGGATTGACGCCGACGACGGCGGCGCCTGCGAGCGCCGCGCCGCCCAGCCAGAACAGGAACTCGGGGGTGTTCTCGAGCAGGACGCCGACGTGGAACGGTCCGTCGCGCCGCAGCGAGGACGCGACGGCGCCGCGGGCCGCACTCTCGCGCACCACCTCGTCCCAGGTCCAATCCTGTTCCCGGGTGCGCACTCCCAGCCTGTCGTCGCCCAGCCGGTCGAACAGCATCCGGGCGATCGTGGTGCGTTCCAACTCCATCTCTCCTATCGACGCGGTATGCACGCTCACGGCACGCGAAGCACGCAGTGGGTGCCACCGTAGATCGCCGTCATGCACTTGTTGCAGTGAATGCACAGACCGGGGTTGTGGGTCTCGTCCGTGATCCGGTTGACGAGGTCGGGTTCCCGCAGGAGTGCCCGTGCGACGGCCACGAACTGGAAGCCTTCCGCCATCGCCAGGTCCATGGTCGCCTTGCCGGTGATGCCGCCGAGGAGGACGAGCGGCATCGTCACGGCGGCCCTGATCTGGCGGGCGTCCTCGAGAAGGTAGGCGTCGCGGTAGGGGTATTCCTTCAGGAAGTGCCTGCCGACCAACCGGATTCCCAGTTTCGTCGGCTGCGGCATGACGGCGGCGAACTCGCGGAGCGGCGCGTCGCCCTTGAACAGGTACATCGGGTTCAGCAGCGAACTGCCCGCGGTGAGCTCGAGCGCGTCCAGCGAACCGTCCTGTTCGAGCCACTGCGCCACCTGGATGGCCTCGTCCACCCAGAAGCCCCCGGGCACACCGTCGTCCATGTTCAGCTTGGCGAGGATCGCGATCCGCTCCCCCACCGCGTCGCGGACGGCGCGGGCGGTCTCGAGCGCGAACCGGGCGCGGTTCGCCAGCGATCCGCCGTACCGGTCCGTGCGCTTGTTGACCTTCGGGCTGAGAAAGGAGCTGATCAGGTAGTTGTGGCCGAAATGGATCTCCACGGCGTCGAACCCCGCCTCCACCGCGCGGCGAGCCGCGTTGGCGTGAGCCTCGACGATCCGGGCGATGTCTGCCGTGGAGGCCGGCTTGGAGAAGTTCTGAGTGGTCACCCGGAACGCGCGGGACGGGCCCAAGGCCGGGAATCCGATGTACTTCGCGGCCGCGACCGGTCCCGCGTGGCCGATCTGCGCCGACACTGCGGCACCCTCCGCGTGGATGGCGTCGGTCAGCTTCCGCAGACCCGGCATCGTCTCGTCGGTCCATTGGATCTGGCCGGGCGACGTGCGTCCATCCGCGGCGACCGCGCAGTACGCGACGGTCGTCATGCCCACGCCTCCGGCGGCGGGCTGCCGATGGAATTCGATGAGCTCGTCGGTGACCAGCCCCTTCGGGGTCAGGCCCTCGTACGTCGCTGCCTTGATCACACGATTGCGCAGGGTGATCGGCCCGAGTTTGGCCGGGGCGAGCGGATCGACCTTCACTGCGGGCGGGTCGAGATCTATCGTCATATGAGTTCCTCCAGCTGCGATTCGCTGTCGAACGTAACGGCGCCGGGATGTCACGGATCGCGGCAGTCTCGCTGAGTGGTAACCACGTCCGGGCGCCCGTCACGGCGTGCCATCTTGTGTCGGTACGAGTGCCCGAGGACGAAAGGTCGCCCCGATGACTGCCCCTACAGATCCACAGTTGCACCTGGATCAGGTGATGTCCCGCCTCACCGGACCCGGTGGCCGGTTCGAACTCGTCGAGGAGCCGGTGCTCGGCACCCGGATGCCGGTGATGAAGAACCGTGGGCGGTCGGTGGGCGAGCTCCTCACCACGTCGCTCCGGTGGGGCGACCGCGACTACCTCGTGACCGCCGATCGCCGCATGTCCTACACCGAGCACGCCGCCGCGGTCGCGGCCCTGGCGACGGCGCTGCGCGAGGACTACGGCGTCCGGAAGGGTGACCGGGTGGCGATCCTGGCCGCGAACACCCCCGAGTGGGTGGTTGCGTTCTGGGCCACGCAGGTGCTCGGCGCCATCAGCGTAGGGTTGAACGGCTGGTGGGTTCCGCGGGAGGTCGAGTACGGACTGACGCATAGTCGCCCCACCGTGGTGGTCGCCGACGCGAAGCGCGCGGAGACACTCGCCGCGGTCGGCACCGACCTCCCGGTCCTCACGATGGAGGAGGATCTGCCTGCGCTCTTCGCGCGGTACGCAGGGTCCCCGATGCCGCACACCGACGTCGACGAGGACGATCCCGCCGCCATCCTCTACACCAGCGGCACGAGCGGCAGGCCCAAGGGAGCGCTGCACTCTCAGCGCAACATTCTGGCCGTCGTCGACTACCACCGGTTCAGCGACGCGGTGGTCGGCGAGTTCAGTGGACGCCCTGTCGATCCGGCGGTGCCGAGTCCGCTTCGCTACCTCCTGACGTCTCCCCTGTTCCACATCGCGAGCCTGCACAATCTGGTGATTCCGCGGCTTGCGACGGGCGGCGCGGTCGTCATGCACCAGGGCGGATTCGACGTGGACGCCGTGCTCCGCCTCGTCGAGCGGGAACGGGTCACCAACTGGGGAGCGGTACCCACGATGGCGTCCCGTCTGGTCGAACACGACGACCTCGACAAGTACGACCTGTCGTCGCTCACGTCGTTCTCGCTGGCGTCCGCACCGTCGTCGGTCGCGTTCAAGGAACGGCTGCGCGAGAAGGTGCCGTTCGCGCGCAACGCCCTCGTGGACAGTTACGGACTCACCGAGTGCAGTACCGCGATCGCCGTCGCCACCGCCCCCGAACTCGAACAGTTCCCCGGCACTCTGGGCCGTCCGATCATCACGGTGAGCATGGAGATCCGCGACCCGTACGGGGAGTGGCTGCCCGACGGCGTCGAGGGTGAGGTGTGTGTGCGCAGCCCGTTCGTGATGCTCGGCTACTGGGAGGACGAGGCCGCCACCGCCGCGGCGATCGCCCCGGGCCGGTGGCTCCGGACCGGCGACTACGGACTCGTCGAGAACGGTCGCCTGCGGCTGACCGGACGTCGCTCGGATCTGATCCTGCGCGGCGGGGAGAACGTGTATCCCACCGAGATCGAGCAGTGCCTCGACGAGCACCCGGAGGTGCTCGAGTGCGCGGTGATCGGGACGCCCCACGAGGATCTGGGGCAGGAGGTGGCGGCCGTCGTGGTGTTGCGACCGGGTGCCGCGGCCACCGAGGCGGAACTGCGCGAGTACGCCGCGGATCGCCTGTCGTATTTCAAGGTCCCTACCCGCTGGCGGATCACCACCGACCTGTTGCCCCGCAACGCAACCGGCAAGATGGTCCGCCGGGACATCACCGTCTGACCCCGGTGGCCGAACGCCGAATGTCACAGTGGTACAGTCGAACTGCACCACTGTGACATTCGGCGAGCAGGAGAGGTGTACCTCAGCGGATGAGGTTGCCGAGATCGACTGGAATCTGCGCCCCGGTGATGTATTTCGCCTCGTCGGAACACACCCACGCGACGACGGCGGCGACGTCCTCCGGCTGGGTGATGCGGTAGGGCAGCGAATTCTGGTAGATGGAGCCGAGCGTCGACGCGTACCGGGCGATGAGCGGGTGCAGGTCACGCACCTTCATGCCGGTGTCCACGCCCGCCGGGTGCACCGTGTTGACGCGGATGCGGTACTCACCGAGTTCGTTCGCCATCGTCTTCGCGAGCCCGGTGATGCCGTGCTTGGTGGCGACGTAGTGCCCCGTGAACGGCGTGCCCTTCAGCCCGGACACCGAACTGGTGAAAACGACGGCGCCGCCCTCACCCTGCTCGATCAGATACGGAACCGCCGCCTTCGCGGTGTGGAACGTTCCCGTGAGGTTGACGTCGACCGTCTCCTGCCACTGCTCGGCGGTGATCTCCCACGACAACGCACCCGAGCAGATGCCCGCGTTCGCGATCACGACGTCGAGGCGGCCCAACTGCTCGATGCCGTCCGCGAGGGCCCGCGAGAGGCCCTCGAAATCGCGCACGTCCGCGGTGGCGGAGACGATCCGCCGCCCGGTGGACTCGACGAGCCGGACCGTCTCGGCCAGGTCGTCCTGGGTGGCGCCGGGATAGGCGGTGGACGCGAATTCGGTGCAGGCGTCGATCGCGATGACGTCGGCGCCCTCGGACGCGAACCGGACGGCCTCGGCGCGGCCTGCCCACGCGCCGCGCCGGTGACGAAGACGACCTTGTTCTCGAAACGGCCGGGTGACGTCATTTTCTGCTCCTGATCGGGGTCATCGTGGGCGGGGCACGGTCTTGTCGACGAACAGTCCCTCGACCGACACGCACACCTGGCCGTCCGCGGTCCGGATGTCGCCGGCGGTGGTGATCTTGCGTCCGTCGACCGACATCAGCTTCCCAGTGAGGGTGAGCGGTTCGAACAGCGGCGTCGGGCGGTGGTAGCGGGTGCTCAACTGCGCTGTCATGCCGGCTTTTCCACCCCAGGCGTTGGCGACGCCGAGGACGTGGTCGAGCAGGAGTGCGGACACGCCGCCGTGGACGTGCCCCGGCGGCCCCTGGTACGGGATGGTCAGTGTGACGGTGCCCCGGACCGATCCGTCGGACAGTCCCTCGAGGACCACGGGCGGCGCGAGCGCGTTCTCGGGTCCGGTGACGGGATCGTGCCGGGTGACCCCTTCGCCGTTCCACATGTCGATCAGCCGCTCGGCGACGGCGGGCGCGTGTTCCTCGAGATGCCCGGCGATGCTGTTCAGCTCTTCCGCGACGCGCTCGAGGTTGGCGTTGCCGCGATCGGTCCGCAGCAGCGCGTCGACCACACGCCGGGCGGCGTCGGTCGCCCGGTCGACGGCGGAACCGTCGGGCGGTGACGTCAGCACCGTCCCCGACGGGCTGTTCTCGAATGTGGGATGTGTACCGACGCTCACCCGCTCACCTCCATCGTCGCCTGGGTCAGCACCGGTTGCCCGTCACGGTCGGGGCACGTCGCGCGCAGGGTCAGCCGGTCGCCGTCGTGCCAGACCGCGGTCTCGACGGTCTCGCCCGGGTACAGCGAGCCCGCGAACCGCACCGCGTAGTGGCGCAGGCGCGTGGGATCGCCGTCCAGCATCCCGTCGACGACGGCCTTGCACACCACACCGTACGACGCGAGCCCGTGCAGGATCGGCCTTTCGAACCCGGCCGCGGCCGCGAAGTCGGGATCCGCGTGCAGCGGGTTGAGGTCGCCGCTGAGCCGGTAGAGCAGGGCCTGCGCCGTCCCGGTGCGCGACACGAGCACCTTGTCGGGTGCGCGGTCCGGCGCCGTGGCCACCGACTCGGGTCCCGGGGAGCCGCCGAAGCCGCCCTCATCGCGGGCCCAGATCTGCATCCCCGTGGTCCACAACGGGTTCCCGCCCGAGTCGGTGGCCGTCTGTTCGAGCACGATGACGGCGGCCTTGCCCTTGTCCCATACGTCGGCCACCCGCGAGGACACCCGGGCCTCACCCGACGGAGGAATCGGCGCATGCACGGTGAGCGACTGTCCGCCGTGCAGGATCCTGCGCAGGTCGACGTCGATGCCGGGCAGGCTCAGTCCGGTCGCCGGTGCGTCGCCGGCCGAGATTCCCTGCCCCGCGACGAGCGCGAACGTCGGCAGCACCTGCAGGTCCTTCTCGTACGCCCAGCGCAGTTCCGCGGGGTCATGAGTGTTCTCGCCGGCGCCGAGGCCGAGGTGGTAGAGAATCACGTCGCGCTCGGTCCACGACACGTCGCGTACGGACGGTTCCGCGGTCAGCGCGGCCTTCACGTCGATCGCCATGTCAGGTCACGCTCCCTTTCCGGGCTCGGGGTCGCGGGGCAGACCCAGCAGTCGTTCGCCGATGATGTTGAGCTGGACGTTGGTGGTGCCGCCCGCGATCGACATGCACTGCGAGTTCAGGAACATCTGCGTAGCGGACGTGCGGGGCTGGTCGCCGAGCAGGGCGCGCGGTCCGGCCCAGTCCATCGCCACCTCCCACACCTGCTGGATGTGTTCGACACCGAGCAGTTTCGCGACCGAAGACTCGGCACCCGGTTGCCCGCCCGCGATCGTTCGCAGGGTGGTGCGCAACCCCATCAGGCCGCCGGACTGTGCGTCGCACAGGACCTTGCCGAGCACGGTCAGCTGCTCTTCGTCGATGCCGCCGGGCAGTTCGCCTGCCAGGGTCAGCAGAGCCTCGCCGCCGGAGCCCAGCGAGGAGTCGTGCGACAGCGACACCCGTTCGTTGGCGAGGGTCGTGCGGGCGAGCTTCCAGCCGTCGCCCGGTTCGCCCACCAGGAGTTCGTCCGGGACGAACACGTCGTCGAGGAACACCTCGTTGAACAGGGCCTCGCCGGTGATCTCGCGCAGCGGCCGGATGTCGAGACCGTCGCTGCCCGACATGTCGATCAGGAAGTACGACAGTCCCTTGTGTTTGGGCACCGAGCCGTCCGTGCGGGCCAGGCAGATGCCCCAATCCGCGTCACGGGCCATCGACGTCCACACCTTCTGCCCCTGCAGCACCCAGCCACCATCCACCTTGGTGGCCCGGGTGGTCAGGCCGGCGAGGTCCGATCCGGCGCCGGGTTCGGAGAACAGCTGGCACCAGACGAGGTCGCCGCGCAGCGACGGAGGCACGAAGCGCTGCAACTGTTCTTCGCTGCCGTGCGCGATGAGCGTGGGCACCACCCAGTTGCCGATGATCATGTCGTGGGGCTTCAGCGCGGCCGCGCGCAGTTCCTCCGCGATCACGAGTTGTTCCACGGCACCCGCTCCCCTGCCCCACGGCGTCGGGAGGTGCGGTGCGGTGTAACCCTTCTCGGCCAGGTACGTCCTGCGCTCCGCCTCGCCCATCGCGGCGGCGGGCGCGAGTTCCGCGACAACGTCGGCGCGGATGTCCTCCGCGTCCGACGGAAGGTCGATGCCGAGGACCCGGCGGGCACCGCCCAGGGTCGCGCGGGCAACGCGCCGCCGCCACGATGCGGTGGACCCGAGCAGGATCCGCAGCGACTGCGCCCGGCGCAGATACAGGTGGGCGTCGTGTTCCCAGGTATACCCGATGCCCCCGAGTACCTGGATGCAGTCCTTGGTGACGGCGAACGCCGCGTCGGGTGCGGTGGCCCCGGCGACCGCGGCCGCGAGTGATGCCTCCGGCGCACTGCAGCGCGGCACGGCCGTCGCGGCCCTGGCACTGCTTCCGGGATTCATCGCACGGGCCGCGTCCCACGCGCAGACACGGGCCTGCTCCGCGAGGCAGAGCATGCGGGCCACCCGGTGCTTCACCCCCTGGAACTGGCCGATGGGGCGGCCGAACTGATGGCGCACGTTGGCGTAGTCGGCGGCGGTGGTCACGGCCCAGTCGGCGACACCCGACGCCTCGGCGGCGAACAAGGTGGCCGCCAGATCGCGAACGCGTTGCGAATCGATCTGCAGCACATCGACTTCGGCGATCGCCAGCCGATTCGCCGCCGCGGTCGCGCTGCGGCGCACCACGTCGTGGCTGGGCAGGTCGGTCACGTCGAGCCGGTCGCGGGCGACCACCACGTAGACGGTCTCGTCGCCATCCGTTGCCGCGAGCAGGAACAGGTCGCCCACCTGCCCGCCGAGGACGTACCCGGACTCACCGTCCAGTGTCACCACTCCGCCGTCCCGGACGAGACGCAGCGAGCCCGGCTGCAGGGCCACCGCACCGAGGGTCGAACCGTCGGCCACCCCGGAGAGCTCACCCGTGCGCCCGGACTCGTGCAGGACGGCACCGAGCAGCACGGTCGGGAGGAAGGGACCGGGCAGCAGGACCCGGCCGAGTTCCTCGGTGACCACTGCCAGTTCCACCAGCCCGCACCCCGCCCCGCCCACGTCTTCGGGCAGGTGGAGTCCCAGTACGCCCAGGTCCGCCAACGACTTCCAGAACAGCGGTCGTTGCTCGGTCTTGGCCTCGACGGCCTCCCGGAGCACGGCCGGGGTCACGGTCCGCGTGGCCCAGCCCCGCACCGAGTCGCGCAGGTCGCGCTCTTCTTCGGTCAATCCCATTGTCATGTCGGCCTCGTCGATCGTTCGGGGTCAGATGCGTTCGATGATGGTTGCGGTGGACAGTGCGCCACCGGCGCACATCGTGACCAGCGCGGTGGAGGTGTCGGAGCGCTCCAGTTCGTGCAGGGCGGTCGTGATCAGCCGGGCCCCGGTGGAGCCCACCGGGTGTCCGAGGGCGATGGCGCCGCCGTTGACGTTCACCTTCGACATGTCGGCCCCGTGCACCTGCGCCCACGACAGCACGACGGACGCGAACGCCTCGTTGATCTCGACGAGATCGATGTCGTCCAAAGACATTCCGGCGCGTTCGAGGACCATGCGCGTCGACTCGATCGGCCCGTCGAGGTGGAAGTACGGGTCGGAGCCGACCATGCCGGACGCGACGATCCTCGCGCGCGGCCGCAATCCGAGTTCGCGGGCACGGCCGCCGTCCATGAGCAGGACGGCGGCGGCGCCGTCGCTGATCTGGGACGAGTTGCCCGCGGTGTGGATATGGCCGTCGATCACGGGCTTCAGGGCCGACAGGGCCTCCGCCGTCGTCTCGCGCAGTCCCCCGTCCCGGGTGACCACCGCGAGTTCACCGGTGGGCGTGCCGGATTTGTCCACGACGGGAGCGGTGACGGGAACGATCTCGCAGTCGAACCGTCCGTCCGCCCAGGCCTGGGCGGCGCGTCGTTGCGACTCGAGCCCGAACGCGTCGACGTCGCCGCGCCCGAGTCCGCGCAGGTCGGCGATGCGCTGGGCGGACGTGAACTGGTCGCCCATGTCGATCGACCAGTCGTCGGGGTACGGGTTGCCGGTCTCCGGTGTGACGGCCTGGCCGAGGAACACCCGGCTCATCGCCTCGACACCGCACCCGATTCCGGCGGAGATCTGGCCGGACGCGATGAGACCCGCCACGACGTGCACGGCCTGCTGGGAAGACCCGCAGGCGCAGTCGAGCGACGTGGCCGCCGTCGTGTACGGCAGTCCCGCGTGCAGCCATGCCTGCCGGGTCACGTTGTTGGACTGCTCACCGGCCTGGGTGACGCATCCGCCGACGATCTGGCCGATGTCCGCCGGGGCGACCCCGGCGCGTTCGAGGACACCCCGCTGTGCGGCGCCGAGCAGTTCGGCGGGGTGTAGTCCGGACAGTGCCCCGCGCCGGCGCCCGATCGGTGTCCGTGCCGCGTCGACGATGACGGCGTTGCCCATGTTCCGCTCCTTGGGTTCTTCTGGCTCGCGGACGCGTCCGCGGCTCATTTTTGAAATGTATTCTATTTTTGAGGAGACATCAATGCCCTTTGCCGTGCGAAATAGTTCTCCGCGCAGCTCAGAGGTCAGGAATGAATTTCATTTCGATCTCGACGGCGAGACGGCCCTACGCCGGCGAGCTGTCAGCGATGCGACAGATTGACCAGCAGCAGGTCACACGCCCTACGAATGTCGGACTCGGCATCGGGAATCGAGACCCGGCCGTTGAGGCAGGACTGGATGACACCGAACCACAACTGCACCAGCAGACGCAGTGCCGTGAGGTCTTCCTCCGTCGGATGTTCGATCCCGGCGGCGTCCAGCATGATCTGCCGGAATGCCCGGTCGACCTTCCCCGCGTCCGGCACGGACGCGACGTTGGCGGTGCTCGTGGATTGGATCATCGCGGTGGACAGTGCGGGCCGTCGCAGCAGACCGCGGGTGGCGCGGACGAGCACGTTGTACACCGCATCCTGCGGCGATTCGCCGGGGGGCGCGCTCTTCTTGAACCCGACACCCATCCGGTCGATCTGGTCGACCATCACGGCGACGAACAGATGCGTCTTCGACGGAAAATACCGGTACAGCGTCCCGATCGCGACGCCGGCGCGTTTGGCCACCTCGTGCATCTGGACCCGGGCGAGTTCCTTCTCGGTGGCCAGTTCGATCGCGGCCTCGAGCATGCGGACGTGGCGGGCCCGCTGTTCCTCCGAACTCGGTTCGGCAGCGTCCCGCACTTCGGCGATTCTCGGCACCCTCGATCCCCCTTTACTCCGCACACAGCCCCGGATCCGGTGTCGATTCTCGCATTGGATCGGGAAAGCATCGAATTTCGTCCGGTGAGTGGGACCGCGCATGCCGCAGGCCGCCCGGATGCGATTGCGTGAACCCCACGACTGGACCGCCAGTCTCCACAGACCATCAACGGAGGAAACGACGATGCAGGACTGGACAACCGAGTGCGACGTGCTGGTGGTCGGTTCGGGGGGCGGCGCGCTGACCGGCGCCTACACGGCCGCTTCGCAGGGTTTGCGCACCCTCGTCCTCGAGAAGACCCCACTGTTCGGCGGCACGTCCGCGTACTCCGGCGCCGCGGTGTGGTTGCCGGGCACCGCCGTGCAGGAGCGCGCCGGCATCGGCGACTCCACGGACAAGGCGCGCACGTACCTGCGCGCAGTGGTCGGTGACGAGGAGATCGACCGTCAGGAGGCGTACGTCGCCACCGCGCCCGAGGTCGTCGACCTCCTCGAACGCGATCCCCACATCGAGTTCGAGTGGCGCGCGTTCCCCGACTACTACAAGGCGCCCGGCCGGATGGACTACGGTCGCGCGATCAACCCGCTCGACCTGCCGAGCGACGAGGTCGGGGACCTGCGTGAGGTCATCCGGCCCGAGGCCGACGTCGACCGGGCCGGGGAACCGCATCCGGAGGGCACACTGAACGGCGGCCGCGCCCTGATCGGGCGCCTTCTCATGGCGCTGCACGGCACCGGGCACGCGGAACTGCGCACCGAGACCGCCGCGCGCTCGCTGGTCGTCGAGGACGGCCGGGTGGTCGGCGCCCTGGCGACGAACGCCGCCGGTGAGACCGTCCGGATCCGGGCGACGCGCGGCGTGCTGCTCGCGGCCGGCGGGATCGAGGGCAACGCGGCCCTGCGCACCGAGAACGGAACGCCGGGCAAGGCGGACTGGAGCATGGGCCCGCGCGGCGCGAACACCGGTGACCTCCTGCGGGCGGCGGTGGACATCGGTGCCGACACCGCACTCCTCGACGAGGCGTGGTGGTGCCCCGGGGTCGAGCTTCCGGACGGCTCCGGCGCTTTCATGGTGGGTGTGCGCGGCGGCATTCTCGTCGACACGTCCGGAGAGCGGTACCTCAACGAGTCCCTGCCGTACGACCAGTTCGGTCGAGCGATGATCGAGCACGGAAGCCGCAGTTCGTATCTCGTGTTCGACTCGAAGGAGGGCGGGCCCGTGCTGCCTGCCATCTCCATTCCGCACATCTCCGCCGAGAAGCATCACGCGGCGGGCACCTGGGTCTCGGCCGACACGATCGAGGAACTCGCGGAGAAGATCGGCGTCCCCGCAGACGCTCTGCGCCGCACCGTCGAACAGTTCAACGACTTCGCCAAGCACGGCGTCGACGAGGCCTTCCACCGGGGAGAGGACCCGTACGACAACTTCTTCTGCCCTCCGGGCACGGGTGCGGACGCGCCACCGAACCCGGCACTGAGCCCGGTGTCGCAGGGCCCGTTCCACGCGGCCCGCATCGTGCTCAGCGACCTCGGCACCAAGGGCGGGGTCCGGACCGACGCCGACGCCCGCGTCCTGCGCGCCGACGGCACACCCATCGACGGACTGTATGCGGCGGGCAACACCAGCGCATCGCTCAGCGGCCGGTTCTATCCCGGTCCCGGAGTGCCGCTCGGCACCGCGATGGTCTTCTCCTACCGGGCAGTTCAGCACATGCGGAGCTGACTACACGAGGTTGTCCTCCACCGGGAGCCCGAACGCGCCCCTGCCGAACAGGGCGAGGGCGCGTTCGGGCTCGTTGGCCACGTGCACGCTGCCCGCGTGGGCGTCGCGCCACGACCGTTCGATCGCGTTGCCGCGCGACAGCGAACTCCCGCCGGCGGTCTTGAACAGCAGGTCGATCGCGTCGAGGGCTCGCTCGGTGGCGCGAACCTGATCGCGGCGCACCCGCAGACGCAGACCCATGGGGAGTTCCTCCCCGGCCTCGGCCAGTTCCCACAGTTCACGCACGTTGCGATCCATCTGCAGTATCGCGGCGTCGATCTCGGACGACGCCCGGGCCACCGCGACCTGGGCGAACTGGTCGTCGACGAATCGGCCGCCACCGAGGCTGAGCCGCACTCGTTCCCGCATGAACGTCAAGTAGCGTTCGTAGCACCCCGCGACGACACCGACCCCCGGCGCCGCGACGGTGGTGGTGAAGAGCGTGGCGAACGGCAGCCGGTACAACGGTCCCCGGTTCACCTTCTGCCCGGGTCCGCGCAGTTGCGCCGTCTCGTAGTTCCTCTTGATCCGGTAGTCGGGAACGAACACGTCCTCGGCGCTGATCTCGTTGCTGGCGGTGCCGCGCATCCCCACCACGTCCCACACGTCGTGGATGCGGTAGTCCGACCGCGGCACCAGCGCGGTCATGAAATCGACCGGGCGGCCCGCGGTCCCGACCACCATCGCGCCGAGCAGCGCCCACGACGCGTGCTCGCAGCCCGAGGAGAAATGCCAGTCCCCTGTCAGCCGGTAACCGCCCTCGACCGGAACGAGCCGCCCGACGGGTGCGTAGGCGGACGACACGAGTACCGAATCGTCGTGGCCCCACACGTCCCGCTGCGCCCGGTCGTCGAACAGCGCCAGGTGCCACGGGTGCACACCGAGCACGGACGCCAGCCAACCCGTCGAACCGCACACACCGGACACGGCGCGCACCACCTCGTAGAAGTGCACCGGATTGCTTTCCGTGCCGCCGTACCGCCTGGGCTGCAGCATCTTGAACATTCCGGCGTCGCCGAGCTCACGGATCACCTGTTCGGACACCCGCCGCGACTCGTCGACCTTGTCCGCGCGTTCCGCGATCATCGGCAGCAGGCCGCGGACCGATCCCAGGACCTCGTTCGTCATCTGTCGGAGGGTAGGGCGATCACACCCGCGTGTGGATGTGCGTCTCGCTCAACGGGAAACACCGCCTCACCGCCCGGTCCCGTCCAGTGGGACAACGCGATGCGCGCCGTCCACGCTCACTTAGCGTGCAGGGCACCGCACAAGCCCAGGAGAGGACGGGACGCATCGTGACCACCCAACAGTCCGAGACAGTCGAGGTACGCGAAATCGACGCGGGCGCAGCGCCCACCCGATTCGCCCGTGGATGGCACTGCATCGGATTGTCCGAGGCATTCCGGGACGGCAAGCCCCATTCCGTGCAAGCGTTCGGGACCAAGCTCGTCGTCTTCGCCGACAGTGCGGGCGATCTCACCGTGCTCGACGGCTACTGCAGGCACATGGGCGGCGACCTCAGCCAGGGCACGGTCAAAGGCGACGAGGTGGCGTGCCCGTTCCACGACTGGCGGTGGGGAAGCAACGGCCGGTGCAAGAAGATTCCGTACGCACGCCGGGTTCCGCCGCTCGCCCGGACCCGGTCGTGGCACGCGCTCGACCAGGACGGGATGCTGTTCGTGTGGAACGATCCGGAGGGCAATCCGCCGCCCGTGGACGTCACGATTCCCCGCATCGACGGCGCACTCGACGACGAGTGGACGGACTGGGTCTGGTACCGGACCACGGTCGACACCAACTGCCGCGAGGTGGTCGACAACATCGTCGACATGGCGCACTTCTTCTACGTGCACTACTCGTTCCCCACCTACTTCAAGAACGTCTTCGAGGGCCACGTCGCCAGCCAGTTCATGCGCGGCCAGGCCCGCGACGACATGCGCCCGCACGCGTCGGGACAGCCCCGCATGCTCGGAAGTCGCTCGGATGCTACGTATTTCGGACCTTCGTTCATGGTCGACGACCTGACGTACCGCTACGAGACGCACGATGTCGACTCCGTGCTGATCAACTGCCACTACCCCGTCAGCGCCGACAAGTTCGTGCTGCAGTACGGCATCATCGTCAAGAAGTCGAAGGAACTCGACGGCGAGGCGGCCACCGAGATGGCGAAGAGTTTCGGCACGTTCATCGCGAAGGGTTTCGAGCAGGACATCGAGATCTGGAAGAACAAGACCCGCATCGAGAATCCGCTCCTGTGTGAGGAGGACGGCCCGGTCTACCAGCTGCGACGGTGGTACGAGCAGTTCTACGTCGACGTCGATGCGGTGACCCCGCAAATGACCGAGCGGTTCGAGTTCGAACTCGACACCACCCGGCCGGTCGAGTCGTGGAAGCGGGAAGTGGAAGAGAACCTCGCACGAAAGGCGCGCGAAGCCGATGCAACCGCTGCAGTGCACTGAGTGCGGCGCGAGCGTCCTGGTCCGGAAGAACAGCTGGGAACACACTTCCGTTCAGTGGGACGACGCAGCCCGAGCCCGGTGCCGCGAGATCGGCAGTGCGGGACCGGGGCGCCCTGGCGCTCCCCGTAAAGAATGCGCGGCGCTGACGGCGTCGATCACCCGAGCCGCGGAAGAGGGTGCCGTCCCGGTGCGCGATCCCGACCCCGTCCCGACGCCCGTCGCCGCCCACTGAACGATTTCCGGAAGGACACAACATGATCGACACCGAGCGCTACGGGCCGTGGGCCGTGATCGCAGGCGGCTCCGAGGGTGTGGGCGCGAGTTTCGCCGAGGAGCTGGGCCGCGCGGCGATCAACCTCGTGCTGATCGCCCGCAAACCCGGGCCGCTCGAGGAGACCGCGGCCAAGGTCCGTGCCCACGGCGTCCTGGTGCGCACACTCGCGCTCGATCTTCTCGATCCGGACGCCCTCGACCGGATCCGCACGGCCACCGACGACGTCGAGGTCGGGTTGATGATCTTCAACGCCGGAGCCAACAGTTACGGACACGAGTTCGTCAGCGGAGACCTCGCCGGCTTCCACCGCGTCATCGACCTGAACATCACCTCTCAGCTGCACCTGTCGCAGCATTTCGGTGCGAGGATGAAGGACCGCGGCCGCGGCGGCATCGTGCTGGTCGGTTCGCTGGCCGGGTACCTGGGTTCGGAAGACCAGAGCATCTACGCCGCATCCAAGGCGTTCGGCCGGATCTTCGCGGAAAGCCTCTGGCTCGAACTCGCACCGTTCGGCGTCCACGTGGTCGAACTGGTCCTCGGCGTCACCCGCACGCCTGCGATGGTCCGGGCGGGCCTGAACTTCGATCTTCCCGGAATGAACGTCGCCGAACCCGAAGACGTTGCCCGTGAGGGGCTCGCACACATCGCCGACGGGCCGGTCTGGGTGGCGGGCGGCAACTACGACGCGGCCCGCAAGCGTAGCGGTTTCCCCCGCGACACCCTGGTGCGCGGGGCTGCCGAGGGAATGCGGAAACTTCTGGGCCGCCGTTAGACTCGAACGTCAGAGGGTGGTGACGAGCCCGCCGTCGATCACGAAATCGGACCCCGTCACATTGCCCGCCCGGTCGCTCGCGAGGAACACGACGAGATCCGCCACCTCCTCCGGACGGGTGAACCGGCCCGTGACCGCCTGCGTCGCGGCACGCTCCGCCACTGCCTCCGGGTCGCCGCCTGCGGCGCGCGCCACCGTGGCGGCGACCCCGTCGTCGCCGAGCCACAGGGCGGTCGACACGGGACCGGGACTGACGGTATTCACCCGAATACCCAACGGTCCCACCTCTTTCGACAGAGCCTTCGAGAAGTTGGTGAGCGCGGCCTTGGACGCGCAGTAGTCGATGACGGTGGGGTCGGGCAGGAAACTGTTGACCGAACTCGTGGTCACGATACTTCCCCGGCCCGCCGCGATCATCGTCGGCAGAGCGGCGCGGATCGTCCGCACCGCCGACATCAGGTTGAGATTCATCGTCGTGATCCAGTCTTCGTCGGTCACGTCGAGGAAACCGGTCAGTCTCGGGTGGGCGGCGCCGACATTGTTGACGACGACGCCGAGACTGCCCCGAGCAGTGGCGGCGGCGACGAGTTCACCCGGGCCGGTGGGGGTCGACAGGTCGACGCTCACCGCCTCCACCGTTCCGCTGCGGACGAGTTCTTCCAGTTCGGGGCCGGGCGAACGCGCCCCCGCCACCACGAACGCGCCTTCCGCGGCGAGCGCCCGGGTGATGGCGAGCCCGATACCTTTGCTGGCTCCGGTGACCACGGCGACGGTGCCGCCCAACGCGAGATCCACGGGGATTCCTCCTGACGAGAGCGGAGCGTGCACACACGAGCGAAAAGTCCCCCTCCGATCACGCTAGCCGAAATGATGCCGACCGCGCTGCGGGCGAGTAATCTCAGCGACGAAGGGCCAGGCCACGGCGTTGCTCTCGTATGACGGTGCCTGTCGTCGCACGACTACACCTGGCGCGCAGGCCCCTTCACCCCTACCCACTGTGTTCTTTCCTGACTCGGGAGACGAGTGATGCGACTTCTTCGACTACGAACCGCCGTTGCCGCGTGCGCGATCGCGGCTGCCGGAACGCTCATCGTGGGGGCCGGACCGGCCGTCGCCCAGGACCTGCCGACAGTGGTGCTGGTCCACGGTGCGTTCGCCGACACCACCAGCTGGGATGCGGTGGCCGCGGAACTGCGCGGCCGAGGGTACGAAGTCGTGGTCCCGGACAACCCGTTGCGCGGACCGGCGTACGACTCCGCCGCCATCGAGAAGGTGCTCGCGGACATCCCGGGACCGGTGGTGCTCGTCGGTCACTCCTACGGCGGCGCGGTCATCACCAACGTGCATTCGCCGAACGTCGAGGCCCTCGTCTACGTGGCGGCCTTCGCCCCGGCGCAGGGCGAGCCCGTCATGCTGAACCTCGACCCGATCCGGTTTCCCGGCAGCCAGCTGCTCCCACCGGTGCTGCAGGTGAAGGTTGTCGAGAACGATCCCACCGGAATCGCCGGGAGAAACCTCGACGGTTACATCGATCCCGGCCGCTTCCACGAGGTGTTCGCCCAGGACGTCTCGGACGCCACCGTCGCAGGCATGATCGCGCACCAGAAGTCGGCTGCGCTCGTCGCGAACCTCGAGCCGACCGCCGATCCGTCGTGGGCGTCGACACCCAGCTGGGCCATGGTCGCGCAGAACGATCGCGTGATTCCGGCGGCCGCGGAGCGGTTCATGGCGACGCGCGCGGGAGCCCGGATCACGGAAGTTTCGGCGTCGCACGCCGTCCTGGTGTCCCAGCCCGGCGCGGTCGCGGACCTCGTGGTGCAGGCAGACCAGGGAACTCCGTAGCGGACCGCCGTGAACACGCCCGGACAACCGGCACCGAACAGCAGAAGGCTCGCCCACCGTGTCCAGAAGATGGTCGGGCGTGATCCGCACGAGGAACACCGTGCGGCAACGCCGCTGGAGCTGCTGTTCGACCTGACGTTCGTCGTCGCGTTCGGCGTCGCCGGCGATCAGTTCGCGCACCTCGTCGCCGAAGGACACGTCGCCGCCGGACTCGCGGGATTCGCGTTCGCGATGTTCTCGATCATCTGGGCGTGGATCAACTTCTCCTGGTTCGCGTCGGCCTACGACACCGACGACTGGATCTACCGGGTCACCACCATGATCCAGATGATCGGCGTCATCATCCTGGCGCTGGGCATGCCTCCGATGTTCGCGTCCATCGACCGCGGGGTCGAACTCGACAATTCCGTGATGGTGTCCGGGTACATCGTCATGCGCATCGCCATGGTGTTCCAATGGCTGCGCGCAGCCAAACACGACCCCGAGCACCGTTCCGCGTCACTGACGTATGCCACGATGCTCGTCCTCGCGCAGATCGGCTGGGTCGCATCGGTGATCGCGCCCCTCACCGTCGAGTACGCGTTCGGCCTCGGCGCGATACTCATCCTCGTCGAGCTGACCAGCCCCGTCATCGCCGAACGGTACAAGGGCGGAACACCCTGGCACGCACACCACATCGTCGAGCGTCACGGCCTGCTCGTGATCATCACCCTCGGCGAAGGTGTGATCGGCACCGTGGCATCACTGTCCGCGGTGGTCGAACACCAGGGCTGGACGCTCGACGCGATACTCGTCGCGGTCGCCGGCATCGGGCTCACGTTCGGACTGTGGTGGGTGTACTACACCCTGCCGTCGGCCGAGGTGCTCGCGGTGTACCGCAGCCGGTCGTTCGTCTGGGGTTACAGCCACATCGCGCTCTTCGCGTCGCTGGCCGCGGTGGGGGCCGGACTACACGTGGCCGCGTACTACATCGAACACGCCTCCCACATCGGCGCGACGGCGACGGTGCTCTCCGTCGCCGCGCCCGTCGCGATCTTCCTCGCGGGCGTCTACGCGCTGTACACGTATCTGCTGCGGGTGCCCGACCCGTTCCACATCCTGCTCCTCGTCCTGACCGCGGCCACGATCGCGCTCGCACTGGTGCTGGCCGCGCAAGGCGTGTCGATGGCGTGGTGTCTGATCGTGGTGATGCTGGCACCGGTCGTCACGGTCGTCGGATACGAATTGCTCGGGCACGCCCACGAGGCCCGGGCGCTCGAGATCGTCCTCGGCCGCGCAGACACCGGCACCCGCGAGAAGTACTAGGACCAGGGGGTCACCGGCCGAGGCCGGGCCACACCGTCGACGACCAGATCGAGCCGCTCGTCGAAGAACGCCACGAGTCCCCGAACTTCCGATGCGTCGACGAGGGGCTCGTCGTATCGCCACGCGATGTCGTGAAGCACTCCGCCGGCGGTGACCGCGGACCGGTAGGCGGCCTCGCCCTTGTAGGCGCAGTACGACGTCGTCGCACTCGGTTGCAGCTCCGCGACGACGTCGCCGGGCGGCAGGTAGTAGCGGACCGGAAGTAGTGTTTCGAACAGCATTTTCGCCCGCCGAGTGTGGGCGAGGAGGGTGTCGCCCAGCATCACCCGAATATGGCGGGACGTGCGGCGAACGTCGATGCGCTGGAACGGGTCGTGCGGATGACCGACGATCTCGTCGTCCTCCTCGAGCCAGCGGTCGAAGCCGTCGAAATCGAGAACCACGTACCCGGTCAGGCCCTCGTCTCCGGGCCGGAACCCCACGGCGTACTCCGCGCCGGCGGTACGGAGCACGACGGGTTCGCCCTCCGTGCTGTGCACCGAGAACGGCACCCGCGGATCGAGTACCGGCATCGTCGTCACGTCCGGCAGGGCGAAACCGACGTCGCCGGCGCCCTCGACCGGCACCGAATCCGTTGGCTCCGGCGACAACTCCGCGTCGATGTCCTCCGCCGGCACCGCGTACGTGGGAACGACGCGCCGCGGTTCCCAGACCAGGACCGCACGGTCACTGTCGACCACCGTGGTCCCGTTCAGCACCGCACGGATCCGCTTCGCCGTCGGCTCGTAGCGAAGCTCGCGCAACTGACGTCCGATGCTGTCTCGCAGTCGTAGGCCCATAATTCGAGACTAGGCCTGTCATCGGGCCAGGCCGAGGGAAGCGATGAGGTCCTCGTGGAACTCGAACCAGGCGCGGTGGCAGGAGTCGCGGTCGGTTGCCGTGATCCAGGCCGGATCGGTGCCCGCTCGCTCGAGGGCACCGGCGAACCGCCGGTGATAGCCGGCGAACCGGTCCATGCCCGCGACCAGGGGCGCCTCGAATTCGGCCAGGGCGTCGGCCGCGGTCGCCAGCCGGGTGATCGTCTCGTCGAAGGTCACGGTCGTCTCGCCGAAACCCATCTCGGCCAGCTGCCAGGCGGTGCACGCGTCCGCCACGGCAACGTTGTGCGCAGGAAGTCCTGGTGGACCTGCCGGTGGTCACCCGACCACCACACGCCATCAACAGTCTGTTGTCAACGCTCTGTTGATGGTTGTGTAGTCGGGTCGAGGTCCCGGCGTCCTCAGCGAGCGAGGATCCCGGCGACGAACTCCTGCGCGTCCTTCTGCGACACGCCGATCGTCCCGCGATGGTCCACACCCTCGTACGTCCGATAGGTCAGTTCGTTCCCGTTGTCCTGCAACGTCTTCACCATCAGATCCGTCGACGGCTTGCTCACCACCAGGTCGCCGGAACTCTGCGCGACCAGCGTCGGAACCTGCACGTGGACCCTCGACGGCTCCTGGCGTGCCAAATACTCGGTGAGCGGTCCCAGGTCGGCGTCGGGACGGAAGACCTGATCGGCGGGCACGGGCGGGACCTTCCGGATGTCGTCGATGCACCCGGTCCGCGCCACCGTCAACAGCGATTGCGCCTGCTCCGTCAGCAACGCCGACGGGTCGATGGCAGGATCCGCTGCCTGGGCTCCGAGGAGGATCAGCGGGAGGAACGCCTCGGCCGCTTCGATACCCGGAACACCGGAGCGGAAGTACTGCGGCGTCTGGTCGAGCCCGTTGCCCGGGGCGATCGCCACGGCACCACCGAGGTGCAGTTCCGGGGCGCGCTCCCCGCCCTGCGCGGCGGTGAACAACGCCGCCTGCCCACCCTGACTGTGGCCGATCACGAACCACGTCGAGCCGACCGCCGGATCCATCGCCCGGGCGGCGCGGACGATGTCCACGACGGCGTTCGTCTCCGTGTCACCGTTGACGTACGGGTGGATGCCCGGCGTGCCCAGACCCTGGTAGTCCGTGCTCACCACCGCATATCCCCTGGCGACCCAGTCGTCGAGGGACGCGTTCACCCCGGAGAGATAGCCGTGGGCTGGGCCGCCGGCGAAATCCGCGGACGGGGCGCAGGCGTCGGCGACGCCGGTCGTGCCGTGCGCCCAGCTGATCACCGGATATCCGCCCTCGGGTGCCGGCGTGCGGGGAATCGATACGGTGCCCGACACCACGACGGGGTCGCCGTTGCCGTCCTGCGACGCGTAGGTGATCACCTCGTTCCGCGCGGCGCTCGGCAGTGCCGGACCGTCCGCGACTGCGCGGGACGACAGCAGCTGTCCCGGCCGGAGTGCGGCCGGATCCGCCGCCGTCTCGGAAGTCGCAGTGGAACAGGCACTTCCACCGAGGAGGACGAGCGCCGCCACCGCTCCGATCCGGGCACGCGACAACGTCATGAGAACGCCGCCAGCGGCTCGGAACCCGACCAGTCGTGACCCCAGTAGCTGTCGGCCGTAATTTCCTCGGCGGTGTAATGCTTCTCGTCGACGAGCACGCCCTCCGTCCCGAACTCGAGGTCCCAGCCGCCGGGGGCACGCACGTAGAACGACACCATGCGGTCGTTGGTGTGGCGACCGAGGGTCGACGAGATGGAGAAGCCGAGCTTGCCGAGCCGGTCGAGTGCCTGCCCGACGGCGTCGAGCGTGTCGACCTCCGTCATCAGATGCACCATCCCGGGTTCGCCGCTGTGCGGCGCAGGGCACAACGCGAGGCTGTGATGGCGCTGATTGACACCCATGAACCGCACGCGGCGGGCCGGTCCCGGGGCGTCGGCCGGTCCGAGCCGGATCGCCCCGCGGGGCAGGAAGCCCAGCACCTCGGTGTAGAACGTGTAGGCCTCCTCGAACGCCGGGGTCGGGAGGACCACGTGCCCCAGGCCCTGTGCGCCGGTGACGAACCGCCCGCCGTGCGGGGTGACGACCGGACTGTGGTCGAGCACGGGTCCGAAGAACACCTCCACCCGTGTGCCGGACGGATCGTCGAACGCGATCACCTGCTCGGCGTCGCGGTACCGCGACTCCTCCTCGGACAAGACGTCGACCGTGACACCCGCCTTCTCCACCTGCTCACGCACCCGCTGGAGGGCGAACTGGTCGCGCACCTCCCACCCCACCGCGAGCGCCTTGTCGGTGTCGCCCGGGAGGACGATCAGCCGCGACCGCCGCTCGTCGACGCGCAGGTACAGGCCGTCGGGCTCGGGGCCGGAACCCTCGGCCATGCCCAGCCCGTCCACCACCAGCCCACGCCAGCGTGGCACGTCCTTCGTCTGGATCCTGAGATAGCCGAGCCCTCGAATGTCGGTCATGTGAACGTCCTTTCCTGGAGGCGGCTCCGCCGCCCGTGCGTGGTTGACGAGTCCCTGCACTCCTTAACCACTCACGGGTGCGGAGCGCCTAGATCATCGACCGGTGGATGCCCTGAGGTTCCCCGCCGAGCTGAGTCAGCGCCGAGGAGTGGAAGATCGAACCCGGCACATGGATGGCGTGGGAGAGGCCGGCGTGGGCATCCCGCCAGAAGCGCTGCAGGGGTGTCTTCAGTTGGAGCGCACCGCCACCGGATCGCGCGAAGATCTCGTCCACGGCGCGCACTGCCCGCCAGGCCGCGGCCGTCTGCGTGCGCCGGCCGATGGAGCGGAGTTCGAACGAGACGTCCTGGCCCTTCTCGGTCATGTCCCAGAACCGATCGACCGTCTCGAGGATCGCCGCGCGCGACGCCGCGATCTCCGCCGCCGCCTCGCCGATCGCGAACAGCACGTACGGATCGTCCTTGATCGCGGTGCCCGACACGGTGACACGTTCACGCTGCGCGTTCAGGTGGCAGGCCAGGGCGCCCTCGGCGATGCCGATCAGCGACGACGTGATGCCGAGCGGGAAGATGCACGAGAACGGGAAGTTGTACAGCGTCTGGGTGCGGCCGAACTCCTTCGGCGCGGACCCGTCGAAGACCTTGTCGGCCTGCAACGTCCGGTGCTGAGGAATGAACGCATCCTTGACGATCAGGTCCTTGGACCCGGTGCCGCGCAATCCGACGACGTTCCAGCTGTCCTGGTCGATGTCGTAGTCCGAGCGTGGCAGCAGCACGTGCAGGATCTGCGGGGGCATCACCCGGTTGCCGTCCCGGTCGCCGACCGCGGCGCCGATCATGATCCACCCGCAGTGGTCGGTGCCCGAGGAGAACGACCACCGGCCGTTGAGGACGTAGCCGCCGTCGGTGGGCACGGCCACCCCCATCGGGGCGTACGGCGAGGCCATCCACATGTCGGAGTCCTCGCCCCACACCTCGTCCTGGGCCGTGCGGTCGAAGAACGCCAGTTCCCACGGGTGGACGCCGACGATGCCGCTCACCCAGCCCGCGGCCCCGTCGATGGCGCCGATGCCCATTGCGGTCTCGGCGAACTCGCGCGGATGCGATTCGTAGCCGCCGTACTCCGTGGGCTGGAGCATCCGTATCACTCCGGAGTCGCGCAACCGTTTCGCGGAGGTGTCGGACAGGCGCATCAGCTTGTCGCCTTCGGCGCCTTCCGCTCGGATCTCGTCCGCGTACTGTTCGATCCTGTCAAGAACCTGGCCCATGATGATCTCGGCTTTCTGGTGTCGGTACCCGGCGAAACGCCTAGGCGGACTTCTTCTCGGCGACTGCGGAACCCGCGGGGCCCCGGTCTGCGAGGCCGAGGGCGATCTCGATCAGCTGGTCCTCCTGGCCGCCGACCAGCTTGCGTCGGCCGGCTTCGATGAGGATCTCCGCACCGGACACCCCGTACCGGCGGGCGTGGGAATCGGCGTGCTTGAGGAAGCTGGAGTAGACACCCGCGTAGCCCATCATCAGCGACAGCCGGTCGAGCTGGCAGTCGCCGTCCATGATCGGACGGACGACGTCCTCGGCCGCGTCGATGATCTTCAGAGTGTCGATGCCGGTGCGGATTCCGAGCTTCTCGGTCACGGCGGCGAACGCCTCGACCGGGGTGTTGCCCGCGCCCGCACCGAACCGCCGGGTGGAGCCGTCGATCTGCAGGGCGCCGGCCTCGACGGCGAGCACCGAGTTGGCGACACCGAGCCCGAGGTTCTCGTGCCCGTGGAAGCCGACCTGCGCGTCGTCGCCGAGTTCGGCCACCAGGGCGGACACGCGGTCGCTGACGGCGTTCAGGATCAGCGCCCCGGCCGAGTCCACCACGTACACGCACTGGCAGCCGGCGTCGGCCATGATCCGGGCCTGCTTCGCGAGAACCTCCGGCGGCTGACTGTGCGACATCATCAGGAAGCCGACCGTCTCCAGCCCGAGTTCGCGGGCGAGACCGAAATGCTGCACGGAGATGTCGGCTTCGGTGCAGTGCGTGGCGATGCGGCAGATGCTCGCGCCGTTGTCCGCGGCCTCGCGGATGTCGGACTGGACCCCCAGTCCGGGGAGCATGAGGAACGCGATCCTGGCCCGCTCCGCCGTCTCCACCGCGGCCTTGATCAGTTCCTGCTCCGGGGTGTGGCTGAAGCCGTAGTTGAACGAGGAACCGCCGAGTCCGTCGCCGTGGGTGACCTCGATGACCGGGACCCCGGCGGCGTCGAGTGCCCCGACGATCGAGCGGACGTGTTCGACGGTGAACTGGTGTCGCTTGGCGTGGGACCCGTCGCGCAGGGACGAGTCCGTCACCCGGATGTCGAGATCGGCACTGTAAGGCATCGGTATTCCTTCGAAGAGTGAATGGGGCGGACGCGTCAGACGCTCGCGCCGAGGATCTGCGTCGCGAAACTCTCGCCGACCTTGGTGGCGGCGGCGGTCATGATGTCGAGGTTGCCGGAGTAGGGCGGCAGGAAGTCGCCCGCGCCCTCGACCTCGAGGAAGATGCCGACCCGGGCGAGGCCACCGCTGATCGGCGTCGGGTCGTCGAACTGCGGTTCGGCGCGCAGTCGGTAGCCGGGGACGTACGCCTGCACGGACGCCGCGACGTCGTGGATGGACGCGGTGATCGCGTCCCGGTCGGCGTCGGCGGGAATGGAGCAGAACACGGTGTCCTTCATGAACATCGGCGGTTCGGCCGGGTTCAGGATGATGATCGCCTTGCCCTTCTTCGCCCCGCCGATCGTCTCGATGCCCCGGCTCGTGGTGATCGTGAATTCGTCGATGTTCGCGCGGGTGCCCGGGCCTGCGGACGGCGACGCCACACTGGCGACGATCTCGGCGTACGCCACCTCGGTGATCCGGGAGACGGCGTACACCATCGGGATGGTCGCCTGGCCGCCGCACGTGATGAGGTTGACGTTCGGCGCGGTCCGGTGCTCGCCCATGTTCACGGCGGGCACGACGGCGGGTCCGAGCGCGGCGGGGGTGAGGTCGACGGCCTGGATGCCAAGTTCCCGGTAGCGGGGGGCGTTCGCCCGGTGCACGTAGGCGGACGTGGCCTCGAAGACGATGTCGGGGCGCTCGTCCTGGGCGAGCAGCCAGTCGACGCCTTCGGCGCTGGCGATCACACCCCGGTCCGCGGCGCGCTTCAGTCCCTCGCTGTCGGGGTCGACGCCGATCATCCAGCGGGGCTCGATGATCTCCGAGCGGAGGAGCTTGTACAGCAGGTCGGTGCCGATGTTGCCGGATCCGACGATCGCGGCGAGAGCCTTGGTCACAGTTGTCGCCTTCACTTGAATTCTACTGATACGGAACCGATGTCACTGAAATCGGCGCGGAACACGTCACCGGGCCGGGCGTCGATCGCGCGGGTGCACGAGCCGGGAAGGATCACGTGCCCGGCCTCGAGTCGCACTCCGAAGCTCGCGACCTTCCGGGCCAGCCAGGCCACGGCCTTCGTGGGATTGCCGAGCACCGCCGACGCCTCACCCCGCGCGATCTCCTCCTCGCCCTGGAACAGCACGGCGGAGATCCCGCCGATGTCGACGTTCGCCGGCTCCCCCCGTCCGGCGCCGAGGATCACGCCTGCCGAGGACGCGTTGTCGGCGATCGTGTCGGCGAGGCCGATCTTCCAGTCCGTGATTCGGGAGTCGATCAGTTCGATGCTGGGAACGATGTATTCGGTGGCCGCCAGCACGTCCTCTTCGGTGCACCCCTCCCCCGGCAGGGTCTCGCCGAGGACGTAACCGATCTCCACCTCGATGCGCGGATAGCAGAACCGGGCGGTGTCGATCGGCGTCCCCTCGGTGTACACCATGCTCGACAGCAGATGTCCGTAGTCGGGCTCGTCCACGCCCATCATCTTCTGCATGACCTCGGACGACAGCCCGACCTTGTGGCCGTACACCGTCTCGCCCGCCTCCCGCCGCGCCCGGATGTTGATCAGCGCGATCTCGTAGGCGTCGACCACGTCGATGCCCGGGAACACGGTGGTCAACGGGTCGATCGGCGCACGGTCCTGTTCGGCGTTCCGCAGCAGGTGGGCGGCGGACAGTCGCTGCGCATCGCTCAGCATCACGCCACCTCTCCCGCACGTGAGTGCGCTCGCGTGGTCCGGGACGCTTCGCGACTCACGTCGGCGACGTGCAGCGCGGCGATGTAGCCGAACACCATGGCGGGACCGATGGTCGCGCCCGCGCCGGCGTATTCGTTGCCCATCACCGACGCCGACGTGTTGCCGGTGGCGTACAGGCCGTCGATGACGGAGCCGTCCTCGCGGAGCACCCGTGCGTCGGCGTCGGTGACGAGGCCGCCCTTGGTGCCCAGGTCGCCTGCCTCGCATCGGATTGCGTAGAACGGTCCCTGGACGATCTCGTCGAGGCACGGATTCTTCATCGTCGGGTCGCCGTAGTACCGGTCGTACGCGCTGTCGCCGCGGCCGAAGTCCTCGTCCTTGCCGGTGCGGGCGAAGCCGTTGAACCGGTCGATGGTCGCAACCAGGGTGTCGGCCTTGACGCCGATCGCATCGGCGAGGTCGCGCAGCGTGTCCGCCTTGTGCACGACTCCGGAATCGTAGAACCCCTGCGGGAACGGCACACCCGGCAGAACCTGCGCGAACGGATACCGCGACTTCGCCTTGCCGTCCATCACGAACCACGCCGGGACGTGACCGCCGTCGAGCTGGTCGTGCACGAAGTTCACGTACGGCGACGACTCGTTGGTGAAGCGTTCGCCGCGACCGTCGACGATCACCGACGGCGGAATGCACCGTTCCGAGACGAGCGGGATCACGGCGCCCATCGGGTGGAACACCGACGGCATCCACCAGGCGTCGTCCATGAGGTCGACCGCCGCGCCGAGCTTCTGGCCGGCGACGATGCCGTCGCCGGTGTTCTCCCTGGCACCGGCACTGACGTCCGGGACGCCGTGCTTGGGCAGGTATTTCGCGCGCATGTCCTGGTTGTGGTCGAATCCGCCGGTCGCGAGCAGCACGCCGCGACGCGCCCCGATCCGGACCGTCCGTCCGTCGCGTTGGGCGAGAACACCGACGACTGCTCCTGTGCCGTCGACGATCAGTTCCGTCATCGACGTCTTCAGCCACAGCGGCACTCCGGCGTCCTTGAGGACCATCCGCATCCGCGCCACGAGTGCCCGGCCGCCGGTGGCCATGTGGCGTCGGCGGATCACGTTGGACGCCACCCGCCACGCCGCGACGAGGGATGCCTTGCGGCCCTTCCAGGTGCGCTTGACCATGGCGAGGTCGTGGTAGTCCTTGGACGTGACCCACAGTCCGAGCGGGCCCTTCATGCTGTTCGGACGCTGGTACTGCTCGTCCTCTTTCAGCGCCCGGGTGTCGAACGGCGTGCATTCGATGGTGCGCCCGAGCGGTCGGCCGCCGTCGTACTCCGGGTGGTAGTCGGAGTAGCCCTTCACCCAGTAGAGCTTCATGTGCGGGCTGCGGTCGAGCAGTTCCATCAGCTCGGGGCCCTTGTCGACGAACGCGTCGAGCCGGTCGGCGGGAACCGTGCCCTCGGTGATGATGTCGAGGTAGCGGCGGATCGACTCCCGTGAGTCGATCACGCCCTTCTCCCGCAGCGTCGGGGCGTTGGGAATCCAGATGCCGCCCCCGGAGATGGCGGTGGATCCGCCGAACGTGGCGCCCTTGTCGATGACGAGAGTGTCGATTCCCCGGTCGGCGGCGGTGATCGCCGCGGCCATGCCGCCGCCACCGCTGCCGACGACGAGGAAATCGACTGTGGTGTCGAAGGTTTCTTCGGTGCCGCTCATCGTCCGCTGCCGTCCTTGCGGAGCAGGAAGGCGAGGACGGCACTCTCGAACGCCGTCTTCTGTTCGATCATCGCCCAGTGCCCGCAGTTCGGGAACACGTGCAGTTCCGCCCGGGGAATCGACCGCATCGGGATGATCGCCATGTCCAGCGGGCTGACTCGGTCGTCGCGACCCCACGTGAGCAGTGTCGGTGCCTTCACCTTGTGCAGCTGAGCCCAGTACGGGGCCGCGTCGGATTCGAGTGCGGCCCGGGCTCCGGCCTCGAACGCCGCCTTGCTGTACATCTTGCGGGCGCTGGCGAGAGTCTCGGGATCGGTGGCCTGCGTCCAGCGTTCCTCGATCAGTTCCTCGGTGACCATCGCGGGGTCGAACACCATCGAGTGCAGCCACGCGATCAGTCGTTCCCGGGTGGGGTCGTCCGTGAACTCCATCAGGAGGTTGATGCCCTCACCGGGGCCGGGGCTGAAGAGGTTCCTGCCGATGCCGCCGATGGTGATCAGCTTGCCGACCCGGTCGGGGTGCGCGATGGCGAACTGGGTGGCGACGATGCCGCCCATCGAGTTTCCGAGCATCGCCACCTCGTCGAGCCCGAGCCCGTCGAGGAAGCGGAGCACCGCGTCGCCTGCTGTGAGCATCGGATGGCCGCCGAAGTCGTCGCTGACCCCGAATCCCGGGAACTCCAGGACGAAGGTGCGGAAGTGCTCGGCGAAGACGCCGAGGTTGCCGCGGAAGTTGCGCCACCCCGTCACGCCGGGGCCGGAGCCGTGCAGCAGCAGAAGAGGCGGGCCGTCGCCGGCCTCGTGGTAGCGAAGCACGCCGAGGTCGGTCTTCAGCTCCTTCAGGGTGCCCTCGTAACTCGAGTCAGTCGTCATGGTCGGTCACGTTGCCAGCGCGCTCCCGGCTCGGACAGAAGCGATCCCGGTCAGCGAGACATCGCCCTGCTCGCGCAGGCATCGGCCGGGGATTTCCACTGACCGAGACGGCATCTCGTGACCGTTCGGCACCGTCCCTAGCCTCGGGGACGATCGTCGAACGGGTCGGCGACGGAACAGCAATCGGAGGCGGTCTGATGGCAACCGAACCGGCCGGCGCCCAGTCCGGGACACGCTCGGACGCACCGTCACCGGACGAGATGCGCCGTGCCCTCGGCCAATTCGCCAGCGGAGTGACGGTGGTGACCGGCCTCGACACCGAGGGTCCGGTGGGTTTCACGTGTCAGTCGTTCGCGTCGGTGTCCCTGGAGCCGCCGTTGATCCTGTTCTGCGCCGATCACCGCGGGCGGGCATGGCCGCGCATCCGGCGGTCGCGGCGTTTCACGATCAACGTGCTGCGCGAGGACCAGACGGACCTCTGTTTCCGGTTCGGCTCGAGCCGGGGCACCAAGTTCGACGGGCTCGCCTGGGAGCCGTCGCGGTGGTCGACGCCGTCACTGCCGGGGGTCCTCGTGCGCGTGCACGCGGACGTGCAGTCGGTGCACACCGCCGGCGACCACGACGTCGTGATCGGACGGGTCCGGGAACTCGAATCGGTGTGCGAGGAGCGGCCGATGGTGTTCTTCCGGGGCGGGTTCGGCCTCGACGCCGCTCCGCGACCCGTGCGCGCGTAACGAGTCCAGAGACTCCTTACGCGCGCACGGGCGCTACAGCCATTGACCGGACTGCACCGCGAGGAGCTGGTCCAGCGTCTCGGTCGACCACGAGCTGTCCGGGATCTCCGGGGTCCGGCGGCCGCGACGGGGTGTTCCCAGTTCGGGGTGGAGCGTCCGGGTGACTTCCCGGGCGGCGTCGACGACGAGCGGGGCGACGCGTTCGAGTTGGACGGTCCGCGCGTCGCCGCACAGCGAGATGCCGGCCACCGGCCCGTCGGCGCTGCGGACCGCGACACCGACGCACCCGATTCCGCGCACCGCCTCCCCTCGCTCGAACGCGAGGCCGCGGCGCTGCCGGATCCGGTTGAGCTCCTGGTGCAGTGTGGACAGTTCGGTGATCGTGCGGTCCGTGCTCCGGTTGAGCCGCGGCCCGTACATGCCGTCGACCTCCTCCGGGTCGACCCACGCCAGCATCGCCTTGCCGCCCGCCGTCGTGTAGGCGGGCACGCGCCCACCCACCCGCGACGGCAGGCTTGCGGCCATCCGTCCGCCCACCTTGTCCAGGTACACGCTCTCCGCGCCGTCCAGCACGGCCAGGTGCACCACCATTCCGGTCTGCATGTGCAGGTCGTGCAGCAGCGGGGCCGCCGCGGCCCGGACCTGGCTGTGCCCGTTGTCGCCGCCGCCGAGACCCATCGCGCGCCGTCCGAGGCAGTAGCCGAAGCTGGCGTGGTCGACCCAGTCGAGGCGAACCAGCTGGTCGAGGATGCGGTGCACCGTGGACCGCGGTAGCCGGGTGCGGCACGCGACCTCCTCGAGGGTCAGGCGTGACGTGCGGCCGTCGAACGCGTCGAGGATCAGCGTCATCCGCTCGACCATCGACGGTGGCAGATCCTTCTTCGCAGCGGGTACCGACAGTGCATCATCCGAATCGACGACAGTCATCGACGCCTCCAAATATCCTGGTCACACGCATACGCCCGACAAAAATTGAAATGAATTCTTAAAATGTACCAGCCGTGCCCGCCGCGGGGAAGAAATCGGACAATCGCCGCGTCCGGTCAGCGGGAATGCCCGCGCGACCCGCGGGCACCTCCACTACAACGGTGACGACAGACCGACCCCCGACAGCGGAGTAACCACCTGATGCACATAGGAATCGCGCCACCCATCGTCATCGCGCACCCCGCGGTCCGCGCGGACTGGGAACTCGGCGCCGGCATCGCGGAGTTGACCGCGATCGCCGGCACGGCCGACCGCCTCGGCTACCACCACCTCACCTGCAGCGAGCACGTCGCCGTCCCCACCGACGTCGCGATCGAGCGCGGCGGTACGTACTGGGACCCGCTCGCGACCCTCGGGTTCCTCGCCGCCCACACCACCGGCATCCGCCTCGCCACCCAGGTCTTGGTGCTCGGCTATCACCACCCCCTCGAGATCGCGAAGCGCTACGGCACGCTCGACGTCGTCAGCGGCGGCCGCCTCGTCCTCGGGCTGGGCGTGGGCAGCCTGCGCGAGGAATTCGACCTGCTCGGCGCCCATTTCGACGACCGGGGCGCCCGCGCCGACGACGCCCTCGCGGCGCTCCGTGCGTCGCTGTCGCAACCTCGGCCCGAGTACCACGGCACGTTCTACGACTTCGACGGCGTCGTCGTCGAACCGCACGCCGTCCAGCCACGGGTCCCGCTGTGGATCGGGGGACGGACACTGCGGTCCCTGCGCCGCGCGGTGACGCTCGGCGACGGGTGGGTGCCGTTCGGTCTCTCGCTCGACGAATTGTGCACGCTGCTCACCAAGGTCTACCTCCCCGACGCTTTCGACGTGGTCCTCAGCGCGGGCGCGCCCCTCGACCCGATCGGCTCGCGCGACACCGTGACCCGTGCCCTCGAACGACGACGCGACGCCGGCACCACCGTCGTCAGCGCCACCCTCGCGTCCACGAGTGCAGCCCACTACTGCGAGCAACTGGAGGCCCTCCGGCAGCTGGGCGACGAACTCGGCCTCTCCTTCCGCACCCCAACCGAAGACAGGATCCGTCCATGACCGGCACCGAAGACCTCGTCCGCGCACTTGCCGAACGCGTCACCGCGCTCGAAGACAAGCTCGCCATCCTCGAGCTGATGACAGCCTACGGTCCCGCCATCGACAGCGGTTCGGCCGACGCGGTCGCGCGTCTGTGGACCGAGGACGGTGTGTACGACGTCGACACCGGGGTGATGCGCGGGCATGCGGCCATCACGGCAATGGTGCAGTCGCAGGCGCATCAGGGCTGGATCGGCGGCGGCTGCGCGCACATGCTCGAGCCCGGGCACGTGCGCGTCGACGGTGACACCGCGGTGGCCACGTGCAAGTCGCAGTTGATCATTCACGACGAAAACGGATTCCGCGTCCACCGGATCACCGCCAACCGGTGGGAGCTCGCCAAGATCGACGGCGAGTGGAAGGTGACCCGGCGCGTCAATCGGTTGCTCGACGGTCGCGAGGAGGCGCGCATCCTGCTGGCGGCGGGTGTGCGCGCCTGAACACTTGGACTGCCACACCGACACGAGGCCCGCAGATGCTGCGGGCCTCGTGGTCCGGCAAGGAAACTGTCAGGCGACCATCTCCGACTTCGGCGACGCCACGTCGACCGGACGCTCGATCTTGTTGCGGATGAGGAGAAGTCCCATCACCGCGGCCAGCATTCCGGCGACGGCGAGGGTGAAGAAGGCGTAGACGAAGCCCTTCTCCGAGTACTGCGCGGCGCGGCCCACCAGGACAACACCGGGGATCGCGACGATGGCGATCATCACCTGACTGCCGATCGCACTGCCCAGCGAGCCGGACAGGTTCAGCATCCCGCCTGCGATCCCCTGTGTCTGCGCGGGCACGGTGCGCATGATGAGGTTCGGCAGCGTCGCCGACGCGGAACCGAGCCCGAGGCCGATCACCAACTGCCCGAACATCATCTGGACCGTCGAGTGGTGCAGGGTGGCGAGCAGGAACGATCCGAGTGCGAGGGACGCGCCGCCGAACACCAGAACCGGTGCCGGGCCGATGCGGCGGGTGAAGTATCCGCCGACCGGGCCCGCGATCATCGACACGACGCCCGTGGGGACGGTGTAGATGGCGACGGCGAGTGCGGTGACTCCGAATCCGTAACCGAGACCGAGGTCGGGATCGGTCATCACGAACATCGGGATGAGCATCGAATGGCTGACCAGGACGAACTGGACGAAACCGCTGGCGGCCAATGTTTTCGCGACGGGTCCGTGCTTCAGCATCTGCAGGTCGATGAGCGGTTCCTTCGGCGTGCGTTCGTAGAGCAGCCAGCCGGCGAGGATGGCGAGCCCGCCGCCAACGCACAGCAATGTCTGCGGGGCCGTGTAACCCCACGCGGTGGCCTTGCCGATACCGAACAGCAGCACGAAGGCGCCGAGGCCGAGGATGGCCGCGCCGAGCACATCCAGCTTCGATCGCGTCCGCAGCGTGGTCTCGGGAACGAAGATCGCGACCGCGATTCCGACGACCGCCACGTGGAGGAGTTGCGCCCAGAACACGCCGGTGTAGCCGAAGTGGTCGATGAGGTAACCGCCGATGATCGGGCCGAGGATGGTGCTGGCCCCCATTCCGGTGGCGACGAATCCCACGGCCACGGGAATGATCGACGGGGGCAGGATGTCTCGGATCAAGCCGTAGGCGAGCACGAGGATCGCCATGCCCGCACCCTGCAAGCCGCGGCCCACGAGGAAGAGTTCGAAGTTGGGGGCCAGCGCGCCGAGTAGTGAACCGACTCCGAAAACCGCGGCGGACACGAGCATCATCCGCTTCTTGCCGTAGATGTCGCCGAGTTTGCCGACGAGCGGAGTCGAGGCGGCGAGCATCAGGGTGACGATCGTGATCACCCAGCCGACGTTCGCGGTGCCGAAGTGTTTCGCGATCTCCGGCAGCGCCGGGGTGACGAAGTTGTAGGCGAGCGGGATGACTTCGACCAGAAGGATGATCAAGGCCAGCAGGGCGAACGCCTTCCCGCGTGAGAGCGGTGCGCGCTCCGCCTCACCTGGGGACAGGGGCATGTTATGCATATGTGGCTCCGGGGGATTCGAGAGGATCAGCACGCCCAACCTGGCATGCCGTCCAGTGACGTCGACCACAGTTCCCACTCACCGAGACCTGCCCGCAGCCGGTGTCGTCGATGCCTAATCGGCAGGAAAACTAGAAAACATTCCTCCATCAGATCGCGCCCTACTGGTGACTGAGCAGTAGTTCGTGCGATACAACTAGAATGAAATCTACTTCTTCTCGCAATCAGGAGTTCCCATGACGGAATCACTCAGTCTCGCCGGACGCACCGCCGTCGTCACCGGCGCAGGCGCAGGCCTCGGCCGGGCCGAAGCCCTCGCACTCGCCGCCGCAGGCGCGGCAGTCGTCGTCAACGACATGGGCGAGGGCGCACACGAGGTGGCCGCGGAGATCGCGGCGGCCGGCGGCCGCGCCACCGCCGTGACCGGCGACGTCTCCGACTGGGCGCTGGGCGAACGCCTCGTGCACGAGGCCGTCCGCACGTTCGGATCGATGGACATCCTCGTCAACAACGCCGGAATCCTGCGCGACAAGATGATTTTCAACCTCTCCGAAACCGACTGGGACGACGTCATCCGCGTCCATCTCAAAGGGCACGCCGCCACCTCGCGCGCCGCCGCCGTGCACTGGCGCGAGGCGAGCAAGGCCGCCGGAGGCCCCGTGTACGGGCGGGTCGTCAACACGTCGTCCGAGGCGTTCCTGTTCGGATCGGCGGGCCAGCCCAACTACTCGGCCGCGAAGGCCGGGATCACCGCGCTCACACTGTCGACGGCACAGGGCCTGTCGCGTTACGGGGTGCGCGCCAACGCGATCTGCCCGCGCGCCAGGACGGCCATGACCGCCGACGCGTTCGGCGAGAACACGGCCGACGCGGGACTCGACCCCCTGTCCCCCGAACGGGTCGCCACCCTCGTCCACTACCTGGCCTCCCCCGCCTCCGAGGAGATCAACGGGCAGGTGTTCGTCGTGTACGGCAAGATGGTCGCGCTGATGGCGGCGCCGAAGGTCGAGAACCGCTTCGACGCAGCGGGTTCCGCGTTCTCACCCGAGGAGCTCGAGGATCGTCTCACACCCTATTTCGCCGGCCGCGGACCGTACGAGAACTATGCCGCGTTCAGCGTCGCCGAACTGGAGAACGTCGCGCTGGCGACCGGCGACACCGCCGATGTCTGAGCCACACCCGCAGAAGGAGCACACGATGAGGTTGCACGGAAAGACGGCGATCGTGACGGGCGGCGCCGGAGGCATCGGCCGGGCCGTGACGACGGTGTTCGTCCGTGAGGGCGCCAACGTCCTGTTCGTCGACATCGACGACGAACGCGGCAAGGACCTCGAGCTGGAACTGGGATCGTCCGCTCGCTTCCTGAACACCGACATCTCCCGGCGCGAGTCCGCGGAGCAGATCCGGGACGCCGCCGTCGCCGCGTTCGGATCCGTGGACGTCCTGGTCAACAACGCCCACGCCTCGCGGCAGGCACTGCTGATCGACCACACCCAGGAGATGTTCGACCTCTCATTTCGGACCGGGTTCTATCCGGTCGTGCACCTCATGCAGGCCTGCTACGAGCAGTTGAAGGCGTCGAACGGGTCGGTGATCAACTTCGCGTCCGGGTCCGGGCTCGACGGCATGCCCACCCAGACGTCGTACGCCGCGGCGAAGGAAGCGATCCGCGGCGTCAGCCGGGTGGCGGCCAACGAGTGGGCTGCCGACCAGATCCGGGTGAACGTGATCTGCCCGTTCGCCGCGACCGAGGGCGTCCTCGCCTGGCAGGAACGATTCCCCGACCGTGCCGCCGCGTCCGTGGCGAAGGTTCCGCTCCAGCGGATCGGCGATCCCGAGACCGATATCGCGCCCGTAGCGGTGTTCCTCGCGTCCGAAGATTCGCGGTACATGACCGGACAGACACTGATGGCGGACGGCGGCAGCATCAAGCTGCGCTGATCCGCCCCGGACAGGAGAACGACGATGGAAGACTTCGAAGGCCGGGTCGCCCTGATCACCGGCGGCGCCCGAGGCCAGGGCCGCAGCCACGCGGTCGCACTGGCCGAGCGCGGAGCAGACATAGTTCTGTGCGACCGCTGCGAGGACAGCCCGGCGGTGAACTATCCCCTGGCCACCGCCGCCGACCTCGGCGAGACCGCGGAGCTGGTGCGCGCCACCGGTCGCCGGTGCATCACCGCCGAGGCGGACACCGCCGACCGGGCGGCGATGGACGCACTGATCGCGGAGGCGGAGTCCGAGTTCGGGCGGATCGACGTCGCGGTCGCGAATGCCGGCGTCTCGGTGGCCGCCCCGGTGCAGTCGCTCACGCAGGAGCAGTGGTCGGAGGCGATCGGTTCCAACCTCACCGGCGTCTTCAACACCGTGGGAGCGGTGGCGCCCGGCATGATCCGGCGGGGATACGGCCGGATCATCACCATCTCGTCGATGCTCGGCCGGGCCGGCAACACCAACATGGCCGCGTACGCGGCGTCGAAGTGGGGCGTCATCGGGCTCACCAAGAGCGCGGCGCTCGACCTCGCCCCGCAAGGCATCACGGTGAATGCGATTGCGCCGGGCAATATCTCGACACCGATGATTCACAATGACGCCCTCTACCGGATGATGCGACCCGACCTCGAGGCGCCCGCAGCGGAGGACGTGGAACCGGTGTTCCGCAGCCTGCACGCCCAGCCCGTGGCGTGGCTGGACGCCGCCGAGATCACCCGGGTCGTGCTGTTCCTCGCCGCCGAGGGCAGCGCACACATCAGCGGTATCGTCCTGCCCGTCGACGCAGGCAATGCCGCGCGCGGCCTGTGAGTACTTATTAACCGCCCGACGTTAACAAGTACTCACGGGCGCCATTTGTCAAGGCTTTGATTACACCCATTCGGCCGCTAACCTGTGGTCATGCCCGAGGAGACGACCGACCAGAGCAACCTGGACTTCCTGTCCTTCGTGGACTTCGCGGTGGGCAAGACCGTCGACGAACTGCCCGAGGTCGATCCGGTGTCGATGCGGCTGGTTCTCGCACTGCACCGCGTGACCAGTGCCCTCGTCTACGACCTCGAGTCGACGGTCCACCGGCCCAGCGGGTGGAGCTGGCCCGGATTCCGCGTGCTGTTCGTGTTGTGGCTCGCCGGACCGTGCGAAGCCAAGCGGGTGGCCTCGCTGTCCGGGATGAGCAGGTCTGCCGTGTCGGCGCTGGTGAACACGCTCGAGCGCGACGGTCTCGTGACGCGGCGACCGTCCGCCGGCGACCGCCGGGCGGTCGACCTCGAGCTGACCGACGCCGGACACGACGCCATCGTCAGCACGTACTCGGCGCACAACAAACGCGAGCAGACGTGGACCGAGACGCTGACACCGTCGGAACGGCTCGTCCTGATCGGGTTGCTGGAGAAGCTGGCGTCGGGCACCGCCGCCCGCGAAGCCGTCAAACGCAATTGAGACAGATGGTGGCCGCGAGCAGTGTCATTCGTCCGGCGGCACAGCGCCTCGTCTCGTTCGACGAGTTCCGCGAGGCGGTGAGCGACGCGTTCGTCCCCCTCGAGATGACGTCGGCAGACCACGACGACTTCCGTGGCGTCGTCCGCGGCGTGACGGTCGGCGCGGTTCGGATCAGCGAGGTCACGGCCGCCCCGCACGTCATTCGGCGAACGCCCCGGACCATCCGCGCCGCGAACCCCGACTACTTCAAACTCGGACTGCAGGTGCGCGGGAATTGCGTCCTGAGCCAGGACGGCCGCGAAACCGCTCTCACGCCCGGCGACTTCGCGATCTACGACACGACCCGGCCGTATCAGCTGTCGTTCGACGACCGGTTCCGGATGCTGGTCGTGATGTTCCCCCGGCACCTCCTCCGTGTTCCGCCCGACGGCGTCGCCCAGCTCACCGCACGCCGAGTGCCAGGCGGGCAGGGCCTCGGCGCCGTCGTCACCCCGCTGTTGCGCGGGCTCGGCGAACAGATCGCCGACGCCTCACCCACCGTCGCGGTGCACCTCGGCGATGCCGTCCTCGATCTGGTCGCGGCCGCGTTCGCCGAGCAACTTCACCTCGCCGGCGGGGTGCTCCCGCAGTCGCGCGGGGACGCATTGCTCGCCAGGGTCACCGCCTTCATCGACGAGCGGCTCGCCGACCGGGACCTGGATCTGCACTCGATCGCCGCCGCGCATCACATCTCGGTGCGGCACCTGCAGAAAATGTTCGAAGCCGACGGCGACACGGTCAGCGGATGGATTCGACGCCGCCGCCTCGAGCAGTGCCGACGCGATCTCGCCGACCCCAGTTACCGCGACCTACCCGTCTCGGCCATCGGTGCCCGCTGGGGTTTCGCCGACGCCGCCCACTTCTCCCGGCTGTTCAAGAACGCGCACGGATCGACGCCCGGCCGATACCGTGCCGACGCCACACCGGTCACCGAATCGACGCGCCCGACTCGATGATCTCCGCGATCTCGTCGACGTGCACGGGCTTGCGCCAACTGTCCCAGCCCACGTGGATCTGCCGCGGATGCACGGACGGATCGAGCACGCCGTCCTGGTGAGTATGCCCGTGCAGCAACCACTCTCCCTCGTCCTGCAGCCGGTACTTCACGCCCCGGTCCTCCGCGGTGTGGTCGCCGACGTACGGGAAATGCGAGAGCAGGACGGTCTCGCTCGCGATCTTCCGCCGCGCGAACAACTGCACCGACGCGAACGTCTCCAGGAACACCCGTTGCCGGATGTGACTGTTGCGGTTCGCCATCGGGTGACACGAGTCGTGATTGCCGGGGATCAGATGCAGTTCGACGTTCCGCTTCCGTGCGAACTCGCCCAGTGCGCGCAGCGCCCAGTCCTCGGCGGTCTTACCTCCGACGGTGATGTCGCCGAGTATCCAGAGTTGATCGCCGCTCCCGACGGCGGCGCCCAACGCGTCGAGGATGGATTCGTCGTGCGCATCGATCTCCGAGTCGAAGCCCCGGATCTCCACCAGCCGTGCGTGACGAAGGTGCAGATCGGACGTGAACCACACGCTCATGCCAGGAACCGCGACCGCAGTTCCGCGAAGAACGCCGCCGACAGCCGCTCGAAGTCGTCGGCGCTCACACGGATCCGGTCGCCGATCTCGAGCTTCAGAACGGACTGGCCGGAGACATACTTCAGGACGCTGATGCCGCGCAGGACACCGTCGTTGTTCATCAACGAGTCGGCGACGATCTCGACTTCGTTGAGCGGGTTCCCGTCCTTGCCCGTCACCGCCCGGATCCGGTGGACGAAGTAGCGGTCCAGCACCAGGACCATGTTGTCGAAGAACAGTGACTCGAAGTCCTCGAGTGCGGCGAAGACCTTCTTGCCCGTGACCTCGCCCGCAATCGCCCCCGTCAGCGACGTGTACGCGGCGACCTGCTCCGCGACGGACGCCTCGGCGTGATCGATCTCTTCCTTCGTGTAGTTCTTCCGTCCGAGCACTTCGCCGTCTCCTTCGATGCACCGGGTGTCGGATCGACACGCCGAACTCCCAGACCAGCAGTGTTCCACCTTCCACATCCCAGCAGATGAGGGTTCGAGGTGCGATACTCCCGGGTGGCTCCTGCCTCATATCACCCGGCAACCGAGAAGTCCGGAAGGATGCACCAATGAAGGTCACGATTGCACGAACCGTAGGTATCGCCGCCGCTGTCGCCGGCGCGAGTCTGCTCGCCGCCCCCACCGCGTCCGCGGCACCCGAAGACCTCACGGTCGGTATCGGCGTCGACGGGAATGTCGTGGTGATGGACGTCCGGTACGCCGCCCCCGGGGCAGTGGTGTGCGTGATGAACGTCCGGTCCGTCGACGGAACCGTTTCGGCCGCCACCGTGGGCCCGGCCACCGTGATGGGCGGAGACGACGGCGAGCTCAGGGCCACCCTCGACCCCGGCGAGTACGCGGTGCAATGGTCCTGCTCGAGCGTGCCGTCGTTCGAACAGTGGGGAAGCATCCCGCCGCTGACCAACGGCACCGTCGAACCCACCGTCGTCACCGTCACCGAGACGTCGGGACCGGGCGGCGGAGGCTCGTCCGGCAGTCCGTTCGGCAGCTGACGGACCGTACGTACGTGACCGGCAAAGCGTGTTCGAGCACTCTTTCTCACTCACGTACGCGGGAATGGCGAACTTCTTGGACCGGTGCGTAACGAAACGGCTCCGAGTGGGGATTGACAGTACGGAATCCCGCAACGGACAGGAACCCTCCGCCATGGCTACCGTCACGCACATCGATATCGCTCGCGCCCGCCGCTCCCGTCGGGTTCTCTTCATCGGCAACCCCACGCGGTACAAAGAGGTGTCGCACTGGGCGATGGTCAAGCAGTGGATGGTGGTCCACGGACTCGAGCCCGTCCGGAAGATGGACGGCCCCGCGCTCTGCGCGATCGTCACCGAGGACGTCCTCGACGGGGTCGGCTCACCCCAGGACGCACTGACCGTTCAGCACGCCCGTGAGCAGGGCATACCGGTCATCAGCGTCCACGACAGCACCCAGATCTGGCAGGCCACTGCCCGCGTCCGCGCGTCCATCGCGCGGGCCGGGGGCGGCGCACACTCGAGCCCGCACCACCAGGGCGCCTGAGGTAGGCCGGGCCCGGCCGTCATGGTCGATTGGGACGGCGAAGGCTACGCCGACGTCGGCGCCCTCCAGCGCGCCGTCGCGGAGGAGTCGATCGCGGAACTCGCCCTCGCGGGCAATGAACGGGTGCTCGACGTGGGATGCGGCGACGGATTCGTCACGCTCCGAATCGCGGAGCGCCTTCCCGGCGGTTCGGTGGTCGGAGTGGACGCATCGCCGCGGATGATCGCGAAGGCCCAATCCAGAGTCTTGCCGGACGGCACCCGCGCCGAGTTCCGTATCGCCGACGCACGCGCCCTCCCGTTCGACGGCGAGTTCGACGTCGCGGTGTCGTTCAACGCGCTGCACTGGGTCCCCGACCTGCAGGTGGCATTGGCCGGAATCGCCCGCAGCGTCGTGAACAGCGGACGTGTGATCATCCAGATGGTGTGCGCCAGCCCGCGGACCAGTGTCGAGGACGTGATGATGGCCATCTCGGCGCGCCCACGGTGGGCGGAGTTCTTCGCCGACTTCACGGCGCCGTTCATCCACATCCAACCGCAGAAGTTCCGCGACGTCGCGAGGGCGGCAGGACTCGACACCACCGACCTCGTCGTGCGCGATGTCGAATGGGATTTCGGTTCCCGGGAGGAATTCGCGCGGTGGTGCACCGTCGGATCCACCGACTGGACCACGCACCTCGACGACGCAGCCGTGCCGGAGTTCATGGACGACGTCGTGCGCGAGTACGAGCAGATCTCCGGACGCCCCGGACTGTTCCTGTTCACCCAGATGCGGGCGGAACTCGTCCGAACGTCCTGATCCGCCCAAGCACGCCCGGACAGTGGTGCCCCCAGTCGGACTCGAACCGACACTGTGCGGATTTTAAGTCCGCTGCCTCTGCCAATTGGGCTATAGGGGCTACCGGTCGCCGAGGGTGTCGCTCGGCGACCGCGCGCAGATCACCCTAACTCAGGCGATCGACAATGCGATTCCGTCGAGGATGTCGTGTTCGCTGACGACGAGTTGGTCGATGCCGGCCTTCTTCTCGAATGCGTCGGCCAGTGTGAGGGTCACGATCGCGCCGCCGCCGATGACGTCGACCCGCCCCGGGTGCATCGGGCCGAGCGCGGCCCGTTCGGTGTGGGTCATGGCGATCAGCGAGTCGCAGACCTCCCGCAGCCGGGGCATCGGTATGCGGGAGAGATGCACCTGCTCGGCGTCGTATTCGGGCAGTTCTTTGGCGAGTGCGGCGATGGTGGTCATCGTTCCGGCGACGCCCACCCAGGTGTGGGCCTGTTCGACGGGGACACGCGCGAACGCCTCGCCCAGGCGCTCCTGTGCGAACGCGCGGGCCTCCTCGACCTGTGCGGGGGTCGGCGGATCGTCGTGGAGGCAGCGCTCCGTGATGCGCACGCACCCGATGTCGGTGGAGAAGGCGGCGTGGACGCCGGATTCGTCGCCCAGGACCACTTCGGTGGAACCGCCGCCGAGGTCCACGACCACGAACGGTCCCTGCGACGGATCGAGTTCCCCGACTGCTCCGTTGAACGACAACCGTGCTTCCTCGTCGCCGGTGATGACCTCGGCTCCGGCGCCGGGGATGACGGCGCCCAGCACCTCGCGGGTCATCGAGAAGAAGTCTTCCCGGTTGGACGCGTCGCGGGTGGCGGACGTGGCCACCATGCGGATGGCTGTGGCGCCGGCGTCCGCGATCATTCCGGCATACTCGCTCAACGCGATTCGGGTGCGTTCGATGGCCTCGGGCGCCAGGCGCCCGGTGGCGTCCACGCCCTGTCCCAGCCGGACGACGCGCATCTCGCGACACACGTCGTGCAGTGCGCCCTGCTCGTCGACGTCGGCGACGAGCAGACGGATGGAGTTCGTGCCGCAGTCGACGGCGGCGACGCGCGTCACTGCTCCGGACTTTCGACGTCGTCGATGCCGGGCCAGTCCGCGGGAATCGCGGTGCCCCTCAGCTTTCCGCCTGCCGCGGACGCGGCCAGTGCCACCGATTCGTCGCCCAGCGGGTTGACGCCCGGCCCCTTCGCCAACGAGTGGGCCATCAGCACGTGCAGGCATTTGACGCGCTCGGGCATTCCGCCGCCGGTGAAGTCCGTTCCGAGGGGCTCGATGGCGTCGCGCTCGGCGAGATACGACTCGTGGGCGCGCAGGTACGCAGCCGCGAGCTCCGGATCCTGTCCGAGACGCTCGGTCATTTCACGCATGACCCCGGCGGACTCCTGCCGGCTGGCTTCCGCGGTCAGTCGCGGATCGGTCAGGTAGTACAGCGTCGGAAACGGTGTTCCGTCCGGAAGTTTGGGCGCGGTCTTCACGACGCCGGGCGTGCCGTCGGGACTGCGGTACGCGATCTCGAGCACTCCACGCGGTTCGCGGCCCAGCTGGGCGGCGACGGCGTCGAGGTCTTCCTGCGGCACGGGGCTGGACGGGTCGGACGAAGTGGTCACCCGGTGGGTTCTCCTGGTTCTGGCGGTACGGGCGGCGGCACCACGGGGGGCGCCGGAGCCGGTGCCGGCTGCACCTCGGGCGCTGCCGGCGGTTCTGAAATGGTCTTCCACAGGTCGGAGTACCAGGGGCCTGCCATCTCGGCGTCCTTCTCCTCCGGCTTCTCCGGTTCCTTGTAGTCGCCGGGCAACTGCACCTGGAACGGGGTGTCGCCGGGCTTCACCCACCGGAGCCGGCCGCGTGCCTGCGCCTCGATGTAGGCGGGGTCGGAGTATCGCTCCTCGAGTATCCGCAGTTCCTGCAGATCCTTCTCGAGCTGAACCTGTTCCGCCGCAATACGATCCGCTTCCCCACGCTGGGTGAGGTAGTTGCGCAGCGGAACCGCGAGGGTGAGCGCGAGAAGCAGCACGACCATGACGAGGACGAGCGCCTTGCCCGTCGACAGTCCGAGGATCGTGTGCTCGGAGCGAATTGCGCGGGCGGCCCCGGTCGCGCCCACCCGTCTCGGGCGGGCGCGACCGGGGAGCACCTTGCCGGTGTCGGCGCCGTCGACGGCGTCCGGTTTGCCGTCGGCCTGCCCCGGCGTCGTCGACTTGGTGGTGCGGGGGCGCCGCGCTCCGCCGGGAGTGCCGTCCGCCCGGTTTCCGCGGGCCCGTTCACCACGCCCGGAGCCCCGGCCGCCCGGACTTGCTCCGGACGACCGCGGCCTGCCGCGCTGTGCCACCTACCCCAACACCCCTTACTCGACTGTCGAACGTCAGCCTTCGAACGCGAACCGCGGGAAGGCGACCTCGCCGGCGTAGCGGGCGGCGTCGCCCAGGTTCTCCTCGATGCGCAGCAGCTGGTTGTACTTGGCGACGCGCTCGCTGCGGGCGGGGGCACCGGTCTTGATCTGACCGCTGCCCACGGCGACGGCGAGGTCGGCGATGGTGGTGTCCTCGGTCTCACCGGACCGGTGGCTCATCATCGTCTTGTAGCCGTTGCGGTGCGCGAGATCGACGGCGTCGAGGGTCTCGGTCAGCGTGCCGATCTGGTTGACCTTTACCAGCAGCGCGTTCGCGGCGCCCTTGACGATGCCCTCTTCCAGACGCTCCGGGTTGGTGACGAACAGGTCGTCACCGACGAGCTGGACCTTGTTACCGATCTGATCGGTCAGGGCGACCCAGCCGTCCCAGTCGTCCTCGTCCAGCGGGTCCTCGATGGACACGATCGGGTAGGCGTCGACCAGCTCGGCGTAGAACGCCGACATCTCGGCCGCGGTCCGGTTGCTGCCCTCGAACTTGTAACCGGTGCCGTCGGTGTAGAACTCGGTGGCGGCGACGTCGAGTGCCAGTGCCACGTCGGTGCCCAGGACCAGGCCCGTCTTGCCGATGGCGACGCTGATCAGGTCCAGTGCTTCCTTGGTGCCCGCGACGTCGGGGGCGAAGCCGCCCTCGTCACCGAGACCGGTGGCCAGGCCCTTCTCCTTCAGCACCGACTTGAGGGCGTGGTACACCTCGGCGCCCCAGCGCAGCGACTCCTTGAACGTGGCGGCACCGATCGGGGCGACCATGAACTCCTGGACGTCGACACCGGTGTCGGCGTGCGCGCCACCGTTGAGGATGTTCATCATCGGGACAGGAAGGACGTGGGCGTTGGGGCCACCGACGTAACGGAAGAGATCCAGACCCGACGACTCGGCGGCCGCGCGGGCCACCGCCAGGGACGCACCCAGGAGCGCGTTGGCGCCCAGACGCGACTTGTCCGGGGTGCCGTCCGCGTCCAGCAGGGCCTGGTCCACGGTCCGCTGCTCGGTGGCGTCGATCCCGATGATGGCCGGAGCGATCTCGCTCAGGACGGCCTCGACGGCCTTCTCGACACCCTTGCCGCCATACCGGTCGCCGCCGTCACGCAATTCGACGGCCTCGTGCTCACCAGTCGATGCGCCCGACGGAACCGCGGCGCGAGCGAAACTTCCGTCGTCGAGCAGCACCTCGACCTCCACCGTGGGGTTACCACGGGAATCGAGGATCTCACGGGCTCCGACCTGCTCAATGATGGACACTTGCTGATTCTCCTTATATGGGCTTCGCACTGTGCACCGACCGATCCGATCGTGCCAGGGACACCAGATCGTGCCAGCACACAGCGTAACGGCACACCGAAACCGGCGGGGGATGGCGCGCCCCGCGGCCGGGCGATCCGCCCGCGCGACACCTTTCGATGTGGCGTCGATCACGTCACGAACCGGCGGCGGAAGGATTACGGGCGCACCCCGACCGAGTAGGCGGACGCCCGGTCGCGTACCAGCGTGAGGTACTCCCCCGAGAGGTTGTAGGCCATCAGCGCCGACTGCCAGCCCTCCGCAGCGGTGAGGTCGCCGCCCCGCTCGCAGAGGTAGCGGGCGGCGGTCAGCGCCGCGTCGTCGATGTTGTCGGCGTCGGCCACGCCGTCACCGTTGGCGTCGACCCCCCACCGCTTCCAGGTCTCGGGAATGAACTGCAGGGGTCCCATCGCGCGGTCGTGCACCGGATCGCCGTCCATCGCCCCGCCGTCGGTGTCGGGGATTTCGGCGACACCAGGGCCCCCGTCGAGGGGGATGCCCCGGATCTCGGGGGTCACCTGACCAGTGGGCCCGACCGTCGAACCGGCGTGGGTGCCGTGCCGGCTCTCCACGCTCGCGATTCCGGCGAGGGTGGTCCACCCGATCCCGCATTCCGGCTTCGTCTCGGCCATCACTGTCGCCGCATAGCCGTACGCCTCGAGCGCGATACTCCCGACGCCGATCGAGTCGGCCAGTTCGGCGGACCATCCGTGCAGTTGATCCGCCGAACGTCCCGGCGCGTTGATGTCGATCGGTGGGGTCGCCGCCCCCGGCCCGGGTGGGATGCCTTCCGGTATCGCGATCCTCGGTTGCTGGTCCCGCGAGCACGCGCCGTAGGCGAGAACCACGACAACCGTCGCCGCGAGAAGAGCGAACAGCGGTCCGGGCCATCGGGAACGACGTTTCGGACGCACGGGATATCGGTTCACGTCTCCATCATCCACACGAAACTCGTCGATCCCGGCCACCCGAGACCGCTCCCACACCGAGCCGGGTCACGGCGTGACAACACACCAAAGGTAAAGGGTTGTAAAAGTGCTGGTGAGGGGTTCTTCGGACAAGGAGGCGCGGTGTATGTTTTCCACAGGCCTAAGGTTCGCCTTGCCTATCGCAAGGTTGCCTACCCAACCTTGCGGACCACTCGGCTCGACCTCGCCTCGCCCAGGAGTCTGCATGTCCGTCCTCGCCGCAGGGACCGCGCCGTCGATCGCCACACAACTGTTCGGCAGTGGATTGATCGGCCTGCGCGAGGGCCTCGAGGCGGGCATCGTCGTCATGATCCTGGCCGCGTTCCTCGTGAAAGCGGAACGCAAGGACGCACTCAAGTGGGTCTGGCTCGGCGTCGGCATCGCCGTGGCGATGGTGGCGGCGATCTTCCTCGTCATCCACTACGGAACGTCCACCGTCACCGGGCTCACCGCGGAGATCATCGCCGGCGTCGCGTCTCTCGTCGCGGTCGCGATCGTCACCGTCATGGTGCTGTGGATGCGCAAGGCTGCGCGGACCATCTCCCACGACCTCAAGGCGGGCATGGAGAAAGCTCTGGTCGCCGGTCCCGTCGCGGTGCTCACCCTCGCCTTCTTCGCCGTCGGCCGCGAAGGCGTGGAGACCGCGCTCCTCATGGTCGGGTACGCGGAGAACACGGCGGGCAGCGCCTGGCCCCTCGTCGGCCTGCTGCTCGGCATCGTCGCCGCCGCGGTCCTCACGGTCCTGCTGTACTTCGGCGCCGTCCGGCTCGACTTCGCGAAATTCTTCAAGTACACCGGCATCTTCCTGATCATCGTCGCCGCCGGAATCCTCGGGTACGGCATCCATGCCCTGCAGATCGGCGGAGTCCTGCCCGGCGGTTCGGCACTCGCCTTCGACATCTCCGGCGGCTACGACGCGTCCAGCTGGTACGGCACCGTCATGGCGGGGATCTTCAACTTCCGGCCCGACCCGACCGTCCTCCAGGCCGTCGCCTGGGTCGTGTACGTCGTCGTGGTCCTGTTCCTGTTCCTCCGGCCCGTCTCCGCACCCACACCGGCCCCCGCTGCACCTGCAGCTGATGCGGCACCCGAGCGCACTGCCACTCCCACCCCCGACGAGACCGTTTCGTGAAAGGCAACTTCCGCCCATGAAGACCCCGCGCCGCACCACCTTCGCCCTCGCCTCGGTCGCTCTGCTGCCGCTGGCGCTCGCAGGCTGCACCGAGAAGTCGACCGCGAGCACGGACGACATCACCGTCACCGCGAGCGACGACACGTGTGACGTCAGTGCCGACTCCGGGACCACCGGGAACAACACGTTCCAGGTCACGAACAACGGCAGCAAGGTCACCGAGTTCTACGTGTACGCGGAGGGCGACCGGGCGATGGGTGAGGTCGAGAACATCGGTCCCGGGCTCACCCGCCAGCTCATCGTGTCGCTGCCCGACGCAGGCACCTACCAGCTCGCGTGCAAGCCCGGCATGGTCGGCAACGGCATCCGTCAGGACTTCACCGTCACCGGCGACTCGATGAGCGCATCCGACGAGAGCGGGCAACTCGCCGAGGCCGCCGACGGCTACCGCCGCTACATCCGCAGCCAGGTCGTCGCGCTGCAGGACACGACGCAGCAGTTCGTCGACGCCGTCAAGGTGGGCAACGTCGAGCAGGCCAAGGCCCTCTTCCCCGCCTCCCGCACCTACTACGAGCGCATCGAGCCCGAGGCGGAGAGCTTCGGCGAACTCGACCCCAAGCTCGACCTGCGGGAGGCCGACCTCGAACCCGGGCAGGAATGGACGGGCTTCCACCGGCTCGAGAAGGATCTGTGGGTCACCGGTCCCCAGCCCGACACCAACGCGATCGCCGACCAACTCGTCGTCGACGTCCAGTACCTCGCCGACCAGGTGAACGCCGAGGACTACACGATCGACCCCACCAAGATCGCCGGCGACGCGCAGGGGCTGCTCGACGAGATCTCGACGTCGAAGATCACCGGTGAGGAAGACATCTTCTCGCACACCGACCTGTGGGACTTCCAGGCCAACGTCGACGGCTCGCAGGCCGCGGTCGCCGCACTGCAGCCGATCATCGACGAACGCAATCCCGAACTGTCCGCGAACATCACCCAGCGTTTCGCGGACCTCGATGCCGAACTCGCTCAGTACCGCCAGGGCGACGGGTTCGTCTTCTACGACACTGTCAACGAACAACAGCGCCAGGAACTGTCGCGCAAGATCGACGCCCTCTCGGCCGAGGTCAGCCAGGTTCAGGGCGTGGTAGCAGGCGCATGATCATGACTGATCCAACCGGTACGACCGACACGACCACCTCGGTGGACGAGCGCAAGGGCATGTCCCGACGACGTCTGTTCGGCGCCGTCGGGGCGGGAGCCGCCCTCGCCGGCGCCGGTGCACTGGTCGGGCGCGCCACCGCCGCCGAACCGCCACTCTCGCACGCCGACGTCGTCGCCTTCCGGGGTGAACACCAGGCAGGCATCGTGACGCCGGCGCAGGACCGGATGCACTTCGTGGCGTTCGACGTCACCACGAAGTCCCGTGAGGAACTCGAAGCACTCCTGAAGAAGTGGACCGAGATGGCCGCGCGGATGACCGCCGGCGAGGAGGCCACCCCGGACGGTGCCATCGGCGACGGCGCCTACGTCCCGCCCAGCGACACCGGTGAGGCGCTCGGCCTTCCGGCGTCCCAGCTGACGCTCACCATCGGGTTCGGGCCCTCACTGTTCGACGACCGGTTCGGGTTCGCGTCCAAGAAGCCCGCCGCGCTCGTCGACCTTCCGCACTTCCGGGCGGACAACCTGGACCCGGCGCGCAGCGGTGGCGACATCGCGATCCAGGCGTGCGCCAACGACCCGCAGGTGGCCGTGCACGCCATCCGCAACCTGGCGCGCGTCGCGTTCGGGACGGCCTCGGTCCGGTGGTCGCAACTGGGGTTCGGCCGCACCTCGTCGACGTCGACCACCCAGGACACACCGCGAAACCTGTTCGGGTTCAAGGACGGAACGAACAACATCAAGGCCGAGGAACCCAGCATCCTCGATCAGCACGTGTGGGTGGCGTCCGGCGACGACCAGGCGTGGATGGGCGGCGGCGCATACCTCGTGGCGCGGCGGATCCGCATGCTCATCGAGCAGTGGGACCGCACCGTGCTCGGCGAGCAGGAACGAGTGATCGGACGGTCCAAGGGCACCGGCGCCCCGCTGAGCGGCAAGGCGGAATTCGACGAACTCGACCTCGATTCCAAGAAGGGTCACGACCCGGTGATCGACGTCGACGCGCACGTGCGGCTGGCGTCCGCTCAGGAACTCGGCGGCATCCAGATCCTCCGTCGCGGATACAACTTCACCGACGGCTCCGACGGTTTCGGCCACCTCGACGCCGGACTCTTCTTCATCGCCTACTGCCGCAACCCGCAGGAACAGTTCGTGCCGATGCAACTCAACCTGTCCCGGAACGATGCGATGAACGAGTACATCCAGCACGTCGGGTCCGCCCTCTTCGCCTGCCCGCCCGGCCTCGCCGAGGGGCAGTACTGGGGTCAGGGACTGTTCACGTAGCGCCTCCCGATCCCGCGCACGTGACACCGCATGTGCATCAACGGTGCCGGCCGAGCAACCGAAGGTCGAGCTGGTCGGGGGGCAGCGGACGGCCGTGGTAGTGCCCCTGGGTGACGTCGCAGCCGTATCGACGCAAGGCCTTCAGGGTGTCTTCGTCTTCGACGCCTTCGGCGACCAGAGACGCACCCAGGCTGTGTGCGAGCTCCACGGTCGATCGGACGATCGCGACGGATCGAGGGTCGCTGGCGAGGCGGGCGACAAAGATCCGGTCGAGCTTCAGCTCATCGACGGCGAGGTCCTGCAGATAGGCAAGGGAGGACCAGCCGGTGCCGTAGTCGTCGATCGACAATCCGATTCCCAGACCCTGCAGCGCCTCGACCACCCTTCTGGCGCGCCTGTAGTCGGTCATCAGCACGCTTTCGGTGATCTCGAGGATCAACGTGTCGGCGGGTAACCGAAGGTCGTCCAGGAGTCGGTCGATCTCGGCAACCAGGTCTGCGTCGAGCAGATTCGTGACCGACAGGTTCACTGCGACGGTCAGCGATATACCACGATCGAGCCAGCTCCTCGCCTGACCCAGCGCAAGCTCCAGCACTCTCGCTGTCAGTGGACGCATCAGTCCGGACTGTTCGGCCTGAGGAAGGAATTGATCGGGCAGGAGTAAACCGCGGAGGGGATGCTCCCACCGAACGAGAGCCTCGACGCCGTGCACCCGGCCGTCGCATGTACTGACCTTCGGTTGGTAGTAACACGTGAGCTGACCACCAGCGATCGCCGTCCGCAGCTCGTCGATGGTCTGCCGCTCCTCCATGCTGCGCTGGTTCTCGGCGGCGTCGTACACCTCGAGCGCGCGGCGGTCGCACTTGGCCCGATACATCGCCACTCCCGCGCGCTGCAGCAAGTCCTGGGGGTTGGCGCAATGTTGCGGGCAGAGGGCGATCCCGATGCTCGCCTCGACGTGAACGGTGACCTCGTCGAGGTCAAACGGCTCGCGTAACACTTCGAGCAGACGATCAGCCAGCGCACAGGCTTCCGCAAGATCGATCCCTGACGGGAGTAGGACCGCGAACGCGTCTCCGCCGATGCGGGCCGGCAGATCGCCCGGCCGCACCGACCGGGCCAGCCGATCCGCGACCTGGCGCAGCAACTGATCGCCCACATACCGTCCGAAGGAATCATTGATCTCGTTGAACCGGTCCAGATCCATCAGCAGCACGCCGGGACCCGGACGTCGGGGTTGCCCGGCCGGCTGTGCCACGTGGTCGAAGTACTCGGCCGCCAGAGCGGCCGTGATTGCCCGCCGATTTGCCAGGTTCGTGAGGTCGTCGGTCCTCGCCTCGCGGTGGCTGTCGGCCAGGACGACTACTTCACGGAACGTCACTGCGAATCGGGCGGCGACCGCGAGCAGGCTGAGCGCGGCCAGAACCACCGCGAGCCGCGACAGCCGCGCATCGTGGTCGAGCACCAGAAGGCCCACCGCCGCGGCGGTGCACACCAGTGGGGGAACCCAGATAGCCAGCCCGGGGCGCTGATCGGATCGCCGCGGGCCGGGGGCCCGCCAACTGGCCATGGCCACCAGCAACACCGCGACGTGCGGGAGCGCATCGATCCACGTGCCCTCGACGTAACCGTCGGCATTGCGAAACAGATAGACAGTGTCGGCCACCGCGAACAGCATGAACCCCGCGACCAGCAGCACCCACCGCTGCTCGGCACGCCAACCCAGCACCGCAAGCGCTCCGACCGCGAGCGCCAGGAGCAGCACGTCTCCCACCGGGTATGCCAACCCGACGATCACCGCTGCGGGCGATCCGCTCGCCACCGACTCGATCGGACCGAATGCGAGGGCCGCTGCCAGCGCCGCCAAGGTCAAACCGGCGGTGATGGCATCCAACCAGATCTCGGCCGGTAATCGCCGCGCTCGCGCGCGGAGGAGCAACACCAGCCCGATGTAGACGAGTGGGTAGAACGCCAACTTCAGCGGATCGGCCAGCGATGGGGACTGTCCATCGGGCACCCACGACATCGCCACCACATCGCCCACGCACCAGCTCGTCAGCCCCAGCGCGATCAGCCACCATGCCTGCCGCTCGGCCGGCACCCACCACGCGCGAGCGGCGACCACGACGCCGACCGACAGCGTCAATCCGTCGTAGAGCACCTCGCGCAGCACGATCCAGCCTGCCTGATCCCCTGCCGCGATCGAGATCCCGTACAGAACCGCACCGATCAGCAGAAGCCCGAGCGCCGCAATCACACCGCGCCGTGACCGACCGGGTGGCGACACCCAGCCGGTCCGAAACGGCCGCGTTCGGCTGTGTGCCGACAACAGTCCGGTCGCGTCGCCCCACCCCGAGAGAGCCTGCTCCTCTACGGATTCCACGGCTCGCGGCAGGTTCTCGATCTCCCCGGGCCCGGTGTCGATGGTTCGGAGGGTGGGGTGGTCGGCGTGGGTTCGCCCGTCGATCTCGTCGAAGCCGGCCGGATTCGGCATGAAACTGCGAAGGCAGCCCCCGCCGCAGCGTTTGGCCACGTACATTGCCAAATCTGCCTGTTTGAGCAGGCTCTCGGTCGTCGCGTCGGGGACCTCGGATGTGGCAATGGTCAGTCCGATGCTGGGACGGATGGAGAGCGCGACACCATCGATGACGAACGGCGGGATGAATGCCTCGAGCACCCGATCTGCGGCCGACAGAGCATCCTCGACGCTCCCTTCGACCAGTGCCGCGAACTCGTCACCTCCGAGCCGGGCGACGGTGTCGGTGCTCCGCACGCACCCGGTGAGCCGTTCGGCAACGCGGATCAACAGCTCGTCCCCTGCGGGATGGCCGAGGCTGTCGTTGACTGTCTTGAAATCGTCGAGGTCCACACACAGCACCACGATCGGTGTCAGTTCCCGTCGTTGGCGCTGCAGTGCCTGGTCGAGTCGGTCGAGAAACAACGCACGGTTCGCCAGTCCGGTCAGTCGGTCGCGAAAGGCCTGTCGGGCCACGGTGAGCAACAGCCGCCGGTTCTCGGCCAACACGATGAACTGCCGTGCCAACAAGGTGAATACCAGGACCAAAATCGCGGCGGGAATCGGGCCGGAGCCCAGGCTGGGCAGCTCTCGCTGCAGGCCGACCGCAACGGCCAGCAACAACGGAACGTACGGCAGCCACAACCGTGCTCGGGACGGAATCTGCACCGGGACCGGTTCGGGCGACGGTGTGCGGGTGCTCGACAGCGCCGCCAGCCCAATCGAGACGAAGGCTGCCACCCAGCCCAGGTCGGTGACACCGCCGTTGTGATAGGTGCCCAGCGCGGTCAGGTAGGAGACCGCGCTGGCCGACAACGCCATGAGAATGATCCCGATGCACAGCAGTCCCAGGGTCAGGCGTTCCCCCGCCCGCGCTCGGGTCAGAACCACAATCGCCATCGTCGCAATCACCAGGTCGGCGACAGGATAGGCGAGGGACAACACGAGGCTGACCGGTGTGTCGCTTCTCGCGCGGTACACGCTGCCGAGCACGCTTACCCAGGACACCACGAACAGTGAACCGGCCACGATGATTCCGTCCAGAATCAGCCGGGTACGGGACTGTCCGCTGTCACCGGCCGGGAACAACAACAGCGCCGCGCATGCGCCGACCGGGAACAACAGATATGCCGCAGCCGCCGCGGAGGGGAACGGTATCTGATCACTTCGCTGGCCCACCACGTGGTAGCACCAGATGGCTTGACCGACCGACCAGGCCGCCAGCCCACCTGCCAACGCCGACCAGCTATGGCGCACCGCGCCCCGCCCTACCCAGGCAGCCCAGGCGGCACACGCGGTGGCGAGAACCACGAACACCAGCAGACTCACGTCGGCAATCACGATCGTCGTAAACGCTCCATCCCATCCCCACCACGAACCCAGCGCGAACAGCAGCGACGGAACGATGAATGCGACCGCGATCGCCCACAGACCGCCTTTCCACACGGCCTCGGCACTCGACGACGTCCCCACCCGCTCGGCTGACCGATGTCCCATCGCCACCACCCGAACTGCCGCCTGCCGTCGTCAATTAAAGGGATTTGAAGTATCCAGATGTCCATCTTTGCACGACGTACATGCTGAAATATAGTCCAAAAAGATACCCATAGTATGTTTCCGTGGCTGCCCGTAAGGCAGTACTCGTCGACTGTGCCCGGATCTGCACGCTACCGTGCGCGATCGCGGTCAGCGGCCGACGAGTTTCCGGATCAACCGGGGAAGTGGCCGCCGAAACCGCGGACAGTCGCACACTGCACAGGACGTGCCCTTGCGGTAATGCTCGTGAGCGGCGAATGGATGACCGCAGCGGCACTCTGAGGTCGACACGGCCATGAACCTGATTCTATTCACACCCGAAACTCGCGCGTCCCGGACGTCACTGGGAGAACCTCACCCAGTCCACCAGCATGGTGGCGGGAAAGCGTGTCGACGACGTGACCGGGCCGGGCCAGTTCCCGCCGACGGCCACATCGAACAGCAGGTACGCCGGGGCGTCGAACACCCAGCGTTCCTCGGGTCGCAGGTCCGCGGTGGTGACCGTGCCGACGATGTTCCCGTCGATGCCCACCGAGATGCGGCCCGGTGCTTTGATCAGGGCGTAGTCGTGGAAACCCGCGCTGAGGTTCGCACCGATCGTGCCGTTCGTCGAGCGTTCCCAGTGCCCGCCGCCGACGGTCGGGCCGTGCACTCCCGCGTGGTATCGGGAACCGTCCCCGATCACCTCGAGGATGTCGATCTCCCCGCAGGCAGGCCACCCGACGCTGGTGATGTTGCTCCCGAGCGTCCAGAACGCGGGATGGATTCCCGGGCCGGACGGTACCTGAATCCGGGCCTCGATCACCCCGTACGTGAATTCGAACCTTCCACGCGTCACGAGCCGCGCCGACGTGAACCCGCCACCGTTTCTGCGGGCCTCGACGACGAGACGACCGTTGCCGTCGAGTCGCGAATTCTGGCGGGAGTCGGTGTACACCTGCTTCTCGTTGTTGCCCCACCCACCGCCTCCGAGGTCGTAGCCCCAGAACAGTGGATTGGGTGCCGCGTTTGCAGGTCCGTCGAATTCGTCGCTGCCGATCACGGCGTATCCGGGGTAGGCGGTCCGGAGGCCTCCACCGCCGGACGCGGCGGCGGCAACAACCGGGGTGAGGGACAGCGCGCACAGCGCCACCGAGCACGTCAACGCAATCTCGAACAGGGCCGAGCGCGTCCGCTGCATGTGCCGATGCTAGGCGTCGCCGTGACCGGTCGTGACCGAATACGCGACGTGGCCGTTACCGGCGCGGCCCCGTGTAACGGAAGATCGTGCTGTTGTCGTCCTGCGCGTACACGGACCAGTCGGGGCTGGACCGCATCTGGTCCTCGAAGTTCTCGACGGATCCGTCGGGTAGATAACCGTAGTAGCGGATGGCGGCAGTGCCCTGCGTGTTGAACACGAGATACGTGTCGCCGTCGCGTTCCGCCGCATCCGCGGTGAGCATCTCGATCTGGCCGCCGCGGGGGAAGCCCTCCAGCACGGCCGGGGGCAAGGCCAGCAAGGGTTGATCGAAATCCTTGTCGACGACGGCGAACTTGATGTAGTCGGCGCTGATCCGAGTGGGAAGACCGGCGGGATAGAGGGACATGACCGTCGCCGGCGGCTTCTCGTTCGCGAGGATGTCCTCCGCGAACGTCACCTGGGACTGATATCCGATGACGAGCGACCACAACCCGAAATAGCCTTGCAGGCCCGCGAACGTCACGTAGGCCAGTCCGCTCGCGAGTCCGACCGGGACGACTCGGCGAAGCACTCCGGACCGGAACCTGATCGTGAGAGCGTCCACGAGGATCGGCGCGATGAGAATCGCGCACCCGGGCACGGCGTAGAGATAGACCCGGAAGATCGCCTCACCGCCGTAGCTCTGACCGGCCAGCAGCGCGAACGAACTGAACGCCATGACGGTCCCGACCCAGGCGGAACGCTTGCGACGCCAAAGGAGGATCGCGCAGACCACGGCGAGCAGGACGATGCCCGCGGACAGGGATCGGCACACGGCGGAGGTGAAGATCTTCCCGAACGTGCCGACGGCGGTCACGTTGCTGGCGGCGTTGTCGACCGGGTTGAAACCGGACAGCAGCCCGTACGGTGCAACGATGTCCAGCCGGGGAACGAGATAGGCGACGAGGATCGCGAAGTAGGGAACGGGGAGCCACCACGGGCGGATCTTCCGCGTCACCGCCAATGCAACCGTCACGCCGAACAGCCAGTACGGGGTCAGCTGATGGGTGGGCACCAGGGCTGCGAACACGAGGATCGACAGGTACGCCGCGGAGCGGTGCTCCGTCGACACCACGAGCAGGGCCACCGCACCCAGTGCCATGACGAGGGCGACGGCCTGCGGCGAGAAGTAGTCCTGCCCCACCCAGTTGGCGAGTTCCGCCACCAACGCGGCCGTCAGTGCCACCCGCATGCCGAACCCGAGGAGCCGGGCGATCACGGCGATCACGACGGCCAGCAGTACGTGGATCACCGGCGCGAACCAGTGGGCGATCGACATCATGTCCACGGACGTGATGTCGCCGAACCACGCGAATGCGGTGAAGAAGCCCGGCCACTCGCCGTAGATGTCGACGCCCTTCGGCGGCAGAGTCTGGAACTGCTGGATGTAGTCGACCACGCCGAGGTGCTTGTACGTCCACCCGTAGATGGGAACGTCGGTGACGAGGGTCGGGGTGAGCCGTTCCACCGCGATCACGCCGAGCACGGCAACGGCAGCGGTCCCGACAGCCCTCTCGCGAAGAGCCCAGACGAACGCGCCGAGGATCATCAGGGCGCACACCACGAGGCCGGGACCGCTTCCGACGAACAGCAGACCGAACTGTGAATACGCGGTGGAGCCGAGACCGAAGAGCACCACCACCCACGCGGCAAGGGCCACGGCAACGAGGATCAGCGGCCGGTTCCGGCGGGCGGCGTGCCACCATTGCGACAGACGGAACGACATCTGCTGCACGGTCACCGCGCGAACCGGCTCGGCGCCGGTGTCCTGCCAGCGGTGCCGCAGCGCGGACGCAACGACGGCCAGGACCATCACCAGCAGCAGACCCGTCGCGGGCCATCGGTAGAACCAGGCCAGGACGGTCGTGGCCGCAGTCACCACGGACAACCCGAGAACGGGGACGGCCGCGACGGCTGCGACAAGCGGTATCCGCAACCACGTCACGATCGCGAGCCCCGGTCCGATCAACACGAACACCGTCAGCAGCACCGCACTCACCGACGACGGAAGCGGCGCCAGGGACGTCAGTCCCGCGACCGCCGAGGCCAGCGCGGCGACGTCGTAGTACCGGGGCAGCTCCGGAGCCCTCGTGTCGAGGCGCTCCACAGTGAGGAGATCACTCATCGGTGACCCTCACCCAGTCGACGAGCATCGCCGCGGGAAACGTCGTGTCGGCTCCGACGTCGCCCGGCCACCGTCCACCGACGGCGACATTCAGCAACAGGGAGAACGGTTTGTCGAACACCCACTCCTGCCCCGGGTCCAGGTCGGCACGCGAGAACTCGCCCGTCACCGCGTCGTCGATGCCGAACGTGATCCGGTCCGGCGACCGCTCCACCCAATAGTCGTGGAAATCGTCCGACATGTTTCCGCTGCCTTCGGCTTTCACCTCCCACGGGGTGCCGTCCGCGGACGGGCCGTGCAGCGCACTGTGATAGAACGACGCGTCGTTGATCGTCTCGATCACGTCGATCTCCCCCGACTGCGGCCAGCCCACACGGTTGACGTCCGTGCCCATCAACCAGAACGCCGGGTGCAGGCCCTGTCCGCTCGGCAGCTTGATGCGGGCCTCGGCCCGTCCGTACTGGAATGCGAAGCGGTCGAGGGTGACAAGCCGGGCGGACGTGTACCCCGATCCGTCGGGACGGGCTTCGATCACGAGGTTGCCCTCGCCGTCGAGCCTGGAATTGGCGGGATCGTCCGTGTACACCTGCGCCTCGTCGTTACCCCAGCCGCCTCCCCCGACCGCGTGTCCCCAGTAGCGGGGGTCGGGCGAGGTTCCGGCGGGCCCGACGAAATCGTCGAACATGAGCACCGACTCGCCCTTCCTCGATGCCTGGGCGACATCGCTCGACGCGTACCACCCGGTGGCGCCGATGCAGACGAGCGCGAGGAACACCGTCGCCGCGGACACGGCGCGGGTCCTGCGTGGACGGTTCAGCTGCCTATGCACCGGCACCGTCTCCGACCGGGCCGACAGCCGAACGTCGGACCGACTGCAGCTGTGTCACGAGGTGGACGCACACGACGAACCCGAGGATCGCCGAGTAGGCCGCAACCCGTTCGATACCACCCACGCCGAGACCGAGGTCCCAGGAGTAGGTGAAGCAGAAGTACCCCACCAGTCCGAGCACCCCCAGTGCGAGGGCGACGTACGTTGCCGGTCCGGATATCTGAGGCCGGACGGTGAGTGCCGTCGTGAGCGTGAAGAGACTGCCGAAGATCAGGAAGAGCGTGGCGCCGAGCGAATGCACTTCCCAATGCGTGTTCGACGGCGCGAGACCGACCACTACTCCGCCGATCCCGGCCACCACCAGGAAGACGACGGGGGCCGGCGGCAGCACCCGTTCGATGCGGTGCCACAGGACGGCGGCCACCAGGTAGGCCAGTCCGGTCACCACGAACGACGCGTCCATCAGCAGGGATGTCTTGCTGCACGGCGCGTTTCCGTCCGTGCCGCAGAACGGGACGCCGAGGTCGCTGACGAAGTTGGCGGAGTAGCTGTAGTGACCGCGCCACGTGCCGGCGACGAGGAATTCGACGACGAAGAACTGCAGTACGGCAACGGTGAGGTACAGCGGAGCGCGCTTCGAGGTCTCGAGGACGTGTGAGGGCATGGTCAGAAGATCCTTCGAGACAGTAGAGACAGTGGGTCGCACAGTGCGTCCGCGAGGGCGCTGCGGACGAGTTCGGGGTCGAAGACGTTGTCGTGCAGCGACGCCGACACGTCCAGGTCGGGACCGTGGCGCACCGCGGTGAAGACGATCGACGCAGGGTCGGCCGGTTCGCTCAGCGCGGTGACGAGACGCCGGCCGGGCCCGTCGGTCCAGTCGAGATCGGCCAGCAGTGCGGCCTGTCCCATGTCGGAGTACACGAGCCTCGCCCGGGGGTCCGCGGCGACGTGAGTGGCCCGCGCGTGCGCAACACCGGTGCGCACCCGCCTGCGGAACGTGGCGGTGCTGAGTGCGAGCGAGGCGAGCGGCCGGCCCGACGCCGTGGCCTGCGCGATCGCCGCACTCATCTCGGCGGCATCACCCGGGTCCGACAGTGAGAACCGCACCAGGGCAGCGAAATTGCCGTTCACCGTCGCGGCCTCCGGGAGGTACCGGCGGCAGTCGAAGAGGACGTCGACCTCGTCGTCGATCGCCAGACCACGACTGCGCATCGCGCGCGAGACGGCCGCGAACAGCAACGACGACACCGATGCCTGGGGCATTTCCCGATCCCGCCAGCGACGCAGTTCCGCGGTGGTGTCCGACGCTGTCGACGCGATGACCGCGGTGGGCGCGCCGTGCCACGGCACGACCACCTCGGCGGATCCGGAACCGTGTGCGGCAGCGCGACGGGATTCGAGGAGCCTCACGACACGCGTGGGGGACGACGCGAAGGTCCGGACCAGGGCGCACGCGAGCGGTAGAGCGCTGTCGCGTGTCCGCGCCCATTCCGGAACCGGCGTCCCCATGCGTCCACCGGCAACGGCACGGACGAGAGACAGCGCGAGCCTGCCGTCGCCGAGTCCGTGGGAGATGTCGAGCAGGAGGAAATCGCCCGCGACCGCGACGTTCAGCGAGTACGCGGACGCACCCGACCGTGCCAGCCGGGTCAGCAGCTGCGGCACCTCCTCCCGGGTACAGGGTCCGAGATCCCGTACCTGCCCGAGGAAGTCCTGCGGTCGGTGCTGCCACCGGCGTGACTCGGTGGTCGGGACGAGGCCGATCGGGGTGTGCCGTCCGCCCGCGTGCGCGAGCTGCGTCAGCGTGTCGCGGATCTCGCCGATGCTCGGCAGTCGGACAGGACCGATCGCGGTGATCATCCGGCTCCCGCTGCGCATCAGGTCGCGGGAACTGGCTCTATGCGTCGACATCGGACACCTGCCACATCGGTTGCTGGTTCACGCTCTTCTTCGCCAGCCACCGCTCCCACTTGGAGCGGTTCTGGAGTCGGCGGAGCCAGGAGATGAGCGGTCCGGCGAGGATCACGGCGGTGAGCGTCTCCGCGGCGAGATACGCCCAGCCCACCCCCGCGACGCCGACCGACGCGCTGAAGACCAGGCTGCCGACGATGATGACCACCGTGGCCAGGCACTGGGTGACGACGGCGAGGGTCAGCCGGCGGTACACCCGCGCGAGACCGTCGTAGACGGCGCCGATGACCGTGAGAGGCACGAATACCGCGGCGAGATGGAGCAGAGGAGTTCCTTGCGCCCGGTATTCGTCGCCGATGAATCCGAGCGCCGCCGGCGCGACGAAGGCCAGCCCGAATCCGCCTACCACCGCGACCGCGGCAATGGTGCGAACGAACCGGCGGGACAGGCTGACGATCTTGTCCGGATGCGCGGCGGCCTCGGCGACGAACGGACCCACCATGAGGTTCACCATGATGTAGAGGGCGCTGACGATCGACCACGTCACTGCGAAGTAGGCGTTCGCCGCGGTGCCGACCCGGGTGACGACGATCAGCGGGACGACGAGCGGGGCGATGGCCCCCAGCGCCGAAATGCCGTACGAGGAGCCGAAGTACACACCGAGTTCCTTGTTGGACGGCAGCGCGGGTACCTGCCGGTACCGAGGGTCGGACCGAATGCGCAGGCCCATCGACGTCAACACGACCGCAACGGCGATCGCCGCGGTGACCCCCCAGGACGCGACGATGGCGAGCGCCGACCCCGACGCCGCGAGCACCACGACCGCGAGGAGTTTGGCCAGCGCGTGGAAGACGTTCTTCGACGCCGCCCAGCGGGCCACGCCCAGCCCGGAGACGGTCTGGTCCTGCAGGGCGAAGAGCGCGAGCACGACGACGAACACCGGATAGATCGCGATTTCCAGGTTGTTCTCGAACAGCGTGTCCCGCGGACCGAGGACGATGAGCCCGACGGCCGACACGAAGGCCAGCGTGGCCACCGCGGCGAAACCCTTGACCAGCAACGGTCCCGCGCGGTGGCCCGCCACGGGGAGGAAGCGCTCGAACATCGAGCCCAGGCTGAGATTCGACAGCGTCGACAGCATGATCGCCGTCGAGATGAGTGCGGACGCCACGCCCACCTGATCGGCGGGGAACAATCGCGCGGCCGCACCCCAGAAGGTGAGGCCGAGTACACCGGTGACGACACTCGACAGCATCAGTGCCATCGAGTTGAGCTGCAGATTCCGCCCCGCGGATCGCGGTGCCTGCTCGGCACGGTGCTTCGCGCGTAGGTGCGACTGCGTCGCTGTCGGGGATCCCATGATTACCCGACCAATTCCGGCCGGGAATCGTCACGGGCGTCGTCGACGCTGTCCACGGTCAATTCACCGAGCGCGGTGGCGAGGACGTCCCGCAGGACCCTGTCCCGCAGGGCGGTGCTGTACAGCGAGTGATCGCCGGACGGGTACGTCACCAGGCGTCCGTTCCAGCCGGCGCGCCGGAGCCGGCGAAGGCTGCGTTCTCCCTGGTTCTCGACGAATGCGGCGTAGTCGATCGGTGAGAGGAGGACGGTGGTGTGCACGCCACGGTCGTTCAGCGGAGCGAGCATGACCTCCGGCACCTGCAGCAACCCGGCCCGGCCCAGCCACAACCAGCCGCGGTACGGCATCCACACCCGCAGGTACTTTTTCGACGTCGCCGCGTACCGGTGGAGTAGCGCGAGCGCGGCACCCGTCAGGGAACCCTGGCCGGCGTCCATCGTCGACTGCTTCACGAAGGCTTTACGGGTAATGGTCCAGTCCGCCATGTTGACCAGGACCACCGCCCGGACCGGACGCCGGAGGGCGGCGTAACTCGAGTTCCACGCCCCCGAACACATGCCCACGAGCACAGCCGATTCGGGCTGCGCACCGCTGACGGAGATGATGTCGACGGCGTCGTCCCGGGATTCGTCCGTATAGATGGTGGTGGATTCGCCGTGCTGCACCGTGCCGGTGTCACCGGTGCCGCGGCGATCGAAGCGAACGCTGACGATCCCGTGGGCCGCGAGTTCGCGGGCAGTCTCGGCCCACAGCCGGACGGGCCCGACGCGGTGCTCGCCGGCGGTGCCGTGGAAGATCACCGTCGGCGCCGCAGGGGTGTGCGCCGCGTCCCGCTCGGTCGCGACGGACGTGCGGATCGTGAAGAGTTCGGACGCTCCCTCGAAGCCCAGAGTCTCGATGACCTGCCTGCCGTCGACGGTCCGATCCACGACGGCGGTGGCGCGGAGATCGAGTGTGGCACCGGTGTGGTGGTTGCCGAAGGACGCGGACATCCAGTCGGCGATCCGGTCGATGTCGCCGAACGGGAGCCGGACCACGAAGTCCGCCGGCTCGAGAAACGATTCGTAGTCGTGAACCGTGAAGTGCTCGGCGTTCCAGGCCGCGACGGCCTCACGCATCCCGACGGAATCGACCTCGCTGTCCCGCAACGCCATCAGAACCTTCGCGCCCGGCGGCGGAGTGGCGGCTCGCAGACTCATCGCCGACAGGGCCGTAGCCGCGGCCGGTGCGAGCACCGCACCGATGAGGGTGACCCGCGGATCGTCCGCGTCCTCGGGACCGACCACCAGCTGGTGGAGCGCAGTCTGCTTGCGCAGGTAGGCGCGGCCGCGCACCACCGGATCCCACAGGGTCACCGCCCGCACCGGACCGCACGTCACGGCGACCTGCGCGGCGAGCAGGGCGCCGACCCGGAGGCCGACCAGCCCGATGTCGGTGATGCCGCAGCTGCGCACGAAGTCGACGGCCGTCCGGATGCTGTCGAGCCACCCCGCGACCGCGTCGGACTCGTCCTGGGCGCCCGGCGAGTCACCGGTGCCGCGGTAGTCGAACCGCAACACCAGAAGCCCCCGAGCCCGCAATTGCTGGGCGAGGTACACCATTCCGCGATACGAGTCGACCTGTTCCTTGCCGATCGGCGGGCACAGGACGACGGCACCGCGGCAGCGGCCGTCGACAGGAAGGTCGACGACGCCGAACAGCGGCGCGTCCGCCGGTCCGAACCAGGTGGCGAACCGGGTGCGGTCGGTGCGGCCGGCGAGATCAGGATGGGCGCTCATGGGTCATCCCTCTCATCGGCGCCGGATCCCGGCCCTCCACGCGGGCCTTCAGATAGGCGAGCGGGCCACGCGCGATGGACCGCAGTTCGGTGGCCCCGATCCCCACGGGAAGGTCGTCGGCGAGACCGTCCGGAGGGGTGGCGACGCGGGACATCTTCCGCGACAGACGAAGAAACGCCGGCGCCTGCCGCACGGCGATGCGCACTGCGAGCCAGGCGGTGCGGGGGTCGACGGCGATCTTCGCCAGCCACGCGCCGAGCCCGAGGCCGTAGCCGCGCGCCTGGACGGCGAGCGCCTCGTTGTCCGCCCGGTGCCGATGCCACACGACCGCCCCGGGCCGGTACGCCAGCTGCCGCCCGGAGTGCAGCACACGGAAGAACATGTCGAGGTCTTCGCCACCGTCGGTGGGGGCTCCCGCCCCGAGCGCCTCGTCGAAACCCCCCAGCGCGAACACGGCCTGCCGATCGACCGCGAAATTCGCACCGGTCCCGTAGACGCCTACCTGGAACGGGAAGAGCGGCACGTCGGCGGGTGGGTGCGCGAGGTCGAACAACCGTGGGACACAGGAACTCGCCCATCCCACCCGCTGATCGAAGTACGCCTGCGCGGGTGTGCGGATCTCCCCGCTCGGGACGATTCCGCACACGCACCCCACTGCCTTCCCGGCGCCGAAGCCGGCGACGAGTTCGGTGAGCCAGTGCGGGTCGACGACGACGTCGTCGTCGGTGAACGCGACGATCTCCGTGTTCGCCGCGCGAACGCCCGCATTGCGCGCCCGGGACAGGCCCGGGCGGGGCTCGGTCACGACGCGCACACGGGGGTCACCGAGTTCGGCGACGTACCGCCGCGTGGCATCGGTGCGGGATGCGTTGTCGACCACGATCACCTCGTAGTCGGAATGGTCGAGCGACAGGATCGATTCGAGGGCGACCTTCAGGCTGTCGACCCGATCCCGGGTGCAGACCACCACGGTGACGGAGGGGCCGGATGCGTCGGTGGTGGCGATGCTTTCGGCCACCGCTTCCGGCAGCAGCCCGTCCAGTGCACGCTGCAGTGCACCGGCCTCGAGTCGGCCGTCCTCGATGTCCATCTCGACGAATCCCAGCAGGGTGCGGTCTTCTCGCACGAGCAGCCGGGCACGCCGATACCCCTCGGCGCGCTCCAGCCGGTATTCGGTGTCGTCTTGCACGGGTCCGCGTAGTTCGCCGACCCAGACGGCCCCGTCCCACGTCGGCGCGTGATCGCTCACGAGAGCAGGCACGAGGTCGATCCGGCGATCGAGTGTTCCGGTCATGCCGTCACCCGCTTCGATCGCAGACCGACGAGACCGCGGACGTAGCCGGCAGTGGTCGCCGTGAGCCCCGCGACCACGGCACCGGCCCGGGCCAGCCCGCCGTGCCGCGGGGATGCGATCCCCGTGACGACAGCTCGCGGGAGAACGCGTGCGGTGTACGCCCGCTCGCTGCTGAGCGCGTCGCCGGCCCCGACGAGATCGGCGACCAGGGCTTTCGACACGCCCTCGTGGAAGCAGCGCGAGAGGAAGTAGCGGAACGTGGTGCGGTCGTCGCAGACGCGGTGCGCCACCCTCATCGCGGGGTCGAACAGCAGCTGCGCACAGGGCTGGTGGGCGCGGATCCGGATGCAGAGTTCGGTCTCCTCGCACCCGACCGGTGTCTTCCCGACCCGGCCGATCCCGTCGCTGAACCCGTCGACGGCGTCGAACACCGTGCGCCGCAGAGACATGTTGCAGCCGATGAAGTTCCGCACCGGCTCGATACGTGTCGGCTGGCCGACGTAGCTGCAGCCGACCACCCAGTCGAACTCGGCGGGCATCCACACGGGGCGGTCCGCGGGCCACACGGGACTGGCGAATCCCCCCACGCCGAGCACGTCGGGGTCGGAATAGTGGGCGGCGGACACGCGATACCAGTCGGGTTCGGCGCGCGCATCGTCGTCGAGGAACGCGATCACGTCACCGCGGGCCGCGCGCACGCCCGTGTTGCGGGCTCCGGAGAGCCCCTTCGACCCGGAGTTACGCAGCACGGTCACCCGGGTCTGCCCGGCGAAGTGCCGTTCGGCACGCGAGAACAGTTCCTCGGAGTGGTCGATCACCACCAGCACCTCGAGCACGGGCACGTTCTGGGTGAGCACCGAGTCGACTGCGGCGCACAGGTCGGTCCACCGTTCGGTGGTGTAGGCGCAGATCACGACGGAGCAGGACACGAGGGTGGACACCGTCATGGTTGCTCAGCCTCGCGAGACGGGGGCCGGGGACACGTCCGCTGCGGGGGTGCGCTGTTCGCTCCTGATGGTGCGCAGCACCCGGAGCCCGTCACGTACCGCGTTGAGATTGCTCTCGCCGTGGATGCGGTCCTGTTCGAAACTCGGGACCTCGGTGATCTTCAGACCCGCGTTGGCGACTCGCACGTTGATGAGCGTCTCGATCTCGAAGCCGTCGCCCCACTGCGCCTCTGTCGCGTCGACCGATGGCAGCGCCATCACCGGGACGTGGTGACGCCAGAATGCGTTGTAGCCGTAGCACAAATCGCTGAACGACGCCCCGAACTTGAGGTTGACGATTGCGTTCAACGCCTTGTTTCCGAGCTTCCTGCTGAACGTGATGTCCGAGCTTCCGCCGCCGGCGGCGAAGCGCGTTCCCTTCGCGAAGTCCGCGCCTGCCACGAGTGCCCCGACGAACAGCGGGATCTCGGCCGGGTCCGTGGATCCGTCGGCGTCGATCATGACGATGATGTCCGACGTGGAGGCGAGGAAACCGCAGGCCAAGGCATTGCCCTTGCCTTTTCGGCTTTGTGTCACGACCGTGGCGTCGGGCCAGAGACTCCTGGCCACCTCGACCGTGTCGTCGACGGAATGTCCGTCGACGAAGACGATCTCGTCGATGTCGGCCGGCATCCGCGCGGCAACGTGCGGGAGGTTCTTGGCTTCGTTCATGGCAGGCACGACGACCGTGACCGTCGGCCGCTGCGACCCGTCCCCGTCGTTGCGACCGTTATCTTCGCCTTTGCGTTGGTCGACGCCCACGACGTCGGTACCGTCGGAGGGTTCCAGGCGATCAGGCGTGTAGAGGCTCATTTGTCCGTCTTTCCTCGTCGGGCGAATGGCCCGGCAGCATCACAGTCGTCCCATGCGAGCACTGACCACCCCGTGTCTGGAGTGATGTCCTCACCACGTGCAGCGTGCAAAGGAAGCAGAGACCGTTCGAACCCCCGCAGTTCAGAAAACATCAATGTTTTCGACTATCAGTCTTCTTTGCAGGGATAAACCTATCTCAAGTTTGTTTCTTGTGCACCAGTTAACGCGGAGTGACTTACAACTCAGTTACATTTCGGCAAACCGGAGCGGTCGCGCGGACCGGTCGTTCTCACGACGGCCAGTGACACGCCCAGTCCGCTGCTCCGAGCGCGGACTTGCCCTGTGCACGCGCCCCATTCTCGGCTGCCCGGATCCGGGTGATGAACGCGTGCGTCGCAGCCCGGAGTCTCGTCTCGGCTTCCGCCTCGGCTACCAGACCGGACTCGATCTCCACGGGCACGAGCTCCGGCGGCAGGCCGGCCTTGCTCGCGCGGGCGATCACCTTCGCCGCGAGGGACGCCGCGGGCTGACTCATCGCGACGCCGTCGAGGCAGGAACTCCGCGCCTTCTCCGCCGCCTTCCGGATCTCCCATGCCCGTTCCTGCTCCGCGATGTCGATCGGTCCGACGACGTCCTCCCCGAGGTGGGGACTGCGGTGGACGAGTTTGGCCACCAGGGTCGCGGCCACGTCGTCGACGTCGAAATGGCCCGACGCCGAGGCGATGCGTGAGTGGAACAGGACCTGCAGCAGCAGGTCTCCGAGTTCTTCACGCAGGTCAGCGCGTTCGGACGACTCGATCGCGTCGAGAACCTCGTACGTCTCCTCGACGAGGTAGTGCGACAGGGTGCGGTGCGTCTGCGTCACTTCCCAGCCGCCGTAACTCCACAGTCGGTCCATCACCTCGGCGGCCTCGACGAGGTTGTCGCCCGGGACCTTCGGTGCCGCGATGACGCGTGACCCCGATGCGACCCACTCGCGCACGGTGGGGTGGTCGGGGTCGGTACTGACGAGGACGGCGGCCCCGGGTGCTTCGGTCAGCAGGGTCCGCACGCCCTGGGGTACCTCGTCGGTGAACTCCACCCCGTCACCGACCACCCCGACGGCCTCCATCGGGATCGTCGTCGGCCGCAACGGGTCGAGCAGGACCACCGTCATCGGGTCAGGCCTCCATCACCACGGACCCGGCGGCCTTGCCGTCCAGCGCGACCACGAAGTCGGCGATGTACTGCAACAACTCCACGTCACGCACCCGCTCCGCGCCGATTCCGCCCGACCCCGCCCGGGGCAGCGGCAGCTGCACCATTCCGGTGGTGGCACGGTACTGGGCGCTCGGGTAGATCCGCTTGAGGCGCAACTGCTTCGAGTCGGGCAGGGCCATCGGTGCGATCTTCAGCTGCGTCCCGACCACGGCGATCTCCTCGAGTCCGTACTCGCGGGCCAGCAGGCGCAGCTTGGCCACCGAGACCAGTCGGCGGACCTCTTCGGGCAGCGGTCCGTACCGGTCGGCGAGTTCGTCGACCACGGCCGTGATGCCGTCGAGTTCGGTGGCCGCCGCGAGCTTGCGGTAGCCCTCGAGCCGGAGGCGGTCGCTGGTGACGTAGTCGGGAGGGATGTGCGCGTCGACGGGCAGGTCGATACGGACCTCCTTCGGGGCGTCCTCCGTCGTGATCGGCCTGCCGTCGGCCGCCGCCCGGAACGCCTCGACCGCCTCCCCTACCAGCCGCACGTACAGGTCGAACCCGACACCCGCGACGTGACCGGACTGCTCGGCGCCCAGCACGTTTCCGGCGCCGCGGATCTCGAGGTCCTTCATCGCGACCGCCATGCCGGCACCGAGGTCGGAGTTCTGTGAGATGGTCGCGAGGCGGTCGTAGGCAGTCTCGGTGAGCGGCTTCTCCGGCGGGTACAGGAAGTACGCGTAGCCGCGTTCCCGGCTCCGCCCGACGCGCCCGCGCAACTGGTGCAGCTGCGACAGGCCGAGGGAATCGGCGCGTTCGACGATGAGCGTGTTGGCGTTGGAGATGTCGAGACCCGTCTCGATGATGGTGGTACACACCAGCACGTCGTAGTCGCGTTCCCAGAAGCCCTGCACGGTCCGTTCCAGGGTGTCCTCGTTCATCTGCCCGTGTGCCACCACGACCCGCGCCTCGGGGACGAGTTCGCGGATCCGCTGGGCCGACTTGTCGATCGAGCTGACCCGGTTGTGGACGTAGAACACCTGCCCGTCGCGGAGCAGTTCCCGTCGGATGGCCGCCGCCACCTGCTTGTCGGCGTACGCGCCGACGTAGGTGAGGATGGGGTGCCGTTCCTCCGGCGGCGTGAGGATCGTGGACATCTCGCGGATGCCCGCCATGCTCATCTCCAGCGTTCGCGGGATCGGCGTGGCCGACATCGTGAGAACGTCCACGTGGGTGCGCAGGGCCTTGATGTGCTCCTTGTGTTCCACACCGAAGCGCTGTTCCTCGTCGACGATGACGAGGCCCAGGTCCTTCCACCGGATCCCGGTCTGCAGCAGCCGGTGCGTGCCGACCACGACGTCGATCTCGCCGTCGGCCATGCCGGCGATGGTCTCCTTGGAGTCTCCCGCATCCGTGAAGCGGGAGAGCCCGCGCACCGTCACCGGGAACGCGGCCATGCGCTCGGTGAACGTCTGCAGGTGCTGCTGAGCGAGCAGCGTCGTCGGCACCAGGACGGCCACCTGCTTGCCGTCCTGCACCGCCTTGAACGCCGCCCGCACCGCGATCTCGGTCTTGCCGTAGCCGACGTCCCCGATGACGACGCGGTCCATCGGGACCGCCTTCTCCATGTCGGCCTTGACCTCGCTGATGACCGTCAGCTGGTCGTGGGTCTCGGTGAACGCGAACGCGTCCTCCATCTCCTTCTGCCACGGGGTGTCCGGGCCGAACGCATGTCCGGGTGCGGCCTGCCGCGCCGCGTACAGCTGGACGAGCTCACCGGCGATCTCACGAACCGCCTTGCGCGCCTTGCGTTTGGTGTTGGCCCAGTCGGAACCGCCGAGCTTGCTGAGCGCGGGCAACTCGCCGCCGACGTACCGCGACAACTGGTCGAGCGACTCCATCGGAACGAACAGACGGTCGCCCGGGTGTCCGCGCTTGCTGGCGGCGTACTCGATCACCAGGTACTCGCGGCGGGCGCCGCCGATGGTGCGTTCGACCATCTCGACGAATCGTCCGATGCCGTGCTGGTCGTGCACCACCATGTCCCCGGCGGTCAGGGCCAGCGGGTCCACCTGGTTGCGGCGCTTCGCCGGCAGCCTCTTGCCGTCGCCGACCGCGGCCACCCGGTTGCCGGTGAGATCGGCCTCCGTGACGATGACGAGTCCGGCAGTGGAGTCGTCGCCGGGGAAGACCAGGCCGTCGTGGAGCGAACCGCGCAGCACCCCGACCTGGCCCCGCGGGGGCTCGGTGCCGGGCGCGAGTTCAGCCGCGGGCACCTCGGCCTCGCGCAGACGCTCGAGCACGCGATGCGCGGTGCCGGCGCCCGCGACCACGATGACGGCGCGCCCGCCGGTGGTGACGTGGGCGCGCAGACTCACGAACAGTTCCGACAGCAGGTCGTCGGACCCACGGACCTGCGGTGCCGGCGTGACCGCCAGCTCCAGTTCCTCGCCGTTGCCCGACGCGAGCGGGCTCAGCGTCCACCACGGCAGGCCCCTGGCCTCCGCGGATTCACGGACCTGGCTGAGCGAGCGGTAGGCGGAGGCGCCGAGATCGATTCCGTCACCCCTCAGCACCGAGGTGTCGAGCGGGGCGGCGCCGCCGATCGAGGCCGCCGTCCACGACGCCTCGAGGAACTCCTGACCGGTGCGCACCAGGTCGGTGGCGCGCGTCCGGATCTTCTCCGGATCGCACAGCAGCACGTGTGCGCTCTCGGGCAGCACGTCGGTGAGCAACTGCAGTTGCCCCGGCCGCAGCACGGGCAGCAGTGCCTCCATGCCTTCCACCGGGATGCCGGCCGACATCTTGTCGAGCATCTCGACGAGCGCGGCGTCGGCCTGGTTGTCGACCGCGAGCTGCGCGGCCCGGTCGCGGACGTCCTCGGTGAGGAGCAGTTCGCGGCACGGCGGGGCGATCACCGCGTCGATGTCGAGTTCGGGCAGCGACCTCTGGTCCGCGACGGAGAACGCGCGCAGTTCGGTGACCTCGTCGCCCCAGAACTCGACGCGCACGGGATGATCCGCGGTGGGCGAGAACAGGTCCAGGATGCCGCCGCGGACGGCGAACTCGCCGCGCTTGCCCACCATGTCGACGCGCGTGTACGCCATTTCGACGAGCCGCTGGATCAGCCCGTCGAAGTCGTGCTCGACGCCCACGCGCAGCGTGACGGGTTCGATCTCACCGAGTCCCGGCGCCATGGGCTGCACCAGCGACCGGACGGTGGTGACGATGACCTGGAGCGGCGCCCCGTACGAGCGGTCGTCCGGCCGCGCGAGTCTGCGGAGCACCTCCACCCGGCGACCGACCGTGTCGGCGCTCGGCGACAGCCGTTCGTGCGGCAGCGTCTCCCACGACGGGAACTGCGCGACGGCGTCGCCGATCATCTCCCGCAGTTCGGCGGTGAGGTCGTCGGCCTCGCGGCCGGTCGCGGTGACCAGCAGCAGATGGGTGCGCTCGGCGAGGGCCGCGGCCACGAACGGCCGGGCGGGTCCGGGCGCGACGATGTCGAGGTGATGGCGTCCGAGAGCCTCGGTCACCTGCGCGATGACTGCGTCGCCCAGCGCGATCTTCGCCAGACCGGCGAGCGGGGTGTCGGACGAGGGCTCGGCAGCGATGAGCGGGGAAGACAACGACGCACTCCTGAGCAGTGATGACGAACTGCCGGCGAACAGCTCGGGCCGGGACGAGCGGCCAGTTGCGGACTGAGCCAGCCTAGTCGATATCGCACACGGACGGACCGGGGTCCGTATCAGGTGGAGGCCTGCACGACCGGTGCGACGGTCATCGAGTTCAGCGCCCGCACGTGCCCGGTCACCGCGTCCGCTGTCCCGGTCCTGCGCACCGGCACGTCCGTGCTCCGCCCGGCGGCAGATGGAACCAGGAGTCCTCCGGTTCGAAGCCGCGGAGTTCGAGGTGGACGTACTGCGCAGCGCCGTCGGTACCGACGTCGACGACCCAGTCGCCGGACGCCGTCTGCCGCGCCACCGCCGTCAGGCCGACGGTCCGTTCGAGGGCGCGCGCCGGTCCGCCGACGAGGTGAACGGACTCGGCGACGACACCGTCCTCACTCGACAGAAGGACGGTCACGCTCTCGTAGCCGCGGGGACCGAAGCGGTAGACGTGGGTCGCGTCGGTGAAACGCCCGAGCACCGTGTCGAGCGACCACCGGCGGGCCGCGTGCGCGGCGACGGTCACCGGTTCGGTGACGTCGAACGCCCGGGCACCCGTGCGGGTGTGCACCTGCACCCGCAACTCCCCCACGACCTCGTGGTCGGAGTCGTTGACCGCGTCGATCCGCAGGCCGTCCAATCCGTCCTCGGCGAGGAGGACTGCGACCGGCAGCGACATCCGCCGCATCACGAACCACGGCGCCTTCGGCCTGCCGTCGGAGTCGAGCAGCCCCCACCCGGCGCCGGGTTCGAGGTCGCGGAGCGCGAGCACCAGCGCGCCGTCGCATCCCGAATCGGGCCGCCGCCAGTATCCCAGTGTCGCCGCGAACGCCTCGCAGACGGCGGCCCGGCCGAGGGCGAGGTACCGCTGGGGGTCGCTCCACCGGACCGTCGACGGCTCCTCGCCGAACAGCGTCCGCACGTAGTGATCGCGGACGTCCTCGAAGTCCCAGGGGGCCCCGTTGTCCCGCGGCACGGCCGCCTTCCACCGTGGGTGGTGGCCCGCGACCGCGAGGCTGCCGAATTCGGCCTCGATCGCCGCGTCCGACGGGGGGATCGAGAACGCGAGGCATTCGGCGGCGAACCGCACCCGGGCCTGGCGGACGTCGGACAGCGGAAGCCGATATCCCCCGACCCCGAAGTAGTGCGCGATACCCGTCCCCACATGGGTCGCGAGCGCGTCGTCGCCCGGCGGCGAGGTCGGTGACGACGACACCCGCACCAACCCCGGCGCCGTCCGACCGACCACCGCCGGAATCACGTCGTGCACCGCCGTCATGTGCGACCACGGAAGTCCGAGCATCGCCGGTTGCTGTTCGGTCTCGCTGCCTCCACTGAACATGGTGAGCGCGGGGTTCCCGGACAGCGGCCGCAGCACCGACTCGACCTCGGCGGTCAGCAGGTCCAGGAACGGCTGGTCGTCGGGCGGGTCGAACGTCGACAGCATGACGTCCTGCCACACCATGACACCGAGTTCGGCACAGTCGTCCCAGAACGCGGCGTCCTCGTACACCGTCGTGCCCGGCACGCGGACCATGTTCAGGCCGGCCTCGACCACCCGCTCGAGGGTGGCCCGAGCCTGATCCCGGCCGCCCAGCCCCACCGGATCCACGGGCGTCCAGACGGCGCCGCGGCAGTACACGTCGACGCCGTTGACCGACAGCCGGAATCCGCCGTCGCCGCACGCCGCGCGCACCGTGCGGAATCCGACCGCACCCAGGTCGACGACGTGCTCCCCCAGGACGATGCTCAGCGGATACGTCGCGGGGGCGCCGTGGGTGTGGGGCCACCACAACCGGACGTCGGGGACGCGCACGTGGGCGCGGATCTCCTGCGCGCCCCGCCCAAAGTCCACGATTTCCGCGTCCACGGTGAGGTCGCCGAGCCGCACGACGGGGGCAGCTCCGGCCGAACGATGCACACGCACGGCGAGGTCCAGCACGCCCGTGCAGTCCTCGACGGCGGTGACCACGTGACGGTCCGACAGGACAGGCGCGGCGCGGTCGCGCAGTCGCACCGCCCGCCACGGACCCACCGGGGCCGGCACACCACCGAAGACCGGGGCGCGGCCGAGCAGGCTCGTGCGAACCCAGCGCAGGCCCTGCGCGCTCACCAGCGACGACCGCCAGCGTCCGCGTGGCCGCCGGCGGCGGAGCGCGGCATCGAGCGACGGAAACCGGATCGCCAGCGTGACCGTGCCGGGGCGGGAGGCGAGTTCGACCGAGGCAGGCACGAACATCGACTCCGAAGACAGGACGAGGTCCTCGCCGGCCCACACCTGCGCGTGCGAGGCGAGGCCGTCGAACTCGAGCCGCCACGGCCCCGGGCCGCCGCCGGACACGTCGGTGACGAACCACCAGTCCACCGCATCGGTCTTCGTCGCCCGCGCCGCCGCAACGCCGTGGGTCGCCCGGATCGCGCCTGCCGCGGTACCCGGCACCTGCGCGGGATACCACGGACCCGGCACACAAGCCAGGCCCGACGGATCGGTGACCGAGCCCGGTTCCGTTGCCACGCAACGCCACCGCGCGCCGGCGAGAAGATCCATTACGCGCGTCCGACCATTCGCGCCACGCCACCCACCGACCGTTCCCACGCCTCGGCCATGCCGTCGAGTTGCGCCGACGGGTCGACACTGCGTCCGCGAGCGGCCCGCGCCATCTGGAACTGCACGCTCTTCGCGCCCTGCGCCACCGCCCGGAAGCCCGGCGCGAACGCCGCTGCCCCCGCGAACCCGTTGCGCTCGAGGTACTCGCAGACGTCGGCGGCCAGTTCCGCGGTGGCACCGCACTGCCGCAACACCCCGAACGTCCACAGGTGGAACGTGTCGATGCCGGCGTCGCGGATCCAGGGCACGTCGGCGACCACTCGTTCGCCGAGTTCGCGCACCGGATTCCCGTCCGGCCGGGTGGCGAGATGATGACGCAGCACCGCCTCGAAGCGCGCCGGACGGTACCCCGGGTCCCCGTCGAACCGGACCTGCTCCACGTAGGGGGTGAAGGTCACCGACCCGGCGACGTCGAGCCCGAACAACCCGCGAAAGTCGTCACCGGCCAACCGGTGATACCCGCTGTTGTGGAAATACTCGAGCGCACCGGCCTCCCGGTCGATGTAGTTCGCGACGATCGTCGTCTTGGTGTGACTCTCGCGGTACCCGGTGCCCACCGTGTCCGGGAGCCAGTGCGCATCCACCTCGACGGTCGACAGCATTCCCGCAGCGAGGTTGTCCTCGACGTGGTCGAGGACCCGGCGCCAGACGTTCATCTCCCCCACGTCGATCCCGTACAGCGCGAACAGATCCTCCGGCTTGAACTTCAGGAACGTCCACTGTGATCCGTCGAACCGGGCGCCGAACGCGCACGCGGCGGCGGGCACCGGATCGAGCCCGAGCGAGTGGAGCACCTCCACCCACAGGTCGAGGTAGCAGTTGGTCTCGGTCCACGTCCGCTCGTCGGAGTGGATGGAGTGCGGCTCGTATCCGTCCGGCGAGATGTCGATCAGCCGGGACATCACAGCGACATCCGGGATTTCACCGCACTCGGCCAGCGCGACGGGTCCATGCCGTGGGTCCGCAGCATCGCGAGCGCGATGCGTTCCATCCCGAATCCCACGCACGCACTGTGGGCGACGCCGCCGTCCGCGGTGGCGATGTCGAACGTGACACCGAAGTGGTCCTGATGGCAGTTGCACGAGACGACGGCGGTCCCCTCGTCGAGATCGCCGTACAGGCGCACCGTGAGCTCGGTCTTGAGGTTCTCCTCGCGCTGGTTGGCGGCGAGCATGCGTCCGACCCTGCCGAAGAACGGGTCATTGGCGACCACCGGCGTGGCGTCCAGCCACAGGTCGGACAGCACCTCGAGCCCGCGCTCGATCCACGAATCACGGTGGGTCGCGGCCTGGTCCGCCGTGCCGATCTGCACGAACTCGTGCATCCGGAACGCCTGCATGCGGGCGGGATCGAACGCCGGCTCGTGCCGGAAGCAGTAGCCGTACACGTCGAGCAGCGCACCGCCGTCCGGCAACACACCCGTGAACATCGGGTACGCGGGGTGGCACGCCGCCGACACCAGCACCGTATCGGTCGGTTCGAGCCACTTGTCCCAGCTCTCACCGTCGGCTCGCGCCGCCAGCAGTTGGGCGTGCTCGGCGTTGGTGCCGGTGAACGTGTTGATCGCCCCGGTCAGGTTGGGGAACGACGCGATGTAGTCGGTGCGCTCGAAACTGGTGCGCGGGAACACCGGAGGAAACCGGAATCGGGCAGCGGACGCGCCCGGCCCTGCTGCTCGCACGACCGCGTCGATGCCGTCGACGATGTCCTCGAACAACCCCGACCGTCCGTATAGGCCGGCGACGGACGTGTCCACCAGGAGTCCGGCGTCCAGCAGTTCCGCCCGGAAGGCACGCCGGGCCCGCTCGAGTTCGCTCGTCTCTTCCCGTTCCACTGCTGTATCCGTACTCATATCGTCCCCCGGTATGCCGTGGCCATCTGCGCCGAGTTAGCCATGATTCGATCGTTGTTGACCATGACGGCCGCTCCGTGCGCATCGCGCAGGTGCCGGCCGAGCGAGTACTCCGTGTCTTCCCGGTAGCCGGCGATCCCGCAGATCAGCAGGGCTCTGCCGACCAGGTCGACAACCAGCGTCGACGCCGTCACCTTCAGGTTGTTCATCGCCAGCGAATAGCCCACTCCACCCGCGATTTCGGCCTCCGGCGAACCGGGGGGCGCCGCATCGGCGTCGTCGAACCGGCGGGCCGCCGCGAACACGATGTCCGAGAACTGCTGGTGCACAGCGGCCGCCTCGGCGAGACGCGATGCCGCGGGCGAGGCCACGCCCGGCTGCTTACGCGCGGCCGCTCGCACGCACCGCCGCGCCTTCTCCACCGCCGCGTCGGCGATGCCGAGCCACACGGCCGACCACACCGAGTGCGACACCGGGAGCATCGTCGCCGCCGAGATCTCCGCATAGGGATCGGCGACGACGAGATCGGGTGTCGTGGTGGCACGCAGCACGAATCCGGGACTGCAGGTTCCGCGCAGTCCCAGCGTGTTCCAGTCACCGGTGCGCTCGAGCGTCACGTCGGCACGCCGGCAGACGACGAGCACCTGGTCGCTCGGCGGGCTGTCGGGGGTGCGCCGCGCGGTCGCGAGGATCGCGTCGGCGTACTCGCCGTAGGAGATCACGGGGGCATTCTTGACCAGCGTCACCACCCCGCCGGACTGCTCCACCGCGCACGTGCTGCGCCGGACGTCGCCCCCGATGCCCAGTTCCGTCGTGGCCGATGCCAGCAGGAACTGCCCGGCGACCACGTCACGCAGGACGCCGGAAACGCCGTCGCCACCCGGATGTCGTACGAGCGAGAGGATCTGGGTCTGGTGCATCGCGAACACCATCGCCGTCGCGGCGCAGTGGCGCCCGAGGGTCCGGGCGATCGTGCACAGTTCGCGAAGCGTCGCGCCTTCGCCACCCAGTTCCGGGGGAACGGCACACGAGAGCAACCGCTGGTCCCGGAGCGCGTCGATCGCTTCCTGCGGAAAACGCGCGTCCCGATCGACGTCGACGGCCCAGCGCGCAGCCACCTCGGCCACGACCCTCTCGGCTCGCGCCGCCGGTCCCCACGACTGCGCGGACTCGATCCCGGTGTCGCTCCCCAGGGCGATGCTCATGCCACTCCGAGTTCGACGAGTGCGCCCCGAATGGAATCCACACTCGCGAACGTGCTCTTGCGCAGCAGCTCGTCGGGGAACTCGACGTCGAACGAATCCTCCAGCGCCAGCATGACGTTGACGCTCGCGTGCGACGTCAAACCCAGTTCGTAGAGATCGGCGCCGACGGCGATGCTCGCGGCATCGACGGACAGCCGGGCGTGGTCGCCGAGAACCTTGCGGATGGTCTGCTCGCTCATGGGTGGCGTTCTCCTTGGTGATGGGGTGGGGTGCCGAGCCGGGACGCGGTGACCATCGCGATCGCGACGTCGGCCTCGTGCGAGATCGAAACGTCGAATCCACCGAGCCCCTGCCGCTCGGCGAGGTCCGATGCGTTGCCGGACAGGCGCACTCCGCATCCGCCCCAGCTCTCGCGCCGGATCTCGATGGACTGCCACGGCAAGGCGACGTCCCCGGGTCGCAACACCTTGACCACGGCCTCCTTGGCCGCGAACCGGGCGGCCAGCCGTTGGGCCCGCGCAGGTCCTTCGCAGGTTTCCAGTTCGTGGGGTGTGAAGATTCTCGTCAGGTAGCGGTCGCCGAACCGCTCGACGCTGCTTCGCACGTGCCCGACCGTCATCACGTCGCACCCGATACGGGATTCGGGGATCGACAAGACAGAACCACCAGACATCGATCCCCCTGCTCCAGTCTTCGACAGTCGCCCTCAGCGACTCTCCAGCAAACCCTTCGAGAAGTTACCGCACACCGGCAATTCAAGACAAGAGGTACTGCGGTGTGGGCATAAACATACCCTGGGTCTGTAACGCTGTCCTGGCAACGCGATCAAGCAGCAACTCCGACGCACGCGACTCGTCTGGAACTCACCGACGCACCGGGCTGGTAGTCGAGCTACAGCCCGACCTCGATGGCTCCGGCCGCCAGCAACTTACCGATCTTCTCCGCCGAGACCGGCCGGCTGAACAGGAAGCCCTGCGCCCGATGGCATCCCATGTCGAGGAGTTGCCGGGCCGACTCGACGTTCTCGACGCCCTCCGCGACCAGCTCCAGGCCGAACGATTCGGCGAGACCGATGATGGACTTCACGATCGCCCGATCCTCGGGGTTGGTATCCAGGTTCATCACGAAACCTTTGTCGATCTTCAGCGTCCCCACCGGCAGCGCCTTGAGGTGGCTGAGGGAGCTGAACCCGGTGCCGAAGTCGTCGATCGCGACCTCCACGTCCATCGCGTGCAAACCTTCGAGCGCTTCACGCGTCCAGGTCAGATCACTGAGCACTGCGTTCTCGGTGATCTCCAGGCACAGCGCGCCCTTCCGAAGGTCGAATTCCGTCAACGCGTTCGCGACGACGTCGAGAAAATCCAGACCGGCCAACTGCCCCGGCGAGACGTTGACGCGAAGATCCAGATCCAGCTCGGGCACCTGCGACCGCCAGTCGGCCCACTGCCGGCAGGCCTTCCGGATCACCCAGCGCCCGAGCTCCCCCGCAACATTCGTCGCCTCGGCGACGTCGATGAACGACGCCGGCTGCAGCAACCCGAGCAGCGGGTGATTCCACCGCACCAGGGCCTCCACCCCGATGATCCGGCCGGTCCGCAAATCGACCTCGGGCTGGTACTCGAGGAACAGCGACTCGTCCGCGATGGCCGCACGCAGACTGAGCTCGATCATGTTGCGTTTCTCGCTCTCCTCCTGCATCTCGTCGGTGAAGACGCTGATCGCGTTCCCACCCTTGGTCTTCGCGACCATGACGGCCTGGTCGGCCTGGCTGAGGAGCGAACTGGTGGTGGCCTTGCCCGGAATTCCGACCGCGACGCCGATACTGACGCTGCGGCTGACCACCTCGCGGCCGAGACGCACCCGCTCGGTCACGACGTCGCGGATGTGCTGCGCCCGCACCTCCGCCTCCTCCAGCCCCACCGATCCGCCGAGCACGAGCACGAATTCATCGCCGCCCAGCCGGGAAACGAGGTCGTCGGTCTGGCTGGTCGATCTGAGCCGGTCCGCGATCGTCGAGATGAATCCGTCACCGGCTCCGTGACCGAAGAAGTCGTTGAGAGGCTTCAACCGGTCCAGGTCGAGGAACAGGATCGCGACCGGCCCGGCTTCGGACTCGGCGAGACGAGTGTCCAGGTGGTGGTAGAGCGCGCGCCGGTTGCTGAGACCGGTGAGGGAATCGTGGTCGGCCGAGTAGCGCAACTGCTCCTCGACGACGATGCGCGCCTGAACCTGGGCGAGCAGGGCGGCGATCGCCTTGAGGACGTCGAGCTCCGGCGGCGTCCAGTCGCGGTCGCCGAACTTGATGAATCCGAGCGTGCCCGTCGTCGTGTCACCGGACAGCAGCGGAACGGCTGCGAGCGACACCTGCGGCACCCCGGACGCCTCGCGAACCCGCTCGTTGTAATCCGGACCGGACACCTCCGGCCGGAAGATGGCCACTTCCTTCTGGTGCTCGATCTGGGCGAACGTCGAGTCGGCGTCCTTGAAGTAGACGATGCCGAGCGGGTCGGGGTCTGGGATGAAGGGCCGGAGCGGGTATTCCGCGACCAGGACCGTCGCCGCGATCTCGTGGTCTGTGAACCGGAGGAAGCTGGTGTCGACCTCGAAGTGCTCCACGAGATCCTGCAACACGCGGGTGGCCACGGGCTTGAACGAGACCGCATCGACAGGCGTGAGCCGGGACGCCACGGTCGTCACCAGGGTCTCGAGCTTTTCGGTTTGCTTCTCGGTGTTCACGGGCCCTCCTGTCCTTACGATATCCGCCTGCGAACCCGGTCGGCGAGCCGCTCGCTCCGAACCGACGGGCCCGGCGCATGGCTGAGCCGTAACACCATGGCGAGCGCTTCACCCGCCTTCGCACCGACGACGTCGAACAGTTCCTCCCGCAGCCTCTCCAATGGTGCCGCATACCGTGGTGAGACTTGTTCGAGTTCCGCACTTTCCACACCGTAGAGAAACACAGGTGAAATCGGCTGGACGGCGAGCCCGAGCGCCTGGGCGTGGATCCACACGCTCTCGGTCGCCTCACCGCCGCGCACGTAGTCCCGAGGGGTGCTGCCCGGTATGGCGACGACCGCGACAGCCGAGCTCGACGCCACACGGTCCGCGGTGGACTTGCCCAGCGCGCGTCCCTCGTCCAGTGCGCCGAGTCGTTCCATTACCTCGGGTCTCCGCAGCAGCGCGAGGGTCGACAGTTCCGCCGAATCGAGTTCCAGTGCACGAACGTCGATGCCGGTCTCGACCGAATCCAGCGGCGGCCACCGCAACTCGCCGATCATCTCGCGGTGCAGGGTCGGCGTGAGGAATCGGATTCGGTCCGACTCCGCCAGAATGGCGCCGATCGTCGAGATGTCGTCCCGGTCGGTCACCAGGCAGAGGCGTGCGCCCTCGCGCGAGACCGCCTCCGCGAGAAGTCCCGCCTGCGTGTCGTCCAACGGCTGGGGCACGCCCAGCCTGCGGTTGGTGGTCCGGTCGAGCATGTGTTCGTAGCGGTCGGTGAGTTCCCGGTCGTTCCCGCTGCCGAACGTCATCGTGGCGGCGGGAAGTCCGGCATCGCCGTCGTGGACCGTCACGGCGCCGAGCAGTCCGGCGGCCGACGCGGCGATCCGGGCGTTGTGCAGCGCGGCGCCGACCGCGACACAACTGCCGCGGTAACCGACGTCCATGGCCGTCGTGTACTCAGGGGCCACTGAAATGGTCAGCCTCGTGTTGTCCGCCGCGATCGTCCACGGCTGGACGTTGCCGCCGGACGGCGCGCGGGACGCGGCATGCACGACGGCGTCGACGGCGTCGTCCGAGACTGCTGCGGGCACCGCACGATCTTCGGGCTCCTCCGGCAGGTCGTGCGGTGGCGGTGGATCGGCGAGGGAATCGAGACGCTCGTCCAGATCCATGCGGCACCGACCCGATGCGAGCGGCTGTCCGAGCCCGATGCGCCGCACCGCCGCCGCGACCTGCGCACCGCCGAGCAGCACCTCGCCCCCGAGCTGAGGCCACGTGGAGATGGTTTCGTCCACCTCCACCAACGACGCCGCCATCGTCGCCGACAGCTGTCCGGCGTCGAGAATCCGAAGGACGAGCGGAATCTTGTCCCGCGAGCCGAGCCCCGCCAGCGACTCCACGTCGACGTCGCCGATCACTCCGTGGAAGACGGGCCGATCGGGTTCGAGGTCGTATCGCTCGACGTCCAGCAACCCCCGGTCACTGGTCGCCATCAGCACCGGCAATCCCCTGCGGCGGGCCTCCCGCCGCAGGGATACCTTCACGTCCAGGGAATCGCATTCGTCGATCACCACGTCCGTGCCGTCCAGGAATTCGGCCACCGACCCGACGTCGAGACCGTCCTCCCACAACGTCACCGTGACGTAAGGGTCGATCTCCGCGATACGGCGGGCAGCGACCACGGACTTGTTCACACCGAGATCGAGAACCGTTCCGGGAACCCGGTTCAGGTTGGACAGTTCGAGGGTGTCGAAGTCCGCGAGCCGCAGACCGCCACACGCACCTTCCAGCGTGAGAGCCAACGCGACCGCGTGACCGACGCTCAGACCGACGATCCCCACGGTCACGTCTCTGAGGCGTTCCTGTTCCTGCGCGGTGATCTTGTTCCGATTCCGGTCCAGCCGCAGCAGCCGGAACGATGCGGGGCCGAGCAGACGCACCACGGTCCGTCGCCACGAGTAGTACGCCCACACCGGAGTCTCGTCCAGCACGCCGGGTCCCGGTGTGGGCACGAGAGAACGGAGGCTGTCGATCTGTTGGCCGAGCCGGTCGACGAAGACCACCGCGGGGTCGCGGCGGAGGCGGTCGAGTACCGCCGCGTCCTCGGAGTGGTCCTCGTCGAGCAGCAGGGCGGTGTAGTCACCGCGGGATTCGTTCACGAGACGCTCCGCATCGGCCGGACGACGTTTCCTCCCGTCCCCGTCGCGATGCCTGCCGACGGCGTCGGTCGGGACGTCGTGAGTAACAGTTGGGCCAGCTGCATGGATTCGGCGCGGCCCCTGCGCCTACTCCGATCCCACCACATCAGCCGCGTCTCGTAGCGGTCATCCGGATAGGGCACGGGAGCAATGTGGTCGGCCACCACGCCACCGGTGGTTCGCCACGTGTCCAGGACGTGGGATGCGGCGGTCGCAAGCATGAACTGGACGTCGAGCAGATCCATCGAGAAGGTGGCTATGCGACCCAATGCGCCGACGAGTTCACCCCGCCTGGCGGCCGTGTCCGCCACCCACGCGCCCTTCGCTTCCACGACACCGAACGGAAGCCGGTCCTCGATCATCCGGCGGACGGCGGGAGCTCCGGGATCTGTTCCCCATTCCGTGATCGCATGCGCCTGATCAGCGACAAGATACGGACCCTGGGCGCGGACGCCGGCTGCGACCGAACCGTCCGGTGCGATGGCGACGAAGAACAGTGCGGTGGTGTCGCCGGCCTGAATCCGCTGGTACTCGAGCGCCTTCTCGGCGCCGTACTTGCGATAGCCGGCGAGTGCTCCCTCGAGATACTCTTCCCAGAGCGTCGGCTCGTCGGAGGGCCGGGCGACGACGAAGCGACACTCCGACCGCGGATCCCACACACTCAGAGTTCGATCGAGTATGGTCTCCGTCGACCAGACGTCTATCTGCGGATTCGTCAGCTGTTCAACAGACATTGGTATTCCCATCGGGCGTCGGTGCGGCAATTCCGGGGACTCACGGGTTACGTAAAGACCCCAAGAACTGGACAGACGAACCCGGTCACAGCCCCGCGGCTACCTATTTTCCGCGTTTACACCAGATTTGTCACCTGTGATGCCATGAATGGGCCCAAAAACAAACTTCAGGTCGGTAATTGGCGACCCGGAATTAGGCGAGGGAAATGAACAGCTCAACGCTGTTCGGCGCGCGGAAGACCTCGATCTCCTCCGCGTAGGCGCGCTCGATGCGCCCTTCCTTCTCAGCCAGCTCGGCCTGAATCCACACGTCTTCGATCGGGTCGGATGACCGCCCGTCAGGTGTGAACTTGGCGAAAAAGCCGGCCGGGACACGCACCAGCACGTCACCGATCTCGAGATGACCGACATCGATGCACCGGTATCCGATCACCGCGGTCCACCCCAGATCCGGGACGGCGACGTAAACGGTGGTCAGTTCCTCGACACCACGCTGCTGGACGCGCTCCCGAGTGAACTTCATCAGATCGCTCGCGTGCGCCGACGAACCCAGCTCCATGCGCGGCAGAACCAGCCCGCCGAAGTCGGCGGACTCACGCTTGACGATCTCGAAACTCATTGTGGCCCCTACCTCGTGGCGGGTGGCACTATCGCCACATACAAATCGATCCCGAAGGCGTGCGGGTAGAACTCGAAGTCACCGGTGTAGGAGCGTTGAATCTGCCGCGATTCCTCCGCATCACGAATCTGCCCCCAGAGCGCGTCGAAGAGGTCGGGGAAGGTTCCCACGGAGGAGAACTTCGCATAGGTCCCCGCAGGAATCCGCGATACCAGATGCCCGCGTCCGACCTGATCGATCGAAGAGCACTCGTAGCCCACGATTTGCGTGTAATACGAGTTGATCTCGGGAGCGTGGTCGACATACGCAGAAGCCAACGGCCTGTCCACGTTTTGCGCGAGAAGGGTCGACCACGTCTTTTCGAGGTCCTTGTCGCGCGCTTTTCCCAGCGCCCTCTTCGGACTGCGGACGGCCAGTCCGGCGACCAGTGTCTCTTCGCGTTCGACTATGACGAACGGCATCGGGCACCCTCCGATGTCATCGGCACATTGGCTTCAATGGCAATTATTGCTCGCCCGCCTTTAATTCGGAGGACGAGATATCACCATACCTCGTCCAGGATCCGCGGTCTGCGTCCTTAGTCGCGAAAAACCTACATGGCTAAGTCATCACTTATTTGATCAAGTCTCCGCGAGACGTCAAACAAAAGGGCAACCAGCCATTATTCCCGAGGATTAACATACTTGAAGTTGGTTTCAGGCCTTGCAAGACGACTTGGAGTGTGGTTTATTGGACGGATCGAGACCTTGGGTGTGACGCAACTAACACACAGAGCGACCTCCAGGTCTCGATGACGAGGGGAGACTGCCCGTGCGCTGCCGACTGTGCGACTCCGATCGCTTGCGAAGCGTCCTGGATCTGGGGGCGACGCCGCCGTGCGAGCTCTTCTTGACCGAGCAAGGCCTGGACGCCCCCGAGACGAACTATCCGCTGCACCTGCGCATCTGCGAGGACTGCCTCCTACTTCAGGTTCCGGCCCTGATCTCCCCGGAGGACACTTTCACCGACTATGCCTACTACTCCTCCTACTCGGATTCATGGGTGGAACACGCACGGCAGTTCGTCGGCTCCTCGGTGACGCGGCTCGGCCTCGACTCGAGATCATTGATCGTCGAGGTCGCGAGTAATGACGGTTACCTGCTGCAGCACGCGGTCGACGCCGGGATCCGCTGCGTCGGAATCGAACCGTCGCACAACGTCGGCGCGGCCGCACGTGAACGAGGTGTTCCCACTCTCACCGCATTTCTCGACGAGGAACTCGCCGCCGACATCCGCGCCGAGCACGGTCCGGCAGACCTCGTGGTTGCGAACAACGTGTATGCGCACATCCCCGACCTCCGCGGGTTCACTCGCGCGCTGCGTACCCTCGTCGCCGACGACGGCCAGCTGAGTATCGAGGTGCACCACGCCCTGAATCTGATCGTCCTCGGGCAATTCGACACGGTCTATCACGAGCACTTTCAGTACTACACGCTCCTCTCCGCCATGCGTGCGCTTGCCACGGCCGGCCTCTCGGTCGTCGATGTGGAACTTCTGGAGACACACGGCGGCTCGATCCGGATCTGGGCACGTCCCGGCACTGCCGGCGAGGTGCCCACCCCGCGCGTCACCGACGTATTGAAGGCGGAAGAAGACGCCGGACTGCACACCGTCGACGGATACAGCCGACTCGAAACTCAGGCGAGAGTTGCTCGACAAGAACTGCTCGGGTTCCTCCTCGACTGCCGAGCCCAGAACAGGACCGTCGTCGGCTACGGCGCTCCCGGCAAGGGAAACACCCTGCTGAACTACTGCGGAATTCGCCCCGACCTACTCGAATACACGGTCGACCGTAATCCGTACAAGCACGGCCGGTACACGCCGGGCACCCGGATCCCGATTCTCGATCCCCGGCAGATCGAGAAGGATCGGCCGGACGTCGTCCTCGCGCTGCCGTGGAACCTCGAGACGGAGCTGACCGAACAACTGCACTACATCACCGAGTGGGGCGGAGAGCTCGTGTACCCGCTCCCCTCCCTGCACAGAGCGACATTCCAACCCGAGAGCGTGGCAAGGAGGCTCACGACATGAAAGTTGTCCTGTTCTGCGGCGGATACGGCCTACGCATGCGCAACGACCACAACGACGTGATCCCGAAACCCATGCAGATGGTCGGACCACGTCCGCTGCTATGGCATGTCATGCACTACTACGCTCATTTCGGCCACACGGAGTTCATTCTGTGCCTCGGGTACGGTGCGGAGGCCATCAAAGACTACTTCCTCGACTACCGCGAAGCGGAATCCAACGACTTCGTTTTGCGCGCGAGCAAGATCGAGCTGCTGAACTCCGACATCAGCGACTGGTCGATCACGTTCGTCGATACTGGTCTGGAGTCCGCGATCGGCGAGCGTCTGCGACGTGTTCGACGGCACCTCGGCGAAGACGAGTACTTTCTCGCGAACTATGCAGACGTACTCACCGACGCCCCCCTCGACGATGTCATCACGAAGTTCCACGAGTCGGGCGCGGCTGCATCCATGCTCGTCGTCACGCCCCAGTCCTCGTTCCACTGCGTCAACGTGGCCGAGAATGGCGAAGTCAAGGAGATCATCCCGGTCAGCCGGCTGCCCATCTGGGAGAACGGCGGATACTTCGTCCTCAGCCGGGAGATCTTCGATCTTCTTCCCCCTGGCGGCGATCTCGTGGCTGATGTGTGTGAACGCCTTGCCGGTGAAGGCCGCTTGTTCGGGTATCGCCATGAGGGATTCTGGAAGCCGGCGGACACCTTCAAGGAGCGCGCCGAACTCGATTCGAACTACTCGCAAGGCATCCATCCGTGGATGGTGTGGGAGCCGTCGCAGCCCGCACACAGCGCGTGATGATCAGCCTCGACACACGAGGGCTGCGCGAAGTAGCGGTGCTCGGTGCGCACTGTGACGACGTTGCGATCGGGCTCGGAGGCACCCTTCTCACAGTTGCTTCCAGCACTCCCGGCCTTCGCGTCCGGGCGCTCGTGCTGGCCGGCGCCGACGCCCGGCGCGAAATAGAGGAGCGTCATGCGTTGGCGGCATTGTGTCCCGCCGCCGACCTCGAGCTCACGGTTCTCGACGTTCCGGACGGGTACGCACCGGCATATTGGGAGCCGATCAAGAAGGCAGTCGAGGCGTTCGGGCGCGATTGTCATCCCGATGTGGTATTCGCTCCGCACCGAGCCGACGCACACCAGGACCACCGTATGTTGGCGGAGCTGGTTCCGACGGTGTTCCGTGACCACCTGATCCTGGGGTACGAAATCCTCAAGTGGGAAACCGACACACCTCGGCCGTCGATCTACCACCCGCTCACCCGCGCTGTGGCGACGGAAAAGGCGCGGATACTGCTGAAGCACTACCCCTCCCAAACCAACCACGATTGGTTCGACGAAGACTCCTTCCTCGGGCTGTCACGGCTGCGGGGTGTGCAGTGCAGACAACCCCACGCGGAGGCGTTCGTCCTCGAAAAGGCAACCATCCGATTCGGAAGGACCTGACATGCGAGTGCTCCTTACCGGCCACCAGGGATACCTGGGCTCGGTCATGGTTCCGGTATTGCAGACGCGCGGGCACGACGTCGTGGGTCTCGATTCCGGACTCTTCGCCGGATGCGTACTCGGTCCTGCACCCGCCGACCCTCCCTCTTTCCGGGTAGACCTGCGGGACGTGACAGAGCAGCATCTGTGCGGCTTCGATGCCGTAATTCACCTCGCTGCCCTGTCGAACGACCCGCTGGGGTCTCTCGCGCCGGACATCACGTACGAAATCAACCATCGCGCGTCCGTCCGGCTGGCTCGCCTGGCGAAGCAAGCCGGTGTGCGGCGATTTTTGTATGCCTCGACATGCTCCGTATACGGTTCGGCCGGTAACGAGTTGGTGACGGAGTCCGCACCACTGCGTCCACTCACGCCATACGCCGAGAGCAAGGTGCGCGTCGAGGAAGACGTAGCCGAACTCGCCGACTCCGGGTTCTCTCCGGTTTTCCTGCGCAACGCGACCGCCTTCGGATTCTCCCCCCGGCTCCGCGCCGACATCGTCCTCAACAACCTGGTCGGTATCGCGATGCTGACGGGCACAGTGCGAGTCTCGTCGGACGGCACGCCGTGGCGCCCGCTGGTACATGCCCAGGACATCGCCACCGCGTTCGCGTGTGCACTCACCGCGCCGGTCGATCGGATCCACTGCGCCGCCTATAACGTCGGGACCGAGACCAACAATGTGACGGTGGCACAGATCGCCGAGGCCGCCGCCGCGGCGGTCCCCGGCTCACAAGTGCTGATTACGGGAGAGACCGGCGCGGACCCGCGGTCCTACCGCGTCGACTTCTCGGCCATCCGCACGGCATTCGAAGACTTCGTGCCGCGATGGAGCATCGTCGACGGAGCGGCCGAATTGTACGACCGGTGTACCCGCTGGGGCCTCACGGACGTGCTCTTCACGCAGCGCTTCACCCGACTCGCCCATCTTCAGCAACTCGAGCGCGCCGGTGAACTCGATGAGTCCCTGCGGTTCCAGCGAGTTGGGGCCGGCCATGAATGACGCGAACTCCCAGAAACCATCACAACCGTTCGAGCAAGGCCGTCCAACTCCCCGCCGCGGCGTCGCGGTCACTGATCAGCGAGACCGGAAGCGGCCACGTTATCGCAAGAGACGGGTCGTCGTGGGCCACCGCGATGTCAGCCGTCGGATCGTGCTCACGATCGATTCGATAGCACACATCCGCGACCTCGGTGAGTGCCTGGAATCCGTGCAGGAATCCGGGCGGGACATAAAGATGCGCGAAGTCCACGTCGTCGAGTCGGAATGCCTCCTTCTGCCCGAACGTCGGCGACCCCCTGCGGATATCGACCAGGACGTCGTAAATTGCGCCATGAGCACACCGGACAAGTTTCGCCTCACCGGGATTTGCGCGTCCATGCATGCCCCGCACCACGCCGCGCCACGACCGGGACTGCGAATCCTGCAGGAAATCAGCGGCCAGAATTCCGGTCTCGCTCATATGTTCATCGAACTGGCCGGCCTCGAACGTACGCGTGAAGAGACCTCTGTCGTCGCGATAGGGCACGGGCCGGAATACCCGGACATCCGTCAATTCGGTGGTTTCAACATGCACGCTGCAATTCTTGCGCACAAGGGCCGGGTCGGTCACCGATTCCATCGCACCGAGGTTCCGACATGATGGCCTGTCGGGGCTGTGGGGTTGCCGTGTTCGATCGGGTACTCGATCTCGGTTCGATGCCCGCGGCCGACTTCTTCCCTCCTGTCGGTAGTCCGATCACCGCGGCCGAATCGGCGCACCGCCTGACAATGGCGTTGTGTCGAGAGTGCGGCCTTGCTCAGCTCGTCGACGACGACACCGTTCCGGAGGAGCCACGTGGCGTCGAACCAGAGGCTTTGAGAACGCAAGCATGCACAGCTGTCCGTGCCGTCGCCGATGCCGGATACCTCACGGGCGACACCGTCACCGAGTTCGGCAGCCCACACGGCGGAACATGGTTACCACTGCTCACCTCGCGGGGGTTCCGTGTCGCGACAGACCGCCGGACAGCCTCTGTGGTGATCGATTGCTTCGGGATGATGCACGAACCCGACCAGCGGGTGGCCTTGTCGGCGCGGGCAGCGGCACTCGACCCAGACGGCACCCTGCTCATCCAATTTCATTCTCTCACTACGATTGTGAAGCATCAGCAGTGGACGGCACTCCGGCACGGTCATTTCGCATACTATTCCTTGACCTCACTGCGCCGGTTACTGACCGACGAAGGACTACACCTCACACACGCCTGGGTCTTCGACCTCTATGGCGGCACGGTCTTGGCCGCCGCACGCCGTTCGCCGTGCGCACCCCCGACACCCCGTGTTCATCGCATACTCGCCGATGAGCGCATGATCGGAGTCACGAACCCCGTCACCGTGCAATCCTTGCAACTCGCCGCGGACACGAATGCGACAGCCTTTCGCGACTGGCTGACAGCGATGTCACAGCGGCATTGTCGAGTGTTTGCCTATGGCGCCGCATCTCGGGCCGTACCACTGTTCGCCCACGCGGGCGTCGACCGAGGCCTTGTCGCGGCCGTAGCCGACGCATCCACCGCCAAACAAGGGCGGCGAATGCCCGGCACCGATGTGCCGATCATTTCGCCTGAGCAACTACTTCGCGCTCAGCCGGACAAGGTTGCGCTCACGCTGCCGGATCTACTTCCCGAAGTGTCGCAGCGCTATCCGGAACTCTCCGGACGGTGGGTCCTGCCATCTGAGACGCAACGCGTCCCGGCTCCAGCGCTCGTCGGACCTCGGAGTCGGGAGCACCCGGCGCCGAGACACCCTGATACATACGCGGGCACGCAGATGGCCCGAGACGGCCTGCTCGATTCGCGTTCAACCGCCAGCAACCGAGATGAAGTACAGCCATGACCACCAGCACCCGTCGGATATTGCGAATCGGACCCTTGTATCCACGACCTACCCTGACGCGCGCGGTCCGCCACTCCGCAGACATCGTTCCGGATTCGCTGCCGGCTCCCAGCCGACCCTTGTCGAGCAAGCGTGCACGAACCTACCTGTTACCGATCGCGACCGACTTCATCGTGCTGTCGATCGTCTGTTCAGTGACACGGATCGATCGTCCCGCGCAGTTCGCAGCGATAATTGTGGCGATCCTGGCGCTCACAGGTGCGTACCACCCCCACCTGACGCTCTCAGTACTCGACACCCTGCCCCGACTTGCACTCGCAAGCACACTGGCAGCAATGGGCACGGCAGTGATCTTGACCCCGAACGGCACATTGGTGGGCGCCGTCAAGCTGGCAGCAGTAACCCTCTTTGCCCTCGTACTGTCCCGCAACGCCACCAACGCGGTCGAACGCTACTTCAGACGGAGGCTCCGCGGTGGTCGTCGAACGGTGATCATCGGTGGAGGACCTGTCGCGAAGATACTGGCGAACAGTATGGTCGCTGAGCCGTCATGTGGACTGCAGTTGATCGGACTTCTCGACGACTCCCTACTCGCCGAGACCGCGCACAATGGGAACGTACCGATCACCCCACTGCGAGGGAACCTGTGTGAGTACCTTACGACCCACCACATCGACACGGCGGTACTCGCCTTTCCCCACGCCGTCGACGGCGCGATCATCCACGCGTTGCGTGAATGCGACCGCATCGACTGCGAAATATTCGCAGTTCCCCGACTGTGGGAGCTCACGGCGGTCACCGGCGACATGGAACACATCGGTGCCGTCCCACTGAAGAAGTTTCGGCGAGCGGCACACCGATCGTTCCTGTGGCGGGTGAAGTTATGGATGGGCCGAGTCCTCAGCGCGGCGATGCTTGTAGCGTTGGCCCCGACACTTCTCGCGATCGCCGTCGCGGTGTATTTTTCGGACCGATCGGCACCGGTGTTGTTCAGACAGAAGCGAGTCGGCTTGGACGACCGGATATTCGAACTTCTCAAGTTCCGAACAATGAACCCGGCAAGCGACCACGAATCCGCTACCCACTGGTGCATTGCACATGACGCCAGGATCGGGCGCCTCGGTCGGATCCTACGAGCGACCTCGCTCGACGAATTGCCGCAACTGTGGAATGTAATTCGGGGAGACATGACACTCGTCGGTCCGAGGCCTGAACGTCCCCACTTCGTCGACAAGTTCCGGGCCACGGTTCCCAATTATGCAGCGCGCCACCGCGTACCGACGGGAATAACGGGATGGGCCGCAGTCAACGGCCTACGCGGCGACACGTCGATCGGGAATCGCACCCGCTTCGACAACTACTACATCGAGAATTGGAGCATGTGGTTCGATGTCAAGGTACTACTCCTGACGGCAGTGGCGGTGATCAAACTCGGAGGAAAGTAGCCAGCGACAGATGTGCAATGGCGAAATTCCGCCGGAAAGTGGGCACACAGTACGGCACCCATGGCTACGGCACCCAGGGCGACTCAGCAGTCGACTTGCAACCGAGTCCTTCGCGCCACAACGGTGCGGGATCGCACGGCGAGCCGCTGAACCGCCGCTCTCATCAGCCGCATATCACCAGCAAGAACATCTGCAGGACAGACGAACTCGGGATAGTCACGAGCAATTCGGTGATGGAAGCGAAGCATATCCGACAACTTGCTGACCGTCGATGTCCGACTGCACATGTTGAACGTGGAGTCCCGCCACGCAGCCACGAGCTCGGACATCCCGAAGAACATCCCGAAGGCTGTCACTCGCGCGAACAGATCAACGTCCATGGGGAAAACGAGATCACCGCGGAATCCGCCCACACGATCAAAATGCTCTCGCCTGAACATCGCGGCCGCTGTCGGTCCGAAGTCGGCCGGCCCTCGTCGGACAATTGTCCTCATCAGAGTGCGCGGAGTATGGAGCCCCTCCAAGCCGGGAATCCCCAATCGCGACTCACGCAGCGCCCCACCCTCGTCGATCACGTCGAACTTGGCGGAGCTGAGAGCTATTGCCGGATCGTCCATTACACGAATTTGCATTTCGAGCGATCCGGGCATCAGGACATCGTCCGCACAGACGACCTTCACCAATCGGCCGGTCGAGAATCCCACTACCCTGTTCCAGTTGGCGCCGATCGGCAGAACTACGTCGTTGCAAAAGACTCGCACCCGTGGGTCGCTGAACGAGCGCGCAATAGATTGTGTGGCGTCTTCGCTCGCATTGTCGAGAATTACCAGATCGATTTCGACGTCCTGGTCGAGGACCGATCGCACCGTCTCTTCGAGAGTGCTGGCGGCGTTGTATGCCGGAACGCAGACGGAAACCGTGGCAGCAGCCATCGCTATTCTCCACCAAACCCTCGACGCGAGCGACAATCATGATCTCGTTGTGCACCAATGCTTCCTGGTGACAGGACTGCCTTCGATTCTATCACGCGGAGCGGCTCGAGACATCGGGCCGAACGAGCATTGCGAAAGTCCGGCAACGACATCGCGCGTCCGTGCACAGCAATGTAGAGTTTAGTAATCCGGTACCGAATGGACCGGCGTGACAGCGCAATAGCAACGACAGCCGGCGCGACATGAACTTTACGGTGGGTAGTCCACAACTCGACAACACTCGGTCTCTGCGGCTCCATATGACGGGGGCGGAGTGGTTCACGTCGGGACATGGTGGATTGAACCGATACTTCACCGACCTGTATTCCACACTGAATGAACGCCCGGGCGTCGATGTTTCCGCTGCAGCGTTCGGTAAGCCCGAACAGGGCGGGCATTCGTGGGGCCCGGTCGGTGCATCGACACTGCGCCGCGCATATACCGCTTTTCGCGACACCAGCGCTCTACCGCCGGACGCGGTCATCGACCGCCATTTCTGCCTATATGGGCGCTCGGCGATCGGCGCGCATGGCAAACATCCCCTCGTTGTCCACTTTCACGGGCCCTGGGCAGCCGAAAGTCGCATCGTTGGGGCCAGTGAGATCACTGCGCGGTCGAAGTACTGGATCGAACGGCTCCGCTACGCCGGCGCAGACCGCTTCGTCGTGCTGTCCAAGCACTTCCGGAATCTGCTCGTCGAGTGCTATCGGGTTCCGGAACGCAAGATCAGGGTTATTCCTCCTGGTGTCGATCTCGCCCGCTTTCGCCCATCGGACTCTCCCTCGGCGTCATGCACCATCCTCTGTGTTCGACGCCTCGAGCGGAGGATGGGTATCCATGTTCTGCTCCGGTCGTGGCGAGCCGTCATCGCTGCCCATCCCGACGCCCGCCTGGTGATAGTCGGTACAGGTACCGAAGAATCGGCCCTCCGAGGACAAGCTGCCGAGGCTGGCTACCTGGACTCGATCACATTCGAGGGAACTGCCACCGACGGACGACTGGCTCAGTTGTACGGGCAGGCGGCTCTGACCGTCGTGCCATCCGTTGCGTTGGAAGGGTTCGGGCTCATTGCGCTGGAATCCCTGGCCGCCGGGCGCGCCCCGATCGTGACCGAGTGCGGCGGATTACCTGACTCCGTGCAGGAACTCGACCCTTCCTTGATCGTTCCCCCCGGCGACGCCGATGCGCTCGGAGAGCGCATCGTCCGGGCTCTGGACGGACACATGCCCGGTCCCGGGCAGTGTCGCACTCACGCCGAATCGTTCTCCTGGGACGCCGCCTCGCAGCAACACATCTCGATGTACGAGGAACTGGTCTCATGACCAAGGCCCTGTTCATCACACACACAGCCGCACCCTCTGGTGCCGAGTTGGCGACACTTCGATTGGCAATCGCTCTTCGCGACAACGGATCAGGCGACACGGGGCGACGCGTCGATGTCTCGGTGGCCTGTGCTCAGGGCGGGCCAGTCGTCGATCGCATGCGCGAGGCCGGTCTGGAAACCATCATTTTGCCAAACACTTTCGACAGCCGCGCCGTGACCGTCCGAAGCAGGAGCTTGCGCCGACTGATCCTGGGATTCTTCGGACTCGCCAAGATCGGATGGTCGGCCGGTGCGACCGCGAGGGCGACAGGGGCGACAGTTCTCGTCGCAGAAAGTACCAAGGCATTGGTCATCGGCGCAGTCGCTGCGCGACGCGCCGGGATCCCACTTGTATGGCAGGTGCACGACCGGATATCCGCCGAATACTTCGGGGGTCTCCTCGCCAGCGTAGTTCGCGGGCTCGGCTGGGTGTTCAGCCGAGGCTACATCGCCAACAGCAGATCGACGATGAGTACGCTGTTCGCCTGGCACAGGGCAACGCTCGTCGCCTACCCCGGCGTCGAACCGAGCAGGCTTCCCGATCACGTGAGCCAACGTCGCCCATCCGAAACTGTTGTCGTCGCCGTTGGGCGCTTGACGCCCTGGAAAGGGCAGGACGTTTTCCTGCGCGCGCTGGCCGATACGACTGTTCGACCTCAGTGCGTCTATCTCGTCGGAGGGACATTCTTCGGCGAGGAAGCTTTTCGTGAAAGCCTGGAGCGTCTCGGACACGAACTCGACCTTCCAGTGATCTTTACGGGACACGTCGACCACCCTGACGCCTACATGCGGCATGCAGACATTCTGGTGCACTGTTCCGTCATCCCGGAACCGTTCGGTCAGGTCGTTGTGGAGGGGATGAACGCGGGCTGCGCGGTAATCGCCTCGGGCCCAGGCGGCCCGACCGAGATCGTCGAGTCGGGGATCAACGGGTTACTCGTCGACGGCGGTGATCAGGAGCAACTGACAGCGGCGCTGAATACATTGATCGGCGATCGTGAGCTTCGTCGACGTCTTTCGGCAGCGGGCCGACGACGCGCAACTTATTTCGATATTGCCGAGTCCGCTCGCGATATAGCGTCATTTCTCGACACCGTGTCTGCCACGCCGGAACGTAAGCGAGCAGCGCATGGCTGACGACCGACGAGAAAACCACATCGTCACTGTCGTGCGTGACATCGCTTTCGTGAGCTTCGGGAAGTACGGCCAGTATGTGATCACGGTGGTAACGCTTCCGTTGATAGCGCGAGTTCTCGGAACCGAAGGACTCGGGCTTCTCGCGATCGGAATGTCTTCCTACTTCATCGGATCCCTGCTCGTCGATCTCGGGATCACCCAGTTTCTCGCCGCGATGGTCCACAGCGCAGACATCAATCAGCTCCGCGGAAACTATCTCGTAATCCGTGCGGCAATTCTCGGGACCATAGGTGCCGCCTTACTCGCCAGCCTCGTCTACGGCGTCGATATCCACCTTCACATGATTCTGCTCGGGTTGTTCGCCGGCGGCTTCTGGTCCATCTCCGAAGACTGGGTTCTCATAGGGCAAGGCCGATTCGGAGCGTCGATGGCATATCAGGGCGTCGGCCGAATCGCGTACCTCGCACTCCTGATGTCGTTGCTCCCGCGCCTGCCCCATCCCTCTGTCGCCATCCTCTGCTTACTCGTGTCGTCCACACTGACCGTCGCACTGACCTGGAGGGACTCTCTCAAGAAGTTCGGCCGCCCATGTCGTCCACGCGAGGTGACGACAATTCTCCGAATGGGAGCACCCGTCCTCACCTCACGTCTGCTCGTAGCAAGCTACGGGCAGGGCGCTGTTGCGGTGTACTCCTCGGTGCTCGACGCGGTGTCCATCGGCCTGTATTCTGCCGGAGATCGGCTGGTGCGAGCCATACAGTCCTTGCTCGATCCAATAGGCTTTGCGCTACTGCCACGCATGGCCCGCCACAGCACCGACGATCAGTTCTGGCGACGCGCAACCCAGGCGCTTATCGTATGTCTTTGCGCGGCCGGAGTTGCGACGGTCGCGGTATGGATTGCGGCGCCGGCCCTGATCAACCTCGTCTTCGGAAGCGATTTTTCCGAGGCCATTCCGCTCCTGCGAGTCGAGGTGCTCATACTGCCCGCGACCGCCTTGACGTCATTTGTCACCACCGCGGTCCTACCCGTCAAGCAGGACACGAGCGGCGTCTTGATCGGCGCAACCATCGGAACCTTCGTCGCAGCCGCGTCACTACTCGTCGCTGCACTGACACAATCGGTGTGGGCCCTCGTCTACGGCACATTGTGCTGCGAGTTCTCCGTGGCGCTGTGGTACGTCGTCCGGATGCGGCGACTCGCCGGTCGCGAGCGAAAAGAACGCAATGCCGGCGGCACCGCCACAGAGGTCGCGCTGGTTCACAAGGAGAATCGGCTATGAAGATCCTGTATGTCGGCGACGACTGGGTCGGAAGCAACGCTCGATCGCTCGCCAACGGGTTCCGGCAGGCGGGACACGACGTTGTCGTCGTCGACTCGACGTCGGTGTCACTTCCTCCGCGGATGTCACCCCCGTGGATCTACGCGAAGGCCACTCACCGGCGGGCGCGCTGGAGTATCGAAGCCGTTCAATCGCGCATCGATGCCATCGCTGCCGAATTCAAACCCGACATGGTGTTCGGATTCAAGGCCGTCTTCCTCGACCAACGGCGTCTCCTCGACGTCCCGGCGCAGTTCCATGTTCACTACAGCCCCGACGACACCTCCAACCCCTACAACACATCGCCCGGCTACCTGGAACTGGAGAGCGAATGGGACCTCGTCGTCACGACCAAGCGCCACAACGTCCCTGAGCTACTCGAACGTGGTGCGCGCGCCGTCAAGTTCGTGCTCAGCGCATATGACCCTGCGTGGCACCACCTCTCGGCACGACGAGACTCCCGACGATACGTCGTCGGCTTCATCGGAGCCTGCCGTCCCGACCGTCGCGATCGCTTGATCTCACTGGCACGAAAGTACGGCAAGAATTTGCTCGTTCGCGGGCCCGGCTGGTGCCGTGTGCCCGAGTTGCGGGTCACCAGTGCCGAAGTCGCGGGTCCGGTGTACGGAGAGCATTTCGCCTCGGAAATCGCGTCCGTGACGGCGAACCTCGTTCTGCTCAACTCCGACAACCGGGACACACATACCTGCAGAACTTTTGAAGTGCCCGCGTCCGGCGGACTCTTCGTGGGCGAGAGGACGAGCGAACATGCGGAACTTCTGGAGGAGGGCACGGAATGTCTCCTGTTTTCGAACGAGAACGAGTTGGACGAGATCCTGGAATGGTGCGTGATGAGTCCCGGGCAGGCAGAGAAGATTGCAGAGTCGGGTTTCCGGCGGATCGTGGAGGGTAGGCACAGATATGTGGATCGTGCCCGAGAGATCGTCGATGAAATCTGCTGACCATCGAGTATCGGAACGCGAATTATGAGCAACCCCGACTTCGAGATACTGCTCGTCATAGGCGCACTGGCGACAATAGTCGTCGCCGCTGCGTACGTTCACGGTATCGCACGCGTCTTCCTCGTCGCGCAGGCGGCGTACTGGAGCCTGTCCTACGTTGCGCGTCCGATGGTCCTCCTATGGGTGCGACCTCAACCACGGTTCGGTGACAGCATCGCCGATCCACGACTGGTCACAATCGGCTACGACCACGGGATCGCGATGGTGCTGCGGCCCGTTGCGTTCGGCCTGTGGGTGTACGCGATCGTCGTTGTGGCCTACGCGGTCTGGAGCCGGCATCGCGCAGGACGTGACCGTGCCGCAAGGAATTCCGTGCGATCCGCCGACGACGGGAATCTGATTCCCACACTGTGGACCATCTACGCAATCGGTGTTCTCGGGCGAGTTGTATCGTACGCAGCAGGTTCCACCGCCTCCGCGGGCCAAACACAAAGCCCGAACCCGCTACTCAGCTTCGTGACGCTGATGGCGGTAATCGGTGCCCTGGGGTTGATCGTCTTCTACCGACCGGCCAATCGCAGAGTTGCTCTCGCGGTGATCGGTGCGCTGACCGTCATGGAGTTGATGTGGACCGTCGCAATCGAATCGAAGACACCGATCATGGGCGCCGCGCTCGCGATTGCGGTGCGCTTCGCTCTCACCGGATGGTCCAGGGTCAAGGTCGCCGCGATCGCGGCGATCTCGGTTCTGGGAATAGCCGCGTTCGGCTGGTTGCAGGCCATCAAGGCTTCCGCTCTCGCGCGAGCACAGTCCGAGATGCTTGATGCGAACTATCCCGTAGCCATGCAGCCATTCCTCAGCATCCTGCGCAGATTCGATCTCCTCGAGGCTGCGACGGACAGCTACTACCTCGGCGGACGGCCTTGGCTCACCTTGTCGGACGTCGCACACCATGCGCTCATCAGCATGGTGCCGGAACAGCTCCTCGGGACCGCGAAGTTCCAGTCCGGGACCGCGTGGGCAATCGAAGTTCGCGGGTCGTCTGTCGACATGACCAGGGTGTCCGTCTCACTGGCAGAGGGAAACATCAACGAGGGTTTCGTAGTCGGCGGGTATCCCGGAGTCGTCCTCGGCGTGGTCTTCACCTTCGTACTGGTGCTGGCGGGTGTACGTGCGCTGCATTCACGGCACATCATTCCGATCTCTATGGGTCTCATGCTGATCGAGGTACCCGTCTTCTTCGAGCGAGGAATTCTGGGCAGCATGGAACTCATCGGAAAGTCACTTCAGGTGGCCATTCTGGTCTGGATTGTCTATCTGCTCGTCGGAGAGTACCGAAGGCGCACTGAAGCCTCGTCGAAACGGAAGCCGCAGAAACCGCCACACGCACTCGTCGACGCGGCGGGGTCGAAAGATTGGACTGGCCTGCCGATCTCGCCGATCGCCCGGCCCGCGCAGTCGGCGATCACCCCGCCCTCCACGGTCGGTCCACCGAGAACGCGCGAAGCTCCCGTCTCCTTCGAGCGGGGAATTCTGGGCAGAATCGACCTCCTCGGAAAGTCACTTCAGGTGGCCATTCTCGTCTGGATTGTCTACCTGCTCGCCGGAGAATACCGAAGGCGCACTGAAGCGTCGTCGAAACAGAACCCGCAAGAGCCGCCACACACACTCGTCGACGCGGCGGGGTCGAAAGGTTGAAGGACATGCGATTGATCGATTATTTGCACATAGCTCGCCGCCGCTGGATTCTCATCTCGGCGATCACAATTCTCTGTGTGGCGGGCGCCGTCGGCTACAGCTCCATGCAACCGACCACATATCAATCGACCAGCCGACTGTATGTGACGATGGCAACCGGAACGTCGGTGAACGACGTCTACCAGGGTGGTCTAGCCGCCCAGCAGCGAGTGACGTCATACGTAAACCTCGCCGCGAGTTCCAACGTCGCTCAACGCGTCGTCGACCAACTCGGGTTGCCGATGTCTGCCGGCGAGCTGCAGGGCAAGATCTCGGCCTCATTCCCCCCGGCCACCGCGCTGCTGGACGTCACGGTCACCGATTCGACGGCCGAGGGTGCCGTCATGTTGACCGACGCCGTGGTAGCTCAGTTTCGAAGACTGGTAGACGAATTGGAGACCATCCAGACCGACGCGGCTCCTGCTGCAAGAGTTTCGGTCGTCGATCCGGCCACAGATCCCGTCGCGATCAATGGACCCAACTCGCGGCGGCTGCTCGGTATCGGCCTGCTCGCCGGATTGGCGCTCGGTTGTCTGGCGGCGCTTGTGAAGGACCGCATGGACCGCACGATCCGGACATCGCATGAGCTCGGTGAAATTCTGCCGATCCCCGTTCTCGCCATTCTCGATGTCGGGGAACCCGGTGCCATCGGGGAGGCTCGGCGACTGCGCACTCGATTGATCCAGGCGGGTGGTGGCGACAGCGGGATGACAGTGTTGCTCACAAGTCTCTCGGCACGTTCACAACCGGATGTCTCGGTCATGCTCGCGAAGGCATTCGCAGACAGCGGTCGGCGGGTCGTGTTGATCGATGCCGATACCACGGGAGGTGGCATCTCCAACCATCTTCCCGTGTCCGACTCGGGCCTCGCAGACCTCCTGCGCACGACTTCGTCCCCCGTCGACGAGTTGTCTACATGCGCTGACTCCGGGATCAGCGTGCTGGCCATCGGATCTGTCGACGATCGAACCAGTGATCTGCTCGCATCCGAGCGCCTCACCCAGATCGTATCCGCACTCCGTTTCGACTTCGACTACGTCGTCATCGACGCCGCCCCGGTCGGATCTGCCGCCGACGCATTGACGCTCTCCGGGCGTTGCGACGGCACAGTCGCTGTCGTCGAAATGGGAAGATCCACGTCGCCGCAGGTACTCGGCGCACTGGCGACGTTCGATCAAGGTGGATCCCGGCTGATCGGAGCCGTAGCAATATCGAAGAAGCACGCCAACTGGCTCCGCAAGATCTTCCGCCGGCAGAACAGCGGACCAATCCGAACATGGAACACCGGCACGGAACCGCAGAAGGAGGAACCCGCGATCGTCCTCGATGCAACGGCAGACACACTCGAGGCGGACCGGTGACAGACGATGTCCTGAATCGGCGGCGGTTGCTGGCTCGTTCACTGGGTGTCGCTGCAGCACTACCACTGGCGGCTGCCGCGTGTACGTCATCAGCCGAGGAACCGACTGTCGAGTTCACCTCGCCACACGTCTCCGATGTCCCCTCCGCGCGCAACGTCCGGGATTTCGGGGCTGTCGGCGATGGCAAGGCCGACGACACGACGGCGATCGCCACCGCTTGTGCGGTCGGCGAGGGCCCCCTGGTTCTCTACCTGCCCGCCGGTGCTTACCGCGTCACTGCATGGCCTGACCTGCCCGACTACGCCGCTGTCATCGGGGACGGCAGCGACGTCACGACCATCGGTTACGCCGGGGACGGACCATTGATCACACTTCGAGGAAAGCATCGGGTGAGTTTCAAGCGCCTGGGGATCTACGTGACCGGCGCAACCGGCGCGGCGGTGTCCCTGTCCGAATGCTTCAGATGCTCGTTCGATTCCGTCGTATTCCGCGGCGGACACGTCAGTAGCAACTATCCCGAGTTTGCACAGCAGCGAGGGGTCATACTCGACCAGAACACGGGTGGCACTGCGTTCATCAATTGCGATGTCAACAACTTCGGAATCGGGCTCACGACCAGATGCATTCAGAACTACGTCACCTCCTCGAAGTTTACGAGCAATTACGTCGGAGTCCTGGGGACGGGAAATGATCATAGTGCCGGGCTGTCAATGGTCAACGTCGAATTCGTATCCGACACCGATCCGAACACTACGGACAAGCACGTGTTGATCGACGGAGCGGCAAACGATTGGTGGTTGACAAATGTATGGTTCGAGGGCGCCGACATCGCCCTGTCGATCGGGAATCGCGATCGTGGTGGGCCTGCACAGTTCGGCCTGGTCAACTGCAAGGTCGCAGCACGCTCGGTGTGTATGGACATGGTGTATTGCCGACAGCCCTACCTTGCCAACGTCCAGTTCGATTCGGATATCCAGCGCCCGGCAATCGAAGTCCGCGTCGATCCCGAGGGGTGTCCGGACGGCACCGCTGTCAATCTGCTCTCCAGCACAACTTCCGACATCGATCCGAAATCGTTTCCTGAAGGGTGGAGCGTGACTGGTCGCGGGCAGGTAAGTGGAGTTACCTTCGTAGGAACCGTGATTACTCGCGCAGGCATTGACAGTGCTGACCTCCTGCAGGCGCAATCCCCCGATGGTGAAGTACTTTCCGCGGTTCTGCCGACCGGAGAGTGGCTCGTCGACCGAGCCGACAGTGGAGTCGTGCTGAAGGATTCGGCCGACAACTACTGGAGACTGACGGTCTCGACCGATGGCAGCGTGAAGACCGCCCCGCTCGGTAGGCGCCGACCGACTGGCTAGGCATGCGCCGCTCGCCTCGCGACCCCGAATCACGGTCGGGCCGACAACCTGAATGTGCGCATTCTCCAAAGGCACCGGCCCTGTTCAAGCGTGCACTCTGGATGATCATCATCCTCTTCACCACTGCTGCCGCGATTACGGCGGCGGGCTGGCCTGTCTACGTACGTCCGCAGATCGACCCGTTGAGAACAGCGGATGCCATTGTGGTTCTCGGTGGGACTCCGTACGAGCGTTTCGACATCGGCGTCGAATTGGCCGAGCGCGGATACGCACCACAACTCGTCATCTCGAACTCCGTCGGGAGTGGCGACAGGACGATGGACAAGTACTGCCATAGCCACTTCGACTTCGTGGTGAGTTGCTTCGAGCCCGATCCGTGGACGACAAAGGGAGAAGCCCAGGAGATTGGGCGCCGCGCCGCCCAGCAAGGGTGGCATCACATCATCGTCGTGACATTCACGCCCCACATCTCTCGGGCGAGGTACATCGTCGAAAAGTGCTTCGACGGCGAAGTGACAATGGTCGCAAGCCCTACCCCGTCCGGGCTGCCCTTCTGGGCAGGAATGTACATCCGCCAATCCGCCGGATACCTCAATGCCTTCACCGATCGAGGGTGTTGAAATACCAATCACGGTGTAACTCGGTCACAATGCCAGCACGCCATCGACAACTTGCTGCATTCTGCGCCGAAAGATGCTACGAGAAAACAGCTCGGCGTGTTGACGGATTGCAGCCGCGTCATAGATCGAGCCGTCGAACGCGCGCATCGAGGTCACGAAACCAGCCACTATCTCTTCGTCGAGAACGCCGGAGACGAATTGGCCCGTAACATGCGGCACCACGCTGTCGACTGCACCACCTCTGCCGAGCGCAATCACCGGCGTTCCGCAGGCCATGGCCTCCACCGGGACTATTCCGAAATCTTCTACGCCAGGCATGAGTAGCGCACGAGTTCGGCGCAGCAGCTCTAACAGCTGCGCATGCGATACATGCCCCAGGAAGACAACCGTGGGACCCGCAATACTGCGGCAATACTCGAGGCTGCGGCCGTCCCCCGTAACCACGAGGGGCACCCCCGCGGCGTTCGCGGCGAGAATTGCCAGGTCGGGCCTCTTGTAGGGCACGAGGCGCCCTGCGACCAAGAAGAAATTATCGCGGCGGGTAGCGGGGTCAGGCGTGAATGCATCGGTGTCGACAGGCGGATGAACCACAACCGCATCGCGGCCCCACCACTGTTTGATGCGCTGCGCAACGGTCGTCGAATTCGCCACCAATTGATTCAACAACGGAGCCGCAGCAAGCTCGGCACGTCGCGCTGTCGACGCGAGCATCATCAATGCGGCAGCGCCCGCTCTCCCGCCTGCTTCACCCTCACGGAGTGATTTGTCCCATGCCCAGCGGGCCGGGCTGTGCACATAGGCGATTGTGGCGGCGGAAGTCGCGAAAACGGCTTGGGTCGCAAATGCGTGATGACTGATGATCACCGCGGCAGCATTTCCGATATCCATTCGTCGGAAGGCATTCGGCATCAACGGCATCAGTGGCGCATAGGACCGCTCACCACCGAGTCGATACAACTGATTGAGCCAAGTGGTCTCCGGCGCCCTCCGCAGTCCCGAGGGGATCCCCGTCGGACGCGCGATCGGCACATGCACGCGCGCATCCGGCCATTGTGCTGACAATTGTTCGACAACATGCTCCGAACCGGCGACTTCGGTAAATCGCTCATGAACGAGCGCGACGCGGGGAGAGGTCATCGAGAATCCCGTCGGGCGTTGCCTGCGGCGGAGGGAGTCACGCTACACACCTTCCTTTCGGATCTGCGCGGGCGACCCGTCGACCAACACCGCCGACAATACCAGCCCGGCTTCAGCGAAAGTCGCATTCCTGCAGGTCGCGACACCTATCCAGGTTCGCCTTCTCTGCCGTCCCCCATGTTTTCGGGACCTCGGTTCGGGTAGGCTTACTCCAAGCTCTCCACCGTCGTCGTCTGGCGTGGCAGATCGACTGCTTCAGTCAGGCTTGCTGGCCAGAGGTGAAAGCATGAAGCCTCCACGATCATTGGTGGTCCTCGTCGCGGCTGGCAAGCTTTATTCGAGGCCCCTCAGGCATCGGATCGGATCGCACCGTGTACCCAGCGCTGGAATCCGGCTTGGCCCTGTGATGGCTGCCGAGCATCGCGTTGCTCTTCGCTCGCCCAGGCTTTCGGACGCCTCGGCGTGGCAAACCCTGCGGATACGGGATCAGCATCTGATCGAGCCGTTCTGGGTGTCGTCTTCGAAATCCTGGTCTCGGCGCCACACCGAGGGCGCCTGGATAGACGAACTTCTACACATGCGCAAGGAGGCCCGCGCAGGCCGCGCATTGCCGCTGGTAATAGAGGTTGAAGGCCGATTCGCCGGTCAGTTCAACGTCGAGCACATCGACTGTGGAGCGCAGAGCGCAGAGGTCGGCGTGTGGATCGATTCCACTCTCGCAGGACAGGGCATCGCGCTGGCAGCTGCGAACCTCCTCGCGCAGTATGTGTTCGACATACTCGGATTGCGCCGGGTCACTGCTCCGGTATGCGTCGACAACCAGCCTGCCACCCGGCTCGTACGACAGGTCGGGATGCAGCGAGAGGGCACGATGACGAGTTATCTCGACGTCGGCGGTCGACGCAAGGATCACGACCTGTGGGCAATCACGTCGACGATGTGGGCGGCCAAGTCGGCCCGGGATTCGAATTCGACCGCGTCGTGATGTCACCCTTGACAAGCTGCGCGGCACGGTCGAAAGCGGCTCTGCTCGCTTCGATCTGGCTTACCGCCCGACCCAGCAATCCAGCCCTCAGTTCCGGAGCGCGCGACCATGTGCTGCGCATCGCGCAGCGAAGTCGGTCGTCGACCTCTTCCCCGTCGAGCCTTACCAACTCGACTCCGGCTTCGAACATCGCGGCCAAGCCCTCGAACTTGTCGTTGTAATACCGTGAGGTCGACAGCCCGACAACAGGAATTCCTTGAGACAGGGCGAAGACCGCTACGTGGTAAGCACCCGTGACGATTATCCGGCATCGGGCGATCCGCCGCGAGAGTGATTGCGCACTGGCGAAACGACCTAGGGGCGGTACAACGGCGGGGAACCCGGTGAGGAGTGGCATCGTCGAGCGACGGTCTTCGGCGTCGTACTCGGACACGATCAGCGGAACCAGTCGAGCACCGGATTCGGCGGCCACGTCCCGAACGACGCGACCCAACACTTCCTGCACCTCGGCTCCGACCGGAGAGTAATCCGCAACTCTGAGACACACGCCGATGTCCGTGCCGAGGTCCCCGCGCCGAGTCGAGTAACCGAGTTCCACCGCGTCGTCACCGGTAACTACGACACGTTCGGCCGGAACACCGAGAGAATGCAATAGTTCAGGGCCCCGCCGTCCTTCGCGAAGCGCGATGAAATCGACCTGCGGAAGCACTCGAGCGGCCTGTTCCAGCAGCGCGGGATCGTGAATCGGGCCTATCCCCTGCCCGACCATCGCGGTAGGGATTCGATGATTCGTTGCATACTCGAGTAAATCGAGTGTGCGCTCGGTCTGGAACCGATCGATATCGGTAAGGTACCCACCGCCGATCGCGAGCACCAAAGATGCGCCGTCGATGGCATTCGGCAGCCGCCCACCGTCACGACTCAGTAGCAACCGTTCCGAATTCGTTGTCATCGCGCCGGACTCACCGTTCGTACCTTTACCCCCGCTCCCGCGAAGGACGACCCGACGTGCCCGCCGCACGAGAGACGCGGGTGCGGCCGCCGCGGCTTCCCACCCCTCGAGGAAGGGTCCCGCCGCCTCGGGACCGAAACGGCCGGCCAGCCCTCCCCAACCACGCCGTCTCGGCCAATCGCCGCCTTGCTGATACCGAATCGGCTCCGCGTTCGGCTCATAGGCCTTCAACAGCGACGATCTGCTGGTGAGGACACCGATTGTGGCGTTGGGCCATCGCTCTGCAATCCTGCGCACCGTGACGTTGAGAATCGCCAGGTCACCCTTGTTGTTCAGCCAGTACTCGCCGTTTTCCAGAAGAACACGGATGCTCGATCCGCCGGTCGGCGTTGCGCGGGACTCGCGATTCTCCATATCGGCCCCTTCGGACACTCATTCGCGAGAGGACGGCAGCGACCCCCGAGCGGGTAGCACACTATGTCAGCCCAGTCCGAAAGGGACAGGTAGAGGTCGATTCGACGATACCGCAACCCTTTCCTCCACACCACGGTCCGCTCCCCGACCTCGACATCCACATCCGGCGTGTCGTCGACCGGTTTCTCCCGTTCAGCACAACAGTCGACCGACCAGGTGACACAATTGCGTCGCGATGCATCTCCGAGCCATGGAGGTCGCCATGCCCCTCGAGGACGACGCGGTCAGTCGCTCCTTTTCTCGCTCGAACGAGCTGCAGGCACGGCTGAACAAACTTGTGCCGGGCGGAGCGCATACCTATGCGCGCGGTCCCGACCAGTACCCGGATTACATGGCGCCGGTACTTGTCGGCGGGAAGGGAGCCCGCGTATGGGATGTGGACGGGAACAGTTTCGTCGAATACGGCATGGGTCTCCGGTCCGTGACACTGGGACACGGGTACGCCCCCGTGGTCGACGCCGTGTGTGCGGCCATCTCCCGTGGTACGAACTTCAGCCGTCCGACGGAACTCGAATTGCACGCGGCCGAGGACTTTCTCCAACTCGTTCCCGGTGCAGACATGGTGAAGTTTGCCAAGAACGGGTCCGACGCCACCACTGCGGCGGTCCGCCTCGCCCGAGCTGTGACGGGACGCGAGCTGGTGGCGGTCTGCAATCAACCGTTCTTCTCCGTGGACGACTGGTTCATCGGCACAACCGCAATGAACAGCGGTGTTCCCTCCGATGTCGCCGCCAAGACACGCAGCTTCCGATTCAATGACCTCAATTCACTTGTCTCGGTGTTCGACGAGAATCCACACCGGGTGGCCTGTGTTGTCATGGAGGCAGCCACCGCTACAGCTGAGCCGACACCCGGATACCTCGACGCCGTTCGGTCGCTCTGCGACGAGCGCGGAGCCCTTCTCATCTTCGACGAGATGATCACAGGATTCCGATGGTCACAAGGCGGCGCACAAACGGAGTACGCGGTCACACCCGACTTGTCGTGCTGGGGTAAGGCGATGGGTAACGGCTTCCCGATTTCAGCCCTGGCGGGCAAACGCGAGTACATGGAGTTCGGCGGGCTGAACACGGACCACGACCGGGTCTTCCTCCTGTCCACGACCCACGGACCCGAGTGCGGAGCGCTCGCGGCTTTCCGCGCAGTCGTACACGCCTACGCCACCGAGGATCCGATTTCGCGCATGGAGCAGTCCGGCAGGCGCATCGCCGAAGGAGTCGGCGCAACCGCTGCAGATATGGGGATTGCGGATTACGTCCAGGTGATAGGCCGGCCTTCATGCCTGATTTTCGTCACGCGTGACCTGAACTATCAGCCATCACAGGAATTCCGGACGCTCTTCCTGCAAGAACTCTTGTCAGGTGGCGTTCTGTGCCAATCGTTTGTCACGTCTGCGGCGCACCGCTCGGCCGACGTCGACCTCACTCTGGAAGTGATCCATCGCGCTCTCGAAATCTACAGTAGGGCAATCGAATCCGGTGGCGTGGCCGGATTTCTCCGTGGCCGCCCCGTCGCCCCTGCTCTGCGCCGTTATGCGGCACCCCGCCGGACCGATACATCGGACTGATCGTGCAGCCGCAGGGATCGCTCAGCGCAGCAAGCGCCGCGAGGCGAACTGGCGGAAGTACACGAGCTTCGACGGCTCGACCAGTCCGGGAAGAATGAAGTACCAGACCCGTTCCATGCGACGCGGAAGATCGTCGAAGGCGCCGGTCGCGGTCGCGACCACGTGGGCACCGAGCAGCGACCCGAGCAGGAACGTGGACAGAGTTCCCGCGGAGACGTCGTCTTCCGTGAGGATGTCGCCCTCCTCGACCGCACGTGCGACGAGTCGCTCGAAGCCCTGCTGCCATGAGGCCACCACGTTGCCGTGCGTCCCCTGGTAGTCGCCGATCTCGTGCTGCAGTCGCAGCATGGCCGCGACGATCGGATCGGAACTCGCCGCCTCGATCGCCACGTAGGACAGGGCGACGAGCGCTTCCAGAGCCGGCGTCGGCCCGTCGCTGACGGACGTCATTCCGGCGGTCAGACGGATCTGCCCCTCGTCGATGACGCCGCGCGCCAGGTCGTCCTTGGAACTGAAGTGGAAGTACAACGCACCTTTGGTCACACCGGACTGCTCGATGATTTCGTTGAGACCCGCGTTGGCGTAACCGAGACGTAAGAATACGTCGGCCGCCGCCATGAGGACCGACGCCCGAGTTACCTCTGCTCGAACCTGTCTCGCCATCGACTGCCTCCCGAACAACCCCCCCGACGGGGCGCGCAAACTCCAGCGAACCCTAGCACTTGACAGGCGCAGCCCTAGTGAAGTTGAACCGCGAGTCGGGAAACGAGAACACGTTCACTGAGGTGTCGTACGGGGCCGATCGGTGCCCAGCTGCGGATCCGCCTCGAGATTGGTCAACCCGTTCCAGCACAGGTTGACGAGATGCGCGGCGACGACCTCCTTCGGCGGCGTCCGCTCGTCCAGCCACCACGTGGCGGTGGTGGACACCATCCCGACCAGCGCCTGCGCGTACAGCAGGGCCAGATCGGGATTGAAACCACGCCGCGAGAAGTCGCCGGCCAGGATGTGCCCGACCTGACCGATGGCCTCGTTCAGCAGGCTCGAGTACGTACCGTCCGGTGCCGCCACCGGAGAGTCGCGGACGAGGATGCGGAACCCGTCGGTGTGCTCCTCCACATAGGTGAGCAGCGCAAGCGCCACCCGCTCGACCCGGACCCGGGAGCGATTCTGCTTCAGCGAGGACGTCACCATCTCCAGCAGTCGCGACATCTCCCGATCCACGACGACGGCATAGAGGCCCTCCTTGCCGCCGAAGTGTTCGTAGACGACAGGCTTGGAGACGTGGGCCCGCTGTGCGATCTCCTCGATCGACGTCGCCTCGTACCCTCGCTCGGCAAACAGGGCACGGCCGATCTCGATCAACTGCTCCCGCCGTTGCGTACCGGTCATCCGGGTGCGGACCGCCCTCTCGGGGGTCGCGTCCAACTCCGTGGGTCGGGGCACCGAGGCACCTTCCTTTCCTGACACTCGCGACGACGAAGTGCCGCGGGCAGCGCGGAAACACTGCAGGTAGCACCCACTCTATCGGGACGATCGAGACAAATTTCCGCAGCGGTTCGACGGGCGGCGGGTCGGCATGCGAGGATTCTCTCGCGCAAACGGGCGCGACACCCCGTGTGCGTGGCAATCCGCCGTAGTGTAATGGCAGCACCTCTGATTTTGGTTCAGATAGTTCAGGTTCGAGTCCTGGCGGCGGAGCGGAGCCTGCGGAGCACATTCCTGCAGGTGGAGCTGTCGAGAACAGCAAGAGCGGAACGACTCAGAGGGAGCTTCATGCCAGTGCAGACCGCCGTGGTCGTCCTCGCCGCCGGCGCGGGAACTCGGATGCGGTCGAAGACCCCCAAGGTGTTGCACACTCTGGGCGGACGCACGATGCTGGCGCACTCCCTGTACGCCGCCGCCGAGGTCGATCCGACGCACCTCGTCACCGTCGTCGGGCACGACAAGGAACGCGTCGGGGTCGCCGTCAGCGCCCTCGAGGCCGAACTGGGCCGCCCGATCGCGATCGCCGTCCAGGACGAGCAGAACGGCACCGGACACGCCGTCGAATGCGGCCTGTCCGCCCTGCCCGCCGACTTCCGCGGGACCGTGCTGGTCACCGCCGCGGACGTCCCGCTGCTCGACGGCCGCACCCTGCACGCTCTCGTCGACGAGCACCACAGCGAGCCGACCCCCTCGGCGGTCACCGTGCTGACGTTCACCGCTCCCGAGCCCCGCGGCTACGGGCGGATCGTCAGACTGCCCCACGACGGTGAGATCGCCGAGATCGTGGAAGAGGCCGACGCCACCGAGGAGCAGGCGGCCATCACCGAGGTCAACGCCGGCGTGTACGCGTTCGACGCCGAGTTCCTGCGCTCCGCGCTCGGGCAGCTCAATGCGAACAACGCGCAGGGCGAGCTGTACCTGACCGACGTCGTCAAGATCGCCCGCGAGGCCGGCGCACCCGTTTTCGCCGCCCACCTGGCCGACTCCGCGAAGGTCGCAGGCGCCAACGATCGCGTCCAGCTGTCGAGGCTGGCTGCCGAACTCAATCGCCGCACCGTCGAGAACTGGATGCGGGCCGGGGTCACCGTCGTCGATCCGTCGACCACCTGGATCGACGTCGGCGTCACACTCGCTCGCGACGTCACCATCCATCCGGGAGTGCAACTGCTCGGCACCACCGCCGTCGGCGAGGACGCCGTGATCGGTCCCGACACCACCCTCACCGACGTGACGGTCGGCGAAGGCGCCAGCGTGGTGCGTACCCACGGCTCGGAATCGACGATCGGCGCGGGCGCCACCGTCGGGCCGTTCTCCTACCTGCGTCCCGGCACCGTCCTCGGTGCGTCCGGCAAGCTCGGCGCCTTCGTCGAGACGAAGAACGCCGACATCGGGGCGCACACCAAAGTTCCTCACCTGACCTACGTGGGCGACGCCACGATCGGCGAGTACAGCAACATCGGTGCGTCGAGCGTGTTCGTCAATTACGACGGCGTCGCCAAGAGCCGTACGGTGGTGGGGTCACACGTCCGGACCGGATCGGACACCATGTTCGTCGCTCCGGTACAGGTCGGTGACGGTGCTTACACCGGCGCCGGCACGGTGCTGCGTTTCGACGTTCCACCGGGGGCACTCGCGGTCTCCGGCGGGAAGCAGCGCAATATTGACGGCTGGGTGCAACGAAATCGCCCCGGTACCGCCGCCGCCGAGGCGGCAGCCGCCGCGGGACTGCACCACAGTTCAGATCTGCACGAAACCGAGAAGCAAGATTTAAAGGATGGCATAGAGCAGTGACCGCGAATTGGATCGACAACCAGAAGAACCTCATGCTTTTTTCTGGTCGCGCGCATCCGGAGCTGGCCGAACAGGTAGCAAAGGAACTCGACGTGCGGGTCACCCCGCAGACTGCCCGTGACTTCGCGAACGGCGAGATCTTCGTCCGTTTCGAGGAGTCGGTCCGCGGCTCCGACGCCTTCGTGCTGCAGAGCCACCCGGCCCCGCTGAACACGTGGGTGATGGAACAGCTGATCATGATCGACGCGCTCAAGCGCGGATCGGCCAAGCGCATCACCGCGATCCTGCCGTTCTACCCGTACGCACGCCAGGACAAGAAGCACCGCGGCCGTGAGCCCATCTCGGCTCGCCTGATCGCCGACCTCCTCAAGACGGCAGGCGCCGACCGCATCATCACGGTCGATCTCCACACCGACCAGATCCAGGGCTTCTTCGACGGCCCCGTCGACCACATGCACGCCCAGGGTCAGCTCGCCGAGTACATCCGCGGCAACTACGGCACCGACAACATCGCCGTCGTCTCCCCCGACTCCGGTCGCGTCCGGGTCGCCGAGAAGTGGGCCGACACCCTCGGTGGCGCGCCGCTGGCATTCATCCACAAGACGCGCGACCCGCTGGTGCCCAACCAGGTGAAGTCCAACCGCGTCGTCGGTGACGTCGAAGGCCACACCTGCATCCTGATCGACGACATGATCGACACCGGTGGAACCATCGCCGGCGCCGTGAAGATCCTCAAGGAGGCCGGCGCGGGCGACGTGATCATCGCCGCCACCCACGGTGTCCTGTCCGATCCGGCGGCCGAGCGTCTCGCCGCGTGTGGTGCCAAGGAAGTCATCGTCACCAACACGCTCCCGATCGACGAGTCGAAGAAGTTCCCGACCCTCACGGTGCTGTCCATCGCGCCGCTGCTTGCTCGCACCATCAAGGAAGTTTTCGAGAACGGCTCGGTCACGTCGCTGTTCAACGGCAACGCCTAGGAGCTCCGCGCCTGTGAGTGGTTGACGAGTCCAGAGACTCGCCAACCACTCACAGGCGTAGCCTTTCCCTGTGTTCACCGGGATCCCCACCGCTGCTCTCGACTTCTACGAGGACCTCGAGGCAGACAACAGCAAGAGCTTCTGGACCGCGCACAAATCCGTCTACGACGACTCCGTGCGCGCACCCATGACCGCCCTGCTCGCGGAACTCGAATCGGAGTTCGGCGCGGGCAAGGTGTTTCGCCCCTACCGCGATGTCCGGTTCTCGAAGGACAAGACGCCCTACAAGACCCATCAGGGCGGATTCGTCGAGACCCGTCCCGGCGTGGGCTACTACGTGCAGATCGATGCCGCCGGACTGTTCGTCGCGGGCGGCTTCTATTCGCATACCCCGCTCCAGGTCGGGCGTTTCCGTGACGCCGTCGACGACGACCGCAAGGGCCGCGAACTCGTCCGGCTCGTGAAGAAGGTCCGGTCGTCGGGATTCGAGATCGGCGGCGACACACTCAAGACCCGTCCTCGCGGCGTCGCCGAGGACCACCCGCGGCTGGACCTGATGCGTCACAGGTCGCTCACGGCCAGCCGGAGCTACCTCTCCCCCGACTGGATCGAAACTCCCCGCGCCGCTGACGAAGTGCGCATCGCCTGGCGTTCGATGCGGCCGCTCGTCGAGTGGCTGACCACCGTCATCGGTGCCGGAGAATGAAACTTACCGGTCGGGAAAACACGTGTGGCACACAGCGTTTGCGGAGCAGTTTGCGCGCCTCGGCATGATCTTCGTCACGCTCGGGCGCAGAACCGCAGGTCGTACTTACGGCGATGTGACCCGCACGCCCGAAATCCCCTACTGTGGCTCGTCGTGATCGACGCGCAGACTCTCTCCGGCCCTATCGATATCGCTGCAATTCGAAACGTCCGGCGTTGGTCGCCGGGGGCGTGCGTGTGGTGCGGAGACGACAACGCCGTCGAGATGTTCCGTAACGAACCTCGCTGTGGCACTTGCCGCGAGAAGGAATCGGTCATCGACGAGGCCCGCCGCTTCCTGGGCATGTACGGTCTGCGGCCGCTCGGCGGAACATTGCAGTCGGACGACGACGAAGAGCGTGAGCACCGGGTCAACGCCCGCGACGCCCGCCGCGAACTCAACGAGATGAAGCTTGCGGAACTCCCGGACCCGGCGGCCGTCCGCAAGGCCCTGCGCCCCCGGGCGGCCAGTGTGGTGTCGGAGCCGCGCAGCACCGCTCATTCCGGAACGTCGTCGGCCTCCGCGTCGACCCGCCCGAGTGCGTCCCGCACGTCGGCCACCCCGCCGGTGGCACCGGTGCGCACCGATGCCGTCGACGTCGCCGCACTCGAATCGCGCGTCACGGGCCTGCTCGATCAGCTCTCGGCCATCGACGCCCAGATGAACCTGATCGGCGAGCCCGCCGGCCTCGCCGCGCGTGCTCGAATCAGCGACCTCGAGAAGCAGCGTGCCACCGTGCTCCGCACCCTCGCGGCGCTGGAGAAGGCCCGGATCGCGGCCGGCCAGTAGGCCGTACTTTTCGGGCTGCGTCCGGGTGATACTCTCGCCCTTCATGCAGCCCGCCTCCTCACCCACCGCGCTCGTCATCGACGCGAAGAAGCCGCCGATGGGCCCGATGCTGGTGACCCCTAATGCCCGCATCAACGGCCATCCCGTGCCGCTTCGATGGGGACACAACGAAATTCCGGCACCGCCGGGCGTGCACCACATCCAGATCTCGGTCCCGTGGATCTGGGAGCAGGGCAGGGCGCAGATCACCGTCGACAACCGGTACCACCCGGCTCCCCCGGTGTACTACGCGTCGCCGTTCAGCAGTTTCAGCAAGGGCGCGATCGACCATCGGCCGGTGAAGAATCCCGGACTGTTCGGGTTGCTGCTCATCCTCACACCGGTACTCGTCCTGATCCTCGCTGTCGTGGCGTTCGCCCTGTTCGGCTAGAGAGGCCGCATCCGCACCATTGACACAATGGGCAATGTGTCTCACTATCGATACATGACCGCACATGTGTCGAGCGTTTCGTTCGTACCGAGGTCCGGACAGTCGTGGCGTGCCCCGTGGCAGATGTACGCAGGCCTGCGCGACCACGACCCCGTCCATCACGTCGTCCCCGAGGACGCACCCGGCAACGACTACTGGGTGTTGTCCCGGCACGCCGACGTCTACGCGGCGGCCCGGGACCCCGAGACGTTCTCCTCCGCCGCCGGCCTCACCACGACATACGGCGAGCTGGAGAAGATCGGCCTGCAGGACAATCCGCCGCTGGTGATGCTCGACCCGCCCGACCACACCGCGTTCCGCCGTCTCGTGTCGAAGGGATTCACCCCACGGCAGGTCACCGCCGTCGAGCCGAACGTCCGGGCGTTCGTGGTGGAGCGCATCGAACGACTGCGGGAGGCAGGTGCGGGCGATGTGGTGAAGGAACTGTTCAAGCCGCTGCCGAGCATGGTCGTTGCCCACTACCTCGGTGTCCCCGACGAGGACCGGGCGCAGTTCGACGGGTGGACCGAGGCCATCGTCGCGGCCAATGCGCAGGGCGACACGCTGCAGGCGACGGGTGCGGTCACCGAACTGATGGGCTACTTCACCGGACTGATCGAGCGGCGGCGCACCGACCCCGGAGACGACACGATCTCGCACCTCGTCGCGGGCGGGATGGGAGCCGACGGCGACATCACCGGGCTGCTATCCATCCTCGGTTTCGCGTTCACGATGGTCACCGGCGGCAACGACACCACCACCGGGATGCTCGGCGGCGCAGTCCAGTTGCTCACCGAGCACCGGGATCAGCGACGCGACCTGATCGAACATCCGGAGCTCGTTCGTGACGCCGTCGAGGAATTGCTCCGGCTCACCGCCCCCGTCCAGGGCCTCGCTCGCACGGTGACCCGCGACGTCGAGATCGAAGGCACCGTCGTTCCCGAGGGACGGAAGGTACTCCTGCTGTACGGCTCCGCTAACCGCGATCCGCGCCGGTTCGGACCGGATGCCGAGGTCCTGGACGTGCGTCGCAGTCCGAAGCAGATCCTCACCTTCAGCCATGGGGCCCACCACTGCCTCGGTGCGGCCGCGGCACGGATGCAGGCGCGGATCGCGCTCGAGGAACTGCTGGCGCGCTGCCCCGATTTCACCGTCGACATCGACGCCGTCGTCTATGCGGACGGCAATTACGTGCGCCGCCCGACGAGCGTCCCGTTCCGGGTGCGTGAAGCATGACCGCCGACTGGATGCGGGACGAACGCCCCCGCCTCGCCGCCGAGCGGATCCTCGACGTCGCGGCCCAGCTGTATGTCGAGAACGGCATCGCGGCCGTCGGGATGGCCGAGGTCGCCCGGGCGGCCGGATGTTCCCGGGCCACGTTGTACCGCTACTTCGACAGCAGGCAGTCGCTGCAGCTGGCGTTCGTTCACCGCGAGGCCCGGCGCATCGGCGCGCTGGTCGCGGAGGAGGTGTCCGCGGCCGGTGATCCGAAGGATGTGATCGTGGAGGCGATGCTGGCCGCGATCCGGCTGGTGCGCGCCGACCCGACTCTGGCCGCCTGGTTCCAGCTCGGCGACTCCGGCCTCGCCGCGCAGATCGCGCACTCGTCGGACGTCATCGAATCGCTGGGCTCCGCCTTCCTGGGGCAGGCGGGGTTCTCCGGCGAGGAGACGTCCCGGAAGGCACGGTGGCTCGTCCGGATCATCGTCTCCCTGCTCACCGTCCCTGGCGTCGACGACACCGACGAACGCACGATGCTCGAGCAGTTCGTCGCACCGGCACTCGCCGAGCACGACTCCGGATGCGCCTGACACCTGCCACCGGGGAGGTGACCGTCAGCGCACCGCGCCCGCCTGCTCGTCGGCATCGACTTCGAGGGTTGTCTTCCGGTCGGACTCACCGATCCGCGCGAAGACGAGCGGCTTGCGGAGCCGCAGGTAGCAGTACAGGGCGATGTAGCCGAGCACGGTCGCGAAGAAGATCCACGCGACCACGCCCCGCGCCCCGGACGGGAACGGGTTGAAGCTGTACCAGTAGACGAGCACGGACCCGATCGCGGCGAGGACGGTTGCGAGTCCGATGCCCAGGCGCAGCGACCGCGACCGGACCGCGCAATAGCCGGCCGCCAGTGCGGTGAGTCCGTAGGCGGCGATCAGCATGTAGCCGGCGTACGTCCCGAGCAGGCCGTACGACGTCTCCGCCGCCGTCACCACCACGCCGAGGAGCCCGGCCACGAGGTAGATGACGCCGAGGGTCGTCACCGCACCGACGGGGGTGCCGTGGCGGGCACTGACCTTGCCGAGGCGAGCGGGCAGCAGACCGTCGCGGGCCAGGGTGTACACGGTCCGGCTGGTGCCTGCCATGACTCCGAGCGTGGATCCGAAGAAGCTGATGGCGACACCGATGTCGATCAGGTAGCCGAGCCACCCGACGCCGTTGTGCTCGGCGAGGGTGTCGAGGGGTGCGTTCATGTTGTCGATCGGCACCCCGCGGAAGCCGAGCACGATGATGTAGGTGGCGACGATGTAGAGCACCCCGCAGGCCAGGACCGACCCGACGACGGCGAAGCTGATGGCCCGCTTGGGATGACGCGCCTCCCGCCCCAAGGTGGCGGCGTGGTCGAATCCGGCGAGGGAGAACACGGAGAAGCCCGCGGTCGCGAGAATCGCTGTGGCACTGAAGCCGTGGAAGTCGAACTGCCTACTGTCGATCGGACCGGTGTCCGAATTCGCGAGAACCACGATCAGGAGCACGACGATCACTGCCACCGTGAAGAATTCGATCACCAGCAGCAGCTTCGCGGACAGCTTCACTTCACGAAGGTTCAGGGCGGTCACGGCGACTGCGACGGCCCCGGCGCAGATGCCGAGCGTCCACGTGCTCGCAGGCAGACCCACCTTCTGGAGGAATGCGTCGAGGTAGATCGCCGAGCCGATCACGCACGCGGGTCCCGCGACGAGTGACGACGCGAGGTGGGTGACCATCACGAAGAATCCGGCCGGCTTGCCTGCCGCGCGAGCCGCGAGTCCGTACGTTCCGCCGGTGGTGGTGAAGCGTTTGGCCAGCCAGCCGATGCCCCCGGCGAACCCGAGGACCAGCACCGAGGTCACGGCCCAGGTGATCCAGCTGAGGTTGCCTGCGATCGTGACGACGACACCGATCGCGAGGGCCAGCGTGGATGCGGGCGCCAGGATGCCGAGCGACACTCCGAACACTGCCCACGTCGGGAGGATTCCGCGCGGCAGCTGTGCCTCGGCGTCGGTGCTTTCCGCCGAGGACATCATCGTGTCCTCCGTGGTCGATCCATCGTGCACAGTCTTCATGAACGCTCCTCGCGGATGACAGGACAGAGGGTGTCGAATAGTTGGCTGGTGGGCCAGTTATGAATCATCGTGAGGGCGATCACACTCGATGTCAAGAGCGCATCGCCTCCCGAGCGGCACCCGCCGCGACCGCGACGAGTGGGTTGACAGCCCCTGTGAGTGCCGCCACAATCTAAATTGACTGATGCGCCAGTTATCTATTTTCCGATCGACAGCAACACGAGATCGAGGAGAGTCCCCTATGACCACTGTGGTGGCCGAGTCCGTCACACACCTGAGCGCCTTCTCCGACCCTGCCTCGGTAGCCGTCGTCGGCGCCTCCGCCGATCCCGCGAAGTGGGGTTACTGGCTGGCGAGCGGCGCCCTGATGGGCGAACACCGCCGCCGAGTTCATCTGGTCAACAGGAGAACCGACACCCTCCTCGAACACCCGTGCCACCCGAACCTGTCTGCCCTCCCCGAGGTCCCCGACCTCGTGGCGCTCTGCGTGCCGGCGCCGTTCGTCTCGGACGTGGTGGACGAGGCCCTCACACTCGGCGTCCGCGGATTCCTCGGCGTCACCGCGGGCGTCCCCGGCGAAGCCGAACTCGCGGCCCGGATCCGCAGTGCCGGAGCGCGACTCGTCGGCACCAACAGTCTCGGCATCTACGACAGCGCCACCGACCTCTCGCTGGCATGGGGACGGTTCACACCCGGGCCGCTCGCGATCATCTCGCAGAGCGGGCAACTCGGCTCCGAACTCGCCGCGCTCGGCGCCCGGCACGGTGTGGGCGTCTCCCGGTTCGTCTCCATCGGTAACCAGTCCGACGTCACCGCCGCCGAACTGCTCGCCGAGCTCGGCGGCCACGACCCGACGCGCGTGATCGCCCTGTACCTCGAAAGCTTCAGCGACGGTGAATCCCTGTTCCGGACGTTGCGCGCCCTGCGCGACACCGGACGACCGACCCTGCTGCTGACGGTCGGCGCCAGCGCCGCGAGCACGCGTCTGGCGCGTTCCCACACGGGCTCGCTCACCTCTGCCCTAGACGTCGTCGACGCCGCGTGCCGCGCAGCGGGAGTGCTCCGCGTGAGCAGCCCCGACGAGTTGATCACCGTCGCCCGGGCATTCCTCTCCACCACCGTTCCTGCCGGCAACCGCGTCGCCATCGTCGGCGACAGCGGCGGGCAGTGCGCGATCGCCGCGGACGTGACGAGCGCGAGCGCATTGACCGTTCCCGACTTCTCCCCGGCGCTCGCCGAATCCGTTGCCCTGCAACTGCCGGCCGGTGCAGCCAGCAACAACCCGGTGGACCTCGCCGGGGCGGGCGAGCAAGATCTGGGAAGTTACGCGAGCGTCGTCGGCCGTCTCCTCCGTGCCGACGAGTCGGACGCCGTGGTGCTCACCGGGTATTTCGGCTGCTACGCGCGGGACGCTCCCACTCTCGCCGAACACGAAGCGGCCGTGGCCGAACGGATCGGCCGGGCGTCCGCGGAGACCGGCAAACCCGTCGTCGTCCACACCATGGCTCCGGAATCGAGCACCGCACAGGCGTTGTGGCGGCACGGCGTCCCCGTGTTCGACACGGTCGACTCCGCGGTCCGCGCCCTGTCCGGGCTGTCCCGCCTGCGACCGCCGCAACCGTCGAACCACGCCCTCTCCGAGCCCGTTCCGCGGGACGGACTCCGGCCCGGATACTGGGCCGCGCGCGAACTCCTCACCGAACTCGGAGTCGCCTTCCCCGACGGCGGAGTCGTGCACACCCACGAGGAGGCGGTCGAACTGGCCGGCCGTTTGCGGGCCCCGTTCGTCCTCAAGGCGAGTTGGCTCGAGCACAAGAGCGAGGCGGGCGGCGTCGCGGTCGGCATCGACGGTCCCGAACAGCTGGCGCGCACCTTCGAGGACATGCACTCACGGCTCGGCGACGGCGACTACGTGCTCGAGGAGCAGGACACCCGGGCGGGCACCGTGGAGATCCTGGTCGGCGCGCGCCGTGATCCCGACCTCGGTCCGGTGATCGTAGTGGGCGCCGGCGGAACCGAAACCGAAGTGCTCCAGGACATCTGTCTCGAATCTGCCCCGGTCGGACCCGGCGATGCCCTCGCGATGCTCGAACGCCTCCGCTGCATGCCGCTTCTCCGCGGGTGGCGGGGACGCCCCGCGGTGTCCGTCGACGGCGTGGTCGACGTGATCACACGGGTGTCCCGGTTGATCGCGGAACGGCCCGACATCGCCGAGATCGAATTGAATCCGGTCCGCGTCGCCCCGGACGGAGCGCTCACCGTCGACGCGCTCGTCGTGGCCGCCGAACCGGCCCCCGCCCCGTGAGTCCACATCCCGAGACAGCACAGGAGAACCATGCGATGACCGACACCCACTCCCCCGGCCTCGTCCCGAACACCGCCGACGAATTCGAAGGCCGCGTCGCCGTCGTCACGGGTGGCGGCTCCGGAATCGGGCGCGCCGTCGCGATGCGGTGGGCGGCCGCGGGCGGCACCGTCGTCGTCTTCGGCCGCAGGCAGAACACGCTCGAGGACACCGTCCGGGCGGCCGAGGGGGTCGGCGGGAAAGCCCAGGCAGTGGTGTGCGACGTGCGGGATTCCGACGCCGTGGACGCCGCAATCGACGGGGTGGTCGATCGCTACGGCCGCCTCGACGCCCTCGTCAACAACGCCGCAGGCAACTTCGTGGTTCCCAGCGAGGACCTCTCGCCGGGCGGGTGGAAGGCCGTCGTGGACATCGTCCTGAACGGCACGTTCTACTGCACCCGCGCAGCGGGCCGCCACATGCTGGCGACCGGTCGCGGCACCATCCTCAACACCATCGCCAGCTACGCGTGGCACGGTCATCCCGGCACCGTCCACAGTGCGGCAGCCAAGGCGGGTGTCGTCGCGATGACGCGCACGCTGGCCGTGGAATGGGGCGGACGCGGCGTCCGGATCAACTGCATCGCACCGGGACCGACCGAAACCGAGGGAGCCGGGGCGGCCCTGTGGCCCACCGAGCAGGATCGCGCCCGCGTGCTGTCGAGTGTCCCGGCTGCTCGATTCACGACGCCGGAGGAAGTCGCCGAATCCGCGGCCTTCTTGCTCAGCGACCGCTCCGGCTACATCACCGGCGAGGTCCTCGTCACCGACGGCGGCCAATGGCTCGGCAAGTCCGTGTACACGGATTCGCAAGCGGCGGCCCGATGACCACCACGATTCACACCACCTGGGACCGCAGCTCGATCCTCGTCGGCGGGGACTGGATTCCCGTCACCGACTGCACGCAGGTGCACGACCCGGCCACCGAGGCCGTGATCGGCCGGTCGGCGTCGGCCGGAGCCGACCACGTCGATGCCGCCGTCGCGGAGGCACGTTCCGCCGGAACAGCTTGGGGTGCAGGCGCTCCCGGGGATCGCGCCGACATCCTCGACGACCTGTGCACCCACCTGCGCGCGCGGAGGCAGCTCCTCGTCGACACCACCGTCGCGGAAGTGGGAGCCCCGGTGACCGTGGCCGAGGAAGCGCACATCGACCTCGGTATCGAGATCCTCGCATCGTATGCGCGGCTCGCGAGGGACCTTCCGTTCCGGGAACGGCTGGGCCGGACGGTGCTGCTGCGCCGTCCCGCGGGTGTCGTCGCCTGCATCACGCCGTGGAACTACCCCTTCTACCAGCTCGCAGCCAAGGTGGGAGCGGCTCTCGCGGCGGGATGCACCACCGTCGTCAAGCCGGCCGAACTCACTCCGCTGTCCACCTACCTGTTCGCCGACGCCGCACTCGATGCCGGCGTTCCGCCCGGGGTCCTGAACCTGGTTCCGGGCAGCGGTCGAACGGTAGGGGCCGCGCTGGCCGCGCATCCCGGGGTCGACGTGGTGTCCTTCACCGGCTCCACCGCCGTCGGCAGGGGCGTCGCGCACGCCGCCGCCGAATCCCTGAAACGCGCGTGCCTCGAACTCGGCGGCAAATCGGCCTCCGTGGTGCTCGGCGATGCCCCACTGCCGGCGGCGGTCACCGCGACCGTCGACGCCGCCATGCTCAACTCGGGTCAGACGTGCAGCGCGTGGACTCGCCTGCTCGTGCCGCGCGCACGGTACGAGGAGGCGGTCGAACTCGCCGCCGACCACGCCGACACGTTGCGCGTGGGTGATCCCCGGGATCGCGCGACGCAACTCGGCCCGGTGATCTCGGCTGCGCAGCGACGCTCGATCGCGGAGGCGGTCGACGCGGCGGTCGCCGGCGGGGCCCGCCTGGCAGCGGGAGGTTCCGGTGTGCCCGCCGGCCTGGAAACGGGCCACTACCTGCGGCCGACGGTGCTCGCCGAAGTCGGACCGCACGACCCGATCGTGCGTGACGAGATCTTCGGGCCGGTGCTGGTCGTCCTTCCGCACGACGGCGACGAGGACGCTATCCGGCTCGCCAACGACAGCGACTACGGGCTCGGCGGCGCCGTGTGGTCGGCCGACCCGGAACGCGCACTGGGCGTCGCGGCCCGGATGGACACCGGTCAGGTCGACATCAACGGCGCCCCGTTCAACCCCGAGGCCCCGTTCGGCGGCTGGAAGTCCTCCGGCCTGGGCCGGGAGCTCGGCCGGTTCGGCGTCGAGGAGTTCACCGAGCTGACGGCGGTGCAGCACTGACCCGACGCACCCCACACGCCCCAGTCCCGCACCGACACAACCGTATTCGAAGCGAAGGAACCGAGATATGACCACCACCAACATCCCCGCCTGGCCCCTGACCGACGAGCAGAAGCAGATCATAGAGCTGTGCCGGGACTTCGCGCAGAAGGAGATCCGGCCCCGCGGCCGGGAGGTCGACGAGGCGGATGTCGTGACGCCCGTCGACATCTTCGCCAAGGCCGCCGCGGTCGGCATCACCGACTTCATGATCCCCGAGGAGTTCGGCGGAGGCGGCATGGGCGACGTCTTCACCCAGTGCCTGGTGCAGGAGGAACTGTGCTGGGGCGACCCCGGCATCGGAAACCTCTTGTGCTCCAACGGCTTCTTCTCCGATCCGATCATGGTCCTCGGCACCGAGGAACAGAAGAAGCAGTGGCTCGGCCCCCTCACCGGTCCGAAAGCTCCGATGACCTCGCTGGCCACCACCGAACCGGGATCCGGCTCGGATGCGGCGTCGATCGTCACCACGGCCGAGCGTGTCGACGGCGGCTACCGGCTGAGCGGGCAGAAGGCGTGGATCTCCAACGCCGGCGCCGCCCAGTTCTACGTCGTGTTCGCCAAGACCGACCGCACGCAGCGGTCCGGTGGCGTCTCCGCGTTCCTCCTCGAGAAGGGCGCCGAGGGAATGACCTTCGGTGAGCCGATGAAGAAGATGGGACAGCGCGCCATCGTGTGCCGGGAGATCTTCTTCGACAACGTGTTCGTCCCCGAGGAGAATCGTCTCGGCGAGGAAGGACAGGGTTTCTACGGTCTGATGGGCACTTTCGACATCTCCCGGGTCGTCCTCGGGGCGGCCGCCGTCGGCGCTGCGCGCGCCGCCTACGAGTACGCCCTCGACTACGCCAAGACACGGAAGCAGTTCGGGGTGCCGATCATCGAGCATCAGGCCGTCGCATTCCGGCTGGCAGACATGGCGACGCGGATCGAATCCGCCCGGCTGCTGGTCCATCACGCCGCCCGCATCATCGACAGCGGCGGCAACGCCCGGGGCATCGCCGCCATGGCGAAACTGACGGCGTCCGAAACCGCCATGTTCGTCACGCACGCCGCGGTGCAGACGCTCGGCGGTTGGGGCTATTCCCGCGAGTACCCCGTCGAGCAGTGGATGCGCGACGTGAAACTGGAGGAGATCGAGGAAGGCACGTCCGACATCATGAAGCTCGTCATTTCCCGGAACCTGGACTGATCCCCGCGGGTGCGGGGCGGAGAGACGCCTTCGCCCCGCACCCGTCCGGGTACCCGCGCACCATCCGCACACGAACACGCACAGCCCATGGGAGGGCATCGATGACAAGCCAGAACGGCGGCCAGGCACTCGTCGCGGCTCTCGCCGCACACGGAGTCGACACGGTCTTCGGAATTCCGGGCACCCACAACCTCGCCGTCTACGCCGCCTTGGCCGACTCGCCGATCCGCTCCGTCCTGACCCGGCACGAGCAGGGGGCCGGTTACGCCGCCGACGGATATGCCCGCGTGACGGGCAAACCCGGCGTGTGCCTGACCACCACCGGCCCCGCCATCCTCAATGCCGCTGCCGCGGCGGCGCAGGCGTGGTCGGATTCGGTCCCGGTTCTCTTCATCTCACCGGCCCTGCCGCTCACCCACCCGGGGAGGGGAAACGGCTACCTCCACGAGGTGAAGAACCAGCAGGCCGCGCTCGAGGCGATCGTGTCCTACAGCCACCGGGTCACCAGCGTCGCCGAGATCCCCCGCGCGATCACCTACGCTTTCGCCGCCATGAGCTCCGGCAGACCACGACCGGTGCACATCGAGATCCCCGTCGACATCCTCGACGCGGAAGCCGACGTCCGGATCGTGGCACCGGTCCGGTCCGCTCCGCTCGCCGCTCCCCTGCACGCGGTGACCGACGCGGCACAGCGTCTCGCCGCCGCACAGTCTCCCGTGCTGATCGTGGGCGGCGGGGCCCGCTCGGCGGCACCGCAGGTCCGCGCCCTCGCCGAACGTCTGTCCGCTCCCGTGGTCACGACGACCAACGGGAAGGGAGTCCTCGACGAGGACCACCCTCTGTCGGTGGGAGCCGGCGTTCACCATCCGTCGGTCCGCGCCGTGCTCGAGGCCGCCGACTGCGTTCTCGCGATCGGGACGGAGTTCGCACCCTCCGACTTCTGGTACGGCCCGGTCGAACTGGACCACAAGCTGATTCGCATCGACGTCGACCCGACGTCGATGACCACGAACGCCGATCCCGCCATCCGCCTGCTGGGTGATGCCGGGACCACGGTGTCGCAATTGCTCGACGTCACGAAGATGCGCGAGGATCCCGGCGCCTGCGAGCGGGCCGCGTCGCTCCGACGGGGGCTGCGTGCCGATGCCGCCGCCGAGGGCGCTCCGTGGCTGGACATGATGGCCGCCATCGCACCGGTCGTCGACGAATCCACGGTGATCGCCGGGGACAGCACGATGGCCTGCTATTACGGTGCGCTGTCGAACCTCACCGTGCACCGCCCCGGCGGATTCCTGTACCCGACGGGACAGGGAACGCTGGGATACGGTCTGCCCGCTGCGATCGGCGCGTCAGTCGCCGACCCGGACGCGCGGATCCTGGCGATCCTCGGGGACGGCGGGGTGATGTTCACGCTTCCCGAGCTCGCGACTGCGGCACAGCTCCGATTGCCGCTGCCCATCGTCGTCGTCGACAACGGCGGTTACGGCGAGATCCGCAACGAGATGGCGGACCGCGGCGACACCGTCCACTCGGTCGCGCTCGGCGGCATCGACTTCCCCGCCGTGGCGCGGGCGATGGGATGTCACGGACGAGCCGTCGAGTCCCCCGCGGCGCTGACGGACGCGATCACGGCGGCCTTCGACGCGGATCGCCCGACCCTCCTGCACATCCGTGAGAACAGCAGGGCAACGCAGCAGGGGTGACGGCTACGCTGGTTCGGCCGAACTCTCGACTACGGTCTCTGTAGACGAGACGTCACATCCTAGGAGTTGAGAGCGCGATGCCACGCCCCAGCGTTGAAGCGGAACGTCGAGAACAGATCCTTCAAGCGACGTGTGAAGCCATCGCCGAACTCGGCTTCCGCGCAGTCCGGATCGCCGACGTCGCGACACGGGCCGGGGTGAGCAACGGGACGATCCACTACTACTTCGATTCCAAGGATGCGCTGCTGCATGCGGCGTTCCAGTTCAACTTCGAGCACTCGCTGGAACGACGGCGATGGATCATGGAGAAGAGCGACGTCCCGCTCGTGCGGCTCCACCGGCTCGTGGAGTCGTATCTGCCCGCCGGGCCGGAGACGATCACGGCCTGGCGGGTGTGGGTGGAGCTGTGGGCGTCCGCACTCGGCAACGTCGAACTCCAAGAGCTCAACGACACCGTGTACGGAGAGTGGCGCGGGGTGGTTCGGGAGACCGTCGAGGCAGGTGTCGAGCAGGGCGCTCTGCGGGTGAAGGATCCCGGGGCCGCCACCGACATGCTCCTCGGCCTTCTCGACGGCCTCGCGATCCAGGTGCTCACCGGCTCCACCCTGATGACTCCGACGCGGATGCGGGCGGTGTGCGACGACTTCATCGACGCCATCACCGTCGACAAGCACCGGGTCGCGTCGTCCGCCCGCAAACGCACCACGAAGTAACCGTCAGAGCGCCGATGCGACGGTGAGCCCTTCCAGCACAGCTTCTTCCACGGTGCGCGGCGACAAGCAGTCGCCGACGGCATGGATCCGCTCCCGCGGGAACCCGTCGACCTCCAGCAGGTCGGTGACCGACGCGTGTCCCTGGGCGAGAACGACTGCGCTGACACCGTCGACCAGCACGGGCCGTTCGGTGAGCGTGTGCTGCAGATAGGCCGTGTCGTCGTCCGCGCCGCGCAAGCGGACGTTGGGCAGGATCTCGACCTTCGCCTCCACCGCCGCGGCCACCATCGCGTTCCGCACGTACTGCTGGAGGTGTTCGCCCGCAGCGTATCCGGTGACCGCGAGCGTGACGCGGTGGCCGAGCCGGGCGAGGTGGTTCGCGACACCCAGCCCGATCCAGTCGCCGCGCCAATCGGCGACGAGGACCCTGCCTGCGGGGAATGTGTGCCCGCGGATCACGTCCCACGCCTCCACCATATGAGGCTCGTCGAGGGTCTCGATCCCGGGGCGGAACGGCCTCCCACCGGTCGCGACGATCAGCTCGTCGGGTTGCTCCGACCTGACCAGTCCGGGGTCGACCGTCGTTCCGGTCACGAACCGCACACCCGCCCGGCGCGCCTCCCCCTCCAGGTTGGTCACGGCGCCACCGAACTCGCTCCTGCCCGGTAGCAGTTCGGCCAGCAGCACCTGGCCTCCCACCCGGGATGCCGCCTCGTACAGGGTCACCCGGTGCCCACGTTCCGCGGCCACCGCGGCCGCTTTCAGCCCACCTGGTCCGCCGCCGATCACCATGACGCTCTTCGGCCGGCGTGTGATCTGCAGAGTTCCGAAGCGCACTTCGCGGCCGGTCTCCGGATGCTGGATGCACGAGATCGCGCACCCTCGCTGGAAATGCCCCATGCACGCCTGATTGCAGCCGATGCACGCGCGAATCGAATCGACTTCGCTGCGTTCGGCTTTCGCCGGCATCGCGGGGTCGCAGATGAGGGCGCGGGTCATCGCGCACGCGTCGGCCTGCCCCTGCGCGATCACCGCGTCTCCCTCGTGCGGTTGATTGATCCTGCCCGCCACGATCACCGGAACCCGGACCACCGATTTGACGGCCGCGGCCAGCGGAGCGGTGTAGGCGGCGGACTCGGTCATCGGGGCGGCGATGTGCACCGCGCCCGACAGACTCGACGAACTCCCGGCGCACACACTGACGTAATCGAGCAGTCTGTCCGCGTCCAGCGACGCGCACACCGCCTGCGATTCGTCCGGCCGCAGTCCGTCGCTGCCCATCTCGTCGCCGGAAATCCTCATCCCGACCACGAAGTCGCGGCCGACCGCCGCACGGACGGCCGCGAGTGCGGCACGGAGGAACCGCTGGCGATTCTCCGCCGACCCGCCGTACTCGTCCGTGCGGAGGTTGGTGCGGGGGTTGAGGAACTGCGCCGGTAGATAGCCGTGGCTCGCGACGATCTCGACGCCGTCGAGTCCGGCGCGCTGCAGTCTCCGTGCAGCGTCGCCGTACCCCTGCACGACCGCGTCGATCTCGCCCGCCGTCATCGCTCTCGGCATCACGTGGAAGCGTTCACTCGGCACGGCGGACGGTGCCAGCGCGACGGGAGTGGACCCGTCCTGCGACTCCAGGATCTCCCGGCCGGGATGGAAGATCTGCCCGACGACGACACACTCGTGGCGGTGACAGACGTCGGCGATGCGCCGGTACCCCGGGATGCAGTCGTCGTCCGTCGCCATCAGCACGTGGGACGTGTAGCGGGCGGTCTCGTGAACACCTGCGACCTGGACCACGATCATGCCGGCACCACCGGCGGCGCGGGCTTCGTGGTAGGCGACCAGTTCGGCGGTCACCTTCCCCTGCTGCACGAGAACGGTGTCGTGCCCGGAGGACACGATACGGTTCGCGAGCGTCACGTTCCCGATGCGGAGCGGGGAGAACAGGTGGGGAAAGAGCTGTGACGTCATAGCTTTCACCTTTCGGCACCGGCGGCGACGCGGGGCCGACGGTCGTAGCCGCCGAGTCCGAGCGGCTGCACGAACGTCTTGGTCAACACGGCGTGGAGCGTGCCTGCGACGAGGAACGCCGGAATCGACGCGGTGGTGTACGGAAAGATCGCGGACGGGATGTAGGTGACCGGATTGAGCAGCAGTGCGTACGTGGCCGCGCCGGCAGCCACGGAGGCGAACGCGAAGGCGTTGACACCACCCCAGTACCCGTAGCAGGAGCACGCACTGGGCAGGTACAGGTCGCGGATCCGCAGGACACCCCGCCGCAACAGGAAGAAGTCGACTATCTGCACTGCGCACAGCGGTGCCACGAGGATCGCACCCCAGGACAGGAAGCGACCGTAGTTGTCGTAGACGGCCGAGGGGAAGAAGACGAGGATCGCCGCGGGTCCGAGGATGAATGCCACCAGTACGGGCCAGGGCGTGCCGCGGAGCAGCTTCCCGCCACCGCCTTTGAGCGCCACCATGGAGGCGTATCCCTGGGAGAGGATGGCGGTGACGTTGGCGAGGCCGATGACGATCAGGGCCAGGACGCCCAGCACGACGCCGGCGAGCGGGATCATCCACTCCGTCGGATCTTCGAGGTTCAGCGCCAGCGCCGCGAAGACACCGACGACCGCCGCGGCCACGGACGCGGCGAAGAGTCCGAGCCAGTTCGGCCAGAACGCCGCACGCGGGCCCCGGGTGAGCCGCGCCAGGTTTCCGACGTTCGGCCACCACGCGAACCCGCCGGCGATGTTCAGTTCGATCGCGACCATGAAACTGGTGTGCGGATCGCTCTCCGGGTCGAGCGGCGGGAGACTGGCCAACTCGGACCAGGATCGCTTGGTGAACACCATGACGAGAATTCCGACGATGATGAGGACGAGGACGGGTGCGATCACCCGGCACACGGACTCGACCGAGACCGGTCCCCGGGCAAGCACGAGCCAGGACAGGACCACCGCCACCAGCCCCAACAGGCTCACTGCCGCACCGGTCTGGGAGATCTCGACCCCGAAGACGTTGTCGATGACGTTCACCAGGCCGTGCCCGAACATGATGGCCAGGACAGCCGACCACGCCGCCGCGAAGAGCGTGGACATCACGACCATCACGATTCGGGCGCCGTTGCTGCCGAATACGCTGCGCAGTCCGACGAACTGCTCGATGCCGTACTTCGCCGACGGCAGGCATGGCGCGAGCGAGACGAGGAAGACGCTGATCGCGTAGCCGATGACGATGCTGGCGATCGCCTGTACCGCGCCGACGTAGTACGCGACGGCGGCGCCCTGCAGAAACGCCCAGGTGGCCACGGCCAAGCCGATGTTGACCGCCGAGTAGTCCCAGAAGCCCCAGATCCGCTCCGCCGGCAACAACGGCAGTTCGTTCATCGTGGCGTCCGTGCCGTCGTCGCCGGTACCGCCGGCACTTCCCGGTTCCGTGGTGCGGTCCAGCCGCTGCCCGTCCAGCATCAGTACGCCCACCACGACATGACGGTGATCGTGACGACGATCCCGGCGATCGCCGCCGCGACGTCCCGCCACGGAAGGTCGGGCAGGATCATCCCGCCACCGTCGGGGGATTCCAGGAGGAGTAGTCGTCTCTCGAGTTCCTGTTCGAATGCGTCGTCCACGCGATCCCCATTTCTGATTGGTGGGCCAGTTATCAATAGTTTGTGGCACGGGTCACATCGTGTCAACCCTCGAATCCTCCCGCAGGAAAGCGGAATTGAGTATTGACTGGCGAGCCAATCAAGAACAGGATGCTCGTCATGACGAACACGAAGGATCACCCGACTGCACTACCGGCCCGCGTTCGGACCGTCGTCGTCGGCGCGGGATACGCAGGCCTGTCCGCCGCACTCTCGCTGCACGACGACGGCATCGACACCGTGATCCTCGAGGGATCCGGCCGCGTCGGCGGAAGGGTGTGCTCCGAACGGACGAGGGACGGTGTGGTCGTCGACCACGGCGGGCAGTGGGTCGGCCCCACCCAGAAACATCTGCTCGCCCTCGCCGAACGCTTCGCCTGCCCGACCTTCCCCACGTACAACACGGGCGAGCACCTCGAACTGTGGCCCGACGGTGTGCAGCGGCGGTACACCGGTGCCGGTCCCGTCGACGGCCCCGGCATGGCCGAATATCTGGCTGCCGCCGATCGCATCGACGAACTCGCGCGGACCGTCGACCTCGACGATCCCACGGCCACTCCGGACATCGAGGGGTGGGACAGCGAGACCGTCCACTCCTACTTCGAGCGGACCGTCGCGAACGAAGACGCCCGTCGGCGACTCGCGCTCGCCGTCGAGGGGGTGTGGTCGATCGAGCCCCGCGATCTGTCGCTGTTCCATCTGCTGTTCTACGTCGCATCGGCCGGCGGATTCGACCAGCTGATGGAAACCGAGGGTTGCGCGCAGGAGCGCCGATTCAGGGACGGAGCACAGTCGACGGCGCTGGCCGTCGCAGATCATCTCGGCGACCGGGTCCACATGGATACGGCTGTGCGCCACGTCGAGCACACCAGCGACGGCGTTCGGATCGAGACCACTCGGGGAACGATTCTCGCCGACACCGTCGTCATGGCACTGCCGCCGTCGGCCACCCAGCGAGTCACGTTCACTCCCCCGCTGCCGGTCTCGCGCACACGATGGGTCGAACGCAGCCCGATGGGCGACGTCGCGAAGGTGCACGCCGTCTTCGACACCCCGTTCTGGCGCGCCGACGGACTGTCCGGCCAGGCCACGATCTACGGCGACCGCGCCGTCGGCGTCGTGTTCGACAACTCCCCCGCAGATGCCGAACACGGTGTGCTCGTGTGCTTCGTCTACGGTGACCGCCAGCGGTCCTGGTCGGCGCTCTCCGACGACGACCGCCGAGCCGCGATCATCGAGACTCTCGTCGAACTCTTCGGCGACCGCGCCGCGTCACCGATCGACTACACCGAGAAGATCTGGCCGCAAGACGTGTGGGCGCGAGGAGGATACGCGGCGAGCCCTACCCCCGGAACGTGGTTCGCACACGGGCACGACGGCTGGCGTGCTCCCGCGGACCGCATCCACTGGGCGGGCTCGGAGACCGCGAGCATCTGGAACGGCTACATCGACGGCGCAATCTCCTCCGGGGCGCGCGCTGCCGAGGAGATCCGGAAGCAACTGTCCCACTGAACGAACGGGACGCTCGTTCGATCTGACGCAACGAGCGTCCCGTTCGTGCGGGGCGGAGCAGCGCGGGGATCCGCGAGGACGCTCAGGGGACGAAGAAGTACCCCAGGCCCGGAACGATCGTCGCCAAGGATTCGCCGAGGACGGTCGCCGTCACGTGCCCCGACCCTGTGGGCACGTCGACGACCGGTTCTCTGCCCGGCATTCCGAAACTGCCCGACGGAACGGTCACTGTTCCGGTCGCCCCCGTGCTGAGATTGAGCCACCGCACCGTGGTGGCGGAGGTGTACGTCGTGCAGTTCGCTCCCGGGGTGAACGCCGGGCACATGCTCGTCGCCGACAGCCGCGCGACGCCCGGTCCCGGACTCGCGCCGGTGGATGCGGCGAGCGACACCGTGGCGAAGGGAAACGGGTCACCGATGACCCCGGTGAACGGGACCTGGAACGCCGTCGTGGTCACCGACACCGGATCCGGTACAGCGGCGGCGATACCGGCGGACGCGGTGGTGAGCGCCACCGCTGCGGCGCAGGTGCCGACGATCGTGCCGAGACGTCTGGTCCTCGTTGCCATGGTCAACCCTTCGTCACGTCGTGGAATCATGTTCCGGCTCTTCGACTGTATCGATCGACCACGTCGCACGTGCGCACTCCGAGATACCGGCGCGGCGAACCTTATGATGTAGCGAACCGCGACCGACCAGCGAAGGAGCCGCGTATGTGCTCGCCCCGTATCATGACTCACGTCTACGGAACCATCGAGAAACGCGGCGCCCCGATGAGTCGACGGTCGTTGTTCGGAGCGGTGGGCGCGGCAGCACTGGCGGCAGCGGTCGCACCGGCGACGGCATCAGCTGCCCCGACATCGGAGGCGTCGATCGTCGACCTCACCCATGTGCTCACTCCCAGCTTTCCCGTGTGGCCCGACGCCCAGCAGTTCGCGATGCGAGCGGTGGCGCGGATCGGTGGCGCTCCGATTCTGCTCGGCTCCGTCGCAATCGGCGCTCCCAGTGTGTTCTACAAGAACGAACTCCGCTACGACGAGCACACCGGCACGCACGTCGACGCGCCGGCGCATGCGAGCGTGAACGGCCTCACCGTCGAACAGATTCCGCCCCGCGACCTGGTGGTACCGCTCGCCGTCGTGGACATTTCGGTGCGGGCCCGAGCCGACAACGACACGCTGCTCACCCGGCAGGACCTCCTCGACTGGGAGTCCGATCACGGTCCACTCCCCGACCGCTGCATGGTGGCGATGAACTCGGGATGGGACAGCCGCGCCGCTCAGCCCGCGACGTTCACCAATCAGGACACCACGGGTGTGCAGCACACACCCGGATTCGACCCGGACGCCGTCGAGTTCCTCGTCCGGGAACGCGACATCGTCGCGTTGGGATCGGACACCCTCAGTGTCGACGCGGGGCGTAGCACCACGTACGGAGCGCATCTCGCGGCACTCGGCGCCGGGAAGTACGCGGTGGAAGCTCTCGCGAATCTGTCACAGATTCCGCCGTCCGGCGCAACCGTCATGGTCGGCGCCCCCACCCACGCAGGAGGATCCGGCGGCCCCTGCCGGACCCTCGCGTGGTTCTGACGTGTGAAGGTCAGCCGTGCGGGGTGACGCGGAGAACCTGGTCGGTGGAACCGTTGTCCGTGGTGACGAGCAGCGAACCGTCGGCGGTCGGGGTGACCGACCGGAGTCGACCGTACTGGTTCTGCAGGCCGAACGTCTGCGCCGTCACCGACTGCCCGTCCGCGGCGAGACGCAGGAAGATCAGTTGCTTCGTCTTGAGGCCGCCCATGACGAGTGCGCCGTCCCACGGTCCCCAGCCGGGGCCGGTCACGAAGGCGGCACTTCCGGTTGCGAGGGTCGTGCTGCCCGAACTCCACGCCGCGGCAACAGCTCCGGGGACGCGCGACGGATCCGTCATCGGCACGGATTCGTCGTAGATGCCGGGGATCCGATCGGGCTTGTAGCCGTAATTCCCTCCCGCGACCAGGAGGTTCACCTCGTCGTCGCGGGTCGTTCCCTGGTCCACGGCGTAGATGCGGCCCGTGCCGGGCTGCTGCGCGAGACCCTGCGCGTTCCGGTGCCCCAGGGTGTAGACGGGGCTCGCCGGGTCCGGATTTCCGGCCGCGGGGGTGCCGTCCGTATTGATGTGGAGGGTCTTGCCGCCCAGCGAGTTCGGATCCTGTGACACGGTCGGCTGCGCCGTGTCGCCGGTGCCGATGAACAGGGTGCCGTCGGCGGCCGTCAGTATCCGGCAACCGCCGTGACGTCCCTCGTTGACGGGGATTCCGGTCAGAATTGCGGAACCGCGGGTCAGCGTCGTCCAGCCGGCGTCGACGGTCCACGACTGGATCCGGATGTCGGTGACGCCACCTCCCTGGAATCCCTGGCACGTGTACAGGGTGCGCGTGTTCGCGAAATTGCTCGCGAGGGCGATACCCATCAACCCGGTCTCGGACTGCGCGTACAGGTCCGAGAGATCGGCGGTGACCGGGCCGGTGCTTCCGTTCGCACGCCGGACGAAGAACCCGCCCGACCGTTGACCGGTGAGGACGGCGCCGTCCGGGGCCTGCACCGCGTCCCACGGATGGTCGAGCCCGTCGAGAACCGGAGTGACCGTCAGCGCCGGAAGGGTGTCCTCCGTGGGAATTCCCGGGCCGTCGCTACCCGAACCGAGGCTTCCCGTGTCGAACGGGAAGGGCAGCGGCTGAGCGGAGACCTGTGCGGCGGGGAGTCCGATCACGGACGCGGTGGCGAGAGCGAGGACAGCGAGCTTCGAAGGACGCACAAGTTCTCCTCGGGTCGATTGCGCACTACGCGGTCACTATAAGCGCGATCGTGCCCGAAGTTGATCTTGCCGGTCAGTTCCGCGCGGCGCACACCAGCGCGAAGCGGTCGTCGGGATCGGTCCAGGTGCGTTCAACGTCGAATCCCGCCTCCGCCAGCTCCCGTCGGATCCCGTCGAGGGTGAACTTGGCCGAGATCTCCGTCCGCAGCTGCTCACCCGCGGTGAACTCCACGTCCAGATCCAGCTCGCCCACGCGGATCGACATCGCACGCTCGGCCTCGAGCCGCATCTCGATCCACTCGTTGTCGGCGTCCCACAGCGCGACGTGCCGGAACTCGTCCACCGGGAAGTCGGCGTCGAGCTGCGTGTTGAGTACCTGCAGGACGTTGCGGTTGAACTGGGCCGTCACCCCGGCGGCGTCGTCGTATGCGGGGACGAGGACGGCGGGATCGATCACCAGTCCGACACCGAGGAGGAGGTGCTCCCCCGGTTCGAGGACGTCGGCGATTCCGGAGAGGAACTCCGCCCGCTCGGCCGGCACCATGTTCCCGAGGGTTCCCCCGAGGAACGCGATCGTGCGGCGGCCACCGCGTGGAAGGTGGTGCAGCGACTCGGTGAAGTCGCTGACGACGCCGCGCACGGTCAGATGCGGGAACTCCACGCCGATCTGCTCTGCCGCACCCTCGAGAGCGGACACCGACACGTCCTGCGGTACGTACGTATGGAGACTTCCGTGCCGCGTAGCGGCGCCCAGCAGGAGCCGTGTCTTCTCCGACGACCCGGATCCGAGTTCCACGAGAATCTCCGGCGCCGTGACCTCGGCGATCTCCCCCGAATATCGTCTGAGCAGTTCCCGTTCCGTACGCGTCGGGAAGTATTCGGGCAACGCGGTGATCTGCTCGAACAGCTCGCTCCCGCGGGCGTCGTAGAAGTATTTGGGAGGCAGCCATTTCGGGTTCGACGTGAGCCCGACGGTGGCGTCCTTGCGCAGAGCGGCCTTCAGCTGCTCGGGTTGCAGGTACACCTCGAGGGTCGGTGTGGTGGTCATCGTGCTCCCATCTCGAGCGGGGTGACGATCAGGTGTCCGGGACGTGCGCTGACGAAGTGACGGTCCGGAATCGATTGCCATGCGGGGTTGTCGTCGTAGGGTTCGGACATCACGATGGCCCGCTCGTCGTCGACGAGCGCCGACAGCGAGTGATGCCAGGTGGTGGCCCACAGTTCACTGCCGTTGCCCAGCAGCAGATTCAATCGCGAGTTCGGCGCCGCAGCGACGACGTCCTGTACGAGCGCACTCATCGCCTTCTCGGGGTCCTGCTCGCCGAGCGCCCGGCGTAGGAGCAGCCACAACGCGGCCGAGTCGGTCGGTGCCTCGAGTTGCAGCAGATCGTTCACGGGGAGCTCCGCGGCGAGCGCGCCAAGCGACTCCGGCCACCCGCGGACCACCCCGTTGTGGCTGAAGGCCCAGGTCTCGTCGGAGAACGGCGCACAGGCCGTGTGTTGCACGGGCATCCCGACCGTCGCCGACCGTGCGGCGGCCACCACGGCGCGGGAGCGGATGTTCGGCAACGTCTCTCGCACGACGGGGTCGGACCAGAGCGGCTGGGCACTGCGGTAGCGGGAGAAACCGCCCGATCCCCACCAGCCCACACCGAATCCGTCGGCGTTGACGGTCCCGCCACCTCTCATGTCGCGTGGCGCGTAGGACTGGCGCAGGAGCGAGTTCTCGCCGCGACTCAAGAGGTCGCCCACCGACTGTTCCGGTCCCAGATAGCCCAGGTGTCGGCACATCTCAGCGGTCGTCCCCCGGAAGGTCCCGAGCACAGCGGAATCCGGAGAAGATCTGCCTCCGGATCGGGTGGTCCCAGTTGCGGAACGTCCCACGGCACGCTACCGGATCTGTGCCGAACGAACCGCCGCGCAGCACGCGGTAGTCGCCGCCGTAGAACACCTCCGAGTACTCGCGGTACGGAAACGCCGAGAACCCGGGATAGGGCTCGAACGGCGACGACGTCCACTCCCACACGTCGCCGATCAGCTGATGGACGCCGAGCGGGGATGCCCCCGACGGATAGGCCCCGACCACCGCGGGACCGAGGTGACGTTGCCCGAGGTTGGCGAGCGAGGAGTCGGGTTCGGCGTCGCCCCAGGGGAATCGGCGCGACCGGCCGGTGAACGGATCCCACCGCGCGGCCTTCTCCCATTCGGCTTCGGTCGGAAGTCTCTTGCCGTCCCAGCGTGCGAACGCCTCGGCCTCGAAGTAGCAGACGTGCACGACCGGTTCCTGGAGATGGATCGGCTCGGTCACCCCGAACCTCCGTCGCCACCAGGTTCCGCAGCCGTCGTTCTCCCAGAACTGGGGAGCATCCAACCCGGCTTCGAGGCGGTGCGCCCATCCCCGCTCACTCCAAAACTCGGGCCGCGCGTAACCTCCGTCGTCCATGAACTCGAGGTAGCGGCCGTTGGTGACGGGGACGGCGTCGATCACGAACGCCGGAACGTGCACGCGGTGCGCGGACCTCTCGTTGTCGAGCGCCCACGGATCGTCCGACGTTCCCATCGTGAATTCGCCGGAGGGAATGACCACTTCGTCCTCGTCGATCGCCCCGCCGACACGCGGTGCGCTCTCCGCGGCCAGCACAGCCGGGCCGGTGCGCAGTTGATGGGTGGCGAGCATCGTTTCGGCATGCTGCTGCTCGTGCTGCGCGATCATGCCGAACGCGAATCCGTTCTCCTCGAGCGGCCGGCCCCGGAACGTGCTGCGGTCGAGAACATCCCACGACTTGTCTCGAACGGTACGTACGTATTCCCTGGCCTCGTCCGGGTTCAGCAGCGGCAGGGACGGCCTGGAGTTCCTCGAATGTTTGAATGCGTCGTACAACTCGTCGATGTCGCGGCGGACCGGTTCCCGGCCTCCGACGTCCCGCACGAGCCACAGCTCTTCCTGATTGCCGATGTGCGCGAGATCCCACACGAGCGGGCTCATCAACGGGGAATGCTGTGCAACGAGGTCCTCCCCGTCCACACAGTCCGTCAACCCCGCGGTGCGCTCCCGTGCCCGCGTCAACACCGTCTCGATCTTCTCGCGGGTACCCATCAGCGTTCCTCGCTCGGTGCCTGGCCCCGGCAACATCGTTCGGCGGCGGCATCGAGCAGTCTGACGAATTCAGGGTCGGGCGAGTAGGCCGCCGCCAGCGACAGCAGAGCTGTTGCCGCAGCGCGCAGTTCGAGTTCGGCCAGGCCGAACTCGGCCGCGTCCCGCCAGCGTTCGGCGGTGGGCAGCGCCGCGTCGAGCGCCTCGGCCATGGCGCCCGGGCCCGACAGCAGCGCGTCGATCGCCGCGATGGGAACCCGCCACTGGTCGCCCGGTTGCGCGTCGAGGTACCGCACCTCGAGATGACCGGCCGCGCGCACGGGCGGAAACAGGGTGGTGAGGTGGTAGTCGAGGTCGGCGGGCGTCGGGCGACCGATCACGTCGTCCAGTGCGCCCTCGACCCAGTCCGCGAAAGTTGCACCGTCGGGCGCTGTCCAGTCCGTTCCGTCGTTGCGGATGCACAGCAACGGCACGTCCAGCACCCACCCCGCATAGTCCGCGACGTGCGGGGTTCCGATGGTGCGCGGCGAATCGAGTTCGAGCCACGTTCGCATCCGCTGCGACGCCCATTGCCCGTCGGGTACCCCGTAGAGCCGCGGCGAACACGCGAAGGCCGCGATCAATGCGGGACCGATGGCATGAAGCAGGTGCCACCGCTTCTCCACCGCAACCGGATCGGCCCCGGCGTCCACGCTGATCTGCGTTGCGGCGGTGTTGCACATCATCAGCTTCCCGAAGGGCCCGATGCCGGTGAAACGGGATTCCATGGCGCAGTAGCGCGGCGATTGGAGGAGACGTTGCGCGGGCCGGCGGGTGTCCGCGGCCTCGGACGACATGAGGATCGATCGGGAAGACAACAGGTCCGTGAGAACCGCCTGATCGGCGGCGAGATAGTCGCACAATTCGCGTGCGGAGTAATAGGGGGCGCTGGACAGTTCGATCTGTCCGCCGGGTTCGACCGTGACGGCGCTGCCACCGGGAAGGGGCTGAGCAGGAGAAGTAGGATCGATGGTTCTGGGGGTGTGCGGCCCGAGAGCTTCGGCGAGAGCGGCGAGGTCGGGTCGCACGTATTCCGGCAATTGCGCGGTCAGCCACTCCAATTCCGCGCCGATCAGCTGCGGTGGCCCCAGTTTGAAGCAGACACCACCCAGGTACGCCTCCGCCGCCGGCCGCGACGTGAAACACGTTGCCTCGACGGACTGAACTGCAGTAGCCATTCGACCCTCCCCTTCGGGCGCCGCCTGAACGTCGTTATCGACATTAGAGCGCCTCGGCCGTCGATGCACGCCCCATCGGCATACTTTTCGAGGAACCTGCACGGGTACGTTCGAGTCCAGTCACCGCGAAAAGGGAGGTATCGGACATGCTCGACCTCGAGCAGGCGCGACGGGACACCCCGGGCTGCCTCGACAAGGTGTTCCTCGACAGCGCGGGCTCCTCGCTTCCGCCGACCCCGGTCCTGGACGCCGTGTTCGCGCACCTGCGCCGGGAGGCCGACGTGGGCGGCTACGTCGCGGCCGCCGAACGGGCCGACGACCTCGCCGCCGTGAAGTCGTCCCTTGGCCGGCTGATCGGGGCGAGCGCCGACAGCATCGCCCTGGTGGACAGCGCCACCACCGCCTGGAACGACTTCTTCCATGCCGTTCCGCTCGAGGCCGGGGACCGTGTGCTGATCTCGGAGGTCGAGTACGCCAGCAACGCCATCGCCGTCCTGCAGCGGGCCCGATCCGTGGGCGCGACGGTCGACGTGATCCCCAGCGACCCCGCAGGCCAGATCGACGTCGCCGCCCTCGAAACGCTTCTCGACGACCGGGTCCGTCTCGTGTCCCTCGTGCACGTGCCCACCAACGGCGGCCTGGTCAATCCCGTCCGTGAGGTGACGGAGCTGGCACACTCGCACGGCGCGCTGGTGCTGCTCGACGCGTGTCAGTCCGTCGGCCAGATCGCCCTCGACGTGAGCGAGCTGGGCGTCGACGCACTCTCGGCCACGGGCCGCAAATGGCTTCGTGCACCTCGGGGCACCGGCTTCCTGTACGTCCGGCCGGAACTGGCCGCGACCCTCGAGCCGGCCGCCCTCGACCTGCACAGCGCGGAGTGGACCGCGGCCGATGCGTACCGGCTCGCCACCGATGCCAGCCGGTTCGAATTCTGGGAATGCGACGTCGCCGCACGCCTCGGACTCGGGGTGGCGGCCGACTATCTCCTCGACCTCGGTGTGGCCGAGGTCGAGGAGGCCGTTGCGGCCGGGGCCGAGCACCTCCGGTCGGGGCTCGCGGCGATCCCCGGTGTCACCGTGCGCGACCTCGGCGCCCGCCGCTGCGGAATCGTCTCGTTCACCGTCGACGGGTTCGATCCCGGCGACGTCCGGAAACAGCTGGCTGCCCGCAACGTCACCGTCACAGCCAGCCTGCGCGGATCGACACTGCTGGACATGAGCGCCCGCGGACTGGACGCCGTGGTGCGGGCATCGCCGCACTATTTCTGCTCCCCGGACGACCTCGACCGGTTCCTCGCGGAGGTGCGGACGCTCGCGAACTAGCGCAGTAAGCGCGAACTCCCCCCGGGCCGGGCGGCCGAGCACACGCGGCTGCGCACTTTCCCCGACGTCCGGATCCGTCCGTGCACGTGGTCCGGCAAGCCGACGGGCCCGCAGGCGCAGGCCACGGCGCGACTGCTGTCCGGCGAGGAGGCGCGGGCTGCGGGCGCTCGCCGACCTCCGGACGCGACGTCCCACTGACCGGGAGATCCACCGATTCGGGTTTTGTAACAGGTTACAGTTTGAGGGTAACCCACGTCACACCACACCCGTGACCGCCCGAGAGGACTTCCACCCATGGTCGACGCCACACCGATCCGCCCCCGGTCCGCAACAACGGTCACCGAGTGGGACTACGAGGCCGACGTCGTGGTCGCCGGTTACGGCATCGCCGGTGTGGCCGCCTCCATCGAGGCCGCGCGCGCCGGCGCCGACGTCCTGGTCCTCGAACGCACCAGTGGCTGGGGCGGTGCCGCCGCTCTCGCCGGCGGCTTCATCTACCTCGGCGGAGGAACGCCGCTACAGAAGGCGTGCGGGTTCGACGACTCCCCCGAAAACATGAAGACGTTCATGATGGCGGCGCTCGGCCCGGGCGCCGACGAGGAGAAGATCACCGACTACTGCGAAGGCAGCGTCGAGCACTACAACTGGCTCGTCGACTGCGGTGTCCCGTTCAAGGAGAGCTTCTGGGGCGAACCCGGATGGGAACCCCCGTTCGACGACGGACTCATGTACTCCGGCGGCGAGAACGCGGCGCCTTTCAACGAGATCGCGACCCCCGCACCGCGCGGCCACGTTCCGCAGATGGACGGCAAGAGGACCGGCGAGAAGGGCGGCGGCTACATGCTGATGAAGCCGCTCGTCGAGACCGCCGAAAAGCTCGGGGTCCGAGCCGAATACGACATGCGCGTCCAGACTCTCGTCACGGACGACACCGGTCGCGTCGTCGGGATCGTCGCCAAGCAGTACGGCAAGGAGGTGGCGGTCCGGGCGCGCCGCGGCGTCGTCCTCGCCACCGGCAGCTTCGCCTACAACGACAAGATGATCGAGGCCCACGCGCCGCGACTCATCGGCCGCCCCGGTGCCGCCATCGAGGAGCACGACGGACGGTCGATCCTCATGGCGCAGGCCCTCGGCGCCGATCTCGCCCACATGGACGCCACCGAGGTCGCGTTCGTCTGCGACCCCCAGTTGATCGTCCGCGGCATCCTCGTCAACGGCCGGGGGCAGCGCTACGTTCCGGAGGACACCTACTCCGGGCGGATCGGCCAGATGACCCTGTTCCACCAGGACAACCAGGCATTCCTCATCATTGACGAGGCGTCGTACGAGGAAGGCGCGGCCGCCACCACGGCCACGCCGTTCCTGCGCGTCCAGCCGAAGTGGGCGGCGGAGACTGTCGAGGAACTCGAATCCGACATGGGCCTACCCGCCGGCGCACTGCAGTCGACCGTCGAGGTGTACAACAAGCACGCCGCCGAAGGATCGGACCCGCTGCTGCACAAGAAGTCCGAGTGGGTGAAGCCGATCGGCACCCCCGTCGCGGCACTCGACCTGCGCGGGTTCACCCTCGGTTTCACTCTCGGCGGCCTGCGGACGACCGTGAACTCCGAGGTACTGCACGTCTCCGGCGAACCGATCCCCGGCCTCTTCGCGGCGGGACGGTGCACGTCCGGCGTGTGCGCGGGCGGCTACGCCAGCGGCACCTCGCTCGGCGACGGCAGCTTCTACGGCCGCCGCGCCGGCATCAGTGCCGCGAAGCAGGCCTGACCGGGCCTACCCGACGAGCCGGACCGTCACGCCGGCCGCGAATCGGTACGGCTGGGTGCTCAGGACCGCGCCGAGACTCTTGCGCAGACGCGAGACCTCGGCGCGGACCGCCACCACGTGGTCGCGGTCGCCGAACAACGATTCGCTGAGCGAGGCGGCGTCGACGCCCGCCGGTCCCGCGACCGACAGCACCCGCAGGATCTGGGCGTGCCGGGGCGAGAGGGCCCGCGTCCAGTTGACGTCGCCCCGGACCGTCACGTGCGGTGCGTCGCCGAGGTCGAGTTCCAGTTCGATGGCCGTCCCGTCGACGCGCCTGCGCACCAGCCAGCCGTCGCCGAGCGGTTCGGGTACGCACAGCCCGAGCCCCGGGACGAGCAGTGGCCGGTCCAGGCTCGGCGGCGAGACCCGCTCCGGGGCCGCGATGCCACTCGACTCCGCGACCCACCCGTGCTTGTCGACGACCAGCGCCGGACCGCCCGCCGACGCCAGCAACGGTGCCGCCCTGCCGCGCAGCTTGTCCAGTTGCGCCGTGTGCTCACGCCACAGCGTCGCCTCGGCCAGACGCACCGCGGTGCGGACGAGCGCGACCGTGGTCGGGTGGATCGACATCGCCGACCCACTGATGTCGACCACGCCGAGAATCTCACCGGTGCGCGGATCGTGAACCGGCGACCCGGTGCACGACCAGCCGTGATGCGAGGGGGCATAGTGCTCGGCCGAGAACAGTTGCACCGCAGCATCTTCGATCAGCGCCGTGCCGATCGCGTTGGTGCCGACCGCCTGCTCCGCCCAGCGCGCACCCTCTGTGAACCCCAGGGCATCAGCCGCTTTCCGGACCCCGCGGGAACCTTCCCGCCACAACAGGACACCGTCGGCGTCGGCGATGACCACGATGAAGTTCGCATCGTCCGCGACCTGCGTCAACGTGCTGCGCAGTTCCGGGAGCACGGTTCGCAGCGCCGTCCGGGTGCGCCGCGCCTCGATCTCGGAGAAGTCGGCGGGCTCCACGTCCGCGCAGTGGTCCGGGCTGACACCGCCGGCCTGCAGACGGGACCACGACCGCGCCACCACGTCCCGTGGAAGGGCGGGCGGCTGCTGCCCGGACAGCACGGCGTCGTGCACCTGGCTGAGCAGCCGGGCATGTCGCGGCAGATCCACACCGCTTGCCACTGCGGTCAGCCGGTCTGCGGTCGGACGTTCAGCGCTCACAACGCCGAGGCTACCCCCGGCGTTGTGAGCCACACCACTGTCCGTCATCGGATCGGCTGCAACCCTTCCTCCTGGGCCTTGATCTGGAAGGCCAGATACTTCGAGTAATGCCGGGACTGATGCAGGTTGCCTGCCATGAACCAGAAACCCGGATGACCGGACCGGCGCCACACCGTGCGCAGCTCGCCCTCGGCGTCGAGGCCCCAGACGTCCTGGCAGCGGTCCGCGACCGCGTCGCCGAGGAACTTGCGGGCGCTCTCACGCATGTTCTTGTATCCGGTCGCGAGAACCACCACGTCCACCGGCATCTCGGTGCCGTCGGCGAACACGACCCCGTCCGGGGTGAAGTGATCGATCTCGGTTCCCTGCTTCACCGACACCTCGCCGCTCGCGATCAGCTCGGATGCGCCGACGTCGATGTAGTAGCCGCCGCCGCGTCGCAGGTACTTCATGAACAGGCCACTGCCGTCCTCGCCGAAATCGACCTTGAATCCGGCCTTCCGCAGACCGTCGAGCATCTCCGCGTCCTTCTCGGCGATGGCCTCCGTCGCCCCGGCGTGAATTCCCGCGAGCAACGGGTACGGCAGCGACGCGAAGATCAGGTCGGCGTCCTGCACCGCGGGCCCGCCCTCCTCGTACACGCCGCCGAACAGTCCGGGGATGCCGTGCTTGCTGCTCATCACATACGTGGACGAGCGCTGCAGGATGGTCACGTCCGCACCCTGCTCGTTGAGTTCCTGGGCGATGTCGTGGCCCGAGTTGCAGCAGCCGACGACGAGGGCCTTCTTGCCCTGCATCTCCCGGCCGCCGACGAACCAGCTCGAATGCTCGATGGTTCCCTCGAACGTGTCGGCACCAGCGATCCGCGGAATGTTCGGCACCCCACTCATTCCCGTGGCGAGGACGACGTGCCGGGGGTGCAGCGTGCGGGTGGAGCCGTCGTCGCGGGCGACGGTCACGGTCCATTCGCCGGTGGCGTCGTCATAGCTGCCGCCGGTGAACTCGGTTCCCGTCCACACGTTGAGTTCCATTGCGTCGGCGTAGAACTCGAACCAGTTCGCGAGCTTGTCCTTGGGCGTGAACACCGGCCAGTGGTCGGGGAAGTTCAGGTACGGCAGGTGGTCGTACCAGACCGGGTCGTGCAGGACCAGCGAGTGGTAGCGCTTTCGCCAGCTGTCACCGATCCGGTCGTTTCGCTCCACCAGCAGGGTGTCGACTCCGAGCTGCCCCAGACGGGCGGCGAGGGCGAGACCACCCTGGCCGGCGCCGACGATCACGACGGCCGGCTGCTCGGTCTCGAACTCGCCCTTGGCGGTTCGCCGGTCGAGCCAGTTGATCTTGCCGCGGTGGGCGCCGTGATTCGTGCCCTGAACCCGCCGATGCCCCTTCTTCTCCTCGTGGCCCTTGATCTCCTCCATCGCGCTGATCAACGTCCAGGCGCGCCACTCTCCGTCGTCGTCGCGCCTCAGCCGAACGAAACCGCGGCTGCGGGCCAGGGTCGTCTCGAATGTGAAGAAGGCCTGTATCCAGTCGCCCTCCGGATCAGCCACCGCCTCGGCGGGGTGCGCGGGTGACAGGACGAGGTGGCGCGGCTCGTGCACCGGAACCGAATCCGCGAGGCGCGACTCGATGTCCGCGCGACCGTGTGTGGTGTGCAGATCCCAGGTGAACGACAGCAGGTCGCGCCACCAACCATCGACCAGGAAGTGCTGGGCGGCCCCGCGCGCGTCGCCTCGTTCGAGGGTGGCACCGAATCCGGCCAGCCAGCGCCGGGCGATGTCACCCGGCTGCGGGATGTTGGTGTCGACGGGTGCGTCGAGTGTGGCGGTCATGGTGTCCTCCGTCGTCGGCAATCGAGAAGTTCGATACCTCTGTGATACGGGTCACAAGGACGGTGCGGCAGGGTTGCATCGGATTGCACCGACCTCACCTCGGCGCCGCGCAGCCTCCCGAGGACACCCGATTAGCAGGTCAGCGGGCCATCCGGTAGAGTTCCATAAGTTGTCTCGGCGAGGGTGAACCAGAAGTTCCAATTGGCTGGCTCACCGTGATCGACGCGGCGACGGCTCTGCTCGAGCGTTTCGCTCCTGGCCGTCGCGTGTTCGTCCCTCGTCGACTCGAACCGCCCGCCAGTTACCACCGTGAGTTGTAGGAGCCGTTTCACCATGTCTGACGAAAATCGCCTCGTAGCCGCCGTGCGCACCGAGTTCGGCAAGGGCGCCGCCCGCCGCGCGCGCCGCGACGGCCAGGTCCCCGCAGTCCTGTACGGCCACGGTGAGGACCCCCGCCACCTGAACGTCCCCTCCCGCGACTTCGCCGCCATCCTGCGCGCGCACGGCACCAACGCCATCCTGACCCTCGACATCGAGGGCAAGGAGCAGGTCGCGCTCACCAAGTCGGTCGTGGTTCACCCGATCCGCAACTACATCGAGCACGCCGACCTCCTCGTCATCAAGAAGGGCGAGAAGGTCACCGTCGACGTTCCCGTCGTCGTCACCGGTGAGGCCGCTGCCGGCACCCTGGTCGCGCAGGACGCCGCCACCATCTCCCTCGAGGCCGACGCGCTGCACATCCCCGAGCAGATCGAGGTCTCGGTCGAGGGCCTCGAGGTCGGCACCCAGATCCTGGCCAACCAGCTCGAGCTGCCCAAGGGTTCCACCCTGCAGGCCGACGAGGAACTGCTCATCGTCAACGTCGTCGCAGCCCCGACCGCTGCCGACCTCGAAGAGGAGACCGGCGAGGCCGCGGCCGAGGCCGAGGCTCCGGCCGAAGAGGGCGCCGAGAGCTGATCCTCTCGCAACCGCACTGATGTCGGCGGCGCGTCGTCCCGGATTGTCCCGGGGTGACGCGCCGCTGTCGTCTGACACGACCCCCTCACGCATGGAAGGACCCTGTCGGTGAGTGAAGACACCGCTCTGGTGGTGGGCCTGGGCAACCCAGGACCGCAGTACGAGAAGACCCGGCACAACGTCGGCTTCATGGTGGCCGGCGTGCTGTCCGCTCGCATGGGTGGCAAGTTCAGCGCGCACAAGAAGAGCGGCGCCGAGATCGTCCAGGGCCGATTCGAGGGCCGTCCGACGATCCTCGCCAAGCCCCGGTCGTTCATGAACCTGTCCGGTTCCGCCGTTGCCGGCCTGGCCCGGTTCTTCTCCGTCGATCCGGGCAACATCGTGGTCATCCACGACGAACTCGACCTCGACTTCGGGACCATTCGCCTCAAGCAGGGCGGCGGCGAGGGCGGACACAACGGACTGCGGTCCATCTCGAGCGCGCTCGGCACCAAGGACTATCTGCGCACCCGCGTCGGGATCGGCCGTCCCCCCGGACGGATGGATCCGGCGTCGTACGTGCTGAAGCCATTCTCCTCGGTGGAACGCAAGGAACTCGACCTGGTCTGCGAAGAGTCGGCCGACGCCGTCGAACTGGTCCTGCGCGTCGGGCTCGAGGCCGCGCAGAACCGCCTGCATTAGGCGCTTCGCGCCCGTGAGTGGTTAACGAGTCTCTGGACTCTCCAACCACGCACGGGCGCGAAGCGCCTAGCTGACCAGATTCGCCGACGTGGCGCGGCGGAGTTTGCCCGACGACGTCTTGGGAATGCTGCCGGGGCCGAGGACGGCGACGGTGCGGGGCCGCACACCGACCTCGGAGAACACGGCGTGCACTACCTCGTGCTCGATGCGCTTGACCACTTCGGGGTCCTGGTAGTCGTTGGTCTCCACCGCGACGGCGAAACTTTCCCGCTTCTGCCCCGCGTCGAGGCGCACGGCCACCGCGTTGCCGGGACGCACGCCGGCGACGGTGCCCGCGGCCCGCTCGATATCGGTCGGGTAGATGTTGCGGCCGCCCATGATGATGACGTCCTTGACGCGACCGCACACGACGACGAGGCCCTCTTCGGTGAAGTAGCCGACGTCGCCGGTGTTCAGCCAGCCGTCCGCGTCCTGCGCGGGCTTGTGCCCGTCGACCGTGATGTAACCGGGTGTGACCGCCTTGCCGCGGACCTCGATGATGCCGACGCCGCGGGTCGGGAGCAGCTCACCCTCGCTGTCGACGACGCGACCCTCGAGGTTCGGCACCATCTTTCCGAGGGTGGCGAGGGCACGCGCGTTCGGCTTGCTCGACGGGACGGCACGCTGCATCGCCTCGAGGAGATCCGGGTCGACGAGGTCGAGGACCTGGCCCTGATCCGGATCCGGAATGGAGACGGCGAGGGTGGTCTCGGCCATGCCGTAGACGGGTGCGAGTGCCGACGGGTTCAGGCCGAAGCGGGCGCCCGCCTCGGCGAGCTTGTTCATCGTCTCGGGGTCGACGGGCTCGGCACCGTTCCACATGTACCGGACGGTGCTGAGGTCGACGGCGCCGTCCTCCGCCTGCTTGAGGCGGCGGGCGAGCAACGAGTACGCGAAATTGGGGGCGGCGGTCACCGTGCCCTTGTACTTGCCCATCAGCTCCGCCCACAGCAGCGGCGTGCGGAGGAAGTCCATCGGGGTGATGCTCACGACCTCCGCGCCGACCTGCATCGGAACGCTGAGGAACCCGACCATCCCCATGTCGTGGAACAGGGGCAGCCAGCTGATCATCACGTCGTCCTCGATGGAGAACTTGATCCGGTCGATCATGGCGTAGGCGTTGGTGTAGAAGTTCTCGTGCGTGACCTGCACGGCCTTGGGCGAACCGGTGGAACCGGACGTGAGCTGCTGCAGTGCGATGTCGCTCTCGAACGTCTCGACCGGGTCGGTCTCCGTGCCCTCGTTCAGCTCGGCCACCGTCACCACGGTGATGCCACGCTCCTCCAGCAGCGGCTTGGCGGCGTCGAACGGCGCACCGAGGATGACGGCTTTCGCCTGAATCATGTTGATGACGGTCTCGGTGTCCTTGGCCCACACGGCCAGGTCGGTGCGCGGCGTCGGCTGATGCAGCATGGTGACGGACGCCCCGCGCATCCAGGTGCCCTGGCAGGAGGGTGCGATGTCGACGGGCTGACCGGCGAGGATGCCGATGGCGTCGCCGTGACCGATACCTGCCTCGGCGAGCGCACCCGCCATGCGGCGCGCGGCCTTGTGGATCTCGCCCCACGGCTGCCGCAGCGGCGCGTCGGGCTCACCCGTGTTGAGGCCACGGGTGCTGCTCGCCGCGGTCGCGTACATCTCGTCGGTGAACTTGCTCACAGTCTTCCTCCTGCACATACGGGTGTCCGAACGCAGAAACGGTGAACTCCGGAGCGCCCCGACGACTCACCCATATAAATCCCTCACCGGCCTCCGATCGTTACTCCTCCCTGGATGTGACTGTGCTGCGAGTTCGTGTTCGGTACCCGAGTAACCTGGTATGCGGCCACACGGTCTTCCTGCACGCACCCCGTCCCCCGAGAGGTTCTTCGTTGACTACCCCGTCCGACTCGGCCGACACCATTCCAGCCGAGGCGGCGCCTGTCGCCACATCCGGCTCACCGGAGGGGAAATCCGAGAAGGGTGTCCGGGCGGAGGCGTCGCGCCGCCGCACGTTCGCCGTGATCTCGCATCCCGACGCCGGTAAGTCGACGCTGACGGAGGCTCTCGCGCTCCACGCGAAGGTCATCTCCGAAGCGGGCGCGGTCCACGGCAAGGCGGGCCGCAAGTCGACGGTGTCCGACTGGATGGAGATGGAGAAGGCCCGCGGCATCTCGGTCAGCTCCACTGCCCTGCAGTTCAACTACCGCTCCACCGAGGCGTCGGCGGACGAGCCGGTCGACAACGTGATCAACCTGGTGGACACTCCCGGTCACTCCGACTTCTCGGAGGACACGTACCGCGTCCTGACGGCGGTGGACGCCGCCGTCATGCTGATCGACGCCGCGAAGGGTCTCGAACCGCAGACGCTGAAGCTGTTCCAGGTGTGCCGTCACCGCGGAATCCCGGTGATCACGGTCATCAACAAGTGGGACCGGCCGGGCCAGACGCCGCTCGAGCTTCTCGACGAGATCCAGGAACGCATCGGTCTCACCCCCACTCCCCTGTACTGGCCCGTCGGGATCGCCGGCGACTTCCGGGGCCTGCTGCGGCGCGGCGAGGACGGTGCCCCGCGGGAGTACATCCGGTTCACGCGTACCGCGGGTGGCGCGAAGATCGCCCCCGAAGAGGTCATGGATGCCGACGCCGCTCTCGCGAAGGAGGGCTCCGAATGGGAGACCGCCGCGGAGGAGAGCGAGCTGCTGTCGGCCACCGGTCAGGACCACGACCAGGAGCTGTTCCTCGGCGGCCAGACGTCGCCGGTGATCTTCGCGTCGGCGATGCTCAACTTTGGTGTCCGCCAGATCCTCGACACGCTGGTCGAGCTGGCGCCGCCGCCGCGCGCCCGGGAGGACGTCGCCGGCGCCCCTCGCGAGGTCACCGACCCGTTCAGCGCGGTCGTCTTCAAGGTCCAGGCAGGCATGGACACCGCGCACCGCGACCGGCTGGCGTTCATGCGCATCGTGTCGGGCGTGTTCGAGCGCGGCATGGTGGTCACCCACGCCCAGACCGGCAAACCGTTCACGACGAAGTACGCGCAGACCGTGTTCGGTCGCGAGCGTTCGACCGTGGAATCGGCGTACCCCGGCGACGTGGTCGGACTGGTCAACGCCACCGCGCTCGCCCCCGGCCACACCCTGTTCTTCGAGAAGAAGGTGGAGTTCCCGCCGATCCCGTCGTTCGCGCCGGAGCACTTCTCCATCCTGCGGGCCGAGAGCGCGGGCAAGTACAAGCAGTTCCGGCGGGCCGTGGATCAGCTCGATTCCGAGGGTGTCGTGCAGATCCTCCGCAACGACCTGCGTGGCGACGCCTCCCCGGTCATGGCGGCCGTCGGCCCGATGCAGTTCGAGGTGGTCGCGGCGCGGATGAAGGCCGAGTTCAACGTCGAGGCCCGGATGGAACCCCTGGGCTACGCGTTGGCGCGGCGCACCGACGCCGAGTCGGCCGACGAGCTGAACCGTCAGCGCGGCGTCGAGGTGTTCACCCGCTCGGACGGGGTGATGCTCGCTCTGGTCAGCGACAAGTGGCGCCTGCAGTACATCCAGAAGGAGCTGCCCGACCTCACGCTCGAGCCGCTCGTGGCCGCCGCCGACTAGCGTCTTCTACTACAGCGTCTACATAGATCTCACACTCTCCGCCACTGGCGCAACGGATAGTTGAGATGGATGTGTGTCACGGCTACCTGTATCACCGTGCGGTGGTGCGGGTTTGACCGTGTCCCACACCGACGCTCGTGGTGCAGGAACATGCTGTTTCGGAGTCACCTCCATCTGCGGTGTCACGGTGGGCAGGCTGCGGCGGACCCGGCGCACCACATCACCGGGGCGATCCCCCGACATCGACGACTCGTCACCGAACTGGGCGAGGTGCGCAACCGCGGGTGGGCCTGGAACGGGAACAGGGGACGGTCGGCGTGGTGTGTATCGCGACCGTCGTGCCCTACCGGATCCCCGCCACCGACACCCTCAGCGTGTCCATGCCCGCCGAGGTCGCGTCGTACCCGGGTGAGCTGGAGCGGATCGCCGGCGTGCTCACGAAGCACGCGTCCGCCTGGGCCCGGGAATTGAGGGCCGAGGGGGTCCGGTGAGCCGTAGAGGTGTGCGGCCCGCCGGACCCTCCTGGTAGCTTTCAGGTCGAATCGAGCACACTGACGGGCTTTGCGCGGTACCCGTTTGGCCACGAGCAGGAAGCGACACGATGGAGAACGGCATTTCCACCAACGGATCGGGCAGCAACGGCTCCGCCGGCACGGGTTCGGCGTCGGAGTCCCCCTTCGCCGAACCGAGCACGGGCGGGCTGACCGGCAGCAATGGCAACGGCAAGTCCACGGCCAGCTCCGCCGAGAAGTTCACCTTCCCGCTGCCGACGCGCAGCTCGGGTTCGCACAGCACCGAGCAGCCGGCCGAGGCCTCCGACACGACGGCGTCGCCCGCACCTCGTGGACGCACCGTCATGCGACGCAACGCGATGGGAGTGGCAGCCGTGCGAGTCGCGGGCCGTCTTGCACACACCGAACTGCTCGAGGAGCACCAGGCTTCGGCGAGCAGTCACTCCGCCGATCCCACGGTGGACGCCGACGAACTGCTGGCGCTGCTCGGCGAGTACCTCGTCGCGGCCGGGTTCGAGCGCCCCGAGATCCACGCGAAGCTGAACGGCCAGTCGATCGTCGTCGACCTGCGCTCGCCGTCCGCGACCGCACGCTGACCCCGCCGCCGGGCGCGGTCAGGGCCACAGCACCTCGCGGATCCACCGGCCGGACTCGCGGCGGTAGAGCTGGCGCACGTGCCTGCGCCCGGCGTCCGCCTGCCAGAACTCGACACTGTCGGGGACGATGCACCATGCCCGCCAGGTGCCCGACACGAAGTCGGGGTCGGCCTCGATGCGGGCCACCGCCGCCGCGACGGCCCGTTCGTAGTCGGCGGGATCGTCCAGGACCTCGCTCTGACGACTGGCGGCTGCCACGGCCCGCGCGGTGACCGACCGTTCGCGGAAGTCGCGGGCGGACAGTGCCGGATCGCCCTCGACGACGGAACCGCGCACCCGCACCTGCCGACCCTGTTCGCGCCAGTAGAACGACAGTGCCGCAACGGCATTCGTAGCAAGTTCACGACCCTTCGGTGAGCGAGTGTCACCCGAGAACCAGAAGCCCTGCTCCGTGACGTCCTTGAGGAGCAGGAAACGCGCGTCAGGATTGCCGTCGGCATCGACGGTCGACAACGCAGCCGCGTGCGGTTCCGGAACACCGGCCGCCGCAGCCTGCGTGATCCAGTCGAGAAACAGTGTGGTCGGCGCATCCGGAAGCGCGTCGACGGGCGGAGGTGTCTCGCCGCCGAGTGCGGGCAGGGCGCGAATCCATGCGCGGGTGTCCGGAAACGACGATCGGTCGGGTGTTGTCGGCATGCGCCGACAGTAGCTGCGCCCGGACCCTCAGGCCGACGCGGCCGGATCGGTCGGCCCCACCAGCATCCAACGGTGGCCGAACGGATCGATGAGTGTCGCGTTGCGGTGTCCGTGCCCCTCCGAGATCCACCGCTCCACCGTGCCGCCGGCGTCGCGGGCACCCACCAGGACGGCATCGGGGTCATCGACGGACAACATCAGACTCACCGACGTCGAACCGGATTCCGGCGCGGTCAGGCCCATCTCGGGGAATTCCTCGGCGAGATAGATCATGCCGGTCGGCAACCGCAGTTCCGCATGACCGACCCGGCCGTCGTCCATGACGATCGGCTCACCCACCACCTCGGCGCCGAATACCTTGGAATACCACTCGATCGCCTCGACACCCCGCCGCACGGTCAGGTACGGCAGCGCGCCGGGAACAGGGACGTCCGGAGCCATCGTCACCTCCCAGTGTCCGCGGTGCGTCGAGTCCCAGTGTGCTCCCTCAGGCTGACGCCGGAGGTTGCAACATCGCCCACTTGTTGGAGGTGAGCCGGAAGCTCGGGAAGTCGGAGAGCGCCGCAACCGATTCCCAGGTGCGTTCGTAGCCGGTGTGCGTGATCCGCCAGTTGCCGTCGGGGCACCGAAGATAACGATCGTGATAATAGGCAGACCCGCGCAGCAGCATGCCGTCCTCGGGAATCAGCGTGGTGTCCGCGAGAAACCACACCCCTACCGCGGTGTCACCGGTGACGGTGATCTCGGGTTGGCCGCACTGATGCTCGGTGATGACGTGGGTCCCGAGAGTGTTCTCGAGGAAGGACACGAACGAGTCACGGGAATCGAACGTGAGGTATTCGCTGTACGTCGCCGTGACGTCCGGGACCATCGTGTCGGCGAACTCCACCCACGACTTCGTGTCGAGAGCACGTGAGTAACGGTGCTTGAGCTGCTCGATCTGTTTGATTGCTTCGAGATCCATGACCCCCGCCTCCTGTGCAGCGAACATGCAAGCCCTGGACTGCAGATTAGTCGGATAATCTGCAGGTTCGCCTTGGTTTCCCCCGTTTTGCCCGGATCATGCATATTCAGGCCGTGATCCGGGACACGAAACGGTTACGAAATGACTGCATGGCCTGCGCACCCGCACACCAGTCACACTGCCTTAGGCTACCCTCACCTGACGAGGCCCGGGACCGCCGGGCTCCGCGGGCCCGAAGATTTCGCACCCCCGAGCATCGGCATTCCAATTCGGCTGCTACACAAAATCTTTCGGAATCTGGTCAGGATTGCTGTGACCCCGGATCCACAGGTATCTCGTCCGGCGCTATGGTGACGCTGATGTGGTCACGCGAGAGGGGAATCCATGGATCCGACCCGCATACCGGTGATCGTCGGAGTCGGCGACATCCGCTCCGGCCGAGCAGGCGATCCGGCAGCCCCGCGTGAACCGCTCGACCTGATCACCGACGCCGCGCGTGCCGCTCTCGCCGACAGCGGCTCCGCGACCCTGGGCTCCCGGATCGACGCTATCCATGCGGTGAAGACCGTCAGCTGGTCGTACGACGACCTCCCCGGACTGCTGGCCGCCCGGTTGAATCTGCCGTCACCACGATCGAGCACGTCCCCGATCGGCGGCCACTGGCCCGCGGCGTTCCTCGACCGCATCGGCGACGACATCGCCGCGGGCCGGTCGTCGGCGGCGCTCCTCGTCGGAGGCGAGGCGCAGGCGACCATGACGGCGCTCCGGAAGTCGGGCACCGATCCCGCGTCACTGGGCTGGGCGTCGGCGCCGGGCGGTCCCCCCGCGTTCGACCCGGCGGATCTCGGGAGTCCCGCGATGCAGCGCGCCGGCCTGATCGTTCCGACCCGGGTGTACCCGTTGTTCGAGAACCGGGTGGCGCACGAGTCGGGTGTGGGACCCGATCAGTCGCTGGCCGAGTCGGCCCGGATGTATTCGGCGTTCTCCGAACTGGCGGCGAAGAACCCGGCGTCGTGGACGTCAGAGGTGTACTCCGTTCAGGAGATCGCCACGGTGGGTCCGGGCAACCGGATGGTGTGCGAGCCGTACCCGTTGATGCTCAACGCCATGCCGTTCGTCGATCAGGCCGCCGCGGTGCTGGTGTGCTCGCTGGCCGTCGCGCGGGACCACGGCGTTCCGGAGGAGCGCACGGTGTACCTGTGGGGCGGCGCGGGAGCCGCCGACCCCGTGGACGTACTGAGCCGCAACGGTTTCGGCACGTCCGCGGCGATGACGAACGCGGTGCACCGGGCACTGTCGCGGGCATCGATCGACGCCTCGGCACTCGACATCGTCGACGCGTACAGCTGCTTCCCGGTGGTACCGAAGCTACTCACCCGCACGCTCGGCCTGCCCGAAAGCATCGTGCCGAGCGTGACGGGCGGCCACTCGTTCTTCGGCGGTCCCCTCAACAGCTACACCCTGCACTCGATCGCCGAGGTCACCCGCCGACTTCGGGAAGGCGCGGGACCGGCCCTGGTCCACGGCAACGGCGGCTATCTGACGTACCAGCACGTCGTGTTGCTGGCAGGCGCCCCGCACCCGGGTGGATACGTCGGCGATCCGGAGCCGGTGCAGCTCGCGTCGGAGGCGCCGGAACTCGTCACCAGCTACGAAGGACGAGCCGACATCGTCACATCCACGGTGGAGCACGGGCGGGACGGCGCCCCCGCGACCGGCTTCGTCGTCGCGCACACCCCCGACGGCCGGCGCCTGGCCGGACACACCGGCTCCGAGGAGGCGCTCGCACTGTCCGCGTTCGCGCAGACCCCGGCGCGGTCGGTGATCGGGCGGTCCGTTGACGTCACGGACCGCGACGGCATCCTGTCGCTGCGGTTCTGACCGGCCGGGGACGCTAATCCAGTTCGGCGGCCAGCGCCATCCACTGTTCCTCGGTGGCTTCCTTCTCCGCGACGACCTGCCTGAGTTCGGTGTCGAGCTTCTGCAGCTTGTCCGGATCGGTGGCCGCCTCCGCCAGCTTCTCGTGCAGCTTCCGTTCCCGGTCGTCCAGCTTCGCCACGGCCCGCTCGAGACGCGACAATTCCTTGCGCGCGGCGCGTTCGGCGGCCCCGTCCCGCACCTGCTTGGGGGCCGACGCACCGGTTGCCGTCGACGCCACCGACGGCGCACCGGTGTCGACCATCTTCGCCCGGCGACGCAGGTAGTCCTCGATCCCACCAGGCAGGTTGGTCAGCTTACCGTCGCCGAACAACGCCCACGTGGAGTCACAGATGCGTTCGATCAGGTACCGGTCGTGGCTGATGACGACCATCGTGCCCGCCCAGCCGTCGAGGATGTCCTCGAGTTGCTGCAGCGTGTCGATGTCGAGGTCGTTGGTCGGCTCGTCGAGCAGCAGTACGTTCGGCTCCGACATCAGCACACGGGTCAGCTGCAGCCGGCGACGCTCGCCACCGGACAGGTCACCGACCGGTGTCCGCTGCCGCGCCGGCGTGAAGCCCAGCCGTTCGGCGAGCTGCCCGGCCGACACCTCCTTGTCGCCCAACGTGATCCGCTCGGCGACGTCCTTGACTGCTTCGAGCACCCGCATGTTCGTCGGCAGATCGTCGAGTTCCTGACGAAGCCAGCCGATGTGCACCGTCTGTCCCTGGATGCGCTTGCCCGACGCCGGCGAGATCTCCCCGGCGAGCGTGCGCAGGAGGGTCGTCTTGCCGGAGCCGTTGACGCCGACCAGGCCGACCCGCTCCCCCGGCGCCAACCGCCACGTGAGGTCGTCGACGAGCACCCGGCCGTCCGGCGTCTCCAGGCGCGCATCCTCGAGTTCGATGACGACCTTGCCGAGCCGGCGCTGCGCGAACGACGCCAGCGCGACGTTGTCGCGGGGCGGTGGGACGTCCGCGATCAACGCCTCGGCGGCCTCGATCCGGTACTTGGGCTTGGACGTGCGGGCGGGTGCACCGCGCCGCAGCCAGGCCAGTTCCTTGCGGGCGAGGTTGCGGCGACGTTCCTCGGACGCGTCGGCCTGCCGGGAACGCTCCGCGCGGGCGAAGATCCAGTCGTTGTATCCGCCCTCGTAGCTTTCGACCTTGCCGCCCACCACTTCCCACGTGCGGTTGGCTACGGTGTCGAGGAACCACCGGTCGTGGGTCACGACCACCAGCGCGCTGCGACGGCCGACGAGATGTTCCGCCAGCCACTGCACACCTTCGACGTCGAGGTGGTTGGTCGGCTCGTCGAGCACCAGCAGGTCGAGGTCCTGGACGAGCGCGGCGGCCAGTGCGACGCGTCGCCGCTCACCACCGGACAGCCCGTCGACCGACACCTCGAGCCCCAGGTTGTCGATGCCGATGCCGGCCAGGATCGACCGGATGCGGGCGTCGCCCGCCCACTCGTGGTCGGCCACCCCGAGCGGTCCGAGCACCACGTCGCCGACGCTCGAGCCAGGCGGCAGTACGCCACGCTGGGTCACGACCGCCATGCGCAGGCCGCCGACCCGGCTGACACGCCCGGAATCGGGCGCCTCCACGCCGGCCAGCACCTCGAGCAAGGTGGTCTTGCCACCACCGTTGAGGCCGACGACGCCGATGCGTTCGCCTTCCTGTACTCCGAGCGATACCGAATCGAGCAGCGGCTTGATGCCGAAGGACTTCGATACCTGCTCGAGATTGATCAGATTCGCCATCAGTGCGATCCCTCCGCCGCGTCGTTGATTATTCGGGCGCCCGGTACGGGTCCGCTGGCGACCCGCACCGTGCGACACACCCCCGCACCTGCGAGTTCTGCGCTGACCCGGACCGCGGCATCCGCTTCAGCACAAAGAAAGGCACAGGTCGGACCGGACCCGGAGACGATTCCGGCCAGTGCGCCCGCCGCGACCCCGGCTCGCAGCGTCCGCCGCAGGCCCGGATTCAGCGACAGCGCGGCCGACTGCAAATCGTTGCCCAGCAACGGGGCCAGCGTCGCGGCGTCGCCCGTCGTTAGCGCGTGCATCAGGTCTTCGGGTCCGCCGAGTCGCGGCGGATTCCCGTCGGCACGCAACCGGTCCAGCTCCCGGAACACGGTCGGTGTGCTCAAGCCGACCTTCGCGAGCGCGAGCACCCAGTGGAACGTGCTGCGGGAGAGCACCGGCAGAAGTCGCTCGCCGCGTCCCGTGCCGACCGCGGTGCCACCGTGGAGGGAGAACGGAACGTCGCTGCCGAGCTTCGCGGCGAACCCGTCGAGTTCCTCCCGCGACAGGTCGAGTTGCCACAGCGCGTTCAGCCCGACCAGCGTCGCCGCGGCGTCCGCGCTGCCGCCGGCCATGCCCCCGGCCACCGGGATGCCCTTGTCGATGGCGATCTCGACGTCCGGGCGCCGCCCCGACTCGGCCGCGAGCATCTCGGCGGCCTGCCACACGAGGTTGCTGCTGTCGGTCGGCACGACGCGGGCGTCCTCACCGCGGACCGTCACCGACAGCGTCTCCGCGGGGGCCACCGACACCGTGTCGCTGAGCGAGAGCGCCTGGAACACCGTGTTCAGCTCGTGATAGCCGTCGTCACGCAAGTCCCCGACGGCCAGATGCAGATTGACCTTGGACGGGGCCCTGACTACGACGGGGCGAGGAACGACGGAAAGCACAAGGGTAGAGCTTAGGCGCTCCCGGTACGGGTGCGGAAATGCGCACCATCACGCACTTTGCCGCTCACCGCGTCACAGGCGCGGGCCGAGCCGGGTGGTGAGGCTGCCGCCGCGGGCGAGGGGCAGACGGGTCCGCGCCGACCGGATGTCACCGGTGACGTCCGCGACCCGGTCGTCCGGGTACCGCAGTTCACTCGTGACGGCCGCGGGGCCGTCCAGAACGTCGTGCGAAACGGTGCCGACGCCGAGTTCCAGCTGGTGACGGAGCAACGGCAGGGCGCCGAGGTCGGCGTTGGTGACCCCGACCCAGCGTCCCGCGCTCTCCCCCGCCCGGCCGATCTGCACCCGCTCACGCAGCAGCAACGTCGACGACTCGGTGAGGGACACCGTCGTCTCGACGCGATGCTCCGCGCCGCCCGCGATCACCGTGGGTTCGAGCGCGCAGTCGAGCACGGCGTCGTCCGCGACCTCCACCGACCACTGCGCAGTGGACAGCACACGACCCCGGCCGGGCAAGGCAAGCGACGCGGCGACGCTGCGCAGCGTCAGCCGGGCACCCGGCAGGACCCGGACGGTGATCTCCCAGTGATCGCCGCCGAGCGGGGTCGCGGCGGTGCCGATCACGTGGACCGTGTCGCGGCCGGTGATCCGCGCCGCCAGTCCCCCGACCGCGGAGATCCGCGGACTGCGGTCGGGGGACGCGACGATCGTCAGTTCGGTGCGCACTACTGGTGCACGTCGGCGAGGGTGCGCACCTGCTCGCGCACCCACTCCAGAGCCGGTCCGGACGACGGGTCCTCCGTCAACGAGATCAACGCCGTGGGCCGTCCCTCGCGGACCCGCTCGGCGTCACGGCGCATCACCCCGAGATCGGCTCCGACCATGGGTGCGAGGTCGGTCTTGTTGATGACGAGGAGATCCGAGAACGTCACACCGGGGCCACCCTTGCGGGGAACCTTGTCACCACCCGCGACGTCGACGACGAAGATCTGCACGTCGATCAGGCCCGAGGAGAACGTCGCGGTGAGGTTGTCGCCACCGGACTCCACCAGGATCAGATCGAGCGGGGGGTTGGCCGCGATCAGGTCGTCGATGGCGTCGAGGTTGGCGGTGATGTCGTCGCGGATCGCCGTGTGGGGGCACCCACCGGTCTGCACGGCGGCGATCCGCTCGTCCGGCAGCACGGCGTGGCGTCGCAGGAAGTCCGCGTCCTCGGTGGTGTAGATGTCATTGGTGAGCACGGCCAGCGACAACTCCTCGCGCAGTTGCCTGCACAGCGCGGCGACGAGCGCCGTCTTGCCCGATCCGACGGGCCCACCGATCCCGATCCGGACCGGCTCCCCCGCCACCCGGACCCGCCGGGGACGGTCGTGCTGGTGGTCGTGGGGTTCACCATCGATGAAATGCGGTGGCATGGTTGATCTCTCCTTACTGGGATACAGCTGAGTGTCACGACACGAACAGGGGGCGATTCCGCAGAACGTGCCGCTCGGCGACGACATCCATGAAGGGGTCGGACACGCTGGACAGTCCGGTCACGCACCGGCCTGCGACGTCGTCGCACAGGTCGGACAGTGCGAACGTGCACGCGGCGACCTGCGCGGGATCGAGAGCGAGCAGACGCTGCGCGGCGATCGCGGACCCGGTCATGGTGGTGTACACGACGACCAGCGCCGCCTCCCGCGGTTCGACCGCGGTGACGGATCCGACCACCCCCGACACCACGGGCAGGTGCGGGCGTGTGCCCAGCGGCGACCAGTCGTGCCCCGGCCACGTGGTGCGGGCCAGCCGCAGCAGACCTCTCCCCTGCGCCCGCGACGACGACCGCGCCGCCGGGGACGGGGTGCGCGCATCCATCTCGGCGTCGGCGTGTTCGGCGTTGAGCCGGCCGGCGCACACCGCCGCGGTGATCGATCCCCCGACGAGCCCGGCGGTCCGTATCCGGCGACGCAGGAACGCCTCCATCGTGGCGACGTCGCGGACGACACCGCTGGCGACGGCCTCCTCGATGCCGCCCGAATGCACGTGGCCGCCCGTGGGCAGCCGCGAGTCGGCGAGAGACATCAGGTGAGCGAGGCGCATCAGAACAGGAAGTATCGCTGGGCCATCGGCAGTTCCGCCGCCGGTTGCTCTTCCCACACGTCGCCGTCGATGCGGACCGTGAACGTGTCCGGGTCCACCTCGATCCGCGGCTGCGCGTCGTTGCGGGGCATGTCCGACTTGCCCCGCGACCGCACGTTCGCGACCGGCACCAGTCGACGGCTCAGGTCCAGCCGATCGGCCAGTCCGTCCTCGAGGGCATGCGGAGCGACGAAGTGCACGGACGTGGCGGCCGCAGCCTTGGGCGCCGCCCCGAACATCGGACGCGGAAGCACCGGTTGCGGAGTCGGTATGGACGCGTTGGCATCACCCATCGCAGCCCACGCGATCATCCCGCCCTTGATCACCGCGTGCGGCCGGACGCCGAAGAAGGCCGGATCCCACAGCACCAGGTCGGCAAGCTTGCCGACCTCGACCGATCCGATCTCGGCTTCCAACCCGTGCGCGACGGCAGGGCAGATCGTGTACTTCGCCACGTACCGCTGGACGCGCTGATTGTCGGCGCCGTTGTCGCCGGCCAGGAATCCCCGTCTGCGTTTCATCACGTGCGCCGTCTGCCACGTGCGCAACACGACCTCGCCGATGCGTCCCATCGCCTGCGAGTCGCTGCCGATCATGGAGATGGCGCCGAGGTCGTGGAGCAGATCCTCCGCCGCGATGGTGGAGGGCCGGATGCGGCTCTCCGCGAACGCCAGATCCTCCGGGATCTTCGGGCTCAGATGATGGCACACCATGAGCATGTCGAGATGCTCGTCGAGTGTGTTGACCGTGTGTGGCCGGGTCGGATTGGTCGAACTCGGCAGAACGTTCGCGTGCGCGGCCACCGTGATGATGTCCGGCGCGTGGCCGCCGCCCGCCCCCTCCGTGTGATAGGCGTGGATCGCCCGTCCGGCGATGGCCGCGAGAGTATCCTCGACGAAACCGGCCTCGTTCAACGTATCCGAGTGGAGGGCCACCTGCACTCCTGCGGCGTCCGCGACGGTGAGGCACGCGTCGATGGCGGCCGGAGTCGAACCCCAGTCCTCGTGCAGCTTGAACCCGGAGACGCCGCCGCGCAACTGCTCCCACATCGACTCGGAGCTGACCGTGTTGCCCTTGCCGAGCAGCGCGATGTTCATCGGCCAGCCGTCGAGTGCCTCCAGCATCCGGGCGGTGTGCCACGAACCAGGGGTGACGGTGGTGGCCTTGCTGCCCTCGGCGGGGCCGGTGCCGCCGCCGATCATCGTCGTGATGCCGCCACCCAGCGCCTCGTCCATGATCTGCGGGCAGATGAAGTGCACGTGGCAGTCGATACCGCCTGCCGTCAGGATCTTGCCGTTCCCGGCGATGATCTCGGTGGACGGACCCACCACCAGATCGGGGTGGACCCCCGACATCGTGTCGGGGTTGCCTGCCTTGCCGAGCGCGACGATGCGTCCGTCCCGAATACCGACGTCCGCTTTGATGATTCCCCAATGGTCGACGACCACCACGCCGGTGATCACCGTGTCGGGGGCACCCTCGGCGCGGGTCGCGCGACCCTGACCCATGGACTCGCGCAACACTTTTCCGCCACCGAACACCGCCTCGTCGCCGGCCAGCCCCGGCCCACCGCTGCGGTCCTCGGTGATCTCGATCAGAAGGTCGGTGTCGGCGAGCCGGATGCGGTCACCGGTCGTGGGACCGAACAGCTCGGCGTAACGTGCGCGGCTGAGTTCGGTCATGACGCGTCCAGCTTTCCGGGAGGAGTGAGGCTCAGCCCGTGCACCTCACGGGTCCCGCGCAGGGGGACGAGTGAAATCGTCTGCGCGATACCCGGTTCGAAGCGCACCGCGGTGCCGGCGGGAATGTCCAGCCGCAGCCCGTGGGCGGCGGAACGGTCGAACTGCAGGGCGTGATTGGACTGCGGGAAATGAACGTGACTCCCGACCTGGACCGGGCGGTCACCGGTGTTGACCACCTCGAGTTCGGTGCGGGGAGAACCCTCGTTGAGCTCGATCACGCCCTCGGCGCACACGACTTCACCTGGAATCACGGTCACCCCTACGCAATCGGATCGTGGACGGTGACGAGCTTGGTTCCGTCCGGGAACGTGGCCTCCACCTGCACGTCGTGCAGCATCTCCGGGACGCCTTCCATCACGTCGGACCGGGTGAGCACCTCACGACCGGACACCATCAACTCCGCCACCGACCGGCCGTCGCGGGCCCCCTCCAGGATGTGATCCGTGATGAGGGCCACCGCCTCCGGATGGTTCAACACGAGGCCGCGTTGCCGGCGCCTGCGCGCGAGTTCCGCGGCGTAGCTCAGGAGCAGACGCTCCTGCTCGTGGGGCGACAAGCGCATATGTCCTCCTGCGGTCGGTGCGTCGCAATACTGCCACGAACTGCAGTGTGGCACCGCCCACGCCCGGAACGGCCGCCGTTCTCACCGCGGAAACATTCGTGACACGAACCCGTCACAGCACCTTCCTAGCGTTCCCCCAATGGCCATCTCCACTGACGCCCATCCCCCACCCGGCGGCGACGTGTCGACAACCGGGACGCGATCGCCCTGGTACACCAACCTGTTCGTCCAGCTTCTCGTCGGAATCGTCGGCGGCATCACTCTCGGCTGGTTGTGGCCGACGGTAGGGTCGGAGCTCAAACCGATCGGCGACACGTTCGTCAAGCTGATCAAGATGCTCATTGCGCCGTTGATCTTCACGGTGGTCGTCACGGGAATCGCCAAGGTGGGCGACGTCAAGGCCGTCGGACGCATCGGCGTGAAGGCACTGATCTACTTCACCGCCGTCACCGGGTTCGCGCTGCTCTTCGGACTGGTCATGGGCAACATCGTCAAGCCCGGCGCCGGATTCGACATCGACCCGGCCACCCTCGTCGACGGCACCGAGCAGATCTCGGAGAAGACAGGCGGTGGCGAACTCCCCGGCGCCGTCGAATTCCTCATGGACATCGTCCCCACCAGTGTGGTGGGCGCGTTCGCCGACAACATACTTCTGCAGGTCCTCTTCTTCGCGGTGCTCTTCGGCATCGCGCTGGCCAAGTACGGCGAGCACGGTTCCCCGATGGTCCTCGAATTCGTCGACCACCTCAGCCACATCATCTTCATGATCATCGGCTGGATCATGCGGCTCGCCCCGATCGGCGCGTTCGGCGCGATGGCGTTCATCATCGGCCAGTACGGAATCTCCACACTCGGCAGCTTCGCCAAGCTCATCGCCTGCTGCTACCTCGCCGGAGCGCTGTTCGTCCTCGTCCTCGCGCTGATCGCGAAGGTCGCCGTGGGACTGAACATCTTCACGTTCATCCGCTACACCAAGGAGGAGTTCGGTCTCGCGCTGGGAACCGCATCGTCCGAGGCAGTGCTTCCCCGCATCATGACCAAGCTCGTCGGCGCCGGGAACTCACAGGCCGCGACCGGGCTCGTGGTGCCGACCGGATACTCGTTCAACCTCGACGGGGCCGCGATCTACCTGTCCATCTCGACACTGTTCCTCGCCCAGGCCACCGGCCACGACCTGTCCGTCGCCGACCAGCTCGGCGCGCTGTTCATCCTGCTCCTCACGTCGAAAGGCATGGCAGGCGTACCCGGGTCGTCGTTCCTCGCGCTGTCGGCGACCGCGACCGCGCTCGGAATCTTCCCCGTCGCGGCGGTAGCGGTGCTGCTCGGCGCCGACCGGATCATGGACTCGATGCGGGTGTTCGTGAACCTCCTCGGCAACTGTGTCGCCACGTTCGTCGTCTCGAACTGGGAAGGCCAGCTCGACAAGCAGAAGATGCAGGACGCCGTAAACGGAAGGCTCAGCCCCGGCGGCGCGGATCCCGTCGCGCAGCCGCCGGTCGTGGCCGAGTACGAGTCGCGTCAGTAGCCGGCGGGAATGCCGAAGACCCTGATCGCGTCGCGGTACATGCCGAGTTGCTGGTCCTTGGTCAGCGGCATGACTTCGGCGATCAGCTGACCGGCACTGGTGATCGCGCTCATCGCCCCGACCACCGGCAGTCCGGCGACGTTGAAATCGACCGTTGCCCTGCGGATGTGGTTGGCCGACGTCACGATGATCGCACCCCCCGCGCCGAGCGAGCGCGCGAGCGGAACGGAGTTGAGCGCGTTGCCCACCGTCGATCCGGCACGATGCTCGGGGTGGATGCGTTGCGCCGGGACACCGTGCGACTGCAACCATCCCTGCATCGCGGCCGCCTCGGTGATGCCGTTCTGCGGGTTGCCGCCGGTGACGATGATCGGCGACATCGGCGAGGCCCACGACTGGACGAGCGCGGCCTGCAGGCGGTTGATCAATTCCGGTCGCATCGCGCCGTCGGGTAGCAGTCCGTAACCGAGGACGATGATCGCGGTGGACGGACCCTGGATGGCCGGAAGTGGGTTCGGGGGCGTGAACGACGCAATTCTGATCGCGTTCAGCATCCCGTCGACGCCGGCGCGCATCCCACCGTCCATCGCGCCGAGCCGGGCGAGCGCGGTCTCCCGGGTGACCAGGTCGCCCGCGGCGTCGGCGTAGATGGCCTGCAACGCCAGCGCATTGGTGTCGCCGGGTTCGCCGGCGACGGCGCCACCGATGTCCGCCAGGGCGCCACGGGTGTCACCCGCGGCGAATCTGCCCTGCGCGCTGTTGAAGAGGTCGGCGGCCGAGGCGGATGCCGTCGCGGTGGTCGAGACCGCCAGAGCCAGGCAGAAGGCGGTGGTCATGACGGTGGCGAGCAGCGCCCTGACTGCTGAAGAAATGGGCCGAACACGAAACTGCGTCACGCTGAGACCTTTCCGTCGGATTTTCACGAAGTACACATGCGATGGTCCGTGGAGCGTCGGCGCCAGTGTAGTGACACTCGTGGGGCTGGTGGGAAAATCGTTACTTACCGTTACCCGCAGTCGATAGAGGACCGAAGATGTCCTCTATCGATGGCATTCTGGGACGCATGCGGGAAACTTCGGCACGACTCCTCCGGCTACTGTCGCTGCTCCAGACCCGAAAGGACTGGTCCGGGGCAGAACTCGCCGACCGGCTCGGCATCACCCCACGCACGGTCCGGCGAGACGTGGAGAAACTCCGCGACCTCGGGTACCCCGTCGACGCGACGGTCGGGGTGGGCGGTGGCTACCAACTCGGCGCGGGCGCGGAAATGCCGCCCCTGCTCCTCGACGACGAGGAAGTCCTGGCCGTCGCACTCGGCCTGCAATCCGGTGCGACCGGGTCCGTGGTGGGCATCGGGGAGGCGTCGATGCGAGCGCTCACCAAACTCCGGCAGGTGATGCCGTCCCGTCTGCGGCACCGCCTCGAGGCGCTGCAGGTCGACGTGGTCCACCGCGAGCCCGCGAAGAGCGCCGTCGACGCGCAGATCCTGTCCGCCGTCGCCTCCGTGTGCCACAACCACGAGCGACTCCGGTTCGACTACCGCACCCACGACGGCACCGAGAGCCGGCGTGAAGTGGAGCCGTACCGTCTCGTCCGATCCGGGCTGCGCTGGTACCTCGTCGCCTGGGACCTCACGCGCGCCGACTGGCGGTCGTTCCGCATGGATCGCCTGACACCCAAGATCCCGACAGGACCGCGGTTCGCGCCCCGCGAACTACCGCCCGGCGGCGCCGCCGAATTCGTCGCACGCGGCATCAACCGCGCCGTCACCCGGATCCGCGCACGGGTGCTGCTGCACGCGTCGATCGACGAGATGGCGACCCTGGTGCACGAAGACTGGGGAACCCTCGAAGAAATGCCCGACGGACGATGCGCGGTCGCGCTCGGCGGCGACTCCGTGCCGTCGATAGCCAACTGGCTCAGCGCATTCGGCGTCGACTTCACCGTCCTCGACCCTCCTGAGCTGCGCGAAGAGTGCCGGCGGGTGGGTGAGCGCCACCGCCTCTTCGCCGACCGCTACGGTAACGCCTGACCGAGACGCCGTTCAGCCGTCACCGCGGACCGAAAATCTGTGGGAACCGAACGCTCCTGCGCGGCGTCCAACCAGGTGACGACAGAAAGGGCGGGGTAGTCGGGGATGCAGCACACGATTGTCGAGGAGGGGCGCGCGCGGGCGCCTGCGGGGACGGGAACAGTCGGGAAGGTGCTCGTCGGGGGCCATCTGGCGCTCGCGGGCGCGACGGTGGTGACTATGGCGTTCTCGCTGGCGTTCGTGTGCACCCTCGACAACGGAACCCAGCCGTGGACGTGGCCGAGCAGGTACTCGACGGCTTGGTTCGTCACCGCGACCATCCTCGCCACCACACTGTGGGCGCTCTTCGTGACGGGTGTGGTGATCTTCACGTCGAGGCCCCGGCGGGCGCTCGGCACGGCCACGTTCTTCGTCGCCGCGGCGCTCGGAGCCGCTGCGGTGATCGGGCTGTTCGGTCCGTCGGAGAATTCCGCACTGCAACTCTGGCTGGTCTGCGCCATGAATCTCGGGTATCAGGCCGCTCACCTGCGGTCGGCGTAGCCGGTCGGAAACGAGTCAAGGCCCCACTCTGACGAGTGGGGCCTTGCTCGAACGTCATGTCCCGGCGAACCGGGAAGTCATGGCCGTTCTCAGATCAGGGTGACGCCGGTGGCCTGCGGGCCCTTGTTGCCCTGGCCGATCTCGAACGAAACGCGCTGATTCTCCTCGAGCGTGCGGAAGCCGCCGCTCTGAATCTCCGAGTAATGGACGAACACGTCAGCGCTGCCATCCTCGGGGGCGATGAAGCCGAACCCCTTCTCGGAGTTGAACCACTTCACGATGCCCTCTGCCATGTAAATCTCCTCTAACACAGTAACTTCTTCAAGCAACCGGCTCGGTTACCTGGGTCATTGAACACGACCGTCTATGACAATTCCTGTGGAGGACGTCCAAACGCTCGCAACCATCGATTTGCGAGCGTGGGAAACACAAACACAAAACTTACGACCTCCAATAGTGAACCACACATCCGGCCGGTTGTCTCCCCCGGGCCGAACTCGCGCAGGTCAGGGGATGAAATTGGCGTACACACCGGGCGCAACGGGTGCCACGATCCCGTCCGGCGCCCACTGTCAGCCCCGCGTAGGCATTCCAGCGGACGAGCGCCGACCCCGGTCGTCCCGGAACCGGCCACGCCTGACCCTGCACCGTCGAAAACGGCGGGATGCCGATGACCGTGGGATACCCCCCTGTGAGTACTTATCAACGTCCCGCGGTTAATAAGTACTCACGGCTGGGTGGCGGCGAGACGCACGAAGGCCGCCGCGTCGAGGGTCTCACCGCGGGCGGACGGTGCGATGCCGGCCTCGAGCAGTCGCCGCTCCGCCTCCGCGGGTGAACCGGCCCAACCGCCGAGCGCGGCGCGTAAAGTCTTGCGGCGCTGAGCGAAAGCCGCATCGATGACGGCGAACACACGGCGGCGGTGTGCGTCGTCGACGGGCCACGGCGGTTCGGCGTACCGATCAATGCGCACGAGACCCGACTCGACCTTCGGCACGGGCCAGAACACCGCGCGCCCGACGGCGCCCGCGCGCCGCACGGCGCCGAAGAAATTGGCCTTCACGCTCGGCACACCGTAGATCTTGCTGCCCGGGGACGCCGCCAGCCGGTCGGCGACCTCGGCCTGCACCATCACCAGAGCGGTTCGGAGACTGGGAAGTTCGGAGAACAGGTGCAGCAGCACCGGCACCGCAACGTTGTACGGCAGATTCGCGACGAGAGCCGTGGGCTCACCGGGGATCTCGGACGGCTTGACCCGCATCGCGTCCGCGCCGACCACGGTCAGCCGGTCCGCGAGTTCCGGAGCCCGGTCGGCGACCGTGACCGGGAGTCGCGCCGCGAGGTTGGGGTCGATCTCGACGGCGATCACCTTGTCGACGACATCGAGCAGCGCCAACGTGAGCGAACCGAGCCCCGGCCCGACCTCGAGGACGGTGTCCTCGCGTCCCACGCCCGCGGTGGCGACGATGCGGCGGACCGTGTTCGCGTCGTGCACGAAGTTCTGCCCCAGCTGCTTGGTGGGGCGCACGCCGAACTCCTCGGCTAGCGCACGCACCTCGGCGGGGCCGAGCAGTGCGGCCTGACCTCGAGCGACGGGGGGTACTTCGGCTTCGGACACCAGCCGAACTTTAACGCACGCCGAGCCTGCCCGAGCACGACGGCCACGCTCCCCAGCCCTGCGTCTTCTGCGTCTGCGACGCGACGGCGATCTGCTCCTCGCGGGTGGCGAGGTCGGCACGCGGCGCATACTTGAGGCCGCCCTGACGCTCCCACGTGTTCTGGTCGAACTGGACGCCGCCGAAGAATCCGTTGCCGGTGTTGATGGCCCAGTTACCGGTGGCCTCGCACTGCGCGAGCGCGTCCCAGACCGAACCGTTCTCGACGGGCGGCACCTCGGTACCCGGCTTCGCGCCGACGCGGATCACCTTCGGCTGCGCCGGCGTCGTGACCGTCGCGGACACCTGGTTGCGTCCGACTTCCCTGCCGTTGACGGTGTTGACCGCGAACGTGATGTCCTGGACGCCGGGCACGCCCGGATTCTCGAGCACGGTGCGACTCTTGTTCATCGTCGGGTCCTCGATGCGCTGCTCCTCCGGAGCCAGCGGCAACGTCTCGACCTTCGTCTCGGTGCGGTCGCGGGTGACGGTCACGGCCATGCCCTCGGTCAGCGGGGTGTCCGCGGCCGGGACGACGGTGTCGGCCTGCTCGAGCGGCGCGCCGTGCGCGGCGAGGAACTCCCCGACCGTCGGCGCGGCCATGCGCACATCGGTAACCGGGAGCGCGCCGTCGGCGAGCGTGACGACGAGCGGATTGAGCACCTCGAGCGCTGCACCGTCGAGCGGAAGTCGCTGCGAACGGGACGCGGACACGTGGACGTCCTCGCCGAGTTCGAATTGCTTCAGCGCGTCCTCGACGGTGAGCGCGGTAGTCCACACCGTCTTGGGCTGACCGTCCACCGTCAGCGTCACTTCACGCGCGCGGCGCAGCACCACGGTGTCCCCGTCGGACAGGCTCGCGTCACGTTCCGGTGCCACGGCGTCGCGGTCGTTGATCGAGTACCCGGCGTCGGACAGGGCGGCGTCGACGCTCGTGGTCATGGTGCTCAGCGAGATCTTCTCGCCGTCCACGTCGAGTGTGACGGTCTTGTGCCGGACCACGGCCATCACTCCGCCTGCGATCAGTGTGGCGAGAAGCAGGGCCACCACGGTGTAGAGCAGCGGCGAGCGAGCCGAGTTGATCTTCGCGAAGGGCGACATCGTGTTCCTTTACTTCAGACCGTCAGCGGAGTCCGAGCTTGCTGGTGCAGGCGGGCCATGCGCCCCAGCCCTGTGCCGCCTGGACCTTCTCGGCGACGGAGATCTGCTGTTCGCGGGATGCGAGGTCGGCGCGGGCGGCGTACTGGCTGCCGCCGAACGCCTCCCAGGTGCTCTGGGTGAACTGCAGTCCGCCGAAGAACCCGTTGCCGGTGTTGATGGCCCAGTTGCCGGTGGCCTCGCAGTGCGCGATCGAATCCCAGGTGGAGGCGTTGGAGATGGCGAGTTCCTTCACACCGACCTTGACCAGTGCCGGCGCGGGCTCGCGGAGCACCTGAGAGCTGAGCTCCTGGCGTCCGGCCTCGACACCGTTGACGGTCTTCACGGATGCGGTGACGGTGCGCTCGCCGGGAACTCCGGGGTTCGCGACGACGGTCTTGCCCTTGTCGAGCGCGGGATCCTCGACGCGGTTCTCGGGAGGCGCGATGGGCAGCGTCTCGGTGCGCGTCTCGGTGCGATCGCGGGTCACGTGGATCTCGGCGCCTTCGACGACGGGGGCGTCGGCGGGCGGAACGACGGTGTCGGCCTGCTCGAGCGGGGCGCCGTTGGCCGCGAGGAGCTCACCCACGGTGGGGGCTGCCAGTCGGACGTCCGTGAGCGGTGCGCCGCCATCGGCGACCTTGACGAGCTTGGCGTTGACGACCTCGAGCGCGGTACCTTCCAGCGGCAGGCGCTCGGCGCGAGACGCCGAGACGTGGACGTCGTCGGCGAGTTCGAACTGCTTCAGTGCGTCGTCGACGGTGAGGGCGGTGGTCCACACGGTCTTCGGCTGCCCGTCGACCGTGAGGTCGATCTCACGAGCACGCCGCAGCACCACGGTGTCGCCGTCGGAGAGCGACGCGTCGGCCGCGGGAGCGACCGCGTCACGCTCGCTGACGGCGTACCCGGCGTCGTCGAGCGCGCCGCCGACGTCGGAGGCCATCGTCCCGAGCGAGATGGTCTCGCCGTCGACGTCGAGCGTGATGGTCTTGTGCCGCGCCACTGCCAGCGCACCGCCCACGACGAGCGTCGCGAGCAGTGCCGCGACGACTACGTAGAGAAGGGGCGATTTGGCGTTGTTGATTCTGGCTAAAGGCGACACATGAATTCCCAAGGCTGGCGAAGGTTTGATCACGGTACGGTAACGAATCGGCGATGGTCTGGCAACTTTGCCGCTACGACCTGCGTGCGAGATCACGAAAAGGTTGAGATCGGGGACAGTTTTCACTTCACCGCGAAGGATCGCTTCTGGTCCGGACCACGTGCGAAACGCAGTATCTTGCGACATGCACCAAGAAGCCCGGAAGCGACCGGGCACTACTGACTGAGAAAGCTGGGGTTCCGTGCGCAGCAGATCCGATCGACTTCTGAGACTCGTCAGACGTCCGAGAGTGCCCGCGGTGATCGCCGCGCTGACGCTGCTCGTCACACTCGTCGCGCCCGGCCTTGCCGGCGCACAAGAGCCCGCACCGGGCAACAACTACACCATCGCCACCGACATCACGTTCGCCCCGTTCGAGTTCCAGGACGAGAGCGGCAAGCTCGTCGGAATCGACATGGATCTCCTCGCCGCCATCGCCGAGGACCAGGGGTTCACCTACCAGGTCAACGCCGTCGGATTCGACGCCGCACTCCAGGCGGTCACGGGCGGTCAGGCCAACGGCATGATCGCCGGCATGTCGATCACCGACGCCCGCAAGGCGACGTTCGACTTCTCCGATCCGTACTTCGAGTCGGGCGTCCAGATGGGCGTGCTCGAGAGCAACGACTCGGTCACCTCGTACGAGGACCTGCGCGGCAAATCCGTCGCGGTCAAGAACGGCACCGAGGGCGCCACGTACGCGGAGTCCATCAAGGACCAGTACGGATTCACCACCAAGTACTTCGCCGACTCGTCGAGCATGTTCGACGAGGTCCGCACGGGTAACTCGGCGGCCGTGTTCGAGGACTACCCCGTCCTCGCCTACGGCATCAAGCAGGGCAACGGGTTCAAGACGGTCACCGACAAGGTCCCCGGCGCCAGCTACGGGTTCGCCGTCGCGAAGGGCCAGAACGCGCAGCTCCTGCAGGAATTCAACACCGGGCTCGCCAACCTGAAGGCCAGCGGCCAGTACGACGAGATCCTCGACACCTACCTCAACTCGGACGCATCCGACGACGACAACTCGATCCTGGGCCTGATCAAGAGCACCTACCCGCTGCTGCTAGAGGGCCTGTGGCTCACGATCGTCCTGACCGTGGTATCGATCGCCATCGCGCTCGTCCTCGGCGCGATCTTCGGCCTGTTCCGGGTGTCGACCAACATCGTCCTGCGCGGCATCGGCACCACCTACGTCGACGTGTTCCGCGGCACCCCGCTGCTGGTGCAGGCGTTCTTCATCTACTTCGGCATCCCGGCGGCCCTGGACTTCCAGATGTCGGCGTTCACGGCGGGCATCATCACGCTGAGCCTCAACGCCGGCGCGTACATGGCCGAGATCGTGCGCGGCGGCATCCTGTCCGTCGACAAGGGCCAGATGGAAGCGTCGCGGAGCCTCGGCATCAGCTACCTGAAGTCGATGCAGAAGGTCGTGATGCCGCAGGCCGTGCGGACGATGATCCCGTCGTACATCAACCAGTTCGTGATCACGCTGAAGGACACGTCGATCCTGTCCGTGATCGGGCTCGCCGAGCTCACTCAGACCGGGCGGATCATCATCGCCCGCAACTTCCAGTCCTTCAACATGTGGCTGATCATCGGCGTGATGTATTTCATCATCATCATGGCGTTGACGAAGCTGTCGAACCGGCTCGAGAAGAGGATCAACAAGTGACCGAGACACCGGTGACAGAGAACAAGGCCGAGACCGCCGACCCGAAGATCCGGGTGAAGGGTCTGAAGAAGTCGTTCGGCGACAACGAGGTCCTCAAGGGCCTCGACGTCGACATCGCGAGCGGTGAAGTGGTCTGCGTGATCGGGCCGTCGGGCTCCGGCAAGAGCACGTTCCTGCGCTGCCTCAACCGGCTCGAGGACATCACGGACGGCAAGGTCGTGGTCGACGGGTTCGACGTGAGCGACAAGAAGATCGACATCGACCGGGTGCGTCAGCACATCGGCATGGTCTTCCAGCACTTCAACTTGTTCCCGCATATGACGGCGATCGAGAACGTGATGCTCGCGCCCGTGCAGACCAAGCGGGCCTCCAAGGAGGAGGCGCGGGCGACGGCGGTCCGGCTGCTCGAGCAGGTCGGGTTGGCGGAGAAGGCGGACGCGAAGCCGGCGAACCTGTCCGGTGGGCAGAAGCAGCGCGTCGCGATCGCGCGGGCCCTGGCGATGAACCCGGACATCATGCTGTTCGACGAGGCGACCAGCGCCCTGGACCCCGAGATGGTGGGCGAGGTGCTGCAGGTTCTGCGCGACCTCGCGAAGGGTGGCATGACGATGGTCGTGGTCACGCACGAGATGGGCTTCGCCCGCGAGGTGTCCGACCGGGTGATCTTCATGGCCGACGGTTACGTGGTGGAGGAGGGCACTCCGGAGCAGATCTTCGGCGACCCGCAGCAGTCCCGCACCCAGGACTTCCTGAACAAGGTCCTCTGACACGTGAGTGGCGAAGCGTGCCGGGGCACGCTTCGCCACTTACATGGGGTCAGACGGTGGCGCGTTCCTTCGCAACCCACGGAACCTTGTGGCCGAGCAGTCCGTCGACGCCGAACCGGCCCGATCCGACGACGGCGAGCAGCAGCGAGCCGACTCCCAGAGCCAGCACCAGCTCGTAGCCGCCCTCGCTGGCGAAGATTCCCTTGTCGACGTGCACGAGGAAGAAGGCGCCGACCATGTCGAGGAAGAGCAGGATGCCGAAGATCGGGACGGCCGCCCCGACGATGAGCGCGATTCCGCCGATCAGCTCGATCCACGTCGCGAGGAACGCCGAGACGCCGGGAAGCGGAACTCCCATGGCCTCGAAGCCGGCGGTCGTGCCGTCGAGTCCGTTGGTGAAGGCCTTCTGCCAGCCGTGGGCGAGGAAGATGACGCCGATGCCCACGCGGGCGACGAGGATTCCCAGGCTTCGAACTGCGGGGTTGTTCATGGATGTGCCTTTCATCGTGGTGTCCCCGCGCGACCGGGACGACCGTTAGTTGAACAAGCAGCGATCCTAAGTTCTCTAACTTGAAACTTCAACATAGGGCCTTCGGCCCCGTGAGTGGTTGACGAGTCCAGGGACTCGTCAACCACTCACGGGCCGGAGGCCGTACACGCGCTCGGCGGTCGCGGTGGACGCCTTCGCCAGGTCGTCCGGATCCTCGCCACGGATCTCGGCGAGCGCCCGGACCGTGTACGGGAGGCAGTACGGCTCGTTGGGAGCGCCCCGGAACGGGTGCGGAGTGAGGAACGGCGCATCCGTCTCGACGATCAACTGATCCGATGGCACCAGCGGGGCCGCTTCCCGCAGGGCCTTCGCGTTCTTGAAGCTGACGGTGCCGGAGAAGCTGAGGACGTAACCGGCGTCGACGCACTCGCGCGCCATCTCGGCGTCCGAGGAGAAGCAGTGAAAGATCACCGTCTCCGGCGCACCCTCCTCACGCAGCACCTGCAGCAGCGCCTGATCGGCCTCCCGGTTGTGGATCATCAGCGTCTTGCCGAGCCGCTTCGCGAGGTCGATGTGCCAGCGGAAGCCCTCGGTCTGCTCGGGGACCGTGGCGCAGCCGTCGAGTTTCCCGGGCCAGTAGAAGTCGAGTCCCGTCTCTCCCACCGCGACCACCCGAGGATCACCGGCAAGTCGCTCGATCTCCGCCCGGGTCGCGTCGTCGAGCACGTTCGCCCGGGTGGGGTGGATGGCCACGGCCGCGTAGACGCGGGGATCCCAGTGGGCCGCATCGACGGCGAACTGCGCGGCCGCCAGGTCGTCGGCCACCGTGACCACCCGCTCCACCCCGACCGCGGCGGCCCGGTCGACGATCGCCGTGACGCTCGCGGCGTCCGAGGCACCACACGCGTCGAGGTGGGTGTGCGAGTCGACGAGCGGGAACAGCGGCGCGGGGGCTTCCGGGGCGGGACGGTCTTTGCTCATGCGGACATTGTCGACGCCGCCGCCGCACGTGTCACATGCGGTACTTTCTCCCGGACGGGGAGGGAGCCGTGTCCATGACTTCGAGCTCGATGAACGGCCGCGTGATCGCGGTGACCGGTGGCGCGAGGGGAATCGGGAGGGAGGTCGCCCGACAGCTGGCACTGGCCGGCGCCCGGGTCGCGATCGGCGACGTCGACGGCGCCGCCGCCCGCAGGACGGCGGACGAACTCGGCCGGGCGGGCGGGACGGTGGAGGGTCTCGAGCTGGACGTCACCGACACCGCGTCGTTCGCGGCATTCCTCACGGCCGTCGAGGACCACTGGGGCCTGATCGACGTACTCGTCAACAACGCGGGCGTGATGTGGGTCGGCAGGTTCGACGAGGAACCCGAGTCCGCGACGGATCGGCAGCTCGCCGTGAACCTGCACGGCGTCATCCGCGGGGTGAGACTGGCGGCGCCGGCGATGCGTGCGCGCGGCCGCGGCCAGATCGTCACGGTGGCGTCGCTGGCGTCGAAGGTCGCACCCCCCGGCGAGTCGACGTATGCCGCGACGAAACACGGCGTGCTCGGTTACCTGACCGGTGTCCGCGAGGAACTCCGCGGGTCGGGCGTGCAGATCTCGGTGATCATGCCCGCTGTCGTCGACACCGAACTCGCGGCCGGCACGGCGACGGGCGCGGCAAAACTGCTGACGCCGGCCGACGTCGCGAAGACCGTCGTCGCGGTGATCCACCGCCCCCGGTTCGAGGTCACCATCCCCCGGTACGTCGGCCCGCTTGCGCGCCTGGTCACCGTCTTTCCGCAGTTCGCCCGCGACTTCGCGATCCGCCGCATGGTCCCCGACCAGGTCAGGTCCACGAACAAGTCGGCCCGCGCGGCGTACGAGTCACGCACCGTCACCGACGAGGACGGCGCCGGGCAGGCCTAGAACCCGAATCTGCGCGTCACGAAACGGCGGCGCGCAGATAGAGTGGTCGCACCATGAATGCTGCTGATTCCACCGCCTCGCGGCCACCTTTCTATCTGACGACGGCGATCGCGTACCCGAACGGCGTCCCGCACATCGGCCACGCCTACGAGTACATCTCCTCGGACGCCCTCGCACGCTTCAAGCGTCTGGACGGGTTCGACGTCTACTTCATGACGGGAACCGACGAGCACGGCCTGAAGATGCAGCAGACGGCGGCCAAGGAAGGCATCGACGTCCGTGAGCTCGCCGCGCGGAACTCGGACGTGTTCGAGGCCATGGACAAGACGTTGAACATCTCCTTCGACCGGTTCATCCGCACCACGGATGCCGATCACGAAGAAGCCAGCAAGGCGATCTGGCGGAGGATGCTCGACAACGGCGACATCTACCTCGACACGTACTCGGGCTGGTACTCGGTCCGCGACGAGGCGTTCTACACCGAGGCCGAGACCACCCTGCAGGACGACGGTTCACGCCTGTCCACCGAGACGGGCACCCCGGTCGAGTGGACGGAGGAGTCCACGTACTTCTTCAAGCTGTCCGAGTACCAGGACAAGCTGCTCCGGCTGTACGAGGAGAATCCCGACTTCATCGCACCCGCGACTCGCCGCAACGAGATCGTCAGCTTCGTCAAGGGCGGACTGAAGGACCTGTCGATCTCCCGCACGACGTTCGACTGGGGCGTTCCGGTCCCCGACCATCCCGAGCACGTGATGTACGTGTGGGTGGACGCGCTCACCAACTACCTGACCGGCGCCGGATACCCGGACACCGACTCCGAGCAGTTCGGCAAGTTCTGGCCGGCGAACCTGCACATCATCGGCAAGGACATCACCCGGTTCCACACCGTGTACTGGCCGGCGTTCCTGATGTCGGCGGGAATCGAACTGCCGAAGCGCGTCTTCGTGCATGGATTCCTCTACAACAAGGGCGAGAAGATGTCGAAGTCGGTCGGCAACGTCGTCGACCCCGTCGCCATGGTGGAGCAGTACGGCCTCGACGCCGTGCGCTTCTTCCTGCTCCGCGAAATCTCCTACGGCCAGGACGGCAGCTACAGCCACGAGGCCATCGTCACCCGGATCAACGCCGACCTGGCGAACGAGCTCGGCAACCTCGCGCAGCGGTCGCTGTCGATGGTCGCGAAGAACTGCGACGCCCAGGTCCCGACCCCCGGCGAGCTGACCGAGGACGACACGGCGATGCTCGCGCAGGCGGATGCGCTGCTCGGGCGGGTTCGCGCCGAATACGACGTCCAGGCACTGCATCTCGCGCTGGAGGCGATCTGGTCGGTTCTCGGCGAGACCAACCGGTACTTCTCCAAGCAGGAGCCGTGGGTTCTGCGGAAGACGGATCCGGAGCGGATGGCGACGGTGCTGTACGTGACGCTCGAGGTGGTGCGGATCGTCGGCATCCTCGTGCAGCCGGTGATGCCGGACGCCGCGGAGAAGATCCTCGACCTCCTGGGCCAGAAGGCCGATGCCCGGCAGTTCAGCGACCTCTCGACACGCATCGTGGCGGGCACCCCGTTGCCGGCGCCGTCGGGCGTGTTCCCGCGTTACGTGGAGGACTGATCCGTGCGGGGTCCGTTCTTGTCGGACCCCGCATGCACACTCTCCCCATGACGCCGAATAGAACATACATTCGATCTCATCACGGTGGATTCGGGAACGGAGCGCGCGTGTTCGACGACGAAGTGAGCCCCCAGGCCGCCGCGGCGGTCCACACCCTGATGGGTGAGTTGTCGGCCGCGTACGAGCGTGGGTGGCAGCCCGCCGACGTCGTGCATCTTGCGCGGAGATCGAAGGAGCCGTCCGACGCGGCGCTGGCGGCGGCCCTGGTGCTGCACGAGGCGGAGCGCACGCGGGCCGCGCACCGGGCGCCGCGGGACTGGGTGGAGCAACTCCGCACCATCGGCGAGCAGTACCCCGGTGCGTCGCACCTGGCCGGGCGGGTTCCGGTCGACGGTCCCGACGTTCGGGCGCTGGCCGCCGGACTGCTGTTCGAAGACCCGTACCACTCCGTCTACCAGCTCACCGACCTGTCACTGACGTGGACGAATCTGCCCGGCTGGACGGTGCTCGCTCCCCCGCCGTCGACGTGGCCCGTCGTGCGGGTCGCCGACCCGGCCGCGGCCGTGCCGGGCGAGACCGAGGCCGACGCGAAGGTGCTCAACAGGATCCGCGGGCTGCTCGCAAAGGCCGAGGCCACCGATTTCGCGGAGGAGGCCGAGATCTTCACCGCGAAGGCGCAGGAGTTGATGACGCGTTACGCGATCAACGCCGCTCTCCTCCACACCCAGAACGGGGTGGGCAACACGGCGGTGCACAGTCGCCGCATCCACCTGGAGAATCCGTATGTCAAGGAGAAGGTGCACCTCCTCACCGAGATCGGTGACTCCAACCGGGTACGCACCGTGTGGTTCAGCTCTCTCGCCATCGCGACCGTGGTCGGAACCCCCCTCGACCTGCAACAGGTAGACATGCTGTTCACCTCGCTGCTCGTGCAGGCAACGCGCGCAATGCAATTCGCGGACGCCGACAGTCGCAGTGGTTCACGCACCACGTCGTTCCGGAAGGGTTTCCTCGCGGGCTTCGCCAGCCGCATCGGCCAGCGGTTGCGCGACGCCGACAGCCGGGCCACGGCCGAGGCCGCCGACGAGGCGTCGATCGCTGTCGACGATCTGCTGCCGATTCTGGCCACCAAATCCGAGGCCGTCGACGCCGAGTTCGACCGTCTGTTTCCGCGTACCAAGAAGGCGCGCGGCAGGGCTGTCGACGCCAACGGCTGGTACGCCGGACAGGCCGCCGCCGACGACGCGTCGCTGGCTCCCGGAGAGCGTGCCCTCCGGCGGTAGCGCTCGCCGGAGGGCACCTAGTCCTTCCGGGAGGCCAGCACCGTCTCGTAGAGTTCCCGCTTCGACACGCCGGTGGTGGCGACGAGCGCGCACGCATCCTTGAGCCGGGTGCCGTCCGCGACGAGTCGCTCCACCTCGTCGACGAGGTCGGCGGGGTCGGACGCGACGAGAGTGGCGCCTTCCACCACCACCGTGATCTCGCCGCGGACACCGTCGGCGGCCCACTCGGCGAGTTCGGCGAGGGTGCCGCGGCGAACCTCCTCGTACGTCTTGGTCAGTTCCCGGCAGACGGCGGCGCGGCGGGTTCCGCCGAGCACCTCGACCGCGTCTGCCAGGCAGTCGGCGAGCCGGTGCGGTGCCTCGAAGAACACACACGCGCGTTGCTCGGCGACCAGGGCCCGCAACCACGTCTTGCGCTGGCCTTGCTTCCGGGGCGGGAAGCCGTCGAAGCAGAACCGTTCGACGGGCAACCCGGACAGCGCGAGCGCCGTCGTCACCGCCGACGGTCCGGGCAGGCACGTCACCGCCAGATCCTCGGCCACGCACGCCGACACCAGCCGGTACCCGGGGTCGCTGACGGAGGGCATGCCGGCGTCGGTGACGAGGAGAACGGTCTTGCCGGACGCGACGTCGGCGACGAGGGCGGGCAGCCGGGCCGTCTCGACCTGGTCGTAGAAGCTGACGACCTTGCCGGTGATCGTCACGTCGAGAGCAGAGGCGAGAGCTTTGGTGCGGCGGGTGTCCTCGGCGGCGACGACGTCGGCCGTCCCGAGCGCCGTACGCAGCCTCGGCGAGGCGTCACCCACGTCCCCCATCGGTGTTGCGGCGAGCACTAGGCGACCAGTCATGACCCACAGCCTACGATTGCGGCGTGACGATGCTGACGGACGAGCGACCGACGCCCTCCGCACGACAGCCGTCCATGGTCGGACCGGCGCCCCTCGTGCCGCCCCCCGACTTCGGTCCCGTCGACCGCGCCCGCGGCTGGGTGGTCACCCTGTTCGTCACGGCGATCGCGGCGATCACCCGGTTCACGATGCTCGGTTACCCGACCGACGCGGGCACTCCCGTGTTCGACGAGAAGCACTACGCGCCGCAGGGCTGGCAGGTGCTCACCGGCGGCTGGCTCGAGGACAACCCCGGTTACGGACTGGTGGTGCATCCGCCGATCGGCAAACAGCTGATCGCGGTGGGCGAGGCGATCTTCGGCTACAACGGCTGGGGTTGGCGTTTCGCCTCCGCCGTGGCCGGCACGATCATGGTTCTGCTGGTGATCCGCATCGTCCGCCGGCTCACCCGATCCACTCTGATCGGCGGCCTCGCCGGGATCCTGCTGGTCGCGGACGGCGTCACGTTCGTCTCGTCCCGGCTCGGCATGCTCGACATCTTCCTGGCAGTATTCGCGGTCGCCGCTCTGGGCTGCCTGGTGGTGGACCGCGACCAGGTCCGTGAGCGAATGGCCCGCGTGTACGACGAGGGCCGGATCGGCGACAGCGACTGGGGTCCGCGACTCGGGGTGCGCTGGTGGCGGTTCGGCGCCGGGATCATGCTGGGTCTGGCGTGCGGCACCAAATGGTCGGGCGTCTACTTCATCGTGTTCTTCGGGCTTCTCAGCGTCGCATTCGACGTGTCGGCCCGGCGCGCCTACGGGGTGCGTCGACCGTGGTTCGGTGCCGGCGTCCGCGATGTGGGCCCGGCGCTGTACGCGCTGGTCGTCGTGCCGCTGTTCGTGTACCTCGCCAGCTACTGGGCGTGGTTCGCCAGCGAGACGGGTGTGGACCGGCATGCCGTGGGCAACGAGATCGGGACGGGCGGCACCTGGTCGTTCGTGCCGGGCGCGCTCCGGTCGCTGTGGTACTACAGCGGCAACGTCCTCGAGTTCCACGAAGGCCTCACCAATTCGGCGGGCAATCATCACCCGTGGGAGTCGAAGCCGTGGACGTGGCCGATGGGTCTGCGCCCGATGCTGTACTACTTCGCCGAGGGTGATCACGTCACCGGCTGCGGAGCGTCGAGTTGCGTCAAGGCCGTGATGCTCATCGGGACGCCCGCGATGTGGTGGCTGGCACTGCCGATGCTCGTGTGGGCGCTGTGGCAGACCGTGGTGCGGAAGGACTGGCGGTACGCCACCGTCCTCACCGCCTACGGCGCCGCGTTCCTGCCGTGGCTGACCACCCTGGACCGCCAGATGTACTACTTCTATGCGGTGGCCCTGGCGCCGTTCATGGTGATGGGTCTCGCGCTGGTCCTCGGCGACATCCTGGGTAGCGCGAAGGCGTCGTTCGAACGGCGCACCACGGGCCTGCTCGCCGTCTGCCTCTATGTGGGGCTCGTGGTCGCCAACTTCATCTGGTTGTGGCCGATCCTCACGGCCGTCCCGATCACCGCGGACACGTGGCAGCACCAACTGTGGCTCCCCAGCTGGCGCTGACCGCGGAATTATCCCAGCTGGCGCTGACCCCGGAATTATCCCAGCTGGCGCTGACCCCGGAATGAGTCGAGCCGCCCGGGTCCCGTGGGACACCGAGCGGCTCGCAGACTGTTTCTCTAGCGGGACGAAATCCGGTCGCGACGACGTTTGGCCGCCACTCTCCGCATCTCTCTCCGCATTTCCCGGCCGTCGACGATCATCTGGTCGCGGGACAGATCCTTGTAGAGCGAGAAACACAACCCGATCATCACGAGGACGAACGGCGCCGCGGCGATGATCGTCATCGTCTGCAGTCCGTCCAGCGCGGTGTCGCCGCCGGTCCACAGGATGAGCGCGGCGACGCCACCGGTGAGCACACCCCAGAACACGACCACCCAGCGCTGCGGTTCCAGCGAACCGCGCTGCGACAGGGTGCCCATCACCATCGATGCGGCGTCGGCCCCGGAGACGAAGAAGATACCGACGAGGATCATCACCAGGACGGTCGTGATGCCGGTGAGCGGCAGGTGGTTGAGCATGCCGAACAGCTGACCCTCCTGGGTGTCCTGTCCGGCGAGGTCGATTCCGTCACGCTGCTCGCTGATTCCGGCACCACCGAAGATCGCGAACCACACGAGGCTCACGGCGCTCGGCACCACGATCACGCCGACCACGAACTGGCGGATGGTCCGGCCGCGGCTGATGCGTGCCAGGAACATGCCGACGAACGGGGTCCAGGAGATCCACCACGCCCAGTAGAAGATGGTCCACGAGGACAACCATTCGCCGGTCGCCGGATCGGACGACGCTCCGGTGCGGGCCGACATCTGCGCGAGCTGCGCGGCGTAGGCGCCGATCGTGGTGGGCAGCAGGTTGAGGATCAGGACCGTCGGCCCCACGACGAACACGAAGAGGGCCAGGATGACGGCGAGCACCATGTTGGTGTTGGAGAGCCACTGAATTCCCTTCGCGACACCCGACACGGCGGATGCCACGAACGCGAGGGTCAGCAGGGCGACAATGGCGACCAGCAGGAACGTGCTGACCTCCGACATCCACCCGACGACCTGGAAACCGGACCCGATCTGCAGTGCGCCGAGGCCCAGCGAAGCGGCGGTGCCGAACAGCGTCGCGAAGATCGCGAGAACGTCGATGAACTTGCCGATCGGCCCCTCGGCGCGACGGCCGAGCAGCGGGATGAAGGCGGAGCTGAACAGCTGCTTGCGACCCTTGCGGTACGAGCCGTACGCGATCGACAGTCCGACAACCGCGTACATCGCCCAGGGGTGCAGGCTCCAGTGGAACATGGTGGTGGCCATCGCAGTTCCGATGCCACCGTTGGAACCCGGAGGGGGTGTCACGTAGTGCGCGAGAGGTTCGGCGACACCGAAGAACATCAGTCCGATGCCCATGCCGGCGCTGAACATCATCGCGATCCAGCTGACCGTCCGGAACTCGGGCTTCTCGCCGTCCTTGCCGAGCGGGATGTGACCGAACTTGCTGAACGCGAGCCACAGTGAGAAGAGGACGAATCCGGACGCCGACAGGACGAACAACCAGCCCATGTCGGTGACCAGCCAGTCGAGTGCCTTGCCGGTCGTGGAGTCGAGATTGTCGGGGGCCACGAGCCCCCAGACGACGATTGCCGAGACCGCGGCGGCAGCGGCGGAGAACACGACTTGGTCGGTGCGAACACCGACCCGTTTGAGCCCTCCGCCGACGCTCGCGTCGGCGGTCTCGGAACCTTGATCAGGCAGATCAGTATTCATTGCCATGAACAACTACGTTGGTCATTTTCGATGGTAAAAGCAAGCTAGCCCATCGCTTCACACCGAATCGAGACCCAGCCTACGGCATCGTCACGCTGCGGTTTTTCCCCATCCCGAGCCTCTTCCGAGAAGCCCGTCGATGCTGAGGCGTCCGGCACCGATCACGGCGAGAAGAAGTGACCCGACGCCGAGTGCGACAACGAGTTCGTACCCGCCGTTCGCGACGAAGACGCCCTTGTCCGCGTGTACCAGAATCAGCGCTCCGAGCATGTCGAGGAACAGCAGGATTCCGGCGATCGGCGTGGCCACTCCCACGATGAGAGCAAATCCACCCGCGAGTTCGATAGTGGCGGCCGCAACAGCCGAAATGTCGGGAAGCGGGACGCCCATGTCTGCGAACGACGCCTGTGTGGCCTTCACTCCGTAGTCGAAGAACTTCTGCCAGCCGTGCGCGACGAAGACGACGCCGAGTCCGATCCGGGCAATCAGTAGTGCGAGGTCGCGGAAGAGTGCGGAAGCCATACCGAGTGTCTACCTTTCTGGGGTCACACCTTCTGGATGCGGCGCCGTCCTCATTCGGCGCCGCGGAGAGCGGACTGCACGAAGCCGAGGATCTCCTCGTCGGACACCCCCAGCTTCCGCAGGTCCTGCACATACCGTGTTGCGGCCTTCTCGGCCCCGGCGCGAATGGGGTCGCCGCCGCTCGCGATGAACGTGCCCTGCTTGCCACGGGTTTCGATGACACCCTGCTCGCCGAGTTCCCGGTACGCCTTGGCCACCGTGTTCGGAGCCAGACCCACCTCGACGGCGAGTGCGCGGACCGTGGGAATCTTGGTTCCCGCGATCAGCTGCCCACTGCGCACCTGCTCGATGATCTGCAATCGCAACTGATCGAACGGGGCGGTCGACGAATCCGGATCGATGTCGATGTCCACGGCCGGCGCCACCTCCGTTGTTCCACGCGTTGTATCAGACCGTAGTTGCGCGGTTGCGGCGCCGCAATGCTTACACCGCGGCGACGGCCTCCTCGATCGGCGTCGGGCCGGATGTCAGCATCAGCGTCTTCTTGGCAGTCTCCGGGTGGTCCAGGAGCGCCGCGACCACTGCGGCCACGTCGGCGCGCGGGACGGTGCCGGGCTCGAGAGGAGGCGCGGTGAGCGTGACGTGACCCGTCGGGTCGTCGTCGAGCAGACCGCCCGGACGGAGAATCGTCCAATCGAGGTGGGTGCGGGCGCGCAGGTCTTCCTCGGCGGCCGTCTTCGCGACGAGGTAGGCCGCGAACACCTCGTCGGTGCCCTCGGGGATCGGCTCCCCCGCCCCGAACGAACTGATCTGGACGAATCGCCGCGTTCCCGCCTTCTCGGCGGCGTCCGCGAGGAGAACCGCGGCCCCGCGATCGACGGTGTCCTTGCGTGCGATACCGCTGCCCGGGCCTGCGCCCGCGGCGAACACCGCGGCGTCCGCACCGACGAGCGTCTTCGCCACGTCGTCCGGGCTCGCCGTCTCCAGATCGATCACCACCGGTTCGGCGCCGAGCGCCGCCACGTCGTGCTCGTGATCGGGGTTGCGGATCAGCGCGACCGCGCGATCACCGCGTGCGGTGAGAATCTTGATGAGGTGACGGGCGATCTTCCCGTGTCCACCCGCGATGACGATGCGCCGCGGAGTTGCGTCCCTGTGCTCGGCCATGATCGATCTCCCTCTTTCGTCGACTATTCACGAGTTACTACCCCTGGTTCAGCGCTCCCTGCGGGCGGGTTTGTTCCCCGGTGCAGAATGTCGGGTATGGCGAACACCGCGACCATCTACCACAACCAGCGATGCAACACGTCCCGCACCGTCCTCGGACTGATCCGTGACGCGGGCATCGAGCCGACCGTCGTGAAGTACCTCGAGACCCCGCCCTCACGGGACGGGTTGCGCAAACTTCTCGACGACGCCGGGCTGAAGCCGAGCGAGGCGATACGCACGAAGGAGACTGTCTTCAAGGAACTCGGGCTCGCCGAAGCATCCGAGGACGAACTGCTGGAAGCGATGGTGGACAACCCCATCCTCATCGAGCGACCCATCGTCGTGACGGACAAGGGCACCGTCCTCGCCCGCCCTGCCGAGAAGGTCCGCGAGGTCCTCTAGGCCCTCCGGGCGCCTATAGCGGGTCGCGAGCAACCGGACAGGACATGCAGCGGGGCCCGCCGCGGCCGGAGCCGAGTTCGGAACCGGCGATCCGCAGTACCTCAATGCCCGACGCCTCGAGCCGGGCGTTGGTCTCGACGTTCCGTTCGTATGCGACGACGACGCCTGGTGCGAGTGCGAGCGTGTTGTTTCCGTCGTCCCACTGTTCGCGTTCGGCGGTGACGTTGTCGAGTCCGGTGTCGATGACGCGCAGCTTGCCGATGCCCATGGCCTCGGCGGCGGCGGTCAGGAACGGATCGGCTCCGCGGATCGACACACCCTTGTCTTCGCGGTGAATGGTGAACGCCGACAGCGTGTCCTGGATGATCGGGTACATCACGACGGCGTCGTGGTCGACCATCGTGCACACGGTGTCGAGGTGCATCGACGCCCGGGCCTGCGCGATGGGCACCACCAGCACGGTGTGCGCCAGTTCGTCCTCGAAGACGCTGCGCGCCAACGCCTCGGCGCCTGCCGGTGTAGTGCGCTCCCCCACCCCGACGGCGACGACTCCCGGTGCGAGGAGCAGGACGTCGCCGCCTTCGACGGGGGCCGTGTGGGATTCGTAGGCGCGCCGGGCGCCGCGGAAACGCGGGTGGTGGGCGTAGATGATGTCGGTGAGGGACGTTTCGCGGACGCGGGCGGGCAGGGCGAGGGACGTGATCGCGACGCGGGGTCCGATCCAGAACGACGAGTCCCGGGTGAACAGCAGGTTGGGCAGCGGGTCGATGACGAAGTCGCCGCCGTGGTGCATGCGCCGGACCAGCGACGCCGTGTTGGCGGCGACGGGAAGTTCGTCGAAGGTCATGCCCGCGGTGAGGATGGTGGACAGGTCGGGGGCCGGGACACCGCGGAGGTGTGCGGCCAATTCCTGGGCCAGGGTGTGCCCGAGTTTGCGGGCGTCGACGGCCGCGCCGATGCCCTGTATGCGGGCGGCGCCGCTGGCGCCGAGCGTCTCGGTGAGCAGGTCGGACAGCAGCAGGACCTCGACACCGCGGCTGCGCAGGAGGTCCGCGAACGCGTCGTGCTCTTCCTGCGCGCGGTCGACCCAGGGCAGTCCGTCGAAGAGCAGTTGGTCGTTGTTGCGGGGCGTGAGCCGCTTCAGTTCGTCCCCGGGCCGGTGCAGGAGGACGGCACGCAGCTGCCCGACTTCGGAGTTGGCCCCCAGCGGTGCAGAACCGGACGCGTTCATGTCTAGACGGTAATGCCGGCGGGCCCGGCAGGCACGCTCAAACACTCCGTCGCCGCCCGTGTCCCTCGGCGCCGCAGGCGAGTACCGTGAAACGGCGGAGGTATCTCATGGACGAGAACTCGACTCTCTCGCCGGCGCACTCGGATGCGGCGGCGAGTTCGTCTGCGAACACGCCGCCACTTCCGTACGTTCCTTCCGCCCTGGCACCGTTCGCCGGTCTGTGGCGCGGCGAGGGCGAGGGCGCGTACCCGACGATCGACGACTTCGCGTACACCGAGGAGATCGAATTCGCTCCCACCGGTAAACCGTTCCTGGCGTACCGGTCTCGGACGAGGGAGGCGGGCAGCGGTCGGCCGTTGCACTCGGAGTCCGGGTTTCTGCGGCTCGTCGGCGAGGACGAGGCGGAACTGCTCGTGGCCCAGCCGACCGGATTCACCGAGATCCACCGTGGTCAGGTCCGGGAGGGGACCATCGAATTGTCGATGGTGGTGCTGAGCGCGTCCCCGGACGCGAAACCGGTGCACAGCATCCGGCGACAGTTGTCGGTGCGCGGCGGCGACCTCACGTACGACCTGTGGATGGCGCATGACCTGACTCCGCTCACGCACCACCTGCACGGACATCTCCGCCGCGACTGACCTCGAGTATTGTTCAGGTAACCGCGGAAAGGTTGCCTGTCGTGGAGATGCCCGAATGGAGAGCCAAGGAACTGACGCCGGGGCAGCTGTCGGAGCGCAGTGGCGTGGCGGTGTCGGCGTTGCACTTCTACGAGCGCGAGGGGCTGATCACCAGCAGGCGGACGTCCGGCAATCAGCGTCGCTACCGCAGGGACACGTTGCGGCGGGTCGCGTTCATCCGCATCGCCCAGCGGGTCGGGATTCCGCTGGCCGAGATCCGGGACGCCCTCGCGACCCTTCCCGAGGGCCGGACGCCGAACCGGAAGGACTGGGAGAAGCTCTCGACGCGGTGGCATGCGGATCTGGATCAGCGGATCGAGCAGCTGATCCGGCTCCGCGACAACCTGACCGGCTGCATCGGCTGCGGGTGCCTCTCGCTCGGGAGTTGCGCGATCGTCAACAGCCACGACCGGCTGGGCACGGCAGGGCCGGGCGCCCGCACATTGGACGTCGAACTCGACGGCCCGGCGTCCGGGACGTGAGTGTCAGCTGTCGCCGAGCCACTTCTCGATCGCGTCGCGGTCCTGTCCGACCATGTCGCCGACCAGCTTCCTGACGAGGGACTCGATCTGCCCGCCGACGAGCGGAATCTTGACCTGCACCGCTCCGGCGACATCCAGGACGGTGACGTCGCCCGACGCGCGGAGTACCGACGTGCACTCGATCTTCACCGGGATCCCGGTGGAGCTGCCACTGATCCGGCCGTCGGCGCGGTCGCCGTCGAGGGCGCCCCATTCGTCGGCACGCTCGACCTTCAGTTCACCCGAGACGACCTTGCGGACCAGCCCGGGGAGGGAGGACGCGCCGATGGTGTCGCGCATCGTCGCCGTCAGGGTGCCGGGGCCGCGGCTGTCGTCGAGGGTGAGTTTCTCCGGCGCCTCTTCGAACCGGTGCTGCCAGAACGCCCGATCCGTCACCGTCGCGTGCACCCGGTCGATCGGGTACGCGATCTGTTCGGAGTATTCGAAGCTTTTCGCCATGACGGCAGCCTACGACAACTCCGTGAGTGGTGAAGGAGTCCAGAGACTCGTCAGCCACGCACGGGCGCGGAGCGCCTCATCGGCAGGTGGTCGATGCCGGCTTCGAGGTAGTTCTCGCCGGTTCTGCGAAAACCGTAACGGCCGTACCAGTTTTCGAGGTAGGCCTGGGCGGAGATCTCGACGGGGCCCGGGAACGCCTCGAACACGGCTTCGAGCAGCCGACCCGCGAGTCCGCGCCCACGGGCGTGGGCGGCGGTGGCGACGCGTCCGAGGTGCAGTGTCGGTTCGTCGGCCAGCACACGCAGTGTCGCGAGAACCTCGCCGTCCTCCTCCGCCCAGAACTGGGTGGTGGTCGGTTCGAGGTCGCGTCCGTCGAGTTCGGGTTCCGACACGATGCCCTGCTCGAAGACGAACACGTCGGTCCGCAGGACCATGATCCGGTAGAGCGTGGCCGGGTCGATCTTGTCGAGCGTCGCGTGGTGGAGAGTCGGCACGTCCTCACCTTAGACAGAAAGTCCGGTGCGCAATCCGCCGGAACCAGGGACGCGATCTGCGGGGCGGGTCCACACTGGAAAAGCAGCAGCTGAGGGCAACTCGAGCAACCGAATGAGGGTGGGCATGGCCGACGGCGAACCTCTGATACCGCCGAGTGCCGTCGACGTGGATTTCTCCGACGTCGCCTGGGGAGCGGACCGCACGATGTCCGACTTCGAGACCGTGATGTGGCGGATGGAGGAGGTGCAGCCGAAGCTGCGCTCACCGATCGTCGCGGTCGACGTGCTCGACAAACCGCCGGACTGGGACCGGCTGGTTCGCGCCCACGAATGGGCGTCGCACATGGTGCCGCGTATCCGGATGCGGGTGGTGGAGCCGACGCTGCGGCTGGGCAATCCGATGTGGTCGGTCGACCCCGAGTTCGACCTCGACTATCACTTGTCGCGGGTGCGACTGCCGGAGCCGGCGACGTTCGACCACGCTCTCCGGATGTGCAGGCACATGGCGACCGAGCCGTTCGACCGCGCCCGGCCGCCGTGGAGCGCGATGCTCATCGAGGGACTCGACGACGGCCGCGCCGTCTACGTGGTGAAGACGCACCACAGCATCACGGACGGGCTCGGCGGCATCCAGTTGATGACGCTGCTGCACAGCAGGCGCCCCGAACCGTCGCCGGACAAACCGGATCGGCCCGCGCCGTTGCCGGAGCAGATGTCGGGTGGCGGCGCCCTGTTCGAGCAGGCACTCGACAACGTGCGCAGCGCCCCCGGCCGTCTCGGCGGCCTGATCCGCGGAGCGGTGCGGACGGCGATGACCGTCGTCGGCGACCCGGTGGGCAGTGTCACGGAGGTCGCCGGTTACGCGAACTCGATCCGGAGGGTGGTGACCCCTCCCCCGACCACGGGTTCGGACCTGCTGCGCGACCGCGGACTCGGACGCTGGTTCGGGGTGCTCGAGGTGAGTGTCGACGAACTGCGTTCCGCCGCCCACGTCGCCGGCGGGTCGCTGAACGACGCGTACGTGGCGGCCCTGCTGGGCGGTTTCCGCCGCTACCACGAATCGTTCGGCCGCGACCTCGACACGATTCCGGTGGGCATGCCGGTGAGCATGCGTTCGGCGGCGGATCCGACGGGCGGCAACCGGTTCGCCGCGGCCCGATTCGCCGGACCGGTCGGTGAACGCGACCCGGTCGCGCGGGTAAAGAAGGTGCGCGCGATCATCCTGGGGCTGCGCCAGGAACCCGCACTCGGACTACTGGATTCGGCCGCCCCGCTCCTGGTCCGGCTTCCGACGGTCGTGCTGGCGAACTGGTATCTGTCGCAGTCGACGGGTCTCGATCTGCAGGCCAGCAACGTCGCCGGGGTCCCCGTTCCGGTGTACCTGGCGGGTGCCCGGATCGAGCGGATGTTCCCGTTCGGCCCGGCCCCCGGCTGTGCGGTCATGGCCACTCTCGTCTCCCACGTCGGCACGTGTTGCATCGGCGTCAATCTCGACACCGCCGCCGTCACCGAGCCGGCGCGGTTCATGCAGTGCCTGCAGGACAGTCTCGACGAGATCGTCGAACTGGGCCGCGGGTGAAAGGAAAGGCTGGCGCGATGGACGAGCACACGACACGGCCACGGGTCTACCTCATCGAGACGATGAGCGACATGGAGGACGACGTTCTCCGCACGTGGCTGGAGCGGCAGGCGAACGATTCCGGTCAGCCGCCGCCGACGGTCCGCGTCACCGACCAGGCCCTCGCCGACCTCGTGCGCCGGAAGGATGATCCGCTGCTCACCCCGCTGCGGGTGGTCTGGCTGCCGAAGGAGACCCATCCGGACGGCGCGCGGCGATTCCGGGAGACGCTGTCGCTGCGCGATCCGCTGCACCCCGGTCAGAACATGCAGCGCCGGGTGATGCGCGACGACCCGGCTCGGTGCCAGGTCCTGGAAGGCGACCCGGCCCCGCTGAGCGACCTCGAACGCCGGCTCGCCGAGAACGGCGGCGGGTCGCTTCCGGATTTCATTCGCCGCCAGGCGGCGCTGACCCTCGAGCGGGCCGAGCGCACCCTGCTGGGCACGCAGTACAAGGTGTCAAAGTTCGTCGTCGACGAGATCACCGACGCCAGCCGGTACCACGACGGCACCCGGGAGCTGTCCGCGAAGTTGAACCTCCCCGTCGCCGAAGTGGATCGCCGGGCCCGTAGGGCACTGGACGAGATGGTCGCCGCGCAGAGCAGGCGGGCCATCGCGCTGTGGGACCAGTTGGGCCGCTACTTCTCCCGCGCGTACCGCCTCGACGTCGACACCACCCGGCTCGACGAGCTGCGGGAGCTGAACAAGGAACATTCCCTGGTGTTCCTGCCCAGCCACCGCTCGTACCTCGACCCGCTGGTGTTGCGGCCGGCGCTGCTCGCGAACGATCTTCCGCTCAACCACGTGATGGGCGGTCTGAACATCAACTTCTGGCCGATCGGACCGATCGGCAAGCGCAGCGGCACCGTGTTCATTCGCCGGAAGATCGAAGGCGACGAGATCTACAAGTGGACGCTCCGCGAGTACATGCGCTATCTGCTCACGAAACGGTTCAACCTCGAGTGGTACATCGAGGGCGGGCGCAGCCGCACCGGGAAACTGCGGCCGCCGCGGTTCGGTCTGCTCAACTACCTCGCGAAAGCCTTCCGGGACAGCGGGATGTCCGACGTGTATCTCGTTCCGGTGTCGCTGACCTACGACCAGCTGTACGAGGTCGGGGCGATGGCGGCGGAGGCGCACGGCCAGGCGAAGAGCAAGGAGAGTCTGCGCTGGCTCTTCGGATACGTTCGGGCACAGGGTCAACGGCACGGTGTCGCGCACGTCAACGTCGGCAGGCCGATGTCGCTGGCGGACTACCTCGGCCAGGAGGACGACCTGCGGCTGGCAGTGCAGAAGACGGCGTTCGAGGTGTGCCACCGCATCAACGAGGTCACACCCGTCACGGCGTCCTCGCTCGTCATGCTCGCGTTCCTCGGCATCGAGGACCGGGCGCTGACCGTCGCCGAGGTCGGTGCCATCCTGGGACCACTCGTGGACTACATCACGGCGCGCTCGCTGCCGACCGCAGGCGATGTGGACCTGACCGATCCGCAGGTGATCCGCAAGGCCGTGCGCACCCATCTCGATTCCGGGGTCCTGCGGAGTTTCGATCAGGGCAGCGAACGGGTGTTCTACCTCGGCCGGGATCAGCATCTCGTGGCAGCGTTCTACCGCAACAACACGATTCACTTCCTCGTGATGCGGGCGATCGCGGAGATGGTGCTGCGAGCGGCCGTCGATCAGCAGTTCACCGATCCGCTGAACGACGGATGGGATGCGGCACTGCGCATCCGCGATCTCCTCAAGTTCGAGTTCTTCTTCAGCGAGAAGGACAGCTTCCGGAAGGAACTGCGCGCCGAACTGGATCTCATCGACCCGGCGTGGGAAGCGAATCTGGGTGACCCGCAGCACGCCGCGAACCTGTTGTCCGGGATGCGCATTCACCTGGCTCACCGGGTTCTGCAACCGTTCCTGGAGGCGTACGCCGTGGTCGCGGGCCAGCTGCTCCGGACTCCGGTGGACCGGAAGTTCGACGAGAAGGCCTTCATGACCTCGTGCCTCGCGCTCGCCGAGCAGCGGCGTCTCCGGCAGCAGATCGGGAGCAGCGAGTCGATTTCGGCCGAACTCTTCACGACCGCGCTGAAGCTGGCACGGAACCGGGGCCTGGTCGAACCGAATGCCGAGAACATGGCGGCCCGGCGCGTCGAATTCGAGGCCGAACTCCAGACCCTGATCGATCGGGTGCTGCGCATCCGTGCCATCGCGCACGAGAATCTCGACCAGATGGGTGGTAGGTGAGTAGATGAGCGATCTCCGCAGTCTCCACGACGACATCGCGGCCGCCGTTCCCGGACCGGGTACCCTCGCCGCGTTCGATCTGGACGGCACCTTGATCAGTGGGTACTCCGCGAGTGTCGTCTACCGGGACCGCCTGCGTCGCTTCGACATCAGCGTGGCAGAGCTTCTGCGCACCACGGGTGCGGCGGTGGAGACCCGGTTCCGGGGTGCCGACGTCAGCAATTTGATGCGCATCGGAGTGGAGAGCCTGGCCGGGCGCATGGAGGACGAGATGCAGGAGTGGGGGCAGCGGCTGTTCCGTCAGGAGATCGCGAGGATGATCTTCTCGGAGGTCCGCGGACTGCTCGCCGCGCACCGGCACGCCGGTCACCGGGTGGTGATGGCCACCTCCGCCACCCCCTATCAGGCACTGTCGGTGGCCGCGGATCTCGACATCGACGCCGAGGACGTGCTGTGCACCCGGCCCGCGGTGCTGGACGGGATGCTCACCGGCAAGCTCGAATCGCCGCCGCTGTGGGGCCCGGCCAAGGCCGAGGCACTGCGCGAATACGCCGAGGAGCACGGCGCGGTTCTGGGTGACAGCTTCGCGTACTCCAACGGCGCAGAAGATGTTCCGATGCTGAAGTCGGTGGGACATCCCGTAGCCCTGAACCCCGACCGCAAGCTTGCGGCGACCGCGCGGCAGAACGGGTGGCCGTCGGTGAATCTGCGACCTCCGGAGAGCGGCGCCGACCCGATGTCCATCGCCCGCACCACCACTGCGATCGGCGCCCTGATGGGGGCGGCCGCGTTCGGCGTCTCCGCCGGACTGCTCACCCAGAACCGGCAGACGGGCGCCAACCTGGTCGGCAGCTTCGGCCCGGATCTCGCGCTCGCGATCTGCGGGATCAACGTGCGCATCAAGGGCAAGGAGAACGCGTGGTCGGCCAGGCCCGCGGTCTTCATGTTCAATCACCAGAGTTCGCTCGACATGCTGGTGATCGGCAGCGTCATCCGTCGCGACGTCACCGGCGTCGCGAAGAAGGAGGCCGCGCGCGATCCCCGGTTCATTCCCGTGGGGGCGCTGCTCGACGTCGCGTACATCGACAGGGCGGACAGCACGAAGGCGAGGGCTGCCCTCCGCCCGGCCGTGGAGAAACTGCAGTCCGGCGTCTCCATCGCGATCGCCCCCGAGGGCACCCGATCGCCGACTCCGCGTCTCGGCAAGTTCAAGAAGGGCGGATTCCACCTGGCGATGCAGGCGGGAGTGCCGATCGTGCCGATCGTCATCCACAACGCGGGCGAACGGATGTGGCGGAACTCGCTCGTCGCGCACCCCGGCACCGTCGATGTCGACGTCCTCGCACCCGTGCCGACCGAGGGCTGGAACCTCGCGGATCTCGACCGGCACGTCGACGAAGTGCGCACCCTGTTCGAGGACTGCCTGCACGCCGGGCATCGCTGAAAGATCTCTTCGAACAACGTTCCCGAGGGATGTAGAGAACCTCGATCGGGGCCTACCGACGCTGGTGGCCCGGTTCAGCGCTCCCCACGGGGTGTCGCAACCCGAGTAGTCGACTACGCGCGACGGGTCGCCGGCCGTACGGGAGAGTCGGGGTGAACCGGTGATGCATCGAAGGGAGCAGGACGATGAGCGAGCGTGACGGCGTCACGCCTCCCGACCGAACGGATATGCGGCGCCACGAGTTTCGGCTCAGCATGCTCGTGGCCTCGATGGCCGTCGTCGGCACCCTGATCGGCTCCGTGTGCGGAGGCGTGTTCACCTTGCTGAACACGTCGAATCAGGTGGAGGCGACGGTGAGCCAATCCTCGAACGAGTTCCTGCGAACGCAGCGGCAGCAGATCTACTCGGAGCTCCTGACCGCGGCCAACGAGGTGCGTATCACGTCGGGTTCCGTCTCGGTGGCCTTCGACCATTTCGACGGAACCGATCTCATGACCATGATCGCCGAAGTCCTCCGTCCGCTACCGCAACAGAACATCGTCCTCGGCTCGAAATTCACGGCGGTGGAGCTCATCGGATCGGAACCGGTCGTGGAATCGGCACGGCGGATGGTGGTCGAATACCTGGCCGGATCCGAGACGGTCGGCTGGCTGAGCACCGACTTCGCGACGGATGACGCCGTGTCTGCGGACGCCCTGTCCACCCGTCAACAGCAGTTCGCCGACCACTTCCAGGCCGGGATGAGCGCCCAGGACGATTTTCTCGCCGCGGTGCGCGACGAACTCGGCATCCCCGAGGAGGGGGACCTACCGTAACCACCGGACCGGAGCAGGACGACGGGGCCGCGTCGACTCGGCTCGCCAGGACCGCGGCGGATGGGCACGATGGGGAGATGCCCGCGACCGGTTCCTCATCGACACAGCAGGCCTCGGAGGCACCCGCCGAGTCTTCGCTGCTCCCCCGCATCTGGGCGCTCCTGCATCCCTACCGCGGGTGGCTGGTGCTCGTCGCGGCCGCCATCGTCGTGTCCTCACTGCTCGGCATCGTGAATCCCTTCCTCACGAAGGCGGTGTTCGACCGCGCACTGTTTCCCACCGACGGCAGCGGTGTCCATCTGACACTGCTGCTGTGGCTGGTCGTCGCCATGATCGCGGTGACGCTCACGGGTTCGCTGATCGGCGTCGGCCAGAGCTACCTCACCACCAAGGTCGGCAACCTGTCGATGGCGGATCTCCGGGAGCGTCTGTTCGCCCACCTCGAGAAGATGGAACTGGCGTTCTTCACGTCGACCAAGACCGGCTCGATCCAATCGCGTCTGGCCAACGACGTCGGCGGGGTGCGGTCCGTCCTCACGTCCACGGCGTCGAGCATCCTGTCGAACGTCGTCACCGTGACCGCGTCCCTCATCGCGATGCTGCTGCTGTCGTGGCAGCTGACGCTTCTCGCGGTCGCACTGCTCCCCGGCTTCGTCTACCTGCAGCGGCGGGTCGGCGCCCGGCGACGGGTTCTGGCGCGCAAGACGCAGGAGTCGTTGTCGGACATGACCGCAATCACCGAGGAAGCGCTGAGCGTCTCGGGTGTTCTGCTGACGAAGGTGTTCAACCAGGCCGACACCGAGCTCGACCGGTATCGGACCGAGAACGCGCGGCAGACCGAACTGCAGGTGCGGCAGGCCATGACGGGCCAGGGCTTCTTCGCCGTCGTCAGCTCGTTCATGGCGATCACTCCCGCACTCGTGTACCTGCTGGCGGGGTATCTCGTCAGCGGCGGTTCCGCGGCGCTCTCGGCGGGCACACTCGTCGCGTTCTCGACTCTGCAGGCCAGGTTGCTGCAACCGTTGGTCTCGCTGATGCGGGTGACTCTCGACGTCCAGACGTCGATGGCGTTGTTCCGCCGCATCTTCGAGTACCTCGATCTGCAACCCGCTATCGTGAACCGCACGGACGCCGTCGAGTTGCCCGCGGACTCCCCCGGGCGGGTGGAGTTGGACGACGTGTACTTCGCGTATCCCGCGCCCGTCCGGCTCGCCACCGCCGACCCCGACCCGGTGGCACTGCGCAGCCTGGGGCGCGGCGGTGGGGGCGGTGGCATGCGCGGCGTCGCGGCCGTCGCGCCTCGCTTCCCGGCGGCGGCGCCCGACACGGAACCGGCGGAACGTCGCAGCCGGCGCTGGGCGGTCGCGGGCACGTCCCTGGAGATCGAGCCGGGTCAGCTCGCCGCCTTCGTCGGACCGTCCGGCGCAGGCAAGACCACGCTCTGTTACCTCGTCCCGCGCCTGTACGAGGTGGACAGTGGCGCCGTCCGCGTCGACGGCTACGACGTGCGCGACCTGACCATGAGCTCGCTCGCCGAGGCGGTCGGAATGGTCACCCAGGACCCGTATCTGTTCCACGCCTCGATCGCCGACAACCTTCGATACGCCAAACCGGACGCGACCGATGCCGAACTGCAGGCCGCGGCGGCGGCCGCCAACATTCACGACCGCATCCTCGGATTCGACGACGGATACGACACCCTGGTGGGCGAACGAGGATTCCGCCTGTCCGGTGGCGAGAAGCAGCGATTGGCCATCGCGCGGGTACTGCTGAAGAACCCCCGCGTACTGATCCTCGACGAGGCGACGTCCGCACTCGACACGGTTTCCGAGCGACTCGTCCAGCGGGCACTCGGTGAGGTGATGCGCGGACGCACCACCCTCGCGATCGCCCACCGGCTGTCCACCATTCAGCACGCCGACGTGATCTTCGTGATCGACGAGGGAACGCTGATCGAACGCGGAACGCACACCGAACTCCTTGCACGACAAGGGTTGTACGCGCGGCTCCACGCCGAGCAGTTCGGTGGCGGGCAGGTCGAGTGCCGGTGCACCGACGGCGTCCGATTCACCGACGGGACGGTTCTGGCCCCGAGCGCCCCCGGTCGGGGCGGAGAGTTCTAGCTCCTACAGGAACTTGCTGAACTGGTCGTTGGCCCTCTGCATCACGAAGTCGTACGGCGGCGAGAATTTGCGGGCCCACCAGTAGCCGAACCGGATGTCCGGCGACGTGTACACCAGGTACCGGTCCTTCTTGATGCCGGCGATGATGCAGGACGCGACCTTCTCGGGCGTGACGGCCCGCTTCTCGAAGCGGTGGATGGCCTTCTGGATGCGCGGGTCGTCGCGATCGACCCCGGCGATCTCGACCGTGCCCACCAGCGGCGTCTTGACCGCGCCGGGAACCACGAGGCTCACGCCGATGCCGTGCCGTTTGAGATCGAATCGCAGAACCTCGGACACTCCGCGGAGCCCGAATTTGCTTGCGCTGTAAGCCGCATGCCACGGCAGTGCCAGCAGACCGGCGGCGGAGGAGACGTTGACCAGGTGACCGCCGCGTCCTGCCCGCACCATCGGGGGCAGGAAACTCTCGATGATGTGGATCGGGCCCATCAGATTGACGTCCACCATGGACTTCCAGTGGCGGTGTTCGAGATTCTCGACCGTCCCCCACGCGGAGATGCCGGCGACGTTCATCACGACGTCGAGGCTGCCGAACTGATCGTGCACGTCGGCGGCGAATGCGGCGACGGCGTCGTAGTCGGACACGTCGAGCGCGCGCGAGAAGCTGACGGTGCCCCCGCGGCTGCCGACCTGTTCGACCGTCTGAGCCAGGCCGACCTCGTTGATGTCGGTGAGGAACAGTTCGGCGCCCTCCGCCGCGGCCGCCAGGGCGGTCGCCTGCCCGATCCCGCTACCTGCACCCGTGATCAGGCAGTTCTTGCCGTCCAGCGTCTTGATCGCCATAGCCGTGCGCGCCCCCGTCGTCACCGATCCGTGTCGGCTGGAAGTCTACGCACGCAATCTGATTGCGCGCACGCAACTGCAGGGCGCCCTTCCCGAGAAGAAACGCGAACCGGCCCGCGCCGGGCCGGTTCGTGACGGTTCACAACCGCTGAGTCATTTCTTCCTGATAGGTACGAATCGTCCTCTCGATTCCGTTGGCGTCGTCGTCGTTTCCTCGGTGCCGGGCGTCGTCGGCGCGCTCGCGCAGAACTCGAATCGCCTTCCGAAGCTCGGCGTCACTCATTCTGTGTTCCATATCACAATCATCCCCGTCGGCTTCAGATTTGGCCAGACTCGAGGGGCGTGCCGGAGCGGCGGAACCCCGCCTGAGCTGGACATATGTCCAACTAGACGGAGCGGAGCCGCACGGATCACGCGGCGACCGAGAGTCGGATCGGCGGCGCGCGGCCCGGCGCCCGTGCGAATGCCCCTACTTCACAGTAGTGTTCACCAGGCCCCGCGGGCCGCGAGCGACCTCGCTACGTTGCGATGCGCAACGCAACACAATGGCGCTGAACTGGGACTATAGGCACCACCGCCCCACGGCACACACCCCTACGACATTGCCAGCTAACTTCCAGTGATTGAAACGGCAACCACGCACGCGTGCCGGCGACCGCAACCGGCGAGGCAGCCTTCGCGCGCCACGCACCGACGCCTCTCTTGAACTTTCAACGGTAGAACGCGCGTGACGAGCGCAGAGGACGCCCGAAATGTCGGCGATCCGCGAGCGCACAGCAGCCAGTCGTTGAAACATATATGAGATAAGCGCGGCATCGGCGGACGACGTTTTGCCTCTATGTCCGTGAGTTATCAATCGGTTATCATCGTGGTACGGTGTCGTTCACACGACTGACGCGCGCACGAGAGAGGACCCGGCGGCTCACAATGGCAGATTTTGCTGCGCGGTTGAACAAGCTTTTCGACACGGTCCACCCTCCGGGACGTAAACCGCATACCAACGCTGAGGTCGCGGCGGCACTCATCGCAGACGGACATCAGATCTCGAAGCCCTACATCTCCCAACTCCGGTCGGGACAACGCACCAACCCCTCCGACGAGACGGTCGCGGCCTTCGCTCGCTTCTTCAAGGTGAAGCCCGACTACTTCTTCAACGACATCTACGCCGCGAAGATCGACCACGATCTCGAGCTTCTCTCGCAACTCCAGGGATACGGACTACGCAAGCTCTCCAGCCGCGCGTTCGACCTCTCCGAAGAGTCGCAGAACCTGCTCACCACGATGGCCGAGAAACTTCGTGCCAGCGAGGGGTTGCCGGAGGTCCCGCCGGACGCGTCCCGCTGATCACCGGAGCCGTTGGGCGGCAACGGGTTCGCCGCAGGTTGCATCCGACGTCCGGCTGAAACGCACCGGACGACACCGGACGACACCGCCGGAATGCCCTGCCCTGTGTGCCCGCGTGGCGCATGATGGAGCAATGGTTGACAGACCGCAGCTCGGTCCCACGATCTTCGTCCTCTTCGGTGCCACCGGGGACCTGTCCAAACGCATGGTCCTCCCCGCGTTCTTCCAACTCGCCCAGTCGGGGCTCCTGAACTCCGAGTGGATGCTGATCGGCACAGGCCGGGGCAACGTCTCCGACGACCAGTTCCGCGACCACGTGCGCGACGTCCTGAACCAGTTCGCCGTGCCGCACGACGACACCGACTGGGAGGCGTTCGCCCGGCGGCTGAGATTCGCCGGCGGCGGTTTCACCCCGGACAACCCGGGAACACTTCCCGCGACCGTTCGGCAGGCGCGGGAAGACCTCGACGCGTCAGACGCGCAGTTGGTGCACTACCTGGCCCTGCCACCCAGCACGTTCGCCGAAACCACCCGCGCGCTCGGCACGCACGACCTGGCCCGTGGCGCACGCGTCGTGTACGAGAAGCCGTTCGGGACGTCTCGAGAGGCGTTCGCCGAACTCGACGAAGCCGTGCACCACGTCCTCGACGAGAAGCAGATCTACCGAATCGATCATTTCCTCGGCAAGGAGAGCACCCAGAATCTGCACATCCTGCGCTTCGCCAACGGGCTGATCGAGGGCGTCTGGAACCGGGAACACGTCGAGCAGGTGCAGATCGACGTGCCCGAGACACTCGAAATCGACGACCGCGCCCGGTTCTACGACGCCACCGGCGCCGTCCTGGACATGCTGGTGACACACCTGTTCCAGGTCGCCGCCGAGATCGCGATGGAACCGCCGGAGACGTTGGGCGCCGACGATCTCCAATCCGCCCGCGAATCCGTGATCGGGGCGTTCCGCCCCCTCGACACGGCCGACGTGGTGCTCGGCCAGTACGAGGGGTACCGCGACGTCGACGGTGTCGCGGACGATTCGACGACGGAGACGTTCGTCGCCGCACGGCTGTGGGTCGACACGGACCGCTGGCGTGGGGTGCCGTTCCTCCTCCGGACCGGAAAGATGCTGGGTGTCAGCCGGCAACGGGTCAGCCTCGTCTTCCGAAGTCCCCGTGGCCCGCTCACGGACATTCCGCCGGACGGCGCCGTCCTGACGTTCGATCTGTCCGGGGACGGCGAGATCGACATCTCCATGGTGGTCAAGGAACCCGGACCCGACGACAGCCTGACGGTGGGCCACCTGGGACTGCCCCTCGACACGGTGCCGCTCGCCCACGCCCTCGCACCGTATTCGCGGCTCATCCTCGACGTCCTGCACGGCGACCGGTCGCTGTTCACGCGCCCCGACGGCTTGGCGCACGTCTGGGCCGTCGCCGACGCACTGCTGCGTGACCCTCCCCCGGCCAAGCCGTACCCCGCGGGATCCATGGGACCGCCGGAGGCCGAAGACCTCGCCTCGCCCTGCGGGTGGCTCGTCACCGGTTCGCCGGACTGATCGGCGGCTGAAGGCTATTCCGCGACCGATTCGACGGTGTCCGCCTTCGCAGGAACGGGGGCCGACTTCCGGACGTCGGCGTACGCGTCCGCCAGATCGAGCACCCATCGGCGCGGCGACATGCCCTGAGGCGGCGCGATCCACTCGGTGTCGAGGACGTCCGAGGCGACCGGGTCGTCGATCCAGCGGGCGAGAATCCGGGCGCGTTCGGCGGCCGATTCCGGAAGATCCTGTTCGTCCGTCTCGAGCATGCCCGCGCCCGCCTGCAGGTACAGCGCATCCATGACGTGTGCGACGGCGTCGGAGGCGCGGAGGACGGTCGTGCTCCCCTTGCCGTCGCCCTCGACCACTTCGGGGAACCGTGAAACGAGCACCGAATGCAGTGTGTTCATGCGGCGCAGGTCCTGTCGAGCGCGCAGCCACGTTTCGACGAGCACCCAGACGGTGCCGACCGAGACGATCACGGCCGCGACGGTGTACGCCGGCGAGGAGCCGACGGCCCACGTCTCGCCCGACACCTCACGCACCAGTCCGACGACCGCCGCAGCCAGGACGATCGCCGATCCGACCACGATCAGTGAGATTCCGCGGCCGAGCGGTGTCCACGCGACGTGCCGGACTCCGGTCACGACCACCGCGGTCAGCGCGATCACGATGAACACCAGCGCGGGAACGGGATATCCACCGGCAAGCCCGATTCCGAGCACGACGGCCACGGTGTAGACGACCACGGCGACGGCACGCAGCGCAGGACGCGGGAGTATCGGCCACACGGAGATCGCGCCGACCGCGCTCGCGGCGGCGAACAGCGTCCACGCCAGTTCGAGGACGATCTCCGACAGCCCGACTCCCGGGGCCACGGTGTCGAGGCGCCCGGCGACGTCCGGAACGGCCAACGTGGACGCGAGGGCCGCGCTGGACACGGCCACCACCATCGCCACGCGCAGCGGCGTCGGCTGACGCGCGGCGACCCGGCCGATCCGGGCACCCGCGGCAGTCCAGACGACGAGCGCAACCAGCCAGCCCATCAGCCGATCGCCTCGTCGTAACGGAGCACGGACACGGGAGTTCCGCGCCCCTGCATCGTGTTCAACCGGATGAGCAGCATCGACGCGAACGTCTCGGCCTCCCACTCGGCCACCTCGTCGGACGGCTGCTCGTCTCCCCGCCGTCGCGACCGCTGGCTGAGCATGTAGGCGATCAGATCGTCACCGGCTTCGAGCGTCGCGGCGACGATCTCGGCTCCTTCGTGCCGAAACACGATGTGACCCAGCTCGTGCGCAAGCGTGCGGTCGAGGTCGGGCAGGCCCGGCGCCAGCACGATCACGTCCCGGTCCGGGTACGCGCGCCTCTGGCCGCACACACCGGGTGCCATCGGCTTCGTGAAGTCGAGTTCGATGGGACGCTGCCGTTCGCGGGCCACCGCGTCCACCACGTGCCGGAGTGACACGGCTTCGGCCCGGGCCGCCGCGTCACACACCGCATCCACGGCCGCCGCTACCCGACGATGAGATCTGTTCGCCCCCACGACTACATCCCTCCACTCGAAGCGGGCGGGAAGAATTCCGCCCGCGCGGCCGCGATGCGCGCCTGTTGTGCGCGAGCACCCTTGAAGGTCAGCGCACCCGCCCCGCCGGCGCAGCACAGCAGAACGCCGACCCCACCGAGAACGGTGATCGCAGGCAACGGCTCACTGTGGACCACCGGAACCATTCCCGGCGGCGCGGCGGCCGGATCGTCCTGGGCCGGTGCGCCCGCAGCGGGCGACGGGCCGTCGCCGCTCGGGGCCTCCCCGGCAGGCTGATCCTGGAGTGCGGAATCTTCGGGACCACTCGTTCCCGGAGCTGCCGCGGCGGTTCCGGACCCGGAACCTCCGGCCGGCGCTCCCCCGGACGGCGGGGGTGCTGCAGGACCCTCCGAGCCCGGAGCGGCTTCCGCAGCATCGGAAGCCGAGTCGTTTCCGGAATCGTCGTCCCCGGACGTGTCCGGGCGCGCGATGGTCGGTTCGCCCACCGGCGGCAACGTGATCGGACGGGGCGGAGCGACCACGACCCGTGATGTCGAAGGTGTCGACGTCTCCGTCGGTTCGGTCGTCTCGGACGGTTCCGTGGTCTCGGACGGCTCGGCCGTCTCGCTGGGCTTCCCGGTCTCGCTCGGTTCCCGTGTCTCGCTCGGTTCCCGTGTCTCGCTCGGTTCCCGTGTCTCGCTCGGTTCCCGTGTCTCGCTCGGTTCCCGTGTCTCGCTCGGTTCCCGTGTCTCGCTGGGCTCTCCGCCGCAGCCGCGACTACTGGCGCAGTCGTGGTACTGGGGGTCGGCGGAGGCGTCGGACGGGAACACCGAGACGGTGACCCAGCCGAGCCCGGACAAGAAGGCCAGCGCCAGTCCGACCATGGTCAGCCTTCGAACAGCACGACGCGCGCTCACTGTGCACCCCCCTCGTATTCACGACACGACACCACGTCTACGGCGACGTCGCCGCTGTCATGGTATCGAGCGAATCGAGTAGAGGTGCTGGTGGTGCAAATGTCGGGGAACCGGCACCACCAGCGGTGCCCGAGCCAGGTGGGACTCGAGCAGCTTCCGAGAACCCCTGCGGGTTCGGCGTTGCGGCCTGGAGGTGCTGAGCGGTCAGCGGAAGGTCGGCGTCTCCGACGCGGCCCTCGCGACGTCGGTTGGTCGGCCGGAGTTCACAGGACGTTCACCAGCAACATCGTCGCGGTGATGGTCGCGACCACCGTCGCCGGTTCCAAGAACTTCGAGATCTTGTCCATTGCCTGCATGTATTTCCACCCCGTGCGATCGACCCCTTGATGACCTACGGACAGTACACAGCATTCAGTTACCTTTTGGCAAATCCAAGAGTCGGCCATTCGCACGGTGCCACGCTCTCGCACCCCTGACGACGACGCTCACCTGGGTCGGAATGCAGAAGAGGCACCCTCTCCGGATGGAGTGAGTGCCTCTTCTGTGGTGGAGCTGAGGGGAATCGAACCCCTGACCTCTTCGATGCGAACGAAGCGCGCTACCAACTGCGCCACAGCCCCGTGCGGATCCTGCGATCCGCTCGGCAAACTCTAGCAGGCCACCCGCGGCGGGAGCGAATCGCCTACACCGACGTGGCTTTCGGCCCGATTCACCCGGCTACTCACCGGCAGCTCGGCGCATCGTGGCCTGCTGCATCGGCGCGTCGTCGAAGTGTTCGAGATGATCGAATTCGGGGTCCTCGTCGTCCACTTCGAGGACGACGGCGCCCGGACGCCGCAACCGGGCCGGGATGAGGCGGAGTTCCTCGTCGCTGCGGGACTCGACACCCAACCGCGACCGGTTGAGTCGGGCGGTCCGCCGGCGACGGATCTCCTGCTCGATCTGAACCTGCCGGCGCAGATACGCCAAATACCCGAAGAGGCCGACCACACCGGCCGCGAACGCCCACCACATCAGCGGGGAGATGATGAGCCCGAGCGCCGCCGACATGATTGTCGCGAACACCAGCCCGAGAACCGACCGTTGCCGGAACGCATACCGGGCCTCGCGCGCGATCGCGTCGGCCTCGGGGTCGAAGCCGCCACGCCCCCGGCGCGCCGGTACGTACTCACCGACCGGTGCCCGCTCACCGTCGAACTCGTCTTCCTCTGCGTGAGTGTCCACAAGGTCCTCCGCGTCGTAGCCGTAGTGGTCCGGTTCCGGTTGCCAGTACGGATCGCTGCGGTGTCCAGCCGCGGGTCCACGCTGCACGGGACGTTCGTCACCGCGGTGCAGCACGCGCGTCGCGAGTGCTGCGTCACTGGTTTGTCGAATCCGGGGGCGGTTGTTCACCAGCATCGGGACCAGGACGAAGAGCCACACGACGACGAGCCCGATCCAGAGAAACGAGTTCGGCATACGGCGACCTCCTCCCAATCGTCTACCAGCATGGATACCGCTGTTGACCCACCCAGGCTAACCGCATGAACACGCACATCTTCGCAGACGCGCCGATCTCACCATACTCAGGTGTCACATGCGTAACGCGAAAATGTGGTGCTCGACATGCCCCGATAAGGCAGAGAGAACGATCCGGCAAAGACTCGCCGAAAGCGGAGCCCCGGTCAGGAAGCTTTGATACCGTGAGATAACTGCCGCGTAGCTGGACGTTTGTCCATGTCCGTTCTGCGGTCAGCCCCAAGTGGCTTTGCCACTCCGCACGAGCGAATCCGCCACCGTGCCGGGCACGTCCTCGACGGTCATGCCGACCAGAATGTGGTCGCGCCACTGCCCGTCGACGTCCAGGTAGCGCTTGAGGAGACCCTCCTCGCGGAAGCCGACGTTGCGCAGCACCGCCTGGCTCGCCAGGTTCTCCGGACGCACGGTGGCCTCCACGCGGTGCAGCCCCACGGGTCCGAAGGCATGATCGAGCCCCAGCGCGAGCGCGCCGGTGGCCACCCCGAGCCCGTTGACGTCGCTGGCCACCCAGTACCCGATCCAGGCGGAGCGCAGCGCACCCCGCACCACGTTGCCGATCGTGATCTGGCCGCAGAAATTGCCGTCGAGTTCGATGGCCATCGGCAGCATGCGACCCTTCCTGGCCTCCGAACGCAAACTGCTGCACAGTCCGGGCCATCCCGAAATATGGTGGCGCGCTTCCCAGGGCGCCTCCCCGGTCGGTTCCCACGGTTCGAGGTGCGCGCGGTCGCGGGTGCGCAGACGGCTCCACGCCGACGCGTCACGCAACCTGATGGCGCGCACGGTGACGACGCCACCCTTCACGCGCAGGGGCCCGAGATGCGGCGGCCAACCCGGATGCTGTGTCATCCCGTCTCACACTGTCGCGGTGCCATCAGCCCCGCTGCGCCAGGAAGGCCACGTCCACCTGGTCACCGGTCCGGACCTCGGTGATCTCGGGGTCGATGAGGACCAGACAGTTGGCCTCGGCCAACGTGGCGAGCAGGTGCGAGGACGCGCCCGGCGCCCCGCCGAGAGCTTGGACGAGGTACTCCCCCGTGGCTTCGTCGCGCATGAGCTGACCGCGGAGAAAACCCTTGCGGTGCTCGATGGACGTGATCGGCGCGACGGTGCGAGCGGTGACGACGCGTCGCATCGGCTGCCTGCGCCCCAGCGCGATGCGGATCAGTGGGCGCACCATCACCTCGAAGACCACGAGGGCGCTCACCGGGTTGGACGGGAGCAGGAACGTCGGGACCTCGTCCCGGCCCAGCTGACCGAAACCCTGGACCGATCCCGGATGCATCGCGACCCGGTCGACCTCGAGGTTGCCGAGATCGGCGAGTGCGTCCCGCACGTCCTCGGAGGCGCCGCCACCGACGGCACCCGCGATGACGACGATCTCGGAACGGATCAGCTGACCCTCCACCACCTCGCGCAGGCGACGGGCGTCGGCGTTCGCGATACCGACCCGGTTGACGTCGGCGCCTGCGTCGCGGGCGGCGGCGGCCAGCGCGTAGGAGTTGACGTCGTAGACCTGGCCGGGACCGGGGGTCCGGTCGACGTCGACGAGTTCGCCGCCGACGGAGATGACGGACAGCCGGGGCCGGGGGTGTACGAGCACCTTGTCTCGGCCCACCGCCGCCAGCAACCCCACCTGGGCGGCTCCGATGATGGTGCCCGCCCGGACCGCGACGTCTCCGGGCTGCACGTCGTCGCCGGCCCGGCGCACGTAGTCGCCGGAGCGGACCGGCTTGTAGATCTTGACGCGGGCCCGGCCGCCGTCCGTGCGGTCGAGCGGAAGGACGGCGTCGGCGAGCGTCGGGAGCGGTGCACCCGTGTCGACCTTGACGGCCTGACGCGGCTGCAGCCGGATCGGCTGCCGCGAACCGGCCGTGACCTCACCGACCACGGGAAGCGACAGTTCGACGGGCGCACCGTCGTCGTCGCGGATGTCGGTTCCGGCGGCCTGGACGTCGACGCTGCGGACGGCATAGCCGTCGATCGCAGCCTGGTCGAAACCGGGAAGCGGACGCTCGGTGACCACCTCTTCGGCACACAACAGCCCCTGGGCTTCGGAGATCGCCACACGGACCGGCCGCGGCGCCACTGCGGCCGCGGTCACGATCGTCTGTTGCTCCTCGACCGACCGCAAGTTCTTGCCTCCCGAGCTTCTAGGAATCCGTCCGCTTCAATCGGTCGATCAGCCATTCGCGCAACGACGGGCCGTACTCGTCCATGTCCAACGCAAAGTCAACCGCAGCGCGGAGGTAGCCGCCGGGATTTCCGAGATCGTGTCTCGTGCCTCGGTGCACGACGACGTGAACGGGATGGCCTTCCTTGATGAGGAGGGCGATGGCGTCGGTGAGCTGGAGCTCCCCGCCGGCGCCGGGTTCGATCCGCCGCAGCGCATCGAAGATCGCGCGGTCGAGGAGGTAGCGACCTGCGGCGGCGAACGTGGACGGCGCATCCTCGATGGCCGGTTTCTCGACCATGCCGGTGACCTTGAGGACGTCGGGGTTGGTGGCGTCGGGAACCGTCTCGACCTCGAAGACGCCGTACGAGCTCACCTGATCCTTGGGGACGTCGATGGCGCAGAGGACGGTGCCCCCGCGCTTGCGGCGAACCCGCGACATCGTCTCGAGCACTCCGCGCGGCATCACCAGGTCGTCCGGGAGGAGCACGGCGATGGCGTCCTCGTCGTCGTCGAGGACCGACTCCGCGCAGCCGACCGCGTGGCCCAGGCCGAGAGGCTCATCCTGGACGACGGACTCCACCTCGAGCAGGCCGGGAGCCTTGCGCACCTTCTCGAGCAGGTGATATTTGCCGCTGGCCTCGAGCTTGCTCTCGAGCACGAGATCCTCGACGAAGTGGGCGACCACTCCATCCTTGCCCGGCGACGTCACGATCACGAGCCGGCCGGCACCGGAATCCGCGGCCTCTCCGGCCACGAGTTCGATACCCGGGGTATCCACGACCGGGAGCAGCTCTTTCGGCACGGTCTTGGTCGCGGGGAGGAATCGCGTGCCCATTCCCGCTGCGGGCACGACAGCCGTGCGAAAGGCGCTGGCGGTGTGCGGTGCGGCGTCTGTCATGCCCACACCATAACTGTGCGGACCTACTCGACAGTCACCAAGATCCTGTCAGTAACCTCCCGGAACCCGTCAGGGACGCTCGTCGGTCGGCTCTAAGGTTGGGGCATGCACGCACGAACGAAGGACGAGTGGCGGCAACTGGTGCTCTCCGGGCGACGAGCTCTGACCCCCGAACTCCGCACGGCCGAGGACCGGGCGCTCGTCGCACTCGTCACACAGGGAATCGCCGATGGATCCACCGTCTGCGCCTACGTTCCCACCGCGCTCGAGCCGGGATCACTGGACTTTCTCGATGCCCTCCGGCAGGTCGCCGGACGCGTCCTCGTGCCCGTCACCCGCGATCCGGGCCCGCTCCACTGGTCCGAGTTCACGGGCGCGGACGGTCTCGCCGACGCGAGTTACGGCCTGCGCGAGCCGACCGGCCCGGTGTGGGAGCCCGACGAGATCCGTTCGGCCGGAACCATTTTCGTGCCCGCCCTGGCCGTCGACCGGAGGGGCGTGCGACTCGGCCGCGGTGCGGGCTTCTACGACCGGAGTCTCGGGCTCGCTTCCTCCGACGCACGGCTGATCACGGTGGTCCGCGACGAGGAACTGGTATCCGAATTGCCCGAGGATCCCCATGACGTACGTATGGGTTGGGCACTCACCCCCCGCTCGGGCCTCGTCCCGCTCGGCGACCGCTGAGGACGTGTCCGGCCCGGAATAGTTCTCTGATTAGCGTTGTTGGCACTGTCGACTGTAGAGTGCTAAAACCTGCGGTTTGACTACACAGTGCGGAGGAACCCCGGTGCCTACTTATTCATATGCGTGCACGGCATGCGACAACCGTTTCGACATCGTCCAGTCGTTCAGTGATGACTCCCTGACCGTCTGCCCCGCATGCTCGGGCAAGCTTCGCAAACTGTTCAACTCCGTCGGCATCGTCTTCAAGGGCAGTGGTTTCTACCGCACCGACAGCCGCGGCACGTCCGGCGCGGCCAGCGAGCCTGCCAAGACCGACTCTGCTCCCGCCGCGAAGTCGGAAAGTTCGTCGACGGCCTCGTCCAGCTCGTCGAGCACCGCGGCCGCCGCACCGGCCAAGGCTGCTGCCAGCTAGTTCGCGCGTCTCCGCGAGTTATCCACAACCTCTCGTCCATCCACAGGCGGGCTCTTTCGGCGTACCCATGGGCCCGCCGGTCTCCTAGCGTCGAACCATGTCGTTCGACCCTGTCCCGACCGGTCGCCGCCGGTCGAACCGAGCACACCGAAGCCTGAGCCCGTCGTGGGCCGACCGGCTGTCGGATTTCGCCCATCCCGGCTGGGCCCGCACCCTCGTCGCCAGACGCGTCCTGGCCGCCGCGCTGGTCTGCCTCGCACTGGCCCTCCTCGCCCGCGGAGACCCCGACTCCGCCCGCTCCGCAGTCGTGGTGGCCGCCCGGGATCTACAACCGGGCGTCGTTCTCACGGACGCCGACGTGGAACTGGTGGACCTCGAGGCCGGGACCCTGCCCGACGGCGCCGTCACCGCACTGGCGGACGTCGACGGGCGCACCCTCGCCGGACCGACCCGCGCCGGAGAAGCCCTCACCGACGTCCGGGTACTGGGTCCCCGTCTCGCCGCGGCCGCAGCCGGCATGGACGACGCCCGGATCGTCCCCGTCCGGCTCGCCGACCCCGCTGTCACGGAACTTTTGCGTGAGGGCGATCGCGTCGACGTGCTCACGGTCGATCCCGACACACCAGCGAATCCGGACCGGCGCTCCGGCGCCACCGTGCTGGCGTCCCGCGCCGTCGTGGTATTGGTGACACCCTCCGAGAACGGACGTGACCAGCGCGAACGCGTGGTGATGCTGGCCCTGCCGGCATCCGAGGCCACGACGGTGGCCGCGGCATCTCTCACGAGCGCGATCACCGTGACCTTTCAGTGACCCGTCACACGGAGCCGCGCTCATCTAGGCTTTTCTGCGAACAGTGCTGGATGACTTGCCACCCACTCGAGGAGACGTCGACATGCTCAAGGGATTCAAGGACTTCCTGCTCCGGGGGAACGTCCTCGACCTCGCCGTCGCGGTCGTAGTCGGAGCCGCGTTCACCGCCATCGTCACAGCGTTCACCAACAACGTGATCAATCCGTTGATCGCCGTTGCGGGCGGCGCCAACGATCTGGGCTGGGGCTACCAGATTCTCTCCGACAACCCGGCCACCTTCATCAACATCGGCGCCGTCATCACGGCCGTGATCAACTTCGTGATCATCGCCGCAGTCGTGTACTTCATTCTCATCGTCCCGGCCAACGCCGCGAAGAAGCGGTTCATCACCGAGCCCGCAGACAAGAAGGCCAGCGAGGCCGACCTGCTGATCCAGATCCGCGACATCCTCGAATCGAGCCTCGAAACCAACGGCGCGACAGCGAGTCCCGACGGAGCGCACGCGATGACCGCGGACAAGGCCGCGAACCTCGAGCAGACCCGCGAATAGCTTCCGACGACTCCGGGCCCGTGCAGCAGCTGCGTGCACGGGCCCGGAGTCATGGGCGGAACGAATTATCAGCCGATGCTGAAGGGCTGACCCCAGAGAGTGACGGTGCTGCTGACGTTGTCCGTCTCGACGGACACGTTCACATACGACCGCGCCTGGGCGTAACCGGCGCAGCCACTCACGCCGAGGGTCGAATCGGCCCAGGTGACCGAACCGTCGGTACCCTCGAAGCTGTTGTATGCGGAATGCGACTCTCCGCCATAGGCGTCGGCCGACTCGAGGTCGAGGATGTCGACGCTGACAGCCTCACCGGGGCCGAGGGTGATACCAGCGCTCGTGCCGCCGTCGACAGGAACCGAAACGGTACCGTCGGCATTTACCACCGGAGTCGAGCCGGCTTCACCGCCTGCCTCCGCACCGAAGTCGACCTGGCAGGCCAGGACGTAGCCGGGCTGGATGTCGGCACCGGTCGCTCCGGCGCCGTCCAGGTGGACGGAGGCCTTGCCATTCACCCAGACATTCCGGTGCAACGGAGTCGAACCCATCGACGGCGAAATGTTCGCACTCTCGTCCGTCAGGTTCACCGTCACCACGGTGCCGTCGGCCAACGTCTGCGTGATCGAACCACCAGGCAGCGGAATGAACGTGTCGGCGTTCGCCGCACCGACGGAAAAGAAGCCCATGGTCGCGGCAGCAGCGGCACCGACCGCCGCCAGACGCACACCGTTCTTACGGTTGATGTTCATTGTTCCCCTCTAAGGGTAGATAACTCGCGCACGCGAGAAGTGGGTGGGAAGAACTGCGGAAGAGACCGAAATCAGCCGATGCTGAACGGCGCACCGTACAGAACGGTCTTCGAGTAGTCGTTGCCCACGATCTCCACGACCGAGTACGAACGAGCCTGCGCGAATCCACCGCACTTCTGCACCTGCAGCTCCGCATCCTGGTACTGCAGCGCGTACACGCCGTCCTTCTTGATGTCCTTGCCACCCAGCGGCACGTACTTGACCTCACCCGAAGCCAACGGAACCGTCAGACCCGCACTCGTCGACAACGAATCGAGACCCAGACTGAACGACGGATTCGCCGACAGACCCGTGATATCCACCTGGCAACCCACGATGTACCCGGTCGACACCCGCGAAACACCATGCGTCGTTGCCGCATTCGTACCGTTGTAGGTACCCGCATTGTTCGTCGTGGAGTTCGCCTCCGGAACGTCGGTGACCTCCTTGATGCCCTTGACATCGGCAACGACGGTGCCCGACACCCACGCCACACGACCGGCGCCATTGGCAGCCAACGACGGCGACGACAGAGCGCTCTCCGCCGTCCGCGTCAACGTCACATTCGGACCGACCTTCGAACCATCAGGCAGCGGGATAAAGGTATCCGCACTCGCCGCACCAGTAGACATCAAACCGAGTGCAACAGCCGCAGCAGCACCCAGGCCTGCAATACGGGCGCCACGGCGCAGGCCGGACTTGCGGTTCTCGCTCATTCGTTCCCCTCATCAGGATTCAAGCAGGTTCCCAGCCTCGACGATCGAAACTGAGGAGTGGTCCATTTCGGGCCCAGCGCAGTATTCGCAGCAAAGGTGTCCGCAGAGTTAACTGCGGACGACCAGTTGCCGGAATTTCGACACCAGAGACAAACCTCACAGGAGGCTCGTCCGGGCAACGACGTGGCACCACGCCCCGCCCTCCATCTTCGTACTGACTCGTCAGGGACATTAACCTGAGCTAAGAACCTGGGCAACGTGATCAGCTCGTGACGCAATTGTGATGTGCCTCACAAAGTTGAAAACAAGACGTTACCTACGAGTAGCCCCGCTTTTGAGTTGCCCGAACGAAAGAGGTTGTACCAGTGGTTTTCCGGGTGCGATTTTTTCCGTTACTTTCGACAACACTTAGATTCATCCAGATTTCAATCACGCGTCTACCCGTGATGAGGGGGGACCTGACGCCGAATCCACTCCTCAGACTCGTTGCGTTTGTCCACATACTGAGATGCCTCGTCCTGGCCGCGTTCGTCCGCGGTGGTGTCGGGGAAGACGTCCCCGAAGATGCGTTCGAGCCGGGCCCTGTCGATCGAGGCCCGGCTCGGAACTGCCTGCTCGTCGGTCTCGCTGGGCGAGTCCGGCTCGTCGGAACGAGAAATCGTCTCAGCCTTCCAGGCCGGACAATTCGGAAATCACGTGTGCCGCGAGCGGCGTCAGCGTGGCCATGCCGTCCCGGACCGCGGCGCGGGAGGACGCGAGGTTTACCACGAGTGTGCTGCCGGACACGCCGGCGAGCCCGCGGGAGAGGCCCGCGTCGAGCGAACCGGCGGCGAGACCCGAGGAGCGGAGGGCCTCCGAGATTCCCGGAATCTCACGGTCGAGGACCTCGGCGGTGACGTCGGGTGCGACGTCGCGCGGCGACACGCCGGTGCCGCCGACGGAGACGACGAGGTCGACGCCGCCGATGACGGCGGTGTTGAGCGCGTTACGGATCTCCACCTCGTCGGCCGCCACCGCCACGATGGCGTCGACGATGAAGCCGGCCTCGTTCAGCAGTTCTGTCACCAGGGGCCCGATGGAGTCCTTGCCGTCACCGTGAGCGGTGCGGTCGTCGACGATTACCACCAGCGCGCGGCCGGCCAGCGAGGCTTCGATGTCCATGGTCCCTACCGTAGTGGCCCCGTTCAGAACGGACTCGACCTGCCCGAGAATCCCCGTGTTCATCAGCGGCCACCCTGTTCGGCGGTTCCGAGCGTGACGTCGACGGTCTTCGTATTGGATCCGTTCCCGTCGGTGTAGGTGATGGACACATTGTCTCCCGGTGCGTGTGAGCGGATGGCGGCGATGAGTGCGTCGCCACTGGTGATGACACGGTCGTCGACCTTGGTGATGACCGATCCCTTCGGAATTCCCGCCTTCTCCGCCGGGCTGCCCGCCGTGACCTCGACGACGGTGGCACCGTTGGCGGCGTCCTGTGACGGGACCTGGATCCCGATGACGGCCTGGGTGGCCTTGCCTGTCTTGACGAGCTCGTCCGCGATGCGCCGGGCCTGGTCGACCGGGATCGCGAAGCCGAGTCCGATGGATCCGCTCTGCTCACCCGCACCGGAACCACCGATGCTCGCGATGGCGGTGTTGATGCCGATCAGCTGGCCGTCCATGTTGACGAGGGCGCCGCCGGAGTTGCCCGGGTTGATGGCCGCGTCCGTCTGGAGTGCGTCGATGACGGTGTTCTGGTTGCCGGACTCACCGCTGGTGGACACCGGGCGATTGAGCGCCGAGATGATGCCCTCGGTGACGGTTCCGGCGAGGCCGAGGGGCGACCCGATCGCGACGACCTGCTGTCCGACCTGGACGTTGCCGGACGTTCCCAGCTCGATCGGAGTGAGGTCGGTCTTGCCGTCCACCTTGATGACCGCGAGATCGGACACCGGGTCGGCGCCGACCAGCTTGGCGTCCGCCGTGCTGCCGTCCGAGAAGGCGACCGTCAGCTTGCCACCCTTGGCGGCCGCGCCTGCCACGTGATTGTTGGTGAGGATCATGCCGTCGGACGAGATGACGATGCCGGATCCTTCGCCACCGGAACCGCCGGCGGTCGCGACCTCGATCTGGACGACGCTCGGGACCACCTTGTTCGCGACAGCCTGCACCGAACCCGCCGGTGCGTTCGCGGCCGGGGTCGCGGTGTTGTTCTTGGGGGCGTCGAGGGAGTTGGTCACCGCGGCGCCGCTGCCGTTCCGGTCGGTTGCCAGGGAGCCCACGACGCCACCGATGCCACCGCTCACGAGAGCGAGCGCCACAGCGCCCACCACGATGGCGGTGCGGGCGGGACGCTTGGTCGCGGTCGCCGTCGACCCCGCGCCGGCCTGTCCGGGGCCCTGAAGGCCGGGGAACGGGCCCTGAGGCGCCCCGTGCGGCCCGGCCGCGTGCTGGGCACCCGGGTGTCCGGGAGCACCGTGCTGAGGCTGGCCGAACTGCTGTGTGGGCTGCTGCGGCGCACCGTACGGATTGCCCTGGGGGTACCCGGCCGCGCCGTAGGGCTGCTGACCCGTCGGACCGCCCGCGGGATTCTGCGGAGTGGCCGGAAACTGCTCGGTCGGGTGGTAACCCGGCGTCGACTGCGGGTGGGCGGGCTGATCGGGGCGCGCGCCCTGGTCGCCACCGGCATTGTCGCGGCTGTTGCCGTCGTGACTGTTTCGATCTTCGGTCATCGCATCACTTCCATCTCCTGCGACCGCCCGCAAGGGGCAGTCGCACCGTCTCTGGCTACGAGAGTGCCCGGTGGGACTGAGAAGGTCCTGAGACCGGCCTTGGAGTTAGCCGAGACCCTGAGCCTATTCCGCTTCGGGTTCACCGGGAAGGACGATCCGGATGAGCGCACCACCCCGTTCGGAGACGTCGACGGCGATCGTGCCGCCGTGCTTGACCACCACCTGCCTGACGATCGCCAGACCCAGCCCGGAGCCGGGCATCGAGCGCGAGGCCGTCGACCGGTAGAAGCGGTCGAACACCAGCTCCCGATCCTCCTCCGGAATGCCCGGGCCCGCGTCGTCGACCGTCAGCTCGAGGAGGCCGTCGCCTGCCGGCTTCATCGCCACGCGCACCTGCTCACCGGTGGGACTCCACTTGGCCGCGTTGTCGAGCACGTTGAGCACCGCCCGCGACAGTCCCGCGTGGTCGCCGTAGACGAACCAGGGAACGGTGACGGCGGTGAAGTCGATCTCGTTGCGCCGGCGGCGTGCCCGCTCGAGGCTTCGTTCCACCACTTCGCTGAGATCGACTCTCTCGAAGACGGTTTCCGGTGCGTCCTCGCGGGCAAGATCCACGAGGTCGCCCACCAGCTGCGAGAGTTCCTCGATCTGCGCCACCACGTCGGTGCGCAGCTCGGCCATGTCCTCGTCCGGAATGTGCGGTGCGCCAGGACGACTCGACGCGATCAGCAACTCCATGTTGGTGCGCAACGACGTGAGCGGCGTCCGCAGTTCGTGTCCGGCATCGGCGACGAGCCTGCTCTGCCGCTCCCGCGATTCCGCGAGCGCCCTCAGCATCGTGTTGAAACTCTCGGTGAGCCGGGCGAGTTCGTCGTTGCCCGTCACCGGCATGGGCGTCAGGTCGTCGGTCCGGGCCACCCGTTCCGTGGCGGCGGTGAGCCGGGCGATCGGACGCAGACCGGTGCGTCCCACCGTCGTTCCGGCGGCGGCCGCGAGGACCACTCCGCACCCGCCGACGATGAACAGCACCCAGGCGAGCCGGTCGAGCACGGCGCCCGTCGGCGCCAGTCGCTGCGCGATCACCAGCGTGCTGCCGTCCTGGGTGCGCTCGGCCAGCACCCGCTGATTCTCCGCCGTCCGCAACGACGTGTCGCGCTCGCCGCGGGCCACGGACAGTTCGGGTTCACCGATGGGAACACTCGACCCCGGCGGCGTGTACGTGTCGAGGTCCGGGAAGATCAGCGCCACACTGATGTCCGTCGTGTACAGCGTCGCGCCCGCGATGTAGCGCGGATCGAACGTCACCAGATTGCTGTCGATCAGCGCCGACGCGCGGGTGCGCAGCTGGTTGTCGACATCCGCGTACAGAGCCCGCGACACCACGGCGTACGCCGCGATCGCCATCACGGCCACCGCGATGGCCACCACCGACGCGGCGAGCAGCGTCACCCGCCACCGCAACGACACCGACCGCGTCAACGGCATCGGAGGGCGCATCTCGGGCGGTAACGGAATCGGGCCTGTGGGGTGCCGGGAAATGTGGTGCGAGTCGCGCTTCGCCCCCGACTTGTCGGCGGTCTTGTGGAACGGAACTGCCATCACGGAGGAGTCTCCCGCAGCACGTAGCCGACTCCGCGGACGGTGTGCAACAGGCGGGTCTCTCCGTCCGCCTCCGTCTTGCGACGCAGATACCCGACGTAGACCTCCAGCGCGTTGCCGGACGTCGGGAAGTCGTAACCCCACACCTCCTCGAGGATGCGGCCGCGGGTCAGCACCCGGCGCGGGTTGGCCATCAGCATCTCGAGAAGCGAGAACTCGGTGCGGGTGAGGCTGATGGACCGCTCGCCACGCGTCACCTCGCGGGTGACCGGGTCGAGCGTGAGGTCCTCGAACGTCATCTTCTCCGAGTCGATGCCCGGCTCCGGCGCGGCGCGGCGCAGTAGTGCGCGCAGCCGGGCCAGCAATTCCTCGAGAGCGAAGGGTTTGGGCAGGTAGTCATCGGCTCCGGCGTCCAGACCCGACACCCGCTCCGACACGGAGTCGCGTGCCGTGAGGACGAGAATCGGCAGGTCGTCGCCGGTGCTCCGCAGCCGACGGCACACCTCGAGACCGTCCAGGCGCGGCATCATCACATCGAGCACGATCGCGTCGGGGCGCGCGTTCGCCACTTTCTCGAGAGCATCGATACCGTCGACGGCCAGTTCCACCGAGTACCCGTTGAAGCTGAGAGACCGCCGTAAGGACTCCCTCACGGCGCGATCGTCGTCGACCACCAAAATGCGCATACCCGACAGTTTGGCCCGATCAACTGAGATATGTCTGAGAAGGGATCACCGAAGTGCCCTGGCGGCGGTCAGTCGAGGACCCGCGGACCCGGCAGACCCCAGTTCCGCCACAGCGCCAGCACCCGCAGCGCCGACGCGAACACCGTGCCCACCACCAGCGCCACGTCGGTGCCCGAACCCCACTCGCTCACCACGACCACCAGCGCCGAACCGAGCAGCGCCGGCACCGCGTAGAAGTCCCGCTGCAGCAGCAACGGGACCTCGTTCACCAGCACGTCGCGCAAGATCCCGCCGCCGATCGCCGCCGTCCCGCCGATGAGGCACGACGCGAGCGGACTCGCCCCGTGGTCGAGCGCGATCACCGCGCCCGTGCTCGCGAACAGGCCCATACCCAGAGCGTCGAGCACCAGGATCTCGCGGCGGAGTCGCCCGACAGTCGAATGCAGGAAGAACACCAGCAACGACATGCCGAACGACGTGCCGAGGTTCGGCCAGCTACCCAGCGACGTCGGCGGGTGGATGCCCAGCAGGACGTCGCGGACGATGCCGCCACCGAGAGCGGTGAAGACACCGACCACGCACACACCGAAGATGTCGAGGCGCTTCGTCACCCCCACCAGGGCACCCGAGGCCGCGAACACCGCGATGCCCACCAGTTCCAGGATGTACAGCAGCACCCGCCAAGGTTCGCACGAGGAGCGTCACTTCCCGGCCGGGTCCACCAATCCCAGCTTCACGGCCTTCACCAGCCGGCGCGGCACGCGATGCGTCGCGCCGCCCACCGTCACCCCGACGAGGTCGGGTGCCTGGGCCTTCCACTGCGATCTCCGGCTACGCGTATTGGATCGCGACATTCTGCGTTTCGGTACTGCCATGTTCTGTCTCCTCCTTCGTCGACCCGTGAGTACTTGTTAACCGCGGGCGGTTAACAAGTACTCACGGGCGCTTGCGCACTCCGTAGCGGCGTTCGAACTTCTCGACGCGGCCCGCGGTGTCCATCACGCGCTGCGCGCCGGTCCAGAACGGGTGCGACTCGCTGGTCACGTCCACGACCACCAGCGGATAGGTGTTGCCGTCCGACCACAGGGCGGTGCGGTCGCTGGTCACCGTCGACCGCGTGAGAAACGTCGTTCCGGTGCTCGCGTCCTGGAACACCACGGGGTGGTAATCGGGATGGATGTTCGCCTTCATTCGTGTCCCTCTCTCGATTCGGGTTCTGCATAGGGTGATTCGCTGCTCTCGCAGGGGTCTTCGTGGAACTGCCCGAACGGGTCTGGCCACGACTGCCAGGCCGCCTCGTCCGCGAGTTCGTCGTCGGTGACGAGCGCCCACTGCAACGTGCGGTCGATCTCGGTGGGGTCGGCGGCATGGACCAGCACCACCATCGACGTGTGCCGGTCGCCGAAGCGCTCGTCCCAGCACAGCGCGGCCATCGCGCGGCGTGCAGTCGGGACCTGTTCCTGTTCTTCCGGGGTCATCGCGGCCAGCCAGCGGTCGGCACTGGCCACCCGCAGTCCCCCACCGGCCGACTCGAGCCACAGCGCCTCGTCCGGCTGCGTCGCGACCCACACGCGGCCGCGAGACGTGACGACTCCGTCGAGGAGCACGTCGACGGCCTCGTGCAGTCGTTCCGGATGGAACGGCCGGGTGGCGGTGAACTCGACGAGCATGACGCCGCAGTCGGGGGACAGCGGCGGCTGCCCGCGCAGCAGCGGTGAGTGGGCGTGGGACAGCTCACCCCGCCGCGCGCCGGCCGGGATGTCGAGGAGCAGGCGCTCGACGTCGGGCGCGTCCCCGTCCCAGACGATCGGTGCGCCCGGTGCGAGCCGGGTCAGGACGGCGTGGAGACGGGCCTGCTGCCAGCCGTCGCCTGCGTTGCCCGACACCACCAGGGCGTCGGCGAAGTCCACCTGCCCGACTGCGACCTGTGCGACGGTGCGGTCGTCGTCCAGTGCGTCGTCGCCGGTGGCGTCGGCCAGCCACGATCCCGCATCGAGGCAGGTGATAACGCCGTCGACGCGCACGTCCCGCGATGCCGGACCGTCGATCTGCCCCACCACGCCGGACACCGCCACGTGCTCGACCGCCCAGCACACGGCCTCGGGTTCGAGCCGGCGGTCGAGGTGCAGCACGATGCGCTGCACCGAACTGCGGGTGTGCAGTCGGCGGAGCAGCGGGAGAAGGTCCTCGCGCAGCGTGCAGGAGATGCAGCCGTGCGCCAGTTCGAGGATGCCGAGGCGCTCGCGTGGCGCCCCCGACTCCAGCGTGGTGACGGTCCGGCGCACGACGCCTTCGTGCACGAGGTCGAGGTCGTGATGCACGACGACGGTGCCGTCGCGGAGCAGCGACCGCGCCGCGTCCTCGGTGGGGCCGTTCCACCCGGAAACCAGGATCAGCGGCGTCCGGCCGTCGAGTATCTCACTCACGAGCACCCTTTCGATAACGATTGTCATTACGTGGATGGAACGCTACATTGGAATCTCGTTGTTGTCGAAAATGATTGTCATCACTCTCTCGGGGCGGTCCCACGAGAGGACAGAGAGGAACGCCCATGTCGGCGCACTGCCAGGTGACCGGACGCCAGCCAGGATTCGGCAAGTCCGTATCGCACTCCCACAAGCGCACCAACCGGCGCTGGGATCCGAACATCCAGAAGAAGACATACTTCCTGCCCAGCGAGGGCAGGCGAGTCACCCTCACGCTCTCCGCCAAGGGCATCAAGACCATCGACCGGGACGGCATCGAGGCCGTCGTCGCCCGGATCCGCGCCCGCGGGGGAAAGATCTGATGGCCGCCCGCAACGAGATCCGCCCGATCGTGAAGCTGAAGTCGACGGCAGGCACCGGATACACGTACGTGACCCGCAAGAACCGCCGCAACGACCCCGATCGTCTCGTGATGAAGAAGTACGACCCTGTCGGGCGGAAGCACGTCGATTTCCGAGAAGAGAAGTAGAAGACACCCGACATGGCGAAGAAGTCGAAGATCGCGAAGAACGAGCAGCGCAAGATCGTCGTGGCACGCTGGGCCGAGCGCCGCACAGAGCTGAAGGAGACCATCCGCCGTCCGTCGAGCAGCGAAGACGAGCGCGCGGAGGCCCGGGCGGCACTGCAGCGTCTGCCCCGCGACGCGAGTCCGGTACGATTGCGCAATCGAGACGCTGCGGATGGACGTCCGCGCGGCCACCTGAGGAAGTTCGGGCTCTCTCGCGTGCGTGTTCGCGAGATGGCGCACCGCGGGGAGCTGCCAGGCGTCCACAAGTCGAGCTGGTAAAGGAAGCAGATGGCAGTCAAGAGAGCACCGTCGAAGAAGCCGCGTCCCGTCGAGGGCCGCAAGCCCAAGAAGAACCCGTTGTTCGCGGCCAAGATCGAGCACGTCGATTACAAGGACATCAACCTCCTCCGCACGTTCATCTCGGACCGCGGCAAGATCCGTAGCCGCCGCGTCACGGGCCTGACCCCGCAGCAGCAGCGTCAGGTTGCCGTCGCCGTCAAGAACGCTCGCGAGATGGCTCTGCTGCCCTTCACGAGCCGGTAACTCACGTAGGCACCGAAAAGGCCGCGTAATCCTCGGATTACGCGGCCTTTCGTCATTCCGGTCAGCCGAGCTCGGCCTGCATGTCGGCGATCTCCTTCTGCTGGGCGGTCACGATGCCGGTGGCCATCTGCTTGACCTCCGGGTTCTCACCGTCGGCCAGTTCGGTGTTCGCCATGTCGATCGCGCCCTCGTGGTGCTCGATCATCATGGTCAGCCATTGCCGGTCGAATTCCGTGCCCGTCAGTGCCGTCAGGGCGTCCATCTGATCGGCCGACATCATTCCGTCGCCGTGGTTCATGCCGTGCATGCCGGACATGTCGAACGTCGGAACCGGTCGCCCCCACTGCTGGAGCCAGGTGGTCATCCGGTCCATCTCCGGTTGCTGCGCCGACTTGATCGCGGCGGCCAGAGCGACCACGTCGGCGTTGTCGGTGTGGCCGGCGACCATGTCGGCCATCTCCACCGCCTGCGCGTGATGCGGGTACATGCCTTCCAGAAACGCGACGTCGGCGTCGTTGAACTGTGCCTGCGATTCGACGGCGGACGTCGAGGCGCCGGACGTCGACGAGGTGCCTGCCGAGTCGGTGCCGCAGCCGGCCAGGACGAGAGCCGCGCCTGCCGCGGCGGCGATCAGGGCAGTGATGGTGGTGCGCATGAAGAACTCCTCGAGATCGATTCGGGAAATGACAGCCGGATCCGCCGGGGCACGCGCCCCGGGCTCCCTGTCACACCCGCAGAATCGAGAGTTCCGCCAAAGAAAGCACCGTCCACGGTGGTGGTCCGCGCCCCGACTGCACACGGTCGGCGCTCACCCGCGACCGTCGCGCGGCGGGATCCACGGAATGCCACCACAGCAACATCACCGACGTCAGCGCGGCGATCACCACGATCACGCCGGCACACTGATGTCCGGTGAGATGGGGTTGCTCGCAGCCGTCCCCGCCGCAACCGTGGGGGTCTTCGGCGTGGGACGCGGTGACCGAGGGCTGCCCGTGCGCCGCGGCGATCGCGGTCGGCGCGATCAGGCTGTGCATGAGGAGCACCCCGGCGGCGACGGCGATCAGCAGCGCGGCACGCGCCGCGACTGTGCGCGTCCGCCCGGTTGCCGTCTCCACACGACCACTGTAACCGGACATACCCAGCGGGGGTATCTGGGCAGGTGAGTGACAATGTGTGCCCCGGGACGCGAAAACACTCACATCGGGGTGTGGGCGAGGATCTCCAGACCCTGCTGCTCGAGACCGCCGATGGTGTCGGTGAGGATGACGAGCCCGCGGTCGTTCTCGCGGTCGAGCACGACGGTGCACTGGAAACCACCGGTCGCGCCACCGTGCAGCGTGTACTCGCGACCTTCGAACGGGACGATCGACCACGACAGCGCGCGGAAGTTGTCACCGATCCACCGCGGGTCCATGGCCGCGGCGCCGGGGACCGTCCCGTCGAGGAGTGCACGGACGTACGCCGACATGTCGTTCGCCGTGGACCGCAACCCGCCGGCCGGGGCGTAGGCATCCAACGGCCACGGGTCCTGCGACCGGTGCAGGACGTCGAATCCTCGGGTGACATTCGGGGGCAGGTCGGCGGCGGTGAGCGGCATCCACGACTGCGACAGTCCGAGGGGGACGAGCATGCGCTCGCGGAGCAGCGACGGGTAGTCGGTGTGCGCGGCCGCGGCCAGCGCCTGACCGAGCAGCGCGAAGCCGACGGTCGAGTACGAGTACGTGCCGCGGGTCGTGAGCGGCGCCGACTGCAGCTGCTGCAGCAGGGTGTCCCGGTCGTAGGTGAACGGGTTGGACGCGACCACCCAGTGCCCGACGGCCACCACGGTGTCGGTGCTCATCGGGAACTGCGCCAGCCCGGACGTGTGGGACGCCAGCTCGAGCAGCGTCACGTCGCCGACCGGTGCGCCCTGCAACGGCAACAAATCTCCGACCTTCGTGTCCTCGCGCACCTCACCCCGGGCGACGGCGTCGACGAACAATTCCGCGGTGAATGTCTTGGTGACGGAACCGATCTCGAAGTCGGTGTCCTCGGTGGCCCCGAAATTCGCGAACCGGGCGCCGGACGCGTCGATGTACGCGACGCTCGCGTTCTCGCGGTAGCTGCGCCCGAGCACCTGCCCGGCGAGCGCGATCAGGTTCGGATCCCCGCTCGACGGCGGGGCCAGCGCCGACGCCACGGGAGCCGCGCCCCAGGCGAGGGTCCACGCGCAGAACAGCGCACAGAGGACGGTCGTTCGACGCAGCATTGCGACTCCTCGAGCGCGACGGAACGCGCGCACAGACGATCTCCCCGACCGGACGCTATTGTCACCCACCCGAACGCCGAGCACTAGACTTCGGAAGGTTTGCCGACAGGAGGCTTACCTGTCGAGGAGGTGCCCCGCAGCGTGTCGGGAGTTGTTGCGGGATTCACCGTCATATTCGTGATCATTGCGATCGGCTACCTGCTCGGCCGTCGCGGGACGCTGGGTGCGGAGGGCGAAACCGTCCTGGGCAGGCTGGTGTTCTTCGTCGCCACACCGGCGCTGCTGTTCGATTCGCTCGCATCGTCCGACCTCTCGGTGATCTTCTCGCCCACTCTGGCCGTCGCGGCTGTCACGGCATTGACGGTCGGCGCACTGTACATGGTCATTGCGAGAGTGTGGCTACGCAGGTCCCTTCCGGAACTGACGATCGGCGCCCTGTCGGCGTCCTACGTGAACTCCGCGAATCTCGGCATACCCATCGCCGTGTTCGTGCTGGGGGACGCGTCGTTCGTGGCGCCGCTGCTGCTGTTCCAGATCATCGCGTACTCCCCCATCGCCCTCACCATCCTCGACGTCACCACGCTCCGACGCGGCGCGTCGCGACTCGACACGATCACCGCGCCGTTCAAGAACCCGATCGTCGTGGCGGGGGCCGCGGGACTGCTGATCGCACTCCTCGGCTGGACACCCCCGGAAGCCCTGATGCAGCCGTTCCGGCTCCTAGGCGGCGCGTCGGTGCCGGGCGCGCTGCTCGCGTTCGGCATTTCGCTGTACGGGGTGCGGGTGCTGGAGAAGGGGACGAGCCCGCGACGCGACGTCGCGCTGGCGTCGGTGCTCAAGATCGTCGTGCAACCGGTGCTGGCCTACCTGATGGCGCGCTTCCTGCTCGGGCTCGACGGCCACGAACTGTTCGCCATCGTGGTGGTGGCGACACTGCCGACGGCCCAGAACGTCTTCGTCTACGCCAGCCGGTACGGGGTGGGAACGGTGCTGGCGCGAGACACGGCCTTCGTCACCACTCTGGCCGCGATTCCGGGGATTGCGCTGGTCTCCGGCCTGCTCGCGGGATGAGGTTACCGTGGCATATGCGCGTAATCGCCCTCGCAGTGCTGGCCTGCCTCGCCCTCGCCGGATGCGGGTCCGGTTCGAGCACCGACGAACCGACGATTCCCCCGGAGATCGCGTCCGCAGTGGATCCCAGCCCGACCAATCCGTCGTCGGGGATGCCGATTCCCTCCGAAGTGCCCGGCGGCGAGTTCGGCACCGTCTTCGAGTCGCGCCCCGACATCGTCCGGGCGAATCCGACGCCGTTCGAGTCGTGGTCCCGCGCGGACGGCAACACGGTGGCGATCCACTTCGTCACCGGGACCCCGGAGTGTTACGGCGCCGACGCGACCGTCACCGAGACCGACACCACCGTCACGATCTCGCTGCGCACCGGCACCCTCCCGGAGGCCGCCGACAAGATGTGCATTCTCGTCGCCGTGTTCGGCACCCTCGAAGTCCCGTTGCAGGCGCCACTCGGCAATCGCCAGGTGATCAACGGATGACGTGGTGAAGCACTGGTTCCTCAACGTCTGCGTTGCCACTGCTCTCCTCCAGGCCGTCTATCACGCTGTCCGCGTTCTCGTCTCCTACCGCGTCCTCGCGCTCGGCGGCGACGCCGTCACGATCGGCGTCGTCACCGCCCTGTTCTCACTGGCACCGCTGCTCGTCGCGGTCCGGATCGGACGCGCCGTGGACCGGCGGCACGCTGCCGCGGTGCTGCGGACCGGCGTGGTGCTGACCTCGCTCGGTGTCCTGGTGATCGCCGTGAGCGACGACCTGATCGTCCTCGGCCTCGGCAACGTGATCCTGGGGTTCGGCCAGATCCTCGTGACCGTCGCCGGGCAGGGGTTCATCACGCTCCTCTCCCCGCCCGGTCAGCTGGACCGGGGTTTTGCCGGATTGACGCTCGGCGTCTCGATCGGCCAGGCCGTCGGTGTTCCGCTGGTCGGACTGATCGCGGCGGGAAGCTCGGACGGCGGCGTCGTCGAAACCACTCTGGCGCTGACGGTGATGGGTGTGGTGTCGCTGGCCGCGATCCCGTTCGCCTGGCCGATACGCGAACGCCCGCAAGCGGCGGAGTCGCCGTCGAAAAGCGACCGGCAGTCCGTGTTCAGCATGATCTCGACGACCGGGATGCGGCCGGCCGTGTTCAGCAGTCTGATCGTGCTGGCGTCGGTCGACGTCGTCGTCGCGTACCTCCCCGTCCTCGGGCACGAGTTCGGTTTCAGCGTCCTCTTGGTGTCGCTGTTGCTGACCGCGCGGACCGCGGCGTCGATCGTGTCGCGCGCGTTCCTGCCGTGGCTGCTCACCCGAGTGCCGCGGCAGAAGCTGCTGATCTCCGCCACGCTGTGCTCGGCGCTGCCCACCGCCCTGCTGCCGTTCGTGCCCCACCCGGTCTGGATGGCCCTGCTCCTCGTCGTGGCCGGATTCTTCTGGGGCATCGGTCAACCACTGACGATGACGTGGGTGGCCGGGCTCGTCACCGCCGCCAACCGGGCCGCCGCGTTGTCGCTGCGCCTGACCGGCAACCGGCTCGGGCAGGTACTGATTCCGCTGGCCGCAGGCGCCGCGGCGGGGGTCGCGGGTACGTCGTCGATCTTCGTGATCACCGGCGGACTGCTCGGCACCGCAGCGGTCTCCACCTGGCGAGCCGTGAGTACTTGTTAACCGCCCGCGGTTAACAAGCACTCACAGCTCCGAAACGTCGCGTCCGTCGCCACACGACGCTCCACTTCGTCGGATGTGGCGTGCGTCTCTTCTCGACACACTGGTTCCCAAGTCACGCGTTTGCCAGATCAGGGGTCAGGAGCCACACGATGAGCTATACCGGTGTCATTCCGAGCACGACCGACACACCCCGTCCACGCCAGGACGAGGCCGCCGTGTCGAGCGCGGTCCTGGCGTCCGGAGGGACCACTCCGCGGCTGCGATTCGTCGACACCGCGGATGCATTGCCCGAGCCGGCCGCCGTGATGGTCTGGCCGCAGGGCACCCCGTTGCTCGCCGAGTTGGTCGCGCTGTTCGCGGACCTGGGGTTGCGGGTCGCGTCCCACGAACAGCTGCCCGCGGGCGAGCCCGGCAGCCCGCTGGTCCACCGCTTCGACTTCAGCACCGGCGACTTCGCCTGGGACGCCGAAACTCCGGGCCTGCTGTCCGATGCGTTCGAGGCCGCGGCCGCCGGACATCTGGAGGTCGACGGATTCACCCGGCTCGTCGCCGCGGCGAACCTGACGTGGACGGACGCCGTCCTGGTCCGGGCGGCCTGCCGCTACCTCCGCCAGGTGGGTCTGGGACTGTCGGAACCCAACATCGTGGCGATCTTGTTGCGGCACAGCGATTTCGTGCGCGGTTTCCGCGACCTGTTCACCGCCCGTTTCGATCCCGCCGTCACCGGCACCGACCGCGACAGCGCGGTCGCGGACGCGGAGCGCGTGCTGTTCGACGCGATCGACCGCACCGCGACGCTGGACGAGGACCGTCTGCTCCGCGGCCTGCTGTCGTTCACGTCGGCGGTGCTGCGCACCAACTGGTTCCAGCACGACCGCACGATCAGCGCCGCCCCCGCCGCGTTCAAGATCGACCCGTCGCTGTTGTCCTTGTCCGCGGCCGTGACCCCGTACCGCGAGATCTTCGTGCATTCGCCGATCGTCGAGGGCAGCCACGTTCGCAGCGGTCCGGTCTCCCGCGGCGGCCTGCGGTGGTCGGACCGCAAGGACGACTTCCGCACCGAGGTTCTGGGTCTGATGAAGACGCAGCACGTGAAGAACTCGCTGATCGTTCCGATGGGCGCGAAGGGCGCGTTCGTGGTGCGCACCGAGACGACGCCCGACGCGGTCCGTGCGGCGTACACGAGTTTCATCGACGGACTGCTCGACGTCACCGACGACATCGTCGACGGCGAGGTGGTCCACCCCCGCGACACGGTGATCTACGACGACGCCGACCCGTATCTGGTGGTGGCCGCCGACAAGGGCACGGCCCGGTTCTCCGACCTGGCCAACAGCATCGCGACGCGTCGCGGCTTCTGGCTCGGCGACGCGTTCGCGTCCGGTGGCTCCGCCGGCTACGACCACAAGGCGATGGGTATCACGGCGCGCGGCGGATGGGTTTCCGTCCGCAGGCATTTCGCGGAGATGGGCAAGAACGTCGACACCGACGCGTTCACGGTGGTCGGCATCGGCGACATGTCCGGCGACGTGTTCGGCAACGGGATGCTGCTCAGCCGCGCCATCCGGCTGGTCGGCGCGTTCGACCACCGGCACATCTTCCTCGATCCCGAACCGGATTCCGAGGCGTCCTACCGGGAGCGCGAGCGCCTCGCCTCCGTGGCGGGCAGCAGCTGGGACGACTACGACCGGAGCCTCGTCTCGGCGGGCGGCGGCGTGTGGCCGCGGACGGCGAAGAAGATCCCGCTGTCGCCGCAGGTGCGGGAACGCCTCGGCGTCACCGCCACCGAACTCCCCCCGCACGAGGTGGTGAAGGCGCTGCTGACCGCGGACGTGGATCTGCTGTGGAACGGCGGAATCGGCACGTACGTCAAGGCTTCGACCGAGGGGCACGCCGACGCCGCGGACCCGGCCAACGACGCCGTCCGGGTGGAGGCGAGCGATGTGCGCGCCGCGGTGATCGGCGAGGGCGGCAACCTCGGCCTCACGCAGCGCGCCCGCATCGAGTACGCGCTGAACGGCGGCCGGATCAACGCCGACTTCATCGACAACGCCACCGGCGTCGCCACGTCGGATCGGGAAGTGAACCTGAAGGTCGCGCTGGACGCGGCCGTGGCGGCGGGCGAACTCCCCGCCGAGGAACGGAACACGCTGCTCGCCCGCGTCCAGGACGAGATCGGCGAATCGGTGCTCGCCGACGCCGCCTCTCAGACCCTCGCCATCAGCCTCGCCGAGGTCCACGCACCGTTCCTGCTCGGACGCCACGAGCGGCTGATCGAGAACCTCGAGCGCGACGCCGGGATCAGCCGCGCCGCGGAGGTGCTGCCATCGGCGGCGGAACTGTCCGCCCGGCACCGCGCGGGCCAGGGACTGGTCCGGCCGGAGATCGCTGTTCTGCTCGCACAGTCGAAGAATCTCGTCGTCACCGAACTGCTCGCCTCCCCCGTGCTCGACGACGCCGTGTTCGACGGTGTTCTCGCCGACTACTTCCCGGCGTCCATCCGCGAACGCGTCCCCCAGCAGATCAGCGGTCACCGGCTCGCCCGGGAGATCGTGGCCGTGATCGTGGCCGGCGACATGATCGACCGTGTCGGCCCCGGCCTGATCCACCGCCTCGAGGAGCGGCTCGGCGTCGGCACCCCCGAGATCACCGTCGCGTACGCGGTGGTGCGGCAGGTGTTCGACATCGACCGCCTGTGGAACGAGGTCCTCACCTTGCCCGGCGCGTCCCACCGGACCCGGCTGAACCTGCACTTCGGCATCCAGGACCTGATCGAACGCACCACGTCGTGGTTGCTGCGGCATCGCACCGCGGGCACGGATGCGCAGCAGCTCATCGAGCGGTTCGCGAAGCCGGTTCAGGAACTCGCGGCGGCACTGCCGCGCCTCACCGGTGCGCCCGCCCAGGACCTGGGCACGCTGCGGATCCTGGCGCAGGGCTTCGCCCTGGAGACCACCGCGCAGTCGCTCGACCTGCCGATCACCCAGGTCGCCGAGACGTATCGCGAATTCGGTCGTGTGGTGGGCCTCGACTGGCTGTCGGAACGGTTCTCCGTCGGCGAGACCGGGACCGCCTACTGGGAGGCGATGGCGGGTGCCGTCCTCGTCGACAACCTGCAGGAGCACTGGCACGGCCTGATCGGACTGGTACTGCGCGACGCCTCGCCCGCGACGTCCGCCGCCGACGCCGTCGCCGGCTGGCTGGCCGAACACACCACCGCCGCGGACCGCTTGGCCCAGATGCTGGGCGAACTGCGGAGCCACGACCGCGTGGACAACTCGAGCATCTGCGTCATCGATGCCGAACTGTCGCTCGCGCTCACCCGCTGCTAACCGAACCACATTTCACGAATCCGTCAGCACTTCAACCAAAGGAGCTCGAAAGTGCCTACTCTCCAACGTGATGTCGCCATCGTCGGCGCCGGCCCGTCCGGCCTGGCCGCAGCCACCGCGCTGCGCAAGGCGGGGCTGTCCGTCGCGGTCCTGGAGGCGCGCGACCGCGTGGGAGGTCGGACCTGGACCGACACCATCGACGGCGCGATGCTGGAGATCGGCGGCCAGTGGGTCTCCCCCGACCAGACGGTGCTCATCTCGCTGCTCGACGAACTCGGACTCGAGACGTTCGACCGGTACCGCGAGGGTGAGTCCGTCTACATCTCCGCCTCCGGCGAGCGCACCCGCTACACCGGCGAATCCTTCCCCGTCGACGAGACGACTCGCAAGGAGATGGACCGGCTGATCCAGATCCTCGACGACCTGGCCGCGCAGGTCGGGGCCGAGGAGCCCTGGGCGCACCCGCTGGCCCGCGAACTGGACACGATCTCGTTCAAGCACTGGCTGATCGAGCAGTCCGACGACGCCGAAGCCCGCGACAACATCGGCCTGTTCATCGCAGGCGGCATGCTGACCAAGCCCGCTCACTCGTTCTCGGCGCTGCAGGCGGTGCTCATGGCCGCGTCCGCCGGATCGTTCTCACACCTGGTGGACGAGGACTTCATCCTCGACAAGCGCGTCATCGGCGGCATGCAGCAGGTGTCGATCCGGATGGCCGCCGCGCTCGGCGACGACGTCTTCCTGAACGCGCCCGTGCGCACCGTCCAGTGGAGCGAGAACGGCGCAGTCGTGCTGGCGGACGGGGACATTCGTGTGGAGGCGTCTCGCGTCGTGCTCGCCGTCCCGCCGAACCTGTACTCCCGCATCTCCTACGACCCGCCGCTGCCGCGCCGCCAGCACCAGATGCACCAGCACCAGTCGCTGGGACTGGTCATCAAGGTGCACGCCGTGTACGAGACCCCGTTCTGGCGTGAGGACGGTCTCGCAGGCACCGGATTCGGCGCGTCCGAGGTCGTCCAGGAGGTGTACGACAACACCAACCACGAGGACACCCGGGGAACCCTCGTCGCGTTCGTGTCGGACGAGAAGGCCGACGCGATGTTCGAACTGAGCGAAGAGGAGCGCCGCGCCACCATCCTCGGTTCGCTCGCCCGCTACCTCGGACCGAAGGCCGCCGAGCCGGTCGTCTACTACGAGTCCGACTGGGGCTCGGAGGAATGGACCCGGGGCGCGTACGCCGCGAGCTTCGACCTCGGTGGTCTGCACCGGTACGGGAAGGACACGCGGACGCCGGTCGGACCGTTCCACTTCTCCTGCTCGGACATCGCCGCCGAGGGCTACCAGCACGTGGACGGCGCCGTGCGGATGGGTCAGCGCACCGCCGCGGACATCGTCGCCCGCCTCGGCAAGTAGTCCCGTCCGATCATTGCCCGGCAGTCACGACTGCCGGGCGATGATCGCGAGCAGCAGTTCGGCGCGCACCCGCGCCACGTCCAGCCGGCAGTCGATCAACGACTCGATCCGCGACATGCGGCTGCGCAGGGTGTGCCGGTGCACGCCCATCGCCGCGGCCGCCGACTCCCAGTGCCCGTTCGCCTCGAGGAACGCCCGCAGCGATCCCAGCAGTTCCGTGCCGTTGGTGCGGTCGTACTCGTCGATCGGCGCGATCATCGTGTCCGCCAGCGAGTTCAGCACCTCCCGCGTCGAGCTGAAGGCGAGCAGCGCGCTGCCGGTGAGCGCCGCGAACTCCAACGGCTCGGCTCCCGCCTCGGCGGCCGACGCGGCGAGCTGGGACTGCTCGATCGCCGCCACCAGACCGGCGACCTCCCGCTTCCCGCTCAGCCCGGCACGGATCGCCTTCCGCGCCGGCGCGGACAGTCCGCGCAGCATCGCCCGCGCGAAGTCCACGTCGTCGGTGCCCCGCAGCAGAACGGTGACCCGCGTATCGTGGCGGCGCGAGAAGAGTTGCCGCCCGGCCTTGTTCATCGCGACCGCGACCGCCGACTCCACCCGTTCCGCGAGTGCCGGCGTCTCGGCCACGACCGTGAGTCCGCGGACCATCCCGTCGGCGTCCGCGGCGTGCCGAATCTGCGACCAGGCGGGCGCGAGGTCGCGGTCCTCGGTGAGCAGCAGGCCGAGGGCGTGCGAATTGAGCCGGTTCTGTGCGGTCCGGAGTCGCACCGGCTTCTCGAAATCCAAGGCGAGCAACGAGTTCGCGTGACCGAGCAGGATCTGGTCGACGTGGCTGAGCGCGGTGGGGCTGATCACGGCGAGGTGTCCGTGTGGTGTGCTGCCGACGCTGATCTGCTGCACCGTGATCGACGCGCCCGACCGTGCCAGCGACACGCTGCTCGACGCGCCGCCGGTGCCCGCCTCCAGCACTTCCCGCAGTTCCCCGAGTACGTCCTCCGCGGGCTGCGCCGGATGCGACTCCAGCACCCGGCCGGACAGGTCGAGGAGCAGGACGGTGGCCGACGTGGCGACGGCCAGCTCGCGCACAGTGGCACCGGTGCCGCCCTGGATGACGGCGCGGGTCATCCGCGGCTGCGCCCGGGACGCGCGCAGCACCGCCTCGTACTCCTGCTCCGCGAGTCGGTTCATGACCCGCTTGACCACGGCTGCGAACGGTGTCGGCAACGGCACCTCGAGCAGCGGCAGCCCGATCTCGTCGGCGACGGCGACCAGGTCCTCGGGCACCTCCGGATGTGAGAGACCGGTGCCGAACCCGACCGCCGCCACCCCGGCTTCACCGAGACCGCGCAGGTATCGGGCCCGGTCGGCGGCGGTCAACGGTAGCCGGATTCCGGTGGTGAGGAGCAGTTCTCCGCCGGAGAGCCACCGGAAGGGGTCCTGCAGTTCGGTGGTGTGGGCGAACGTGATCTCGTTGCCGAGACCGGCGGCGCCACCCTTCAATTCGAGAGCCAGGTCCGGCTGGGACAACATCCAGCGAACGGGAACGGTCATGTCGGCTCCTGCGCATTGCGGTCGGGTCCGTGCCACCCTGACCGGTCGGGATCGGGATAGCGCTGGACAAGTTGGCCAGCGGAGCACGGACGACTACTCCATTGTGTCAGACGTAGACCCTCGGGCGACGCCGAAACCCACATTAACGAATTGAGTTCGTTTGACCCCTTGCGTACGGGACGCGCCCTCCGCATACTTAACGAATCCCATTCGCTAAGTGACCCACGTCTCACGCGGGCCGCCACCCGAGACACGGAGTTGTCGTTGACCCACCCCAGGAACCCCACGTGACCGCCGCAGTCCGCGTCCCACTGACACTCGGCCGCGGTATCGCCACGTTCAGCGTCTTCGTCGTCGGCTACATCACGGCCAATCTGATCCCGCTCATGATCATCGCGATGGTCGACGATCTCGGCATCACCCAGACCGTCGCCGGCGCCGTCCTCACCGGCTCCCTACTGGCCACCGCACTCGTCTGTCTCGCGACCACCCGGTGGGCGGCGGGGCGCTCGCGCCACCTGCTCGGCCGCGTCAGCCTCGTCGTGATGGCCGCGGGATTCGCCGTCGCCGCCACCGTCCACTCGGCGCCGATCGCGTGCGTCGCGATCATCGTCGGCGGGATCGGTGCCGGTGGCGCGGTCGCGGTCGGCGGGGCGGCCCTGGCCGCGCTGAACAATCCGAACCGGGTGTCCGGGATCAACGGGCTCGTCAACCGCACCGCGGTCACCGGGGTACTGGCACTGATCCCGATCCTCGGCCTGCACATGACCAATGCCTTCGGGATCGTCGCGGTGCTGGCGCTGGCGACGGTGTTCACGATCACCTGGCTGCCGTCCGCCCCCGCCGTCGTGGACGACTCGGCGAGCACCGCGCACACCCGAACCCCGTTGCCCGAGGGCGTCACCGAGAAGAAACTGGCCGTCGCCGGCTTCACCCTGCTCGTACTCTTCGCCGTCTGGGCGATCGGCGAGGACTCGCTGTGGGCGGTGTCCGGCATCATGGGCGCCGAACACGCAGCCCTGACGGAACAGCAGATGGGCCTGGCCCTGAGCCTCTCCACCGCGGGCGGCATCGGCGCCGCCCTCGTCCTCACGGCGCTCGGGTCACGCCTCGGCCGCACCGTCCCCACCGCCGTCCTCCTCGTGCTCGGCGCCGCCCTCAAACTGGGCTCGTGCCTGGCCACCGATTCGACGACGTATCTGGTGCTCATCATCGCCTGGAACACGGTGTACGCCGCGGCCTTCATCTACGTGGTCGCCATCGCGGCCGCGCTGGACTCGTCCGGCCGCTGGTCCGCCCCGCTCCTCGGAACGTATCTGGTGGGGTCCGCGTTCGCCCCGCTCTTCGGCACCCTCGTGACCGGCGCAGTCGGCTACGTCGCGTTCGGCGTCGTCCTCGCGGGCATCAGCCTCGTCCTGCTGGTGCCGATCGTGTCGATCGCCCGCCTGTCGACGCGCACCGAGCGCGCCTCCGCGGCACCCGGACAGGATCCCACTGCCCGGTACACCACCTCGGTCGTCGTCTGACGGAAAGAGAGAACACCATGAACACCGACACGACGACCCACTACCGCGGCGGCCGGATCTTCACCGCCGCCGAACCCGCCTGGGCCGAGTCGATGATCGTCCAGGGCGATCGCCTCACGTACGTCGGCGACACCGCGACCGCCGACACGCTGTCCGGCGACGCCCGCGTCGTCGAACTCGGCGGGGCCTTCGTCCTGCCCGGCTTCATCGACGCCCACACCCACCTGCTGATGATGGGCCAGGCCCTCCAGAAGCTGGACCTGCAGAGCGCCGCCGATCTGAACGACATCCAGGACCGCATCCGCCGATTCGCCGCCGAGAGCCCGGACGCACCCCGGCTCCTGGGACGCAGCTGGCTGTTTTCGGCACTCGACGGACACCCGCCGACGCGGCAGATGATCGACGCGGCCGAGGCCGACCGTCCCGTGTACCTCGATTCCAACGATGTGCACTCGGCGTGGGTGAACACGGCCGCGCTCCGCGAACTCGGCATCGACGCAGACACTCCCGACCCGATCGGCGGCCGGATCGAGCGTGATCCCGTCACCGGTGAGGCCACCGGCATGCTCTACGAGACGGCGGTGACCCAGATCGTGTGGCCCGCCCTCGCGAAGTTGGTCAGCGACACCGAGCGGGACGTCGCCCTCGCGGCCGCGTTCGAGCAGTATCTCGCGGACGGCGTCACCGGGGCGGTCGACATGGCGCTCGGCGCGGACGAGGTCGAGGCGCTCGAACGCGCACTGGCCGCAGGCGGGGGCACGCTCCCGCTCCGGGTGGCCGGCCACTGGCTGATCGAACGAACCGATTCGGACGAGGAGAACGTCCGCCAGGTGCACGAGGCGGTGGAGCACCACAGGCGACTGCAGGGTCCGTGGCTGCGGATCGCCGGGATCAAGATCATCATCGACGGCGTCATCGACAGCTGCACCGCGGCGATGAAGGAACCGTACTCGGACGGCACCAATGCCGAACCGATCTGGGACCTCGCCTCGCTGGCACCGGTGGTCGTCGCGGCGGATGCCGCCGGCCTCCAGGTGGCGCTGCACGCGATCGGCGACGAGGCGTCGGAGATCGCGCTCGCCGCGCTCGAACAGGCGATCGCCGCCAACGGGATTCGCCCGCGCCGGCACCGGATGGAGCACCTGGAGACGATCACGAAGGACAATGTGGAGCGCCTTGCGCGCCTCGGGGTCGTCGCGTCGATGCAGCCGGTCCATGCCGATCCGGCGATCCAGGACAACTGGCGGGCGATGCTGGGCGACCATCGGGTCGAGCGGGCGTTCCCGTGGCCCGAGATGACCGCCGCGGGCGCCGTCCTCGCGCTGGGGTCCGACGCCCCCACGGCGCCGCATCCCCCGCTGCCCAACATGTACATCGCGACGACGCGTAAGTCCGCGATCGATCCGGCGCTCGCACCGAACCTGCCCGAGTACGCACTGCCGATGGCGGAGGCGCTCGCGCACGCCACCCGCGACGCCGCCTACTCGTGCCGCTGGGACGATCTCACCGGTCAACTGGTGGCGAGCAAGGCCGCCGATTTCGTGGTCCTCGACGGGGATCCGTTCACCGCGGGCGCCGATTCCCTCCTCACAGCGCGGGTGCAGCTGACCGTGGTGGCCGGCTCCGTGCGCCACGAAGCGGAGGTGGCAGGCAGCCACCCCGTGTAGCCGACCCGGTCAGTCCCGTTCGGCTGCGGCGTCTTCCGTGACGCCGCAGCCGATCTGTTCACAGAACCCCAGCATGGCCGTGCGCGCGGCATCGACGGTGATGAGGCTGTTTCCGCCGACGATGTGCAAACCGTACGCATCCTCGAGGGCCACCAGATTCATTGCCGCCTGGTCGATGTCGCCGCGCACGGCGAACTCCCCCGCCGCGTGCCCGTCGCCGAGGATGGCGCGGTACGTCGCGAGCTGCCGCAGATACATCTTTTGGACCAGTTCGTCGTGCAGCGCCGAAGTGCCTGTCATGAAGTCGAATTCGTAGAGCAACCGCATCAGGGTGTCGTCGGGACCACTCGGCAGCCCGGCGTCGATGGCCGTCCGCAGCTTGGCGGCGTACGACGACTGCGCGGCCACCGCCTCGTCGCGCAGATCGCAGTAGCGCTCGGTGCCGGCCCGGTGCGCCTCGACTAGAAGCGAATCCAGATCGTCGAAGTAGTAGAGCAGCGCGCCGCGCGTCAGGCCCGCGCGCTTCGCGACATCGGTCAGGGACAGCGACCTGAGCCCGTGCGCGGATCCCGCCTGGAGCGTCGCCTCGATGAGTTCGGAACGCCGCTGCTTCTGAGTGTTCGGTCGCGCCATGCCGTTGACACTAGCCGACGTGATCTGTGACACTCGGCCCAGTTGTTTGACGGACCTGTCAAAAAACTATTTCCGGCCCTCCCCCTCCCCGAACGGACAGCTCATGGACCAGACCGCCCGGCCACCCACCGCCACTCCCCGCACCTACGAGGCCTCGCTCTCCCGGAGTATCGGCGTCGGCGGAAACATCCTGATCACCCTGTCGTCGATCTCCCCGGCGTCGAGCGTCTTCATCCTCGGCGGCTCGGCGCTCGCCCTGTTCGGCACCGGCGTGTTCTGGGCGTTCCTCATCGCCGGCATCGTGAGCATTCTCATCGCCTTCTGCTACGCCGAACTCGCCTCCGCGTATCCCGTTGCCGGCGGCGACTACTCGCTCGTGTCGCGGGCACTCGGACCGGCCTTCGGCGTCGCCACATTCTTCATCAGCCTCATCTCCCTGCCGTTGATCATCGCCGTCTTCGCCCTCGGGGTCGCCGACTACCTGGGCGTCGCGATCCACGGCCTGTCCCCGCAGCAGACCGCGCTCGTCGTGGTCGTGATCACCACCGTGACCGCGTGTTTCGACATCCGCACGAACGCATGGCTCACCGGCGTCTTCCTGGGCGTCGAGATGGCGGCGCTGGCTCTGCTCACCGTCCTCGGTTTCGTCCACATGGAACGGCCACTCACCAGCCTTCTCAGCCCGGAGGTCCTCGATCCGAGCACCGGCAACCTCGCGCCGCTGGCGATCTCCGGACTGATGCTGGCCGTCACCCAGGGGATCTTCGCGTACAACGGATACGGCGGCGCCGTGTACTTCGCCGAGGAGACCAAGAACGCCGCCCGCTCGATCGCGAAAGCAGTGATCTGGAGCGCCGTCATCACCGTCGCCACCGAACTCGTCCCGCTCATCGCGATCCTGGTGGGCGCCCGCTCGCAGACCGAACTCTTCGGTTCCAGCCTTCCCGTCGAGGCATTCCTCACCGAACGCGCCGGTCACGCCGTCGCCATGGTGGTCCTGCTCTCGATCGCCCTCGCCGTGATCAACGCGATCATCGCGATCACGCTGCAGGCGGGCAGGCTCCTCTACGCCGCAGCTCGCGACCGCGCTCTCCCCGAGACCGTCGCCGCGCCGTTGCAGACCGTCAGCACCAAGGGCCGCGTCCCCGTCCTCGCCACCGTCGTGATGGGCACCATCGCGTTCACCGCGTGCTTCGTCCCGCTGGACGTCCTGCTCACCGCCACCGGGTCGACCCTGACGTTCACGTACCTGTTCATCGCGCTGGCCGCGATCAACCACCGCCGCGGCGGAGCCACCCGAACCGGCTACCGGATGCCGTTGTGGCCGCTGGCCCCGGGAATCTGCATCGCCGCACTCGGCCTCGTCTTCGTCGTCACGCTGCTCGACCCGGAGCAGTGGCTCAGCCTGGGCATCTCCCTCGGACTCGTCGCCGCCGGTTTCGTCTACTTCGCCCTGTACCTGCGACCGCGCAAGCACACCCACCTGCTGTTGCTGAACGCCGCACCCGAGGAGAACTGCTGATGCTCGACCTACTTCTGACCAACGGCGTCGTGCGCACGTTCGACACCACCGGCCGGGCCGAGGCCGTCGGCATCGCGGACGGCCGGATCCGGTACGTCGGAACCACCGAGGACGCACCCGCCGCCTTGCGCACCATCGACCTGCGAGGCAGGCTGCTCACCCCCGGCATCATCGACAGCCACAACCACCTGCTCCTCGGATTCGATCCCGACGCCGTGAGCCTCGAAGGCGCACACGACCTCACCGAGGTCCGGCGACGGATCGGCACGCACGCGGCCGCCCGCCCCGACCTCGACTGGATCTGCGCCGAGAACGCCGTCTACTCCGTGGTGACCGGGCGGCGACCGAACGCCGCCGACCTGCGCGGCCTCACGGATCGTCCGGTCTTCATCACCACCTACGACCAGCACTCGGTGTGGCTGAACGACGCCGCACTGCGGGTCCTCGGAATCGACCGCGGCACCCAGATTCCCTGGGGGCGGCCAGAATTCGACGACACCGGCGTACCCACCGGCTGGGTCACGGATTTCTACACCAGCGCGATGACGCGGGCCGGTCTGGCCGGTCTCCAACGCGACATCCCGATGTACTCCCCCGACCGCCGCTATCGCCGCATCACGTCCAGCTTGGAGATGGCGACCGCGAGCGGCATCACCACCGTCGTCGAACCACAGGTCCCGCTGGCCGAACTCGATCTGATGTATCGGGCCCGCGCCGAGGGACGGATGAACTCGCGGGTGATCACCGCCCTGTTCCACCCCGTCGGCGCCGACGCCGAGTTTCGCCGGGACCTGCGGGAGGCCGTCGACAGCGCACCCGTCGACGACATGCTGCGGCTCGGGCCGGTGAAGCTGTACGCCGACGACGTGATCGAACCGCACACCGCCGCCATGCTGTCCGACTACGCGAACCGGCCGGGGCACCGCGGCGCGCCCAGCCTGCCGCCGCACGAGTTCACCGCGATGCTCACCGAACTCGACCGCCTCGGCTTCCAGACGCACACCCACGCGACCGGCGACTGGGGTATCCGGCTGGCGCTCGACTCGATCGAGCACGCCGGCCGCGTGAACGGGACGGCCGACCGACGGCACGGCATCGTCCACGTCGAATGCCTCCACCCCGAGGACCTTCCCCGGTTCCGGGAACTCGGCGTCGTCGCGGCGATGCAGCCGCGGCACTGCTCTCCCGACCTCGTCGCGGGAACGTGGATGGAGAACGTCGGTGAGGACCGGTGGGGCCGGGCGTGGCGGTTCCGTTCGCTCGCCGAGTCGGGGGCGGCGCTGGCGTTCTCCAGCGACTGGCAGGTCGGGGAGATGGATCCGCTCGTCGGCCTGTACTCGGCCCTGACCCGCTCGGGCCTGGACGGCCGCACCGACTGGACTCCGCGCGAGCGGATGGACCTGGATTCGGCGTTGCGGGCGTACACCCGGGGCGGCGCGTGGGCGTGGCACGCCGAGGACGAGCTCGGAGTGATCCGTCCGGGTGCCCGCGCCGACCTGGTCGTCTGGTCGGCGGACCTCTACGCGCTCGAACCCGGGCAACTGCTGGACCAGCGGGCCGACCTCACCCTCGTCGGCGGCGCGATCGTGCACGACGCCGACTCCGCGAGCGCCGGTGCGGACGTGCCGTTCGCCGGCTCCGGCGCGGCCGCGCACACCTGCTCGCACGGGTGACTTTCGGATTGGACAACTCGGCGCGGCGGGGGGCGCGTCTTTCACCATTTTGTCAGCTGCCCTCGGCTTGTGAGGCAGCGCACACTTGTTTTCAGATGTTCTGCAACTCCGGACCCCGGTCGGACTGTTCGACCGACGGTCCGTCCCGACCCACGAGTTTCGACCCACGAGTTTCGACCCCACGAGAGGAACCGGTACGAATGTCGATCGACGTACTCGAGAACTACATCAACGGTGAGTTCGTCGCCTCATCCGCGACAGAGACGCTGGACTTGATCAACCCCGTGGACGAGAGCGTCGTCGGGCGCGCGCCCGTCTCCACCAAGGCCGACGTGGATGCCGCCGTCGAGGCGGCCGAGCGGGCCTTCGTCTCGTGGGGCAAGACCACTCCGAGCGTCCGGCAGACCGCGTTGCTGAAGCTCGCCGACGCGATCGAGGCGCACAGCGACGAACTCGTCGAGGCGGAGTGCCGCAACACCGGGCAGCCCAAGCAGGTCATCGCCGACGAAGAGATCAAGGTGGGCGCCGACCAGCTCCGCTTCTTCGCGGGCGCGGCCCGGATGCTCGAAGGCAAGGCCGCCGGCGAGTACATGGACGGCTTCACGTCGTACGTGCGCCGCGAGCCGATCGGTGTCGTCGGTCAGGTCACCCCGTGGAACTACCCGTTCATGATGGCGCTGTGGAAGATCGGCCCCGCGCTCGCGGCAGGCAACACGATCGTGCTCAAGCCCAGCGACACCACCCCGAACAGCACGCTCGTCCTGGCCCGGCTGACCAAGGGGATCCTGCCGGACGGCGTCTTCAACGTCGTCCTCGGCAACGGTGAGACCGGCGCCACCCTCGTGGAGAATCCGGCCCTCGGACTGGTGTCGATCACCGGATCCGTTCGGGCGGGCATCGCCGTCGCCGTCTCCGCCGCACGCCAGCTCAAGCGCGCGCACCTCGAACTGGGCGGCAAGGCCCCCGCCATCGTCTTCGGTGACGTCGACATCGAGAAGACGGCGAGTGGCATCGCCGAGGCCGCCTTCTTCAACGGTGGGCAGGACTGCACCGCCGCCACCCGCGTCCTCGTCCACGAGTCCATCCACGACCAGCTCGTCGACGCACTCGTCCGCAAGGCCGAGACGCTCAAGCCCGGCCTGCCGGACGACCCGGACACGTTCTACGGCCCGCTCAACAACGTCAACCATTTCAACGCGGTCAGTTCCAAGATCGCCGCGCTCCCCACCTCGGCCAAGATCGTCACCGGCGGAAAGCGTTCGGGAGAACAGGGATTCTTCTTCGAACCCACCGTGATCACCGGCGTCGACCAGCGCGACGACATCGTGCAGGAGGAGACGTTCGGTCCCATCCTCACCGTGCAGAGCTTCTCCGACGAGAAGGAGGCCGTCACCCTCGCCAACGACGTCCGGTACGGTCTGGCGTCGAGTGTGTGGACCAACGATCACGGCGTCACGCAACGGCTCTCGGCCGCACTCGATTTCGGTGCCGTGTGGATCAACTGCCACATCCCGCTCGTCGCCGAGATGCCGCACGGCGGATTCAAGTACTCCGGCTACGGCAAGGACCTCTCCGGCTACGGCGTCGAGGACTACACCCGCATCAAGCACGTCATGAGCTCCAACGACTGACGTCGCCCACCCCCTACCCATCCACGTCACGACCCTGAGGACTGCACCATCATGAACGACATCCAGTACCGGCTGCCGCAGAAGCGCGCCCTGGTCACCGAGCTCCCCGGCCCGAAGTCGGCGGCCCTCACCGCACGCCGCCGCGCCACCGTGGCCGCGGGCGTCGGCTCCAGCGTCCCCGTGTACGCGGCGGATGCCGACGGTGGTGTGGTCGTCGACGTCGACGGCAACTCCCTGATCGACCTCGGCTCGGGCATCGCGGTCACCAGCGTGGGCGCGTCCGATCCGGCCGTCGCCGAGGCGGTCCGGGAGCAGGTCGGGCACTTCACCCACACCTGTTTCATGGTCACCCCGTACGAGGGCTACGTCCGCGTGGCGGAGGAGCTCGCCGCCCTCACCCCCGGTGATCACGAGAAGCGCACCGTCCTGTTCAACTCGGGCGCGGAGGCGGTGGAGAACGCGATCAAGGTTGCTCGCCTCGCCACCGGCCGCGACGCCGTCGTCGCGTTCGATCACGCCTACCACGGTCGTACGAACCTGACGATGGCCCTCACCGCCAAGTCGATGCCCTACAAGGCTCACTTCGGTCCGTTCGCTCCCGAGGTGTACCGGCTCCCCATGTCCTACCCCTACCGGGACCAGGACGGACTGACCGGCGAGCAGGCCGCCCAGCGCGCCATCAGTCAGATGGAGAAGCAGATCGGCGCCGATTCACTCGCGGCGATCATCATCGAGCCGATCCAGGGCGAGGGCGGATTCATCGTTCCCGCCGAGGGATTCCTCCCCACCCTGGTGAACTGGGCCCGCGCCAACGGCGTCGTGTTCATCGCCGACGAGGTGCAGACCGGGTTCTCCCGCACCGGCGCCTGGTTCGCGTGCGAGCACGAGGAGATCGTCCCGGACATCATCACGATGGCCAAGGGCATGGCGGGCGGCATGCCGCTGTCCGCGATCACGGGCCGCGCCGAACTCCTCGACAAGGTGCACCCCGGCGGTCTGGGTGGCACGTACGGCGGCAACCCCGTCGCGTGTGCCGCCGCGCTCGCCGCGATCGACAGCATGCGGAAGTTCGACCTGCCCGCTCGCGCACAGCACATCGGCGACCTGGCCCTGCCGCGGCTGAAGGCCCTGGCCGCCGACGTCGGTGTCATCGGTGACGTGCGCGGACGCGGCGCGATGCTCGCGATGGAGTTCGTCAAGCCCGGCACCGACGAGCCGGACGCCGAACTGACGAAGGCGATTGCCGCACATGCGCTCGAACAAGGTGTCATTCTGCTGACGTGCGGTACCTACGGAAACGTCATCCGACTGCTTCCGCCGCTGGTGATCAGCGACGACCTGCTCGACGACGCCCTGACCGTCATCGAGCAGATCGTGCGCTCGCTCGTCTGACCCGTGCGCCTTTTCGGTAGTCACCGCTACCGAAAAGGCGCACGAGCACGAAGTGCCCACCCCACGACCAGAGGAGACACCATGACCCGGACGACCACCGGCACGTTCCATCCTCTGGACCCGTTGGGGGCGGACGAATTCGCGAAGGCCGCGGCCGTCCTCGCCCGGGAACACGGGGTCGGGGACGGCTGGCGGTTCGCGTCGATCGAACTGGCCGAGCCGGCCAAGGCCGAGGTGTCGGCGTTCGACACGTCGGGCACCGTCCCGGACCGCCGGGCCGTCGTCGTGTGCTTCGACCGCAGCAGCGGAGACACCTATAAAGCGCTCGTCTCGCTCACGGGAGACAACGTGGTCTCCTGGGAGCACATCCCGGACGTCCAGGCGAATTTCACGGTGGACGAATGGGAAGAGGCGGACGCCTTCCTCCGCGGGCACCCGGACGTGATCGCGGCACTCGCGAAGCGCGGGATCACGGACATGAGCCTGGTGTTCATGGACGTGTGGACGTACGGCGACGCGGTGACCCCGGAGAAGTACAAGGGACGCCGGCTCGGCTGGTCGGACACCTGGGTGCGGGCAGCCGAGGGCGCCAACCCGTATGCGGGCCCGGTCAACGGTTTCCACTGCGTGATCGATGTCAACAAGATGGAACTGCTCGAGATCGAGGACACGTTCAGCGTCGAACGTCCCGAGGTCATGGGCGAGTACGTGCCCCGGCACATCCCGGAACGGATCCGCAACGCGAGCACCCGGCCGCCGTTGACACCATTGGACATCGTCCAGCCGGAGGGACCGTCGTTCACGCTCGAGGGCAACAAGCTCGAGTGGCAGAACTGGTCGCTGCGGGTGGGGTTCAACTACCGCGAGGGCATGACCCTGCACGCGGTGACGTACAACGACAACGGCCGGGTGCGCTCGATCGCGAACCGGATGTCGTTCGCGGAGATGGCGGTGCCGTATCGCGACACCAGCACCGATCACTACCGCCGCACCGCCTTCGACATCGGCGAGTGGGGCATCGGGTTCATGACCACGTCGCTGACCCTGGGCTGCGACTGCCTCGGTGAGATCCGGTACCTCGACGCCGTCCTCCACGACAGCCACGGTGTGCCGTTCACGATCGAGAACGCGATCTGTATCCACGAGGAGGACAACGCCGTCCTCTGGAAGCACGTCGACCACGACGCGGGCGCCGAGGTGCGCCGTATGCGGCGGCTGACGGTGTCGACGCACGTGACGGTCGCGAACTACGAATATCTCGTCTACTGGCGGTTCTACCAGGACGGCAACATCGAGTGCGAGGTCCGCGCCACCGGGATCATGGTGGTCAGCCATTTCCCCGAAGGCGGGGAGCACCCCAGCGGGACGCTCGTCGACAACCGCACGTACGCGCCGTTCCACCAGCACTTCCTGGTCGCCCGCCTCGATCTCGACGTCGATGGCACCGAGAACACGGTGTACGCGACCGAGACCGAGGTGGTGCCGATGGGCCCGGACAACCCTCTGGGTCTCGCGCTGCGCCAGAAGAACACCCCGCTGCGCACCGAACACGAAGGCCGCCAGGACTTCGACTGGCAGAGCCAGCGGGCGTGGAAGGTGGTCAACGACAACGTGACCACCGGGCTCGGCACCGCCCCCGCCTACAAGCTCGTTCCCGGCGGCGCGATACCGTCGATGTTCGACCCGGCGTCGCCGATCTTCCAGCGCACCGGTGCGATCGGCCACACCGTCTGGGTGACACCCAATTCACCTGACGAACGCTGGCCTGCCGGGGAATTCGTGAACCAGAGCAAGGTCGATCACGGACTTCCCGCCTGGACCGAGGCAAACCGCCCGATCGAGAACACCGACGTGGTGCTCTGGTACACGTTCGGTATCCACCACATTCCCCGGCCGGAGGACTGGCCGATCATGCCTGCGGACACCGTGTCCTTCTGGCTGAAGCCGGTCGGATTCTTCGACCGCAACCCCGCCCTCGACGTCGCCCCCACCCCGGAGGCGTGCGATCACCACCATTCCCACCACGAGGACTCCGATGACTGATTTCGAACGGCTCCGCGCCACCCTGCCCACCGGACTGTGGATCGACGGTGCCCAGACCGACCCGATCGACGGCGGCACGTTCCCGGTCTACGACCCGGCCACGGGCACTCTCATCGCCGACGTTGCGGATGCGGGTGGCAAGGATGCGATGCGCGCACTGGACTCCGCCGCGGCGGTCCAGGAGGAATGGGCGGCGACCGCGCCGCGGCAGCGGTCGATCATCCTGCGTTCGGCGTGGGAGAAGGTCATCGAGCGCACCGACGACCTCGCGCTGCTGATGACGATGGAGATGGGCAAGGCACTGCCGGAGAGCCGCGGCGAGGTGAACTACGGCGCCGAGTTCCTGCGCTGGTTCAGCGAGGAAGCCGTCCGCATCCAGGGCCGCTACACCACGTCCCCGTCGGGCAGCGGACGGATCATGGTCACCAAGGTTCCGGTCGGACCCACCCTGGCCGTCACGCCGTGGAACTTCCCCCTCGCGATGGGCACCCGCAAGATCGGCCCCGCGCTCGCCGCAGGCTGCACGATCATCGTCAAGCCCGCCGAGGACACCCCGCTCACCATGCTGCTGCTCGCCGAGATCTTCGCCGAGGCAGGCCTGCCCGCCGGTGTGCTGTCGGTGCTGCCCGCGTCGAACGCCGCCGCCGTCACCGAACCGCTGCTCGCAGATCCGCGGCTGCGGAAGGTGACGTTCACCGGATCCACCCGGGTCGGCAAGATCCTCATCGAGCAGTCCGCACAGCAGGTGCTGCGCACGTCGATGGAACTCGGCGGCAACGCCCCGTTCGTGGTGTTCGACGACGCCGACATCGACGCCGCGGTCGAGGGCGCGATGGCCGCGAAGATGCGCAACGGCGGCGAGGCCTGCACCGCCGCCAACCGACTGATCGTGGCCAACTCGGTGCGCGAGGAGTTCACCACCAAGCTCACCGACCGGATCGCCGCGCTCACCGTCGGACCGGGCAGCGAGGAAGGAACCAACGTCGGCCCCCTCGTCAACGAGAAGCAGCGCCGCAACGTGGCGTCCCTCGTCGACGACGCCGTCGCCGCGGGCGCCCGGGTCCGCACCGGCGGCAAGTCCGTCGACGGTCCCGGTTACTTCTTCCAGCCCACCGTCCTCGACGAGGTGCCCGCGAACGCGCGCATCGTCCGCGAGGAGATCTTCGGACCCGTCGCCGCGATCACCGGTTTCGACACCGAGGCCGAGGGCGTCGCCGCCGCGAACGACACCGAATACGGTCTCGCCGCGTACATCTACACGCAGAACGTCGACCGTGCGTTCCGCGTCGCCGACAAGCTCGAGAGCGGCATGGTCGGCGTCAACCGCGGAGTGATCTCCGACGTCGCCGCGCCGTTCGGTGGAGTCAAGCAGTCCGGCCTCGGCAGCGAAGGCGGCACCGAAGGCATCGAGGAGTACCTCGAGACCAAGTACGTCGGCTTCGCGTAAACCACCCGCCCCGAGACAGATCGGAACCGTCACCATGCGTTTGGTCGTTGGATATCTCGCCACCCCCAGCGGGGAGGACGGTCTGGCCCTCGGGGCGCAGCTCGCCCGCAGTCTCGGCGCACAGCTCGACATCTGCATGGTGCTCCCGCCGGACCGGACGGTCCCGGCGAGAGTTCCGGCAGAAACCGGCTACGACGACATTCTCGCCTCCCGCGCCCAGCGCTGGCTGGACGAGGCGAAGTCGTCGGTGCCGAGCGACATCGACGTGGAAGTCCACCTGAGCTTCCACGAATCGTTCGCGCAGGGTCTCATCGACGAGGTGTCCCGGCTGGGGGCGCAGGCGATCGTCGTCGGCGCCGCCGGCGACGGACTGCTGGGGCGGCACTCCGTCGGCTCCGTGTCGACGGAACTGCTGCACTCGGCGCACGTTCCGCTGGCCCTCGCACCCCGAGGGGCGCGGCACTCCTCCGCAAAGAAGATCCGCGAGGTCACCTGCGCTCTCGGGACCCGGACCGGGGCCGACGTGCTGTTGCGCACCGCGGTGCGGACGTGCGAGCGGATGAAGACCCCACTCCGCCTGGTCTCCCTCGTCGCACTTGACCCGCAGAACGACCTCCGCGATCACCGGGACACCCCCGACGACATCCGCGACCGGGCCGTCGCCCACGCGCAGAGCACCCTCGAAGTGGCGAAATCGGCTCTTCCCGAAGACTTTCCCGTGTCCGTCACGATCGCCGACGGCTCCTCCGTGGAATCGGCGGTCCGCACACTCGACTGGCAGGACGGCGACCTCGTCATGGTCGGCTCCAGCCGGCTCGCCCAACCTCATCGACTGTTCCTGGGATCCACCGCGGCCAAGATGCTCCGCGTCCTGCCGGTGCCCATGGTGGTCGTCCCCAAGCAGGAGTTCCCCAACAGTGAGTAAAACGTCCGCGACACCCGCCCCGGATCCACGCTCGTTCCCGACCGGAGGTTCAGACATGACGAACAGCGAAGGCGCACCGGCGTCGGCCGACGGCGCCGTGAGTGCCAAGGGGCTGGCCACCGGCGCGGTCGGGACCTTCTCCGGGGCGATCCTCGGGATCTCCTCCGTGGCACCGGGTTACACGCTGACGGCCAGCATCGGACTGATCGTCGCGGCGGTCGGGTTGAAGATGCCCGCCATCTTCATCGCCGGCTTCATTCCCATGTTCCTCACGGCGTACGCCTACCGTGAGCTCAACTCCGAATCCCCCGACTGCGGTGCGTCGTTCACGTGGTCGACGAAGGCGTTCGGTCCGTACGTCGGCTGGATGTGCGGCTGGGGCATGGTGATCGCCACGATCATCGTGCTCTCGAACCTCGCGGCGATCGCGGTCCAGTTCTTCTATCTGTTCATTGCGAAACTGTTCGACGCCCCGAGCATCGCCGACCTGCCCGGCAACAAATTCGTGAATGTGGGCACCACCCTGCTCTTCATCGCGCTCGCCACGTGGATCGCCAGTCGCGGCATCACCACCAGCGAGCGCCTGCAGGTCGCACTCGTCGGCTTCCAGATGGTGCTGCTCATCGCGTTCGCGGTGGTGGCACTGGTCCACGTCGGCAACGGGGACGCCCCCGCCGGGCTCTCGTTCGACCTGAGCTGGTTCAACCCGTTCACCGGACTGGCCCTCGGCGCGTTCGTGATCGGCCTCACGGGTTCGATCTTCGCGTTCTGGGGCTGGGACACCTGCCTGACACTGGGCGAGGAGTCGAAGAACCCGAAGAAGACCCCCGGTCGCGCCGGACTGCTGTGCGTCGCGACGATTCTGCTGACCTACCTGCTCGTGTCGGTCGCGGCGATGATGTACGCCGGCGTCGGCGAGGACGGCCTCGGTCTCGGCAACCCGGACAACTCCGAGAACGTCTTCGGCGCCCTCGCCGACCCGGTTCTCGGCAACTGGGGCGGCATGCTGCTGTTCCTCGCGGTATTCGTCTCCTCGGTCGCGAGCCTGCAGACCACGTTCCTGCCTGCAGCACGCACGATGCTGGCGATGGGCGCCTACGGCGCGTTCCCCAAGAAGCTCGCCGAGGTGTCGCCGCGATTCCTGGTGCCGTCCTACGCGACAGTCGTCGCCGGTGTGGTGACCGCGGTCTTCTACACCGTCGTCACGTTCCTGTCCGAGCGCACGCTGCTCGACACGATCGCCGCGCTGGGCATCATGATCTGCTGGTACTACGGCATCACGGCATTCGCGTGTGTCTGGTATTTCCGGGACAGCCTGTTCACGAGTTTCCGCAATATCGTCTTCCGGTTCGCGTTCCCGCTGCTCGGCGGCCTCATGCTGCTCGCGGTGTTCGTGATCTCGATCCAGGAGAGCATGGACCCGGAGAACGCCAGCGGTGCGTCCATCGGCGGCATCGGCCTCGTCTTCTTCCTCGGCTTCGGCATCCTCCTGCTCGGCGCCGTGCTGATGATGATCATGCGCTTCCGCAGTCCCGCCTTCTTCCGGGGCGAGACCCTCAACCGCGACACGTCCGCGTTGCGGGACGAGGGCGATCTCACGGCTCGATCGGAGCCTGCGCCACCAAGCCCGCGATAAGCGTCCGCAGCCCGAACTCGAATGCTGCATCCGCCCGTCCGGGGTTCGGCCCGGACGTGGCGAGGGCGGCCAGCATGGCCTCGTTCGCCTCCGGAGCGGTCGCCCAGACCACTTCGGGGGCGGCGAGGTCCAGCGCCGACCCCAGCACGAAGCTGTCGACCGTCGTGATGGCGTGCAGAATCTCCTCGGGCGTGAAGCCACCGTCCGAGAATGCCTGCGCCAGCGCGTTGTACAGCCCGAAAGCCACACCGGACTGCACTGTGTGCGCGGTGAACAGAGGAATCAGCCGAGGATGCTCGGCGTAGTTGCGCCGATACTCGCGCGCCAGGCCGGCCACCGTCTCGCTCCACTTGCCGTCGGGGTCCGCCACCACGATGCCCGCCATCATGCGGGCACGCATCAATTCGATGATCTCCGCCCTCCCGGACACGTGGTTGTACAGCGAGGAGGGCCGCACCTTCAGCCGTTCGGCGAGACCCGGCATCGTGAAATCACCGGTGAGGTCCACCATGCGCATGGCAGCTTCGGTGATGATCTCCGGCGACAGCAGTCGCTGTGATGGCCGTGGCATGGGTGCCCTCCTGGTCGGTGTGTGTCACCGGCGACCAGGGTGGATACCGAAGGAATCGAAATCGTCACGCCCCACCCCTTGATCGCCGAGCATTCACCCACCATACTTAACGAATCCAATTCGTTTTAGGCGCTCGCCGAACCGAACATCCGAGGAAACACAATGTTGACGATTACCGCCCTCACCCCTCCCGAGTCCCTGTCGAGGACGCGCGAGACGGGACGCACCCCGCTCCGCGTCGGCCTCGTCCAGCACCGCTGGCACGACAACGACGAGGACCTGCGGGCCGAACTCGACGAGGGCATCGCCGCGGCAGCGAAACTCGGCGCGCGCGTGGTGTTCCTCCCCGAACTCACACTGAGCCGCTACCCCGCGTCGACGCCGGGTGGCGACAACCCGGGACGTACCGCCGAGGACCTCCTCACCGGCCCCACGTTCACGTTCGCCGCCAAGGCCGCCGCGGAACACGGCGTCCTCGTCCACGCGTCGCTGTACGAGCGGAACGACTCCGAGGACGGCGTGCAGTACGAGGACGGTCTCGGGTTCAACACGGCCATCCTCGTCGCCCCCTCCGGTGAACTGCTCGCGCGCACCCGCAAGCTGCACATTCCCGTCACCGCCGGCTACTACGAGGACACCTACTTCCGCGGCGGTCCCGCAACCGATCCGTACCCCGTCCACACCGCCGAGGCACTCGGCGGGGTGAAGCTCGGACTGCCGACGTGCTGGGACGAGTGGTTCCCCGAGGTCGCCCGCGCGTACTCGCTCGGCGGCGCCGAGATCCTGGTGTACCCCACCGCGATCGGCTCCGAGCCCGACCACCCGCAGTTCGACACCCAGCCGCTGTGGCAGCAGGTGATCGTCGGCAACGGCATCGCGAACGGCACCTTCATGGTGGTGCCCAACCGCCACGGCAGCGAAGGCCTCATCACGTTCTACGGCTCGTCGTTCATCTCCGACCCCTACGGCCGGATCCTCGCGCAGGCCCCCCGCGACGAATCCGCAGTCCTCGTCGCCGACCTCGACCTGCAGCAGCGCGAAGACTGGCTGGCCCTGTTCCCGTTCCTGGCCACCCGGCGCCCCGACACGTACGGCGTCCTCACCGAGCCGGTCGATCACGCCTCCCCGTTCGGGAGGGCCTGATGACCTGGCGCATGCCCGCGGAAGGCGAACTGCACGAACGCACCTGGATGGCCTACCCCAGTGAGGGCTACTCCCTGGGCGACACCCCCGAGGAACACCACGAGGCACGCACCACGTGGGCCGAGGTGGCGCACGCCGTCGCCCGGTTCGAGCCCGTCACCGTCGTCGTCGACCCCGGACAGGTGTCCGCAGCCAAGGAATACCTGTCCGCCGACATCGACATCGTCGAGGCGCCGCTGAACGACGCCTGGATGCGCGACATCGGACCCACATTCGTGCTGTCCGAGGACGGGCGCCTCGGCGGCGTCGACTGGATCTTCAACGGCTGGGGCGGCCAGGACTGGGCCCAGTGGGACAAGGACTCGAAGATCGGCGCACTGGTGGTCGAGCGGTCCGGGGCCGAACTCGTCGACTCGCCCATCGTCAACGAGGGCGGCGGCATCCAGGTCGACGGCCTCGGCACCGTGCTGGTGACCGAGACCGTGCAACTCGACCCCGGCCGCAACCCCGAACTGTCGAAAGCCGACATCGAGGCCGAGCTCGCCCGGACGATCGGTGCCACGAAGGTCATCTGGCTACCGCGCGGACTGACCCGGGACCAGGACACGTACGGCACGCGCGGACATGTCGACATCGTCGCCGCCATCCCGTCACCGGGCGTCGTCCTGGTGCACGACCAGCGGAACCCCGAACACCCCGACTTCGAGGTCAGCAAGGCCGTCATCGACCTGCTGAAGCAGACCACCGACGCCCGCGGTGAGTCGTGGGAGATCATCACCGTCCCCGCGCCGACGGTCCTGCGCGACGAGGAGGGTTTCGTCGACTACAGCTACATCAACCATTTCGTCGTCAACGGCGGCGTCATCGCGTGCAGCTTCGACGATCCCGCGGACGAGGAAGCGGTCGCGATCCTGTCGGCGGCCTACCCCGGACGCACGGTCGTGTCGGTCGACGCCCGCCCGCTCTTCGCGCGCGGCGGCGGAATTCACTGCATCACCCAGCATCAGCCCGCCGTGCGCTGACGCGCCTGTGAGTACTTCTTAACCGCGGGCGGTTAACAAGTACTCACGGGCTAGCGGCGGCGACGCATGTAGTCGCTGACGACGGCCGCGCCCAGACCGTCCAGCCCGGGCGCCACGACGCGTCCGCCGACCCGCTCGGCCATCCGGTCCACCACCCGCGCGAGACCGGGATCCTCACCGAGCCGGAAGAACGTGACGTGAGCGCCGAGGCGGGCGAGGGTGTCGAGTTCCCGGACCGTCAGACCGAGGGTCCGGGCGCTCGGCGGGTAGTCGAAGTACGCGAAGCCGTCCGGCTCGAGGTGGGCCGTCGGCTCACCGTCGGTGACGATCAGGACCACCGGCTGGGCGTTGGGGTGCCGGCGCAGATGGCGGGCCGCCAGCAGCAGCGCGTGATGCAGATTGGTGCCCTGGTCCCACGCGCCGTCCAGGCCGGCCAGCTCCGACGGCGTCAGCACCTGCGCGTGCCTGCCGAACGAGATGAGCTGCAGTTCGTCGCTGCGGAACCGGGTGCTCACCAAGTGGTTCAGGGCGAGGGCGGTGCGTTTCATCGGCACCCACCGGCCCTCCATCACCATCGAGAACGACGTGTCGACCAGCAGCGCGACCGCCGCCTGCGACCGCTGCTCGGTCTCCATCACCTCCACGTCCGACACGGACAACCGGACGGGGACGCGACCGCGCTCGACCGGATCGGACGCCGCCCGCAGCACGGCGTTGGTGATCGTGCGCGTGACGTCCCACGGCTCGGTGTCGCCGAACGCCCATTCTCGGGACGCTCCGGTCGGCTCCCCCATCGCCCCGGCGCGGCGCGTCTCCCGTTGCCCGCCACGCGAAGACAGCTGCTGCGCCACGTCCCGCAGAGCCGTCTGACCGAGTTGCCGCATCGCCTTGGGCGACAGGCGCCACTGGCCGTCCGCCCCGCGGTCGAAGAAGCCCTGATCGCGCAGGGCCTTCTCGAGTTCGGCGAGGGTCTGCGCATCGGCCGCCGCCTCGTCGCCGAGTTGCCGCGCCAGAGAGTCCGCATCGATGTCGTCGAGTTGTGCGCCCGCATACTGCTGCGACAGTTGCTCGGCGAGCGACTCGAGTTCCGCGATGTCCTGCAACGCCCCGGTGCCCTCGCCCAGGCCCATGCCGTCGTCGCCGCGGAACCGCTGCGCGCCCTGCCAGTCCTCACCCGGGCGCGCGGCCTGCAGATGCTGGTCCAGCCGGTCCAGCTGTCCGATCAGCGACGGATCGCCGAACGCCTGCTGCGCCAGTGCATCAAGTTCGTCGCGCTGCTCCTGCGACAGGGAGTTCCGCAGGCGCTGCGCCGCCGCCGCCCGCTGCGCCAGTGAGTCGAGCAGTTCCTCGACGTTCTGCGGGTCCTCGGGGAAGTATTCCCCGTGCTTGTCCATGAACTCGTCGAACTGTTCCTGCGTGTCCTCACCGCGGGAGTGCTTGTCCAGCAGGTCGTTGAGATCGGTGAGCATCTCGCGGATGCGTTCGCGGTCTTCTTCCGTGGCACCCTCGAGGGCCTGTTTCATGCCGGCGAACCGCTGGTCCAGCACCTCTCGGCCCAGGAGGTCCCGGATCTTCTCGTAGTCCTCGCGGGCCTCCGAACTGCGCCAGTCGTAGTCGGCGAGTTCCTGCACGGCCTGCGCGGTGGACGGCGACAGTTCCTCGAGGCGCATCTCGGAGAAGCGGGCGTCGTCGTCGAGCGCGCGGGCCAGTGTCTTGCGTTCCTCGAGCACCGCGCGGTCGAGGAGTTCCCGGACCTCTTCGAGTGTGCCGTTCAGGTTGTTCCGCTTCAGCAGCTCACGGCGACGCCGATTGGCCTCGGCCGCAAGCTCGTCCAGGCCGCGCATGTCCCGGTTGCCGCGCCGGAGCATCTCGCGCAGCGCCTGCCGCGGCGACGTGCCCGCGAACACGTCGTCGCCGATCGCGGCCAGGGCCTCGCGCAGGTCCACCGGCGGTGCCAGCGGATCACCACCCTCGTACGGCCCGTACCGCGCGTTGTGCGGTCCGCGCTCCGCCTTGCGGGTCATTACGAATACACCGTCTGCCCGTTGATGTCCGGGTTCTTCGAGATCCGCCGCGCCAGGTACAGCCCTTCGAGGGCGAACTCGGCGGCCGCGGCCCTCTCGCCGTCGGACTCCGCGCCGAGACGCTCTGCCAGCTCGTCGAGGACCTCGAGTTCGGGCAGCTCGTTCAGCAGCGCCTTCGCCGTGATCCGCTCACCGGTCACCACCGGGTCGCCCTGCTCGACCGCGTCCACGAGTTCCGCCAGGTCGATGCCGCCGAGCCGGGTGCGGACCGTGTCGGCCGTCGCCCGCCGGAGCAGGTGCTCCAGGACCTCGATCTCGCGCCCCTCCTCACCGGATTCGAATTCCACCTTGCCCCGCAGCACGTCGACGACGGTCTCGAGGTCGACAGGCCGCGCGACCGGATCTGCCTCACCGAGCACGGCGCCGCGATGCACCGCAGCGGCGCTGACGGTTTCGGCGCCTGCCACAGCGAAGCGGGCGGACACACCCGACCGCTGATCGACCGACGTCGACTCTCGGAGCAGACGGGTGAATCGGGCCAGGATCTCGAGGAGGTACTCGGGCACCTCCGCGGTGAGATGCGCTTCCTGCAGGATGACCGCGACCTCGTCGTCGAGCCGGGTCGGGTAGTGGGTGCGGATCTCGGCACCGAACCGGTCCTTCAACGGGGTGATGATGCGACCGCGGTTCGTGTAGTCCTCCGGGTTCGCGCTGGCCACCATCAGGACGTCCAGCGGGAGCCGGAGGGTGTACCCGCGGACCTGGATGTCGCGTTCCTCCATGACGTTGAGCAGCGACACCTGGATGCGTTCGGCGAGGTCGGGCAGTTCGTTGATGGCGACGATGCCCCGGTGGGCGCGGGGAACGAGCCCGAAGTGAATGGTTTCCGGGTCGCCGAGACTCCGGCCCTCCGCGACCTTGACCGGATCCACGTCGCCGACGAGGTCCGCCACCGACGTGTCGGGGGTCGCGAGTTTCTCCGAATACCGCTCGCTGCGGTGCCGCCACGCGACGGGGAGGGTGTCGCCCAGTTCCTGCGCCCGGCGGATCGACGCCGGGGTGATGGGCTCATAGGGATGCTCCCCGAGTTCGGAACCGGCGATCACCGGGGTCCATTCGTCGAGGAGCAGATTGAGGGTGCGGAGGAGGCGGGTCTTGCCCTGACCACGTTCGCCGAGCAACACCACGTCGTGACCCGCGATGAGAGCCCGTTCGAGCTGTGGTTCCACCGTCTCCTCGAAACCGACGATGCCGGGCCACGGATCACGACCGTCGCGTAGGGCCGCGAGCAGATTCTCGCGGATCTCCTCCTTGACGGTGCGTTGAACGTGGCCCGACTCGCGGAGCTCGCCGACGGTGGAAGGTCTGTGTTCCGATGACGTCACCACTCCACGCTACGAGGGTTCGAGCGAATCGGCACGCGGTTAACTCGCGCCGACCCGCCCGGGTCAGCCCTCGCGGCGCAGCGGGAGCAGTTCGCGGACCGTGCGATCGCGCAGGTACAGACCCGCCCAGACCGCGGTTCCGACGTACACCGCGAACAGCACCGTGCTGAACAACGGCTTCTCGACGCGCCAGTTGGTGCGCGCGGTTCCCGACTCCGGCGTGACGGGTGTGGTCGCGGTGCTCACGATTCCTGCCCCTGTGCCGCAGCGGCATCCATCCACATGATCTCCCAGAGGTGACCGTCCGGGTCCTGGAAGCTGCGGCCGTACATGAACCCCTGGTCCATCGGGTCGTTGGAGAAGGATCCGCCCGACGCGAGCGCCTTGTCGGCCAGCGCGTCGACGGCCTCACGACTGTCCGCGGAGATGCAGATGATGGATTCGGTGGTCGTGGTGGCGTCGGCGACGGCCTTCTTGGTGAAGGTGGAGAAGAACTTCTCCGTCAGCAGCATGACGTGGATGTGCTCGCTGACGACGATCGACGACGCGTTCTCGTCCGAGAACTGCGGGTTCTTCTTATAGCCGAGCGCCTCGTAGAAGGCCGTCGACTTGCCGAGGTCCTTCACGGGGAGGTTCACGAAGATCATGGTCGACATCGAATTCTCTTTCCGTCGGTGAGGTGGAGCCGATTTCAAGTGACGAGCCATACGACCTTTGTGGAGCAGATCACGTACCAATGTTGTAAAAAGAAACTTGATGATATCAATAGGCAACTTCGGTCTATAGTTGAAACCATGGCACGGCACGCTTACGGGCAGTACTGCGGACTCGCACACGCCCTGGACATCGTGGGACAACGCTGGGCACTGCTCATCGTCCGAGATCTCCTCGTCGGACCGCGGCGATACACGGATCTCAAGCAGGGTTTGCCCGGCATCCCGTCGAACATCCTGTCGGCCCGCCTGAAGGAACTCGAGGACGCCGACGTGATCGCGCGCCGCGCGCTGCCCCGGCCGTCGAACGCCGTGGTCTACGAACTCACCGACTACGGCAACGCTCTGGAGGACGCCGTGAAGTCGCTGGGCCGGTGGGGTGCGCGCACTCTCGGCGAACCCGACCCCGACGATGCCGTGACCGTCGACTCGATGGTGATGGCCCTGCGGTCGACGTTCCACCCCGACGTCGCGCGGGACGTCAGCCTCACCTATGAACTGCGACTCGGGCCGATCGTGCTGTCGGCCCGCATCGACCGAGGCGAACTCGAGGTCGTGGAGGGCGCGGCCGACCGGCCCGACCTCGTGATCGAGACCGGGCCTGCGGTGAAGGCACTGATGGCGCGCGAGATCACCCCGGAGGACGCCATCGCCCTCGGCAGCGTGTCCGTCACCGGCGACCCGGCGCTGCTCGCCACGTTCGCCGACATCTTCAGCATTCCCTGAGGTCCGCCTACGCGGCGGCACCGTACGAGGCCACGACGTCCAACTCGTACCAGGCGGAGCGGTAGCGGTCGAACGTCACCGGATCAGCCTCCACCAGAAGGGAATCGAGCAGTACTCGCGGATCCTCGCGCCATGCCCGGACGACGTCCGCGACCGCGCGGTTCGAGAACAGACCCGACCCGGTGAGCGCCATCACCCACTCGTCGATCGCTCCCCGGTGAATCCGCTCGAGCGCCTCCCGGCGGAATCCGCCGTCGACGAAGTCGAGGGAGAACATGGCGGCGACGACATCACCGGCGGTCAGCTGTACGACGTTCATGGTGCGGCACCTTCCTGGAGTCGGGGCTGTCTCGGACGTAATCCGTTGGAACAACTGGTGATGCAGACGCTAATCGCCGATTGTGTGAGTTCTGTGATGCTTCTCTGAGATCTCGGCCGCGATGCCCGCCTGCCGTGGTCGCCGGGCCCCTACACTCCGTGCATGGAGACCTGGGTTCTGCCCGGACTGCTCGGTCTCGGCCTCGCCGCCGCGTCGGGACTGCGCACGTTCCTGCCGTTGCTGATGCTCAGCGCCGCGGTGCACTTCGAGGTGCTCGGGGTGACCCTGAACGAGTCGATGCGGTGGCTCGGTTCGACCGGGGCGCTGGTGGCGCTGTCGATCGCGACAGTGGTGGAACTGACCGCCGATCTCATCCCGTTCGTCGACAACGTGCTGTCCGTGATCGGCAACGTCACCGGCCCCGTGGCGGGTGTCATCGCGACCTGGGCGGCCTTCGCGGACGTGGACCCGTCGACCGCCGCGATCGCCGGAATCGTCATCGGCGCGCCCACGGCTCTGGCGTTCAGCACCGCGCAGACCGGCACCCGTGCCGTGAGCACGGCCTCCACCGGCGGACTGGCCAATCCCGTGGTGTCGGTGATCGAGGACGTCGTCTCGTTCGTCACATCCCTGATCGCCCTGCTGCTTCCGCTGCTCGTCATCCCGCTACTCGCGTTCCTGCTGTGGTTCGCGTGGCGGGGGGTGCAACGGGTGCGGCGACTGCGCGCGACGTGAACTGGTAGACAGTCCCCATGCCTGACACCGAGATCACGTTCGACAGTGGTGCCGTCACGTACTACGGCAGCCTCCGCACCCCCGACCACGCGAACGGGTCGGCGCCTGCCGCGCTGCTGCTCGCCGGCAGCGGTCCCACCGATCGCAACGGCGACAGCGCCCTGCTCCCCGGTGACATCGGAACGCTCCGCCACCTCGCCGACGTGCTCGAACAGCACGGCATCCCCAGCCTGCGCTACGACAAGATCGGCAGCGGCGAGACCGCCCTCGGCCCCTACGAGGTGGAAGAGGTCGGGGGTCTCGGATTCACCACCTTCGTCGACGCCGCGTCCGCGGGCCTCGACTTCCTGGCCGCCCAACCCGGGGTCGACCCGTCCAGGCTGATCGTCATCGGTCACAGCGACGGCGGGCTCGTCGCCCTCGCTCTCGCCACCGCGGAAGACGAGTCGCGCGTGCGCGCCGTCGGGCTGCTGGAACCGCTGAGTGTCCGGCTCCTCGATCTGCTCACCACGCAGATCCACGGACAGCTCGACGCCGTCGTCGGCACCGGCCAGCTGCCGGTGGAACTGGCCGACGAACTCCGGCTCGCCCTCGCGGACACCGTCGAATCCCTGCGCACGTCGGGGACGATCCCCGACGACCTTCCGGAACCCCTGCAGAACTCCGGGCTGGTGCACGCCAACGCGAAAGCGCTCGCGGAGGAGGACGCGCTCGACCCCCGCGCGCTGGCCGGCAGGCTGCCCGCCGGCTTCCCCGTCCTCACGAGCTGCTCCGCCAAGGACATTCAGGTGCAGCTGGCGGACGTCGACGGCCTGAACGCCGCCCTCGCGCACACCGCGCTGACACCGGTGCGGATGACGAACGCCAATCACGTCCTCAAGGACGTCGGCGACCGTCCGTCCACCGGACCGGATTACGTGGAACCGCTCCCCTACTCGGCGGAATTCACCGAACCGTTCAGCAGGTGGATCGCCGCGCTGTGATCAGTTCCCGCCCGCCCCGGTGATCACGGCCATCAGCGTGCTCGCCAGATCGGACACGAGCCCCAGGTTCTTGTCGTTGACGAGGTCTTGAAGCCCGTCGAGGCCCTCGACCTCGAGCAGCGGCGCCAGCATCTCCATCAACTCGGAGAACTGCGCCGAATCGGGTGCCGTCGACTTCGGTGCCGCCTTCGGGGTGGTCGCCTTCGGGGTCGTGGTGGTGGTCGACGACGCGCTGTCCTCGCTCGCCTCGGGCGTCGTCGTGGTGGCCGCCGGTGCCGCCGCCAGCTCCTCCGCAGGCGCCGCCTCCGACCCCGTCAGCAGGTAGGTGACGATGCCCGTCGTGATGGTGATCGCGTGCTTCAACTGGCCGTCGGTGCTCTCCAGCTGGGCGGAGTCCTCCTTGTTGGACCCGTTGCCCATCTCGACGAACACCAGCGGAATCTGAGTGAGCGCCGGTCCGGCCACATCGGCGCGGGTCTGGAGGCCGTCGTTCACGCCGGCGTAGTTGGCGGGAACGAAGCCGTCGGATTTGTAGGCGTCGCGCATCATCTTCGACGCCTCGAGGCCGCCGCCGGACTGCGCCGCGTCCGCTTTCTCGTCGGGGATGGGCAGCGACGGGATGATCATGTGGAATCCGTGTTTACTCGCGTCCTCGCCCTGCGCCGTCGAGTCCGCGTGAATGCTCACCGCGAGATCGGCATTCGATTCGCTTGCCGCACGTGCTCTTTCGTCGACGCATCCGCCCCAGCCGGTGTCGTCCTGCCGACTCAGGACGACCTTCGCGCCGAGACTCTCGAGGCTGCTCTTCACCAGCTGGGAGACGTTCCAGTTGATGGTGTGCTCGGGCACCCCGCCGAGCGACGTCATGCCGCTCGTCTGACAGTCCTTGGTGTTGCCCCGGCCGTCGTTCACCTGCTGCGCGAGGTCGTGGCCCTCGCTGGAACCCTGATGTCCGGGGTCGAGGAACACCGTCGTCCCGGACAGTTCGGTGCCGGTCGCCGTCGCCGCGGGTTCCGCCGAAACGTGAGCAGGGATGAGCACGGACGCACCCAGGACGCAGGCGCCGAGGCCGGCCTTGATCGCAAATCGGTTCATAACGGGGATGGGCGCACCGTCGCAGTCCGGGCGCCACTCTCCTTCCACAGGTGCCACTCGAGTCACATCAGCCCCGAGTGAATCAGCTGCACCGTGCGTGCGGGCAGCTCGAGGCCGGATCGAAAGCAACCTGTGACCAAAGTGTGGGGCCGAACGCGCAGTTCCGCAGGCAAACGCCGAGAGGAGGCCTGCGGTTCTGCGCACTCACACCGGGGCGCCTGCCTGCCGCAATCGGTCCCGCACTCGCGCGACGATCACCTACGGCCGCCGACGCAACTGCTCCGCGTTCACCCGCACCACCACCCACCCGAGCTCGGCGAGCCGTTCCGTCCGCTCGATGTCCCACGTGCGCTGACGTTCGTCCGACCAGTGCTGTTCGCCGTCGTACTCGACGAGCACCTTCCACCTCCTCCAGCCCAGGTCCGCACGGGCGAAGACGCGGCCGCGGCGATCCTCGATCGGTATCCGAGTCTCCTGTGCGGGCAGCCCGCCACGGATCAGGACGAGGCGAGTGCGCGTCTCCGGTGGGGACTCGGCACCGGGATCCACGAGCAACACGACGTTACGCAGCGACGCGAGTCCACGTTCGCCCCGATGCCGTCCGGCCACCGAGGAAATTTCCGCCGGGCGCAGTCCGGTGTCGTGGCAGAGGGTGTCGAGTACCTCGACGGCGCGGTCGACGGGCAGCCATCGGCCCAGGTCGAAGGCTGTCCGCGCCGGAGTGGTGACGAGCATCTCGCCCACGCGACACACTTCGTCCGGCAGGAGGGCATCCGCACGCACTTCGATGCCGTCGACGGATCGCCGGCTGCCTCGCCGGATGAGCGTCGCCGACTCGCCCCCGCCGATCCACCGGGTTCCGTGTACGGCGGCCGCGGAGAAGCCTGCGAGTACCGCCTCACCGTCGGCCCAAAGCCAGGCGGCACGTGCGCGGGAGAGTGCTGTCACCTCGGCACTTCTGTGCACGTACACGTCCCGGTGCAGGCGCCGGTAGGTGCGTAGACCGTGTCGCGTGAGCTGCCCGTCTCGCAGCGCTTCCGATCCCCGGAACGGTTGCTGGAATTCCCCCATCGTCGAACCCTGACAGTCCGGCACTCGACAAGAGTCGCGAATTCCGGGTCTGTGGATAACGCATGTCGCGATCCACAGAAGCGTCACTGCGCAGAACTGTAGGTAAACATCGAGTACAACCCTGCATTTCTGCGCAGCGGCCGGATATTGGAAGTGCAAACCCTCAACCGGTGATGTACGGTCATCTACCAACCAGCAACGACACGCAGAAAGGTACGGCCATGATGCAGCTTGACGCGCTCTTCGCATCCGTACCCGCATGGCGTCGCTGCTTCGCCGACAAGCACATCACCAAGTTCGGCGCACCCCGAGAATGTTGAGACTCAACCAAGTCATTCTCGGGCACCCAGGGCAAACCCCTCGGGTGCCTTTTCTTTTACCTTTCACTTTCAGGAGCACCCCATGAAACTTCGCATCAACCAACTGTCCACTTCTCCCCCGTATCTCGATCTGCCGGACGACCTCACCGGTTACGCCGTCACCCTCGACCTGTCGCACTGCGATGCCGCCCACGAGGCCGGCCTGGGTGTGCTGATCAGCGAGGTCCGCAGCCGCGGCGCCGCCCGCGTGGTCATCACCGGTTCGCCTCGCGAACTCCAGGGCACGGGCCGAGCCCACGGGGCCGCAGCCGCCTGACGACGCAGAACGGGCCCCGGCATGACGCCGAGACCCGTTCGAGAGCTGCCGAATGCTAGTGCGCGAAGTGCCGCGCACCCGTCAGGTACATGGTGATGCCGGCTTCCTTGGCCGCATCGATCACCTCGTTGTCGCGGACGGAACCACCCGGCTGCACGACTGCCTTGACGCCTGCGTTCGCGAGCACCTGCAGTCCGTCGGGGAACGGGAAGAAGGCGTCCGACGCGCCCACCGACCCGACCACCCGGTCACCGGCCCGCTGCACCGCAAGGTGCGCGGAGTCGACGCGGTTGACCTGGCCCATGCCGACGCCGACCGACGCACCGTCGGAGGCGAGCAGGATCGCGTTGGATTTCACCGAACGGCACGCGCGCCACGCGAACTCGAGATCCTTCAGGGTCTGTTCGTCGGCGGCGTCGCCGACGGCCAGCGTCCAGTTGGCGGGGTCGTCACCCTCGGCGTCGAGCACGTCGCGCTCCTGGAGGAGCGCTCCCCCGGACACGGGACGCAGTTCGATTCCCGTCGCGGTGGGTGCCTGGGCAAGGAGGACGCGAATGTTCTTCTTGCGCTGCAAGACTCCGAGCGCACCGTCCGCGTAGGACGGGGCGATGATCACCTCGGTGAAGATCTCGGCGACCTGCTCGGCCATCTCGACGGTGATCTCGCGGTTCGCGGCGATGACCCCGCCGTACGCGCTGACCGGGTCGCAGGCGTGCGCCTTGCGGTGCGCCTCGGCGATGTCGGCTCCGACCGCGATGCCACACGGGTTCGCGTGCTTGATGATCGCGACAGCCGGCTCACTGAAGTCGAAGGCCGCACGCCAGGCTGCGTCACCGTCGGTGTAGTTGTTGTACGACATTTCCTTGCCGTGCAACTGCTCCGCCTGGGCCAGACCGGCCGGGGCGGCAGGGTTCACGTAGAGGGCGGCAGCCTGGTGCGGGTTCTCGCCGTACCGCAGGACGGCCGAGCGGTCCCAGGTGGCGCCTGCCCACTCGGGGAACTGCGAGTCACCGGGTTCAACCAGCGTGGACGTCATCCAGCTGGCGACCGCGACGTCGTACGACGCGGTGTGCTGGAACGCCTGCGCGGCGAGCGCGGTGCGCTCGGGCAGCGTGAAACCGCCGTCGGCGACCGCGGTGAGCACGTCGTCGTAGCGGGCGGGATCCACCACGACCGCGACCGACGGGTGGTTCTTCGCGGCGGCGCGCACCATGGACGGCCCGCCGATGTCGATCTGCTCGACGCACTCGTCGGGGGTCGCACCCGATGCGACGGTCTGCGTGAACGGATACAGGTTCACGACCACCAGCTGGAACGCCTCGATGCCGAGTTCCTCGAGCTGCGCAAGGTGCTCCGGCTTCCGGGTGTCGGCGAGGATGCCGGCGTGCACCCGCGGATGCAGCGTCTTGACCCGGCCCTCGAGGCATTCGGGGAAGCCCGTCAGCGCCTCGACGGGGGTGACCGGGATGCCGGCGTCGGCGATCTTCGCTGCGGTCGACCCTGTCGACACCAGCTCGACGCCTGCCTTGTGCAGGCCCGTAGCCAGTTCGACCAGACCGGTCTTGTCGTAGACGCTGACGAGCGCTCGGCGTACTGCCTTGCGTTCACTCACTGGGGATCACGGCCTTTCGTCCATCGGAAACAACTCCACGGGTGGCGACAGCGGCGATGACGTCCGCCAACAACCGTCGCTCCACAGTCTTGATGCGCTCGTGCAGGGTCGACTCGTCGTCGCCGTCGAGCACGGGCACGGGTTCCTGCGCCAGGATCGGGCCGGTGTCGACACCCGCGTCCACGAGGTGGACGGTCGATCCCGACACCTTCACGCCGTAGGCCAGCGCATCCGGGACCGCGTGCGCGCCGGGGAATGCGGGCAGCAACGCGGGATGCGTGTTGATGATGCGACCGCCGAAGCGATCCAGGAAGGCGGGGCCGAGGATCTTCATGAACCCCGCCGACACGACGAGCGACGGCTGGTGCGAGGCGACGGCCTCGGTCAGCGCGACGTCCCAGGCGGCACGGTCGGCGTGGTCGCGCAGGCTCACCCGGAAGTGGGGAATGCCCGCCGCGTTCGCGTGGGTGGTCGCGTCACAGTCGCGGTCGACGCCGACGGCGACGATCTCGGCGGGATACCCGTCCGTGTGTGTTGCTTCGATCAGCGACCTCAGGAGGGTTCCCGCACCGGAGGCGAGTACGACGATCCGCGCCGGCGAACCGGTCGTGGGCTCCAGGTGGTCACGCGAGGAAGTCAGCGCTCTACTCCTGAACAATCGAAAGGCCGGGTGAATCGAAAGACGGGCGAAAATGGGGGCGGTCGCATCGTCGACCGACCAAGAGCCTAGTCGCTGGGGGTTGCGGGCCCTCGGGGCAGGTCGGCTTCCGTGCTCTCGGCGGCGTCTCCGGACCCCTCCGGTTCCTCCGCCGCCGTGTCGTCCTCGACCTCGACATCCACCACGACCTCGGCGTCGGAGTCGGTGTCCTGCGGTGCAACCGGCGCCGCCGGTGCTTCGGCGTCATCGACGAGTTCGGCTTCGATCACCCGACTCGGCGCGACGTCTTCAGGGACCACCGGCTCCTCGGTGATCGGGGCGGCGATCGCCGGGACCTCCTCCGCGCCGGGAAGGTGCGGCTCCTCGTCCTCGGTGTCGGCGTCGTCCTCGTCCGCGGCGCCCCGGCTCCGATGCCAGGCCACGACCACCGCCGTCACCGCGCCCGCGAGTCCGAGCCATGCGAACGTGAGCAGCCCGAACGCCCACCAGTTCAGCTCGACCGTGCCGAATGCGCCGAGCCTGCCGCCGGACACGAGGCCGAGTACCGCCGTCACCACGCCCACCCCAGCGGCAGCGGTCAGCACGGTGAACAGCGCTTCCTGCCCGGCGACGCGGCGCCCGCAATCGCGTCCGAGCATCACACCGATCAGCAGCGGAATCACCAGCAGCGCAGGCCACGCGCCACCCGACACCCCGTCGGGAACGGCGCCGAGCAGCGGCAACGGCGGCAATGAACCACCGACGTTCCCGAACACGCTGACCGAGACGTCCCCGATCTGCGCCGTCCCTCCCATGACCGCGGCCGCGGCACCCACCACGACGTTCGGCAGATACAGCACCGACAAGATCGTCAGTCCGAGCATTCCGACGACGCCGTCGCCACGTTCGAGCAGCGAGCCGACCGTCGACCACTCCATCAGCAGCGAGATCGTGACCATGACCGCGCCGGCACCGAGAATCGCCGTCAACGCACGCAGTCCCGGCCGCACCGCGTCCCGGACCCACGACGGAACCTGCGCACCCAGCGTCGGCCACATCGCGACCGTCACACCGATCACCGACGCGAGCAGGTGCACGAACAGCACCCACCCGAACGCGGCGAGCGCGTTCGGGGAAGACAACGGGATGACCGCCGACGCGTCCGCGATGACAGCGAGGCTGATCGCCGTCACGACCAGCGGTCCGGCCACCGCAGCGCCGATCACCTGCAGAGCGTGCCGCCGCGAGGACGCCGGGTGCACCACGCCGGCGCAGCCACGGGCGACCACCCACACCATCCCCGCTGTCGGGATCAACGGGAGGACTCCGAGTGACGTGCCGTCGATCGTCAACGGCACCTGGTGAATCGCCAGCCACGACGCCGCGATGGCACCGAACGTTCCGGTGAGGTCGCTGTTCGCCGCCACCAGCGTGACGACGATGAGTGCGGACAACAGGACGACGGTGACGCCCGCCGGCCGGAACGCGACAGCGAGCAATGCCCGCATCTCGTCGGCGTCGGGCACGGGTCGCTGTCGCGGGACTTGCCGCTCCTCGTCACCGACGGCTCGCCGTCGAGCACCCTGCGCGACGCGCTGCGCACGATCAACCAAAGAACTCATCCCCTCGAGAGTGGCACTCCGACGCCGCGACAGCGGTCAGGCGCGCCGCACAGAAGTGGCCTCCGACCACGTTCGGTCAGAGGCCACCTTGCTGGTTGGGCCGCTACTTGTCGTCCCTGTCGGCACGCGTGTCGAACGCCTGGGTCGGCGCGCTGTAGCCCTCCGATTCGGGCTTGTCGACCGATTCGGCCGGCTTCGCCTCGGTGGACGGCTGCTCGCCGTACTCCAGCGTGCGCTCGACGGGGGACGACTCCGACTGCGAGCCGTACGCAGGCGCCGCGTGCTGCGCGGAACCGTAGCTGGTCCCGGCCGGGTACTGCGAGCTGGGCGTTCCGGTGGACTGCGACGGGCTCGACGGCTGCGAGTACCCCTGGTACTGCGGCTGCTGGTAGGCGGTGGTCGGGGCGTCGTACGACGCAGACCCGGCAGCACCCGCAGCGGCCCCGTAACCGGGCTGCTGGGGCTGCCCGTAGCCCTGGCCGTAGCCGGGCTGGCCCTGCGCGGGCTGACCTTGCTGGCCGTAACCCTGCTGGCCGTAGCCGGGCTGGTTCTGCTGCCCGTAGCCGGGCTGCGACTGGCTCTGCTGCCCGTAACCCTGCGGCGCGCTCTGGCCGTAGCCCTGCGGCGGCTGTCCGTACGACTGCTGCGAGCCCTGCCCGTAGCCCTGCGGGGCGCCCTGGCCGTAACCCTGCGACGCCTGACCGGGCTGACCGAAGCCTCCGGCCGCGGACGGCTTGGGCGCCGGCTGCTTGAGAAGACCGATGTCGAACAGTGTGGCCGCGACGGCCACAGCCGACTGGATGAATCCGAGAACGAGGATCAGGATCGCGCCCCAACCGGAATCCGCGTCGACGTTCAGGAACACGAACAACGCGACAACCCAGCCAGCGACGGACGCCGCCGCTGCCGCGCCCGCATAGGACTGCTTCGGAAGGAGCGAGACCGCCGCGAGGAGACCACCGAGGAACAGCAGGCCGAGCCCGTCCGTGTTCGCTTCGAAGGAGTTCACGGACTCTCGCGCCAAGGTGGCGTACGGGGCGAACCCGAGCAGTAGGTTGAGGACACCGAGAACTGCGACACCGATCAGAAGGAAGAAGCCCAGGCCTTTCGGTTCTCCCCCTGCAGTCGGTTGCGCGGGCGGACCGTAACTCGGTCCTCCGGGCGTGAACGTCATGACTTCTCCTAGTCGACAAGTGGTCGTCTGCGTGCGCTCTTCCGACGCTAGCCTACGTATACCCGGCGGTCACTGCCGTCACTCGCGGCACGCAGCGGCGGGAACAGAGCAGGAGACAATGGTCCGGTGCCGTACACCCTCGCTCCCCGCACCGCCGATCTCACCCTCGAGACGGAGGTGAAGCACTCCCGTTTCATCGCCGCCCTGCGGCGCGTCGAGGACACAGAGGCGGCGCAGGCTTTCGTCCAGGATCAGCGGCGCGCGTATCCCGATGCGCGACATCACTGTTCGGCGTACATCATCGGCAACGGGCCCAGTGACCGGGTCGAGCGTGCGAGCGACGACGGCGAACCCGGTGGCACCGCAGGCATACCGATGCTGCAGGTACTCAAGGCCCGTGATCTCGTCGACGTCACGGTGGTCGTGACACGGTACTTCGGGGGAATCAAGCTGGGGGCGGGCGGACTGGTGCGCGCCTACTCCGGCGCGGTGGCCACGGCGGTCGATGCCGCACCGCTCGTCCGAAGGGAACTGCGCCACCTGCACACCCTCGCCGTCGGCCACGTCGAGGCGGGACGCGTCGAGTCGGAGTTGCGTGGGCGGGGCGTCGTCGTGGTGGACACGACATACGGGGAATCCGCGGTCCTCACCCTCGCGGCGAGGGACTCGGCGGAGCTGGCCGATCTGGTCGCTGCCGTCACGTCGGGGACGGGGACACTCGATCCGGCCGGGGAGATGTGGGTCGATGCCTGAACGACCCGTGCGTGGGAGACGAGTGTCTGGACTCGTCAACCACGCACGGGCGCGGAGCGCCTAGGCCTGGACGGTCAGGCTCTGCAGGATCTCGCGAGCGAGCGCAGCGGTCTCGGACGGCGTCTTGCCGACCTTCACGCCGGCAGCCTCGAGGGCGTCCTTCTTGGCCTGCGCGGTGCCCGAGGAACCGGAGACGATGGCGCCTGCGTGGCCCATGGTCTTGCCCTCGGGGGCGGTGAAGCCCGCGACGTAGCCGACGACCGGCTTGGTGACGTTCGCCTTGATGTAGTCGGCGGCACGCTCCTCGGCGTCGCCACCGATCTCACCGATCATCACGATGACCTTGGTCTCGGGGTCCTTCTCGAACGCCTCGATGGCGTCGATGTGGGTGGTGCCGATGACCGGGTCGCCGCCGATGCCGATGGCGGTGGAGAAGCCGAAGTCACGCAGCTCGAACATCATCTGGTAGGTCAGCGTGCCGGACTTGGACACGAGACCGATCGGGCCGGTGCCCGCGATGTTGGCCGGGGTGATGCCGACCAGCGACTCGCCGGGGGTGATGATGCCGGGGCAGTTGGGTCCGATGATGCGGGTCTTGTTGCCCTTGGAGACGTTGTACGCCCAGGCGTACGCCGAGTCCTGCACCGGGATGCCCTCGGTGATGACCACGAGCAGCGGGATCTCCGCGTCGATGGCCTCGACGATGGCGTCCTTGGCGAAGGCCGGGGGAACGAACGCGATGGAGACGTCCGCGCCGGTCTTCTCGATGGCCTCGGCGACGGTGCCGAAGACGGGCAGCTCGACGCCGCCGTCGTGGGTGACGGTGGTGCCGGCCTTACGGGCGTTGACACCGCCGACGACCTGGGTGCCGGCCTTGAGCATCAGCGCGGTGTGCTTGGTGCCCTCGCCGCCGGTGATGCCCTGGACGATGACCTTGGAGTCCTTGGTCAGGAAGATAGCCATGTTTTTTGAGTCCCTTTACTTTGCGGCGAAGGCCAGCTCGGCAGCCTTGTCGGCAGCCTCGTCCATGGTTCCGACGACCGTGACCAGCGGGTGGGCGGCCTCGGCGAGGATACGACGACCCTCTTCGACGTTGTTGCCGTCCAGGCGGACGACCAGCGGCTTGTTGGCCTCGTCACCGAGCGTCTTCAGGGCGCCGACGATGCCGTTGGCGACCGCGTCACACGCGGTGATGCCACCGAAAACGTTCACGAACACGCTCTTGACCTGCGCGTCGTTCAGGATGACGTCCAGGCCGTTCGCCATGACCTCTGCGGAGGCACCGCCACCGATGTCGAGGAAGTTGGCCGGCTTCACGCCACCGTGCTTCTCACCTGCGTAGGCGACGACGTCCAGGGTCGACATGACCAGGCCGGCGCCGTTACCGATGATGCCGACCTCACCGTCGAGCTTGACGTAGTTGAGGTCGTTTTCCTTGGCCTTGAGCTCGAGCGGGTCCGTGGCGTCCTTGTCCTCGAACGCCTCGTGGCCGGGCTGACGGAACGCAGCGTTCTCGTCCAGCGTGACCTTGCCGTCGAGCGCGAGGATCTGGTCGTCCGGCGTGCGGACGAGCGGGTTGACCTCGACGAGGAGAGCGTCTTCGTTGATGAAGACCTCCCACAGCTTCTGGATCGTCACGGCCGCTGCGTCGAGCACCTCGGCGGGCAGCTTTCCTGCCTCGGCGATGCTGCGCGCGAACGCGAGGTCGACACCCTTGACGGCGTCCACGGGGATCTTCGCGAGAGCGTCGGGGTTCTCCTCGGCGGTGACCTCGATCTCGACGCCACCCTCGACCGAGCACATGGCCAGGTAGGTGCGGTTGGTGCGGTCGAGCAGGAAGGAGATGTAGTACTCCTCGGCGATGTCACTCGCCTCTGCGACCAGCAGCTTCTTGACGACATGACCCTTGATGTCGAGGCCCAGGATCGCCTCGGCGTTGGCCTGGGCGGCATCGGCGTCGGCGGAGTACTTGACGCCGCCGGCCTTGCCGCGGCCTCCGACCTTGACCTGCGCCTTGACCATCACGGGCTTGCCGATTTCTTCGGCAATCTCGCGTGCGCCGGCGACCGTGTCGGTAACACGCCCAGCCGAAGTCGGCACCTCGTGCTTGGCGAAGAGTTCCTTCGCCTGGTATTCGAAGAGATCCATCTGCTCACCGTCTCGTCTGCGTTGACACCCGCTCGAGGGGTAGGAGCGGGTCTGTTTTGGACTTTAACCAGTTGCCGGGCCCGGTCTGCGCCCGCGTGTCTGCTATGTGGTCCACATCACGCGATAACACGTACTGAGGCGGGCCTCACCGCAGTCGACGGGGCGGACCTCACCGATTTCTGCTGCGTGTCGTGAGGGCCGCGGCAGCCGCAATCAACACTATGCCCACCGTTGTCGGGACGACACCGGCCCCCATTGAGGGGTCGGTCACCCGGGCCGCGGTGAGCGGCCACGACAGGAGGTATACCCCCACGACAACGGCCGAACCGAGCAGGAGTGCCACCGCCCTGGCAGGCCGGGCACGTGAGGCGACGATCACTGCGAGGACCACCGCGACGCCCAGCAGGACGCGTCCCCACACGTCGAGGTTCCACGGGAACTCCGCGAACGACGCCGGCGCGTATTCGTCGCCGCGTGCGTCGGTCCCGTGGAAGAGCGGCAGTCCCAGGCCCACGAACGCGGCGACCGCCCCGAGGCCACCGACCGCGAGGACCGCGATCGAGGTGGACGGCTCCTCGGACGTGTCGATCTCCTCGCGTTCCGCCGAACCGGCGAACCACGTCAGCACGCCGGTGACGCCGGCGGTGACGGCCGCACACCACAGCAGCGCCGCGCCGATTCCGGCGCCGATTCCGGGAACGTCGGTGGCGAGCACGACGGACTGCGACACCGCGGCGACGGAGAACGGGATCGTCACCCACAGCACTCCGACCGCGGGTCGGACAGTGGAGGCGAACTCCGACAGCAGCAGCCAGACGCAGCCGACGACGAGCACGAGGGCGGCGACGAGCACGACGCGGGTGGCGTAGATGTCGGGGCGCACGGCGTCGGTCGGGATGTCGAGGACGGGGAGCAGGGCCCCGGCGGCGGCCAGCAGGGCGGTGACGATTCCGGCGGTCCCGGCGGCCACGTGCCAGCGGGCGATTCGGGCGCGGGCCGCGGCGGCCTCGGCTCGCAGCGCCGCCTTGGCGACGCCCTTCGCGGACGGGGTGACGGCCCCCTTCTTCACCGGGCCGCCCTGAGCGGGCGCGGACGACGAGGGGGTGGCGAGCGTCTTCAGGATCCTGCTGTCGCGAGCCCGGTCGACCATCGGGATGCAGACGCCGACGAGCACGAGGACACCGGCGCCGACCGTGCCCCACACCGCGCCGGGCCCGGGATGGATCCGTTCGCCCGCGGCGAGTCCGGCCACCAGGCGGGTCCCGACGACGCCGAGCGCGGCCAGGCCGGCCCCGACGAGCGCGCCGGACGCGACGGGCGGCGAGATGGACGCCAGTGCGGAGGCGACCACGATCAGAACGGCCGCCGCCAGCAGCCCGGCACCTACGGACGCGGCGAGATCGGACTCCACGACCGTCGGGACGAGAATGACCGGATCCTCGGACACGAAGGCGGGAGCGAACAGCGCGCCGACGAGCACGACGGCGGCGACCACCGCGACCGCGGACGGCAGGAACCCGACGCGGGCACCCGTCGCCCGTCCGACCTGTTCGGAGCTGCGCGCGTCGCCATAACCGTCCATCAGCGATTCCCGGTGGACCGCGACCATGCCGAGGAGGCCCCCGAAAGCGATCAGCACGTGTCCGGCGAGGGCGGCGTACGCGCCGGACCCGGCGGCGAGTTCGGCCGCCGTCTCGGGCCGGAACAATTCGAGTCGATTGGCGTCGATGGCGTCCGTCCACAGCTGCGTGTCGAGCACGGCGGCGCCGACGGACACTGCACCGGCACCGGCGAGCAGCGCCCCCGCGATTGCGGTGCGGCGCGCGAGAACCGCGGGGACGGCCAGGACGGGTGCCGCGACGGCGAAGACGGCAGCCCACAGCGCGGCCGCGCCGATCGCGGACGGCGCGGCTGCCCCATCGACCGAACGGACGGCATGCAGGACGGGCGCCGACGCCACCCCCACGCCCCCGACGAGACCTAGGACGACCGCGAACACGCACCCCCGGCGCGCACGGGCGGGATCGGGCTCGTCGACGGTCGACAGACCGGCGCCGCCGGACGAAGGAATACGTTCGGGCTCGGCCCTACGCCCGTCCGGGGATCGAGTTGATGACGCCACACGCCGACGCTAGCGCTAACCCCCTGTCTCCCCGGGGTTGTGACACGCGTGGGCAGGGGCGAGATTGAACCGAGACGAAAAGTGGGTTCGACGTTTCCCCAGCTCAGTTTGTGATGCCCGTCACATGTAGCCGTTCCTCCGCGTTACAGGTTGCGCGCATCGCAACCGTTTCGTTACCGTCGCCAGGGTCCAAGTCACAGGCAGGTCACGAGCAGGAGGACGGACGGGCGTATGCACCATCGCAGCCAGTTCACGGCCAGCCGTTTTGTGAGTCACCACGATGACGAGTTGCGGGGTCACAACGACGAAGTCGCGCCCACGTACCCCTCGAGGTCGGTCGAGCGTTATCCCGAGACCGATAGTTCTGAGATTTCCAGCATGTTCTTCCGCAATTCGCAGTCCCCACGCTCCACCCCCGACAGCGTCGACGCCGGCACCGGATTCGAGACCGTCGACACCGAGTCCGAGATTCCCGGCTTCACCCCCCGCAGCGGTTCCGAGTCCTTCGAGGGCGCACCCTCCCACTCCCGCCGCGGAGCCCACCGCATCCCGACTCCCCCCTCAGCTCTCAAAGGTCGCGCCGCAGTCCTCGCAGTCGCAGCGGGCGCCGTAGTCGCCGCAGGCCAGGCCGCCGTCACCAGCGGATCGTCCAGCTCCTCCGACCACTCCGAGGTCGCCCTCGCCAGTGACGAGTCGAGCACCATCGGAACCACCGCCGAGCCGCAGGCCGCCCAGTTCTCCACGGTCGCCGACACCGCCGCGTCCGATTCGAACGCCCCGCAGGTCCTCAACATCGCGAACCCCACCGACCTGTCGCAGTTCAGCAACCTGCTCGCCAAGGGACAGCGTTTCAGCGAAGAGCGCGCCGCCCGCGAAGCCGCTGCCCGCCGCCCCCTGTTCGTCCTCCCCGCCGTGGGAACCTTCACCTCCAACTTCGGAAGCCGCTGGGGCACCCTGCACGCAGGCGTCGACATCGCCGCCCCCATCGGCACCCCCATCGTGGCCGTCGCCGACGGCGAGGTCATCGACTCGGGTCCGGCTTCCGGGTTCGGCATGTGGGTCCGCCTCAAGCACGCCGACGGCACCATCACCGTCTACGGCCACATCAACACCTCCACCGTCACCGTCGGCCAGAAGGTCATGGCGGGCGACCAGATCGCGACCGTCGGCAACCGCGGCTTCTCCACCGGCCCGCACCTGCACTTCGAGGTTCACCTCGCTGGCGAGAACAAGATCGATCCCCTCCCCTGGCTGGCCTCCCGCGGCATCAGCCTCGGCCCCGAGATGGACTGACCGAAACCTCTCGGCACCACCCGAACACACGACTGCGGCGCATGCATTGCATGCGCCGCAGTCGTCTTTTCGTGTCTCTACAGCTTGACCATCGGGACGCCACCGATCAGCATCAGCCGGACCTTGCCCGCGCTGCCGAAGTCGATGGTGACCGTCGCGGTCGGCCCGGCGCCCTTGGTCTCGAGGACCGTGCCGAGGCCGTACTTGTCGTGACTGACGCGGTCGCCGACCGTGAGCACCAGGTTGTTGTTGCGGGTGCGGGCGGCACCAAAGCTCGGCGTGCCTGCCGACCCGCCGCCGTAACCGGAACCGCCGCCGAAGCCCTGACCGCCGTATCCCGATCCACGCGCACGGCCACCGCCGATCGCACCACCGGAACCGATACCGGTGCCGGGGTCCTCACGACGCCAGTGCACGAGATCAGACGGGATCTCCTGCAGGAACCGCGACTCCGGGTTCTGGATGGGCTGGCCCCACGCCGACCGCATGACGGCCCGCGTCAGATACAGCCGCTGCCGGGCACGGGTGATGCCGACGTACGCGAGCCGGCGCTCCTCCGACAGTTCCGTGGGGTCGCCGAGCGCTCGCATGTGCGGGAACTGACCGTCTTCCCACCCGGTGACGAAGACGACGGGGAACTCGAGCCCCTTCGCGGTGTGCAGGGTCATCAGCGTGACGACGCCCTCGTCGTTGTCGGGCAGCTGATCGGAGTCCGCGACCAGGGACACTCGCTCGAGGAAGGCGGCGAGGGAACCGGGGTCCGGTTCGCCGTCGCGGGCGTCGACGTCGCCGTCCTCCGGCGGTTCCACGAGGCCGGCCGCGTTCCGCGCGTCGGAGCTGAACTCACGCGCCACGCTGACGAGCTCGTTGAGGTTGTCGAGGCGCGCCCCGTCCTGGGGGTCACTGCTCGCCGCGAGTTCGGCGCGGTATCCCGTCCGTTCCAGGACCGCCTCGACGACGTCGCCGATGTCGCCGAGCTGGTCGGGGACGACGTCGTCCGCAGTGGTCTCCGGTGGGAGCAGCACCCGCAGTCCGTCCATGAGCTCGAGGAACGACGCGATGGCCTTCTGGGAACGGGTGTTCAGCAGCGGTACGCGGCCCTCACCGCCGTCCCGCAGTGCCTCGGCGAAGCTGATGCCCCGCTGCTCGGAATGGACGGCCACGCACGCCTCGGCGCGGTCGCCGATGCCGCGGCGGGGTGTGTTGAGGATCCGGCGCAGGCTGACGGTGTCGTTCTCGTTCGCGAGGACACGGAGATACGCGACGATGTCGCGCACCTCCTTGCGCTCGTAGAACCGCACTCCGCCGACGACCTTGTACGGAACGCCGAGCCGGATGAAGATCTCCTCGAGGGCACGGGACGAATTGTTGGTGCGGTAGAACACGGCGACGTCGCCGAACTTGGCGTCGCCGGAATCGACGAGCTTGTCGATCTCGGACGCCACGAACGACGCCTCGTCGTGCTCGTTGTCCGCGACATAGCCGGTGATGAGTTCACCCACGCCCGAATCGGTCCACAGCCGCTTCTCACGCCGGCCGGTGTTCTTCGAGATCACCGAGTTGGCCGCCGACAGGATGTTCTGGGTGGAGCGGTAGTTCTGCTCCAGCAGGATGGTGCGGGCGTCCGGGTAGTCGCGCTCGAACTCCTCGATGTTGCGGATCGTGGCGCCGCGGAACGCGTAGATCGACTGATCCGCGTCGCCCACCACGCACAGCTCGGCCGGGGCGACCCGGTGGTCCGCGTCCTCGCCGTCCGCGGTTCCGCCGACCAGCTCGCGTACCAGCATGTACTGGGCGTGGTTCGTGTCCTGGTACTCGTCGACCAGCACGTGGCGGAACCGCCGGCGGTAGTACTCCGCCACCTGGGGGAACGCCTGCAGCATCGCGACCGTCTCGCCGATCAGGTCGTCGAAGTCCAGCGCGTTCGCCGAACGCAACCGCTGCTGGTAGTGCCCGTACACCTTGGCGATCAGCCGAGGCAGTTCCGCCGGATCCTTGTCGGCGTCGGCACTCGCCTGATCGGGATCGACGAGCTCGTTCTTGAGATTCGAGATGTGGGTGGCGAGCAGCCGAGCCGAGTAGCGCTTGGTGTCGATGTTCAGATCCTTGGCGATCATCGTCAGCAGTCGCCGCGAATCGTCCGCGTCGTAGATGGAGAAGTTCGAGTTGAGGCCGGGGAGCAGCGCCGCCTGGGCCCGCAGGATCCGCACGCAGCTCGAGTGGAACGTGGACACCCACATGCTGTTGGCCCTGGGGCCGACGAGGTGGGCGACGCGTTCCCGCATCTCCGCGGCAGCCTTGTTGGTGAACGTGATGGCCAGGATCTGACCGGGCATCACCCCCCGCTCGGCCAGCAGATATGCGATGCGGCGGGTGAGCACAGCCGTCTTGCCCGAGCCCGCACCCGCGACGATCAACAGCGGAGAACCGGCGTGCACGACCGCTTCCCGTTGCTGTGGGTTGAGGCCCTGGAGGAGCGCATCGGACCCTGCGCGCGCCGGTGCGGCGGCGTGCGGAGTCGACGTGGCGCTCAGGGGAGAAGCGGTGCCGGAGATAGTGTTCATCGTCTATCAAACTTACCGGCGTGTACCGACAGCGTCACAGCCGCTTGGCCTGCGCGGTACCGCCATGGCAAACTGGTACACATGTTCAGTCCGCCGTCGCGCCCCCTGTGGCGATTTTTTTACGGGTACCGGCCTCCGGTGCCCGTGAACTGAACAGCTCACGAGCCCCGAGGTCCGCACCGGATCCGGGGCTTTTTTCGTCAAACGAGCCTGGATCGGTAACGACTCGAGCCAAAACAACGATCCAAGTTCTGACAAGAGGGAGACGAACCAATGAGCACTCAGACCGTCGCATCAGCCGCCAAGGAAACCGCTGTGCCCACCAGCGAGGCCGAGATCGAGGTTCTCCGCCAGGAGATCGACAAGCTCGACGCCGAGATTCTCGCCGCTATCAAGCGCCGCGCAGAGGTCTCGCAGCTCATCGGGCGCACCCGGATGGCGTCCGGCGGTCCCCGCCTCGTCCACAGTCGTGAGATGAAGGTGCTCGAGCGGTTCAACGAGCTCGGCCAGGAAGGCCACACACTCGCCATGCTGCTGCTGCGCCTCGGGCGCGGCCGCCTCGGTCACTGATTTCCCGAAGCGGCCCGCCCGTCCCCCGACGGCGGTCGCTACGGCTCGAGTGCCACGTACTTGGTCTCCAGGTACTCCTCGATGCCTTCACTGCCCCCTTCGCGCCCGAAGCCTGACGCTTTGACGCCGCCGAAGGGGGCAGCGGTGTCCGAGATGACTCCCCGGTTGATGCCGACCATGCCCGATTCGAGGGCGTCGGCCACACGGAGTGCACGGTCCAGATCCCGGGTGAAGATGTACGACGCCAGGCCGAACTCCGTGTCGTTGGCCGCGGCGATGCCCTCCTCCTCGGTGTCGAACCCGGCGATCGCGACCACCGGACCGAACACCTCCTCCTTCAGGATCCGAGCCTGCGCGGGGATCTCGTCCAGCACGGTCGCCGGGTAGAAGTAACCGGGACCTTCCGGTGCGACCCCGCCGAGCCGCACCCGGGCACCGGCGCCGACGGCGTCCTGCACCAGTTCCCCGACCTTCTCGAGTTGATCCGCATTGATCAGCGGGCCGAGCGTCGTGCCGGGATCCGTGCCGGGTCCGAGCGTGTACGAAGACAGCTTGTCGACGAGCTTCGCGGTGAACTCCTCCCGCACACTGTTGGCGACGTGGAAGCGATTGGCCGCGGTGCAGGCCTCGCCGCCGTTGCGCATCTTGGCGAGGACGGCGCCGGCCACCGCCTTGTCCACGTCGGCGTCGTCGAAGACCACGAACGGCGCGTTCCCACCGAGTTCCATGGACGTGCGCAGCAGCCCCTTCGCCGACTTCTCGACGAGCATCCGGCCGACCCCGGTCGAGCCGGTGAACGTGAGCTTCCGCAGCCGGGGGTCGTCGAGCAGCGGACCGGTCACCTCCCCCGACTTCGACGTCGGCAGCACGGACAGCACGCCCTTCGGGAGCCCCGCGTCGGCCATCACCTCGGCGAGCAGGAGCATCGTCAACGGAGTCTCCGAGGCAGGTTTGACGATCATCGTGCAGCCGGCGGCCAGTGCGGGACCGATCTTGCGGGTGCCCATCGCGAGCGGGAAGTTCCACGGTGTGATGGCCAGACACGGCCCGACGGGCTGCTTGGTCACCAGGATGCGTCCGTTCCCCGCGGGTGCCGGTGTGTAGCGGCCGGCGATACGCACGGCCTCCTCGCTGAACCACCGGAAGAACTCGGCGCCGTACTTGACCTCCGCCGCGCTCTCCGGCAGCGCCTTGCCCATCTCCAGGGTCATCAGCAGCGCGAAGTCGTCGGCCCGGGCCGTGATCTTCTCGAACACCGCGCGGAGCAGTTCCCCGCGCTCACGTGCCGGCGTCGCCGCCCACTCCCGCTGCACCGCGACCGCGGCGTCGAGCGCTTTCATCGCGTCGGCGGGGCTGGCGTCCGCGACCTCGGTGAGGGCGTCACCGGTGGCGGGGTCGAAAACGGTGAACGTGGCGCCGTTCTCGGCGTCACGCTTCTCGCCGCCGAGGAAGAGGGTTGTGGGAACGGTTCGCATGAGTTCGACAGCATCCATGACGTCCATCATGCGCCGCACCGAAGTTCGCACGGAAGTTTCGACGCGCGGGCATTAAGCTCAAATCTCGTGAGCTCAGACATCACCGGAACCGCTGCCTGGCAGAAATTGCGTGATCATCACGCACAAATTCAGTCCGTCCATCTTCGAGAACTCTTCGAGAAGGACCCGGCACGCGGGCAGGAGCTCACCGTCACGGCCGGCGACCTGTACATCGACTACAGCAAGCACCGCATCGACCGCGACACCCTCGGGCTGCTCCTCGAACTGGCGCGCAGTGCCGACCTGGAGGCACGCCGGGACGCGATGTTCGCGGGCGAGCACATCAACACCTCCGAGGACCGCGCCGTCCTCCACACGGCGCTGAGGCTGCCCGCCGACGCGTCTCTCGTCGTCGACGGGCAGGACGTCGTGGCCGACGTCCACGAGGTCCTCGACCGCATGGGCGACTTCACCGATCGGGTGCGCTCCGGTGAATGGCGCGGCGCGACGGGCGAGCGAATCAAGACCGTCGTCAACATCGGTATCGGCGGATCGGATCTGGGTCCGGTGATGGTGTACCGCGCGCTGCGGCACTACGCCGACGCGGGCATCAGCGTCCGGTTCATCTCCAACGTCGACCCCGCCGACCTGGTGCGCAGCCTGCAGGGCCTCGACCCGGCCACCACCCTGTTCATCGTGGCGTCCAAGACGTTCTCGACGCTCGAGACGCTCACCAACGCCACCGCCGCGCGGCGGTGGCTGCTGGGCGGTCTCGGCCTCGGAAACGAGGCGGTCGCAAAGCATTTCGTCGCCGTCTCGACGCACGCCGATCGGGTGGCGGAGTTCGGAATCGACACGGCCAACATGTTCGGATTCTGGGATTGGGTGGGTGGCCGGTACTCGGTCGATTCCGCCATCGGGCTGTCGGTGATGGCGGCGATCGGCAAGGAGCGGTTCGCGGAGTTCCTCGCCGGCTTCCACGCCGTGGACGAACACTTCCGGACGGCGCCGCTCGAGGAGAACGCGCCGGTCCTGCTCGGCCTGATCGGCCTCTGGTACTCGAACTTCTTCGGCGCCGAATCCCGTGCCGTACTGCCGTATTCCAACGACCTCGTGCGGTTCGCGGCCTACCTGCAGCAGTTGACGATGGAATCGAACGGCAAGTCGGTGCGTGCCGACGGTACGCCCGTCCCCACGTCCACCGGTGAGATCTTCTGGGGCGAACCCGGCACCAACGGGCAGCACGCCTTTTACCAGCTCCTGCACCAGGGCACGCGGCTCGTCCCGTCCGATTTCATCGGTTTCGGCGAACCCACCGACGACCTGCCCACGGCGGACGGCACCGGCAGCATGCACGACCTGCTGATGAGCAACTTCTTCGCCCAGACGAAGGTCCTGGCGTTCGGCAAGACGGCCGAGGAGATCGCGGCCGAGGGAACGCCCGAACATCTGGTGCCGCACAAGGTCATGCCCGGCAACCGGCCGTCCACCACGATCCTCGCGCCCAAGCTCACCCCGTCGGTGATCGGACAGCTCATCGCCCTGTACGAGCACCAGGTGTTCGTCGAGGGCGTCGTGTGGGGCATCGACTCGTTCGACCAGTGGGGTGTCGAGCTCGGCAAGACGCAGGCCGTCGAGTTGCAGCCGGTGCTCACCGCGGCGGAAGAACCGGCCGCGCAAAGCGATTCGTCGACGGACAGCCTGGTGCGCTGGTACCGCCGTCAGCGCGGACGGGCCTGATTCACCAGCTCTCGGTGGTGTAGACCCGGCCCGAACGATCCACCAGCCGGGCGCGCAATTCGTGCTGTTCGATCCAGCGGATCGCACCGATGCCGCGGGCGAGGGCAGCGACGCTGGCCGCGTATGCCCAGAGCGCGTCGTCGGCGATCACCGACACGGTCTCCCACTCGGTGGCGGTGGGTGGTTCGGCAGCCGGGGGCGCGAAGGCCGTCGCCATCGCCGTCCCGTTCACCAGTTCGACCTCGCCGTCGCCGGGCACCGGGATCTGCCAACCGCCGGCGGGACAGTGCCCGGCCGTCGCGACGACGTCGCCGATACGCACGGCGGCCCCGCACTCGAGTTGCCGGGCCACCAGTTCCGCCGCCCGGTCCACCGTGTCGGCCTTGGCGGTGTCGGTGATGTCGAACGAGGCGCCCCACGGCGCGAACACGACGTCGTCGTCGATCTGGACGTCGAGGAAGCTGGGTGCCGGGTGCACGGTGGGGATCAGGTCCTCGTCGGGGGATTCGGTGGCGAGCGGGTTCACCACCCCGTCGGTCATCCGGGCGGCCCAGAGCGCCGACCGCAGCAGTGCGGACATCCGCCGGCTGACCTTCACCGGCGCGCCCTGCGAGAGGTTGACGGCGTGGATCTCGGCGTCGCCGCGGTGGATGTCGCAGACCGATTCGGTCTCGTCGATGACGGCCGCGATCAGCGCTGCAGCCTCGGGTAGGGCGGCGCCTTCGGTGACGTCGACTTCCACGACGGAACCCCACACCTTCCATTTCTCGACGCTAACCATGGCGTTCTCCGTGTGCGGTCCGTACAGCGCTGCACTTCCAGTATGCGCCGGCTGTCCAGAGGTCGGCGTCCTGCGCCCACCTCGACCGGTCGTACACTTCGCTGGTGAGCGCCCGATTGAGCGTCGTCGACGAGATGTTCCTGCGCACCCATCGGGGGTGGGGAACGCCGATCGTGATGCAGGGACTGTGGCGTACCGACGGGGAGGTGAACGCCTCGACCCTCGATGCCCTGAGCGCAGACTTCGCCCGCGGACCGCTGGGCAAACGGGTGGTGCGTCCGCGGATTCCCGGCGCGCGGCCCCGGTTCGAGCCGAGTATCGACGCCTTTCCCGTCGAGGACGCGGAGATCGAGGCCGGGGCGGTCCTCGCGTGGGCCGACGAGCAGGGCTCGTTGTCGGTGGACCCCGAGCGGGGTCCCGCCTGGCGTCTGGCGTGCGCACGACCGGCCGGCGGGGGCACGGTGCTGTCGCTGGTGTGTTCGCACGTGATCGCGGATGCGCGCGGACTGGCGGCCGCCATCGCGGCGGCGCTGCAGGGACTGCCCCCATCGGATCCGGGAGGTGCGGAAGGCGCTGTCGCGGACATGTGGGACGCCACCCGGCTCGCCCGCCGCGTGACCGAGGGAACCGCGCGTGCGGTCGCCGGTCTCGTGGTGAGCGGGGCCCGTCGCGGGGAACTCCGGCGCTTCCTGCACGTGAGCGGCAAAGCGTCCCCCGGCACACTTTGCCACTCACCTGTGTCGGCGGTGCTGGACGTGGACGCCGAGCGGTGGGACGCCGCCGCGGAGCAGGCAGGCGGAAGGCCGAACAGCCTGTTCCTGGCCGTGGTGGCCGAGTTGGCGCGGCGGGACGGCGAAACCCGCCCGCTCACGATCAGTGTGCCGATGGACCTGCGGGGCGCGGCCACCTCGTCGGGTACCGCGAACTCCGTCGCCATGGTCGAGGTGAACGTCCACCCGCAGGACACCGTCGCGGATGTGCGGGCCGCGAGCCGCGCGGCGTTCTCCGCGCCCGCGATGACGAGCCCGGCCGGGTTCCCGGAGGAAATGCTGCAACTGGTCCCCGACCGGGTGGCGCACGCCCTCACGGGCAACCCCGGCGAACGGGACGTGCTGTGTTCGAACATCGGACCGCTACCCGAGGCCCTCGTCTCGATCGGCGGTCACCGCGCCACCGGCATCGCCACCCGGGCCATGCATCCGGGTGTCGTGACCAGCCGCACCCGGCTGTCCGCCTATCTCAGCCGATTCGGCGGCAGCTACACCCTCGCGCTCGAGTCGCTGGACAGTCCGGACCGCGCGGAACTCCGGGAGCGGGCGACGACCGTCCTCGCCCGGCACGGTCTCGATGCCCGCGGCTGGTGAGTCAGGACTCGGACGCGGGTTCGGCGTAGGGCAGACGCGCCGACTGCGGATCGCCGTAGGTGATCGCCCGCTCCCGGCGCGTTCGCGACGCCAGCGTGACGGCCCAGTTGAGCAGGGTGCCGAGCCGGTTGCGGTACCCGGCGAGAAACGCGATGTGGATGGCGCCCCACGACACCCAGCCCAGGAACCCGGACATCCGGATCGGGCCCGCCTGGAGCAGCGCGTGCCTGCGGGCGATGTACGCCGCGCTCCCCAGGTCGCGGTACTTGAAGGGTTTGCGGTCGGGCGTTCCCCCCGCGACTGTGCGGGCGATGCACCCACCGACGTGCCTGCCGCCCTGCATCGCGACCTCGGCCACGCCGGGGAGGTCGTTCAGCGACATCAGGTCGCCGATCACCCAGACGTTGGGGTGTCCGGGCACGGTGAGGTCGGGTTCGACGGCGATGCGCCCGCCTTGAATCTGCTTCACGCCCAGTGCATTCGCGAGAGCTTCCGCGAACGGCACGGCCTCGACGCCTGCGGTCCAGAGGATCGTGCGAGCCCCGTAGCGCTTCTTGGTGCGCGCGGCGTTCTTGGCCGTCGTCTCGATGCTGGTCTCGCAGACGTCGGTGACGTGCACACCGAGGTGCGTTTCGACGCCGATCTTGTCGAGGGTCCGCTGCGCCGCCGCGGACAGTTTCCGATTGAACGACGGGAGAACGCGGTCGCCGCCGTGGAACAGCAGGACCCGGGCCTCGCAGGGGTCGATGGACTGGAACTCGTGGGCGAGAGCGTGCACGGCGAGTTCCCGGATCTGGCCCGCCAGCTCGACCCCGGTGGGCCCACCGCCTGCGACGGCGAAGGTCAGCCACGGCCTGCGTTCCTCCGCAGTGGGCAGCGATTCGGCCATCTCGAAGGCGCAGATCAGCTTCCGGCGAATGGCGAGCGCGTCGTCGAGGGTCTTCATCCCCGGCGCCCATTGGATGTACTCGTCGTGCCCGTGGTACGTCTGTCGCATGCCCGCCGCGACGATCAGGTAGTCGTAGGGCAGGTCGAACGTGGATCCGTCGAAGCGACTGGCGGTCAGGACCCTGCTGACGGCGTCGATCGCGTGCGCCTCCCCGAGGGCGACGTGCACGTTGCGGTTGCCGCGCAGCAGGTGCCGCAGCGGGCTGCTGATCTCGCCCTCGGACAGCAACCCCGTCGCGCATTGGTAGAGCAGCGGCTGGAAGAGGTGGCTGGTTCCCCGGTCGAGCAGGGTGACGTCCACGTCGACGTCGCGGAGCCGCCGGGCGGCGTGGATTCCGCCGAACCCTCCCCCGACGATGACGACACGCGGCCTCGAACGCTGCAGGCCGAGGGACGAGGATTCCTGGGCGGTCGTCATAGGTCAGTCCTACACGAACCGGGATGTCCATGCATGAGGAAGGAATCTCAATGCGAGGTCGATTCCTCGCCATGTGATTCCGGGCAGAGCAGCGCGGTTCGTCTCCTTCTCGATGGCCGCGACCATCGCATCGACGCCGTCGTCGAGGGTGGCCGTCATCTTGGCACTGTCGCCGGCCCTGCCCGACATGTCGGTGGCGATGTACCCGGGCAGCAGCGTGGTCACCACGATCGGGCTCTTCGCCAGCTCCGCGGTGAGCGCCTCACCTAGGGCCGACACTCCCGCCTTGCTCGCCGAGTACGCCGCCTTCGGGCCGGGCAGACCACGATCGGCACTGATCGAGGACACGAGCACCAGGTGCCCGGCGTTCTGTTCGCGGAAGATGCCGAGCGCCGCCTCGCACTGCGACAGGGCACCGACGAAGTTGGTGCGGGCGGTGGCGAGATTGGCGTCGGCCCGGCCCGTTCCGATCCGGGCCCCTTTGCCGAGTCCGGCGTTGACGACGACGCGGTCGAGCCCGCCCAGCTCGTCGCGCAGTTCGCCGAAGACCCGGATCACCGCGTCGTGGTCGGTGACGTCGAGTTCACGGACGGCGACGGTGATCCCGGGATGCGCCGCCCGCAACTCGTCACGCACGGACTCGAGCCGCTCGACGCGTCGCGCACACAGCGCGAGGTCTCGTCCCTGGGCGGCAAACCGGCGAGCCATCTCCTCGCCGAGTCCCGAGCTGGCACCGGTGATCAGAATCTTCTGCCGCGTCATTCCGCCACACTATCTACCCGCGGGTAACAACGCGAGAGGCCCGCCGGAACCTCTGACATCCAGCACCGACCGGCTTACGGTTACAGGTATGACTGACTCTGGGAGCGGCGCGGAAGAGTTCGATGTCATCGTGATCGGAGGCGGCCCCGCCGGTGAGAACGCGGCGAGTTACGCCATCGCGGGCAGCGACCGCACCGCGGCGCTGATCGAACACGAACTCGTCGGCGGGGAATGCTCGTACTGGGCGTGCATGCCCAGCAAGGCACTGTTGCGTCCCGGTGAGGTCCTCGGGGCGGCGCGCAACATGCCCGGAGTGTCGGCCGGGCCGCTCGACGTGGACGCCGTGCTGGCGCGACGCGACTCGTTCACCAGCAACCACGACGACTCCTCGCAGGTGATGTGGGCCGACTCGCAGGGAATCGACGTCATCCGCGGATCGGCACGCATCACCGGGGACCGCACGGTGACGGTCGGCGATTCCCGTCAGCTGCGCGCCCGGCACGCCGTCGTGGTCGCCACCGGGACGACCGCCGCGGTCCCCGACACCCCCGGCCTGCGGGCGTCGTTGCCGTGGATCTCGCGGGACGCCACCAACCTGAGAGAGATTCCGCGCCGGGTCGCCGTGATCGGCGGCGGCGTCGTGGCATGTGAGAGCGCGACGTGGCTACTGGACCTCGGCGTCGAGGAACTGACGATGGTGGTGCGCGGCCGGGCGCTGCTCCCCAAGAACGAGCCGTTCGCCGGTGAGCGGGTGGCCCGCTCGCTGGAGAAGAAGGGTGCGCGGATCCTGTTCGGCGCGGACCTTCGCGGCGTCGAGCGAGCCGACGCCCGGGACACGGGGATCGGCCGCATCCACGGTGGTCCGGTGACGCTGGACGTGGCGGGACAGGATCCGCTCGTCGTCGACGAAGTCGTCGTCGCGACCGGGCGCACTCCGGCCACGTCGGCGCTCGGCCTCGACGCGCGACTGCTGAACTCCCACGGATTCCTCACCACGGACGACCACCTGACGACGGCGGACGAATGGTTGTACGCCGTCGGCGACGCCAACGGCCGCGCGTTGCTCACTCATATGGGCAAGTACCAGGCCCGCGTCTGCGGCGACGTGATCGCCGCCCGCGCCGAGGGCAGGCCGCTGGAGGGGGCCCGGTTCCGGGCGACCGCCGACCACGGCCAGGTTCCCCAGGTGGTGTTCGCCGACCCGGAGGTCTCGGCCGTCGGGATCACCGAGAAGGAGGCACGCGACGCCGGCGTGGACGTGGAGACCGTCGAGGTCGACATCGCCGTCGCCGGCTCGTCACTGGCGCGCGACGATTTCAGTGGTCACGCCAAGCTCGTGATCGACCGGGCCACCGACACCCTGGTCGGGGCGACGTTCGCGGGCACGGACGTCGGCGAGCTCATCCATGCCGCCACCATCGCGCTGGTCGGGAAGGTGCCGCTGGACACGCTGTGGCACGCGGTCCCGTCGTACCCGACCGTGAGCGAGGTGTGGCTGCGGCTGCTGGAGGCGCGGAGCTGAGCCGTGTGGAGCGCCGCCGGCGGACCTGAACGCCCTCTCAGGTGATCTCCGTATAGTTTCGGACATGGCGTCTGACACTCTCACGACCGACCCGCTGGTGAGGACGACCGCAGGGGTGGTCCGCGGCCGGCGCGTCGGCGACCTGGTCGCGTGGCGGGGAATTCCCTACGCGGCGCCCCCGGTCGGGCCGCTGCGGTTTCGCGCACCCCAGCCGGTCACGCCGTGGTCCGGCGAGCTCGATGCCACCGAATTCGGCGACGCCGCCGTGCAGCACAAGAAGTTCACCGCACTCCGTCCGGGCAAGTATCAGCCGTCCAGCGAGAATTGCTTGACTCTCAACGTGCTGGCCACGCCCGGCACATCCGGGGCGCGCCCGGTGATGGTGTTCATCCACGGCGGCGCGTACACGCTGGGCATGTCGGCCACCGCGCTCTACGGCGGACAGTCGCTGGTCCGCCGCGGCGACATCGTGTACGTGTCGATCAACTACCGCCTCGGATCGCTCGGATACCTCGACTTCACCCAATTCTCCACCCCCGAAAGACCTTTCGACTCCAACCTCGGACTCCGAGACCAGGTCGCCGCACTCGAATGGGTGCAACGCAACATCGCCGAATTCGGCGGCGACCCCGACAACGTCACCGTCTTCGGCGAATCCGCGGGCGCCAACGCCGTCACCACACTCATGACCACCCCCGCCGCGAAAGGACTGTTCGCACGGGCGATCTCGGAGAGTTCCGCCCCCGGCCTCGTCACCACCGCCGACCGCGCCGCCCGGTGGGCATCCGACTACGTGACGCTGCTCGGGGCTGAACCGGACACCGCCGCAGAGGCCCTCGCCTCGTCACCGGTCGGCGCACTGGGCCGGGCCGGAAATCGTCTCGGCGCGAAGGTGCTGTCGGAGACGCCGGGACTGCACCCGTTCGGACCCGTGATCGACGGCGACTTCCTGCCGAAGCCTCCGCTCGACGCGTTCGCCGACGGCTCGGCGCACCGGGTTCCGCTGATCATCGGTACCAACGCCCGCGAGGGCACCCTGTTCCCGAAACTCCTCGACGCGCTGCCGACCGACCCCGACCGGATCGGGCGGATGTTCGCACTCACCGACCCCGGCGCCGAGGCCCGCGTCACCGCCGCGTATCCCGGCTACCCGGCGCCGGACGCGGCCACCGACCTGGGCGGCGATCTCACGTTCTGGAAGCCGTCGATCGAACTGGCCGAGGCCCACTGCGCGTTCGCCCCCACCTTCAGCTATCGTTTCGACTTCGCTCCGCGCGCCATGAAATGGCTCGGACTGGACGCCACACACGGATTCGAGTTGTTCGCGGTGTTCGACATCGCCGACACCCTGATCGGCCGCGGCCTCACCCTGCCGGGTGGTCGTCGCGGACTCAAGGACGTGACGGACACCGTACAGCGACACTGGCTGCACTTCGCCTCGCAGGGAACACCGTTGGCGTCGTGGCCGAAGTACGACACCGACAGGAGGGCAACACTCGTGTTCGACACCGTCACCACCGTCCAGGACGATCCGCGCCGGGAGCGCAGGCTGGCCTGGCAGGGGTACCGGGGCTATTACGGGCAGGGCCTGTGAGCGCTCTCGAGGTCCACACCGAAGCCGGCGCCGTCGGAGGACGCCGGATCGACGACCTGACCGCATGGCGTGGGATTCCCTACGCCGCTCCCCCGGTCGGGCCGCTGCGGTTGCGGGCCCCGCAACCGGTCGCACCGTGGTCGGGGGTCCGGCGGGCCTTCCACTTCGGGTCCCCCGCCCCGCAGGGTGACGAGACCGACGAGGACTGTCTCACCCTCAACGTGCTCGCACCCGGGTCCACATCCGAGTCGCCGCGACCCGTGATGGTGTTCATCCACGGCGGCGCCTACTCCGGGGGGACCTCGTCCTCGTCGCTCTACAGCGGCGAATCGCTGGTCCGCCGCGGCGACATCGTGTACGTGTCGATCAACTACCGCCTCGGATCGCTCGGATACCTCGACTTCACCCAATTCTCCACCCCCGAACGACCTTTCGACTCCAACCTCGGACTCCGCGACCAGGTCGCCGCACTCGAATGGGTGCAGCGCAACATCGCCGAATTCGGCGGCGACCCCGACAACGTCACCGTCTTCGGCGAATCCGCGGGCGCCAACGCCGTCACCACACTCATGACCACCCCCGCCGCGAAAGGCCTGTTCGCGCAGGCCATCGCGGAGAGCCCACCGGTGGCGTCCGCGTACCACCCCGAGCGGGCCGCGCGGTGGTCGCGCGAATTCCTCGAGATCGCCGGGGTCCCGCTCTCCGAGGCCGCGACGTGGCTCGAGACCGCCGACCCCGCCGGCTTCGTCGAAGCGGGGACGACACTGGCGCGCCGGGGCGCCGATGAAGAACCGGGAACCCGCGCGTTCGCGCCCGTTGTCGACGGCTTCTTCCTTCCCACGCATCCGCTCGACTGCTTCGCGTCCGGTTCCGGGCACCCGGTTCCGCTGATCATCGGCACGAACCGTCACGAGGGCAGGGTCTTTCCCCGGTTCCTGAACATTCTGCCCACCGATCCCACCCGGATCGACAAGATGTTCTCGCACGTGGACGCGTCGGTGAAGGAACGGGCCATCGCCGCCTACCCCGGTTATCCCGGGAGGCGTGCGGCCGCGGACCTCGGCGGCGACGTGACGTTCTGGGAACCGTCCGTCCTGTGCGCGCAGGGTCACACGACCGTCGCACCGACCTACAGTTACCGGTACGACTTCGCACCCCGGTTGCTTCACATCCTCGGATTGGGCGCCACTCACGCGACGGAGATGTACGCGGTGTTCGGGCTGACCGGGCCGTGGGCGCGGCTGCTCACCGCGTTCGGGGGCCGCCGCGGGTTGCTGGCCGTCACCGACACCGTTCAGTCGCACTGGCTGCATTTCGCCCGGCACGGGACCCCGGCACCCGGATGGCCCCGGTACTCGCCGGAGCGCCGCGAGACGCTCATCATCGACGCCACGAGCCGGGTGGAGAACGATCCGCTCGGTGAGCGTCGACGCGCCTGGCTGGGGTACGAGCACCGACGCTAGCCGGCGGCAGTCGCGGGCGGATTCGCGGTGTTTTCGTTCCATGGTGCGACCCTCCCGGTTGCCCTAGTCTCGTAGAGACCTGCATTCGGGAGGCGAGAATGACCGAGTCGAACGATCTCGCAGGCCGCACCATGGTGGTCACCGGTGCCACCTCGGGGCTCGGCCTGGAGACCTGCCGCCAACTCGCACGCCGCGGGGCCACCGTCGTTCTGGTCGGCCGGGACCAGGACAAGATCGACGCGGTGATCGCCGAACTGTCCGAGAACACCGACCGCGACCGGCTGAACTCGGCGCTCGCCGACCTGTCCTCGCTCGACCGTGCGCGCAGGCTGTCCGAGGAACTGCTGCACCGGTTCCCGCGGATCGATGTGCTGGTGAACAACGCGGGCATCGACGTGGGGCATCGTCAACTGACGGTGGACGGCGTCGAAGAGATGTTCGCCGTGAACTACCTCGCGCCGTTCGTGCTGGCGACGTCGCTGGCTCCGGCGATGGCGCAGGCGTCGACCGCCGACGCCGCCGGTTACCGGCATCCGGCGCGCATCGTCGACGTCAGCTCGTCGGGACATCGCGGCGGGCACCTCGACTTCGACGACCTCGACGGCACGAAGGACACGTTCCACGGCCAGCGTGCGTACAACAACTCCAAACTCGCCCTGACCCTGTTCACCCGCGAGTTGGCGCGCCGGTCCGATCCTGCGAGGCTGGTCGTCAATTGCGCCGACCCCGGGTTCGTCCGCGGCACCTCCCTCGGGCGGGGTCTGTTCGGCTACCAGGTGGTGGGGACACTCCTGACCCCGTTCGCGTCGGACGTCGCGAAGGCAGCGGACACGGTGGTCTGGACCGCCACCGCGACGGAGAGCGGTAAGTTCACCGGCGAATACGTCAAGGGCTGCAAGGTTGTTCAGCCGAGCAAAGACGCACGTGACGCCGAACTCGCCGCGCGGTTGTGGGACGCCACCGAGGCACTGCTCGCCGACCGCGGTGCGGCCCGCCGCTGACGCCGGTCAGTTCGGATCCTCGAAGAGCGACAGCACGTTGCCGTGCGGGTCCCGGAACCACGCGACGCGGATGCCGTCCGGGGCGCGCCAGGCGGCGTGCTCGTCCTGATCCATGCCCGGGTACTCGGTGAACTCGATGCCCTTGCTGCGCAGTGTTTCGACGACCTTGTTCAGGTCGCCGACCTTCCACCCCAGCACCGTGTACCCGGTGTCGGCCTTCGCCTGCACCAGCGTGACCCGGAGCAGGGAGCCGTTGCAATCGAGGGCCAACGCGAACTCGTCCCGTGAGACGAGCGTCAGCCCCAGGGTCTCCACGTAGAACATCTCCGAGACGTCCAGATCGGTGCTGGCCACGAAACTCACGAGCTCACCCTGAAAACTCATGAATCAACTGTGCCCCGCGCACCCGCGGGCAGGCAAGAGCGCGGGCTCACCGACGGCGGTATCCCGTGACCCGGGGCACACGGACCGAGGGTCGCAAGTTAACGTCGATTCGACAGGTTGTCTCGTACCGGAATGAGGAACTCGCGTGTCTGCTCCAGTTACAGAGAAGAAGGGCCCCCTCGCGGGCATTCGCGTCGTCGAATTCGCAGGCCTCGGACCGGGCCCGCACGCCGCCGCCCTCCTGGCCGATCTCGGCGCCGACGTGGTGTGCGTCCAGCGTCCCGGAGTGATCCCGCCGGACGGCCCGTACGACCAGATCCAGCGGGGTCGTCGCGTCGTGGAGGCCAATCTGAAGGACCCCGAGCAGGTGGAGAAGGTTCTCGGTCTGATCGAGCGCGCGGACGTCGTGATCGAGGGCTTCCGCCCCGGTGTCACCGAGCGTATGGGCCTGGGCCCGGACGTCTGCCTCGGGCGCAACGAGCGACTCGTGTACGGACGGATGACGGGCTGGGGCCAGGAGGGTCCGCTGGCCAGCGCGGCCGGGCACGACATCAACTACATCTCGCTGACCGGGGTCCTGCACGCCATCGGCCGCAAGGGTGAGCGTCCCGTGCCGCCGCTGAACATGGTCGGCGACTTCGGCGGCGGTTCGATGTTCCTGATCTTCGGGATCCTGTCGGCGCTGGTGGAGCGCCAAACGTCCGGCAAGGGCCAGGTCGTCGATGCGGCCATGGTCGACGGCGCGCTGGCCCTGTCGCACATGATGTGGGCGTTCCGCGGCCGCGGCGTCTGGTCCGACGAGCGGGGTGTCAACCTGCTCGACACCGGCGCGCCGTTCTACGACACCTACGAGACGTCCGACGGCAAGTACATGGCCGTCGGCTCGATCGAGCCGCAGTTCTACGCTCTGCTGTTGCAGGGCCTCGAACTCGACCCCGCCGAACTCCCGCAGCAGATGGACATCTCGGCGTGGCCGCAGATGAAGAAGGTCTTCGCCGAGAAGTTCCTGTCGAAGACCCGCGACGAGTGGGCGGCCATCTTCCTCGGCACCGATGCCTGCGTGTCGCCCGTGCTGACGTTCGCGGAGGCGCCGTCCAACGAGCACATCGCCGCCCGCGGATCGCTGATCGACCTCGACGGCGTCACGCAGCACGCCCCGGCGCCGCGGTTCTCGCGCACCCCGGCCGGCGCACCCACCCCGCCTGCCCGCGAGGGCGTCGACATCGACACCGTCTGGACCTGACCCCCACGTGAGTGGCGATGCGTGTTCCGGCACGCTTCGCCACTCACGTGCTCAGACGACGAGGGACGGTTCCGTGAGCTCTCGGTCGACGGCCAGCGTCTCGTACGCTGCCGCGACGCAGTCGACACCGCGACGCAGTTCGTCGGACGTCCGCGCGTACGGGAGCCGGACGAACCGCTCGAACGCGCCCTCCACCCCGAACCGCGGTCCCGCCGCCAGCAGCACCCCGAAGTTGGGGGCCGTCGCGGCCAGCGCCGTCGACACCGGTGCGGGCATGCGCAGCCACAGCGACATTCCCCCCGAACCGATGGTCGGGACCCAGTCCGGCAGGCGGTCGGCGAGAGCGTCGAGCATCGCGCCCCGCTGTTCCCGCAGTTCCGCCCGGCGCCGGGCGAGGACGAGTTCGTCGTCGGAGAGCAGATGTGCCGCCGCGAGCTGGTCCATCACCGGCGTGCCCAGATCGACCGCGGCCCGCGCCCCGGCAAGCCGGGTGATCAGCGCCGGATCGGCGCGAATCCAGCCGACGCGCAGCCCGCCCCAGAACGACTTCGCCGCCGACCCGATCGTCACGACCTCCGACTTCGCGGCGCCCCTGCCGTGCGCCGCGACCGGCCCCGGTGATGGTTCGTCCAGCCACAGGTCGACCATGGTCTCGTCCACCACCAGGGTCATGCGGGTGTCGCGCGCGATCCGCGCCAGTTCGGCCCGCCCGGACGCGTCGAGGCACAGTCCGGTGGGGTTGTGGAAGTCCGGGATCAGGTACGCCATCCGGGCCGCGGTCTGCCGGGCGGCGCTGCGGATTCCGTCGAGATCCCACGCCCCGGAGGCCCCGCCTTCCGGACGGACGGGAACCGGGACCGGACGCGCACCGACCCTGCGGATCGCCTCCAGCGCGTTGGGGTACGTGGGGTGCTCGACCAGCACCCGCTCCCCCGGCGCAGTGAGCACGTTGAGGAGCAGCCGCAGCGCATGCTGAGCGCCGGAGGTGACCATGATCTGCTCGGGCGAGGTCTCCAGCCCGCGCGCCCGGTAACGCGCCGCGATGACGTCCCGCAACGCGCCGATCCCCACCGGCTCCATCCCGTGAGTGGGCAGGAATTGCGGAAGCGATTGCAACGCATAGGAGTAGGCCTGCTCGACCGCTTCCGCGGGCGCGGCCATCGCGGCGTAGCTGAGGTCGACCACCGAGCTGTCGGAACCGGGCTGGTGTGCCCGGAACATCAGCCCGTTCTGCCGTGCCCCCAGCGGCAGCGCGACGGTGCTGCGCGACCCCTGACGGCTGATGAGATACCCCTCGTCCCGGAGCACCGAATACGACGACGTGATCGTGGTCCGGCTCAACTCCAGCATCGACGCCAGTTCGCGCTCGCTCGGCAACGCGACCCCCAGCGGGATGCGGCCGTCGTGCACGAGTAACCGGATCCCGTCGGCCAGCGCCCGGTAGGCGGGCCGCGCCGCCGACCGGCGGCCGCTGTCGTCTTGCCAGTTACCGAGATCCCTGGCCAGGGAGCGTGCACCGAGTACGCGAGTCATCATGCAGTCCAGTATCAACCTCTTGGCTATTCAACTCAAAGCCAGTTCTGGCGAAGCTCGAATCCATGACGACACTGATCACCCTCGCATGCATGGCCCTCCTGGCCGCAGCGGTCGCGCACTACGACCCCAAAGAGGGAGGTACGGGCTTGTTTCGCCTGGAGCAGTTCCGCATCGGCGCCCCACTCGGTGGGATCTTTCCCGACCAGTCGAGCAGTCCAGAAGATCCGCACTGGCCTTCTTCAGACGATCAGCGCACCGGCGGCGGCAGCAGTTGACTGAACAGCACCGTCCCGGCCGCGTCGAGGAGGTCCACCCGCAACTCCGACGTCTGCCCGTCGATGAACACCTCACCGAAGTGCTGGTATCCGTCGAGCGGCGACGAGTTGGGTGCGGGCGGCGCGTGCACGAACACGGCCTCGGGGCCGAACGTGGCGTCGAGGTCGTTGGGACCGAAGCCGCCCGCGTTGAGTGGACCGGAGACGAACTCCCAGAACTCGTCGAAATCCTTGTATGCGGCGCGGTCGGGCGAGTACCGGTGCGCGGCGGTGTAGTGCACGTCCGCGGTGAGCCACACCGTCCCGGTGATCCGTCCCGCCTTGATCGCCGACAGCACCTGGGCGATCTCGGATTCCCGGCCCGACGGCTGACCGGGCTCCCCGTTCGCGACGCCCTCGAACGCGGTGTCGCCGTCCGGGACCACAACGCCGAGCGGGAGGTCGTTGGCGATGATCTTCCACGTCGCCGTCGACGCACCGAGTTCCCGGATCAGCCAGTCCTTCTGGGCCGCACCGAGAATCTGCCCGGCCGCACCGGTGTTGACCCCGTTCGCGTCCTTGTAGGTGCGCATGTCGAGGACGAACACGTCGAGCAGTGGGCCGTACCCGATCTTGCGGTACACGCGACCGTCGACCCCGTCGGCCGGCTCCACCGGCAGCCACTCGTGGTACGCCTGGAATGCCCTCTGCGCCAGCACGTCCACGCTCTTCTCCGTGTACGCGTCGAGGTCGAGGACCTCACCGGGGTACCAGTTGTTGACGGTCTCGTGATCGTCCCACTGAACGATCTGCGCCACAGAGGAATTGAACCTGCGGTAGTTGTCGTCGGTGAGGTTGTACGCGTACTGGCCGCGGTACTGGTCCAACGTCTGCGCGACCGCGCTCTTCGCCTCGCTGACCGTGTTCCGCCACACGCGTCCGTCCGGCAGCGTGACGGACTCCTTCAGCGGACCGTCGGCGTACACGACGTCGCCCGAGTGCAGGAACAGGTGCGGGTCGCGCGCCGCCATCGTGTCGAAGATCCGCATTCCTCCGACGTCCGGGTTGATGCCGTATCCCTGACCCGCCGTATCCCCGGACCACTGCAACCGGACGTCGCCTGCGGCGCTCGGAGCGGTACGGAAGACACCCGTCACCGCCTCCGAGGTGGCGCCGTCGTCACCTTCGAGGGTCACCCGGTAGTGCACCTTCTGCCCGGCGGGTAGTCCGGTCACACGCAGCCGTCCGGTGCCGTCCGTGTCCGGGGTGAGCAGTCCACCCTCGAATCGCACCGGGTCGGTGAAGGACTCGGTGGCCGAGGTCTCCACGATCATCGTGGCGGGACGGTCGGACCTCGCCCAGACGAGCGCACCGTCGGCCCGCACGTCCCCGGTCGCGACACCATGCGTCAGGGTGGGTCGTTCACGGACCAGCGCCGGACCCGTGCTGCCGGAGTCGGAGCACGCGGCAGCGGGCACGGCCAGCAACCCGAGTGCGGTGGAGCGGAGCAGGGTACGGCGGGACAGATACACGAAAACATCTCCTCGGTCGGCGAGCTTCGAGGATGTCCAACCGTGGTCAACGGAAGGTGAACGTCAGATGTGGGAGGCATACTGGATTGGTGACCACAGGAATCGCCCTGTTCGACACGGCCCTCGGCACCTGCGCCATCGCATGGCGGGCCGCCGGGATCGTGGGTGTGCAATTGCCCGAAGGTTCACCCGAATCCACCCGGCAGCGTCTCGAACACTGCTTCCCGGATGCGGTGGAGCACCAGCCGCCTGCACCGGTCCAGCGGGCCATCGACGGGATACGCGAACATCTGGGCGGCGCACTCGACGATCTGCGGTGGATCGACCTCGACTTCGAGGGAGTCCCCGAATTCGACTGCACCGTCTACGACATCGCACGCGCGATCGACCCGGGCACCACACTCACCTACGGCGACATCGCGGCGGAACTCGGCAAGCCGGGGGCCGCGCAGGCCGTCGGTCAGGCCCTCGGCCGCAACCCGCTGCCGATCGTGATCCCGTGCCATCGCGTCCTCGCCGCAGGCGGGCAGGTGGGCGGCTTCTCCGCCGGCGGCGGCACCCTCACCAAGCGCGAGCTGCTGGCCCTCGAACACACTCCGGGTTTCGACGACCCGGTGCTGTTCTGATCAGAGGCTGCGGGTCGTCGACGAGTTCACGCGCCAGCGCCGCGGCCGCCGCCATCCTGTCGCCGTCGGGAACCCGGAGGGTCCGGACGACCCGCTGATCGACCCCGGTCACCCCGGCGCATCCCAGCACGAACGCCTGCCCGCCGGCGACGATCGCCCGCCCCACGGCGTGAACGAACGCGTCGACCGTCGACCGCGGGTCGCCCTCGAACACCCAGACACCGAGATCCGTCGACACCACCGCCACACACCTGCCGGCGTCCGACGAGTCGTACCCGAATGCCTCCAGGACGGCGGCCGCTGCATGGAAGCTGTCGTACCACCGGCCGGCCGGTGCCCGGGTACTCGCTTCGACAGTCCTGATCATCGGCTCGAATGTATCGCGGATCGCCGAATGTCGCATCGGTTCAATTCACCTGAACCGATGTCACATTCGGCGACGGGCGAGCAGGCTACCGCACCACGTCGCGGCGGACGATGGTCTCGTCGCGGCCGGGGCCGACGCCGATGCAGGAGATGTACGCTCCCGACAACTCCTCGAGGCGCAGGACGTAATTCTGCGCATTCTTCGGAAGTTCCTCGAACGTCCGGGCGTGGGAGATGTCCTCCCACCAGCCGGGCATTTCCTCGTAGATCGGCTTGGCGTGATGAACGTCGGTCTGCGACATGGGCATCTCGTCGTACCGCACGCCGTCGACGTCGTAGCCGACGCAGATCGGGATGGTGTCGAGGCTGCTGAGCACGTCGAGCTTGGTGAGGAAGTAGTCGGTGATGCCGTTGACACGCGTTGCGTAGCGGGCGATCACGGCGTCGAACCATCCGGTGCGACGGGCACGGCCGGTGGTGACACCCACCTCGCCACCGGTCTTGGCGAGGTATTCGCCGTTCTGGTCGAAGAGTTCGGTCGGGAACGGGCCCGAGCCGACGCGGGTGGTGTACGCCTTGAGGATGCCCAGCACCGTCGTGATCTTGGTGGGTCCGATGCCCGAACCGACCGCTGCGCCACCGGACGTCGGGTTGGACGACGTCACGTACGGGTAGGTGCCGTGGTCGACGTCGAGGAGCGTGCCCTGCGAACCCTCCAGCAGCACCGTCTCACCGCGCTCGAGTGCCTCGTTGAGCTGCAGGCGCGTGTCCGCGATGCGGTGCTTGAAACCGTCGGCCTGCTCGAGCACCTCGTCGACGACCTGCTGCGGGTCGAGGGCCTTGCGGTTGTAGATCTTGACGAGCACCTGGTTCTTGAACTCGAGTGCCGCCTCGACCTTCTGGGTGAGGATCTTCTCGTCCAGCACGTCCTGCACGCGGACGCCGACACGCGCGAGTTTGTCCTGGTAGCAGGGCCCGATGCCGCGGCCGGTGGTGCCGATCTTCTTGGCCCCGAGGAAGCGTTCGGTGACCTTGTCGATGGCCACGTGGTACGGCATGATCAGGTGCGCATCGGCCGAGAGCAGCAGGCGGCTGGTGTCCACGCCCCGCTCGTCGAGTCCGGCGAGTTCGGTGAGCAGCACTCCCGGGTCCACCACGACACCGTTGCCGATGACGTTCGTGACGCCCGGAGTGAGGATTCCGGACGGGATCAGATGGAGAGCGAACTTGTCGCCGTTCGGAAGAACCACTGTGTGTCCGGCGTTGTTACCGCCCTGGTAGCGCACCACCCACTGCAGGCGTCCGCCCAGTAGATCGGTAGCTTTGCCCTTGCCCTCGTCGCCCCACTGGGCGCCGATCAGGACGATTGCCGGCATGACGTTGTCTCCTACGGTCGACGTACAGTCGTATCCGACTGCGTGGTCCTGCCGTTCGTAGGCAGTGGCCGGGGGAACAGTCTAGCCGAGGGCACGGAGAACAGACCCCGCAGTACGGCTGGGGAGGCCATCTCGGGCGTGCCACTAGGATGATCCGAAAGGGAAGCTGCGGAAATCGCGGCGGGACATCCGGGCGAGGAGTGGCGTTGACCCCCGTAGTGCTCATTTGCGGCGACGTGCCGCTTCCCCTGCCTCTGGGCTCCATTTCGACCTCGAGCGCACCTGCCGTCCCGGACAAGGACGACTTCGACGAGGTCTTCTCCAAACTTCAGGTCGTCGTGGATCCGCGACTGATCGTGGTGGGCAGCGACGCCGCCTTCGCGGCCACCCTGACCCGGTTGATGCGCACCGATCGCCTGCACATCGAACTCGCGTACGTCGCGGAGCATCGTTCGGAGGCGACCGATGCCTACCACCTGTCCTCCGGTGCCCGCGGCGCCCGCACCGCGCTGAAGGGGACGGCCAGGCCGGTCCCCCTCATCCGCGACGACGCGGGGATCGCGCTCGTCGGGTGCGCCACCGTCACGGGTCCGGACGGGGGTCCGCTCGTCGGCGAGGCCTACGTCGACGACACCCGGCTGTTCTCGGGGACGACGCCGAGCATGAACGTCGCCCCGACCCCACGGATGCCCGGTCTGCGGGCGTCGGTCGAGCCTCGCAGGCGCTGGCTGCCCCGCCGCTGGGTCGAGGGTCGCGCCGTGCAACTCGGGTCGCCCGCGGCGGCGCTGAACCGGGACGGCGTGCCGAACCCGCGCGAGGTCAAGCGTTCGACGTTCTACCGGCACGATCAAGAGTGGTTGCTGGTCCGATGAGCCTGCCCAGGGCGCGGACCACCGCGGTCCGTCCCAGCCCGGTGTTCCTTCTGGTCGTCGCTGTCGCGGTCGCCGGCGGCGTTCTCGCGTGGCGCGCCGAACTGGAGTCGGTGCTCGGCCACGTCGGGGTGTTCCTGCTGGTGGTCGCGGGATGGGTGGTGACGCTCTGCCTGCACGAGTTCGCGCACGCGTACACCGCGCGGCGGCACGGCGACACCGACGTCGAGGTACGCGGCTACCTGACGCTCAACCCGTTGAAGTACAGCCACCCGCTGCTGTCGATCGGTCTGCCGGTGCTGTTCATTGCGCTCGGCGGGATCGGGCTGCCCGGCGGCGCCGTGTACCTGCGCACCGGACTGTTCTCGCCGAAGGTGCAGGCGCGGGTGTCGCTCGCCGGACCCGCCGTGAACCTGGTGTCCGCGATCGTCCTGCTCGCCGTGATCCGCTGGTTCGGGCTGGGCGGCGACCACCAGGTGTTCTGGACGGGACTGAGCTTTCTCGCGTTCCTGCAGGTGATGGCCACCGTACTCAATCTCCTGCCGGTCCCCGGACTCGACGGGTACGCCGCGCTCGAACCGTTCCTCCCGCCGCGCACCCGCAGGTCCGTCGACCAGTTCAAGCCGTACGGCCTCCTGATCCTCGTGGCGCTGCTGTTCGTGCCGTCGATCAACGTGGTGTTCTTCGACGTCATCTACCGGCTGTTCGAACTGTCCGGGGTGCCGGAGATCTACGCGCAGTACGGCAACTACCTGATGCGCTTCTGGCTCTGACCCGTGAGTACTTGTCAACCGCCCGCGGTTGACAAGTACTCACGGGCGGGACCGGCGCGCATCCTCTTCGGTGAAGTTGGGGGTCAGCCGCAGTTCCGCCAACGGCACCTCGCGGTCGGGGCTGCGGACCTCGACGCGCACGGCTTCGCCGGTTGCATCGTCCCGCATCCCGATCGGCGCACCGTGCTTGCCCTGGAGGTACTTGTCGCCCCACTGCATCAGCGCGAGCACGGCGGGCAGGAGGTCGCGCCCCTTCTCGGTGAGCACGTATTCGTAGCGGGTGCGCTGCCCGGGCTCCTTGTAGGGTTGCCGCTCGAACAGGCCCTCGGCCGTCAGTTCACGCAGCCGGGACGCCGCCACGGCCTCGGTGATGCCGACCCGTTTCGCGAAGTCGTCGAATCGCGTGGTGCCGTAGTAGGCCTCGCGCAGGATCAGGACGGCCGAACGCGTGCCGATCACGTCCATCGCCTTGCCGATGGAGCAGTGCGTCGCCCGCCAGGTGTCGCGATCTGCCAGAAAGCCGTCCAACCGTGCCGCGTCCATACACCTCAGCATAGCTGACTTTCAAATTCCATAGTCAGCAGCTACAACTTCCAGGACAGGTGCGACAGCCCGCTGGCGTCGAGTTCGAGCCCACGCGGAGTCGACACCAGCCGCAGCAGCACCTCCTGACACCCCGGGCACCGCACGACGACACCGGGCGCACGCGTATAGACGTGCACGGCCGCCATCGGCCCGTCGAGACCGCAGAACCGGCACTGTCCGGTCGCCGCGGTGAGGTCGTGAACGAAGATCTCCGCGAACGGCCCGCCGAGAACGTTCCCGTCCTCGAAGTCGTTGCCCTGCAACGTACTCATCGACAATTCCTTCCTCCGGTCACGGCCCCGAGGGACCGAACCGCTCGGTCTTGATGTCGTCCGGCGAGTGCCCGAGCGAGAGCAGCAGGCGAGCCGCCTCCTCGACGAATCCGGTGGGCCCGCACACGAAGCAGCGCGGCGCGAAGTCCGCGGGCCATCCCCACGCCGCGAGATCGGCGGCAGTGATCCGACCGGCCGGGCGCCGCGGCGAGTCCTCGCGGGTGTGGAGAACGAACGTCTCGACTCCCCCGTCGCCGCTCCCGGGCCTGTTCAGCTCGTCCGCGAACAATTCGTCGGCCCGCGTCCGGAGGGAGTACACGAGCCGGAACGGCGTGCGGTCGTGGCGGAACCGGCGCTCGCGAATCATCGACATCAGTGGCACGATCCCCGACCCACCCGCGACGAGGAGCACCGGCGCGCCGCCACCCTCGCGCGGCGACCACACGAACCAGCCACCGATCGGTCCGCGCACCTCGATCAGACTGCCCGGGGCGAACACGTCGGTGAGATACGGAGACACCTCGCCGTCCGCCACCCGCTGGACGACCAACTGCAGTCGCCACCCGTCCGGTGAACGCTCGGCCGGCGACGCCAGCGAGTAGCTCCGTTCGGTGGTGTATCCGTCGGGACCGGTCAGGCGGAGATCGACGTGCTGCCCGGCGCGATGCCCAGGCCAGTCCGGGACCTCGAGGACCAGGGCCCGCGCGCTCGCCGTCTCGGGCCACGACTCGACGAGTTCCGCCACTCGCCAGCTGAGCACGGCGCGGCCCAGAAGTTCACTGGTCACCCTGGTACCTCTGCTCCCGCCACGGGTCGCCGCGATCGTGGTACCCGAGTTGTTCCCAGAATCCAGGGACGTCCTGGGTGACGAGCTGGATCGTCCGAACCCACTTCGCGGACTTCCACAGGTAGAGATGGGGCACGAGCAGGCGAGCCGGACCCCCGTGCACCGGCGCGAGTGGCGCGCCCTCGTAAGTGTGCACGATCCACGCCTTGCCGCCGAGGATGTCGGAGACGGGAAGGTTGGTGGTGTAGCCGCCGTCGCAGCCGACGAGGACGAATCCTGCGGACGTCTCGACGCCCGCGAACAGGGTGTCGAGGGAGACGCCCTTCCACGAGGTTCCGAACTTCGACCATCGCGTGACGCAGTGGAGGTCGACCGTCGGCCGATCCTGCGGGAGCTTCGTGAATTCGGCCCACGACCACTCGTGGCGCCGGCCGGTCTCGTCCGTCACGGTCAACGTCCACGTCTCGGTCGGGACGCGGGGCGTCGGTCCTGCCGAGAGGACCGGGAAATCGCCGACCTCGTACTGCCCGGGCGGAAGTGAGTGCTCGCTGCGAGGTCTGCCGTGGAAGCCGGGGGTCAGAACAGCCATGCCTCACGTTAGGACCGCCGCGGGGGTCTTCGCAGCGCAAACCGTCGATCCGAGGCGTCGGTCACACCTGACTTTCCTTCGCCATAGTCAGGTGTAGCCTGCTGACTATGGCCCTCAATAGTCAGGTGCGTGAGGAAGTGCGGCTCGGCCCGCTCCTCACCGTCCTCTCCGGCGCGTCGTTCGTCGCCAGCCTCGATCTGTTCGTCGTCAACGTCGCGTTCGGCGACATCGCGGCGAGCTATCCCGGGTACAGCCTCGGCGACCTCAGCTGGGTGCTGGGCGGCTACGCGATCGTGTTCGCCGCCCTCCTGGTTCCGCTCGGACGCTGGGCCGACCGCGTCGGCCGCCGGCGCGGATTCCTTCTCGGGTTGGCGCTGTTCACCGCGGCCAGCGCGGCATGCGCGCTGAGCCCCTCGCTGTGGCTGCTCGTCGCCTTCCGACTGCTCCAGGCCGTAGGTGCGGCCGCCCTGACCCCAGCCAGCCTGGGACTGCTCATCAGCACGGTCCCCGAAGCCAGACGTGCGGGCGCGGTCCGGATCTGGGCCGCGTCAGGCGCCGCGGCTGCGGCCTTCGGACCCGTGGTGGGTGGCCTGCTCGTCGAGGCGTCGTGGCGCTGGGCCTTCCTGATCAACGTCCCCATCGGAATCGCGTTCCTGATCGCCACCGTCCGGTTGGTCCCCGACTTCCGCCCGGCCGCCCGCGACGCGGACCTCGACCTGTTCGGAGCTGCGCTACTGACCGTCGGTATCGGCGCCCTCGCACTCGGACTGGTCCAGGGACCCGACTGGGGTTGGGGCGACCCCCGAATCGCGCTCGCCTTCACCGTCGCTGCCGTGTCCGTCGCACTGTTCTGGTGGAGCAACAGCCGACAGCGTGAGCCGCTCATCGAACCCGCCATGCTGAAGGTGCGCACGTTCGCCTGGTCGAACGTGACCGCGCTCGCGTTCAGTGCCGCCTTCGCGGCCGGCCTGCTCGCGAACATCCTGTGGCTGCAGCAGGTGTGGGGCTACTCCGCGCTGCTGACGGGTCTCGCGATCGCGCCGGGCCCGTTGATGGTGCCGGTGTTCGCGGTGGTCGGCCAGTTCCTGTCCCGCACGTTCTCGGCCGCAGCGGTCACCGCGGCGGGCAGTGCCCTGTGGGCGGCCGGTGCCGTGCTCGTTCTCTCGTCCGTCGGGAGGGAACCACAGTATGCGTCGGAACTGCTGCCCGGCTGGATGATCGCCGGTGTCGGGGTCGGACTGGCGTTGCCGACGATCCTGTCGTCCGCCACCGCCGGACTACCGCAGTCGCGCTCGGCCACCGGTAGCGCCGTCGTCACCATGAGTCGTCAGATCGGAACCGTGCTGGGTGTGAGCATGCTGGTCGCAATCCTCGGTACGACCACCGGTTACGCAGACACCCACTCCGCGTTCCAACTCGCCTGGTCGGCGGTGGCCGCGGCGGCCGTCGTCGCCGCACTCGCCGCCACACGGATGAATCCACCCCGTGAGTACTTGTCAACCGCCCGCGGTTGACAAGTACTCACAGCACCGAAAGGAACGATCATGAGAGACGCCGTCATCGTCGAGGCCGTCCGCACGCCGATCGGTAAGGGTAAGCCCTCGGGCGCCCTGCACGGAGTGCACCCCGTCGACCTTCTCGCCCACAGCCTGTCGACCCTCGTCGAACGCACGGGAATCGATCCCGCACTGATCGACGACGTCATCGGCGGCACCGTCACCCAGGTCGGGGACCAGAGCCAGAACATCACCCGCAGCGCGCTTCTGGCCGCCGGATTCCCCGAATCCGTACCCGGAACGACCGTCGACCGGCAGTGCGGCAGCAGCCAGCAGGCCGTGCACTTCGCAGCGCAGGGCGTGATGTCGGGTGCCTACGACATCGTCGTCGCCGCCGGTGTCGAATCGATGGGCCGAGTTCCGATGGGGTCCAGCAGCATCGGACGCGAAACGATGGGTGTGGGCTTCGAGCGCCGCTACCCCGACGGCCTCGTCCCGCAGGGCATCAGCGCCGAACTCATCGCCGCCCGGTGGGGACTGTCCCGCACCCAGCTCGACGAGTTCGCCCTGCGCAGCCACCAGAAGGCTGCGGCCGCAACGAGTGCCGGGAACTTCGCGAAGGAACTCGCCGTCCTGCCGGAGCTGAGCGTCGACGAGGCCCTCCGGCCGGACACGACGCTCGACGCGCTCGCCGGCCTGCGACCGGCGTTCCGCAGCGACTTCTACGAAGAGCGGTTCCCCCAGATCGACTGGTCGATCACCGCGGGCAACAGCAGTCCCCTGTCCGACGGAAGTGCGGCGCTGATGATCACCACGAGTGAGATCGCGGGACGCCTGGGACTGCGGCCGCTGGCCCGGCTCCACAGCTTCGCCGTCGCCGGCGACGACCCGCTGATGATGCTCACCGCCGTCATTCCCGCGACACGCAAGGTGCTGCAGCGCAGCGGACTCGACATCTCCGACATCGATCTGTTCGAGGTCAACGAGGCGTTCGCGTCGGTGGTCCTGGCCTGGGCGGCAGACACCGGAGCCGACCTGGACCGCGTCAACGTGCACGGCGGTGCGATCGCACTCGGACATCCACTGGGGGCCAGTGGCGCCCGCATCATGACCACGCTGGTGAACGCGATGGAGCAGCGCGGGGCCCGGTTCGGGCTGCAGACCATGTGCGAGGCCGGCGGACTCGCCAATGCCACGGTGCTCGAACGACTCGTGTGACGCGGCAGTAGTCCACCTCAGCCGTTCCGGCGGGCGATCGCGTCTCCCACCGCACGCAGCGATTCTCGCAACGAGTGCGGCTCGAGCACCTCGACTCCCCCGCCGAGAACGGTCAACTGGTCGAGCGCCACGTCCTCGGCCTCGAGTACCAGGTCTACGGTCACCCAGCCGTCGCCGTCCGGCGGTCCGGGTTCGACCCGTGCGGCCTCCACACCGACCACTCGGGGCAGCCGTTGCCACGACGCGGGCGAGAGCCGCACCCGGCACCGGAATCGCAGGAGCGCACGATCGAATTCGGCCACCGACGCCGTCCACCACGCACCCAGATCGAAGTTGTCGGGCCGCACCGACGCTTGTTTCAGCACGGTCGCGTCACTGATCCGCGACACGCGATACGACAGCGTCCGTCCGCGATGCTGCGCAACGAGATACCAGACACCGGCCTTCGCCACCAACCCCAGAGGGTCGAGAGTTCGTGCTGCCGAACGGCTCCCCTTGCGGTAGCGGATGCCGAGACGCCGGCCCTCGAGCACCGAGGACGCCACCACCGGGAGCTCGCCGTTGTCGCGTGGCCCGTCGAACCAACCGGGGGCGTCGACGTAGAGCCGATCCCGCCACAGCTGAGCCCCTGCGCGCAACGGGACCGGCAACGCCCCCAACAGCTTCGACTGCGCTGCAGCGGCGACGTCGCGAAGACCGAGATCGTCGGCGATCGACGGGACGCCGAGCAACATCAACGCGGACGTCTCCGCGCCCGTCATGCCACCGAGTTTCGACTGCCAGCCGTCGAGCAACCGGATTCCGCCACCGGGTCCGCTCTCCGTCCACAACGGCACACCGGCCGCCGACAACGCCGTGACGTCGCGATACACGGTGCGGACCGAGACCCCGAGTTCGTCCGCGAGTTGCTGCGCGGTGGCCCCGCGACTGCCCTCCAGACGGAGCATCACCTCGACCAGCCGACTCGAACGCATTCTCCGATCCTAGTGAAAATCACCGACAGTAGATGTCAGGGATAGGAGAGCACACTGGTCGGCATGACCAACTGGACGCAGTTCGAGACCGAAGCACCCGACCTCGCCAAGGCTGTCGCCGCACGCTTCGAGGCGCACAAGCACCACGTGCTGGCGACGCTCCGCAAGGACGGTTCCCCGAGGGTGAGCGGCACCGAGATCGAATTCTACGAAGGCGCGTTGCTACTCGGCTCGATGGTCGGTGCCCGCAAAGTGCAGGACCTGCAACGCGATCCGCGATTCTCTCTCCACAGCAACCCCGGTCACCACACGATGGAAGGCGGCGACGCCAAGCTCAGCGGCCGCGCAGAGGAGATTCTCGGGGAGCGGAAACAGCAGATCCTCGCGCACTACCCCGACGAGATCCCCGAGGCGGAGGTCTTCGAACTCGGCCTCGACGAGGTGGTGCTCACCACCGTCGACGGCGACCACCTGTACGTCGATCTGTGGCGGCCGGGTGCGGAGGTCACCCGGTTCACCAAGTGACGGTCACTGCGTGACCGCGAATCCGAAACCGAGGGGGCAGGTTGCAGCGCCGTTCTTGGCAGGACCGTCCGGATCGTAGGTTCCGCCGGGGATCAGATGGGCTGTGAATCCGGGCAGTTCGCGTTCGACACCCTCACCGTTCGTCAACGGCCCGGACGAGCCGATCGTCGGCGCCTGGCCGCCAATGTTGAGGTAGGTCACCTGAGCGTCGGTCGTGGCGTCCTTCGGCCCCTCGAACTCCCACTCGACCTCGTTGCCTTCTTTTTCGACATCGAGCGTCGCGGCGGGCTTACAGTTCGCCAGCGGATCGGGCATGAACGGCGCCGCGGAGGCGGTGGCCGGTGCTGCGAAGAGGGCGGCCGCACCGAGTGCGGCAACGGCGACGGGTCGTGCGAACGCTGCGAGAGTGGACATGGTGTTCCCCTTCGTGAGTCGTCCCGCAACGATTTCCCGCCGCGATACCGGACGAAACAGACAGGGCGCCTACCAGGTGACGTTCTCGGCGCAGTGGCGTCCGTTGGCGGTGGATTCCACCTGCACTGTCGCGTGCGAGAGCAAGTGGCTCTCGAGGACGGTCCGCGCCGATTCGAGGACGACGGACGAGTCGGCGTCCGTGGTGAGGTGGACGGTGGCCACGTCCATTCCCGTCGTGAGCGTCCACACGTGGAGGTCGTGCACACCGGTGACCCCTGGCAGCGCTTCGAGGTCGGCCTGCACCGATTCGACATCGACGTCCTCGGGGGATGCCTGCGTGAGGATGCGCAGTGACGCGGCGGCGAGTTTCATCGCCCGCGGCACCACCCACAGCGAGATGAGGACACCGACGATGATGTCGGCGTAGGCCCAGTCGAACGCCAGCACGACGCCGCCGGCGATGAGGACGCCGACGCTGCCGACGGCGTCCGCGAGCACTTCGAGGTAGGCGCCGCGGACTGCCAGGCTGTCCTTGGAATCGGCGCGCAGCATCAGCATCACCACGAGGTTCGCGGCGAGTCCGACGGTTGCGGTGAGGATCAGCGCCATGCCGGGAAGTTCGGGGGCGTCGCCGATGCGGGAGATCGCCTCGTAGAACACCCAGACCGCGACGGCGAGCAGCATCGCTGCGTTGGCCATGGCCGTGAGCACCTCGGCGCGATGCCAGCCGAAGGTCCGGGCCGCGGTGGCACTGCCCTTGCGTGCCAGGACAAGTGCGACGAGCCCCATCGACATTCCGACGACGTCGGTCAGCATGTGCCCGGCGTCGGCGAGCAGCGACAGGGAGTTGACGGTCAGACCGACGACGACCTCGAGAACCAGGAATGCGAGGAGGATGACGAGAGCGATCACCATGCGGCGGATCCGCCCCCGCGACGGGCCTACCTCACCGCTGCCTTGCGTATGGCCGTGCGAATGGCCGTGACCGACTCCCATGGGTGAGCCTCCTCCCGAGTTGTGCCGATCATATGCGTACATACGCATATGTTCAACAGCGCGCTCGGGCGGTCAGAGCTCGGGACGATAGGCCGGCTTCTCCACGGTCGGCGGCAGGGTGGCGATAGCCGAGATGCGTTTCAGCCCTGCGACCTGCAGAAGGTCGACGGTCAGCGACCGGATCTGCGCGAAGACGACCGTGGCCGACAAGCCCGCGTTCTCCACCAGTTCCGGTTTCAATCCGGACGCCACCGAACGCAGCACCCGCGCCGCCTCCGCCTGATCGGGTTGCTGCCCGGGGTCGGCGAGCGCCATCTGCCGGAGGGTCTCCAAGGCGTGGGCGAGTTTCTCCACCTGGTCGACGAGCCGTGGGTTGAGAATCTCGTCGTCACGCACCAGCGTGAGCGAACGCCGCGCGAGAACCCGGATGTTGCGCAACGCATTGTCGAGTGGGTCCGCGGCCGCGGTGAGTCGTTCGAGCCTGCCGCGGGTGTTCCAGTACAGCGGCGAGATTCGGCTGATCTCACGGCCGCCCGCGAGGTGGGTCCGCAGCGTGTCGATGGACGCCTGCGTTGCCCGCGCCTTTTTGAGGGCCTGCTCGATGGGCTTGTCGTCGTTGGCCACCAGACCGTCGGCCAGCAGCTGCATCACCTCGGACGCGGTCCCGAGAATGTTCGCGGCGTACTTCCGCGCCCGCCCCACGGGATGAGTGGGAATCAGCGCGACGACGGCGATCCCCACCAGACCACCGGTCAAGGCGTCCACCATGCGGTCGATGCCCGCGGTGCCGCCGGGTGGCAGCAGCGTCGCCACGAGCACCGCGGAGTTACCCGCCTGCATCGAGAAGATCGGTCCGCTGTTCAGCAATACGGCCGCGGACATCGCCAGCATCACGACGAGAGTGATCTGCCAGGTACCGCTCCCGATGACGGAGACGATGAGGTCGCCGACCCCGATCCCGATCGTGACACCGGCCACCAATTCGACGGAACGGCGCAGGCGGGCGCCGAGCGACAGCCCCAGCGACACCACCGCCGCGATCGGCGCGAAGAACGGCGTCGGGTGACCGATCACCACCGTCGCCACCCACCAGGCGGCGCCGGCAGCGATCGCGCACTGCAGGATGGGCAGTGCCGACACCCGCAGTCGCTGGGCCGAAGTCCTCAGCCCGTCCCGGCCACGGACTTTCGCCGAGCTGAGGGCGTTAACCGACGCCAAGCGCTTCGGCGGCTCGGGGATCGCAGTCCTCGAGCAGATCGAGGCACCGCGCGTACTCGTCCGTTTCGCCGATCGCCTTCGCCGCCTTCGCCAGCACGGCGACGCACCGGAGGAAACCACGGTTGGGTTCGTGGCTGTACGGAACCGGGCCGAAACCCTTCCACCCGTTGCGACGCAACTGGTCCAGTCCACGGTGGTACCCGGTGCGCGCATAGGCGTACGCCGCGATGGTCTCGTCGGCCTGGAGGGCCGCCTCGGCCAGGTAGGCCCATGCGATGGATGCGGTGGGATGGGCGGCTGCGACGGAAGCCGGATCCTCGTGGTTCAACAGGGCCGACTCGGCCTCGTCGTCCCCGGGGAGCAGCGTGGGCTGTGGTCCGAGAAGGTCACCGAAAGACGTCATGCGCCTATTGTGCCCCCGCCGCGGCGCCGTCACTGCGTCGGCCCGCGTCCGCGACGCGCCCTGTCCCGGTCTCCGATGACGCACGATGTCGTTAGGCTGCCCCCAACGTTCATTTCTCTGCAGACCGAGGGGCAGCGAGTGCAGGACCCGAAGAAAGACGAATCGACTCAGAAGCCGGCCGCGGACACACCGTCCGGCCCGGCCGCGGCCGGCACTACCACCGGCAAGGGCACGGGTGGCGCCGACACGACCGCGAAGCCTGCGAAGACCGCGCGGCCCGCGGCGGGCGCAGCGCCCGCCGCACCGAAGTCGCCCGAGCCGAAGCCCCCGCAGAAGAAGGCGCCAGAGAAGGCAGCAGAGAAGAAGGCCGACGAGCCGCAGCCCGAACTGCCCAAGCCTCCCGCGCCACGCCCGCGAGCCGAGGCACCTCAGGCCGGCGCGAACGCCACCGCGCAACCCGCGGACAAGGCATCCGAGGCGGCCACCACCGCGATCCCGACGCAGAAGGGCGTGCCGGCCTCGGGCGACGCCGCGACGGTGAAGATGCACCGCCCACCCACCACACAGAACCCGGCGGCGCAGGGGCAGGCGAAACCGCCGTCCGACGACGAGACGGTCGCGATCCCGGTGACGAAGCCCGCGGTCCCGGCGACGCCGCCACCGCCCCGACCCGCCGCACAGGCGAACCAGCCTCAGAACGCGCGGCCCGTGCCGCCGCCGCACGCTCCCCCGCGGCCGGCGCCCACACCGCCGAAGGCCGCACCGCAGCGGGTGCTGCCGCCCCAGCAGAGCGCGCCGCAACGCGTCGCCGCGGCGCAGCAGCCCGCGAAGAGGCACGGCAAGGCGTGGCTGTTCGCCGCGATCGCCGCCGGCGTCATCGTCGTCGCCGCCATCGCGGTCGCCGGGGCGGTGGTCTACAACAACAACCAGGCCGAGAACTCACCCGAGGCGCAGGTGCAGGGAACGATCGACACGTTCGTCGCGGCGCTCACCCAGGGCGATCTGGCAACGCTGCGTACCAGCACCTGCGGCAGCCTCGCCGAGTACTACCAGGGCATCTCGGATCAGGATTTCGCCGAGGTCCACCAGGTCGCCGTGAACCAGCAGAACATTCCGGTGGTCGGCGGCGTCGACGCCGTGCAGATCACCGGCGACAGCGCCATCGCCCAGGTGAAGGCCCACACGGCCGCCAACCCCGGCGAGCAGTCGTGGCGCACGTTCAACCTCGAGAAGGTCGACGGCACCTGGAAGATCTGCGACCCCCGATAAACGACTATGCGCCCTTCCGGTAGCGGTGGCTACCGGAAAGGCGCACGGGCGCGAAGCGCCTATCCGGAGACGGAACGCCCCGCGGACTTGAGGTCGTTGCAGGCCTCGACGACGCGGGCCGCCATGCCGGCCTCGGCCTTCTTCAGGTAGCTGCGCGGGTCGTAGACCTTCTTGTTGCCGACCTCGCCGTCGACCTTCAGGACGCCGTCGTAGTTGCTGAACATGTGGCCCGCGATCGGGCGGGTGAACGCGTACTGGGTGTCCGTGTCGACGTTCATCTTCACGACGCCGTAGTTCAGCGCAGCCTCGATCTCCGACTTCAGCGAGCCCGATCCGCCGTGGAAGACGAAGTCGAACGGCTGCGAGCTGTCGGACAGGCCCAGCTTGGCGGCGGCGACCTTCTGGCCGGTCTCGAGCACCTCGGGACGCAGCTTCACGTTGCCCGGCTTGTAGACGCCGTGCACGTTGCCGAACGTGGCGGCGAGCAGGTACTTGCCGTTCTCGCCGGTGCCGAGCGCGTCGACGGTCTTCTCGAAGTCCTCGGGCGAGGTGTAGAGCTTGTCGTTGATCTCCGCTTCCACGCCGTCCTCTTCACCACCGACGACGCCGATCTCGACCTCGAGGATGATGTTGGCGGCCTTCGCCTTGGCGAGGAGCTCCTGGGCAATTTCCAGGTTCTCGTCGATCGGGACAGCCGACCCGTCCCACATGTGGGACTGGAACAGCGGGTTGCGGCCGGCCTCGACGCGCTGCCTCGAGATCTCGAGCAGCGGCCGGACGAACGTGTCGAGCTTGTCCTTGGGGCAGTGGTCGGTGTGCAGGGCGATCGTGACGTCGTACTTCGCGGCGATCACGTGTGCGAACTCGGCGAGTGCGACCGCGCCGGTCACCATGTCCTTGACGCCCAGGCCCGAACCGAACTCGGCGCCACCGGTCGAGAACTGGATGATGCCGTCACTACCGGCGTCCGCGAAGCCCTTGATGGCGGCGTTGATGGTTTCGGAAGAAGTGCAGTTGATGGCGGGGAAGGCAAAGGAGTGCTCCTTGGCCCGACCAAGCATCTCGGCGTAGACCTCGGGAGTCGCGATTGGCACGGCGGCAGTCCTCCATAAAGAGTCGATTTCGGCGCGCGCGATCAGCGCAGCGCGCGATGTGGTCCTAGCAGTATGGCAATACCGGTAGCGTACGTCTCCCGGTGGCTGTCACGGCGCCCCGTTTCGGCAGGTCCACGACCCGGCCGAAACTCCATGACCTGCAGTATTCCGTCAGTCGGGGAATACGCCGGTACGCTGAGGGCCGTGATTGTGCAGGCAGCATCGGATTCCGTGACCAACCTCGCGTTGTTGCCGGGATTCCTCGACCCGGTGAACCTCCTCAACTCCTTCGGCACGTGGGTGCTCGTCGGACTTCTCCTGGTCGTCTTCATCGAGTCGGGATTGCTGTTCCCCCTGCTCCCCGGCGACTCGCTTCTCTTCACCGCGGGACTCATCGCCGCGTCGAAGTCGACGGAGATCGAACCGTTCGCCCCCATCGGGGTGCTTCTGGTTCTGATCCCGATCGCCGCGATCCTCGGCGACCAGGTGGGCTTCTTCATCGGCAGCAAGGGCGGTACCGCCCTGTTCAAGAACGACGACGCGCGGTTCTTCAAGAAGAAGTACATCGACGAGTCGCACGCCTTCTTCGAGAAGCACGGCCCGATCACCATCATCCTTGCCCGGTTCGTTCCGATCGTGCGTACGTTCGCGCCGGTCGTCGCGGGTGCGTCGCGGATGAAGTACTCGCTGTTCCTGACGTACAACATCGTGGGCGGCGTCCTGTGGGGCGCCGGTGTCACACTGCTCGGCTACCTGCTCGGTCAGATCGAGTTCATCCGCGACAACGTCGACATCATCTTCCTGCTGATCGTCTTCGTGTCGGTCCTGCCGATCATCGTCGAGGTGGGCAAGCGCGTCGTGAGGTCCCGTCAGAGCGCGGGCTCCACGACCGAGGACGCGCAACCCGTCACCACCCCCACCGATCCGACGTCCTGAAACCGATCGGGGTAGCGCACTGACGATGGTCACCACGGCAGCAGGCAGCTTCGGGCCTCTCGTCTCGGCCGGCCCAGCGCTGGTCTGGGTCGTCGTCCTCGCGTTCGTGTTCATCGAGTGCGCGGTGATCCTGGGCCTGTTCCTGCCCGGCGACTCGATGCTGATCACCGCCGGAATCGTGCTGGCCAACCATGCGTCGGGCTCCGGCCACGTGTGGGCGTTGTCGGTCGGCGCGATGATCGCCGCCATCTGCGGAAACCAGGTGGGGTACGTCATCGGTCACCGCACCGGCAACCGCATCCTGGCCCGCAAGGGCGGGAAGTATCTCAACTACGCCAACCTCCACAAGGTCAACGTCCTGCTGGAGAAGCACGGCTTCTGGGCAGTGCTCATCGCCCGCTGGATTCCGTGGGTCCGCACCCTGTGCCCGCTGGTCGCCGGTGCGGCCAAGATGAACCACACCAAGTACACGATCGCGAGCACCATCGGCGCCATCTTCTGGGCACCTGTTCTGCTGCTCATCGGCTTCTACTTCGGCTCGTTCCTGGACCGGGTGTCGTGGCTGATGCCGGCCGTGCTCGCCGGGATGGTCGCGTTGCTGGTGATCGGCACCGCGCTCGGGGTGTGGCACTACCGGCAGGAGATGGCGCGGCCGCCTGAAGAAGTGGCCGTCGAAGAAGTACTCGACTAGTGCCGATGCACCGCTTCCCACGCGGGCAGCGGGTCGTCGAAGCGCACCCACGCCGCCGATCCTGACGCCAGTTCGTCGTCGGTGAGCAGCGCCGGGTCCAGGATGCGCCGCGGACCGTCGGGGTCGAGGCGGACACCGATGAACACGATCTCCTGCCCCGGTGTCTCGTCCGCGGACGCCCACAGCTGGGCCGGCTCGATCACCAGGTTCGGGCCGGCCTGCGACCACACGGCGGCGAGGTCGGGGCGGCTGGCGATCCAGCAGAACCCCTTGCTCCGGAGCACGCCGGTGAACCGCCCCAGCGCCTGATCGAGCCGGGCGGGGTGGAACGGCCGCGACGCCCGGTAGGTGACGCTGCGGATGCCGTATTCCTCGGTCTCCGGGGTGTGGCCCCCTGCCAGTTCCTCGGCCCGGCCGGGCAGCTCGGCGGCGGCCTCCGGGTTGTACCGGCCCGTCCCGAGAACCTCGCCGGGATCCACGACGCCGCGTGCGGTGCGCAGCAGTCTCGCGGTGGGGTTGAGCCTGCGCACCGTGGCTTCCGCCGCGCCGGCAGCACTCTCGCTCACCAGATCTGTCTTGTTCAGCAGGATGACGTCGGCGAACTCCACCTGGTCGACGAGCAGGTCGGAGATGCTGCGCTCGTCGCCCTCCCCCGCCTCGAGGTTGCGGTCGTCGAGTCGCTCGCCCTTGGCCAGCTCGCCGAGGAACGTCGACGCGTCCACGACCGTCACCATCGTGTCGAGGGCGGCCACCGATCCGAGGCTGAGCCCGCCCTCGAACTCCCAGTCGAACGTGGCGGCGACGGGCATCGGTTCGGAGATGCCGGTCGATTCGATGACGAGATGGTCGAACCGGCCCTCCTTCGCCAGCCGCGCGACGGCCTCGACGAGGTCTTCCCGCAGGGTGCAGCAGATGCAGCCGTTGGTGAGCTCGACGAGTTTCTCCTGCGTCCGGTCCAGGTGTCCCTGCCCGGCGACGAGGGCGGCTGGGGGACCCCCTGCACGAAGTGCTTGGGGGACGATGTTCACTTCGCTCATGTCGTTGACGATGACGGCGACGCGCCGGCCGTCCCGGTTCGCGAGGAGGTGGTTGAGCAGGGTGGTCTTGCCCGCGCCGAGGAAGCCGGACAGGACGGTGACGGGGAGTGGCCGGGTGACAGTCATCCAGAAATGATAACTGTTTTCATTAAGCCGGGATTCGCCGGCGTACTCGACTACAACGCGACAGCGCCGGACGCGTCCGCGTACTGACTCTCGGGGCGGGGCAAACCGAAGTGGTCGCGCAGTGTGGTGCCCGAGTACTCGGTGCGGAACAGTCCACGCTCCTGCAGGATCGGGACCACCTTCTCCGCGAACACCTCGAGACCGCGCGGGTAGTACGGCGGCATGACGTTGAAACCGTCGGCCGCGCCCTGCGTGAACCATTCCTCGATGGTGTCGGCCACCTGCAGCGGCGTCCCGACGACCACCCGGTGCCCGCGCGCACCGGCGAGACGGTGCAGCAATCCACGCAGAGTCGGGTTCTCCCGCTCGACGATCCCGGCGATCACCTGCAGGCGACTCTGCTGGTTGTCCGTGACGTCGCCGGCGTCGCCGAACAGTCCGGCGGGCACGGGGGCGTCGAGTTCGAGGTGTCGCACGCTCGAACCCGTGAGGCCCTCGAGCTGGGCGAGCCCGTACTCGGGCGACGTGAGTTCGTTGAATTCGCGTTCCAGGTCGCGGGCCTCGGCCTCGGTGTCGCCGAGGAACGGGCTGATACCGGGCAGGATCTTCACGTGCTCAGGGTTGCGACCGTACTGCGTCGCGCGCTGTTTGACGTCCGCGTAAAACGCCTGCCCGTCCGACAGCCGCTGGTGCGCGGTGAAGATGGCCTCGGCGTACTGGCCCGCGAATGCGCGACCCTCGTTGGACGCACCCGCCTGCACCAGCACCGGGTGGCCCTGCGGGGAGCGTGGCGCGTTGAACGGTCCCCGCACCCGCAGGTGGCGGCCCACGTAGTTGATCTCGTGGATCTTCGACGGGTCCGCGTAGATGCCCGCGGCCTTGTCGATCAGGATGGCGTCGTCTTCCCAGCTGTCCCACAGCTTGACGGTCGCGTCGACGAACTCCCGCGCCCGCGCATAGCGGTCGGCGTGGTCGGGGTGGCTGGCCAGCCCGAAGTTGGCGGCCGCCAGGTCGGTTCCGGTGGTCACGATATTCCAGCCGGCCCGGCCGTGGGAGATGTGGTCGAGGGAGGCGAACAGCCGCGCCAGATTGTAGGGCTCGAAGTACGTCGTGGACGCGGTCGCGATCAGACCGATCCGTTCGGTGGCGGTCGCGATGGCGGTCAGCAGCGTGATGGGTTCGAGCGCTCCGGCGGCGCCGTGCTCGACGTCGCTGCGCAGGGCCGGGCCGTCGGCGAAGAAGATCGCGTCCAGCTTCGCGGCTTCCGCGGTCCGCGCGATGTCCTGGAAGTAGGAGACGTCGTACAGCCGCTCGGGCGTCGTGAGCGGGTGGCGCCACGCCGACTCGTGGTGCCCGGCCGGGTAGATGAACGCGTTGAGACTCAGCTGCCGCTGTTGATCTGACATAACGAACTGTCTAACAGCGCCGAATCGGGGACGACACGGTTAATTTTCGCGTGATTCGAACCGTCGCTCTAGCGTCGCGGATACCCTGCCGCGGAGACCATGTGCGCGGCCTCCATCAGCATCCAGCCTCCGAGCTGGACGGACATGTCGCGTTCCGGGATCCCGGACGACCGCACGGTGCCCCCGGTGAACGTGGCGATTCCCCCGCCCAGCCCAGGCAGCTGCGCCTGCTTGGTCCAATCGTGGCCGAACAGCGGCTGCCCCTCGATCTGCAGCCGGTTCTCCCAGGCCGATTCCGCGGAGCTCAGCACGAGCTGGGCGGCGATCTCCCGCGCCCTGATGTCGGCAGGCGATTCCCACGGCAGCATCACCGCGGTCAACGCCAGATACCGCGCGAGGATCCCGTTGAACAGGCCACCGTCTCCCCCACCGCCGCCGTCGATGACGCCGTCGGGTGCGAGGTGCTCGTCGATGGCGTCGACGAGCCGGTGCGTCCTGTTGCGGTGCCGCGGCGAACCGAGGCGCACGGCGAGTTCGGTTTCGAGACCGAGCACGACGCCCTGACAATACGAGTAGACGTTCCTTTCGATTTCACCGCCCGGATGGATGCCGTCGACGATCAGGTTGGTGTGCACGTCCCGCAGCGTGTCGTCGATCCAGTCGGCCGTGGCCTGGGCGCGCCACAGCTTTCCGGTGCGGGCCAGCATGATCCCTGCGGGCCCGTTGGCCGGTGCGTTGTAGAAGTTCGAGCCCTTCCGCCACGGGATGCCGCCCCCGGCCTCGGGCGCCCAGGCGTCGAACAACTGGGATTCGAGCGCCTGCACCGCACTTCTGTTGTCTATGAAGTGCATTCGCTGGGCACGCTCGAGGGCGATACCCAGCCAGGCCATGTCGTCGTAATAGTTGTTGGTCCAGCCCGACACGTTCCGCAGACGGTGGCTGCGCGCCAGTTTCACGATGCGACGGCGACGGCGCGGCGTGGGGTCCCGTTCGAGCGCGTCCACGGCGCAGTCGAGCAGGTGGGCCTGCCACCAGTAGTGCCAGCTGAGGAACAGCCGCTCGCGCCGCACCGCCGGCCAGGCGACGACGCCCAGGGTGGTGCCCGGGAGCGCCCACAGCCGGCGAAGGTGCCTGCTCACCACCGCTTCTTCAGCGGCGTCCGCGCGCGCCGACCACGAGTCCTGCATGAGAGTTGATCTTGCCTATTCGCCGGGGGTTCCGCTACCAGGCACGGTCGAGGTCGGCGTGCTGACGAACCCACGCATGCATGGCGATTCCTGCGGCTACGCCCGCGTTGATGCTGCGGGTGGAACCGAACTGAGCGATCGACACCGTCATCGCCGCAACCTTTTTCGCCTGGTCCGTGACTCCCGGCCCCTCCTGGCCGAACAGGAGCACGCAGTCACGGGGCAGACTCGCCGTCTCGAGCGGGACGGATCCGGGCGTGTTGTCGACGGCCACGATGGTGAGACCCCGCTCACGTGCGAACTCGACGAGGCCGTCGACGTCCGAGTGGTGGAGGACGTGCTGGTACCGATCGGTGACCATGGCCCCGCGCCGGTTCCAGCGTCGACGTCCCACGATGTGGACTGCGGCGGCGGCGAACGCGTTGGCGGTGCGCACCACCGTCCCGATGTTCGCGTCGTGGCCGAAGTTCTCGATGGCCACGTGCAGCGGGTGGCGGCGGCTGTCGATGTCCGCGACGATCGCTTCCCGTGTCCAGTAGCGGTAGGCGTCGACCACGTTGCGGCGATCGCCGCCGGCCAGCAGTTCGGGGTCGTAGCGCGGGTCGGCGGGGACCGGGGTGTCGTGTTCCTCGGTCCACGGGCCCACGCCGTTCGGGTTGTCCCCCCATTCGGTCGGCCCCGCCTCGGCGTTTTCGACCTCGACCCGGCCGGTTTCGACTCCGCTCATGACGTCAGAACGTCTGGTTCGAATCGGGAGCGACGGTGAAACCGTGCGACGTCTCGTCGTTGGTGCACGTGACGGCCGTGGCCGTGGTGCTGCACGTGTAGCCGAGCTTGGTCAGTTTCGCCCCGGCGGGCAGGGCCGCGTCCGGTTCGTCGCCGCCCGACGTGTAGACGAGGCCACCCGCGCACATGAACGACGCCTCGCCGTCGTTCTCGACGCGGATGCCGTGACCCCAGTCGACCATGCAGTCGGCCGGGCGCGGCGGCACCGGGCTCGTCGACCCCTGACATCCGGCCTCGGTGCGGTTCGGCAGCTTGATGATGCCGCACTGGAACCCGCCGTCCGGGGACGTGAAGAAGTACGACTCGTTGTGCTCGTAGGGGACGTCGACGAGCGTCGTGGTCGGCGCTTCCGTCGTCGTGGGCGGCGGCGCAACGGTCGTGGTGGTGGTCAGCGGAACCGTGGTCGTGGTGGTGGTCACAGGAGCCGCGACAGTCGTCGTGGACGGCGGCGGAGCCACCGCGTCCGAGGACCCACCACACCCTGCGAGCATCATGGCCGAGCCAATGCTCAGACACACCAACGACACCCGACGCCACGCCATACGGCCACCTCCACACACGCTTACCTGCTGCCGACACTGCACTCTAACGGCAGTGCGGCGGTGGGGCCGCCTCGGCGACGCCGGGACGGGCTAACCTGGAGGTGGAGGCAATCGATGAATCATCAGCGCATCGTGCGGACGGTCTGCTTCGTCACGGTCGGCTACGTCATCGTCCTCGCCGTCTGGCTGGGATGGTTGATCGAGCACACCCCTCCGGCCACCATCCCGTACCAGATCATGGGATTGGTCGCCGCCTTCGGTTCGGCGCTGGGGTTCGGGATGATGGCGGCCGAACGGCCCAGCCGCGCCGACCGCCTACTCGAACGACACGGGCTCGAGGGCTGGGCGCGGATCGAGCACGCCACTCCGCTCAGCCGCACTCCCGACAACGGCGAGCTCACCGAATTGGATCTGCGGCTGACCGTGCCCGGTTCCGAGAGTTACGCCGGACGCGTCGTCTACGAGGTGCGGCGGGAGAACGCGACCCGCTTCGTTCCCGGCGAGACGATCACCATCCTCGTGGATCCGAAGGACCGGGACCACATCATGCTCTGCCCGTGACCCGGCGGCGCCCGAGCGTGAGCATCCCCTCGACGAGCAGCAACTGGGCCGCCGCGTAGCTGGCGAGGATCACGCCTTCCGCCACAGCCCTCCCCCGCTCACCCCGGATGAACAAGCGCCGCACCACGATCAGGCCGTCGGAGGCGGTGAACAGCATCCCGCCCACGCCGAGCCAGCTGCGACGGTCGGCTCCGGGCACGGCCACATTCGCGACGACGGCCGCGCCGGGCGCGAGGGACGGATCGGCCGACAGGGTCGACGTGGTGCCGAGCAGCGACCCGTACGTGGTCAGCGGCACGGCGACCTCCTTCGCCCGCCCGCGGAGCAGCGCCGCCGCGCCTGCCCAGCCGGCGAACCGGGGAAGCAGTGCGGGCGCGGTGGGCCGGGCGCCCCGGCGCAGCAACAACGCGGAATAGCCGACCTGCATGACGGCGAACGAGGACGCGCCACGCACCAGGCGGGCGTCGTCGTCGGGATCGATCATGAAGACGTCGCCCACGGTCGCGGCCGTGAGACCGGCGAGGAGGAGCGCGGCGTCGGCGGGGTCCGTGTCGGCGCGGCGCCGCAGCACGCGGGCGGCGAGCGCGGGCGCGATCAGTGGTTTCGCGACCTGCTGCCACCGTTCACGTCCGGTGACGGCCCCGACGACGGTGGCCAGTGTCGCACCGGCGAACACCGCGTGCTCGACACTCCAGTTGTTCTTCGACTTCACGTCTTCCTCCCACACTCGCGGACGTGCCGAGGTTACCGGCCCGAAGAGTGGTTGACTTGAGAGTGGACGCGACGGAGAATCCGCGATTGTGAGGGCACAGGTGATGGCAAAACAGGCGCGCGCGGCAGCCACCCGCCATCAGGTACTCGAGGGCGCGGCACTGAGCTTCGAGAAGCTCGGGTACGGCGGTGCCAGCCTGAGCGGGATCCTCTCCTATGCCGACGTGACGAAGGGCGCCTTGTACTTTCATTTCGAGTCCAAGGAAGCACTCGCCTGGGCCGTGATCAAGGAACAGCACGCCATGGCGATGCTGGCAGCGCAGCGAGTGCTCGCGACGGCGCAGTCACCGATGGAGGCGATCCTGTTGTGCGCCAAGGAGATGGCGCGCCAGCTGCTGACCGAACCCATCGTGCGCGCGGGGGTGCGACTCACCCTGGAACTCGGTACGTCCCGCGGCCCGGCCACAGATCCCTACATCGACTGGACCGACACCCTCGTCGCACTCGCCGGCAAGGCACGGGAGGCGGGTGAACTGCGCGCGAGCGTCGACCCCGCGGCACTCGCCCGGTTCCTGGTCAGTTCGTTCACCGGCATGCAGTTGGTGTCGGAGGCACTGACCGGACGTTCCGACCTGTACGAGCGACTGGCCGACATGTGGGCGCTGCTCCTGCCCTCGATTTCTTCGGAGGACATGCTGCCCCGCCTGCTCGAACTCGCGTCACTGCGAGACGACGTCGCGTCCTGACGGGCTCAGACCCCGCCGGGGGTGGGCTCGGGAGTGTCCGGCGCCGGATGTGGCAGATCGAGCGGGTGCGACTGCGTCGGCGTCGGCTGGACGACGGCGATCCGCGCGCCGTCCGGGATGGCATCGACCGAGCAGATCGTTCCGAAGATGCCGAGCCCGCCGAACAACGCGAGTAGGCCGTAGGCCAGGAACGTCGACGTCCGTTCGACTACGCAACGTGGTTCACGCTGCGGTGCCACCGTGGCGCGCCGCGCGGACGCGGTGCGTCGCTGCCGGGGAATTCGGGTGAGTTCAGCCATGTGGCCCTTCTTCGCATGGTTCGTCGGTGCGGGTGGTGTCGAGTCGACACTTTCGAGTCTGTCGTGATGCCGCCCGAGTGTCGTGCACCCCAGGGATGGAATGCGCCCCACCCAGGGTTCAGCGGCCCGGCGTGGGGCTTCGGGACGCGGGTGGTTATTATCCAGACCACAGCCGTGATGTACGCAGTGCGGATGGAATGACCGCTCTGCGTACATCGTGAGCATCGCCCGAGCAGGAAGGCCTCATGACGACCACCGAGGAACCGACTCGCAGCGACGACGTGCAGACGCGTCCCCCTCGCTTCGAACGACCGCCGTGGCCGCCCGCGGGCCCGCGCCGCCTGATCGGCGACCTCGGCGCCACCTACGCCGCCAACGGGCTGATCGGCCTGATCTTTTCCGCGACGGGGCCCGTGGCCGTGATCCTGGCCGCCGGCTCCGCGGGCGGACTGTCGCCCCAGCAGATGGCATCGTGGATCTTCGGCGTCTTCTTCCTCAACGGCATCATGACCGCCCTCGCAAGCTGGCTGTACCGTCAGCCGCTCGCGTTCTTCTGGACGATCCCCGGCACGATCATCGTCGGCGGCTCGCTCACCCACCTGTCGTGGCCGGAGGTCCTCGGCGCGTTTCTGGTGACCGGGCTACTGGTCCTCGCCCTCGGACTGACCGGGCGGGTGCGTCAGGTCATGGCGATGCTCCCGATGCCGATCGTCATGGCCATGGTGGCCGGCGTCTTCCTGAAGTTCGGCACCGACCTGGTCCGTGCCGTGGGAACCGATGCGGCCGTGGCCGTTCCGATGGTCGTCGTCTTCGTCGTCCTGGCATCGCGCGCCGCGCTCGGCCGGTGGATGCCACCGATCCTCGGCGCACTGCTCGTCGGGGCAGCCGCGGTGGCGGTCACGGGCCGCTTCCACCCGACCGGCTCGGGTACACCCTGGATCGCGGCACCGATGTTCCAGGCTCCGCAGTTCACCTGGCAGGCGATCACCGAACTGGTCGTGCCGCTGGCGATCACGGTCATCGTCGTGCAGAACGGTCAGGGCGCGGCCGTGCTGACATCCGCCGGCCACAAGCCGCCGATGAACGTCGGCACCGTCCTGTGCGGGGTCTGGTCCCTCGCCACCTCCGCTGTCGGAGCCGTCTCGACGTGCCTGACGGGTCCGACCAACGCCCTGCTGGTGGCGTCGGGGCAGCGCACCAGGCAGTACACGGCGGCCGTCGTCTGCGGGCTGCTCGCCATGGTCGTCGGCCTGTTCGCGCCGCTGTTCGTTCAGCTGATGCTGGCCACCCCGGTCGCGTTCGTCGCCACGCTCGGCGGGCTCGCGATGCTCCGGGCGCTGCAGGGTTCGTTCGTCGCCGCGTTCAGCTCCCGGCACACGCTCGGCGCTCTCGTGACCTTCCTCGTGACCGTGTCGAACGTGCAGTTCCTCAACATCGGGGCCGCATTCTGGGGGCTGATCGCCGGACTGCTCGTGTCCCGGGTGATGGAATCGGGGGATTTCCGGAAGGAGTGATCCGTCACCGTCCCCGCCGCCACCACCGCGTGCCTGTCCGGGGCGGATCCGGATCGGGTTCCGGCGACGCCGTCACCGGCGGCTTCGGCGACGGCCGGTTCTGCTGCCGCCAGGTCGCGACGATCTCGTCCGCATCGACCGGGCTCACCGGGATCCGCGGACCGGAGGGCGCCCGCAACCAGGCGACGATCTGCAGGTTGAGCTGGGCCACCACGTCCCGCACCGCACGCTCGGACGGCAGACCGCGGATCGTGTCGGGCAACCGCTCGATCTCCTTCCGCAGCTGCAGCGGAGTGGGAAGCAGCGAGTCGGTGGGCAGATTCTCGCGGCGAAGGTAGTTCTTCACCCACCACAGTTCGTCGTCGACATCGCCCGCCGGAATCGGCTTGCCCGCGCCGGGGAGATCATCGAAGTCGCCGCGCTCCTGAGCCAACCGGATCTGCTTGTCGATCCAGCTCTCGAAGCTCACCCCGGGAGGTTTGCGCTCGGTCACGGAGGACATTCTTCCAGGACCCGTCCACCCGGGGTTACCGACGGCACTTGCCAAGACACATACTTCATTTTACTGTGACAATGCGTCTCAGATAACTGGACTGGTGACGACGGTTCCGCATCCACCCAGGGAAGAAGCCATGACAGCGACAACCACTCAGCACGCCGCCGCACCCGACGGCGGCGGAGACGAGCGGCACCTGCGCGTCGTCGTGGTCGGCGCCGGACTGTCCGGGATCGCCGCCGCGGTCAAGCTCGAACGCGCCGGCATCACGGACTTCGTCGTCCTGGAGAAGTCCGATCGCGTCGGGGGCGTGTGGCGGGAGAACACGTACCCCGGGTGCGGTGTCGACATCCCCGCCCCCGTGTACTCGTTCTCCTTCCACCCCAATCCGCGGTGGCGCAGCAACTTCGCCCTGCAACCGGAGCTGCTGTCCTACATCGAGGACACCGTCGACACGTTCGGTCTGCAGTCCAGGATCTCGATGCAGACCGACGTTCGCGAAGCCGCATGGTCCGACGAGCGCCGACGCTGGATCCTCGACACCAGCCGCGGCACGATCGTCGCCCAGCACGTGATCTTCGCGGCGGGCCCCATCACCGAACCGAGCACGCCTGCCGTACCCGGAATCGACCGATTCGACGGCGACGTCTTCCACTCCGCCCGCTGGAACCACGACGTCGACCTCACCGGGAAGAGGGTCGCCGTCGTGGGCACCGGCGCGTCCGCGGTGCAGTTCATCCCCGAGATCCAGCCGGACGTCGAGGAGTTGTACGTCTTCCAGCGCACCCCGGCCTGGGTGGTGCCGCGCCTGGACTTTCCGTTCCCCCGCATCGCCCAGTGGGCGTTCGCGCGGGTGCCCGCAGTGCAGCGCGCGCTCCGGCGGCTCCTCGATGTCATCCTGCGGACACTCACTTGGGTGATGCGCTGCGAACGTACCGCCCGGCTCCTCAACCCCATCGGTACCCGGTGGCTGGCCAGGCAGGTACCGGACCCGGCACTTCGCGCGGCCCTGACACCGAACTTCACGCTCGGGTGCAAACGCCTCCTGTTGTCCAACACGTATCTTCCGGCGCTGACGAAGAGCAATGTCGAACTGATTCCGCACGCCCTCGCCGAGGTCGACGGACGCGTGGTCGTCGGAGCCGACGGCACCCGCCGAGAGGTCGACGTCATCATCTTCGGCACCGGCTTCGACGTGAGCCATCCACCGATCGCGAGCCGGATCCGCGGCCGGGACGGAACGCTGCTGTCGGAGAAGTGGTCGAAGAGCCCCGAGGCCTACCTGGCCACCACGACGCCCGGCGCACCGAACGCGTACATCATGCTGGGCCCGAACATCTTGGTGTACAACTCGTTTCTCGGACTGGCCGAGACCCAGCTCGACTACGTGATCGACGGACTCACCACGGCGGAGCGACAGGGCATCGAAGTGCTCGAAGTGCGCGATCAGCCGTTCCGCCGGTTCAACGACGCCGTGCAGAAGGGTCTGGAGCCCACCGTCTTCAACAACGGCGGTTGCAGTAGCTACTACCTCGACGCCGACGGCAGGAACTTCGCCGCGTGGCCCTGGTCCACCGGGTCCCTTCGCCGTCGCCTCGCCCGATTCGACCTCGAGAACTACGCCATCCGGCCGTACCGGACAGAGCAGTCCCCCGCCCTCCACCCGTCAGGAAAGTCACGATGATCGAGATCCATCACACTGCCGTCGCCGGCGCACCGGTCGCGGCCGCGTTCGACTACGTGGACAACTATCGCCACGTCCCGTCCTGGATGTTCGGGATCACGAAGTTCGATCCGATCGGCGACCAGGACCGGGGCCTCGGCGCGGTCTACGACGCCGCGATGAAGGTCGGCCCCAAGACTCTCGGCTCTGTGGTGAAGGTCACCGAGTGGGAACGCAATTCGGTGATCGAGCTCGAATCGATCGACGGCCTGTACACCCAGTCGCGGTGGCAGTTCGAGGCAATCGGCGAGACCGAGACCCGCCTGACGGTCGACTTCCGCTACGACCTGCCCGGTGGACTCGCGGGTAAGGCGCTCGGCAAGATCATCGAGCCGTTCGTCGCGCAGGCGATCCGCCATACCGACGCCACCCTGCGGCGTCAGGTCGAGCAGGGCGCGAAGCACTCGTCCTGAGCTTCGCGGCCCGCACTCGCCGAGGGGCGGATGCGGGCCGAGCGGCACTTCGTCGGGTTTACATAGTTAGTTAGCCTATGTAATGTGTTTCCCATGGACGACACACGGCTGCAGAGCCTGCTCGTCGACCTGGTCACGAATTCTCACCGATTCACCAGGCTCGCGAGCTCCTTCGGATCCGAGGCTCACCCCCGGCCGTGGACACGTGCCCTCGCCCTGCTCGACGACCAGGGCGAGATTCGGATCAGCGAGTTCGCCCGCATCGACCGATGCTCGCAACCGTCCGCCACCGCCCTCCTCCAGAAGCTGGCCGATCGCGGATACGTCGCCCGCCGACCCGATCCGGAGGACGCCCGGGCAGTCCGGGTGTCCATCACGGACCTGGGCCGCGAATGGCTGACCGTGGCCCGCAACGAGATCGCGGGTGCACTCGCCCCGCACTTCGCGGACCTCGAACCCGAGCAACTCGAACGACTGACACAGGGCCAGTCGGAACTGCGCTCGATCGTCAAGTCGTCGGCGCGCGCCTGACCACCCATCCACACCCCGACGTACATCGAAGGAGGTGGCCGTGAGCACCACGACCGCAACCGTCACGAACAGCACATCCAGCGAGGCTCCACCGAGCCTCCTCCACCAGCCGAAGTCGGTGTGGGCAGTCGCCTTCGCCAGTGTCATCGCGTTCATGGGCATCGGGCTCGTCGACCCGATCCTCAAGCCGATCGGCGAACAACTCGACGCCACGCCGTCCCAGGTGTCGCTGCTGTTCACCAGCTACATGCTGGTCACCGGTGTCGCGATGCTCATCACCGGCGTCGTGTCGAGCCGGATCGGCGCCAAGAAGACCCTCCTCACCGGACTCGCCGTCATCGTCGTGTTCGCGGCGCTGGCAGGCAGCTCCGGCACCATCGGGCAGATCGTCGGCTTCCGCGCCGGCTGGGGACTGGGCAACGCCCTGTTCATCGCCACCGCGCTCGCCGCCATCGTCGGCGCGGCCAGCGGCGGCGTCGCCCGGGCCATCATCCTCTACGAGGCCGCGCTGGGCATCGGCATCGCCGTCGGCCCGCTGGTCGGTGGTGTCCTCGGCAACATCAGCTGGCGCGCACCGTTCTTCGGCGTCGCAGCCCTGATGGCCGTCGCGTTCATCCTCATCGTCGTGATGCTGCCGTCCGCGCCCAAACCGGAACACCGCACGTCGATCGCCGCGCCGTTCCTCGCCCTGCGCCACCGCGGCCTGCTCACCGTCGCGATCACCGCACTGCTCTACAACTACGGCTTCTTCACACTGCTCGCGTACACACCGTTCCCCCTCGACATGGGCACATACTCGATCGGATTCATCTTCTTCGGGTGGGGCCTGGCGCTGGCCGTCGCGTCGGTGTTCCTCGCCCCGCGGCTGCAGCGGCGCTTCGGCACGCTGCCGATGATGATGCTGGCCCTCGCGCTGTTCGCCCTCGACCTCGCCATGATGGCCGCATTCACCGACAACAAGACCGTGCTCGTCGTCGGTGTCGTGCTCGCCGGGCTCTTCCTCGGTGTCAACAACACGCTCATCACCGAGACCGTCATGATCTCCGCACCCGTCGAGCGGTCGACGGCGTCCGCGGCGTACAGCTTCGTCCGCTTCGTCGGCGGCGCGGCCGCACCGTGGGTCGCGGGCAAGCTCGGTGAGAGCAACATCCACATGCCGTTCTGGGTCGGCGCCGTGTGCACCGCCGCCGCGATCATCGTGCTCGCGACCGGACGCAAGGTCCTCGCCCACGTCGACGAGCACGATCCCGAACCGCACAGCGTCGAGGAAGCACTGGCCGTCACGGTCGCCGACGCCGACTGACCACCCCACGTGAGTGGCGAGGCGTGCCTCGGCACACTTCGCCACTCATGTGTGCGGTCAGAGATTCAGGTCGGGGAGACCCAGGAGCGAACGGTACTCGAGACCCTCGGCCGCGATCACCTCGTCGGCACCGGTAGCGCGATCGACGACGGTCGCGACACCCACGACGATCGCCCCGACGTCGCGCAACGCCTTCACCGCGGTGAGCGGAGAGTTGCCCGTGGTCGTGGTGTCCTCGACGACGAGGACACGCTTGCCGACGACGTCCGGCCCCTCGATCTGCCGCTGCATGCCGTGCGCCTTCGCGGCCTTGCGCACCACGAACGAATCGATCGGCCTGCCCGGGGCGTGCATCACGGCCATCGCCACCGGGTCGGCACCCATCGTCAGTCCGCCGACGGCGTCGAATTCCCAGTCCGCCACCAGTTCACGCAGCAACTTCCCGATCAGCGGGCCCGCCTCGTGATGCAGCGTGGCGCGGCGAAGGTCCACGTAGTAGTCGGCTTCCTTGCCCGAAGACAACGTCACCTTGCCGTGCACAACAGCCAGCTCACGCACCAACGCGGCCAGATCCTCGCGATCACTCATGCCCGAAACCCTACCCACCTCTACGTGCGGGCACGCCCCCGGCCGAACACGTTGGTCAACCTTCGGACCAGACTCTTCGGGACGAGGCGACCGGCAGTCGTCAGCACCTTGTACTGGAGACCGGGAATGCTCACGACCTTGCCGTCCTCGAGGTCGGCCAGCGACGCCGCGACCACCTGGTCGACGCTCAGCCACATCGGCTTCGGAATCGAACTCATCTCGATGCCCGCGCGCTCGTGGAACTCGGTGCGAATGAACCCCGGGCACAGCGCCTGGATCCGCACACCCGTGCCGCCCAGCCCGTTCGCCAATCCCTCGGAGAACGAAATCACGTACGCCTTGCTCGCCGAATAGGTCGATCCCCGCCCGGACAGCAGGCCGGCGACGCTCGCCACGTTGATGACGGTGCCGTTCGCCGACGCGATCATCGTGGGCAGCGCCGCGCGGGTCAGCTGCATGACGGCGGTCACGTTCACGTCCAGCTGGGACTGCAACAGCTCCGGCGTCGCCGTCCAGAATTCGCCCGACGTGCCGAATCCGGCGTTGTTGACCAGCACCTCGACACCCTTCCCGAGGCGCTGCGCCACTTCCTCGCGCCCGGACGCCGTCGCCAGATCGGCCTGCAGGATCTCGGACTCGGTGTCGAACAACGCCTTCATCTCGTCGGCGAGGGCCTGCAAGCGGGATTCGTCACGCGCGACGAGCACGAGGTCGTAACCGAGAGACGCGAACTTCCTCGCGAAACCGGCACCGAGCCCCGACGTCGGGCCGGTGACGAGGGCAACGGGTCGGGCGGAACTGGGGGGCGTCGACATACCGGTGACGGTAGCAAGGCGCTGCGCGCCTGTGCGCGGTTAACGAGTCCCAGGACTCGTCAGGCACTCACGGGCGCGGAGCGCCGGGGGCCGGCGGGCGAGGAGTGCCGGGGGTCTGCTGACGGGGAGCGCCGGGGGCCGGCGGGCGGGGAGCGCCTGGGGTCTGCTGCCGGGGAGACGCCGGACGCGCGGGACGCGCCTCGGCGGGAGCGCCTTCCCGCAGTCGCGGCCGGCTCGGGTCGTGGTGGCCACGGTCGAGTCCCCGCGGTTCGGTGATCGGGGGCAGGACGTGCAGGATGCCGGACAGCCGGGCGACGGCCTCGATGGCCGAATCCCACTCGCGTCCGCTGCTGCCGATGGGCAGCGAACCGAGGGTCCACTCGCCCTCGCTCCACAGCATGTTCACGTGCGGCGGCACCGACTCGGTGAACGCCACCATGCGCTGATCGCAGACCCTGCGGGCGATTTCGAGGTCGGTGGCGAACACGACCCGCGGTCCGATGGCACCGAGGAGTTCGAGATCCGAGTCCTTCGGCGGCGGGGTCGACTTGAGGCGCAGGTCGATGTCGACGTCTGAGCCCACACGGCGGCGCACGGCGACGATGGTCGCGGTCTCCTCGAGGTCGAACAGAATGAACGACTCGCCCCGGCGTTCGCCCTTCACCACATCGATGGCGCTGAGGTACTCCTGCTTGGCCAGCGCGGCGCGATGGAACTGGCCGGGCAGCTTCTCTTCGACGTTGTCGTATGTGTAGCCCTGGGCCTTGGCCCAGATCTGCCGCACCCGACCTGTCTGATCACGACGCGAGCGATCGAAATAGAGCAGCGCGCACGCGCCTGCGAGTGCGATCAACGCCAGTACGAACCACATTCCCGTCATCGGTGATCAGCCTAGCGAGTCGACGCCGTTACGAGGCGAAGCGGTACCCGGACACCCCGTGTCGGTTTTGCCCGGACCCATCGTCTCAGTTACCGCCGAGCTTCGGCAGCTCGGTGCTGATGATCGTCTCGGCCATCATCGTGCCGTTCTCGACCTTCGTTCCCTGCACCATCACGGTGAACCCGGGCTTCAGATCGGCGACCGTGGTGCCGTCGAGTGCGATCACGTTGGTCTGCGCGTTGGTCTGAACCGTCAACCGGGAACCGCCGAGGGCGTCCAGGGTGAGTGTGGAGCCGTCGTTGGCGCTGATCGTTCCGAACGCGGCGCCCGCAGCACCGATGGCCTCGCCGATTCCGCCGGGAAGTTGATCGAGCGGCGACTCCGACGTGGTCGACGGCGGCGGTGTCGTCTTCGGCGGCGCTGTCGTGGCGGGCGGACGGGACGTGGTCGGGCCTGCGGCCGTGGTGCTCGAGGAGTTGTTGGGCGCGGACGTGACGAGGGCGACACCGAAACCGATGACGGCGATCAACAGCAGTGCGGCTGCCGTGGCGGCGATCCAGGTGCCGATCCGCCGGGGCTTCTTCTCCTCGGGATTCTCCGCGACCGGCGCCTGGTACTGCGAGCCCGGGTACTGGGGGTTCGGGTACTGCCCCGTCGGATATCCGCCCTGGTACTGCTGGGCGTCGTACGGCGGGTACGCCTGCGTGGCGTTCGGCGGCGGAGCCTGCGGGTCGTACCGCGGATCGTAGGTCGGGTAGGCCTGGGTGGGATTGGGCTGGTTCTGCCCGTACGCCGCGGTCGGATCGGACGTGTAGAACTGCTCGGTCGGCCTGCCTGCGTCACCCAGGTGCTCGGTGCGCTGCTCAGCCGATCCGAGGTGCTCGGTCGGCTGGTCCTGTCGCGACCATGCCTGGGTGGGGTCCTCGTCACCAGCCCTCGACGCGGAATCGTCGGGGGTCCACGACTCCGTTCCGTCGTACGCACGTTCCTGTGGGGTGCGCGGGTCGTCGGGGTTCGTCATGATCGGCCCCTCCCTCGGGTTCGTCTGGCCGGTGTGCTGCGGTTACGGACGGTCCAGGGTAACGGCGAAACTTAAGACGTCGCTGTGAAAACACAGGTGAGTGGCACGGCGTGCGGGAGCACACCGCGCCACTCACCCACGGATCAGCCGAGGACGAGCGCGTCCCCGGTCTCGGACACCTTCACGGGGACGGTGTCGCCGTCCTTGACGTCACCGGCGAGCAGCAGCTTCGCCAGCTGGTCGCCGATCGCCTGCTGGATCAGCCGGCGCAGCGGCCTGGCCCCGTACATGGGGTCGTAGCCGCGGACCGCCAGCCAGAAGCGGGCCGAGTCGGATACATCCAGCGTCAGCCGCCGCGCCGCGAGCCGGCGGGACAGCTGGTCGAGCTGGATGTCGACGATGGACTCGAGCTGCTCTTCCGTGAGCGACTCGAAGATCACGACGTCGTCGAGCCGGTTGATGAACTCCGGCTTGAACGCGTGCCGCACCGCATCCATCACCTGCTCCCGCGATCCACCCGCACCGAGGTTGGACGTGAGGATCAAGATGGTGTTGCGGAAGTCGACGGTGCGTCCCTGACCGTCCGTCAGCCGGCCTTCGTCGAGGACGGCGAGCAGGATGTCGAACACGTCGGGGTGCGCCTTCTCCACCTCGTCGAACAGCACCACCGTGTACGGACGCCGTCGCACGGCCTCGGTGAGCTGGCCGCCCGCCTCGTACCCGACGTATCCGGGCGGGGCGCCGACGAGCCGGGCCACCGAATGCTTCTCGCTGTACTCGGACATGTCGATGCGGACCATGGCGCGCTCGTCGTCGAACAGGAAGTCGGCGAGGGATTTCGCGAGTTCAGTCTTGCCGACGCCGGTGGGCCCGAGGAACAGGAACGAACCGGTGGGCCGGTTGGGGTCGGCGACTCCGGCGCGGGCGCGGCGAACCGCATCCGATACGGCGACGACGGCCTCTTCCTGGCCGACGACCCGCTTGCCGAGTTCGGATTCCATCCGCAGCAGCTTGGCGGTCTCGCCCTCCATCATGCGGCCGGCCGGGATGCCGGTCCATGCGGCGACCACGTCTGCGACGTCGTCGGGACCCACTTCCTCCTTGAGCATGACGTCGCCGTCGGCGGCGGCGCCGGACTCGCGGGCCGCCTGCTCGAGTTCCTTCTCGAGCTGCGGGATGCGGCCGTACCGCAGCTCCGCGGCCCGGCCGAGGTCGCCGTCGCGTTCGGCGCGTTCCTCCTCGCCGCGCAGCGTCTCGAGCTGCTCCTTGACCCCGCGCACGGAGTCGATGGCTTGCTTCTCGTTCTGCCAGCGGGTGGTCAGCTGGTTGAGCTTCTCGCGTTCGTCGGCCAGTTCCTGCCGCAGCTTTTCGAGCCGGTCCTTCGACGCCGCGTCGGATTCCTTCTGCAGCGCCATCTCCTCGATCTCGAGCCGGCGGACGATGCGTTCGACGGTGTCGATCTCCTCGGGTCGCGAGTCGATCTCCATCCGCAGCCGGGACGCGGCCTCGTCGACGAGGTCGATCGCCTTGTCCGGCAGGAACCGGGACGTGATGTAGCGGTCGCTGAGCGTGGCGGCGGCGACGAGCGCGGAGTCGGTGATGCGCACACCGTGGTGCACCTCGTACCGCTCCTTGAGCCCGCGCAGGATGCCGACGGTGTCCTCGACGGAGGGTTCACCCACCAGCACCTGCTGGAAGCGACGTTCGAGGGCGGCGTCCTTCTCGATGTACTTGCGGTACTCCTCGAGCGTGGTCGCGCCGACGAGCCGCAGCTCACCTCGGGCGAGCATCGGCTTGATCATGTTGCCCGCGTCCATCGCGGACTCACCGGTGGCACCCGCACCGACGATGGTGTGGAGCTCGTCGATGAACGTGATGACCTGACCGGCCGAGTTCTTGATGTCGTCGAGGACGGCCTTGAGTCGCTCCTCGAACTCGCCGCGGTACTTGGCGCCCGCCACCATCGATCCGAGGTCGAGGGAGATCACGGACTTGCCGCGCAGCGATTCGGGAACGTCGCCTGCGACGATGCGCTGGGCGAGTCCCTCGACGATGGCGGTCTTGCCGACACCGGGTTCGCCGATCAGCACCGGGTTGTTCTTGGTCCGGCGGCTGAGTACCTGCACGACGCGGCGGATCTCGTTGTCGCGGCCGATCACCGGGTCGAGCTTGCCGTTGCGGGCCAGCGCGGTGAGGTCGGTGGAGTACTTCTCGAGCGCCTGGTACGTCCCTTCCGGATCCGGGCTGGTGACGCGCGCACTGCCGCGGACCGTGGTGAACGCATCACGCAGCGCCTCGGGGGTGGCGCCGTGCCGCTTCAGCAGTCCGGCCACGTCCGACTCACCCGAGGCGAGACCGACCATCAGGTGTTCCGTCGACACGTACTCGTCGTCGAGTTCGGTGGCGAGGTGCTGTGCTGCGGTGAGTGCGGCAAGGGCCTCGCGGCCGAGCTGCGGTGTGGTCGTGGCGCCCGTCGTCTTGGGCAGCCGGTCGACGAGATCCTGCCCTTCACGATGGACCACGGTGGGATCGACGCCGACCGCCTTGAGCAGCGGGGCGGCGATGCCGTCGGTCTGGTCGAGCAGGGCCACGAGCAGGTGCGCGGGCCTGATGTCGGGATTACCGGCCGACGACGCCGACTGGAGCGCAGCGGTCATCGCGGCCTGGGTCTTGGTGGTCGGATTGAACGAGTCCACTGTTCACCTCTTCTGGCGTTGTAGAGCGGTCCGCCGCCTGCGGCCGAGTGGCACGTGGCGACGCTGTCATCTTTTTAACGCGCGAAGGGTTGAGTCTGTTCCGCTCAACTTTAAAAAAAGTTCCGCTACACCCATTCTGTCGCCCCGCGACGCTTCGCGGGGCGGGATGTCAGGCCCCGATCGCGGCCGCCATCGTCGGCCAGGACGCGGACAGGTCGTCGCGCCAGTACCCCCACGAGTGTGTTCCGACCGGCCGGAGGTCGACCGTGGCCGGAATGTCCAGGGCGCGGAGTTTCTCCGCCAGCCGCATCGTGCAGTCGTTGGTGACGGCCTCGATGACACCACCGACCACGACCTGCGTCGCGAGGTTGCGGCGGTCGCCGCCGACGGTCCGGGCGTCGAGAGTGTCGTACGGTCCCGGCAGCCCGCTGCCGTTGGAGATGTAGAGGGTGGTCCCCCGGAGCTTCTCCGCGTTGACGTACGGATCGTTCGCGGCCCACAGCGGATCGTTGGCCGCACCCCACATGTTCTCGGGGTTGCCGCCGAAGTCCGACACCGTGATCTCGACGAACCGGCGCGCCACCGGGTCGCTCGTCATCGCGCACCCGCTGTACGCCCCGACGCTCTGATACAGCCCGGGCTTGGAGATCGCGAGGTTGAGCACGCTGGTGGCCGACATGGACAGCCCGGCGATGGCGTTCTTCCCGGTCGTCTCGAGCGCCGAGTCGACGATGGGCGGCAGTTCCTTCGTCAGGAACGTCTGCCACTTGTTCCGCCCGAGTTCGGGATCGTCCTGCTTCCAGTCCGCGTAGTAACTGGACTGGCCACCGAACGGGATGACCACGTTGACGTCCTTGTCGGAGAAGAACTTCTCGATGTCCGCCTTCTGCTCCCAGCCGAACTGCTCGGAGTTCCCCTCGACGCCGCCGAGCATGTAGACGGTGGGACGCTTCTCCGACGCGGCCCGGATGACCCGGACGGTGATGTCCTTGTCCATGGCGGTCGAGTGGACGGTGAAGCTCATCTGCGATTCACCCACCGGGGTGACTTCGATCAACCGCGAACCGTCGGGCGCCTCGTCGGCCGAGATCGACTCGATCGTCGTCCGTGGTTCCGCCGAGACGACGCTTCCGCCGCTGATCACCGTCAACATCACGGCCGCCACGACGGCGGCGGCGGTCCGGCGAACCCGGACCGAACCGGCCACCCCCGGACGAAACCGACCCCGATCCCGCACACAGCCAACTCTCATGGGCCCCCCTCGGTAACGCCGCCTGTTTACTGGATGCATCGTGCCTTGCCGGTGGTCACAGCTCAATGGCGACCCACCGAAATACCGGGGGCGAACGCCCAACCGGCCGTTGCCGTAACCCCGGGTCCGCGCGCGGGACGGCTAGAATGCGGGTGTTCGAATCAGCAGGCACGGAGGCAGGGGACGGCTTGACACGAGATTGCCTCGATCCGCTCGTGATTTCGCGTCTGCGCGCCAGCTTTTCGTCGATCGTGTCCACCGAACACGGACGCTACCGGCTCACCACCACGTTCTACGCCACCCTGTTCGCCGAGCACCCCGAATTCCGCGCGCTCTTCCCTGCTGCGCTGGATCAGCAGGGCCACCGCCTGTTCCAGGCACTGCAGTTCGTCATCGACAACCTCGACGACGAGGGCCGGGTCCTCGGTTTCCTGAGCCAGCTCGGCCGCGACCACCGCAAGTACGGCGTCGAGGGCAGGCACTACTTCGCGTCGGGCAATGCGCTGCTGGTCTCCGTGCAGAGCTCCTTCACCCAGGCCATCTGGACACCCTCGCTGACCGCGGCCTGGACGGAACTGCTCGACCTCCTCCTCCACACGATGGCCGACGCCGCGGACAACGACGACCTGCCCGCCGCGTGGGGCGCCACCGTGGTCGATCACGAACGCCGCCTCGACGACCTCGCGATCGTCCGTCTCGAGACCGACTCCCCCATCCCCTACGGTGCGGGCCAGTACCTCAGCGTCCAGATCCCGCAACGGCCCCGGATGTGGCGGTATCTGTCGGCGGCCATCCCCGCCAATCCGTACGGTCAGCTCGAGTTCCACGTGCGCCGCGTGTCGGGTGGGTGGGTGAGCCCCGCCATCGTGAACGAGACGCAGGTGGGCGACCGCTGGCTGCTCAGCTCCCCGCTCGGTGGCCTCGAGGTCGACCGCGACAGCGGGCAGGACGTCCTGATGATCGGTTCGGGGACGGGCATCGCGCCGCTGCGCGCCCAGGTGATGGAAATGGCGATGCGGTCGAACAATCCGCGGGTCCACATGTTCGTGGGCGGCAAGTACCCGTGCGATCTGTACGACATCGAGACCCTGTGGCATCTGTCGCTGAGCAATCCGTGGCTGACCGTGGTTCCCGTGTCGGAGGAGGACGAGGACCCGTGGTGGCACACGATTCCCGCTCCGGAGGCGCCGCCGGGATTGCATCAACGACTCCAGGGGCAGCTCGGCCGCGTCGTCGCCCGGTTCGGGTCGTGGGCGGACCGGCAGATCCAGATCTCCGGTTCGCCGGCGATGATCAAGACCACCGTGTACGCGTTGCAGGGCGGCGGTACACCGCCCGAACTGATCCGGCACGACCCCCTGATCTAGTTCCGCAGCCGTCCCCGCCCATCCGCCATCCGGTTCGACCGTCGGGAGAACATCACGCCATGCAAGCCACGCAGACCACCTGGACCAGCACCGTCGTCGAGCATCACCGTCTGCGGCACGACCTCGCCGTGATCCGCCTCGTCGGTGATTACGTCCCGTTCGTGCCGGGGCAGTACGTGGACGTGAGCGTGCCCCAGAACCCGCGGCTGCTGCGCAGACTCTCCCCCGCTCTGCCGCCGTCGTTGGACGGCAAGCTCGAATTCCACGTTCGGACGGTTCCCGGCGGCTGGGTCAGCGGCGACATCGTCACGGGGACGTCGCCCGGCGACCAGTGGCAGATCCTCGAACCGCGCGGCACGATGTCCGTCGACGAGGACGGGCCGGACGTCATCATGATCGCCGGCGGCACCGGCCTGGCCCCGTTCCGGTCGATCCTGCTGGACCTGTCGCGCAGGCCGAATCCGCCGCGGGTGTTCCTGTTCACGGGCGATCGGACGCCGCGCGATCTCTACGCGTCGGACATGCTCTACCTGCTGCTGCAGGATCTGCCGTGGCTCACCGTCATTCCGGTGGTGGAGAACGTCGTGAATCCGGACTGGACCGACGAATGGTACGAGCGCACCAGAGTGGACGTGGGGTTCACCGAGGACGATCTCATCGAGGGCTCACTGCCCGACGTCGTGACGTCCTACGGCGCGTTCACCGAGCACCAGGTGCTGGTGTGCGGTTCGGCGGCGATGGTCCGCGCCACCCTCGACCGTCTCCGCGACACCGGGACGCCCACGGCGAACATTCAGTTCGACCCGTACTGAGCCTTCGGGTCAGTAGGACGGATCGTGCCGGATGTTTTCCGGCGGAGTGCCCGCCGCGTGCAGCCGGAACTTGGTGGTGTTGATCATCGCGTCGGAGCCGACGAGCTGGATGTCGCGCTCGGCCCACGTCCCGAAGTCGGCGACGACCTGCCCCACTTTGCCGGTCAGCCGGCGGTGCATGCCGGGCAACGCGGCGCTGCTCGGGCCGGTGTACCACCACGGGTCCTCGTCCTCCTCGGTGACCGGGACGACGGTCAGCCACGGATTCTGCTCCGCGAGTGCCCACAGGGTGCCCAGGTCGTAGAGGTCGCAGGGGTACCGGCCGGCGAAGAAGAGGTGGACGCGGCGGTCCTGTCCGCGTTGCGACATCTGGAGGATCTGCGCGCGCAGCGGGGCGATGCCCGTCCCCGATCCGATCATGAGGATGTCGCGACTGTTGCCGTAGCGGACTCCCAGGTCGCCGAGCGGGGATCCGATCGCCCACCGCTCACCCACGAGGGTCTGGCTGACGATGGCGGGGCTGACCCAGCCGCCCGACACCCGTCGGACGTGGAACTCGATGATGCCCTGGTCGTTGGCGGGGTTCGCCGGTGACAGGTACCGCCACATCCGGGGACGCGACGGCACCTGCACGCTCACGTACTGGCCGGCGGTGTAGGTCATCGGCTCGTCGAGTTGCAGGCGGACGATCGACACGTCCTTGCGGACCTGAAGGTGCTCGATCACGGTCGCGCCCCACGCCGGCGGGCCGCTCTCGGCGTTGGCCGCATCCATCATGGTGGCGGCGACGACGGCGAGGACGTCGCGCCACGCCTGCTCGAGTTCGTCGGTCCACGGCTCGGTCGAGGGGAACTGCTCGACCGCGGCGATCAGGGAGTTGCCGACGGCGACGTAGTGCGCGTCCTCGATTCCGTACTTGCGGTGGTCGCGGCCGAGCTGGGCGAGGTAGGCGAGGATCTGCCCGGATTCCTCCTCGAGCCGTTCGATCACGTACTGGACGGCGGAGATCAACCGGTCGCGCTGCGCGTCCATGGCCGCGGGGAAGAAGTCCCGGGCGTCGGGATACCGCGCGAACAGCAGGGCATAGAAGGACCGCGACAGAGTCTGAGGCCCGTCCGGCACCGCCGCGATAGCCTTGAAACTCGACCGGACCAGCGATATTGCCTGTGAATCCACCGCGCATCCTCGTCACCGACCGAACGCGGCCCCGCCGCGAAGTACTTGGGCAGACTATAGGCGCGGGCGCCACGCCGCAGACCAGGTCCCTTGTTTCCCGCCCTGGTCGTGCTATCCGACCGCTCGGTCTGCACTTTCCCAGTACCGGGCGCGCAGCGCCTTCTTGTCCAGTTTTCCGAGCGGGGTCAGCGGCAGCGCGTCGACGAAGTCGATCGATTTGGGGGCGTGCACCGATCCCTTCGCGGCCCGTACCCGTTCGACGAGTTCGGCGGCATCGACCGTCTGCCCGGCCCGTAACACGACGCACGCCTTGACGGCCTCGCCCCACTTCTCGTCCGGAACGCCGACCACCGCGACCGAGCCGACGGCGGGATGCGCCGAGATGACGTCCTCGATCTCCCGGGGGAACACGTTGAATCCGCCGGTGACGATCATGTCCTTCTTGCGGTCGACGATCGTCATGAATCCGTCTTTGTCCCTGCGCGCGACGTCGCCCGTGTGCAGCCAGCCACCGCGGAACGCCTCGGCGGTCTCGTCGGGCTTCTTCCAGTACCCCTTCATGACCAGCGGGCCGCGGACGCAGATCTCGCCGAGCTCACCCTGCGGGACCTCGTTCAGGTCGTCGTCGAGCAGGGCGACGTTCAGCCAGGGCACGGGACGCCCGCACGTCGCGAGCCGGCTGGGATCGTCCGCGAGGTGCTCTTCCTTCCGCAGCACCGCGATGGTCATTCCGCATTCGGTCTGGCCGTAGAACTGGAAGAAGATCTGGCCGAACTTCTCGATGCCCTCCTTCAACCGGGCCGGCGACATCGCCGAAGCGCCGTAGAACAGCGTCTGCAGGCTGGACACGTCCCGCTTCGGCAGGTCGGGGTGATCCATCAGCAGGTAGATCATGGTGGGGACGAGCATCGTGGCCGAGATCTTGTGCTTCTCGATCGCCTCGAGGACGGCACCGGGCTCGAACGCGGGCAGCACGATCAGCGCGCCACCACGCAGCAGGGTCGGGATGAAGAACGCGGCGCCGGCGTGCGACAGCGGCGTGCAGATGAGGAAACGCGGTTCGTCGGGCCACTGCCATTCGGCCATCTGGATCTGATTGAGCGTCGCGCCGGACTGGTACGAGCCGACGACGCCCTTGGGCTTGCCGGTGGTGCCGCCGGTGTAGACCATGCTGCTGTTGTCGTCGGCGGCCACGTCCGCCGCCCGCAGGCGTCGCGGGGTGAACGTCTCGGCGAGCGCGAGAATGTCGGTGCCCACTTCGGACGGCCCCAACGACAACACGTTCTCGATCGAGGGCGACTGCGCCTCCAGTTCGGCGGCGCGCTCCTCGAAGGCGGTGGGATCGAAGATCAACGTCTGGATCTCGGCGTCGCCGACGATGTACAGATGGTCGTCGAGCGAGCCCATCGGGTTCAGCGCGCTGGCGCGGCATCCGGAGATCATGGTGGCGCCCATGCTGATGAGCACTTCGGGCCTGTTCTTGGACAGCATGGCGGTGCTCGTGCCCTTACCGATTCCGAGCGAAGCCAGTGCCTGCGCAAAGCAACTGATCTGATCGCGCATCTCACCGCCGGTGAGGACGACGTCGCCGAGGTAGAGCGCAGGCTTGTCGGAGTTGCGTTCCAGTGCAGTGATGAGGAGGTCTGCAGCGAAGGCGGGTCGATGCAGATCTGCGAACTCGTCGGTCATCTGTAATCCTTCTACTCCCGCGACGCCGAGGCGCGTGGTCCGGCGGCCTGGATTTTCTGTGTCCTGGGTCACCGACACCCTAACCGGAAACCGGCAAAACTGAAACCTGTTCCACCTAGCTCGCGGGTGCCGACGGCAACTCCGCGCCGGAACACGTCCGATAACGTGAGGTCCATGAGTCCGCAGCACCGAATCGCAGAACGGATCTCGACCGCTGCGCAGAGCGCGCACGTCTTCCTCGCAACGGCGGAATCGCTCACCGGCGGGCAGATCTCGTGCATTCTCGGCGCGGCGCCCGCCTCCTCCGACTGGTATCGGGGCAGCGTGGTCGCGTATTCCAGCGAAGTGAAGCACCGGGTGCTGAAGGTGCCGGACGGTCCCGTCGTCAGCGAGGCCAGTGCCCGCGCGATGGCCGGAGCGGTCGCCGAACTGCTCGGAGCCGACATCGCCGTCGCGGTGACCGGTGCGGGCGGCCCCGACCCTCAGGACGGGCAACCGCCGGGGACCGTCTGGTTCGGACTCTTCGCTCACGGCCGCATCGACACCGAGATGCACCGATTCGACGGTGAACCGCAGGACGTCGTGACCGCAACGACCGACCGTGCCCTGGAACTGCTCGAGCAGGCGTTGGTCTCCGCGCCCGGTCGAGTTCCTCCGCCGCTCGCATAGATCTCCGAGAGTCGGGTATTCGTCCGAACGGGCACCGCTACACCCGAGGAGGAATTCCGTGCCGAAGACCACCGACAGCGGCAAGCCGAAGAAGAGCGAGCTCCCCGAGACGCTGAAGAAGTCGTCCGAGAAGGCGCAGCGCACGTTCGCCAAGGTGTACGACTCCGCAATGGATCAGTACGGGGACGAGGAACGGGCGCATCGCGTCGCGTACGACGCCCTCAAACACGGCTACGAGAAGGTCGGGGACCACTGGGAGGCCAAGGACGAGAAGGGCCCGTCGGACGAGCGCGCGAAGAGCGGCGGCCCGAACGCGTCCGGTGAGACGGCCGAGGGAGTCGACGCCAATGCGAGCAAAGACCATCTCGTGCACATCGCGCAGCGGCTCGACATACACGGCCGGTCCACGATGACCAAGGACGAACTCGTCGACGCGATCGAGAAGGCGAACCGGAGAGCCCGATGAGAGCCGTGACGTGGCAGGGCAAACGGAAGGTCAGCGTCGACACCGTCCCCGACCCCGTGATCGAACAGAAGACCGACGCGATCGTCGAGATCACCACCACCAACATCTGCGGCTCCGACCTCCACCTGTACGAGGTGCTCGGCGCGTTCATGAGCGAGGGCGACATCCTCGGCCACGAACCGATGGGCATCGTCCGCGAGGTGGGGTCCGAGGTGACCGACGTGAAGGTCGGCGACCGGGTGGTGATCCCGTTCCAGATATCCTGCGGCAATTGCCACATGTGCGACCGAAAGCTGTTCACGCAGTGCGAGATCACCCAGAACCGGGACGAGGGTACGGGTGCGGCGCTGTTCGGGTATTCGAAACTGTACGGGAGCGTTCGCGGCGGCCAGGCCGAGTATCTTCGGGTGCCGCACGTGAAGAACACCCACATCACGGTTCCCGACGGCCCACCGGATTCGCGCTTCGTGTACCTGTCCGACGTGCTGCCGACGGCGTGGCAGGCCGTCGAGTACGCGGACATACCCGACGGCGGTTCCGTCGTCGTTCTCGGGCTCGGGCCGATCGGTGACATGGCGGCACGCATCGCTGCGCACAACGGTTTTCGTGTCATCGGCGTGGATCTCGTGCCCGAGCGTCTCGCCCGCCCGCAGGCACGACACATCGAGACGGTCGACCTGACCGACGCCGAGGGCGAACTCGGCGACGTGATCCGGGAGATGACCGGCGGCCGCGGCCCCGATTCCGTCATCGACGCCGTCGGCATGGAAGCGCACGGCTCCCCCGGCGCGAAACTCCTGCAACAGGTCACGTCGTACCTGCCCGACGCCCTCGCGGGCCCGCTGATGTCGACGGTGGGAATCGACCGGCTGCACGCCCTGTACTCGGCCATCGACATCGTGCGGCGCGGCGGCACCCTCTCGCTCATCGGGGTGTACGGCGGAATGGCCGACCCGATACCGATGCTCACCCTGTTCGACAAGCAGATTCAGGTGCGGATGGGCCAGGCCAACGTGAAGCGGTGGGTCCCGGACATTCTGCCGTTGCTCACCGACGCCGACCCCCTGGGCGTCGACACGTTCGCCACTCACGAACTGCCACTGGACCACGCGCCGCACGCGTACGAGATCTTCCAGAAGAAGGAAGACGGCGCTGTGAAGATTCTCCTGAAGCCGTAATGCCTTCTCTGTGGCTCGATCACGTCGCCGGGCACCGCGGTGCGGTCACCGGGCGGTCATGGGACGAACGTGGACGGTACGACACCGTGGTGGTGGGCGCGGGGGTGACCGGACTGATCCTCGGGTTGCTGCTCGCCCGTGCGGGACAACACGTCGCCGTCGTGGAAGCGCGGACCATCGGCGCCGTCACGACGGGGAACACCACGGGCAAGGTCAGTGTGCTGCAAGGTACCCGGCTCGCCGAGATCGGCCGACGTCACGCAGTGCACATCCTGCGGTCGTACGTCGAGGGAAATCTGGAGGGCCAGCAGTGGCTGCTCCGGTACTGCCACGACCGCGGGATTCCCGTCGGCACGGCACCGGATTTCACGTTCGCGCAGACCGAGTCCGGCGTCGACGCGGTGCGCGCTCAATACACGGCCGCCCGATCGGCGGGCCTGCCCGTCCGCCTGGTGCCGGAACTCGACATCCCGGTGCCCCACGTCGACGCCGTCACAATCGACGACCAGGCGTTCCTGGACCCGATGCCCGTTCTCCATGCGGTGGCCCGCGACCTGATCACGCACGGCGGCGACGTGTTCGAGCACCGTCGCGTGACATCGGTCCGGACGCTGGTGCGATTCCACGTCCTGGCGACGCCGGACGGCGACATCGAAGCCCGCCGCGTGGTTCTCGCGACGGGAACGCCGATCCTCGACCGCGGAGGATTCTTCGCGCGGCTGACGGCGGAGCGATCCTATGCGGCGGCGTTCCGGGTGCCGGGCGGTGCCCCCGGCGGCATGTACCTGACCGCCGATCAGCCCACACGGTCGCTGCGCCCGGCCGACGACGGCCGTGTTCTGGTCGTCGGCGGCAACGGTCACGACGTCGGGCGAAGCACGTCGCCACAGGCCGCGGTCGACGATCTGCTGGCCTGGACCGGCCGTCACTTTCCCGGGGCGACGCCGACCCACCGCTGGTCGGCGCAGGATTACTCCTCGCTGAACGCGCTTCCCTACGTCGGCCCACTGGTTCCCGGCAGAGACGGCATTCTCGTCGCGACGGGGTACGGAAAGTGGGGACTCTCGAACGGCGTCGCCGCCGCTCTTGCGCTCGCCGGACGCATTCTCGGTGGCCACATGCGGTGGGCGGAGGCCTTCCAGAGCTATTCGCCGACGCAGCTTTTCGACCTTCCCGCGGCGGTGAAGGCGAACGGCGAGGTGGCGAGGGAGATGGCTGCGGGCTGGGGCGACGCACTCGTGGGGAGACAACGCGGGAAGGGCCGGGCTCGCATCGTGCGAGAGGGACTGCTGCCCGTCGGCGAGTACACCTCGAACGGTCACACCGAGCGGGTCTGCGCCGTCTGCCCGCACCTCGGTGGTGTGCTCCGCTGGAACGATGCGGAGGCGTCGTGGGACTGCCCGCTGCACGGGTCCCGATTCACTGCCGGCGGAACACTTCTCGAGGGCCCCGCAACCACCGATCTCCGACGGCTCTGATCCCCACCCGATTGGCCGCGGGCCACCTGGGTACCCGTCGCTTGTACCCACGAAAGGAAGGAAGTGCCCATGACATCGGCAGAGACACTTCGCGGCCGGAAGGTCGCGATCCTGGCCACCGACGGCGTCGAGGAAGTCGAACTCGTCGAACCCCGGAAGGCCGTGGAGGACGCCGGCGCGGAGGTCCGGCTGATCTCGTTGTCCCCCGGCAAGATCCAGGCCATGAACTCGGATGTGAACGCGGCAGGCACCTATGCCGTCGACGCCGCCGTCGGCGACGTGTCGGTCGCCGACTTCGACGCATTGATCCTGCCGGGCGGTACCACGAACCCCGACCACCTCCGGATGGACGCGTCCGCCGTCGCCTTCGTCCGCGACTTCGTCGATTCGGGCAAACCAGTGGGCGTGATCTGCCACGGACCGTGGACGTTGGTCGAGGCCGACGTCGTCCGCGGCCGCACTCTCACGTCGTATCCCAGCGTGCGCACCGACATCCGCAACGCGGGCGGAACCGTGGTCGACGAGGAAGTGGTGGTCGACAACGGGTTGGTGTCGAGCCGCAACCCCGACGACCTACCCGCGTTCTGCGCGAAGATCGTCGAGGAATTCGCCGAGGGCCGCCACCCACAGTGACCTCGTCGGGCCTGGATCAGCCGGAGTCCGGGACCGTCACCACCACTCGGGTGCCCGATCCGGGTGAGGACGTGACGTCGAAGGTGCCGCCGAGGCTTTCGACCCGCACGATGTGCGAGGCCAGTCCGATGTGCCCCTGCGCCACCCGTTCCGGGACGACGGCCGGGTCGAATCCGGCGCCGTCGTCGGCGACCGTCAGCGTGGTCCGCCCGCCGGCGCGGGTGAGTGCGAGTTCGATCGTGGTGGCGCGGGCGTGCTTCGACACGTTGGTGAGCAGTTCCCGCGCCACCCGGTAGAGCAGCTCCTGGCAGTCGGGGTGACCGACGTCGTCGACGCTCACCGTCATCTCGAACCCCCGCCGGGCGTAGAGATCCGCGAGCTCGCGCAGCGCCGCGGTGAGGCCCAGCTGCGCGAGGACCTGCGGATGCAGTGTGGTGACGGTGGACCGCAGCTGCGCCGCGGTCTCGCGGAGGGCGGACTCGGCGGCGACGAGCATGTCGTCCGGGTTCCGCTCCAGGGCCTCCTCCACATCCAGCCGGGCGGCCAGCACATTCTGCAGGGGCCCGTCGTGGAGGTCCTCGGCCAGTTGCCGTCGCTCGCGTTCCTCGGCACCCATCGATTCGGCGATCAACTGCCTGCGCACATCCATCAGCGAGATCACCGTCGCAGAGCGCCGGACCAGCACGTACGACAACGCCGTCGTCGCGGCCGCGAGCCACAACAGGAAACCGAAGTAGAGGTACACCTCGTCGGGGAAGCCGACTGCGTCGTCGCGCTTGGAGTAGACGATCCACACCACCTGGTACCCGACGGCGGTGCAGACGCCGACGATCGCCGTCAGACGCGGCCGGTACTGAAACGCCACCGAGATCGGCAACAGGAAGAACACCGGGAGCAGCACCGACGTCGCGCCGCCGGAGACGACGCACAACGCCACCACCGCGGTGACGTCCGCGGCCGTGGACACCCAGCCCGCCCACGGTCCGACGTCCCGCACCAGGACGAAGATCAGCCAGCCGAGAGCGACCGCCGCATACCCGATCAGCAGCCCCGCGAAGACGTCGGGTTGCCAGTGCGTCACGCGGATCACCGGTCCGAGCAGCGCCATCAGACCGATCAGCGGTAACCGGAGTATGGCGGTCACCCGGACCGCCTCGGTGCTGTAACGACGAACTACGCGACTCTGGGACGGATGCGGCACGTCACTCCAGCAAGCCGCGTCGCATCGCCTCGGCCACCGCGGCGGCGCGGTCGCTGACCCCGAGCTTCTCGTAGAGGCGCTGGACATGGGTCTTGACCGTCGACGGCGCCAGGTACAGCTCACCGGCGATCGTGGGAATGCTCTGCCCGCGCGCAATGAGCGCCAGCACTTCCTTCTCCCGACCGCTCAGCGCCGGCCCGACCGGTTCACTGCGACGACGCACCTCGCCTGCCAGTCCGACCGCGAGGGAGGCGGGGAGGACGTCGCGGCCCTGTGCGCAGTCCAGGACGGCTTTCACGATCTCCGCCCGGGTCGACTCCTTCGGCAGGAATCCCGCCGCCCCCTCCTGCAACGCGTGGTACACGATCGCGGATTCGTCGTGCGCAGACAGCAGCAGCACGCGCGTGGCGAGTTCGGCTCGTCGCACGGCCGCCGCCACCTGGGAACCGTCGAGCTCCGGCATCCGATAGTCGAGCAGTGCGACGTCGGGGGCGAGTTCGCGGATCAGGGCGAGCGCCGCCGCACCGTCGTCCGCCTCACCGACCACTTCGATGTCGCCACTCGCGAGGAGCGCACGGACGACACCGTCCCGAAAGATCGGGTGGTCGTCGCCCACCACGACCCGCACGGCGCTCACGGCGTGGTCCGATGCGAAGCGACTCCAGCGAAGTCCATTGCTCACTTTCTCACGAGAGCAGGCCCGCGCGGAGCACTTCGCGGGCCCGCTGTCCCCCGATCGGTGGACACCGGATTCATCCCGCCCTCCGTCCTGTCGGTGGACAGACGACGGCGCGCATTCACGACATAGTTGACACACACCGGAAACGGGGAGATCGGAAACCGAAAACCCCACGGCCCCAGACGTTCCACCCCAAAGCGTCAGACCCCCGAAGTTCCAGAACCCAGGAGAAGCCATCATGCGCACCACCGCCCGTCGCCGCGTCGCACTCTTCATCGCACTGCCCGCCACCGCAGTGGCCGTCACCGGATTCGCCATCGCCGCCGCCGGGGTTGCCACGGCGGGCACGATGCCGACATCGGGACCGACGATCGCGATGACGATCAGCAACGACACCGACCTGCCGATGGTCCTCGCGGGTTCGTCGAACCCCTACGGGCAGTGGATTCAGGCGCCGTCGGACTACCTCGCCCCGCACAGCAGCCAGATCGTGAAGGCATTCTCCACCGACCCGAACGGCGTCGAGGTGGATGCCACGTACTCGCTCCCCGGCGGTGCCCAGGCCGTGTTCCGCGCCGACAACTACAGCAACACGACCGACGTGGACGGAACCCGCGTCGACGCCAACTACGGCCACGCCTACGGCATCAGCAGCTGGATCGACTCGGGCTACCCGAACATGAACGCCGGCTACCACCTGTACGGACACCCCTGACAGCCGATCCCGACCATCCACCGAACACTCGACGAAAGCCGCAGAACATGATCATGCACGTCACCGAGACCCCCACCCCCACCGTCTCCCGCACGATGTGGACCACCGAGGAGATCAAGGCACGTCTCGAGGAGATGAACATTCCGCGATCACGCACCCGTCGCGGGCCCCGCTGGGGCAACCGCGACCGATAAGCCGGGGGTTGGGGCCCGATGTCGCACTGGTTCACTCCGACAGGACCAGTGCGACATCGGTTCGGTTCACCCGAGAGATCGCCGGGTCAGCGCTGGTGCCGCGGCTTCCACACGACGAGCGCGTTGCTCCGTGGGATCGGAACGAGGTCGCGCCGGTACCCGGCGTGAATCTTCGCGATCTCCTCGGCCAGCTCGCGAACCCGGTGCTGCAGAGCCTCCACCTGGTTGGTGAGCTCGATGATCCGCTTGATCCCGGCGAGGTTGACACCCTCGTCCTGCGAGAGGCGTTGCACCTCGCGGAGCAACGCCACATCCCGCGGCGAGTACCGTCGGCCGCCACCGGACGTGCGGTGCGGGGTGACGAGACCGAGCCGGTCGTAGTTGCGCAACGTCTGCGCATGCATGCCGGCGAGTTCCGCGGCCACCGAGATCACGAAGATCTGGGCGTCCGGATCAACGGCGCTCTCGCGTGGATCCTGAGTCGTATCGCTCATCAAGCACCCGCCCACCCGGCCCTCGGATCGAATCCGCTGGCCTTCTCTGCTTCCAGATAGGTCTTCAATGCTTCGGTGGCCGGGTCGTCGAGCTTCTGCGGAACGGCGACCTTGACCGTGACCAGTAGGTCACCGGCGCCACCGGCACGCTTGGGGACGCCTCGCCCGCGAACCCGCAGAACCCGGCCGTCGGCGGTGCCCGCAGGAATCTTCACACCGACACGCCCCTCCAAGGTGGGGACGGAGACGGTGGTTCCGAGCACGAGCTCACCGTAACTGACGGGAACGACGAGCGTGAGGTCGTCGCCGTTGCGGCCGAACACCTTGTCGGGACGCACCCGGACCGTGACGAACAGGTCGCCGGACGGTGCGCCGCGCAGGCCGGCCTCACCCTGGCCTGCCAGCCGGATCTTCTGTCCGTCACTGACACCCGCGGGGACGCGGACGGTGATGGTGCGAGTCCGGTTGGTGACGCCGTTGCCGTGGCACACCTCGCACGGCGAGTCGATGATGGAGCCGGTACCGCGGCAGTCGTCGCACGGCTCACTGAACCCGAACGCGCCCTGGTTGCGGCTGACGATTCCGGTCCCGTTGCAACGCGGGCAGACTCGCGGGCTGGTTCCCGGCTTGGCACCGCTGCCGTGGCAGGTGGTGCACGGCGACGGGCTGGTCAGACGCAGCGGAACCGTGACGCCGAGCGTGGCTTCGCGGAATTCGAGGGTGGTCTCCGTCTCGACGTCGCTGCCACGACGGGGACGGTTGGTCGTGCGGGTCGCGCCGCCGCCACCGGCGCCGCGATTGAACAGGCCACCGAAGATGTCGCCGAAGCCGCCGTCACCGGCCGCCGCGCCGCCGCCACCGAACAGGTCGTTGATGTCGAATCCGCCCTGGCCGAAACCACCGGCTCCGGGGTTGAATCCGCCGCCGCCCTGCCCGAAACCGCCGCTCGCGAACAGTCGCCGGGCCTCGTCGTATTCCTTGCGCTTGGCAGGGTCCGAGAGCACGGCGTGTGCTTCGCTGACGGACTTGAAACGCTCCTCGGCCTTCGTGTCGCCGGGGTTCGCGTCGGGATGAAGGTCGCGGGCGAGTTTGCGGTACGCCTTCTTGATCTCGTCCGCGGATGCGTGGGACGAGACGCCCAGCTCCTTGTAGAAGTCCTTTTCGATCCACTCCCGTTGGCTCACTGGGCGTCTCCTCCTCTCGCTCTTACTCTTGTTCCGACTCGGCGGGCTTCGCCGCCTCGTCGGAGGTGTTCGCGCCGGCATCGCCTGCGCGATCGATCACAGCTACCATCGCATGCCGCAGGACGCGATCACCGAATTTGTAGCCCTTTCGCATCACCGTGCCGAGAACGGGGTCGTGACCCTCGCCCTCGTGCTGCACTGCCTCGTGCAGCGCCGGATCGAATGCGTCGCCCTCGGCGCCGAACTCGCTCAGGCCGAGCGACGTGAGAGTGCCGGTGAGCTTGTCTGCCACACCCTTCAGCGGCCCCGAGTCGAGGTCGCCGTGGCTGCGTGCACGGTCGAGGTCGTCCAGCACCGCGATGAGCTCACCGACGACGGACGCCTTGGCGTTCGCGATGTCGGCCTGCTTGTCGCGCTGGACGCGGCGGCGGTAGTTGGCGTACTCCGCCTGCAGTCGTTGCAGGTCGGCGGTGCGCTCCGCCAACTCGTCCGTCTCCGGAGCTGCCGTCTCCGGCAGGGCCCCTTCGTCCACCGAGCCGGGCTGCGGGGCGGCAGCGGTGCCCGCGAGGGGCTCCACTACCGGCTCCGCGTCCCGTGTCCGACCGGTCTCGGGGTCGATCTTCCGCTTGTCCACGAAAGTGACCGGTTCCTGCTCGGTGTTGTCGGACGTCACTTCTTCTCCGAGTCGGACGGCTCGTCCACGACCTCGGCGTCGACGACGTCGTCGGCACCATTCGCGCCGGAGCCGTCGGTGTTGGCGGCTTCCTCAGCGGCACTGGCCTCGTAGATCGCCTGGCCGAGGGCCTGCGACTCGGTGGCCAGCTTCTCGACCGCGGTCTTGACGGCCGCGATGTCGGTGCCTGCGAGAGCGTCGTTGGCTTCCTTGATGGCAGCCTCGACCTTCTCCTTGACGTCGGCGGGCACCTTGTCCTCGTTGTCCTTGATGAACTTCTCGGTCTGGTGCACCAGCGACTCGGCCTGGTTGCGCACCTCGGCCTCTTCGCGGCGGGCCTTGTCTTCCTCGGCGTGAGCCTCGGCGTCCTTGACCATCCGCTCGATCTCTTCCTTGGACAGACCGGAGCCGTCCTGGATCTTGATCGTGTTCTCCTTGCCCGTGCCCTTGTCCTTGGCGGTCACGTGCACGATGCCGTTGGCATCGATGTCGAAGGTGACCTCGATCTGCGGCACGCCACGCGGGGCGGGCGGCAGGTCGGCCAGCTCGAACGAGCCGAGCAGCTTGTTGTGCGAGGCGATTTCGCGCTCACCCTGGAACACCTGGATCTGCACCGAAGGCTGGTTGTCGTCAGCGGTGGTGAAGGTCTCGGAACGCTTGGTCGGGATGGTGGTGTTGCGCTCGATGAGCTTGGTCATCACGCCACCCTTGGTCTCGATGCCGAGGGACAGCGGGGTGACGTCGAGGAGCAGCACGTCCTTGACCTCGCCCTTGAGGACACCGGCCTGCAGGGCGGCGCCGACGGCGACGACCTCGTCCGGGTTGACACCCTTGTTGGGCTCACGGCCACCGGTCAGCTCGCGCACCAGATCGGAGACTGCGGGCATACGGGTGGAACCACCGACGAGCACGACGTGGTCGATGTCCTTGACGGCGATGCCGCTGTCCTTGATCACGGCCTGGAACGGCGCGCGGGTGCGGTCGAGGAGATCGGACGTGATCTTCTGGAACTCGCTGCGGGACAACTGCTCGTCGAGGAACAGCGGGTTCTTGTCCGCGTCGACGGTGATGTAGGGCAGGTTGATCGACGTGCTCTGCGACGAGGACAGTTCGATCTTGGCCTTCTCGGCAGCCTCGCGGAGACGCTGCAGTGCCATCTTGTCCTTGGTCAGATCGATGCCGTTCTGAGCCTTGAACTTGTCGACGAGCCACGTGACGATGCGCTCGTCCCAGTCGTCACCACCGAGGTGGTTGTCACCGGACGTGGCGCGAACCTCGACGACGCCGTCGCCGATTTCGAGCAGCGAGACGTCGAAGGTGCCGCCACCGAGGTCGAAGACCAGGATGGTCTGTTCCTTGTCGCCCTTGTCCAGGCCGTAGGCCAGTGCGGCCGCGGTGGGCTCGTTGACGATGCGCAGGACGTTGAGACCGGCGATCTGGCCGGCTTCCTTCGTGGCCTGACGCTGGGCGTCCTCGAAGTACGCGGGGACGGTGATCACGGCGTCCGTGATGTCCTCACCCAGGTACGCCTCGGCGTCGCGCTTCAGCTTCATGAGCGTGCGCGCGCTGATCTCCTGGGGCGTGTACTTCTTGCCGTCGATCTCCACGTTCCAGTCGGTACCGATGTGGCGCTTGACGGAGCGGATGGTGCGATCGACGTTGGTGACGGCCTGGTTCTTGGCGGGCTGGCCGACCAGCACCTCACCGTTCTTGGCGAAGGCGACGATCGACGGGGTGGTGCGTGAACCTTCGGCGTTGGCGACCACTACGGGCTCGCCGCCTTCCAGCACAGACACGACCGAGTTCGTTGTACCGAGGTCGATACCGACGGCACGAGCCATAGTGTTCCTCACTTTCGTTTTGCAGTCCTGTGGGCAGGTTTTTCATTACTGAACTGCGATGTTGGCGCTTAGTGAGCGCCCTCCGCTCAAGTTTGCACTCCGACACCGTCGGGAGTCAATTCGAACTTGAGTCTTGCACGCTCATGTTGTCGTAAGGCTCAACGGAGGGGTGCGGAGATTTGTTCCCGGATGCCCACATCTTTTTTCGGCGCCTTGTTTCGAGGCCTTCCCGTAGCGAGGCCGCCGACGCGGACCCGCGCGTCGGCACGCCACGCTACGGCAGGTCGATAGGATCGCAGCGTGACGACACCCGAACAGCCGCCACGCCGGCCCGAACCGCCGCGACCCGTACCGCCGCGTCCGGAGTTCGCGGTCAGCCCGCTGCGCGCCACCCCCACCGATGACACCCCGAAGGCCGTCGCGGTGTCGCTGTCCGCCTGGGTGGGATCGTTCGTCGTTCTCGCCGGAATCGCCGGCGCCATCGCGCTCGACCTGGGCGCCGTCCGCGACGCCCTCGAGGCGTCGGTCGCCGCGGACAATCCCGGGGACTCCGCGACGGACATCACCGACACGGTGAACCTGACGCTGATCGGCAGCGGTGCCATCGCCGTCGTCCTGATCCTCCTCGGACTGCTGGGCATACAACTCCTGCGCGCCCGGAAACCGGCGGGCCAGATCACCCTCGCCGTCGTCGGCGTCCTCAGCGTCGCCGGCGGAGTGGGCCTGTGGACCCTGCTGTCCGACGCCGGTGACGCGACCGCCGGTGTGCTGCAATGGGCGCCGCTCGCCTACAGCGCCCTCGTCGCGGTGGGAGTGCTCGCCCTGTTCGCTCCCGGTGTGTCTCCGTGGCTGCGCCGGAACCGCTGACCGGACTCACACCTGGCACGGATCGGTGCTGCCGTGGAACTCCGGGTCCGGGTCGTATTCGCGGTTGGACGTGCCCGAGTACTCGGGATCGGGGTCGTACTCGTCGTTGGTCGTCCCCGTGAAGTCGGGGTCCGGGTCGTACTCGTCGTTGGTCGTGCCCTCGTAGGAGGAGTTGCAGGCCGGGTGGGCGGCAGCGGTCTGGGTCACGGACGCGGCGCCGAACACGAGAGCCACGGCTGCCAGTGCGGTCATCGTCGTGCGGATCATGATGATTCCTTTCATCGATGGGCTGATCATCGGTGGGCTGGGCGGACTCCGAAGAGAGAACCGGGCGGGGTCACCCGGGTGCGGGCTGGTGGGGCATCGCGGGTTCGCCCGCGCCGATCCGGCTCGACCCGGCGATATCGAGATGGCGCGTCACCGTGGGGGTACCCAGATAAGGGCCCGCAACACCCGGCGCGAGCGGTGGAATCGTCAGGGCTCGCCTGAATTCCATCTGCCCGCCGGCGTCGCTCTCCGCGGCGGTCGAGGCGTAGGCGAACGTGCCGGCTCCCACCGTGACGGCGACGAGGACGGGCGACACCATGCCGCCGAGAACGCGGGGCCACACGCGTCGGCGCGAAGGCCGGGGCGCCGGTGTCGGAGAGTCGAAGTTCATACCGAGAATCCTTCGCGGCGGACGCTTTCCGCACATCCAGGAAGGCACCCAACTTGGACCCCGAGAAAAACCCTGAGAAGGCCTTCCTAATGAGGACCGTTTCTGACCTCAATTGCTTCTACTGTTCTTCTCATGACCACTTCGCAGAAGTCCCCGGCCACCGGTGAGCGCGCCGACCTCCTCCAGATCCTCCAGGAGCAGCGAGCCACCCTGTTGATCACCGTCCGCGGCATCGACGACGCACAGGCACGGCAGCGTTCGACCGTCAGCGACCTGACGCTCGGCGGACTGATCAAGCACGTGTCCCACACGGAAAAGCACTGGGTCGAAACCATTCTCGAGCCGGACGAGAACGCGGAATTCGACATGGAGTGGGCGATGGAGAAGTACTACATGCGCGACGACGAAACCCTCGAGGGACTGCTCGCCGAGTACGCCGAGGTGGCCCGCGCGACGGAGGCCGCCGTGGCCGGCCTCGACGACCTGGACGTGCTCGTCCCCCTGCCCACCGCACCCTGGGCACCCGAGCGGCAGTGGTGGACGATCCGCCGCACCCTGCTCCACATCATCCGGGAGACCGGCCACCATTCCGGTCACGCCGACATCATCCGGGAATCCCTCGACGGCGGAAACACCACCATGAAGATGGGCGCCGACGCGGGCATGGAGTTCTGACCCACCCGGCAGAACAGACGAAAACACCTCACCGGGTTCGGGTTCCGGTGAGGTGTTCTCTTCTCAGCATGTGGCGTTTCGAGTGTTGACTTACCTCCTGCGGTCCAACCTTTCGCCGACTGGTGAAAACCATGGTGCCCCGCCGCGGGGGCACCGGCTACCTACCCCAGGGGTACGGTTCCCCACCCGGGACCCAACCCATTATCAGGTGGCCCTTACCTCAAAGTGGTACTCGCCTCCCCAGCTTCTTCTTGCCCAGAAAAAGTCATTTTGACATCCTCCTCGACCCTGGGGTCGGGATTTTCTACCGCAGCCGGTCGGCTACCTCGGTGGGTTCCTGCTTCGCCGCGCTGCGCCGACATCGCTGCCGGTCTTACCCTCGCTCCACAGGCGTTTAGTCTCTCGGCGCGTCCCGCCGCGAGGATATTCTTGGCTGCATTGTGGTCTCGGTCGTGGACGGAGCCACATCCGCAAGTCCACGCGCGGACGTTCAGTGGCTTCCTTTCGCCGACAGTCCCACACGTCGAACACATCCTGGTTGACGGAAACCACCGATCGATACGATGGAATGTGCGTCCATAACGGATCGCCTTGTACTCGAGCATCGACGCGAAAGCTGACCAGCCGGCGTCGTGAACTGACTTCGCCAACCGCGTGCGAGCGAGACCGTTCACGGCCAAATTCTCCATATACACCGCTTGGTTATCGCGAATGATGCTGGTCGAAGTCTGGTGATGAAAGTCCCTGCGTGCATCGGCGACCCTGGCGTGCAGGCGAGCGACCTTGCGAACCGCCTTTCGTCGGTTGTTGGATCCTTTCTGTTTTCTCGCCACCTCTCGCCGGGCTCTTTCGATCCTGCATTCGGCGCGGCGGAGCAGGCGGGGGTTCTCGACAACTGTGCACTTCATCGGCGTCCAACACGCGATGATCGAAAAGTTGCAAAATTGTTCGTTTGTGTTGACTTTCGAAGGGCAGAGGACAGAATCGGATCTGGACTCACCGAACTCCAGTGACCAAACCTCGGGCTGCACGCGTTGCCCGGGACAGCAGTCCTGTACGGAATCCGTCCCACCATTCCCGGTGGGCTGGTGACACGGGAGAACCGGGAAGGACTCGTCGATGACCGTGCGTGACGAACAGGATGCGCGGGAGACCGGCACACGGCTCCGGATGCGTAAGACCCGGACGACCCTCGCGGACGGCCGCGAACTGATCTACTTCGACGACTCGGAGCCGTACGTGTCGGGCGGAGCCACCCGCGAGCTTGTTGATTCACGTCCGCTGCCGCCGGCGGTGTCGCAGGCGCAGATGCGGTTCGACGTGCTCACCGGGGAATGGGTGGTCATCGCCGCCCAGCGGATGGACCGCACGTTCCTGCCGCCGCCGGACGCGTCGCCGCTCGCCCCGAGTGTGCCGGGCAAGGCGCCCACGGAGATTCCGGCCGACGACTACGACGTGGTGGTGTTCGAGAACCGGTTCCCGTCGCTGGCGACGGCCGCCGCCGAGCAGGACCTTCCGGACTGCGTCGACGGAGAAGCGTTGTGGCCGTTGGCACCGGGAGCCGGCAGATGTGAGGTCGTGTGCTTCACCAGCAACCCGGATGCCGCCTTCGCCACCCTGAGCGTCGCCCGGGTCCGCACCGTCGTAGACGTCTGGGCCGACCGCACCGCCGAACTGTCGGCGCTGCCGGGGGTCCGGCAGGTGTTCTGCTTCGAGAACCGGGGCAAGGAAATCGGCGTCACCCTGACCCATCCGCACGGACAGATCTATGCCTACCCGTACCTGCCGCCCCGCACGGACGCGCTGATCCGGCGCTCCCGCGAGCACTTCGAGAGCACCGGGCGGCTCCTGCTGGCCGACGTCCTCGACGCCGAAACACGATCCGGCAGGCGCGTGGTCCTGGCCGCCGAACACTGGACCGCGTACGTTCCCGCTGCCTCGCGCTGGCCGCTGGAGGTACATCTCGCACCGCACCGCGACGTCCGTGACCTCACCGAACTGTCCGAAGACGAGCGCGACGAACTCGCCCACGTCTATCTCGAACTGCTGCGGCGGGTCGACCGGTTCTTCGAGGGTGTCGACGCCGTGCCCTACATCGCCGCGTGGCACCAGGCGCCCGTCGGCGAGGACCGCCCACTCGGACGCCTGCACCTGCAACTGTTCTCGATGATGCGGTCCCCCGGCCGGATGAAATACCTGGCGGGATCCGAATCCGGGATGGGGGCGTGGGTCAACGACACCACCCCCGAGCGCATCGCCGACCGGCTGCGGGAGGTGGCGTCGTGAGTGCGGCGCAGTGGGTCGCCCCCGTCCACGCCGCCGCGGTCGCGGACCCCGCGGAGGCGTTGTTCCGCAGCACGTTCGGCGGCGCCGCGGACGGCGTCTGGACGGCACCAGGCCGGGTCAACCTCATCGGTGAGCACGTCGACTACGCCGGCGGACTGGTTCTGCCGTTCGCGCTCCCCTACGTGACCGTCGTCGCCGTCCGCGTGCGCGGCGACGGGATCCTGCACGCCGTGTCCACGCACACCGGCGAGTCCTGGCACGGTCCGCTCGACGACGTCGCCCCGGGACATCCGGCCGGCTGGGCCGCGTACGTCGCCGGGGTGGTGTGGGCGCTACGCCGGTCCGGACACCTCACGGCGGGAACCGGTTTCGACGTCGCAGTGCATTCGACTGTCCCCGTCGGCTCCGGGCTGTCGAGTTCGGCCGCGCTCGAGTGCGCCTTCGCGCTCGCCGTCGCCGACCTCGCCGGCCTGCCCACGGACGACGCCGGCCGCCGGCCGCTGATCACCGCGTCCATCCTCGCGGAGAACGAGATCGCCGGCGCGTCCACCGGCGGCATGGACCAGTCGGTCGCGATGCTCGCCCGCCCCGGCCACGCCCTGCTCCTCGACTGCCGGGACGGCGCCACCCGGCACGTTCCGCTCGACTTCGACTCCGCGGACGCCCGGCTGGTGGTCATCGACACCAACGCGCCGCACCGGCTGGTCGACGGCCGGTACGGCACCCGGCGGGCCACCATCGAGAAGGCCTGCGCCGACCTCGGCGTCGCCACCCTGCGCGACGTCGCCGACACCGACACGGCCGTCGCGGCGCTGAGTTCCCCGGCAGCACAGCGGGTCCGGCACGTGCTCGGCGAGATCCGCCGCGTCCGGGAAGTCGCCGACCTGCTCGACCGCGGCCGGATCTCCGACATCGGCGACGCCCTGAACCGCTCGCACGCCTCGTTGCGCGACGACTACGAGGTCAGCTCCGTCGAACTCGACTCCGCCGTCGACGCTGCCCTCGAAGCCGGGGCCTGGGGTGCGCGGATGACCGGCGGCGGTTTCGGCGGCTCCGCGATCGCCCTCGTACCCGCCGACCGGGTAAACGCCGTCGCCGAGAACGTCGCCCGACGCGCCGGCAGCGCGTCCCTGCCCGTCCCCCAGTTCCTGCACGCCGAGCCGTCGGGCTCGGCGCACCGACTCTGAGATCCCCTTCGACGACCACGACCAGGTGGAGGCGGTGACCATGGGCGACCACGACCAGGTGGAGGCCATGACCAGGTGGAGGCCATGACCATGGGCGACCGCGTGGCCGTTATGAAAGCGGGCATCCTGCAGCAGCGGTCCTCATCGCGTCCGGCGAACGTGTGCAGGCCGAACTGGGCTGGCGACCGAGACACACGGACCTCGATTCGATCGTGGCCGATGCGTGGACGTATCTGCAGTCGCTGGGCGCGCGGGAACGCTACCGTGGTGCAGTGCGGTCGTGACGAGGCGTGTCGCGTCCCGTCGACCGCGAGAAGGAGGCTGGGGTGGACGTCGACGATTCCGCAAGGCAGGGTCGGATCGTGGAGGTCCTCGTCGAGGCCTTCGCCGATCTGATGGAGGCGGATCCGAGTGCGTTTCGCACGAAGTTCCGGAAGATGGCCGCCGATCCGTTCGCCTTCTTCCGGGGCAGCGCCTGCCTCTTCTACGACGATCTGCGTGACTTCGATGATCCGTGGGCGGACGAGCGCACCGGCCGGGTGTGGATTCACGGCGATCTGCATCTGGAGAATTTCGGCACGTACATGAATGCGGAGGGCACCCTCGTCTTCGACGTCAACGATTTCGACGAGGCGTACGTGGGGCCGTTCAGCTGGGATCTTCGCCGGTTCGTCGCGAGTCTCGCACTGATGGGGTGGCAGAAGGCCCTCCCCGAGAGCGATGTCCGGGCACTCGCCGACACTTACCTGCGCAGTTACGTCGAGCACGTCCTGCACTATGTGCAGCGGGAAGCGGACGAGGCGTACGCGCTGCGCCTGGACAATTCGCGCGGCGCCATCCAGGACCTGCTGCTGAGCGCGCGCCTCGCCACCCGGGTGGACCTGCTCGAGTCCGTCACGGTGATCGAGGACTACGACCGGCGTTTCCGGCGGGGCCGCGGTGTCCGCGAACTCGACGAGGAGGAACGCGCGACCGTGTGCGAGGCGCTGGACACGTACATCGAGAGGGTGCCCAGCAGCAAGCGATCCACGCGACCGGTGTTCTACCGGATCAAGGACGTGGTCGGGCGGAAGGGCTTCGGGATCGGCAGCGCCGGTCTTCCTGCGTACAACGTGCTCATCGAAGGGGCGACCCAGGCGCTCGAGAACGACATCGTGCTCTCACTCAAGCAGGGCAACGTCGCTGCGCCCAGCCGCGTCGTCGACGAATCCCGGGTCCGCGACTACTTCGAGCACGAAGGACACCGCACGGTGGTGAGTCAGCGCGCGCTGCAGGTCCACACGGATCCGCTGCTCGGCTACACGGAGATCGGCGGCACCGGTTTCGTGGTCGCCGAACTCTCCCCGTACGAACTGGACCTCGACTGGTCGGATCTCACCGAACCGGAGGACATCGCGCCGGTGCTCGAGGACCTCGGCCGGGCGACGGCGAAGGTGCATTGCGTCTCCGACGAGGACAGCGATCAGACCCTCGTCACGTTCCAGACCGAGGACGCCATCCGGAACGTCGTCGACGGCAGGCTGGACGAGTTCGTCGGCGAGATCATCGACTTCGGCATCGCGTACGCCGAGGTGAGCCGCAGGGATCACCAACTGTTCGTGAACGCGTTCCGGGAAGGCGAGATCGCGGGCGTCTCCGCGACGTAACCGAGCTACAGTCGGACGGTGTTCAGTTCCTCCAGAACACCTTCCGCGCTGCGGGCGGCGACGGTGCAGGCCCGCGCGGTGAACTGGTCGAGCAACGGGTGGCGTGCCCGTTCGCGCCACTTCCGCACCGCGGCGAGTGCCCGCATCCGCTGCAACTCCACGGAGTCGTCGCCGTCGGTGCCCAGTCGTTCGGCGATCTGGATCCCGAATCCGCCGATCAGGCGTTGCAACTCGGCCACGTCGTCGGCGGGCAACCCCACCTCGGTGGACCGCAGGCGCCCGAGCAGGCGCAGTTCCTGAAAACCGTGCACGTCGGAGAGCAGCCGTTCGGCCGACATCAGGATCTCACCCGCACCCGGCACCGGATGCGCCGTGAGCACCCGCTTGAGTGCCACGAGCGCCGAGTGGGTCTTCAACTGGTCGGCCCGCTGCCCGAACTGGATGTCGATCACCTGACGCAATTCGTCGAGGCCGCTGCGTTCCACCAATTCCGCCGCCAGCGTCGGCGAGTCCTTGGTGCCCAGCCGGATCAGGGTGACGGCCATCCGGATCCCGAAGAGCCCGAAGCGGTCTGCCAGCTGAGCGCGCATCCGGGCGTCCACTGGAAGCGGACTGTCCTCACGCGCGAACCGGTCGGCCGACAGCATCGCCAGGTTCAGGTCGTCCACCGGGACCTCGGCCAGATGCTGGAACGCGGTGAACTCGGCCTGACGCATCGTGCGGGCACCGAGCGCCAGCAGACCCGCGACGGGGACCACGGCCTGGCACAGCCCGGTGCGCTCGAGTTCGCCCGCGAACCGGGACGCCACTTCCTTCGCGGACATCATGGCGTCCAGGCGTCCCGCCCCCACCTCGTCGGCCCGCGACACGACACCGACCACACCGAGCGGTCCCGATTCGTCGCCCACGTGGTCGCCGATCTGACCGAGGAACTGGACGTCGGTCGCGTTCAGCGTGCGCAGCAGGTAGACCACGGCGTCGGCGCCGGACGCCTCGTTGTCGGGGGTGAGCATCTCGAGGGTGCGGGCCGAGACGTCCCTCGACAACGAGGACGTGCCCGGGGTGTCGATGATCGTCGTATGAGCCAGGGCGGACGACGGCCACTCCACGTCGAGGCGGTCCACCTGGTCGGCGGTGAGGTGGCCCAGGTCGAACGTGAGATGTCCGTCCCGGCGCAGCACCGGGACGTTGGCGGAACGCTGGGCGCCGCTACCGGGGTCCGGCTGGTACCAGGCCGTCACGGTGGGCGTCGACCCGCTGCGGTACCAGGTGACGACGCGGGTGCATTCGGTCGCGTCGGTGGGCGCGATGTCCTGACCCACCAGGGAATTGAGCAGAGTGGACTTGCCGGCCTTCAGCGAACCGGCAAGAGCCACCCGCAACGGTTGTTCCAGTCGCCGCGCGCATTCGGTCAGCTGATCCCGGATCTCGGGTCTGCCCGCGTACAACTGCCGGGCGGACGCGATGAGTGCCCGGGCCTCGTGAAGCGGAGCGGCCGTCATGCCGTGACCGCTCCCGCGTCGCCTGCGACGAGTTGCGCGGCTTGCTGTTTCAGTTCGGATGCAACGTGCAGGTCCTTCTCGAGCTGCGCGATCCGGCGGGTCCGTTCGGTGGACTCGAGATTCGCCGCCTCCTGCGCGGCGCGCAGCGAGTCGTTGATCGACCGCAGCGCCTGCTCGGCGATCGCACTGAAATGGTCGCGCAGCAACCGCTGAATCGACCGGAGCCGATCCTTCGACTCCTTGCCCACCTGGAAGCTGGCGTCGTCGGCGAACCGGCGGATCGCGGCCTTCGCCTCCGCCCGCCGCTTCAGGATCCGGCTCTCCTTGTCTTCCCGGTACGCCTTCGTGCCGAGGAGGACTCCGGCGCCGATCGAGATCGGATTGACCAGGGCCATCCCCATCATGGTGGTGATCAGACCGAACATGAGGACGCCGCCGTACGACCCGCGCATCCCGACGAGAACCTTCTGCGTGATGCCGATACGTCCGGCCTCGAGGTCCGCGAGCGAGGCCACCGGTTCGAGGACACCGTCGACGTCCGCGACGTCCAGGTGCGGCAGCTCGACCGCACCCGTCTCGGCGAAGTGCTGCGCCACCACCTCGGCCAGCCACAGCGCGCGGTCGTGGGCCCACACGAAGTTGTCGCCGATCGCGGTGGCGAACTCCTGCTCGAGCCACTGACCCAGCGCGTCCCAATCCTTGCCGGGGTCGCCCTCGTCGACGGTCTCCTCGGCCTCCCGGGTGACGCGGCGCAACCGGTCCCGGAGGTCGTGATCGATGTCCGCGGCCAGGTCGGCTATACCGTCACCCAGCGTCTGCTGCCACAGCGACGTCTTCTTGTGCAGCTCCTCGGCGGCGGCCTTCGCCTTCTGCAGTTCGGCGACCGCGGCGACGCCCTTCGCCGGATCGCGCAGGGCGGCAAGCTCACTGCCGATCCCCAGGGTGAGATGCTCGGCCGCGGAGGACACGTCCAGCGACACCGCCCGGCGCGTGTTCGCCTCCGCCCGCGCCACCACTCGCTCGCGCAGGAACGCGTACAGGTCGACGAAACCGGACTCGGTGTTGAGTTCCTCGTCCTGCAGTCGCAGCGCGTGCGAACGCAGCACCGAGGAGATCGGGATCAGGGGAACGTCGAGACCGGCCCGCGCGAGGTGCCCGCGGTCGGCTTCGACGATCTCTCGCCAGTGCGGGTACAGGTCGGTCTTGCTGATCAGGCACGCCACCGACGGGCACAGGCTCGTGACCTGGCGAATGAATCCGAGCTCCGGTTCGGTGAATTCCTGGCTGGCGTCGGACAGAACGAACACGGCATCCGACGCCGGGATCAGCCCGAGTGTGCTCGCCGCGTGCGGGTTGCCGGCACCGCCCACGCCGGGCGTGTCGACCAGGACCAGACCGTCGGCGAGGAGCGGGCTCGGGACGTTGACCTCCACCCGCAGCACCTCCCTGCCCTCGGCGCGGGGCGAGGCCGGCGTGATGCCGTTCAGCTCGTCGAGCGGAAGAGGAACCCGGATCGGGTCGGCACCCGGATCGGCGAGGAGCAGTTCCGCCGACGCCACCTCGGCGTTCTGGACGACGGTGGGGATCGCGGTGGTCTCGTCGTCGCCCACCGAGCACACGGTGAGGTTGAGGAGGGAGTTCACGAACTGGCTCTTGCCCTGCTTGAGCGGTCCGACCACCACGATCCGCATCCGCGGATCCTGCACCCGGGTCCGGGCCGAGTCGAGGCGCTGCGCCAAATCGCCACGACCGAACCTCTTCGCCACGACCAGGGCCTGCTCGAGCAACGCCGTCATCGACTGGGACCCGGCTGGATTCTTCTCGGCGGCTGCACTGTCCATGAGCTTCGTTGACCCGCAATTCTTCCGACCTCTGTGCGGACACCACGTTCAGTGCACCGACACCCGACTGTGTGAAACAGCCCCGCACGCATAACGCGTCCGGGGCTGATTTCGTTACATCGTACGGCGGTTCCGGCCACCCCGTCTGGGGGATGCCGGAACCGCCGTCTCATCACGGCTCGAGGTGATCGACCACGTCCGTGACGTCGTGCGTCGTGGCCACCGAGGTGTCGGTGTCACCGAACAGCGAGCCGTCGGTGTCCGCGTGCAGGCCCGAGTCGGCGCCGAACGCGTTGTCCGCGTCGATCGACGACCAGGTGTCGGCGCCGGTGTCGACGGCACCGCCCAGGGTGGACCCCAGTCCGCCTGCGATCGACCCGGTGGTGTCGGCCACGACCCCGCCGACCGCACCGAGGTCGGCCGAACCGTCCGTGGTCGCGTCCGCGTCGGCGGAACCGCCTGCCGACGCTCCACCGTCGACCGAACCACCGGCGGACGCTCCGCCGTCGACCGCGCCGCCCACTGCGGCTCCACCGTCGACCGCTCCGCCGACCGCACCGTCGAGGGCGCCTCCGACCGAGGTGCCGAGCGATCCGAGGCCACCCACGCCACCGGACAATCCGGCGCCGAGGCCGGTGACCGCGTCGGTGGTGGCATCCAGTCCACCGGTCAGACCGGCGGTGGCGTCGACCGCACTGTCCAGGCCGCCTTCGATTCCACCGGCCACGTCTCCGCCGACACCGGCCGCGGCATCGACCGTGCCGCCGAGGCTTCCGCCGAGATTCGCGGCCGTGTCCAGGGCGCCACCGACCGTGCCACCCAGGTTGGCCGCCGTGTCCAGGGCGCCACCGAGGTTCGCGTCCACGTTCGCACCGGCGTCGGCGACCGCGCCGACCGAGGCGCCTGCCTCGCCCACCGCGTCGACGGCACCGCCGACGCTGCCGGTCAGTGCGGAGCCGAGGCCCGCACCGGTTTCGAAGATTCCACCGAGACCACCGGTGAGACCGCTGGTCAGACCGGCGCCCAGGCCACCGGCCGTGTCCAGTCCGCCGACCAGGTTGGTTCCGAGGCTGCCGCCGAGGTCCGCTCCGGCGTCGGCAACCGCACCGACACCCGCGGCGACACCGGCACCGATGCCTGCCGCGGCGTCCGCGCCGCCTGCGACGCCGCCGCCGACAGCGCCGCCCACGTTGCCCGTGACGTCACTGCCCACGTCGAGCAGTCCGCCGAGCGCGCCGTCTATGCCGCCCGTCAGGCCACCCGCGAGATCGGTGCCCGCGTCGAGCGCACCGTCCAGGGCGCCGCCCACGCCGGCTGCGGCGCCGAGTCCGAGGTCGGCGTCCAGAGCGGAGTCCAGATCGAGTCCGCCACCGGCCTCCAGAGCCGTCTCCAGTGCGGAACCGAGGGTCGCGCTGAGGTCGCCGTCGGCTCCGAGGACGCCGCCGAGAGCGGTGCCCAGCGTGCTGCCGATGCTTCCCTCCGCGCCGAGAACGCTGTCCAGGTCGAGGGCGCCGCCGGTCTCCAGCGCACCGCCGAGCACTCCGCCCAGGGCCGCGCCGAGGTCTGCGCCCGCACCGCCACCGACACCGAACGCACCGCCGAGCAGGCCGCCCAGGTCGGTCACGCCGCCGAGGTCGACTCCGCCGTCCGCGCCGAGCACCGCGTCGAGGGCCGCACCCAGACCGGCGGTGGCGTCACCGTCGACTCCGAGCACCCCGCCGAGCGCGCCGCTGATGGTGGTTCCCAGGTCGGCACCGGTGTCGAGGACACCGCCCAGCCCGAGGCCGCTCTCCAGGGCGCCGCCCAGGACCGTGCCCAGGTTCGCGCCTGCCTCGCCGCCCAGGCCGAGGGCCCCGCTCAGCGCCGTCGTCAGCTCCGACGTCAGTTCCCCGCCGAGACCGAGGTCGGTGCCCAGCCCGAGGCCCAGTCCGCCGTCCAGCAGACCGCCCAGGTCGATGTCCGTCACGCCGCCCGCGCCGAGCACGGCGTCGAGGGTGCTGCCCAGTTCGGCGGCCAGGCCACCGTCCAGGCCGAGGGCTCCGCCGAGGACCGTGCCGAGTGCGGCGTCCAGTCCCAGTCCGCTGTCGAGTGCGCCGGACAGGGCGCCGCCGAGGCCACCCTCCAGATCGAGGGCGCCGCCGAGCAGACCGCCCAGGGCTCCACCGAGATCGCCGCTGACGTCACCGCCCGCGCCGAGCACGCCACCGAGGATGCCGCTCAGCGCACCGCCGAGGTCGCCGTCGGCACCGAGAACGGCGCCGAGGTCGAGGCCGCCACCGGCACCGAGAACGGCGTCCAGCGCGGTACCCAGACCGGCGGTGAGGTCGCCGCCGACTCCGAGTTCACCGCCGAGCAGTCCGCTCAGCGCACCGCCGAGGCTGCCGCCCGCACCGAGGATCGCGTCGAGGTCCAGTCCGCCGCCCAGGTCCGCGATCGAACCGAGAGTCGCGCCGAGTGCGCCACCGAGGTCTGCGCTCAGGTCGCCGCCCGCACCGAGGACACCACCGAGAGCTCCACCGAGGACCGCGCCGAGGTCGGTGCCGAGAACTCCGCCGAGCGAGCCGGCGACGTCACCGAGCAGTTCACCGCCGAGCAGGCCTTCGAGGGTGGCGCCCAGCCCGCCGCCCGCGCCGATCGCCGCGTCGAGCGCACCGCCCAGCGCGCCGCCGAGACCGGCGTCGACACCGAGCACGCCGCCGAGGGTCGTTCCGAGCACAGCACCGAGGTCGAGGCCGCTACCGAGTCCGGCGAGGATGTCACCGTCCAGGCTCCCGCCGAGGTCGACGACGCTTCCGAGGGCGGCACCGAGAGCCGCACCCAGCTCGGCGCCCAGGTCGCCGCCGATCGACAGTGCGGGGGCGAGGATCCCGGTGAGACCACCGGCAACGTCGACAACCGGCAGGGCCGTGATCGCCGCGGTGAGGGTGGTGGCGAGCTGCGCCGTCAGGTCGGCGCCCAGCCCGAGCGCGCCTCCGAGGGCCCCGCTGATCGCGGCGCCGATGTCGAGTGCGCTACCGAGGTCGAGGCCACCGGTGAGGGAGAGTGCTGCGTCGAGGGCTGCACCCAGCGCGGCGCCGAGCTGCGCACCGATCTCGCCGCCGATCTCCAGCGCCGCACCGAGCGCGGCGCTCAGGCCGGCAGCCAGTTCCGCCGCGAAGTCGAAGTCGCCGCCCAGGCCGGCACCCAGACCGAGGCCTGCACCGGCACCGATACCGACCGCACCGCCGAGACCGCCGCCGAGACCGAGGCCGCCGCCCAGGCCGCCACCGACACCTGCGCCGATACCGCCCGCCACGTCACCGGCGACGTCGGCACCGGCGTTGACGATCGCGGCCAGGTCGGCCCCGCCACCTGCGAACAGTCCCGACTCCGCGACCAGGGGAGCAACGGAGACGATGTCCGCGTGGCTCACACCCTGCAGGCCGGCGGCGCACAGCGCCTCGGTCGGGTTGGCGCAGTAGGCAGCCGCAGCCTGCTCGTCGCGAAGAAGGCCGAGAATGAAGTCGAGGACGGCATTGGTAGCCATGGCAGCTCTCCTGTAGTCGAGGTTCGGGGAGTTCGGGTGGCCACCACAACTGCTGTGACGGCGAGTGAAATACACGTTATGGATCGGCGGCCCCCTTCCCAACGGGGCGGCGCCCCCTACTCGGGGACCCCGGCATCGGGGATCTCCCATCGGGGGTCGGGGCCTCCCCGTTAGGGGATAGGGGGCCATTAGGGGATCGGCCCCGTAACTGCCGTAGACCAGCGGCGTCGGCGTAACGAAACGGCCACTCCACGCGACAAATCGAGTGACCACGACGGCTTCGGCCGTCACATACGACGGCGGCACCGTCCGCCTGACGCAGGCGGCGTGACGCCCGCCCGGACCACAGGAGTGGAACATGGCTGCAGCGCTCGGCATCGGTGTCGGATCGGTCAATACGGTGGCCGCCGTCGACACGGACGGGGCGAGCGTGACGGATGCCGCCGACCTCACCGTCCTGTCCCGCGCAAGTGTTCTCCACCTCTCCCCCGACCGCGCTCCCGTCCTCGGCGACGACACGAGCGAACCGGACGCGGTGACGGTGTCCGACTTCGCGAACCGCGTGGGCGACCCGGTCGGGATCCTCACCGACGACGGCTCGACCTACTCCGGTGAAGACCTGGTGGCCACCGCCGTGAGCTGCATCGTGCACGAGGCCGCGTCGGGCCGCCACGGCCTCCCGACCACCGTCGTCGCCCACCCGACCGTCTGGCCGCCGTACACCGTCGGTGTCCTCGCCGACGCGCTCGAGCAGGCCGGCGTCACGGACGCGACCCTGGTGTCGGAGGCGCAGGCGGTGATGACGTGGCTCGAACGGACCCGCGGCACCCTCGGCGACGCGTTGACCGTCATCTACGACCTCGGCGGCACCTCACTCGACATCACCCTCTTCCGTTCGGACGCACACGGCACGGAGACCGGCGTCCTCGGCAAGCCGGTGCGGTCCGAGGACTTCGGTGGCGCCCACTTCGACCACGCCACCATGCAGTACGTCCTCGGCAACGTCGCCGAGGAGTTCGGCGACATCGACCCGTTCGCACCCGACACGGTCGCCGCCCTCACCCGGTTGCGGACCCGCTGCACCGCGGCGAAGGAGGCGCTGTCCTCCGACACCGAAGCCACCATCGGCATCGAGCTGCCCGGCATCTCCACCGACGTGCGGCTCGTGCGCTCGGAACTCGAAGACCTCATCCGCGCGTCCCTGCAGGAATCGGTGACGCTGGTGCGCGAGAGCATCCACGCCGCCGGCCTCGAATCCAGCGACGTCACCCAGGTGGTGCTCACCGGCGGAAGCGCCGCGATCCCGCTGGTCGCCGAACTCCTGTCGGCGGAACTGCGTGTTCCCGTCGTCGCCGCCGAACGTCCGGGCCACACCGCGGCCCTGGGCGCCGCCCTGCTCGCCGCCGACGACAATGCGGGACGCGCCGCCGCCCCGACCGTCGCGCGGATGCCGGTCGTCGTGCCCACCGCGACACCAGCCGCCGCAGCGCCTGCCGCCCCGGTCACCGAGTCGGACGCCGAGACCGTCGTCTTCGCCGCCCGCACCCCCGCACCGACCCTCGGCGAGCCCGCCGCCACCGGGATGTCGCGGAAGAAGAAGGCCGGGATCATCACCGCTTCCGCCGCAGCCATCGCCCTGCTCGCCGCGGGTGGGCTGTCGCTCGGCACCGCCCTCGACGTCGCACCGTCGTCGTCCAACTCGGGTTCCACCACCTCGCAGTCGTCGGGCACGTCGGCGGGCGCGGCCTCCACGTCCGGTGTTCCGGCCGAGGCCGCCGCGACGGGCGCCGCCGCTCCCGGCACCGAGGCGGCGGGCGTCGCCGCCGCGACCGGGGCACCCGGTACCGCGGCCGGCGTGGCGACCCCGGTCGCCGCACCCGGCACCGTCCCACCCGGTACCGCGGCACCGGCCGGGGCCGCACCGGTCGCTGCAGCGCCCGGCACCGCACCGGCTCCCGCGGCCGAAGTACCCGCACCAGCCCCGGCCCCCGCGCCCGCACCGGCCCCCGCTCCGGCCCCGAGCGTTCCCCAGACCGACGGCGGCGCCGCGATCGCCAACACCATCGTCGGCGGTGCCGGCGCGGTGGGTGACACCGTCAACGGAGTGGGCGACACGGTCGGCGGCGTCGTCGGCGGAGTCACCGGCCTGGTGCCCGGCGTCCTCGGCAACGGCGGATAGGGCGCCGGTGTCCACGCTGCCCTCACCGCTTCCTCCCACGGAACTCGCGGAGCTCGACGGCCCGCAACTGTCTGCTCTCGCACTGGTTCTGCTCGGCAGCGACCTCGACGAGACCGTGGTCGCCCGAGTACTCGACATCGAACCCGACCGTGCCCGCGCCGCTGTCGACGCGCTCCGCGCGGACGGCTGGGTCGACGAACGGGACACGCTGGTTCTGGCGGACCACACGCATCTCACGGAAACGCTCGGCGAAAACCGGCTGACCACGCTTGCCCGCCGCCTGCTCACCCACCACGTCGACGGCGGAACGCTCACGCTTCCCGTCGCCCGCGCGGTCGCCGCGACCGGCACACCGAGCGACGATCTGAGCCAATTTCTCTGTGCCCAGGCAGAACTCGCCGAACCGGCCACCGCGGTCGCCCTGTACGCCGAAGCCGGCCGGGTCGGCAGGCTCGGAGACAGTGCCGTCGTCGCATACGCCGAGGCCTGCGCCCTGAACGGCGACCTCGACACCGCGGTCGGCCTGGCCGATTCGGTCCTCGAACGGTCCGGCACCGTCGGCGATGCGGAACTCGCTGCGGCGGTCAGGATTTCGGCCGCCGGCGCCGCGTTCTGCGGCATGATCGATCGCAGCGCCGAACTGTACGCCTGGCTCGGCGCCGACCGGGCGGGCGCCGACGCCTCCCTCGCCGCCTCCGTCCTGGTGGTCGCGGGGCGACTCGACGACGCCGAAGCCGTCCTCGCCACCAGCGCGGGCGCACCCCCCACGGCCGCCACCGCCGGCGCCGCACTCGTCGCGACCGGACTCGTCCAGTCGGCGACCGCGTCCGCCAACGCCGCACTGAACTCACTGACGCGTGCACTGTCGCTGCCCGGTCGCGCGTCCCGGCCACGGGTACTGCCCGACTCCCCCGCCGCGATCACCGCCCTCGCCGCGCTCCACTGCGGCGAACTCGCGCACGCGGACGCGGTCCTCGCCCGGGCACGGGAAACCGAACGGCCCGGCAGTGTCACCGCGAACCGGCATCAGCTGCTCACCGCCTGGACGTCCATGGTCCGCGGCGACCTCGCCGCGGCGCAGTCACGGCTCGACGGCCTCGACGCCGCGTCGATGCGGCAACGCGATCTGCTGTTCGTCCACGGCCTGCGGGTCGGGCTGGCCCGGCGCACCGGCGACAACGCGGCACTGCTTCAGGCCTGGGCGGGCGCGCAAGGCGTGCTCGCCGAATACTCGGTGGACCTGCTGAGTTTGCTGCCGCTCGGCGAACTGTGGCTGACGTCGATCCGGGTCGGCGAACCCGCCCGGATCACCCACCTCGTCGAGGACGCGCAGTCGTTGCTGCGGACGCTCGGCGAGCCGGCGATGTGGGGATCGGCGCTGCACTGGTACGGCGTGCAGGCCTCGATCCTCGCCGAATGCCCCGCAGACCTGATGCCCCACGCCCGCGCACTCGGCGAGGCCGCCAAGGTCAGCACGTACGCGTCCGGGCTCGCCACCGCCGGTCGCGCCTGGCTGCGCGTGCTGCAGGGCGACATCGACGCCGCATCCGTCGAAGACGCGGCCCGCACCCTCGACCGGATCGGCCTGCCGTGGGACGGTGCGCGCCTCGCGGGTGAAGCCGCGCTGCGTGCGTCCGACACGAGGGTCGCGACCGCTCTCCTGCAGGTCGCGAGGGCCCTGCGGCAGCCGACGTCCGCGGGCAACGGTGCCGACTCCGCGGTCGTGTCGAGTCCGAGCACACCGGGATCGCTCACCGACCGCGAGGCCGAGGTGGCCGAACTACTCGTCCAGGGGCTGACGTACCGGGAGATCGGGTCACGCCTCTACATCTCCGCGAAGACCATCGAGCACCACGTCGCGCGGATCCGGCGGCGGCTGGGCGCCGGGTCGCGGTCCGAGCTGCTGTCGATGCTGCGTGCGATGGGCCACGGGTATTCCGCCGACTCCTGACCCGTGAGTACTTATTAACCGCGGGTGGTTAATAAGTACTCACGGGCGCCGAAGGCGCAGCAGCGCCCCGTGTAACCATTCGACTGCGGCAGGCGACACACTGTGCACATGGTGCGATGAGGCACCCCTCGAACTGTGCCAGTAAGGATCTTTCATGACCACCGGAGTCGGACTCACCGTCGGCGATGCGGTTTCCACAGCGGTGGTGACCGCCTCCGGAACCGACGTGAGGACGATCGAACACCCGTCCGTCCTCTTCACGGCCCCGGACGGCACGGTTCAGCTCGGCGACCCCGGCACGGAATCGACCGGTGCCGTCCGCGACTTCCTGGCCCGCGTCGGTGAGCCCGCGGGCATCGAGTACGCGGGCTCGCTGACCCGCGCCGAGGACCTCGTCGCGACGGCGATGTTCTGCCTCTTCAGGGAGGCCGCGGACGGACTGTCGGGGACGGTGAAGGTCACCGCGACCCATCCGTCGGACTGGGCGCCGGAGATCATCACGAAACTGCGCGAATCCCTCGACTACATGGGTCTGGGCGACGCGACACTCATCCCGGAGTCCGTGGCGCTCGCCGCCTCGCCGGAGTCCCCGGCCCACGGCGCCGCACTGCTGGCGGCCGGGCTGGCACTGACCGACGAGGACACGAGCGCCGACACCGAGTCGATTCCGATCGTCGAGGCCCCCATGCCCACCGCGTACTCCGCCGTGACGGCGGTGCCCGCGGCCGCGGCCGCTGCCGCCGACGCGTATCAGCCCGCCGAGACCGAGGCGGCCGGTGCCGCGAGCACATCGACCCCACCTGCCAAGCGCACGGACCGTCGGCCGCTGATCATCGCCGGTGTCGCCGCGGCCGTCCTGGCGCTGGCCGGTGGGGCGCTCGCGTTCGCACTCACCGGCGGCGGCAGCACCCCGGTCCCGTCGATCCAGGACGCCCAGACCGCGTCGGTGACGACGTCCAGCGCACGACCCACGCCGGCCGCGTCCGTTGTCTTGCCGACGGCGAGCACGCAGGAGGTGGCCGTCACGACGGAGGTTCAGGCCCCCATCCCGGTGGCTCCCCCGCCTGCACCGGTGGAGACGACATCCGTGTTCGTGCCGCCGCCTCCGCCCCCGACGACGACGCCGGTGATCACCCTTCCCTCGATCACCACGGTCACGCAGACCACCACGACGACGACTGCCGCGACGACCACGACGCCGCCGGAGACGACCACCACGACAACAACAACCACGACGACGATGAAGGAACCCGCGGCCGCGACCACCACCACGACCACACCCGCGTTGCCGGCTCTCAAAAGCCCAGGTGAGTGAGGCTCTGATCACACCTCCCCGACCGTCTGACTCGTCCGTAGCTTAAGGTGGGGCGCTGATACCCACCCCAGAAGGAATCCTCAGTGAACGGATTCCGTGCAGAAGGGATTTCATGCGTAACGTGCTGGCGCACCGCGCCGCTGTTGTAGGCGCCTCGGCAATGCTTCTTCTCTTCCCGTTTTCCACTGCCGCCCAGGCCGACCCTGTTACGCAGCCCGACACCACTCAGCTGAGCGCCGACAAGTTGCCGGCCGAACTCGTCGAGGCCATCACCCGCGACCTGAAGATCAGCCCGCAGGAGTACCTCGACCGCGCCGCGAAGGCACAGGAGCTGGGTAGTTACGCCGAGGACTTCCGGGAGCAGCATCCCGACGACTTCGCCGGGGCCTGGATCGGCCTCGACGGCCAGCCCGTCGTCGCGGTCACCACGAACGAGGCAGCCGACGCCGCAGCCAAGGCCGGGTACGACACCCGCATTGCGCCCGTGTCCGCGAACGGCCTGGAGAAGACCCTCTCCGACGTGAACGGCTGGATCGCGGGACTGCCGAAGGACGTGGCTTCCCAGGTCAACTCCGCGTCGATCGACGTCCTCGAGAACCGCGTCGTCATCGATGTCGTCAACAGCCCCATCGGCCAGGCGCTGAACCTGCCGACGCTGCTCGCGAACGTCAAGGTGATGCTGAGCCCCGGCGGCGGCGGTCCGGTGGAGCGAGGTCCCCTCGCGGGTGACACCTACATCACCACCGCGGGTGAGCTGCCGAAGACGCCGATCTCGGAGATCTCCGTCTGCTCGCTCGGTTTCAACGCCGTGGACGACAGCGGCCAGGCCGTGAACATCAGCGCCGGACACTGCAACCCCGCCGAGGGTCAGCCGTCGCCGGTGTTCCTTCCCAATCACCAGAACGTGGACGACAGCCAGCAGATCGGCGCGTTCTCGAAGTCGTCGGTCGGCAACCCGGCCGACAAGCTGGACTACTCGGTGATCAAGCTCAACGAGGCCGGCGTCAAGGCCGGTCTGGACCGTCCCGCGGTTCGCGGCGCGAACGGCACCACGCTGGAGATCACCGGCACCGCCCGGCCCGTCGTCGGCGCCCCGATCTGCAAGTCGGGCCAGACGTCGTCGTTCACGTGTGGTGTCGTGGCAGCCGATCGCGTCGAGACGCAGCTGTTCGTCGCCGACGGTTCGAGCCGCGTGGTCAACGGTTTCGCCGGCACGGCCTGCACCCTCGCGGGTGACAGCGGCGGCGCCATCGTCACCGGAACCCTCGCGCTGGGCATCACCAGTGGTTCCAACGCCAGTGGCGCCCCCAACTGCACGGAGGCGAACCTGGTGCTGGCACCGGAGGGTGGCACCGCCAGCCTGGGCATCCCCGTCGCGGACATCGTGGACACGCTCGGATCCGGGATGCGCGTGCGCACCATCTCCGACTAGTTCCCCACCGCCCCACCCTGTGCCCGGTGTCCGCTCCGCTCGGACACCGGGCACAGGTGTATTCCGGCCCCGTGTCCGCTTTGTCCTGCTGCGTCGTCCACCGAGAGTGTTACAGGTGGGAATAGACGGGGCGAACCCATATAGTCGACTCCGACTGTGTACGGCCTTACCTGTCGGGGGGTCGTATTCGTATGCGCCCGCGAGGCAACTGCGAACAAACAAACATCAGAAAGGCCCCCATGCGAAGCTCCATCGCACGTCGTGCCGCCGTGTTCGGCTCCGCCGCGCTGCTGCTCCTCGGTCCGGTCGCCGCCTCCGCTCAGGCCGATCCGGTCGAGCCCGGAGTGTCCGGCCAGGCCGCCAAGCTTCCCGCGGAACTGATCGACGCTATCCAGCGTGATCTGTCGCTGAGCCCGGACCAGTACCTGGAGCACTCCGAGCTGGGCCAGAAGCTGGCCGAGTTCGCGAAGATCGCCCGCATCCAGTTCCCGGATGCGTTCGCCGGAACCTGGCTCGACAACGCCGGCACCCCGATCGTCGGGCTCGCCGACGGTGCCGACAAGGACGCCGCGGTCGCCGCGGCCGAGAAGGCCGGGTTCCAGGTGAAGGATGTGGCACAGAGCGAGAGCAGCCTGCAGGCTCAGGTGAAGTCGCTCGACAGTTGGCTGGACACCCAGCCGCCCGCCGTCGCGGATCTCGTTCGCGGTGTGGCCATCGACATCGTGAACAACGATCTCGTGCTCCGTGCGGACAACGTGGGCGGGTTGCAGCTTCCGGACTTCCTGAAGGGCGCACGCGTCGTGCAGTCGCCGGCCACGGCCGCTCCGCTGCCGTCCACCGACCTCACCCCCATCGCCGAACCGCTCCCCGCCGACGCCCTGCTGGGCGGCGACGCGTACGGCTCGCTCGGCGGCGGAGTGGGGCTGCGCTGCTCGCTCGGTTTCAACGGCACCGACAGCTCGGGCGGCCCGGTGAACATCACGGCCGGACACTGCGACCCCAACCGGGACGCTGCCGGCACCTCGGAGGCATCGGAGGCGTTCTCGCTGGTCCCGGGTGGCACCGGTCCGCGGATCGGCACCTTCGCCAAAACGAGCCTGGACATCCACGACTACTCGATCATCCGGGCCGACGACAACGCCGCACACCGGTTCGAGAACAACGGCGTCCGGGTTCCCGGCGCAGCGCCGGTCGCCATCACCGGAACCGCCGACCCGATTGTCGGCGCCCCGGTGTGCAAGTCGGGTCTGACCACCGGTTTCACGTGCGGTGTCGTCACGTCCGTGGCGCAGACCGTCTCGGTCGGTGAGCGCACGCTGGCCGACAGCTTCTCGACGAGCATGTGCGCCCTGCAGGGCGACAGCGGCGGCACGATCGTGACGGGCACGCTGGCACTCGGAATCTCGAGCGCGTCCAACGTCGGGCAGTACCCGATCTGCCAGGTCGCGGACGTCGTCACGTTCGTCCTCGGCGAGAGCCCCGAGTTGTTCGCCACGCCGATCAACGAGGTGCTGGCCGAGAACCCGGGTCTGCGCGTGCGCACCTCGTAACGCACTCCACAGAAGACAGCGGCCCGCTTCCCTCTCGGGAGGCGGGCCGCTGTCGTCGGTCGTGCACTCAGGCCGCGTAGGGCCGGACCGCCCGGGCATCCCGCAGGGTGGTGCCCCACCATTCGATCTGGTCGAGCGGTTCCCTGTTCTCGTCGAACACCGCCCACGCGCCGCGAAAGCTGACACTGTCGCGGACCGTGACCGCGTGAAGTTCCGCGAACACCAACCGCAGCTGTTCCACCGCGCGGAGTCCCCCGCCCATTCCGCCGTACGACACGAAGCCGACGGGGTCACCACGACGAAGGCGTCCGCGGCCGCGAGCCGCGCCCCCACTGCGGCCACCGTCGGCTACGCGTCGGTGCCGAAACCCGGGACCACCACGGGTAGTGGGACGTCCGCGAGGTCGATGACGTCGAGAGCGGCGCAGCCGTACTCTCCCGCGGCGCGAACGAACCAGTCGGCGACGGTGGGTGCGAACCTGCCCTCTCCGGTGCTGCCGACGATCACGGCAACCGGCTACCGAGCGCGCGGGAACTGATCAGGCGGTGGGCTCGGGCGCGGGCGGAATGAACGGCGTGTTGATGGTGACGAGGTACTGGATTCCGAGGATCACCAGTGCGGCGCCGCCCACGAAGATGGTTCCGGCCAACCCGCCGGCGGCGAATCCCGCCAGCAGCCCGCCGAGGCACCCGACCGGCGTGCCGATCACGGTCACGGCGAACAGGCCGCACCCGACCGCGAGACCCACGGCACCGAAGATCACACCGAAGATCAGGCCGCCGATCAGTGTCGCGTAACCGAGGTAGCTGTTGAAGTCGGCGAGCGCCGAGTCGTCACGCTCTTCCTGAGTGTCGAATCCGTCCTGCGCAACCGATTTCAGGGAGGACGCGACGCCGGCGGGAACCTGCGGAGTGAGCGTCACCGTGCGCCCATCGAGGTCGGCGTCGATCGGATAGACTGCGTCGCCGACGCGAATCGTGAGCGGCAGCGCAGCCACCACCTTGCCGCTGTCGTCCACCACCTCTATCGCTTCCCGAGTGTCGGTGATCCGGAAGGCGCCCGCGTCGATCGACGTGACGACGGACTCCCCCTCGGCGTGCGCCTCGTAGCCGATGTCGGACGAATCCCGCTGCGCCAGTGGAGCTGTGTGTGCGGTCCCGGCGGAGATTCCGAGTGCCGCGACGACGAGGAACGCTGCCCCGGTGACGGCCCGCAGGTTCCGTACGAACCGGCCGCTCATGCCGTGGGTTCCGGTGCGACGAACGGGCTGTTGATGGTGTTGAAGTACTGGATTCCGAGAACCACCAGGGCGCCACCGCCGACGACGATGGTGCCGGCAAGCGCGACGACGGGTGCGACGATCAGCGCACCTCCGATGCACCCGGCCACCGGACCGGCGAGGCCGAGAAACGGAATCACCAGCGCAGCCGTGCCGGGGATGACACCGATCGCGCAGCCGATCGCCCCGCCGATGATGGCCGCGACGATCGCGGTGATCGCGCTCGTGATCCCGAGTTGCTGCTGGAAGTCGTCGAGTGCGCGGTCGTCGCGTTCCTGCTTGTCCTGCGGTGCGGCGACGTCGTCGAGAGTCAGCCGCTCCGACACGGGGACGGGGGTCGCTGCCGACGGATCCATGTTCGGGACTAGCCGCAGGACGCGAGCGGTGTCGTCGACCGCCACCGCGAACGGATGCTGCAGGTCGTCGACCCGGAAGAACGTGGGAATGGACGCGACGACGCGGCCGCCGTCGTCGACCACGTCGACGGTGTCGTTCGCGGCGTTGATCGAGAAGGCGCCGGCGTCGAGGGTGGCCACAGCGGCGTCACCGTCGCGGGCGGTCTGGTAGTTGATGTTCGGGATGCCCTGTTCCGCGCCCGGCTGGGGTGCAGCGGCCGGATCGGCGTATGACGTGGCCGCCCCGACGCCCATCGCCGCGACGACGAGCAGGGAGGTGGCAGTAAACCGTCGGAGGTTCATCGAGATCCGTTTCGAGAGCAGCGCTGTGACGGACGAAGGTTAGCCTAAGCATGGGCTGACCCGGCAGGTCGGATACGCCGGTGTGACGAGGTTCACTCCCGCGAGGGGCGCAACGACGAACCGCCCGCCTCCGAAGGGAGGCGGGCGGCGTCTGAGTACCGCGGGGTGGGGCTACTTCACCCACTTCGTGGTGCCGGGCGGTGCGTTCAGCGTGTTGATCAGGTCGATACCGGCGATCGCCAGCGTCGGGCCGCCCACGACGATCGTGCCCAGTAGCGCACCGATCCCCGCTCCCGTTACGCCGAACGGCAGGCATCCGAAGACGGCCACAGGTGTCCCGACCACGCAACCGACGGCGAATCCCAGGATTCCACCCACGATGGTGCCGCCGAGACTGCCGACCGTCATCGCGATACCGAGCTGCTGCTGGAACGCCGACTGAGCCCTGGTGTTCTCGTCGATCGACGCCACGTCGTGCAGCGCGATGGGCGTGATCCGATCCTCGGGTGAGATCGGCGTTGCCTCGGCCTTGTCGACACTCGGCGTCAGACGCAGGGTCTTTCCGTTTTCGGTGATCTCTTCCTCGAACGGAAACTGCAGTCCGTCGAATCGGTACGCGAGCGGCAGGGAAACGACAGTTGCCCCACCCACATCCTTGATCGCGACGGACTTCCCGTCCGATGCGAGCGCAAAGGCGCCGGCGTCGAGCGTGGTCACGACCGTGCGGTCCTCGATGTGGGATTCGTATCCGATCTCGGTGCCCGGCTCGGCGACGGGTTCCGCGACCGCCACCCCGGACCCGGTCGCGAGCACACCCACCAAAAGTGCCGAAGTCGTAACGATACGACGCAACTTCATTCCATCCCCTTAAGGTTTCAACCCCATCCGTTGCTAAACAGTAACTTGCGGCTGTGACAGATCCCAATTGAGTCTCGCCTAGAGAAAAGGCGCTCACGAAATAGTCTGCTCAGGGTTATGAAAAATTGCGCCCAGAACGGCATTGGGATCGAATTTCAAGAATTGCACCAGTCAGGGATGCAGTTATTCCCACACAAAGCGGGGAACCGGTCGGTTTCTTCGCGGTGGCCTCCACTCACGACTCGGCCCCGCCGTGCGAGGCACGACGGGGCCGGGCGCTGATACGAGGGCTCTACTCGTCCCGGTCCGCGTAGATCGAGGTCCCCGGAGCGGCGTTGTACGTCTCCCACAACTGGTACGCACTGACGCCGAGGGTGGGGCCACCGGCGACGATGGTTCCAATGACCCCGCCGATACCGGCCCCGGTCACCAGCCCGGCGACGCAGCCAGCGGGAAGTGTTGCGATGCAGCCGATTCCGGCCCCAGCTATGGTTCCGACCAGGCTTCCGACCGTGACGGCGATGCCGACCTGCGCACCGAACTGACCGAACGCCCTGTCGTTCTCCTCGCGGGACGCGACGTCGTGGAACGGCAGCGAAGGAACCGCGGGCGCCGCTATTGCCGGAACAGGCGCCCCTGGAGCAGGTGCTGCCACCGGCCCTGCATGGGAAACCCCGGCAGCGAGCCCCATGGCGGCGACCGCCATCCCTGCCGTGACTGCAGCTTTTCTCACGATCATTGATGCCTCATTTCAGGAGCGTCCCGACGAAGTTCTGGTGTGATCGAAGTGCACTGCTCGGCCCCCCGTGTGACCGCTGGCCAGGGCCGGAAAACACGCTCAGAGTAACAGCGGAATCACGGCCGAAATGTTCATTGACGAAAAATTCATCGCACCCGCAAGTTACCGATCAGTAGCGCTTCGAATGTGTGTAATTCGCGCGAATTACACGGCATGAATTACGTCACTCGGGAGGGATTTCGGCAGCGTCGACGTGAGCACCCGGAATATCCACTCGTCGTCATCCGGCCGCAATGCGACCGCATCGGATTCGTGACGAAAACGACCGCCGGAGCCCTCTCCGGGAGCGCCGCGGACCGCACCCGGCGGCCGTCGGCCGAAGTTAGGGCGACCTTGGGTGAACGCCGCAATTTCGACCCTTTAACGTGGCGAACAGAAAGTCCGATTGTGGCATGCATCACATGCCTCATCGGCGCCCGAGCTGCAGAGATCCCGCTGAGCGCCGGTAAGTTACCCGCAGGTACACTGAATAAGTTACTAGCGGGTAACTTAGCAAGCGTTAGGATCACGAGCAGTCCCGAGGTGGCCGCCCTGCCGCCCTGAAACGAAAGGCCGCGACATGAATGCCCTGACGATCACGTTGGGCACCATCGGCGTGCTGCTGAGCCTCGTATGTTGGTTCTCCTTCATCACTGGCGCATTGAAGATGGTCAACGTCGTCCGGATCGGCCAGTCGGCCCCGGACCGATGGCGCCCCTTCTTCCCGCGCTTCAAGCAGATGTGCGTGGAGTTCATCGCGCACACCCGCATGAGCAAGTTCCGCACCGTCGGCTGGGCTCACTGGCTGGTCATGGTCGGGTTCATGCTCGGAGCCATCGTGTGGTTCGAGGCGTACGGGCAGACGTTCGACCCGGCGTTCCACTGGCCGCTGGTCGGTAACACCGCCGTCTACCACTTCATCGACGAGATCCTCGGCCTCGGCACGGTCATCGGTATCACCACGCTGATCGTGATCCGCCAGCTCAACCACCCCCGCGTGCCCGCCCGGCTGTCCCGGTTCAGTGGCTCCGACTTCAAGGCCGCGTACTTCGTCGAGGCAGTCGTCCTCATCGAGGGCCTGGGCATGATCTTCGTGAAGGCCGGCAAGATCGCCACCTACGGCCACGCCAACCCGTGGACCGACTTCTTCACGATGAACCTCGCGAAGCTGCTGCCCGCGAGCCCGAACATGGTCGCGTTCTTCGCCTTCGTCAAGCTGATGTCGGGCATGATCTGGCTCTACGTCGTCGGACGCAACATCACCTGGGGTGTCGCCTGGCATCGCTTCGCGGCGTTCGCGAACATCTACTTCAAGCGTGAGGACGACGGCGACGTCGCCCTCGGCGCGGCCAAGCCCATGATGTCGGGTGGCAAGCCCATCAACATGGAGGACGCCGACCCGGACACCGACACGTTCGGCGCCGGCAACATCGAGGACTTCTCCTGGAAGGGCTGGCTGGACTTCACCACCTGCACCGAGTGCGGGCGCTGCCAGTCGCAGTGCCCCGCCTGGAACACCGGCAAGCCGCTGTCCCCGAAGCTGCTGATCACCTCGCTCCGCGACCACGGTTATGCGAAGGCCCCGTACCTGCTGGCCGGTGGCCGCAAGGACATGGGCGGCGACGAGATCGGCCTGGTGGACGGCGACGGCGCCGTGGACGAGGCCAAGCTGGCCGCGATCCCCGAGGCTGCGCGCCGGGAGGCCGAGCGCAAGCTGGTCGGCGAGACCGTCGACGGCGAGCTGGCCCCGGTCATCGACGCCGAGACGCTGTGGAGCTGCACCAACTGCGGCGCGTGTGTCGAGCAGTGCCCCGTCGACATCGAGCACGTCGACCACATCATCGACATGCGCCGCTACCAGGTGCTGATCGAGTCGGAGTTCCCGTCCGAGCTGGCCGGCCTGTTCAAGAACCTCGAAAACAAGGGCAACCCCTGGGGCCAGAACTCCAAGGACCGTCTCAACTGGATCAGTGAGATGGACTTCGAGATCCCGGTGTTCGGTCAGGATGCCGACAGCTTCGAGGACTACGAGTACCTGTTCTGGGTCGGCTGCGCCGGCGCCTACGAGGACCGCGCCAAGAAGACCACCAAGGCCGTCGCCGAGTTGCTCGCCACCGCAGGCGTGAAGTTCATGGTCCTCGGCGCCGACGAGACGTGCACCGGTGACTCCGCTCGCCGCGCAGGTAACGAATTCCTGTTCCAGCAGCTCGCCATGCAGAACATCGAGTTGCTGAACTCGGTCTTCGACGGCGTCGAGCAGCGCAAGCGCAAGATCGTCGTCACCTGCGCCCACTGCTTCAACGCCCTCGGCAACGAGTACCCGGAGGTCGGCGGCGACTACGAGGTGGTTCACCACACTCAGCTGCTCAACCGCCTGGTCCGCCAGAAGAAGCTGATTCCGGTCGCGTCCGTCGGTGAGGACGTCACCTACCACGACCCCTGCTTCCTCGGCCGCCACAACAAGGTCTACGACGCGCCTCGCGAGCTGATGGAGGCGTCCGGCGCGAAGTTGAAGGAAATGCCTCGTCACGGCGAGCGGTCCATGTGCTGTGGTGCCGGTGGTGCCCGCATGTGGATGGAAGAGAACATCGGCAAGCGCATCAACATCGACCGGGTCGACGAGGCACTCAGCACGGATCCGAAGAAGATCGCGACCGGCTGCCCGTTCTGCCGCGTCATGCTCACCGACGGTGTCACGGCTCGCCAGGAGTCCGGCCAGGGCGAGGGCGTCGAGGTCGTCGACGTCGCCCAGCTGATGCTCTCGTCCATCACGCGTCTCGAACCCGAGAAGCTGGGCGAAAACATCAAGGTCATCCCCCGCGAGAAGCCGGCCGAACCGGCCGCATCGCCGGCAGCAGCCGAGGCCAAGGCCGAGGTGGTCGAGAAGGAGCGCGTCGAAGAGGTCGAGGAGGCCGCTGCAACGCCGGCTGCCACAGAAGCTCCGGCGGGCAAGGGCCTGGCGATGAAGGGCCTGGCCAAGGCACCCGGGGCGAAGGCTCCCGGCGCCAAGGCTCCCGGCGCCAAGGCACCCGGCAAGGGACTCGGCATGGCAGGCGGGGCGAAGGCTCCCGGCGCCAAGAAGGCAGCTCCCGCTCCGGCCGAGGCTGCCGGTTCGGAGGCGCCCACCGCGGAGGCACCCAAGCCCAAGGGTCTGGGACTCGCCGGCGGTGCGAAGGCACCGGGCGGTAAGGGTCTGCAGATGAAGGGTGCCGCCAAGGCTCCCGGCGCGAAGGCCGCCGCTCCGGCTGCCGACGCACCGGCGGCAGAGGCTCCCGCAGCGGAAACCCCTGCTCAGGACGCCCCCGCGGCGAAGCCGAAGGGACTCGGTCTCGCGTCCGGCGCCAAGGCACCGGGCAAGGGTCTGCAGATGAAGGGCAAGGCGAAGGCTCCCGGCGCGAAGGCCGCTCCCACGGACGCTCCCGCCGAGCCGGCAGTCGCCGAACCCCAGGCCGCCGAGCCTCCCGCGTCCGAACCGCAGGCCCCCGCAGCCGAGGCGCCGAAGGCTCCCCCGGCGGCGAAGGCCGGTGGGCTCGGTTTCAAGAGCGGCGCCAAGGCTCCCGGAGCCCGAAAGGCCGCGGCTCCCGAGGCCGCAGCACCGAAGGCCGAGGCTCCCGCGGCCGCAGCACCGAAGGCCGAGGCTCCCGCGGCTGAAGCACCGAAGGCCGAGGCAACCGAGACCACGGCTCCGAAGGTCGAGGAGTCGAACGGCGACGGATCCAACGGCAAGGCACCGGAAACGGTGAAGGCTCCGCCGCCGGCCAAGCCTGGCGGACTCGGTTTCAAGGCAGGCGCGAAGGCACCCGGCCGGAAGAGCTAGCCGACAGCAGTGAACAGCAGCGCCCCCACCGTGATCGGTGGGGGCGCTGCTGTTTTCCGTGACGGCCCGCGTCGCGAACCGCGTAACCTCCGACATGATGACCTCGGGCGCCGATCTCACCTTTCGCCGCGCCGCCACGTACACGGCGGCGGTGATGGGCGGTGCAATCGTCGTTGCGCTCCTCTCGGTCGCGTGGATGTCGATCGGGTCCGGTGACTGCGCCGAGTCGATGATGGAGTGTGCCGGCGGAGAAAAGTACGTCCTCGTCTTCGGCCCGCCCGCGTTGCTGCTCCTGGGCGGGGTCGGAGCCTTCGTCCAGACCTACCGGGTGTGGCGGGCCGGTGGCCGGTGGCCGATCTGGCAGGGTGCGGGCTGGATGTTGTTCGTGTTCATGCTCATCTACGCCTCACTGTCGGCCGGAGCACTCACCGAGGTCTGACCTACCGCGGTCCGGCGCCGCCGCGTCCCGGCGTTCCGCCGCCCATCGGCTGGGCGGGTGCCGGGTCCTGCACCGTGTACTCCTGCCCGGTCTCGCCGGCCGACGAGGCCTGTTCGACGGACGAGGTTGTGGTGGTCGTCGCCGAGGGCGTGTCGTCCCGGCCGATCAGTTGGGTCGCCGCCGCGCCTGCACCGAGAAGGATGAGCGCGGCGGCGCTGGCCGCCACCACCCATCCCCGGATTCCCGACCTCGGTGTCTTCCTCACCGGCACACTGGTCGGCGCGACAACGGGGGTCGGCGCCTCGGCTGATGCGGACGGGGGCAGCACGCGCGACGACGCTGCTGCCGCGATCGGTCGCGGCGCCGCCGGTGGTTTCACCCGCGGTCCCGGTGCCGACATCACCCGGGAACCCGACTGGTGTAGCGATGCCCGCTCGGCAACGACCGCCGCACCGCGGGCGGACGCCGTCGCCGGCTCGGGTGACACGACGAGCGGGACGTCCACGGCCGTCGAGAGCAGTTCCGTCACGAGCGGGACCGCTGCTCCGCCGCCGAGGACGACGACGGCGTCGGCGGGGGTGCCGGTCTCGGCGAGGCGTTCGAGTTCGCGTGCCACCGTGTTCGCGGCGCGGGTGAGTGATACGCGGATGACGTCCTCGAATTCGGAGCGCATGACGCGTATCCGGCGTCGGATGCCGGGAAGCTCGACGGTCACCACGGCCGAGGTGTCCTGCGACAACCGCTCCTTCGCGATCCGGCAGCGGGCGGCGAGTTCGGCCAGCGCAGCGCGGTGGGCGGGATCCTCGACGTCGAAGTCCGGGTTCGCGTTCTGTACGAGCGCGACCACATGTCCCATCAGCAGCCGGTCGGCGTGGTCTCCGGCGAAGTCGGTGCTCCGCGTCGATCGGACCACACCGAATTCGGCGCCGCGCCTCGTCGCCAGGGTCAGGTCGAGGGAATGGGCTCCGACGTCGCACAACAGCAGTGTCGAGAATTCGTCGAGCTTCTCGACCAGGGAGATCCACGTGAGTGCCGCGCTAGTGTCAGGGATGACGGTGACGGTGCGGTTCTGCAGGAGGCCCCAGCGTCGGATCTCGTTCTCGAGTTCCTCGACGGCGTATCCCGACCAGGCAGCCGGGGCCGCGACCACCACATGGTCGCGCGCCGGGGTGCGGCCACGGACGAGGCAGTCGAGCGCGGTGGTCACCAGCTGCACGGCCGGGGTCCGGGTCCCGTCGTCCCCGATCACCGGAACGGGATCGCCGACCCTGTCGACGAAGTCGCGAAACACGATGCTGCCCTGAGGCGGTCCGCTGCGGTGCGGGCCGAGAGCCGGCGCGCTGCTCGACGACAGCGCGAGTTCGGCCGAGTGCCGCACCACCGTGAATCCGTCGTGCTCCCGGTGCATCTGCGATTCACCGTGCATCTGGGCGGACACGAACGAGTCGGAACCCATGCTGATCCCCATCGATGTCCGCATGTCGTGATCTCCGTTCCGTGGTGACGGCAGGCGCCTTTCCTGCCGATCGAAACGCTAAACCGCCTTCCTGTGCCGACCGCTGTGCGCTTCCTGCGATGTTCCTGTGTACGCGGCGTCGCGCGCCCCTAGGGAAGGTGCAGCGTCCTCCCATGGTCTTCCCAGGAACGCCCATAACGTCGTCGGCAGTCGCCTCGAAGGGACAGACCCGAGATGAAGGAGCACTCATGACGAGAAGCGAAATCCACCCATCGGCCGTCCTCGATCACGACGTCCCCGCCCCGCACGCCGCGATGGACGTGCAGGCACCGCAGCCCGACCTGGGCGGCGCACCCCCGGCGGCGGACCTTCTGCGCAACGGGCTCGACGGGCTCCTGCACGACCTCCACCCGACGAACCCCACCGCCGGAGAAGCCGCTCAGCACGGTGCGCCGCAGCAGAATTCGCGGCCAGCCGACGAATCACGCCACGACGCACCGCGCGACAACAGCGGTCGCGGATTGGAGAACGCCGGCAATCAGGCCCACCAGAACAACGCTGCCGCCGACCACGACGGCCGCACCGACGGTCACAATGCGGCGACCGCGGGAGCGGGCCACGAGAACGCGCAGGCCGGCGCTTCCGCGGCCCAGCCCGCGTTCACTCAGGCCAACCCGGTTGCGACGCAGCCGTCGACTCCGGCGCCGGCGACGTCGGTGTCCTCACCGACGTCGCCCGCCGCAATGCAGACTGCCGCAGCGAGTGCGGCGCCCGCGGCCCAGCCGATCACGACGACCCCGGTGTCGGCTCACTCCGATGCGGCGGTGACGTCGCAGCCCCTCGACACGACGATCCGGCAGAGCAACGCCGAACCGACTTCCGTGTCGGCGACGTCCGCGCAGGTGAATCAGGTTGCGAATCAGCAGTATACGCGGAGTTCGGAGCCTACCTCGACCTCTGCCGACGAGAGCACGCGAGCAGCGGCGACGACATCCGACTCCACCGCACAGAGCGCGAGCGCACCCACCGCGGATCTCGGCGGGTCCCAGACGACGGCAGCATCGTCCGTCGCGACCGACGACCACACGACGGCAGCAGCGGCGGCCAGTGGTCTTTCGTCGACCGATCACACGACCTCGAACACGGGTCTCGGCAACGACACCGTGACAACCGACACCACGACAACCGACACCACGACCCACCTCACGAATACGACCGACACCGCAACGACCTTCGACACGCCGACCTCGCACGACTCCAGCACCGCGTACGACTCGAGCACCGCGTTCGACTCCGGCACCACCCTCGACACCGGCACCTCACTCGATGCGACGAGCGCGACGAGCCTCTCGTCGGGGTCGACGGCCGATTCCGGTACCCCTCTCGACACCCACGATCAGAGCCTGACTGCGACGACGACTGTCGACCAGCACGTGTTCTGACCTCGACGTGGCGGGCCCGCCGACTCCCCTGCACGCGGGCCCGCCACTCCCCTCTCCCGAACGCCCGTCACCCACTCTTGCGGAGATCATGAACGCCACCGTCGAATTCCCAGCCGTCGCCACCCCTTCGCGCCCGAATCTTCCTGCCGAGACCACTGCGTCGATGGCTGCGCTGCTGACGCAGCTCGCGGAACTCACCCGGACTGCGGGTCGCGGCGATCTCCTTACCCGGCTGTCGCACACCGAGTCTCGTCTCGCCGATCCGCGCACGCGGGTCGTGGTTCTCGGCCTGACCGACAAGGGTGTCAGTTCGGTGGCGGGTGCGCTCGTCGACGCGGACGTGTCGTCGACCGCGCAGTCCCGGCACGAGGCGGTAGTCGTCGAGTACGGGCCTGTCGCGTCGGACTCGGATTCGACGGTCACGCTCCCCCACGACCTGCTCGCCGAGGGACTGGTACTGGTCGATGCCCCCGGATTCTCCGGTCACGCCCCCGCCCGAGCCGCGGACACCCTGGCCCTCGTCCCCACGGCCGACGCGGTGCTGTTCGTCTCCGATGCGAGCCAGGAATACACCGAACCCGAGATCGCTCTGCTCACGCAGGTGCACACGCTGTGCCCGATGGTGATCTGCGTCGTCAACAAGATCGACTTCTATCCGCGCTGGGCGGACATTCAGAAGGCCAACCGCACTCACTTGCAGAATGCGGACCTACCGCTGCCGTTGCTGCCGGTGTCCGCACTGATGCACGCGGACGCCCGCGAGACCGGCGACGACGCGCTCGACGTCGAATCCGGCATCCCGCAACTGGTTGACTATCTGCGCAAACAGATCGTCGCACAGGCGGATGTCGTGCTTCGCAATGCGGTGATCGCCGATGTTTGCACCGTGACCGACCATCTGTCGCTGTCGCTGAGTGCCGAACTGGATGCGCTGCACGATCCGCATCGCGGCGCCGCACTGCTCGAGCAGATGACCCATGCCCGTGCGGCGGCGGATCAGCTCCGTCAGCGATCCGCGAACTGGCAGTACACGCTGGCCGACGGCGCGATCGAGTTGATGACGGACATCGAGCACGACCTGCGTCATCGTCTGCGCACCGTTGTCCGCGCGGCCGAGGAAGACATCGGCAGGTCCGACCCGGCGCCGCGATGGGAGGAGTTCGGTTCCTGGCTCGACGGCGAGATCGCGACGTGTGTGCGGGAGAACTTCGTGATGGCGCACACGCGTTCGCAGGCCCTCGCCCTCTCGGTCGCGGGGCGCTTCGCCGAGGACGGCAAGGTCCCGGTTCCCGTGCTGCGCATCGACAACGTGGATCATGTGCTCGAACCCGTCAACACTCTCGAATCCCTGGAGAGCGCACAGGGTTTCACACAACGCGTCCTCTCCAGCATGCGCGGGTCGTACGGTGGCGTGCTCATGGTCGGCCTCGTCACGAGCCTCGCAGGCCTGGCACTGGTGAATCCCTTCTCGATCGGCGCGGGAGTCCTGCTCGGCGCCAACACGTATCGCGAGGACCGGAAGGCGCGTACCGCCCGCAGGCAGACGGAGGCGAAGGTGGCGGTGTCGCGGTTGATGGACGACGTGATCTTCCAGGTGGGCAAGGAGTCGAAGCAGCGGCTCCGCGAGGTGCAGCGCGTCCTGCGCGACCATTTCACCGACCTGGCCACCGAGATGCTCCGATCCGTCGACGATTCGCTGCGCGCCGCTGCGGATGCGTCGAAGATGCACGACGATCACCGTGCGACGCGGTCGGCGCAAATCCGCAGGGAACTCGACACGCTGCGGCAGATCCGAATGCAGGCCGCCGGATTCGCGGGAGAGGTGTCGGCATGAGCGTCACTCGCCTGGGATCCCAGGCCCGTCAGCTGATCGAGACCGCCCGGCACGAACTGCGCAGCGACCCCGCCACCGTCGAGGAACTCCGGCACTGCGGCGCCCGCCTCGAGGAGTCGCTCCGCGTTGCCCTCACCGGCACGCTGAAGGCCGGGAAGTCGACGCTGCTCAACGCCCTCGTCGGTGAGGAGATCGCGCCCACCGACGCCACCGAGTGCACCCGAGTGGTCACGTGGTTCGAGCAGTCCGCCACGCCGCGGATCGATCTCACCCACGACTCCGGACGCCGGACGCGACTCCCGGTGCACCGGGACGAGGGCAGGCTGTCGCTCGATCTGGGGACGGTGACCGCGGATCGGGTGGAGCGGCTGCAGGTGGGATGGCCGTCGGCGCTGCTCGGCGAGTTCACGCTCGTCGACACTCCCGGAACGTCGTCCAACTCGCGGGACGTGTCGGCGCGTACCCGGGCGCTGCTCCTTCCCGAGGACCGGCCGTGCGACGTCGACGCCGTCGTCTACCTGACCCGAGGTACCGACGCGGCGGACGTGCGGCTGCTCGACGAGCTACAGACCCGGGTCGGTACGGCCGCCGGACCGCTCGGCATCGTCGGTGTGCTGTCGCGGGCCGACGAGGTGAAGGGCGGCCGCGAACGCACCCTCGACGCGGCCCGGGCCGCCGCGGACGACGCGGGCCGCCGGGTGCAGCGGAGCCTGCTCCCCGTGTCGGGACTCCTCGCGCTCCGCGGCCGCACTCTGCGTCAGACCGAGTTCGACGACCTCGCCGTGCTCGCCGCCGTCCGGGACAGCGCACTCGAGTCCGCTCTGCGCTCGGTCGGCCGGTTCACCGCCGAGGACGCCGATCTCCTACTTCCGCCCCGGCAACGACGCGACCTCCTCGACTATTTCGGCCTCTTCGGTATCCGGTTCGCAGTCAGGCTGATTCGCGCGGGCGCCACCGACGCGCCGACGCTGGCCCGCGAGCTGACGGCGCACAGCGGCCTCGAGGATCTCCGCCGCACGCTGCATCTGCAGTTCGGCCAGCGCAGCACCGAGTTGAAGGCGCACTCCGCACTCAGATCGCTGAAGGCCGTGCTGGCCCGCACACCGTCGTCGGCGAGCCGCAGCCTGAGCAGGGCCGCCGATCGGCTGCTCGCGGACACCCACGTGTTCCGGGAACTGCGGGTGTTGTCGGGACTGCGCACCAGCGGTCTGCAGTTGCGCGACACGGACGTCGTCCTGCTCGAGCGGGTGCTCGGCGGCGAGGGCATGTCGCCGCACACCCGCCTCGGCATGCCCGCCGACGCCGCCCCGGAGCAGATCTCGCGCGTCGCGCTGACGGCCCTGCGGTTCTGGCGGTCCCAGGCGGGACGCCCGGCCATCGACACGGCGACAGTTCAGGCATGCGCGTGCGCGGCGCGTTCCTGCGAGGCGCTGCTCGCGCGTTGACCGGCCGGCGTCGGGCGACTTCGTCTGATCTGTACGCTATTCGGACAGGCCGATCGCCCGGTTCCCGCGCGTCGACGACCGCAACTGACCGGTTCACCCATCATGTTGATTGCTCTCCCAGTGCCTCGTTCAAGATCGGGCCGACGACGGCGAGAGCGTCCGGTGACGTCATCTGCCAATGCGTGACTGCCACGGCATGGTTGTGCACCACCCCCGTGACCGCGTTCTCCCATCCGCGGGCCGCCCTCGCGCCGGTGGCATCGTCGGCCGCCGCGGTGAAGAACACAATGTCTCCGTCGAAGCATGCAGGCCGGTATTCCGACATCAACCTCGAGTTACGGTCCGCCGCCGACACCAGCCGCCCCACGACCTTCACGGCTTGCTCTACGGAGTGCCCGGACATTTCGGCCAGCGCGACAGCGACACCACCGAGGCTCGGGTCGGAGATGCGCTCGACTGCTGTCTCTTCGATACCGAACCCACCCAGCAACTCACTCACCGAGACATCCGTGGGCGACCCTTCCTCGACCGCCGTCGCGCCTGCGAAGCTGTCCATCATGGCCAGCAATTCCACACCCTCGCCGGCTGCCTGAATCCGGATCGCCATCGCATGCGCGATGACACCGCCGAGTGACCAGCCGAGCAGTCGGTACGGACCGGATGGTCGGATACGGCGGATCTCACGGATGTAACGGTCCGCAAGTTCATCGAGAGACTCCGGAAGATAGCTGTCCTCGAGAATCGACGGACTCTGGATCCCGTAGATCGGCAGATCAGAGTCGATGTACTGACGTAGACCCGAGTAGCACCACGACAGTCCGACGATGGGATGGATACAAAACAGCGGCGCTCCCGCTTCACCGTCCGCTCGGATCCGAAGCAGCGGCCCGAACCCTTCCTCCACCGGACCCGTGGCTCCGTTCTCGATCCGAGCGGCCAATGCTTCGACGGCGGGATCCGTGAACAGCCACTGCAACGGAACTGCCGCACTCAGGTCTTGCTTCAATCGGGCGACGACCCTGGGCGCGACCAGGGAATTGCCGCCCAACGCGAAGAAGTCGTCATCCAGCCCCACCTGTTCGACACCGAGGATGTCGGTGAAGGCCGAGGCAACGATTCGCTCGACGCGCGTCGTCGGCCCCCGGAACTCCCGCTTCGTGAACTCCGGGGCCGGCAATGCGTTCCGGTCAAACTTGCCACTCGCGGTCAGAGGCAATTGGTCGAGCACCATCAGCACATCCGGCACCATGTACTGGGGCAGCGACCTGCCGGCCGTGGCACGGACCGATTCCACGTCGACCAACCGACCCCCTTCGGGGACCACGTACCCGACCAGCTGCTGACCGAAGTCGCCGTCGTGGACGATCACAACGGCCTGCGCGATCGTCTGCTGCGCCACCAGCGCGGTCTCGATCTCGCCAAGCTCGATACGCAGCCCGCGCACCTTCACCTGAGAGTCCAACCGACCCAGATACATCAGCTGTCCGCGTGGATTCCACTTGACCACGTCCCCCGTGCGATAGAGACGCGTCCCTGCTGCCCCGAACGGATCGGCCACGAATCGCTCCGCCGTCAGCCCCTGGCGGCGATGATAGCCGCGGGACAGCTGCACTCCTGCCAGATACAGCTCTCCTTCGACCCCGATGGGCACCGGGTGGAGACGTCGATCCAAGACCAGTGCGGTGGTGTTCCACACAGGTTCACCAATCGGTACTGATTCCCGCTCGAGTCCGTCGCATCGGTGGGACGTCGCAGTGACCGCATATTCGGTGGGACCGTACTTGTTGTCGAGACGAGCCTTCGACCGCGACGCACATCGCCCAGACAACTCCACCGGCAATTCTTCCCCACCGGCAAAAACACACCGCAACGAATCCGGTAGAAACGCCTCCGGATCGGCCAGGAGCGTCGCCAGCATCGACGGTACGAACGCGGCCACGGTAACACCGGAGTCTTGCATCAGTGACAGCAAATAGTCCGGATCCCGATGCCCGTCTGGACGCGCGACTATCATCCGGGCACCGACGGCCAGCGGAACCAGTAATTCCCACATCGACACGTCGAACGTCACCGGCGTCTTCTGCACCACGACATCCGAGTCGCCGAGCTCGTATTCGGCTGCCAACCAGGCCATTTGGTTGACAATCGCGCGGTGGCTGACCGAAACCCCTTTGGGTCGTCCGGTCGATCCCGATGTAAAGATTACGTACGCCAGATTTTCCGGCCGTGCGGACGTCACGACTTCGGACTCCCCAACCGGCTCGGACGAATACACCGACAAATCCGGGGCGTCAATGTTCAGCACTCGATTCCGGGACGTGTCGAATCCGTCTCGGGCGGTGGACAGGACGCACACGGGTCCTGTGGTTTCCAGGATGTAGTCGTTGCGTGCCGGGGGTTGATCAGGGTCCAACGGCACGAATGCAGCACCCGTTCGGAGCACCGCGTAGATTCCTGTCACCAACTCCAGCGACCGGCGAATCCCCAATGCCACCAACGACTCCGGTCCCACACCCTCGTCGATCAATCTACGGGCCAATCGGTTCACCCGAGCAGAGAACTCGGCATAGGACAGCGACTCGTTGTCGTACACGATTGCCACTGCGTCCGGTGTTCGGGCCACCTGCGCATCGAATCCGTCGAGCAGCAATCCATCCGGGACGTCGTGTCCTGTGATGTTCCACTCGCGCAGCATCTGACGCCGCTCGTTCTCTTCGACGATCGAGACGTCGCCCACCGGAATCATCGGATCATCCACCACCACTTCGAGAATTCGCACGAACCGCCGCGCGATCTCGCGCACAGTCGCGCCGTCGAATACATCCGTCGCGTAGGACAGCCTTCCCACGAATCCACCCCCGCCGTCTGCCGACTCACCCACAGTCATCGACAGGTCGAACTGCACCGCTTGCCGATCGACCTCCACCGGCGAGACCGTCAATCCCGGAAGCTCTACCGTCGGCCGATTGAAATTCTGAAACGCCAACATCACCTGGAACAACGGAGAGAACGACTGAGAACGAATCGGATTCAACTTTTCCACCAATCGCTCGAACGGAACGTCCGCCCGAGAGAACGCCTCGAGATCGACATCGCGCATCCGCCCCAGTAGCTCCGCGAACGATTCGTCCGGCTCGTATTGAGCCCGCAACACCAACGTATTGACGAACATGCCCACCAGATCGTCCAACGCCGCATCACCACGGCCCGCGATCGGCGACCCGATCGCGATATCGGTCGCCCCACTCAGCCGCGCCAAGAGCACCGCTAACGCCGCATGCACCACCATGAACGGCGTCGCACCCGCCTCTCGCGCCAGCGACACGAGACGCGCCACCGTTGCCGCCGGCACGGTGAAGTCCACGCTGGAACCGAGGCCCGACCGCACCGGCGGGCGTGGCCTGTCGGTAGGTAACGCCAGCGCATCCGGCAGCCCCGACAACGCATCCAACCAGTACGCGATCTGCTGCGACATCAACGATCCCGGATCGTCCTCCGAACCCAGCACCTCTCGCTGCCACAACGCGTAATCCGCATACTGCACCGGCAACGGCGTCCAGGACGGCTCATGCCCTGCGTGCCGGGAGGCATATGCCACCAACACGTCTCGGCCCATCGGTCCGGTCGAGAAACCGTCCGCGCAGATATGGTGCACCACCACCGCCAAGATGTGCTCGGACTTCGACACCCGGTACAGCGCCCCGCGCACCGGCACCGATACCGTGACCTCGAAGCCCGCCGTGAGCAATGCAGCCACCCGCATCCGCAGCTCTTCCTCGTCCGCGACCGGAATCGGCGTCAGGTCCATCGACACTCCCGACGCATGCACGATGCGCTGTGCCGGCCCCTGGTCCGAGTCCGGGAACACCGTCCGCAAGGCCTCGTGCCGAGCGAACACGTCGAGCACCGAAGCCTGTATCGCTGCCACATCCAATTCACCGGACAGGCGGACCACAAGCGGAATGTTGTATGCCGCCGACTCCGGGTCGAACTGGTTGAGGAACCACATCCGCTGCTGCGCCAACGACAACGGAATCCGCGCCGGCCGCACCCGCCGCGTCAACGCCGGCCGCCCACCTTCACCGGCATGCTGCTCGGCCCGCACCGCCAGCGCCGCCACCGTCGACGCCTCGAAGATCACCCGAACCGGCACACGGGTGTCCAACGCCGCACCCAACCGGGACACCAATTGCGTCGCAACCAACGAATTGCCGCCCAAAGCAAAGAAATCGTCATCCAGACCGACCCGCTCGAGCCCCAGCACCTCCGCGAAAATACCCGCCACGACCTCCTCGACCGGCGTAGTCGGCGCCCGAAACCCCCGAACGACGAACGACGGCGCGGGCAACGCCCGTCGGTCGAGCTTCCCACTGGGATTCAACGGCAACGCGTCGAGCACGACCAGCACGTCAGGCACCATGTAGTTCGGCAGCGATGTGCTCACCACCTCGCGTGTCGCCTCGACGTCGACGGTCCGCCCGCGGGTCGGCAGCACATACCCGACCAATTGCTGACCGAATTCACCGTCGCGCACGACCACCACGGCCTGGTCCACCGACTCGTCTGCCGTCAGCGCGGTCTCGATCTCCCCGAGTTCGATCCGCAGACCACGTAGCTTCACCTGGAAATCGGTGCGGCCCAGGTATTCGAGGTCACCGTTCGAATTCCACCGCACCAGATCACCCGTGCGGTACAGCCGCTCACCGGAGTCGGCGAAGGGATGGGCGACGAAACGTTCTGCCGTCAGCGCCCCGCGGGCGTGGTAGCCGCGGGCGAGCTGGATTCCGGCGAGATACAGCTCCCCCGGCACGCCGACGGGCACGCGGTGTAACCGGCGGTCCAGCACGAACGTGCGAGTGTTCCGTATCGGTCTCCCGATCGGTATCGGACCCGACGCGCCCGCCAGGCAGCGATGCACGGTCGAGGTCACAGTCACTTCCGTCGGACCGTAGGTATTGTCCAGCACTGCCTCGGTGCGCGCGGCGAACCGAGCAGCCAACTCCGAGGGCAACGCTTCTCCGCCGACCGAGACATACCGCAGCGACCGCGGCAGCGCGAGCGACGACTCCGCGAGGAACAACGCGAGCATCGACGGCACGAATTCCAAGATCGTGACGTGCCACCGGTCCGACATCCGCATCAGGTACTCGGGATCACGATGTCCTCCAGGCGCGGCAATCACCAATCGAGCACCGACCTGTAGTGGATAGAACAACTCCCACACCGATGCGTCGAACGTAATGGGCGTCTTGTGCAACACAGTGTCGCGATCGCCGAGCGCGTAGCGGCTACGCATCCACGCAATCTGGTTGACCACCGAGCGGTGGCTGACCGCGACGCCTTTCGGTCGCCCGGTGGATCCGGACGTGAAGATCGCGTAGGCGAGATTCTCGGGGCGCAGCGGAGCCAGCCTGGACGCGTCGGTCACCGCCTCCGCGTCGAAGACCGACAGGTCCAGCACGTCGACTTCGACGGCGTCCACCGCCGCCGGCAGGTCGTCGCGGTCCCTGGACGTGGTCAGCACCACAACAGGTTTCGCGGTCGCCATCACGTACTCGGTGCGGTGTGCAGGGTGCTCCGGATCCAGCGGCAGGTACCCGGCACCGGCTTTGAGCACACCGTAAATGCTCACCATCATCGCGAGGGAGCGACTCATGCCCAGCCCCACCAGCGACTCCGGTCCTACCTCTCGTGAGATCAAGTATCGGGCCAGCTGATTCGCGCGAGAATCGAACTCGGCGTATGTCAACGACTGTTCCTCGAACACCACCGCCACCGCATCCGGCGTCCGGCGTACCTGCTCGTCGAAGAGCTGCACGAGTGTCCCGCCCTCGACAACCACGGCTGTGGCATTCCATCGATCCATCGCCGCACGCTCATCGACGCTTCGCAACTCGATCTCGCCGACCGGTATGGTCACATCGCGTGTGACCGCCTCGAGGATGGTGACGAGTTGGGTCGCGAATCGGGCGACCGTCGATTGCTGGAACAGGTCGAGCGCATAGACGATTGATCCCTCGATTCCGGTCCGATGCCCCTCGGAATCCGAGGTGGCGGTGAAATGGAGCTCCAGATCGAGTTTCGCACCGACGATGTCCGTTTCCAGCGGGGCGATTTCCAGGCCCGGCAGAGTCACCCTGGACCGGACGAAATTGTGAACCACCAGCAGTACCTGGAACAGCGCTGAATGGGCCGTGGAGCGCCTGGGATTGAGGACTTCCACCAGGCGTTCCAGCGGAACGTCGGGATTGCCGAATGCGGCGAGGTCGACTTCCCGGACATCGGCCAGAATGTCGGCGAACGACATTGCGGGGTCGACGCGGCTGCGCAGCACCAGCGTGTTTCCGAACATGCCGATGAGGTCGTCGAGTGCCGGGTCGCCGCGTCCGGCTATCTGTGTGCCGATGGGGATGTCCTCAGTTCCGCTCAGGCGGGCCATCAGCACCGCCAGCGACGCGTGGACGACCATGAAGAAGGTCGAGTTATATTCTTGTGCAAGGTATTCGATACGCTCGGCCAGATTCGAACTCAGGGTGAAGCCGACCTTGGCGCCGCGCGGTGATTGTACTGCCGGACGCGGATGATCCGTCGGCAGCTCCACCATCTCCGGCAGATCTGCCAGTACCTCGGTCCAATAGCGCAGTTGTTCCGAGATCACTGACGTCGGATCGTCCTCCGCGCCGAGAATCTCCCGCTGCCACAGGGTGTAGTCCACGTATTGCACCTCGAGCGGCGACCAGCCGGGCTCATGTCCCTCACGCCGCGCGGCGTACGCCACCACGATGTCGCGCGACATCGGTGCTGCTGAGCCGCCGTCGCTGGAAATGTGATGCACTACCATCGCCAGCACGAACTCGTGGTCGCCGAGCTGGAATAGCTTCACGCGCAACGGGACTTCCCGGGCCACGTCGAACCCGCACACGACGAAGTCGAACACGAGGGCATGGACCTCCTCCGGAGCGACCCGCTCCGGCGTCAAAGTCAGCTCGAGCGCCGATGTGGGGACGATTACCTGCGAGGGTCCGTGGTCCGAGTCCGGGAACATCGTGCGCAACGCTTCGTGCCGGTCGATCACGTCGACCAGCGCGGTCTGCAGCAATTCGATGTTCAGATCACCGGACAGCCGAATTGCCAGAGGAATGTTGAAGGCCGCCGACTCCGGATCGAACTGGTTGAGGAACCACATCCGCTGCTGCGCCAACGACAACGGAATCCGCGCCGGCCGCACCCGCCGCGTCAACGCCGGCCGCCCACCTTCACCGGCATGCTGCTCGGCCCGCACCGCCAGCGCCGCCACCGTCGACGCCTCGAAGATCACCCGAACCGGCACACGCGTGTCCAACGCCGCACCCAACCGGGACACCACCTGCGTCGCAACCAACGAATTACCGCCCAACGCAAAGAAATCGTCATCCAGACCGACCCGCTCGAGCCCCAGCACCTCCGCGAAAATACCCGCCACGACCTCCTCGACCGGCGTAGTCGGCGCCCGAAACTCCCGAACGACGAACGACGGCGCGGGCAACGCCCGTCGGTCGAGCTTCCCACTGGGATTCAACGGCAACGCGTCGACGACCATCACCCGCGACGGCACCATGTAGTTCGGCAGCGTCTCACCCACCCTGATGCGCAGCGCCTCCGGGTCCAGGGCCGCCTTGGAGTCGGCCACTACGTATCCCACCAGTTGTTCACCGGTGTGGGGATCGTGGCGCAAGACCACGACGGTCTGCGCGACTCCTTCGCACCTGCTCAGTGCTGCCTCGATCTCGCCGAGTTCGATCCGCAGACCCCGCAATTGCACCTGTGAGTCGATTCGCCCGACGAAGTCCAGTCGCCCGTCTCTCGTCCACCGCACCAGATCGCCCGTGCGGTACATCCGTTCGCCGGAACCCCCGAACGGATTGGCCACGAATCGAGCTGCCGTGAGTGCACCGCGGGCATGGTAGCCGCGGGCGAGCCCACGGCCCGACAGATACAGTTCGCCGATCACGCCGACCGGAGAGGGATGCAGCCTCGCGTCGAGGACAACCGCTCCGGCGCCCTCGATCGGGGTGCCGATCGTAATTCGTTCCTCCGGGACGAGCGCCTCGGTCATGGAGATGATGATGGTGGTCTCTGTGGGACCGTAACTGTTGTAGAAACGACAGAAGGGTGCGAACTTCGCGACCAACTCCGGTGGGCAGACGTCTCCGCCGACGACAACGGCCTGGAGTTCGTCGAGCCCGCCCGGGTCGACGATCCCCAGGGCCGCCGGGGCCGTGATGATGTGGGTGACCCGTTCGACGCGCAGCAACTCCGCGAGCTCGCTGCCACCGATGATCTCGGGTGGGGCGACCACCAGGGTGGCTCCGGCACTGAACCCCGCGATCATCTCGAACACCGACGCGTCGAAGCTCGACGACGAGAGCCTCAGCACCCGGGAGTTGCCGGTCAAGTTCAGTTCGAGGCGGGCGTCCGCACAGAACGACGCCAGCCCGGCATGGGCTACGACAACTCCCTTCGGAACCCCGGTCGAACCCGACGTGTAGATCATGTAGGCCGCATTGGTCCATGTCACCGGCGCACGCCGCTCGGCGTCGGTGATCTCTGCCGACGAAAACCCGTCGCACAGTTCCTGCACTTCGCCCGCGGTGGGTACGAGCCAGGCAACCTTCCCCGGGAGTGACGTGGTTTCGGCACTGGTAAGACCGATGACGGCCCCGGAATCGACCAACATGTGCTCGATCCGCTCGACCGGCAGTTTCGGATCGACCGGCACGAACCCGCCACCCGTCTTCACGACCGCCCACACCGAAACCACTGATTCGATGGATCGAGCGAAGGACAACGCGACAAATGTCTCGGGACCGACACCCCGCGAGATCAACAATCGGGCCAGTCGGTTCGATCGGGAGTCGAGGTCCGGATACGACATCTGCACGCCACCGCAGGTCAACGCAACACCCAATGGGTTCGACGCGACGCCGGCCGCCAGAATCTCCGGCAACGTCCGTGCCGGCACAGGCAGTGGCACCGGGGCCGCACCCGCGAGCACCCGTTGCCGCTCGGCCGGACCCAGCACGTCGATGTCGCCCACCGGGACGGATGGATTCTCGACGACCGCCTCGAGCACCCGCAAAAACCCTTCTGCGATGCCGCGCACCGTCGAAGCATCGAAGATGTCAGTCGTGTACGACAGCCTCCCCCCATACCCGCCCCCGCCCGCCTCACTCAGAGTCATCGAGAGGTCGAACTGCGCAGCCTCCCACTCGACCGCCACCGGTGACACCGTCAACCCCGGAAGCTCCACCCTCGACGGCGCGAAATTCTGGAACGCCAACATCACCTGAAACAACGGCGAGAACGACTGCGACCGTACTGGATTCAGCTTCTCCACCAACCGCTCGAACGGAACATCAGGCCTGCCGAACGCCTCGAGGTCCGAATCGCGTACCCGCCCCACCAGCTCCGCGAACGACCGACTCGGCTCACAATCGGCCCGCAGCACCAACGTATTGACAAACATGCCCACCAGATCGTCCAACGCCGCATCACCACGGCCCGCGACAGGCGACCCGATCGCGATGTCGGTCGACCCACTCAACTTCGCCAACAGCACCGCCAACGCCGCATGCACAACCATGAACGGTGTCGCGCCATGCTCACGGGCCAGCGACACGAGACACACCACTGTTGCCGCCGGCACCGCGAAATCGACACTCGCGCCCGCCCCCGACCGCACCCCCGGACGTGGCCGGTCGAGCGGCAGAGCCAGCACATCCGGCAGACCCGCGAGCGCATCCGCCCAGTGCTCGAGCTCCTGCGACATCAGCGACGTGGGATCGTCCTCCGAGCCGAGAACGTCACGTTGCCACAGGGCGTAATCCGCATACTGCACTGGCAGCGGGGTCCACGACGGCGCGTCGCCGGCTGTGCGCGTGGAGTACGCGTGCACCAGATCGCGGGCAAGAACCTGGATCGACCAACCGTCGATGCTGATGTGGTGCACCACCATCACCAACACGTGTTCGTCAGGAGCCTCGCACCGCACCAATGTCAGAGCGATCGGGATTTGCGTGGTCACGTCGAATCCGCGTGTCACTGCCGCTCGGATCCGTGCATCCAGAGCAGCGGCCGGGACGACGTCGGGCACAACGTCGATCAGATCGCCGGTCGCGGCGTGATCGGCCGGCAGCACCAGCTGATACGGGCCGTCAGGGGATTGGGGAAACATCGTCCGCAGCGATTCGTGCCGATCGAGGATGTCCGCGGCGGCCCGGCGGAGGGCGTCGACGTCGAGGGAGCCGGACAGCCGCAGTGCCGCCGCCACGTTGTAGGCACTCGACGTGGGATCGAACTGATTGAAGAACCACATTCGGGTCTGAGCCAAGGACAGGGGAAGCCTGTCCGGCCTCGGGCCGGACACGAGCGTGGGGCGCGGTCCCGCACCGGCGTGCGTCCGGTCGACGACGGTGGCCAGAACCCCGACGGTGGGCGCCTCGAACAGCGAGCGCACGTTCAACCCGGTGCCGAGCTCAGCGTTGATCCGGGCTACCACACGGGTCGCGATGAGGGAGTTGCCCCCGAGATCGAAGAAATTGTCCGACATACCGATCCGCGAAGCGCCGAGTACGTCCGCGAGAATCTCCGCGAGGACGTATTCGGTCGGGGTGCCGGGCGGGACGAACTGCGCCGAACTCGCGAACTCCGGGACCGGCAGTGCCTTGCGGTCGAGTTTGCCGTTCGCGGTCAAGGGCAGTTGCGCGAGCACGACCAGCGCCGACGGCACCATGTATCGGGGAAGCGTGGCGGCCGCGAAATCGAGGACGGCCCGCTCGGCCGGGGACCTCCCGGGCGCAGGCACCACGTATCCGGCGAGGTAGTCGCCGGTGGACCCGTCGTTGCGGACCAGTGCCACCGCCTGTGCAACATCGCCGTGCCGGAGCAGCGCCGCCTCGATATCACCGAGTTCGATGCGCTGGCCGCGAAGCTTGACCTGGAAGTCCGTGCGACCCAGGTATTCGAGCTGCCCGGTCGGCAGCCACCGAACCAGGTCACCGGTGCGGTACAGCCGACTACCGACTCGCACATTTCCCGCCGCCACGAAGGGGTTCGCGACGAACCTGTCCGCCGTCAGATCGGACCGGCCCTGGTATCCGCGGGCGAGCTGCACGCCGCCGAGATACAACTCCCCCGCCACGCCCACCGGAACCGGTTGCAGGCGTCCGTCGAGCACATAGGTCTGGGTGTTCCAGATCGGCGCTCCGATCGGCACGGTGGTCTCGTCCGGCCCGGTCTCGTAGTAGGTCACGTCGACCGATGCCTCGGTGGGACCGTACAGGTTGTGCAGCTCGGCCTCGCTCGCGCGGTGCAGCGCCGCCGCCGTCATAGGCGGCAGCGCCTCACCACTGGTGAACACCCGACGCAATGAACTGCACCCGTCGACATGCGCCCCGGCGAGGAATACGGCGAGCATCGACGGCACGAAATGCACGGTGGTCACAGATTCTGCGCGGATCACCCGCTCGAGATAGGCGGGGTCACGGTGCCCGTCCGGCTCGGCGATCACCAGTCGCGCGCCGGTCTGCAACGGCCAGAACAACTCCCACACCGACACGTCGAATGTCACGGGGGTTTTGTGGAGAACCACGTCGTCGTCGCTCAGCGGGTATCGATGCTGCATCCACAGCAGCCGGTTGACGATGCCCTCGTGCGGCACTGCCACACCCTTGGGTCTGCCCGTGGAGCCGGAGGTGAAAATGACATACGCAGGGTTTCGGGTATGCAACGGCCCCAACCGGTCCCGGTCCCGGACGGGGTCATCGGACAGCGCCGATACATCGAGGGTGTCGAGGTCGACGGCCGGAACCTCGGCGGGCAGCGCGACGCGATCGGCGGTCATGGTGAGAACGACGATTGGACCGGCGGTTGCCACGACGTACGCGATCCGCTCGGCCGGCTGGTCCGGGTCTATCGGGACGTACGCGCCGCCGGCCTTGATCACGGCGTAGATTCCCACCAGCAGATCCACCGAGCGTCGCACCGCTACACCCACGAGCGATTCGGGCCCCACACCGCCGCTGATCAGGAACCGCGCCAGCTGATTCGCGCGGGCGTCGAACTCTGCGTACGTCACCCCCGTCCCCTCGAACACGACGGCTGGGGCGTTCGGCGTGTGCGCCACCTGCGCGTCGAACAGCTCGGCGAGGGTGAGGCGCGGCACCTGGTGTTCCGTTGCATTCCAGGTGTCGACCACCAGCTCCCGTTCCGTCGGAACGAACAGGTCGACGTCGCCGACCGGGGTGCCTGCATCGCGCGCGATGGTCTCGAGAATCCCGATCACACGCGCCGCGAGTGTCGTGACGGTAGCGCGATCGAAAATTCCGTGCTGGTAACGCAGGCTCAACCGCAGTCGAGGTTCGAGGATCGACAGCAGGGTGATCGGATAGTGCGTGGCGTCACGCGCATCGAGAGCGGTCACTCGCATCCCCGCGATGTCGGTGTGCTCGTCGAATCCGGACTTGTCGACGGGGTACGACTCGAACACCGACAACGTGTCGAACAGGTTGCCCAGACCCATGCGTGCCTGGATGTCACCGAGCCCGAGGTAATGGTGATCGAGCAGGGAAACTTGCTCACCCTGGAGGCGGGTGAGCAGCTGCGCACACGTCTCGTCCGGGTCGATCCGCATTCGCACGGGCACGGTGTTGATGAAAAGTCCCAGCATGCTCTCGACACCGGACAGCTGCGGCGGCCGACCCGACACGGTGGCACCGAACACCACGTCGCGACGGGAGAGCAACCGGGACAGCAGCATTCCCCACGCCGCCTGGACGACGGTGTTCATGGTGACTCCATGGCGCGCCACCACCGTGTCGAGCGCATCGATCAGGGCCGCGGGCAGCGCGATGTCAACCTCAGCCGGCACGCCGAACTGTTCCGAGGACGCGTGCGGCGCAAGCAGTGTCGGCTCTTCGAGCCCCTCCAGCGCACGTTCCCAGGCGCGGAAGGACGCGTCGCGGTCGCGTGTCGCCACCCATTCCAAGTACGTGCTGTACGGCCGCGGCTCCGGGAGGGCGGGAGCGTCGTCCGCGGCATAGCGAACCAGCAGCTCGCGCACCAGCAGTGGCATCGACCATCCGTCGAGGATGATGTGATGGTTCGTCAGTGCCAGCACGTACTGTCCTGGTGCGGTGCGGATCAACAGCAGACGCAGCAGCGGAGGACGGGTGAGGTCGAATCGGGCGACACGGTCGTCGTCGAGGAGACGCTCGAGTTCCTCTCCCGCGGCCGTCCCGTACCCGGTCAGATCCACCTCACGCCACGGCACGTCCACGGTGTCGACAACCAACTGCGCCGGGAGACCGTGGTCGTCGTACTCGAACGCGGCACGCAGATTGGCGTGGTGTGCGAGCACGCCTGCGGCGGCACGGCGCAACCGCGCGGAGTCGACCGCGCCCTCGAGGTCGATGCGCAGTTGCGCGGTGTAGATGTCCAGCGAATCGGCGGCCAGCGTCGAGTGGAACAGCAGACCGGACTGCAACGGGGACAGCGACCAGATCTCTCGTAGCCCCGGGTACAAGCGCTCCCAATGCTCGATCCGACTCTGGCTCACCGTGACCAGCTGGCAATCGGACGGTGTCAGACCACCCGCGACGGACTGAACCGTGTGCGCGGCAAGACCATCGAGGGCGCTTCGCCACAGATCCGCGAGGGCGGCGACGTCGGAGTCGCGGATCACCCCGGTCGGATACGCGAACGATGCCGTCAACCGGGGTCCCTCGGGGCTGTCGACCACCATCGCGTTGATGTCGATCACCGCAGCCACAGCCATGCCGGATCCGCTCGCTCTGATCAGGTCCGGTGCCTCGGGGTCCGGCAGCCAGCCGAGATCCTGCAAGTCGCCGAGGTGTTGCACGCCCATGCGGCCCAGGTAGTTGAAACTGATCTGCGGCTCCGGAAGACCCCCGAGAATCGACCTCGCGCTCTCGTCGAGATGCCGAAGCAATCCAAATCCGACGCCACGGGCAGGCACCGCGACGAGCTGTTCCTTGACGGCCTTGATCACGACACCGGCAGCATGTCCACCCTCGAACGCCCCGCCGAGTTCGACGGCCGGCAGTTCGAGCCGGACCGGGAAGGCGCTGGTGAACCAACCGACGGTACGTGCAAGATCCGCGCCGGCCACCGCCTCCTCCTCGCGCCCATGACCTTCCAACGTCAGTAACACCGAACGCTCGTCGATCCCGTGCGAGTGTCGCCACTGCACGACCGCCATCGCCAGCGCCGACAGGAGTCCGTCGTTGACGCCGCAGCCGAACACATCGGGAAGTCGAGCGAGCACCGCATCGGTCACTGCGGGACTCACATCGATATGTACCCGCTCGGTCGTGCGCATCGTGTCGATCGCGGGCGCGACCGGTCGTGTGCCGATCTGTGGGTCAGGACCGCTGAGAACCTCTCGCCAGTAGGGTAATTCGTCTGTGTGCACTCCTCGATCTGCCGCGTCCTGCAGCCCATACGCCCAGCGGCGGAACGACGTGCCCACCGGGGCCAGCGTCGGCGTCTGCCCCGCGCCCAGCTGCAGCCACGCCGTCGCGAGGTCCGGCAACAGCACGCGCCACGACACACCGTCCACCACCAGGTGATGCGCGATAACCAGCAGTCGGCCTGGTGCGCCCGCAGATTCGGAGACACACCACACCAGCTGGAGCATGATCCCGTTTTCCGGGTCCAGGCGGGCCGCAGCCGCCGCACACTCGGCGCTCACCACGTCGGTGAACGTGCGGCTGCCGGGTGCCGCCGCCGTGACGATCCTCGAAATCCGATCGCCGGCCGGAACGCTACCGGCAGCCGTCGTTTCGAACGCCCAGGTACCGTCGTCGTCGGGGACGAACTTCGAACGCAGGGCATCATGGTGATCGAGCACCGCCGCGAGCGTCGCACTCAACCGATCCGGATCGACATCAGACGGCAAGGTCAGCAGCAGCGCCTGGAAGAAGTCGGCGAAGGGGCCCCGCTCGAGCATCGAGTACATGATCGGCGTCGGTGGGATACGCCCGACGCCGCCGCCCTCGAGCTCCTCGAGGACGACCGCCGATTCTGCCTCCACCGGCACCGCCACCGCGGCGATTCCGGCTATCGTCTTGTGCTCGAATACGGCCCGCGCACTGAAGCTGAGACCGAACGCCCTGGCTCGGGCGGCGATCTGCATCGCGACGATGCTGTCGCCGCCGAGCGCGAAGAGACTGTCGTCCACACTGACCCGGTCGAGGCCGAGTGCCTCGGCGACGAGACCCGAGAGTTGCTCCTCCGCCGGTGTCGAGGCGGCGCGGAACTCGTGTTCAGTTGATCCGAAGTGTGGTTGCGGCAGTGCGCTGCGGTCGAGTTTGCCGGCCGCCGTCACCGGCACGTGTTCGAGCCGCATTACCGCCGACGGGATCATGTGGGACGGCACGATTTCGGCGACGCCCTCGACAATCGCGACCGGATCGAATTCACGACCGGTGTCGAGGCGCACGTACGAGACCAGCGCCGTCGTGCCACCCGCCGTCCGATGAACCACCGTCGCCGCGAAGTTGACGCCGTCCTGGGCGAGCAGTGCCGAGTCGATCTCGCCGAGTTCGATGCGGAAGCCACGGATCTTGACCTGGGTGTCGGACCGGCCGATGAACTCGAGCGTGTAGTGCCCCGCCTCGGTTCCCTGAGACGACCGCACCCAGCGCACCTCGTCACCGGTGCGGTAGAGCCGAGACCCCGGCTCACCGAAGGGATTGGCCACGAATCGGTTCGCCGTCAGCCCGTGCCGATGGTGATAGCCGCGTGCGATTCCGGGGCCGGCGAGGTAGAGCTCACCCACCACCCCGGCGGGCACCGCGCGGAGCTTGCGGTCGAGCACCACGACGCTCGTACCCTGGATCGGGCGGCCGATGGTAATCGGTTCGCCCGGCATCAGCGGCTCACCTGCGGTGATGATGATGGTCGTCTCGGTCGGCCCGTAACTGTTGGTGAAGCGGCACACCTGGCCGAACCGCTCCACGAGGTCGGGGGTGCACACGTCCCCGCCGACCACCACCGCCTCGAGATGTTCGAGCCCACGCGGGTCGACTGTGTTCATCACCGTGGGAGCCGTGATGATGTGGGTCACCTGCTGTTCGCTCAGCAGGTCGACGAGGTCGCTGCCACCGTGCACCTCGGGCGGGGCGACGACCATCGTGGCGCCGGCGCTGAAGGCCTGGATCATCTCGAATACCGAGGCGTCGAAGCTGGCCGACGAGAACCGCAGCATCCGCGATTCGTCGTGAACGCCGAGTTCCGGGCGGGCGCCGGCAGCGAAGTTCGACAGACCGGTGTGGGTGACGACGACGCCTTTCGGAAGCCCGGTCGATCCCGATGTGTAGATCATGTACGCGGGGTGGTGGACCGACAGCGGGGCGCGGCGATCCGCATCGCCGATCGCGGCCCTCCGCTGTCGGTCACAGCGTGCGCGCACCTCGTCGTCGTCGACGACGAGCCAGTGAATTCCGTCGGGCAGCGTTGCACGCAGTTCGTGCAGCGTGAGCCCCACCAGTGCCCCCGAATCGGACAGCATGTGCGCGACTCGCTCGGGTGGGAGCTTCGGATCGACAGGCACGAAGGCGGCCCCGGTCTTGGCGACCGCCCAGAACGCGACGAGTGACTCCGCCGACCTGGGGAGACTCAGCGCGACGAAGGTTTCCGGTCCGGCCCCCGATTCGATCAGTAGTCGGGCCAGTTGATTGGATCGCTGGTCGAGCTCGCGGTACGTGACCTCCCGTCCCGCCGCCCGAATCGCGACTGCGCCCGGTGCGGCGGCAACGCCGTCGGCCAGCAAGTCGGGGAGGAGCCGCTCCGGCTCTGCCTGCGGACCGCGACATGGCACGAGACCTGCGCGTTCGTCGGCGTGCAGCACGTCGAGAGCGGCGATGCGGTCGGTGGCCGCTGACGCGAAGGCGGCGAAGAATTCGAGGAACCGGACATGGTGACCGCGCAGCTCCTGTTCGGTGTACAAATTCGGGTTGGCCTCGAAGTCGACCTGCGCCACGTCGCCTGCGACGCCGGGATAGATGTTCACTGCGAGGTCCTCCACCGGACCGGTGGTCAGCACGTGGAGCCTGCCGATCGACGGACCGAGCCGAATCTCGTCGTGGAACATCATGATGTTGATCGACGGCCCGAAAAACCCCCGGCGACCACCCAGGACGCCCGCGTCCCGCCGTATGTCCTCGTGCCGGTACCTCTGGTGACGTAGTGCTCCGGTCAACTCCCGTTGCGTCCGTCTCATCAAGTCGACGGGGGTCGTTTCGTCCCCGACCGAGAGTCGGATCGGAAGGACGTTGGCGATCATGCCGCCCGAGCGGCGCAGCCGGGCGGTGGTGCGTGCCGAGACCGGCAGGCTCAACACCACGTCGTCCTGGCCGGTCAGGCGGGCCAAGAATGCAGCGACGGCAGCCACCGCGGCTGTCGCGAACGTCGCCCCGGGTTCCCGGTCGGTCAGACTCTGCAGTGCGGCTGTCGTGGCGGCGGGCAGCGGTGCGCTGCTCACCAGCGACTGCGCGCCGATCTCGGCCGCTCGCCCGGCGAGGCTGATCGTCGGTGGAAGATTGTGGCTGCGTTCGGCCCAGTACTTGCGGTCCGTCTCGAACCGGCTCGAGGTGCGGTAGCGCGCCTCTTCTTCGACGACCTCCCGCAGTCCACTGGCGGTGAATTCGGCCGGCGCGCGACCCTCGACCGCCGCGGTGTACAGCTCCGCGGCACGGTTCATGAACGTCATGGCGCCGAAGCCGTCGAGGGCGATGTGGTGAATTCGCGAGTACCAGAAGTAGCAGTCGTCGGCGACGCGCAACATTGCCGAACGGATCAGCCGATCATGGAGGAGATCAATCGGGTTGCTGCATTCGGCGCGCATCCACGCGAGAGCCGCAGCCCGGGGATCAGGGTCGGAACGGAAGTCGAGATGTGTCATCTCGAAGCCGAGCGACTCGTCGACCGTCTGGAGCGGCTCACCGTCCCACTCGACGATTCGGAGCAGTCCGGTACCGAGTTCCCGGAGTGCGGCGGGTCCGATCCGTGCGAGCAGGCCGATGTCGAGATCAGCGATACCGACCTCTACGTACTGAGCAATGACGATCGGAACGTCGCCCAGCAGGTGCTGGGCGAACCACATTCCACGCTGAGCGGCGGAGAGTGGGAACATCTCGGACGGCCATACAGCCTTTGCCATCACCGTGTCCGAAAGGACCGAAGTCGTATCGAAATCGTCCAGCGATGACACCCTCGGCCCTCGGCAATCCATGTATCGACACTGAAGCGCGCCAAGGGGAACACCCGTTTCACTCAGCTGCGGTTATCGACTCCTCTTTCCGACGCTACTCGCGGCCCAGCCGTCGACGCGATACCTCACTCCGTTGATACCGCGCGGTCTCTAAATCTCGGCGATCAGAGAAGAGCACAACAAATGGTTTGTTTTGTGCATCACGCCGTTTGGATTCCGGGTGGACGGTCAGCCGTTGGGCGGTCGCCACAGTTCGAGTCGCGGAATGTCCGGTGGCTCGAATCCCAGTACCTGTCCGTAGAAGGACAATTCGGCGTTGCGGGAGCTGATCAGGGTGGCGAGCTTCCGGAATCCGTGCGACTCCCCCTCGTACTCGAGGTATGCGTGCGGGATGCCCTTCTCCACGAGCGCATCCCGGAACCGTTCCGCCTGCGACGGCGGCACGATCGGATCGTCGAGCCCCTGCAGGAGCAGAACCGGGCAGTTCAGTCCGGCAACGTTGTTCAGCGGGGCACGCTCGGCGTAGAGGTCGGCCGCCTCGGGCAGCGGGCCGATCAGGCCGTCGATGTACCGGGACTCGAAATCGTGCGTCTCCTTCACGAACCCGTCGAGTTCGGCCACCCCGAAGTAGGACGCACCGCACGCGAACACGTCCGACGTGGTCAGCGCCGCGAGCACGGTCCACCCGCCGGCGGATCCGCCCTCGATCGCGAGCCGGCCGGGGTCCGCCATGCCCGCGTCGGCGAGGCCGGTCACCGCCGTCACCACGTCCTCGACGTCGACGACCCCCCACTGTCCCCGCAACCGGTTGCGGTACTCGCGCCCGTATCCCGTGGAACCGCCGTAGTTCACGTCGACGACGCCGATGCCGCGGCTGGTGAAGAACGCGAACACCGGATTCAGCGAAGGCGCGACCCGCGACGTCGGTCCGCCGTGCACGAACGCCACGTACGGCGGCAACTCCCCGTCCTCGCCCCGGTACCGCGGGTGACGCGGCGGGTAGGCGATCACGTGGACTTCGCGTTCGGCGCCCTGGAACGTCAGCTGCCGGGCCTCGGGGAGATATGCCGCCTCGGGAAGTTCGGTGACCGACAGCCGGACCGTGCGGAGTGCGCCGGTGTCGAGGTCGAGTTCGCGCAGGCCCGACGGGGTCTGGGCGCCGCCGGTGAGCAGCAGGATCCGGTTGCCGTTGCGGTCCCCGAGGCCGACGCTGGTGAGCCCGTCCAGCGGGATGTCGACTAGCGAACCGGTCGCGGGATCGAGGACGGCGAGGGTGTCGGTTCCGAACGTCCGCACGGTCAGGAGCGTGCCGTCGTCGCGGCGGGTGTGCCAGCGGCCGCCGAGCATCCACAGCGCGCCGCCGAAGTCGGCGTCCATCGGGCACAACGCGACCGGGTCGGGATCGTCGATGCCGACGCGGTAGAGATTCCACCAGCCGCTGCGATCGCTGATCGTGTACAGCTCGGTGGGCCCGACCCATTCCGGTTGCAGCACCGATTCCTCGGGACCGCCGAGAAGTGTCCGCACCTTCCCGGTCACGCGGCCGCCCTCGACCGCCACGACCCTGAGCTCGGTGCCGTCCCACGGCATCTGCGGGTGATCCCATGCGATCCAGGCGAGGTGCCTGCGATCCGGGGACAGCCGCGGATTGGCCAGGAAATCGGAGCCGGCGACGACGGACCGCACCCGGTGTGGATCGTTCGCCGCCGACCCGTCCAGCGGAATCACGCAGATGTCGCGGGAGACGCCGCCGTCCGCGTCGTGCATCTCGCGGACGGCCCACACCTCGCCGTCGACCACCGACAGGTCGCCGTACCGCAGCGAGCACGGCTGCGGCGGTTCCGGTGTCAGCGGCACCGGGGTCCCGCCTTCGAGCAGGTACAGACGCTGATCGCTGAACTCGGCGAACACCAGGCGGCCGGCGTCGGTGACGGTCCAGGCGCCGCCGCCGTACTCGTGAACCCGGGTGCGGGCGTTCCACGGCGCGGGCAGGACGTCTTCCGGTTCGTCGTCCAGACCGAGGCGCCGCACCGCGACCCGCCCGCCTTCGCTGGGTCGCAGTTCCGACCACCACACGTCGTCGCCCACGTACCGGCCGCCCTCGACGGGGTGGCCGCTGGAGGCGAGATCCGCCGCCGCGATCGGAGAGGGCCAGGAACCGTAAGGCGCAGAGGTCATCCGCCGAGGATATTCCGCCGTCCCCTACTCCGCAGGCAGCCACGCGCCGTGCAGGCCCGCCGGAACCCGGATCGGCAGCCGCACCTTCCCGATCGGCCCCGCCCCGGGGTCGTCGGCGGGCAGCACGAAGAACCAGGACGACATGTCGCGCCGGTCGGTGCCGATCATTCCCCAGTACTCGTGCTCGGCGCCGGGCATGAAGATCGGCTCACCCACCGACACGCTCCCCGGATCCCAGTGCGCCTCGGTGCCGCGGGCCGTGTCGAAGAACCACAGCGAATCCTGCCGCCCCTGGCTGCGGTCGAGTTTGCCGACGGTCGCCACCGCCCGGTGCCCTCGGGTGAGCTCGCGGTCGTCGACCCGCGGGAACTCGACGTCGCGGTCGCACACCACCTCTCGCGTCACCCGCCCGCTGTCGGGGTCGACGACGGCGCGAACCAGGGAGCCGAGCGACGGCGACGGGGCCTTCGCGAACCCACCGGGATACGTCCACTCCACATAGTCGACGCTCACCTTCCCGTCGGGCAGATCGAAGGCGTTCGCGAAATGCCACACCCAGTAGGCGTCGTGCGTCGACCACCGGACCGGACCGCCGTCGCGGGGCACCAGCGCGATCCTCGTCCCGTCCTCCGGCCGCCAGTCGAGCACGGACCCGCCGGTCAGGACGGCGGCGATGTCGAAGACCAGCGGGCACAGCATCAGAACGATGTAGCGCTCGGTCAGTGCCATGTCGTGGATCATCAGCGGGGTGTCCGCGCCCTCGACCACGGTCGGTGTCCGCGCGACCGAGCCGTCGGGGTTGACCACCGACCACGTCAGGTACGGGGCCTCGAGCATGTAGTTGAACAGCACCATCTGTCCGGTGACCGGGTCGATCTTGGGGTGCGCGGTGCTCCCCACACCCATGGCGCCGTCACAACTCTCTCGTCCCAGTGTGCTCAGGTCGGCGGGGTCGAGGCGGAAGGGCAGCGTGGTCTCGGCCATCGCGAGCAGCCGTCCGCCGTGCCGGACGATGTTGATGTCGGGCAGCTCGCGCGACGTGCCCGCGAGTTCGGGGCCGACTTCGTCCTCCGTCGGTGTGTAGAGGTCGGTGACCCCGGGCCAGATGACGTGCCCGGCCTTCTCCTCCGCCTGCACCATCGGGGTTCGGACGAAGCGGTTGGTGTACCGGGCCGTGCCGTCGGCCAGTTCGATTCGGTGGACCATGCCGTCGCCGTCGAGCGGGTAGACGTACGTGCCGATCGGGTCGAACCGCGGGTTGGGACCGTTGCGCAGATAGGCGCCGTGCAGATCGGCGGGCAGCTCGCCGATCACCTCGAGACCCCGGACGTCCACCTCCTCCCGTTGCGGCGCGAACACCCCGACGAGATGGCTGTGGTGCGCGATGTCGACAGGTCCGGGACGACGGGATACCGGTGCTGACATGTACGTCATTCCCTCCGGGCGCGGTGAACACGAGACGGATCCGACCCCCTCTCGAGGGTACGGCGGCCACCTGCGCGGGCGGGGTGTTTCGACGACGCGCCGGCGGTCCTGTACCCACCAGTAGAAATCCGGTTGCCCGGGAGTGGGAGAATGACGCTCGTGAGCAACCCAGACCACGGCCATCACCGCAAGCCGCACCGCAAGCTGGAGCAGTCCACCAAGCTTCAGAACGTGCTCTACGAGATTCGTGGACCGGTACATGCCCACGCCGCCCGGCTGGAGGCGGAAGGCCACCGGATCCTCAAGCTCAACATCGGCAACCCCGCGCCGTTCGGTTTCGACGCGCCGGACGTGATCATGCGCGACATGATCGCCGCGCTCCCGTACGCGCAGGGGTATTCCGAGTCCAAGGGCATCCTGTCGGCGCGGCGCGCGATCGTCACCCGCTACGAGCTGGTCGCCGGGTTCCCCGAACTCGACGTCGACGACATCTACCTGGGCAACGGTGTGTCCGAGCTCATCACGATGACGATGCAGGCGCTCCTCGACAACGGCGACGAGGTGCTGATCCCGGCACCGGACTACCCGCTGTGGACGGCGATGACGAGCCTCGCCGGCGGCACCCCGGTGCACTACCTGTGCGACGAGGGCAACGACTGGAACCCCGACATCGCGGACATCGAGTCGAAGATCACCGACAAGACCAAGGCGCTGCTCGTCATCAACCCGAACAATCCGACGGGTGCGGTGTACTCGATGGAGGTGCTGCAGCAGCTCGTCGACCTGGCGCGCAAGCATCAGCTGCTGCTTCTCGCGGACGAGATCTACGACAAGATCCTCTACGACGACGCCAAACACATCTCACTCGCCACGCTGGCCCCGGACCTGCTGTGCCTGACGTTCAACGGCCTGTCGAAGGCGTACCGCGTCGCCGGCTACCGGTCCGGTTGGGTGGCCATCACGGGCCCGAAGGAACACGCCGCGGGTTTCCTCGAGGGACTCGACCTGCTCGCGTCGACGCGTCTGTGCCCGAACGTGCCCGGTCAACACGCCATCCAGGTGGCGCTCGGTGGGCACCAGAGCATCGAAGACCTGATCCTGCCGGGTGGGCGACTGCTCGAGCAGCGTGATGTGGCGTGGGAACGCCTCAACATGATTCCCGGTGTCTCCTGCGTGAAGCCGAAGGGCGCGCTGTACGCATTCCCCCGCCTCGACCCGAACGTGTACGAGATCTACGACGACGAGAAGCTGGTCCAGGACCTTCTGCTGCAGGAGAAGATCCTGATGGTTCAGGGCACCGGCTTCAACTGGCCGGACCACGACCATCTCCGCATCGTGACGTTGCCGTGGGCGCGTGATCTCGCTGTCGCCATCGAGCGGTTCGGAAATTTCCTCACCAGCTACAAGCAGTAGGATCGAGACACAGCAAGCGACACGCGCGTCGCTTGCGTGTCTCCTGGGGGAAAAGCATGGTCACCAGCACCCGCGCGCGTTTCGGACAATTCGTCCACCGGCGACGGCGTTTGCTGAACCTCACACAGGACGAGGTCACGGCCGCGGGTGGCCCGTCCGACGCAGCTCAGACGCGCGCCGAGAACGGGACCGGCCCGGATCCGAGCATCGAGACCCTCCGCAAACTGGACGTCGCGCTCCGCTGGGCTCCGGGCAGCGCGGCCCGCACCCTCGACGGCGGTCATCCGACCCCGCTCGAGGCGCTCGACGGGGAGGACCGGTCGCCGGCCGCGCGCCCGCTGACGCTCGGGCCGTCGGAGATTCCCCTGGATCTGGACACGATCATCGAGATCCTGGGGCCGCACACCCAGATCACCAAGCTGAGCGCGGCGCATCCCGAGGTTCCGGGGCTGGCCGAGGCAGCGGGGGAACTGAGCCGGGTTGTCTCGAAGATCACCGGCGCGTACGTGACGCGGTTGCTGGAAGTCAACGGAGGACCCACCGGACCACGCCAACCCCTGGTGGAATTCGCGTTCGGTCACCTGCTGGAGGAACCGACCACGGTCACCGACCCGCGTGAACTCGAGGAAGCGCGGTATCGCCGCTTCCTCTACGGCCGGGGAGAGGATCTCGACGCGGCCACCCGGGAGCGCTTCTGGCGTCGATGGGAGGACGCGGTGAAACTCGTGGCCACCGAGGATCCCGAACGCAGCGGAGACGCGGAGGTGAACGCATGAACGGCGTGCCACTGTCGGTGCGGGTCAATCGCCTCTTCTCGCTGGCCCACGACCTCGACGGTCCCGAACCGGGTGACGACACCGTCGCCGCGGGTGTGTCGCGGATACTCGGCCGTCCCGTCGAGCCGTCCGAGATCGAGTCCCTGCGCAGAAACGATCACCACGCGCCCGAGCCCGACGTCCTGCGGGCGGTCGCGCAGCACTTCCATGCCCCCGAGCAGTACCTCGCCGCTGACGGCTACCACGACTACGACACGCTGGTCCGTTTCAAGATCGCGGTCCGCGAGGCCGGCGTCCGGCACCTGTCGATGCGATCACTCGATGCGTCCGCGGAGCCGACCACTGCGGAGATGGAATCGCTGATTCCCCTTCTGGAGAATCTGCGGCTGAGTCACGGACCGCTGCCGGTCGCGGCGCCGGACCCTCGTCAGACCTGAGCGGGGACGCGCGCCGACGGGTCGGCGGGGCCGCCGAACGGAGGGAGGCGACGCGCCCACAGTTCGGCCGCCACGTGCTCGGCGTCCCGCCAGTGATCGGCCAGCCGGGCCAGCTCCCACGGTTCGCCGCCGACGTCGGTCGTGAACAGGTGGGCCGTCCCACCCGTGCCGTGCGCCCGGTGACCGGCCCTGCGGGCCAGGCATGCGAGGTGCAGCCGCGTAGCCGTGACCACGGGTGGTGCGGCGCCGGTGTGTCCACCGAGCTCGAACACCACGTGCCGGTCGAGGATCATGATCGCGTCGCGTATCTCGACGCTCATGCGGTCCAGGCGGCTATGGGCCGACAGTGCCCGACGATCCGCCGGTCGCAGTTCCAGGACCACTTCGGGCACAGCGCCGGTCAGGGTCCGCCACATCGGTTGCAGACGCCGGGCCACCTGCCGCGACCGCCGGCGGTGACCGAGCACCCGTACCACCGGTCCGACCGAGATGAGCGCGCCCGCCGACACGACGAGCAGGCGGATGAATGCCCCCGAGTCGCTGTGCGATTCGGTCAGGGCGTTGTCTTCGCTGACCGCGTTGACCACGCCGGTCGTCACGACGACCCCCATGTCGAACACCTCGAACAAAGACAGGGCGATGACCGCGAGAAACACCCGGCGCTCGCGTCCGGGTGTCGCGGTGCGCACGGCCTTCAGCGAGATCCAGAGGTTGAGCAGGGCGACTGACAGGATCGGAACGGCGTACGTGATGCAGTACGCCGCGAAAGGCCAGCCACCCTCGTCGGCGATGGCGACGCCCCGCGATCGCGCCGGCGTGCTCAGGCCGATGAGGATCGCTCCCGCGACGGCACACATCGACAGCGAGACGACGTGAATCCGGGGAAGGCGCGCCGGGCCGAGCGCCCACGCGGAGAAGAGGCTGATCAGCGACGCCGCGGTCAGGATGATGCAGACGTTGCTGAGGGTGTTCGCGAACCCGTACCCGAACCAGCGGTCGAGCCAGGTCTGTGCCAGTGATCGCTGCAGGACCAGGGAGAGGGATGCGAAGACGAGGGCGGCGTTCATCCGGCGTTCGGCGACCGTCGACCGGACGAGAGCCAGGCGCAGGAGAGTCGTTCCCCAGACGACGGCGAGGAGCGGCCAGCTCACATAGGTGGGCGGTTCGTACACGGCGTCAGAACGTTCCGAGCATCCGCGACACCCGTGCGTCACCGACGGTGTCGTCGCTCGTCCCCGCTCGACGACCCGCCATGATCAGGGTGGCGAGAAGTTCGGCCTCGTATTCCTGGTCGTTCGAGTAGTTGGACCGGCCGAGCATTTTGACCACGCGCGCCGTGTCGACCGACGGCGCGGCCGCCGACAACACCGTCGGGTCGACGGAGGTGTCCCCGATCGTGTTGCGGTCGTGGCCCAGCACCATGTGTGCCAGTTCGTGGCAGATGATGTGGGTGGCGTGCACGTCCGACGTCCCTGCTGCGTACAGGATCACGTCGTCCTCGGCCCTCGCGAGCCAGACACCGGAATGACCGCCGTGGACCAGGGCGTGCGAGACCGGGACCAGGTGAATCGGGCGTCCACGACGGGCTGCGACGCCGGCGACGAGCTGATCCCTGTTCCAGGGCACGGGAATACCCATCTCCGCCACGATCCGGCGAAGATGGTTGCTGGATCGCGACTGCCGCGAGATTCGCACTGGAACACCTCCGAACGGCCATAATCGTAGGCCGTCGGGGTGCGAGGTCACGACATGTGGGCGATTTCACCTACCCGGTTGACGAATACCCCTACCGTGTCGGTAGATTGGCAACCGGCACCTCGAGTGCCTCGAGCACCTGTCGCCCCTCCCCCCCCTGTGGGCGCCAGGTTGGTGGCGGGGTCAACCCCCCCTGTACCCCGCCACCCAGCTCGGCAAATCTCTCCACGCAGCGGCTCGTCGTCCGCGGAACACACCCCTCGTTCGGAGTTCCGGACACCCCTGCGTGGAGTTCGGCGTTCGCTGCAGATTAGCTGCTGCGTGCCATGCTTCGATATCTAATCACACCGGCGACATATAAGCGACACGAGAGCAATACTAGCCTGACAGTTCGGCAACACTGGCACCGCACGCCACTTCCGTCACAGCGTCGCCGGTCGCCGTCCGACTACCCTGTCGTGCGTGCCGAGACAATCCCCCCCAGCAGCCGACGCGATGCGGCCGATGAGCGAATTCCACGGACACGGCCACGGACACGGCCACAGCGGCGGACCGGCTCCGATGGGGCCCGTGGCCGCCAAGGTGGTAGTCGGGCTCCTCGTCGCCATCGGCGTCGCGGTGCTCATCGGCGTTATCGCGTTGTGGCCCGGCAAGCCGGGCGTCGACGTCGAACAGCCCTTCCAGAGCGCCCAGGGCGGTGCGGTCGTCACGGAGTCGGGCACGGTCACGATGCAGAACATCGGCGACTGCGGAAGTCCGTCGGCCGGACGCGTCTTCACCGGCACCCCGCTGCCGCCGCCCGCCGGCGCGTACGAGTGCCAGCGCAGCATCGTCGACATCGAGTCCGGTCCCAATACCGGCACCCAGACGCTCCTCGAGATCATTCCCGGCCCCGGGCAGCCCGACCTCCGGGTGGGCGAGAGCATCCGGTTGTCCCGCCAGACGGACGTGAACGGCACGACGGAGTACTCGTTCGAGGACTACGCCCGCGGCCTGCCCGTCACCCTCATCGCACTCGCGTTCGCCGCCGTCGTGATCGCGGTCGCGCGCTGGCGCGGATTCCGGGCGCTCGTCGGCATCGTCGTCTCGTTCGGCGTGCTCGTCCTGTTCACCCTCCCGGCCCTCCTGGACGGAAAGCCAGCGATCCCGGTGGCTCTCGTCTCGGGCGCGGTGATCCTGTATGCCGTGCTGTACCTCGCGCACGGTGTCTCCCTGCGAACGAGTTCGGCGTTGCTGGGCACTCTCGCGTCGATGCTGGTGGCCGCGATCCTGTCCTACGCCACCATCGAGATGACTCGTCTGACAGGGCTTTCCGAGGAACAGAACACCAACGTACAGACGTACATACAGCACGTCAGCATCACCGGGCTCCTGCTGGCCGGGTTCATCATCGGCTCGCTGGGTGTGCTCAACGACGTCACCATCACGCAGGCGGCATCGGCGTTCGAACTGGCGTCGCTGGACCCCGACGCGTCCCGGCGTCAGATCTTCGGTTCGGCGATGCGCGTCGGTCGCGATCACATCGCCAGCACCGTCTACACCCTCGTCCTCGCGTATGCCGGCGGGGCGTTGCCGCTGCTGTTGCTGTTCAGTGTGGCGGGGCGGTCGATCCAGGACGTGCTGCTCAGTGATGCCGTGGCCATCGAGATCGTGCGTTCGGCGGTCGGTGGCATCGCCCTGGCACTGTCGGTTCCGCTGACCACCGCGATCGCGGTGATGCTGGCACGTCCGATCGGCGCGGGTCCCTCCGGCGGGGCGCCCGCGATCAAGCCGTCACGCGGTGGCCGCCATTCCAAGTAGCGCGGCGACCGCTAGCTGAAGACGCCGAACTCCCGGAGGACGATGAAGATGATGGCGATGACCATCAGCGCGTAGACGGTCAGCATCGTCACTTTGGCCGCATGCTCGCTGGTGGGCGGGAACATCTTCAGGATCGGCTTGGAGTAGGCGACGAGCCGGCGCGTGTCTGCCGGCGAGGCCGCCGAGGGCCTGGGAACGTTGGGAGTGCTGTGGAACTCCGCTGGATTTGCAGTCACTGCACACATCCTCTCTACGCCGGAACCATTCCCATCGTAGGCCCGGAGAACGGCGGCGACTACGTTCCGGGGAACGTGGGGAGTTCGGGCAGTTGGAGCGGCGGCAACTGAATCTGCGGCAGACCGGGGAACAGCGGCGCGGGCGGTGGGGCCGGCGGTGCGGGCGCCGGTTCGGGAATCCGGATCTGCGACGCCGTCTGGACCGGCGCTTCGACGGCCTCGGACGTCGGAGGCGGCGGGGGCGTCGTCGGGGACGGTGTGGCCACCTCGGTGACGACCGGCGATTCGGTGGTGAGTTGTGTGGTCACCGGCTGAGACGAGCCCTCGGTGCGGGCCAGCAGGTTCTTGCCGTACCCGAGCCCGAGACCGATCACCGCGACCACGGCGAGTGCGCTGCCCGCCAGCGCGGCCCCCCGTATCTGGGGCTTGGCCACCTGCTGACTCGGCGGCGGCGCGGCGGCGCTCAGCCAGGACGGAGTACTCGACGGCGCACCGGTGCGTGCGACGGTCGCGCTCGGAGCCTGGTAGGTGGCGACGACTGTGTCCGGTGCGGACTGCGGTGTGTAGGGCGGCGGGATGACCCTGACGACCTCGGCGGGTGGCTGCACCACCTGCTGGGCGAGCAGCGCAGCACCCTGTGCCGCAACGAGTTCCGGGTGATCGGGAACGACGACCGGCAACCCGAGCCACGACTGCAGCACCGACCGCACGAGGGGAATGCGGGCACCGCCGCCGATGAGCACCACGGCGTCGGGGGTTCGTCCCGACCTCGTGATGACGTCGCGGGCGAGACGTGCCGAGGATTCGACGGTGACACCGATCAGCGCGTCGAAGACGCCGCGGGACAGCAACAGCAGCCCGCCGTCACCGGGCACCGCGACGGCACCGCCGGTGGACAGCCGCTCTTTCGCCTCACGACAGCGGAGGTCGAGCGCGAGCCCGGCTGCCGCGTCGCCGGGCTCCTCGATCCGCTTGTTCTCCAACTGGTTGTCGCGGATCAGCCGGTCGAAGACGTCTCCGCTCACCGTGTCGGTGCGGACCGTCTCCACCACCTTCCCCGTCGCCCGGTCGACGACACTCACGGTGAGCCCGGAGCTGCCCAGGTCGTAGAACATGAGCGTCGCATGGTCGCCGAGGGCGCCCGAGACGTCGAGGAACTTCAGTGCCGCAGACGCTTCGGTGACGAGCTGGTAGTTGGCGAGTTGCTGCCGGGCCATCGCCGCCTGGACGGCGCCTGCCTGGGCTTCGTCGCGGTAGGCGACCCCGGTGGCTCGGACCTGCCCGGCGTCGGGTGCCCCGGCGAGGACGACGCCGATCGATTCGGCGGCGAGTTCCTCCGGTAGGTCCCGCCCCGCGGCGACGACCTGGGCCCGGAAGTCTGGGAGGAGCCGGCTCCCGGCGTCGTCACGGTTCACGGAGTCGGGTCGTGCCAAGCGCACCGCGCTCGCACCGACCGACACACCTAGAACCGAACTCATGGGCCGCCTAACTCGACTGTGCACGGGTTCGATCCGGAATCCCCCCACTCCATGGCCCGCAGTCTAGCGAAGCGGTCCGACGGGGCAACCGAGCAACCGTTCGGCGCGAGGCAACTCAGAAATTGCTCGCGATGATCACTCCCGCGATGCCCGTGCCCAGCGGCACGAACGTGCACGGCGGCACGATCGCGTGTGCAGGATCGAGCGTATTGAGGACCAATTGCTGCGAGAACGGGTCGTAGGGCAGGTTGAAATGTCCGGTCTGATCGAGCGGGCACAGGTCCTGGACGAGGATGTTGGTGGCACCGGGGTCGTGCAGCGCGACGTTGGTGTACGGCTGGATCACCTCGTCGTACCGCGTGCCGATCGTGGTGTATTCGACGCCGGGGACGGTGTCACCGCCCGCATTGAGCGCGGTGAGGAACGGCGATCCCTGCACCTGCTCGGCGAGGGCCTCCGAACCGATCCCCACTATCAACTCGTTGCCGCCGGGCAGCGTCTGCAAAGCCGTCGCGATCCCGAAGAACGTTCCACCGTAGGACGGCGACGCGAGACCGACCCAGCGGTTCACCTTCGAGGCCCCGCCGAGCCTGTTGATGTAGTACCGGGCCACCGTCGCGCCCTGCGAGTGCCCGACCAGGTCGACCTCGTCCGCACCGGTTGAGGCCAGTACGTCGTCGACGAACACCTCGAGTTCGGCCGCCCCGTCGGTCATGGTCTGCATCCCGAAGTGTTCGGTACCGGGTTTCCGTCCGTAGTTGAGGGCGTACACGCAGTACCCGGCGGCCTTCAGCTTCGGGCTCAACCCGGCCCAGTTCGAGTACGCACTGCCGTCGCTGCCGTGAACGAGAATCACGGGGTGGGGGTGCGCGGGACCGGGGCGGCACGAGAAATCGTTGGTCCCGGGCGGCGCAGAATGCGGATGGTGCTTCGCGTAGGAGATCGCCGAACCGGCGTCGGATTGCGCCGGCCCCGGCAGGGTCGGTACTTCAGCCGCCTGAGCCGGGGCGACCCCGAGCGCACAGATACAGACAACGGCAGCGAGCAATGCGAATCGGGATCCGTGACGTGCCTTCCACATCGCCAGCCCTCCGTTGCGATTGAGGCTGACGCTACCGCCCGCGATGTTCCCGGGAGCGGAGATCGTCAACCCGTTATCGCAGGCGACCGCAAGGTCACAAACCGTTATCCGAGCGCGCTATCCCTTCCCGAGACCTCGATAGACCCACCCGGCGGTGCGCCAGTCCGCGGCGTCGAGACAGTTGCGGCCGTCGACCATCACCCGGGCCCGGACCACATCGTTCAAATCCTCCGGTTTCAGGGCCACGAACTCCGCCCACTCGGTGAGCAGCAGCACCGCGTCGGCGTTGTCACATGCCTCGACCGCCGACGTCGCGTAGTTCAGCGTCGGGAACAACCTGCGCGAGTTGTCCAGGGCTTTCGGATCGTAGACGCTGACCACCGCCCCGTGCAACTGCATCATCCCCGCTACGTTGAGCGCCGGCGAGTCGCGGACGTCGTCGGATTCGGGTTTGAAGGCCGCGCCGAGCACGGCGACGTTGGCGCCGAGCAGCGAACCTCCGCACACCTGCGCCGCCAACTCCACCATCCGGGTGCGGCGCCGCATGTTGATGCTGTCGACCTCCCGAAGGAAGTGCAGGGCCTGGTTCGCGCCCAGTTCACCGGCCCGCGCCATGAAGGCGCGGATGTCCTTGGGCAGGCAGCCGCCGCCGAAGCCGAGACCGGCGTTGAGGAAGCGGCGGCCGATCCGCGCGTCGTATCCCAGGGCGTCGGCGAGTTGGGTGACGTCGGCGCCGGTGGCCTCGCAGACCTCGGAGATGGCGTTGATGAAGGAGATCTTGGTGGCGAGGAACGCGTTGGCCGAGACCTTCACCAGTTCCGCGGTGGCGAGGTCGGTGACCAGGAACGGAATGTCCTCGCCGAGCAGGCGGGCATACAGTTCGCGTAACTCGGTCTCCGCGCGTCCGGGGCGCTGGCGGTCCACTCCCAGCACCATCCGGTCGGGGTGCAGGGTGTCCGCGACGGCGAAGCCCTCCCGCAGGAATTCCGGATTCCACGCCACTTCCACGGCGTTCCCCGCCGGGGCGAGTGCCCGGGCCCGCGCACCCAGCTCCGCCGCCGTCCCGACGGGAACGGTCGACTTGCCGACGATGACGGCGGGACGGTCGAGCAGCGGGGCGAGGGTGTCGATCACCGAGTGCACGTGCCGCAGGTCCGCGGCATATTCACCCTTCTTCTGCGGGGTGCCGACACCGAGAAAGTGGAGGTCGGCGAACTCGGCGGCCTCGCTGTACGACGTGGTGAAGTGCAGTCGGCCGGCGTCGATGTTCCGGCGCAGCACCTCCCCCAGCCCGGGCTCGTAGAACGGGACCTCCCCGGACGAGAGTTTCGCCACTTTTCCGGGATCGATGTCGACGCCCAGGACGTCGTGGCCCAGTTCCGCCATGCAGGCGGCGTGGGTGGCTCCCAGGTATCCGGTTCCAAACACGGTGCAGCGCATGCACCCTTGATAACCAGCGCAGGTGAGCGCGATATTTACCCGACTGATGTTCGAAGCCAACAGTGCGTGTACGAACGGTGCGAGGCGAGACCCTATGCTTCGCCCATGCATGTTCTCTTCGTCTGCACCGGAAACGTCTGTCGCTCCCCAACGGCTGAGCGCCTCGCAGTGGCATACGCCGAGGAGCTCGGGATCACCGATCTGACTGCCGAAAGCGCAGGTACCCGCGCCGCGGTCGGACGCCCGATGGAACCGACGGCCGCGCAAGTCCTCGAAGGGCTCGGCGGTGATCCGAGCGATTTCACCGCGCGGATGCTCACCGCCGATCTGGCGGCGGATGCCGATCTGGTGTTGACGATGACCGAGCGTCAGCGCGAGAAGGTGCTGGCGCTGGCCCCGGAGCAGCTGAAGAAGACGTTCACGCTCCGGGAGGCGGCTCGGCTCGCGGAGGCGGCGGATGCGAAGTCGGTGGCCGACCTGGCTGCGGCACGTCCCAAACACAAGGCCGACGAGACCCCGGAGGACGTTCCGGACCCGATGGGGCAGGACGAGGACACGTTCCTGACCATCGGGTCCGAGATCGCCGATCTACTGGGTGTGGTCGCGCGAAGCGTCCGTCTCTGACCAGGCTTCCTGGTCGTCGCGGTAGCGGCGGGTGCGTCGCGGTGTGGGAGGCACCGGTGCGCCCGCCTGCTGCTCGTTGCCGTAGTGGTCGGGACCGCCGTACCACTGCTGACCCTGGTCGCCCTGGTAGGCCGGGGCGCCCTGGTAGGCGGGCACTTCCTGCTGATCTCCCCCGTTCGGACCGTACTGCTGCGGCGGGTACTCGTCGCGAACGTGCGGGGCCGGCTGCGGCTGCTGAGGTGCCTGGTGCTGAGGGGGCTGCTGCTGCACGGGAGGCTGCGTGGGGGCGGCCTGCTGCATCTGCGGCAGAGACTTGTCGGTCTCGTAGTAGTACTTGTACTCGTAGACGCCCCGTCCGCGGCTCGGCGTCATCGTGATGACCGTGCCGAGGATGGTTGCCCCCACACTGTGCAGGTTGCCCACCGCCCGCGACAGCTGATCCCGCTTGGTTTCGGCGTGCCGCGCGATGACCAGCGCGCCGTCCGACATCGCGGTCAAGACGGTCGCGTCGGTGACCGGCAGCAGTGGCGACGCGTCGACGATCACGTAGTCGAACCGGCCGCGCAGATCGGCCAGCACCTGGCGGGCCGTCTCCGTTCCGAGGAGCTCACTCGGGTTCGGCGGGATCGGTCCGGATGCCAGCACCGTGAGTCCCGAGTACTGCGTCGGCTGGAGCACGGCGTCGAGGTCGGCCTTGCCGGCGAGGACGCTGCTGAGACCGACGGAACCGACGACACCGAGGTACTTCGACACCCGCGGCTTACGGAGGTCGCCCTCGACCAGGCATACGTTCTGGCCGCCCTCCGCCAGCACGAGCGCGATGTTGATGGCGGTGGTGGTCTTACCCTCGGTGGGCAGCGAACTGGTGACGACGATGACGCGCGGCGGGTTGTCCACCTCGAGGAACTGCAGGTTGGTCCGCAGCTCGCGGTAGGACTCGGCGCTCGACGAGTTGCCTTCGGCGAAATTGATGGCCTGCTGCGTCTGCCGGTCCTTGTCGAACGGGATGGTGCCGATTAGTGCGGAACCGGCCAGCTCCTCGACGGTGCGCCGGTCCTTGACCGTGTTGTCGAGGCGATCACGCAGGACGGCCAGCGCGAGGCCGAGCAGCAAGCCCACCGCTGCACCCAGCGCCAGGTTCCGTTCGGTCTTCGGGGAGACCGCCACCGACGGCGTCTGAGCCTGCTGCTCGACGACGACGCGCGCCGCCGGGGCGCCGCCACGCTCGGGCGTCTCCAATTCTCGTGCCATGACGACGAACTCGTCGGACAGGGCATTGGCGATGTCGCGGGCGCGTTCCGGCGACGGATCCTGCACCTTGACGTCGATCAGCACCGTGTCCGGCGCCGAGCTGGCCTTCACTTGCGATGCGAGTGCGGGCGCCGTCATGTCGAGGCCGAGCTTGTCGATGGTTCGCTGCGCGAGATTTTCACCGGTGAGCAGCTTGGTATATGACGTCACTCGCTGCTGCGAGAACAGATTGCCCTGGTATATCTCGTTGACTGATGCCCCGGACGACGTGGACACGAACATGCGGGTCGACGCCTCGTACATCGGCGTGGTGAGCAGTGATGCTCCCAGCGCGCCGAGAATTGCAACTACGGTCGTTACGGCGATGATCTTCCATCGCGCTTGCAGTATCCGCAGGTAGTCCTGTATTTCCATTATCGAGTCTCCCATCGACTTCACGCTCGGGGCTTGCGTGATCGTGCTGTCATCTACTTCGTTTCGACCCGACTGAACCTCTGCATCGTAGTGATGGCCGCGGTCAGGGGCGGCGGCTGCTTCACGGTCCGGAGTGGCCTCCCGATCCCCGCAGTCTTCGGCCGATCACTGACACCGGTACACGCCCGACCATGTCTGCGTGCACAGCATCGATGCGGTGTTCGGTGACGTCACCGCCGAAGTGTGTCCGCCAGTCCGGAACGAGTTCCGGATGATGATCGAGATCATATGCGGCTGTGAAGAACACAGCGTCGCCGTCGAAGTGCCGGGGCTGATGTGTCGACGCGATCTGTTCGAGACGGATGAGGAGCTCGCCCAGCGACTGCACCCGATCGGCCGACACTGCGGCTCCGAGCTCGGCTGGGAGGTCCAGCTCGGGCCGGTTGTCGCCGAGGTTCACGAGCGCCGCGCGGTGTTCCGGCAGCAGGGTGTCGAGCATCGCGAGGGTGGCCACTTCGTGGCCAGCTTCGTGTAGTTGCACGGCCATTTCCTGTGCCACGGTGCCGCCCAGCGACCAGCCGAGCAGGTGGTACGGCCCGGCCGGTTGCACCGCGCGGATGGCGTCGATGTGGCGAGCGGCCAGCTCGGCGACGGACGAGGGCAAATCCGTGGCACCGGTTGCCTGCACTCCGTACAACACATGTCCGGGGAGATGTTCTGCGAGGCCTGCGTAACACCACGCGATACCCGCCGCAGGGTGGATGCAGAACAGTGGCGGACCGTCGCCCTCTCCTCCGAGGCGCACCACAGCGGCGAACGGATCGTCGGACGACGACTTACCGGACTCGATGCGCTTGGCGAGTCGCGCGGCGGTGGGGTCCGTGAAGAGCCATTGCAGGGGCACGTCCCCGCCCAGCCTGGTGCGCAGTTCATCGGCCGCCGCCACCGCGCCCATCGAGGTGCCGCCCAGCGCGAAGAAATCTTGATCCGCACCGATGAAATCCACTCCGATGACCTCGGCCATCACCTCGGCGACCACCGTCTCCAGATATCCGATCGGCGGTGTCGTTCCTGGCGTGTCCGAATCGAATTCCGGCTCGGGAAGCGCGGATCGGTCGACTTTGCCCGACGGCAGAACCGGCAGGCTGTCGAGCACGACGACGGCGGACGGTACCAGATGTCGGGGCAGGACGGCGCGGGCGAATTCGCGCACACTGTGGGGGGTGTGCGTGGAGTCCGGCTCCATCACCACGTAGGAGACGAGGACGAGCTGTCCACCGGGAGCCACGACCGGCGTGGTGATCACGAACCGGACGTCGGAGTGCCGCGTCAAGGCGACGTCCACCTCGGCAGGTTCGACGCGGATGCCGTGCAGCTGCACCTGAGCGTCGTCACGTCCCAGATAGTCCAGGGCACCGTGTGCATTGCGGCGCACGAGGTCTCCGGTGCGATACATCCGGTCGCCAGGTTTCCCATACGGATTGGGGACGAACTGCGTTGCGGTGAGACCACCCCGTCCGAGGTAGCCACGGGCGACGCTGCTTCCGGACAGGTAGAGCTCACCGGTCACGCCGTCGGGCACCGGGTGCAGCCTCGGGTCGAGCACGAGGGCGGCGGCGGCGTCGATCACGTCCCCGATGTCGACGCCGTCATCGACGCCTGCCGGCGTGAGCGGTCCTGCGACCGACGCCAGGATCGTGAATTCAGTGGGACCGTAGGCATTGAAGAGCCGATGACCCGACGCCCAGGTCGTCGCCAATGCGGACGGTAGGCGTTCGCCGACCGACACCACGGTCTGGGGCCCTTCGTCACCCAGGCTGTCGGCATCGAGAGTGGCCAGCACGGTGGGCGTCGCGACGAGGTGGGTGATGCGCTCCCGGCGCACCACCTCGGCCAGCTGAACGCCGGCATAACTGAAGTCGGGGGCGATCACCAGGCTGCCGCCGGACGACAGCGCGTAGAGCATTTCGAACAGTGAGGCGTCGAAGGTCGGGGAGGCCAGCTGGAGAACCCGCACGTCGCCGTCGATGTCGAGCACCGGCGCCTGCGCAGCAACCACATTCACCAGACCGCGATGCGGCACCACGACGCCCTTCGGCGTTCCGGTGGTTCCGGATGTGTAGATCACATACGCGGCGCCCTCCACCTGTGAGTACTTCTTAACCGCGGGTGGTTGATAAGTACTCACGGGTGGGAGCCAAGGGATTGTGGCTGGGAGCTCGGCGACGCGTTCGGGCACGGTCAGCCCGACCACGGCACGGGAGTCGGCGAGCATCCATTCCAGGCGCTTGGTGGGATGCGTCGGGTCCAGCGACAGCCAGACCGCGCCTGCTTTCGCCACAGCCCACACGGCGGCCACCCAGTGCCGGCCACGACCGGTGGCGACCGCGACCACATCCTCGGGTCCGACGCCACGGTCCGAAAGCGCCCGGGCCCACCGTTCCGCCACGTCGTCCAGTTCTTCGTATGTCCACTGCACGCCGCCGTCTTCTACGGCGACGGCGTGCGGGGTGGCCCGGACCTGTGTCTCGAAGATCTCGGCGAGAGTCTTCGGCTGGTAGTTCCGTGCAGGGCCACTGACAAGGGCCGCACGTTCGCTCGCCTCGAGGATGTCGATGTCGCCGACCACCTCGGATGGATCGGTCAGGGCTGCGTCGAGGATTCGACCGAAGCGCTGCGCCAGCGCCCGGGCGGTGGGGTCGTCGAACAGGTCCGTGGCATACAACAGCCGCAGCGTCAGCTCCCCCACCGATTCCGTGAAATCCCACACCAGGTCGAATTCGGCGGTGGTAGTGGCTGATCCGATCGACTCGGTCTCGGTTTCGGGCAGACCGCCTGGTCGCGGCGCGGCGTGTTGGTAGGCGAGCATCACCTGGAACAGCGGGTTGTACGAGGTAGAGCGGCGGGGTGCCACGCGAGCGACCACGTCGTCGAACGGCACATCGGCGTGGGCGAACGCGTCGAGGTCAACCGAACGCACGTGGTCGAGGAGCGCGGCAAAGGTTGCAGCAGAGTTCACTTCGGTGCGCAAGGCGATGGTGCCGACGAACATCCCCACCAGTGCGTCGAGCGCCGGGTCAGGTCGTCCGGCGACGGCGGTCCCGATCACGACGTCCGGGTGCCCACCTTCGCGCGCCAGCAGAACGGCGAGCGCCGCGTGCAGCACCATGAACACCGTGACGCCCTGGCTGCGGGCAACGTCGGACAACCGTTGACGCACGTCGGGGTCCAGGGTCCACTCGACAGTGGCGCCCGTGTGGCTCGGTCGGGCGGGCCGCGGACGGTCCGTGGGCAACGCGATCGGGGCGTCGACGCCGTCGAGCGTCCGGGTCCAGTAGTCGAGCTGAGCACGGGCGACACTGTCGGGGTCCGCGGGGTCGCCGAGGACCCCGCGCAGCCACACGCTGTAATCCGCGTAATCGACGGGGAGCGGCTCCCATTGTGGTTCGCGGCCTCCGCGGCGAGCGGTGTAGGCGGCCTCGAGGTCGGTGGCCAACCGGTCCATGGATCCGCCGTCCAGCGCGATGTGATGCACTACGGCAGCGAGCACGTGGTCACCGTCGGCTTCGGACCACAGTTGCACGCGTAGCGGGGTTTCCGACTCCAGACGGAAGGGTCGCCGCACGAATTCCGCGACCTCGGCGGACACGTCGGCGCCGTGGACGGGATGCAGGTCGATGTCCACGGGGACGATCATCTGGTGAGGTCCGCGGCCGTCCATGGGAAAGACGGTGCGCAGCACGGCATGCCGCTGCACCACGTCCGCGAGTGCGTGCCGCAGTGCGCCCAGGTCGATGTCACCTCCGAGACGATGCACGAACACGAGATGGTGCATGGATGCGCTCGGATCGACGCGGTGAAGCAGCCACATCCGTTGTTGCGCCGGCGACAATGGAATTCGGGTATCAGGGTTCCGTCGCACCAGGGGAATGCGTGTCGCGACCGTGTGCCGCTGGTCGAGCCACACGGCCATTCCGGCGGCGGTGGGATGCTCGAACAGCGCTCTGACGGATACGTCCACGCGGAACGCCGCCGACAGCCGTCCTGTCACCGCGGTGGCGGAGAGGGAGTCGCCGCCGATGTCGAAGAAGTTGCTGTGGGCACCGACGCTCACCTCGCCGAGCACTGCCGCGAACACCGCGGCAACCAGTTCCCCGGTCACGGTCCGCAGCGGCTCCGACGAGTTGGTGTCGTTGTCGATATCGTTCGCTTCCAGCGCCTGCACGTCGAGTTTGCCGTTGGGCGTGAGCGGTAGGCTGTCGCGGATCATGATCCGCTGCGGCACCAGGTGTGCCGGGAGTTGCCGGATCAATTGCGCGCGGAGCGACTCGGCGTCCACAGCCGACCCCGTGACGAAGGCGACCAGCCGTCCGTGGTGCAGCAGCACCACTGCCTGGGTGACACCGGGCTGCACCAGCAGGGCGGCTTCCACCTCAGCGGGCTCGATGCGCATGCCGCGCACCTTCACCTGACGGTCGGCGCGTCCGACGTAGGACAGTGTGCCGTCGACGCGACGGTGCACCACGTCACCGGTGCGGTAACGGCGGATTCCGGATTGTCCGGCAACGAAGTTCGCGGCCGTCAGCGCTGGGTCGGCGACGTAGCCGAGGGCCAGTCCCAGTCCCTCCAGGTACAGTTCGCCGACGCCCCCGAGCGGTACCGGACGCAGCCGGTCGTCCAGGACCGTCGCTGTCGTGCCGGGGACGGGTGCGCCGATGGTGACGTCGGCGCCCACCTCAGCCAGGGTGGCCACCACCGTGGATTCGGTGGGTCCGTAGGCGTTGAGCATCAGCTGCCCTTCGCTCCAGGCCGCGGCCTGCTCCGGGCTCAGAGCCTCGCCGCCCACGGCGACCACCTGCAGGGTGTCCAGTTTCCGCGGCTCGAGGGTGGCGAGGACGGAGGGTGTGGAGAGGTAGTGCGTCACGTTCTGCTCGGTGAGCAGGTGCTGCAGGTCGGCGCCGCCGTAGACGTCGGGGGGTGCCACCACGAGGCAGGCACCGGAGCGGAAGGCCAGCAGCATCTCGAGCAGCGCCGCGTCGAAGGTGGGGTTGTAGCCGTGCAGTACCCGGGCCTGCGGGTGTGCTCGGTACCGGCGGACGGCTTCGTCGGCGAGGGCGCCCAGTCCGCGGTGGGTGACGGCCACGCCCTTCGGGGTGCCGGTCGATCCGGACGTGTAGATGATGTACGCGACCGACGGTTGCGCCGACTCCTGCGCCTGCGCCACCATCGCGTCCCGGCGTTCGGCGGGGTGGGTGGGGTCGATCGGCAGGAAGGTGGCTCCGGTCCGGGTGACGGCCCAGAGTTCGACCACGAAGTCGATCGAGCGCGGCATACAGATCTCTACGACCGTTCCGGGACCGGCGCCGGCGTCGCGAAGCTGACCGGCCCGCTGCTGCGATGCTTCGGCCAGTTCGCGGTAGGACAGTGTCCGGGTGCCGTCGGTGAGAGCCGGACGGTCGGGGTGCTCGGCAGCGGTGGACAGGAAGATGTCGGTGAGGATACGGGTGTCGTCCGCGGGCCCACCGGTGAGCGGCGGTGCCGGCGTCAGAGCGATCTCCCCCACCATCACCTGCGGATCGAGTGTGACGGCCGCGAGCACCTGTCCCAGCTGGGCTGCCAGGGAGGTGGCGGTGGCGGGATCGAACAGGTCGGCGGAGTAGGCGACGGCGCCGTCCATCCCTGCGGGATCGTTACCGTCCCATCGCTCGCGCACTGTCACGTGGAGATCGAATTTTGCTGTGTTGGTATCGACTTCCCGAACTTCGACTCGAAGGCCGGCCACGTCGACGGCGGGTAGGTGGAGGTTCTCCACTGCCAGCGCGACTTGTGGTGTGCGTCCCCCGAGCAGGTCGGCGATCGATTCGAAGGGCACGTCGGCGTGCTCGAACGCATCCACGTCGAAGTCGCGCACCTGGGCCAGCAGTCCCGCGAACGGCATGTCCGGCTGGACCTGCGCCCGCAGCGCGAGGGTGTTGACGAACATTCCGACCATCGGGTCGAGGATGCGATCCCCGCGGCCGGCGACCGCGGTGGCAACGGTGACGTCGCGCTGGGCACCGAGCCGCGACAGCAGCACCGACAGCGCCGCGTGCAGCACCATGAACGGCGTGGCGCGGTGGTCGTGAGCCAACCGGTGCACCGCTCGCTGGACCGCGGCGGGGATCCGGAAGGTCACCACCTCGGCGGCGCCCTCCGCTGCGCCGGTACCCCGTCGCCGATCCGGGACGAGTGCGGCACCCGACTCGGCGCCGTCGAGTGCGCGGCGCCAATGCTCGATACCGCGCGCCGCGTACCCGCTGCGCAGCAGTTCCTGCTCCCACAGCGCGTAGTCGGCGAAGTGGATGGACAGCGGCACCCAGCCGGGTGCGTGGCCGGCGCGACGAGCGTCGTAGGCAGTGAGCACGTCAGTCACCAGAGGGGTGAGCGACCAGCCGTCGGCGGCGATGTGGTGGAGCACCACAGCCAACACGTGCGAGTCGGGACCGATCTGCAGCAGCCGGACCCGCAGGGGCATTTCGCAGGTGAGGTCGAACCCCTCGGACGCGAATGCGGCCACCACGGATTCCACCGATTCCGGGTGCGTGTCCCGGGGCGTGAGGTCCAGTTCGCCTGCCGGGAGGATCCGCTGGTGGGGCAGTTCTCCCGCCGCGGCGGGGTACTGGGTGCGCAGTACTTCGTGCCGGGCAACGACGTCCGCGAGCGCCGCCGACAACGCGAGCACGTCGAGTGGCCCGTCCAGGCGGAGTGTCGCGGGCTGGTTGTAGGCTGCGGACGACGGATCGCGACGGTTGAGCGCCCACATCCGGTACTGACTGCGCGACAATGGAATTCGATCCGGACGCGGCTGCGAGACGAGCGCGGGGCGCAGGTCCGGTTCGGGGACGGCACCGTCGAGGACGGTGGCCAGTTCGGCAATCGTGGGGTGGGCGAAGAGGCTACGCAACGGGACCGGGTGGCCCATCACCTCGGAAAGCCGCGCGGTCAGTTGCGTAGCCAGCAGCGAGTTGCCACCAGCATCGAAGAAGTGCGCTCCGCGACCGGCCCCGGGCAGTCCGAGGACTTCGGCGAAGACCGCGGCCACGGCACGTTCGGTATCCGTGGCGGGCGGTTCGTGCTCACCCGCACCGAGATCGGGCGCGGGCAAGGAACGCAGATCGAGCTTGCCGTTGATCGTCTGCGGCGGCGAATCGAGCACCACGACGGCCGTCGGTACCAGGTACGACGGCAGCAGTTCGGCCAGGCGGCGCCGTAGTCCGTCCGCGTCGAAGCCTGCGTGCTGCGGCAACACATAGGAGACGAGTGAGTCGGAGCCGGTGGGTGTGGGGCGCACGATCGTGGCCGCGAAGTCGATATCGGCGACTCGGGCGATGGCGGCATCGATCTCACCCGGTTCGACGCGAACACCTCGGATCTTGACCTGGCTGTCGTTGCGTCCCAGGTACTCCAGTTCGCCACCGCCTCGCCAGCGCACCAGGTCACCTGTGCGGTACAAGCGTGCGCCGTCCGGTCCGGCGACGAAGCGCTCCGCTGTCAGCCCGGGTTGTCCGGCGTAGCCGCGGGCCAGCGCACCGCCCGACAGGTACAGCTCACCGGGCACGCCCACCGGCACGGGGCGGAGCCGCTCGTCGAGCACGAGGGCGGCGACGCCCGGGATGGGTGTGCCGATGGTCACCGGCACTCCGGACGAAAGCGGACGAGTCGCGATGGTGTACATCGTCGACTCGGCGGGGCCGTAGCCGTTGATCAGCCGGCGACCGGGGGCCCAACGGTCGACCAGTTCGGCTCCGAGTCGCTCGCCACCCACCATCAGTACTTCCAGGTCGGGTAGTGCGAAGTCGCCGACGGTCGCGAGAACAGTGGGGGTGACACAGGCGTGGGTGATCCGTTCGCGGCGAAGCAGCTCACCCAGTGCGGGGCCGGCGAACTCGGTGTCGGAGGCAATCACGAGTGTGGCCCCGGACGCACCTGCGATCAGTACCTCGAGCAGGGTCATGTCGAACCCGGCGGCGGCGCGGTGCAGCACGCGCGATCCCGGTGCGGCGCCGAAGCGCGACGCGACGTCCGTGTCCAGCGCGCCTAGGCCGGAGTCTGTCACCACCACAGCTTTGGGTGTGCCGGTGGTGCCGGACGTGAACACCACGTACGCCGTGCCGGTCGCCCGCGGCAGGCTGTCGGCGATGCCCCGCATCACGGCAACCCGCGCTGCGGGCAGAGCCGGGTCTATAAGAACGGGCGCTACGCCTGCTTTCGCGATCGCCCACAACCTCACCACCGACTCGGTCGAACGAGGCGCCGACCAGACGACGGCCTCACCCGGCCGCACACCCGATTCGAGCAGTTCGCGCGCGACAACGTCGGAGCGGGCGTCGAGTTCCCGGTACGTCAGTTGTGTGCCGGAGTCGCGGACCGCCACGGCATCCGGCGCCGCCTGGGCGCCGCGAGTGATCATGTCCCGCAACGTCAGCGCGCCCGGTGTGCGGGGCCCGGTAGCGGGGACCAGGACGGAACGCTCGCGCGCGCTGAGCAGGTCCACATCGCCCACGGAGATGTCGGGGTTGGCCGTGACAGCCTCGAGGAACCGCACCAGCTGCGCTGCGAACTCGACGACGGTGGCGTGGTCGTAGAGTTCCGCGTTGTAGCCGAAGTGGAGTGTCATCGGCTCATCGGGGCCGGGCTCGGCGACGGTGAGCTGCAGATCGAAGTTCGCGTGCTCGACGTCGGGGATCACCGGGGTCACGGTCAGCCCGGGCAGGCTGAGGTGTCCGGGGCGGTGTCGCTGCATCGACAGTGCCACCTGGAACAGCGGGTGGTGCGATGCCGATCGCGGCGGGTTGAGCAACTCCACCAGCGCCTCGAACGGCATGTCGGCGTGGGTGTAGGCCGCGATGTCACGTTCGTGTACCTGGGCGAGCAGTTCGGCGAAGCTGGCGGTCGGGTCGACGGTTGCCCGCAACACCAGGGTGCTGGCGAACATGCCGACGACGTCATCGAGTTGCGGGTCGGTGCGGCCGGCTACGGCGGTGCCGATGGGCACATCCCGGCTGCCGCTGTACCGAGACAGTAGCGCCGCGAGTGCGGCGTGCAACACCATGAACGTCGTGGCCCGGTAGGTGCGCGCCAGCGCGGTCAGTGATTCGTGCAGCGCGGCGTCCACCACCACCGAGTGGGCGGCGCCCTCCCCCGACGGGATGGCGGGGCGGGCACGGTCGGGTGGGAGCGTCACCTGTTCGGGCAGCCCCGCCAGGGCACCCGACCAGTAGTTCGACAGTGCGTTCTCGGTGTTCTCGCTGCCCTCGGCCAGCATCCGACGCTGCCAGATGCTGTAGTCGCTGTATTGCACAGGCAGCGAGGGCCATTGGGGTCCGACGCCACCCAGCCGGGCCTGATACGCCTCCAGGGTGTCCCTGATCAGCGGGGTCAGCGACCATGCGTCGGCGGCGATGTGGTGGACCACCAGGGTGAGCACGTGGGTGGTTGCGGCGGTCCGGTAGAGGCGCGCCCGCAGCGGCGGTTCTGCGGCCACGTCGAAACCGTCACCGGTGAGGGCCCGGACGTGGGCGTCGACGGCGTCGTCGGGAATGGCGATCGCCGTGAGGTCCAGCGGGATCTCGTGGGCCTCGAGCACCATCTGCCGCACACCGTCAGCGGTCCGTGGGTACACGGTGCGCAGGGTGCGGTGACGTTGCACGACGTCGCGTGCCGCGGCGGCCAGCGCCTCCACGTCGAGGTCGCCGTCGAGTCGGACGATGAGCGGAATATTGTATCCGGCTGCGCCCGTGTCGAACTGGTTGAGAATCCACATGCGTTCCTGCGCCGGCGAGAGCGGAAGCTGCTCACCGGCGGCGGCTGGCACCAGAGGCGGTCGGCGGCGGCCGTCCCCGGCCCGCTCCTCCACCCGCGTCGCCAGTTCGGCGACGGTGGGCACCTCGAAGAGGTCGCGGACCGTCACGTCCGTGTCGAAGACGGCGCTGAGCCGGGCGGCCACCCGAGTGGCGATCAACGAGTTGCCGCCCAGGTCGAAGAAGCTCTGCCGGGCACCGACCTCGATGCCCCCGAGAAGCTCGGCGAACACACCTGCGACCACTTCCTCGATCGGCCCGTGGGGTGCATGGGAGTCCGCGGCGAGGACGGTCGGTTCGGGCAGGGCATGACGATCCAATTTCCCGTTGGGGGTCAGCGGGAAGGCCGGGACGGGCACCACCGCGCCCGGTACGAGGTACTCGGGCAACACCGACCGCAGGTAGCCGAGGAGTGTGCGCGGGTCCGCTGCGCTCACCACGTAGGCCACCAGTTGGTCGCCGACGGCGCTGCCCCGCAGCATGACTGCGGCGTGCTCGACGTCGGGACGCCGCAGAAGTGTCGCCTCGATCTCTCCGGGCTCGATGCGGTAGCCGCGCACCGCCACCTGGGTGTCGGCGCGGCCCAGGTGGTCGAGTTCACCGTTCGAGCGGTATCGGGCGAGGTCTCCCGTCCGGTACATGCGGGTGCCGGGAGTGAAGGGGTCGGCGACGAACCGTTCCGCGGTGAGGGCGGAGCGTCCCATGTAGCCGCGCGCGACCTGTGCGCCGGAGACGTACAGTTCGCCGACCGTCCCCGGGGGCACGGAATGCAGCGACGCATCCAGAACGTAGGTCCGCAGTCCCGGCAGCGCCCTGCCCACGGACCGGCGCTCATCTCCCGACTTCAGGTCGTGTCGTGTGACGTGCACGGTGGTTTCGGTGATGCCGAACATGTTGACCGCGCGCACGTTCGGGTGGTGGCCGAGCCATGATGCCACGAGCGTGTGGTCGAGTGCCTCACCGCCGAAGATCAGCAGCCGGAGCGAGGAGCTGTCGATGTGCTCGACGAGTTGCCCGAAGGCGGACGGCGTCTGGTTGAGGACAGTGACGCCTTCGCGCACCAGCAGATCGGCGAATTCGTGGGGTGAGCGGGCGAGGTAGTGGTCGACCAGTACGAGTCGTCCGCCGGTGGTGAGGGCGCCCCACATCTCCCAGACCGAGAAATCGAAGGTGTGTGAGTGGAACATCGTCCACACGTCGCCCGGGCCGAACCCGAATTCCTCGCGTGTGTTCGCGAGCAGCGACAGTACGTTGGCGTGGGTGACTGTCACGCCCTTCGGCTGCCCGGTGGAGCCCGATGTGTAGATCACGTACGCCGCTCCCCCAGGTGAGCGGCGAGACGCACCCGTGGACACAGTGCCACTCACCTGCGGCATCTCGGAGATCACGACCGTCGGCGCGGCGTCGTCGAGCAGGTAACGGATGCGCTCGGCGGGGTAGTCGACGTCGATGGGCAGGTACGCGGCACCGGCGCGGATCACCGCGAGCATCGCCACCACCAGATCGACCGAGCGCGGCAGCACGAGGGCAACCAGATCTTCGGCTCCCACGCCGGACGCCCGCAGGCTCTCGGCCATCTCCGCGGAGCGGTGATCCAGGTCGCCGTAGGTCACCGTGGTGTCACCGAACGTGATCGCCGCCGCGTCGGGATTCTCTGCGGCGCGGCGCTCGAACAGTTCCGCCAACGATGACGCTTCCGGTGGTGCACCGTCGAGACCCGAAACACTCGCGTTGCGTTCGGACTCGCTGAGGACGTCGATCGACCCCACAAGCACCTGCACATCGGTGGTCACCACCCGCAGCACCCGCAGCAGACGCTCCGCCCACCCCTCGACCGTCTCGGAGTCGAACAGCTCTGCCGGATAGACGAATACACCGTCGAGACCGACCGGTTCACCATCTTCGCCGCGCTGTTCTCTTATCGACACCTCGAGGTCGAACCGGCTGGTGCCGGTGCCCAGTTCACGGCCGCGCACATCCAGCCCCGACATCGTCACAGCAGGAAGAGACCCGAAGCTGTCGTACGCCAGCATCACCTGGAACAAAGGGTGATGCCCGACCGAGCGGGTGGGCGCGACCGCATCCACGACCAGGTCGAACGGCACCTCGGAATGAGCGAACGCGGCGAGGTCGGTTTCCCGAACGGCGGCGAGTAGGGCGTCGAACCCAGCACGTGGGTCGATCCGGCTGCGCAGGGCCACGGTGCCGACGAACATGCCGACCACGTCGTCGAGCGCCGGGTCGATGCGCCCCGACGTGGGTGTTCCGATGGCGACGTCGTCAGCACCGGTCAGCTTGGACAACAGGACGGCGAGCGCGGCGTGCAGCACCATGAACGGCGTCGCGTTCTGCTCCCGGGCCACTGTTTCCAGGCGGTGGTGCAACTCGGCGGGCACCGAGAACGGGAGGTGCCGGGCGGTCAGCCGGTCGGTGCCGGGCCGTGGCCGGTCGATGGGCAGCGGCAGCAGGGAGGGCAGGCCGTCGAGGGCGGAGGTCCAGTAGTCGAGTTCGCGACGCATACGACTGTCAGGATCGGCGATGTCGCCGAGGACGCGGCGCTGCCACCGCGCGTAGTCGGTGTAGGCGACGGGAAGCGGTGCCCAGTCGGGAACACGCCCGGACGTCCTCGCGTGATAGGCGCTGACCACGTCCCGGATCAGCGGACCGAACGACAGTCCGTCGACGGCGATGTGGTGCAGCACCACGACGACGGTGTGGCGGTGGGGCGCAACCTCGAACAGGGCGGCGCGCAGTGGTGGCTCGGTGGTGAGGTCGAATCCGCGGACGGCGAAGGTGGCCTCGTCCTCGGTGGGCGTGAGGTCGACGGCGGCGGGGACGACCTTCTGGACGGGCCCGGTCTCGGTGTCCGGGAAGACGGTGCGCAGCACGGTGTGCCGGGTGACCACATCGTGCAGGGCGGCAGCCAGTGCAGTGACGTCCAGGTCCCCGTCGAGGTCGACGGCGAACGGCACGTTGTAGGCGGGAGAGTGGGGGTCGACCCGGTTGAGCAACCACAGCCGTTGCTGCGCGTAGGCGAGCGGCGCCGGCTGGTCGGCGTGCTCGGCGACGAGCGGTGGACGCTGGTCACCGCCCTCCTCGATCAGGGCGGCGAGCGCGGCAACGGTGGGGCGGTCGAACAGGTCGCGCACCCCGATACGCCGTCCGGACATCGATGACAGGTGCGAGACAACCCGGGTCGCGGACAGCGAATTTCCGCCCAGGGCAAAGAAATCAGCGTCGGCGCCGATGTCGGGGATCCCGAGGACGGCTGCCACTGCGTCCGCCACCGTCTGCTCGACGGGGGTCTGCGGGGGCCGGGTCGCCGCCGGAAGTTCGGGTGCGGGCAGGGCGTCACGGTTCACCTTGCCGTTCACCGTGAGCGGCACGGCGTCCAGCACGGTCACCGTGGCGGGCACCATGTAGTGCGGCAGGCGCTCCGCCACGTACGCCCGCAATGCGGCGGGGTCGAGTTCGACGGTGCCGTGGACGTACGCGGCGAGGACGTTGTCGTGCAGCACGGTGACGGCGGTGTCGACGCCGGGCGCCGACCACAGGACCGCGTCGATCTCACCGAGTTCCACCCGGAATCCACGGATCTTGAGTTGGCTGTCGGCGCGACCGACGAACTCGAGGGTGTGATCGGCGGTCCAGCGCACCAGGTCGCCGGATCGATACATACGACCGTATCCGTGGGGGTTCGCGACGAATCGTTGCGCCGTCAGGGCGGGTGCACCGAGGTAGCCGCGGGCCAGCGCCGGACCCGACAGGTGCAGCTCACCGATGACACCCACCGGCACCGGCCGAAGACGGGAATCGAGCACCACCGCGGACGCACCGCGGATCGGACGGCCGATGGTGATCGGATCGCCGGACTGCAACTCGCTGCTTCCGGTGGCCCACACGGTGTGTTCGGTGGGTCCGTACAAGTCCACGACAGTCCGGTTCCGGGCCCATCGCTCCAGCACTTCCGGCGGGCACGCCTCCCCCACCACGGCCAGGAACTCGAGCGAGTCCAGGCCTTCCGGGTCCATCAGCGCGGGGACCGAGGGGGTGGTGGTCCAGTGGGTGACGCGTTCGCGGAGGAGCAGGTCCTTCAACTCGTCTCCGCCCACCACGCCCGGTGGGGCGATCACCAGGGTGGCGCCGCCGATAGCGGCTACGAGAATTTCGTGGAAGGCGCCGTCGAAGCTGGGGGCCGCAAAGTGCAGGACGCGGGAGTCGGGCCCCACTCGGTAGCGCGCACGGACCTCGGCGGCGTGGTTCGCGAAGCCGCGGTGAGTCACCACGACACCCTTGGGTTCGCCTGTCGACCCGGAGGTGAAGACCACATACGCGGGGTGATCCGCCGTGAGCGGCCGGACGCGCTCGCGGTCGCCGATCGGTGCCGAATCCCCCTGCCCCTCGCGCGCGTCGATCCACACGATGCCGTCCGGAACGAGGTCGGCGTCGTGCGCGATCGCGACGCGCACTCCGGCGGCGGTGAGGATGCGGGCGGTGCGTTCGGCCGGATGGTCCAGGTCGATCGGCAGCGACGCGGCACCAACACGGGCAACGGCCCACACCGCGGTCACCGAGTCGATCGAGCGGGGCAGCAGCAGCGCTACCGCGTCCTCGGGTCCGATGCCCAGCCGGATCAGCTTGCGCGCCAGCCGGTTCGCTCGCTCGTCCAGCTCACGGTAGGTCAGTTCGTCGTCGCCGCACCGCACCGCGACGTCGTGGGAGTTGCCGCACAGAAGGTCGGGAAGCGTGATCGGTGAGAGTGCCACCTCCCCGCGCGCGGGGACCACGTCAGCAGCCTCGGACGGCTCGAGCACGTCGAGATCGCCGACGGCCACCGACGGGTCCATCACGGCCGACTGCAGCACTCGCTGCAGCAGTCTCGACCACCGGGCGATGGTGTCACGGTCGAACAGTTCTGTCGGGTACGCGATCACGCCGTCGAGTCCGGCGGCCGCGCCGTCCTCGGCGTGACGTTCCCGAATCTCGATCTCCAGGTCGTAGCGGCTGACGCTGCTCGGGGTGTCGCGACTGCGGACGGTGACGTCGTCGAATCGAATCTCGGGTTCGGTGAAGTTCTGGTAGGCGAGCATCACCTGGAACAGCGGGTGATGCGTGGTGGAGCGGGTCGGCGCGACGACGTCGACCACTCGGTCAAACGGTTGCTCGCTGTGCGCGAATGCCGCCAGATCCGCGACGCGGGTGGCGGAGACGAGGTCGGCGAATGGGAGGCTCGGATCCACTCGGGTACGCAAAACGATGGTGCCGACGAACATGCCCACCAGATCGTCCAGGACGGGATCGCCGCGACCGGACACCGGTGTGCCGACTGCGATGTCGTCGGTACCGGTGAGGACGGCCAGGGTGGCGGCCAGGGCACTGTGCACCACCATGAACGGGGTGGCGCTGCATCGTCTGGCCAGTTCCTCCACGGCACGGTGGGTACCCGCGTCCACCGTGAACGGGACGCGATCCGGGGTGGTTGCCGTCGCCGGACGCGGCCGATCGGTGGGTAGCTGCAGCCGCTCCGGTAGTCCGTCGAGGGTGGTCTTCCAGAACGCGAGGTCTCGGTCGGCGCCCTCCTCGACGATCCCCCGGTGCCATCGGGCGTAGTCGCCGTACCGGACCGGTAGGGCGTCCCAGCCGGGAGCGTGGCCGTCCCGGCGCGCGCGGTACGCGGCCATCACGTCGCGGGCGAGTGGGGCGGCCGACAGTCCGTCGAAGACGATGTGATGGGCGGCGACGACCACGGTGTAGCCGTGGGTCCCGCGGTCGAGGAGCCGGACGCGAATCGGCGTATCCCGGGTGAGGTCGAACCCCTCGGTTGTCAGTGCAGTGATCGCCTCGCCGAGTCCGTGCTCGTCGATCGGAACCGGGCTCAGATCAAGTGCGACGTCCGACGGCAGTTGCACCGCTCCGGTCTCGGTCTCCCGGAACACCGTGCGCAGCGGCTCATGGCGGTCCACCACGTCCCGCACGGCCGCGGCCAGTGCGTCCACGTCGACGGCGCCGCTCAGGTCCACCGCGAACGGGACGACGTAGTCGGCGGAGCCGGGGGTAATCCGGTCGAGCAGCCACAGGCGGTCCTGCGCCGGCGCGAGAGGCGCTTCGCGCCCGTGCGCCTTTGTGGTAGTCAGAGCAGCCGAAAAGGCGCACGGGCTGCGGAGCAGCCTGGACGTCAGTGCCGCCACGGTGGGAGCCTCGAAGACGTCGCGCACGCTCACTTGCCGTTCGAGGGCATGCCCGACTCGCGAGGCCAGGGTGGTGGCGGTCAGGGAACTGGCGCCGACCGCGAAGAAGTCCGTCTCGGCATCGATCGACGGCAGGCCGAGCACGTCGGCGATCACCCGGGCCACGACTTCTTCGGTGGCGCCGCGCGGCTTCCGTGACCGCACCACGGATGCCCCGGGTTCGGGCAGAGCGGCCCGATCCACCTTTCCGTTGGCGGTCAGCGGCATCGCGTCGAGCACCGTGACCGAACCGGGCACCATGTAGTGGGGCAGTTTGTCGGCCGTGAACGCCTGCACTGCAGCCGGTTCCACGGATCCGGTGACGTACGACGCCAACGTGGTGCCGTGCACCAGCGTCACCGCGCTCTCGACGCCGGGTGCCGTCCGCAGTGCGGAGTCCACCTCGCCCAGTTCCACCCGGAACCCGCGGACCTTCACCTGGTTGTCGGCACGCCCCACGATCACGAGCTGGTGCGAGGGCGTCCATCGGGCCAGGTCGCCGGAACGGTACATCCGGGTGCCGTTGCCGGACGGGTAGGCGATGAACCGCTCCGCCGTCAGGCCCGGCCTGCCGTGGTAGCCCCGGCCGAGGCTCTCCCCTGCCAGGTACACCTCGCCGGTGACACCGACCGGGACTGGACGCAGCCGCGAATCCAGCACCAGTACTTCGGTTCCCTCGATGGGGCCGCCGATGGTCAGCGGACCACCCGGTGTGAGGGGGTCGCTCATGAAGTTGACGATGGTGGTTTCGGTCGGCCCGTACCCGTTGACGACGATGCGTGCGGGCGCCCATCGCTGAGCGAGTTCCCACGGCAGTTCCTCGCCGGCCAGGTCGATCACCCGCAGGTCCGGTACCGACGCGGGCTCCAGTGACGCCAGCACACTCGGTGTCACCATCACGTGGGTGACGCGTTCGCGGCGCAGCACGTCGGCGAGTTCGTCGCCGGCGAGGACCCAGGGCGGCACGACCACTAGGGTGGCGCCGGCGGTGAAGGCGAGCAGCATCTCGTTGATGGAGAGGTCGAACGACGGCGACGCAATGTGCGCGACCCGCGCTTCCGAATCGAGCAGTCCGAGCGTGGCGTTGGCGTCGGCCAGTGGCGCCAGTCCCCGGTGGGTGACCATCGCGCCCTTGGGTCTTCCGGTGGAGCCGGACGTGTAGAGCACGTACGCCGGATGGTCGACCCGCAGCGGACGGACACGATCTGCGTCGGTCACTGCGGCCGCGTCACCCGGACCGTCGGTGACGTCGATCCACGCGACACCGTCGGGCACGTGCGACGCGTCAGCGGCCAGCGCCACCGCGGCACCGGAATCGTGGAGCATGAAGGCGATCCGCTCCGCCGGATATCCCGGGTCCACCGGGAGGAACGCGGCGCCGCTGCGCGTGACGGCCCACACGGCAACGATCGACTCGACAGACCGCGGCAGCATCAGGGCCACCAGGTCCTCGGGTCCGATCCCGCGCGCGATCAACCGCCGGGCCAATCTGTTGGCCCGGGCATCCAGCTCGCGGTAAGTGACCTCGACGCCGGCGCACCGCACGGCCACCCCGTCGTGCCTGCGCTCAAAGAGGTCGGGCAGAGTCGCGGCCGGAACGGCGACCGGCCCGACGCGCGGTACCAGTGCGGCATGCTCGTCCGGATCGAGCAGGTCCAGATTCCCGACCGTCACCGACGGATCCAATGTAGCGGCGAGGAGTATTCGCTGCAGCAACGCCATCCACCGGTCGATCGTCTCGGTGTCGAAGAGTTCCCGCGGAAAGTTCACGTCCGCGTGCAGCCCGTCGGGGGTGCCGTCGTCCGAGCGGCGCTCCCGGACGGTCAGGTCCAGGTCGAACGGTCGGGCGTGAGTCTGGACGTCCCGGACCCGGGCGGCCAGACCTGGCAGTTCCACCTCGGCCGCATCGAAGTTCTCGTACGCCAGCATCACCTGGAACAGCGGGTGCTCGAGCTGGCCGGATTCCGTACCCTGCTGTCGCACGACCTGCTCGAAGGGCACGTCGGCGTGCTCGAACGCCCCGAGGTCGGCTGCTCGCACCGTCTCGAGGAGATCGGCGAAGCTCGCGGCGGGGTCGATCGGGGTGCGCAGCGCAAGGGTGCCGACGAACATGCCGACCAGATCGTCGAGTGCCGGATCCGCGCGACCACCCGTGGACGTGCCGACGGCGATGTCGTCGGTACCGGTGAGGGCACGCAGCAGCACCGCGAGGGCTGCGTGCAGCACCATGAACGGGGTCACGTCGTGCTCGCGCGCCAACCGGATCAGCGCACGGTGCTGTTCGGCGCCCACGACGAACGTTGTGTGTCCCAGCGTCAGCGCGCCAGCCGGCCGAGGTCGGTCGAGCGGCAACGGCAACACCGCCGGGAGCTCGTCCAATGCCTCTGCCCAATACGCCAGTTGGCTGGCGGCGAGGCTGTCGGGGTCTTCCGCGTCTCCGAGTACTTCTCGCTGCCACAGCACGTAGCTCGAATACTCCACGGACAGCGGCGACCAGTCGGGAACGCGGCCGGCGGTGCGCGCGGAGTAGGCGACGGCAAGGTCGCGCAGCAGCGGCTGCAGGGACAGTCCGTCGACGGCGATGTGGTGCAGCAGGATGGCAACGGTGTGCCGACCGGAGGCACGCTGCGACAGGGTCACCCGAATCGGAACGTCACGCGTGAGGTCGAGACCGCCGCCGGCGGCGTCCGCCAGAACTCCGTCCGCCTCGTCGAGCACCACCTGCTCGTCCAGCGAGGGGAACACCGTGCGCAGCATCCGATGCCGGTGTTGCATATCCCGGACAGCGGCCCGCAGCGCCTCCCCATCGAGGGTGCCGTCAAGGTCCACCTCGAATCCCATGGCGTACGGATCGGTGGCGGGGTCGCGCTGGTTGACCAGCCACAGTCCCTGCTGCTGCGCCGACAGCGGCACCGGTCCCGACGTTTCGCGTGGAACGAGTGCCGGGCGGTCGGCGGCCCCCGTCACGTGGGCGGCCAGTTCGGCCACGGTGGGGTGGTCGAAGATGTCGCGCACCGAGACCCGTCGTCCGAGCACCGATCCCACTCGGGCGGCGAGGCGTGTTGCTCCGAGCGAGTTTCCGCCGAGGTCGAAGAAACTGTCGTCGAGACCGATGCCTTCGGTCCCGATTTCGGTTGCAAAGGCGGCGGCCACCAGTTCCTGCGTCGCGGTGCGCGCTTCCCGGCTTGATGCTGTCCGGACCACGGGTTCGGGCAACGCCGCCCGGTCGACCTTCCCGCCGCGAGTCAACGGCAGGTGATCGAGGACGGTCACGGATGCGGGAATCAGGTGCCGGGGCACGTGCTGCGTCGCGAAGGCCAGGACGGCGTCGGTGTCCACGTCGGTTCCGTGGACGTAGGAGTGCAGGGCGCCGTCGCACGCGATCGTCACCGCCGTGTCGACGCCGGGAGCCGACCTCAGGACCGCATCGATCTCGCCGAGTTCCACTCGGAAACCGCGGATCTTCACCTGATCGTCTGCGCGGCCGGCGAAGTCGAGGTGGCGCGAGGCTGTCCACCGGACGAGGTCGCCGGTGCGGTACATGCGACCATCCCCGTGCGGGTTGGCGACAAAGCGTTCCGCCGTCCACCCAGGCTTTCCGACGTATCCGCGGGCGAGGCCCGGTCCGGTCAGGTACAGCTCCCCCACCGCGCCGACGGGCACCGGACGCAGCGCCGCGTCGAGCACCACCGCCGACATGCCGTCGATGGGACTGCCGATGGTCACCGGGTCATCCGCGGACAGTGGTCCGGTGCCGGTGGCCCAGATGGTGGCCTCGGTGGGCCCGTACAGGTTGAGCAGGGTGCGGCCAGGCGCCCACCGCGACACCAGATCCGGTGGGCACACGTCCCCGGCCACCGCGACAACACGCAGATGGTCGAGACCGTCGGGCTTGGTGAGAGCGAGGACGGCCGGGGTGGTGGTCCAGTGGGTGATGCGTTCACGCTGCAGGAGTTCCGTCAGTTCGTCGCCGCCGTAGACGTCGGTGGGCGCGAGGACCAGCGTCGCACCGCACGCCGACAGCAGTTCGTGGACGGAAGCGTCGACGCTCGGCGACGCGAACGCCAGTATCCGCGACACGCTGTCCACGGCGTAGGACTTCCGGAGGGCCGCAGCGTGACTCGACAGTCCGCGATGGGTGACGACGACACCCTTGGGAGTTCCTGTCGACCCGGAGGTGTAGATGACGTACGCGGGATCGTCCACCCGCAGCGGGCGCACCCGGTCGTTGTCGGTGACCGGGGACGGGTTGTCGCCGAGGTGCTGCATGTCGCTGTCGGTGAGTACAGCGCGGGCCCCGGAGTCGGCGAGGATGTGCGCCACACGCGCTTCGGGGTAGGTGGGATCGATGGGCACGAACGCCGCACCGGTGCGGGCGACCGCGCACAGTGCGGTCACCCACTCGACGGACCGCGGCAGTTGCACGGCCACCACGTCGCCGGGGCCGAGGCCTCGGTCGATCAGGTGGTGTGCCAGCCGGTTGGCCCGATCGTCGAGTTCCGCGGGGGTGAGCCCGCCGGAACCGCTCACGACTGCGATGCCCGTGCCCAGCAGCGCGGGCAGGGTGACGGCCGGTGCGGCGGCGGGTCCGTGTTGCGGGACCAGCGCGGCCCGGTCGTCGGGGTCGAGCAAGTCCACCGTGCGCACCGAGGCGTCGGGGCGCGCCACCATGGCCTTCAGCACCCGTTCGAGCAGTCGAGTCCAGCGGTGCACGGTGGTGTCATCGAACAGTGCGCGGGAGTAAGTGACCGTGCCGAGCAGCCCTGCCGCAGAACCGTCCGGTGAATGCTGCTCGGCCAGTGCCAGTTCCAGATCGAAGCGTGCGACCGGAGCGGGGACGGCGTACGGGCGCACCATGAGATCGCCCAGGGTCAGTTCGGGTTCGGTGGCGGCGTTCTCGAATGCCAGCGCGACCTGGAACAGTGGATGATGCGGCGCCGACGTCCCACCCGTCACGGCGTCGGCTACCTGGTCGAACGGTGTCTCGGAATGTGCGAAGGCGTCCAGGTCGGTGCGGCGAACGCCCGACAGCACGTCGGCAAAGGTCTGGTGTGCGGATACCCGGGTGCGGAGCACAACGTTGCCGACGAACATGCCGATCAACGCGTCGAGCGAGGGATGGGTGCGTCCCGATACCGCTGTCCCGATGGCGATGTCGTCGGTGCCCGCCAGCGCGCTCAAGGTGACGGCCAGTGCGGCGTGCACCACCATGAACGGGGTCGAATCATGTGTCCGCGCGAGTTCTACCACCGACCGGTGCAGGTCGGCGTCGAACGCCAGCGGTACCGCCCCTGCCGGGTGCAACCCCGCCGCGAGGCGGGGGCGGTCGGTGGGCAGTGACAGCAACTCGGGCGCACCATCGAGTTGAGTGGTCCAGTAGTCGATGTCGCCGGGAGCGGCGGCGTCCACGATGTCGAGATGCCATCGGGCGTAGTCGGTGTACTGCACGTCGAGCTCGGGCCAGCTCGGCACGGTGCCGGAGCGACGTGCCTCGTAGGCGGTGATCACGTCACGGGTGAGCGGCGCGAACGACAAGCCGTCCATCGCGATGTGATGCGCGATCACGACCAGTGCGTGGCGGGTGGGGGTAAGCCGGAAGAGGCGGATGCGCACCGGCGTCTCGGTGGTCACGTCGAAGCCGCGGCCCGCGAGTTCGGCCACGGCGGCATCGAGTGCATCGGGCTCGAGCCCAACTGGTGTCAGATCCACGACGGCGGGGGTGACCACCTGTACGGGACCGTTGTCGGTCTCGGGGTAGACGGTGCGCAGCACCGCGTGCCGGTCAAGGACGTCGTGCACTGCCGCAGCCAAACTCGACACATCCAGCTCACCGTCGAGTTCGACGACGAACGGCACGTTGTAGGCGGGCGATTCGGGCGCGGCCTGCGCCAGGAGCCACAGTCGCTGTTGCGCGGGTGCGAGTGGCGCTGCGCTCCCGTCCTCGCCGGATTGGCGCAGCGGCGGTGTGGCCACGCGCGAACGCGAAGCGCCGACCCTGGCGGCCAGCAGTGCGACGGTGGGTGCCTCGAAGATGTCGCGCACCCCGACCGCGTGTCCCCGGGCCGAGAGCCGCGCAGCGACCTGCGTGGCGGAGAGCGAGTTTCCGCCCAGCGCGAAGAAGTCGGCGTCGGCTCCGATGGAGTGCAGTCCGAGAACGTCGGCGATCACCGCGGCCAGGAGTTCTTCGACCTCGCCGTGCGGCGCGCGGGACGGTGACACGACGGGTTCGGGGAGGTGCGCGCGGTCGATCTTGCCGCTGGGGGTGATTGGCATCTGCTCGAGCACGGTCACCGAGGCCGGCACCATGTAGTGCGGCAGCCGGGCGGCGGCGAAGTCGAGCACTGTCGCCGGGTCGGTCGCGCCGCTGACGTACGACACCACTGTGCCCGAGGACATTCCGGCACCGTGTACCACGGTGACGGCGTGGTCGACGCCGGGCGCTGCGGTGAGCACGGCGTCGATCTCGCCGAGTTCCACCCGGAAGCCGCGGATCTTCACCTGGGTGTCGGTACGGCCGACGAACTCGAGTTGGTGGTCGGGAGTCCACCGCACCCGGTCACCGGTGCGGTACATCCGCGACCCGGCGCCGTGTGGGTAGGCGACGAATCGCTCGGCTGTCAGCCGGGTGCGCCGGTGATATCCCCGTGCGAGGCTCTCCCCCGCCAGATACAGCTCACCGACCACGCCGACGGGGACCGGTCGGAGGCGGGCATCGAGCACGAGTGCTTCGGTGCCCGGCACGGGACGACCGATCGTGACCGGCTCCCCCGGTACCAGCGGTGGGCTGAACAGGGTGGTGACGGTGGCCTCGGTGGGCCCGTAGCCGTTGACCATGACGCGGCCGGGTGCCCACGCCGCGACCAGTGCGCCGGTCAGAGCCTCGCCGCCGACGTCGAGGACGCGGAGGTCGGGTAGCTCCGACGGCACAAGGGTGGCTACGACCGCGGGGGTCAGTATGGCGTGCGTCACGCGCTCCGTCCGCAGCAGCTCCGTCAGCATCTCGCCCCCGAAGACGTTGGGTGGCACGATCACCAGCGTGGCTCCGGCGGTGAACGCGAGCAGCAGTTCGTCCAGGGAGATGTCGAACGACGGGGAGGCGAAGTGTGCGACGCGGGCGGAGTCGTCGACGTCGTAGAGTCCGTCGCGCGCGGAGACCAGGCCGGCCAGGCCGCGGTGCGTCACCGTCACCCCCTTGGGCGTTCCGGTGGAGCCGGACGTGTAGAGCACGTACGCGGGGTGGTCGATGCGCAGCGGGCGGACACGATCGGCGTCGGCAACGGGTGACGAGTCGCCGGGCCGGTCGGCCACCTCCACCCAGTCGATTCCCGCGGGCACCACCGAGGCGTCTGCGGCCAATGCCACCGTGGTCTCGGAGTCGGCGAGCATGAACGCGATGCGCTCCGCCGGGTAGCCGGGGTCGACGGGCAGGAAGGCCGCGCCCGAGCGCGCGACGGCCCACACTGCCACCACTGATTCGGGTGAGCGCGGCAGCATCACGGCCACCACGTCTTCGGGTCCGATACCGCGCTCGATCAGCCGATGGGCGAGCCTGTTCGACCACACGTCCAGCTGTCCGTAGGAAAGGTCGGCACCCGCGTGCCGCAGTGCGATTGCGTCGGGGTCACGCAGACCGGCGTCGAGCAATTCGGGCAGCGTCGCCGGCGGGACGGCGTATGGGCCGGCGCAGGGCACCAGTGCCGATTGCTCGGTCTCATCGAGAATCGGCAGTGCTCCGACCGGGGTGTCGTCCTCCGCGCCGACGAACGTCGCGAGGAAGTTCAGGAAGCGGCGGTACTGAGCGTGCAGCTCGGTTTCTTCGTAGAGGGTGGGGTTGGCTTCGAAGTCGACGCGTGCACCCCGGCCAGTTACCGATGGGTAAAGATTGAGTGCGAGGTCGTCCACCGGCCCACTGGTGAGGGGATGGAAGACGCCGACGACGTCTCCGAGCACGATCTCCTGGTGGTAGATCATCAGGTTCACGGTGGGGCCGAAGCCGCCGCGCCGCGCACCGCCGTCGGGGAGGTCGCGTCGCATGTCTTCGTAGCGGTACCGCTGGTGCCGCAGCGCCCCGGTGAGCTCGAGCTGCACCCGTCGCACGAGCTCCGCACCGCTCACTTCGGCGTCCACCTGCACGCGCAGTGGGACGATGTTCGACACCATGCCGGCGGAGCGCCGTGTGGCCGCGGTGGTGCGGGCGGAGACGGGCAGGCTCAGCACGATGTCGGTGGCGCCGGTCATTCGTGCGAGGTAGGCGGCGAATGCGGCGACGACGACGGGGACGTCGGACGAATTCCAGCGTCGGGCAACGTCGCCGATGCGCTGGGAAATGCCGTCGGCGATGGTGCCGCCGAGGAGAAGTGAGGGTGCGGTGGGTGGCGCTTCCCGGGCGGTGAGACGGGCGGGGTCGGGCAGGCCGGCGATGCGCTCGGCCCAATAGTTTCCATCAGTCTCGAACCGGCTCGTGGATCGGTAGGCGTCTTCGGCGTCATACAGCTCGCGCAGGCTCAGCGCCTTGGACGGCGGCGGTTCGGTGCCGTTCACGAGGTGGCTGTAGATCTCGGCCACACGGTTGGTGAGCACCATGCCGCCGTGGCCGTCGATGACGATGTGGTGGACGCGGGAGAACCAGAAGTAGTGGTCTTCGCCGACGTGCAGCAGGGTGGCCATGATCAGCCGGTCTTTCAGCACGTCGAGCGGGCGGCTGTACTCCGCGGTCATCCAGCGGTGGGCCTCGGCGATTGCATTGTCGACGGCGCGTAGGTCGCGGTAGGAGATCGCATCGTCGATCTCGACATCCACCACCTGCAGAACCTCATCGCGGTTGTCGATGAGGCTGACGCAGGGCGACTGGAGCTCGCGGCAGGCACGGTCGGTGGCGTCCACCAGGGACCCCACGTCGACGTGTCCCTGAATCTCCACATACTGAGCCACGTTGAGGGGGACGCTCGGGTCGAGTTGCTGGGCGAACCAGATTCCCTGTTGTGCTCTCGACAGGGGAAACTCACTCACAGTGATTGTCCCCCGTCCATGTTTCCCGATCCGAGCAGAAATCGGGCCTGCACGCCGCTTCGTTACTGTGAATTGGCCCACTCACGATCTGGATGGGCCTGAACCTCGAGACACCCGGTTCGCGAAATCCGCTACTCAGACAATAATGAGCAAGCGCGTTGCTCACCACGCGGGGGTCAAACCTGCGACGCACGTCACAGTATCCTCTACGCAACCACGATGACAGGAGCCACGATCCGTGAACGATCATTCCCGCGGTGATGCCGAGAACCCCGGCGCTTCGGGCACTTCCGCGGGCGAGCCCTCGGTTCGTCGCATCCGCAAGCGCACTTCTGTCCGCAGCAAGTCCTATAAGCGCAAGCGTTCCCTGATCACGGGGGGTTTTGTGGCTTTGCTGGTGGTGGTGGCACTGGGTCTGTGGCTCGGCTATTCGGCCAGGGAAGCACGCGCGAATCTGTACGAGGCGCGCAACCACGCGCAGCTGGCGAAAGACGCGTTACTGGACGGTAATACCGACAACGCGGAGCGGTCGTCGGCCGACGCCGACAAGTACGCGAACCAGGCCTACGACTACACCCACAACGTCCCATGGAGCGTCGCTTCCGCCATTCCGTGGCTGGGCAGCCCGCTCGAGACTTCGCAGCAGATCTCCGAAGTGGTGCGCGGCCTGACCTCGGAAGTGCTCACACCCGCGGTGGCAGCCGGAACTTCTCTGGCGCCAAACCAACTCATCGCCTCCGGTGGCAAGGTGAACTTGCAGCCCCTCGAGGACGCAGCACCCGTCCTGGATCAGACTGCCGTCGCTGCCCAACGTTGGAACGATAAGGCACAGGCCATCGACGAACCGACATACCTGGCGTCGGTTTCCGATGCTCGTACACAACTGCAGGACCAGCTTTCGGAGCTCTCGAAGCTGTTGGGGAATACCGCAATTGCTGCGAAGCTGGCACCCGCAATGTTGGGTGCAGACGGCCCCCGCAACTACTTCATGGCCTTCCAGACCAACGCCGAGGCGCGCGGAACGGGCGGGCTACTGGGTGGCTACGGTGTCATTCGTGCGAATGACGGTGTCGCACGCGTAGACACGCTGGGCCGCAACTCCGACCTGCCGATGAACAGCCAGCCGATCGATTTGGGTCCCGAGTTTGCGGCACAGTATGGCCACAGCCGACCCACCACCGACTTCCGTAACAGTAACTTGAGTTCACACTTTCCTTATGCGGCGCAGATCTGGAAGTCACTGTGGGCGCAGGAATCCGGCGAGCAAGTCGATGGGGCAATTGCCACCGACCCGGTCGCCCTCAGCTACGTGCTGGACGCGATCGGTCCGGTCAAGATGCCGGACGGCGAGGTGATCAATGCCGACAATGTGGTGGAACTGACCGAGTCGACCGCCTACGTCCGGTTTGCGGACGACAACAACGCCCGGAAGCAGTATTTGCAGACGGTGGCCGCCCGGGTGATCGACAAGATGACCGGAGAGATCAAATCCCCCCAGAAGCTTCTCGATGCCCTCGGCCGCGCGGCCGGCGAGCGCCGAGTTGCAGTGTGGAGCTCGCACCCTGACGAACAGCAAGTTCTCGCCGAGACCCTTCTCGGTCACACCATTCCCGACGATGCGGCACCATTCGCCGGGGTCGTCATCAACAATCAGGCCGGCGGCAAACTGGACTACCACACGACACGTCAGATCGACTACACGGCTGAGAGTTGCGCCGGCGACACCCGGCGCTCGACCGTGACGGTGAAGTTGACGAACAACACACCGCCTGGCGACTTCCCCGATTACGTCGCGGGAACGTTCATCAACACCCTCGGCGTCCCCAAGGGCACCAATGTGTCGGCTGTGTCGCTACTCGCGACACAAGGCGCGCAGCTGCGGAACGTGACGGTGGACGGAAAGCCGGCCGTGTTCCTGACAGGTAAGGAATTGGGCCACCCACTGTTCGACGTCCTGGTCCCTGTGCGGCAAGGCCAAACGACTGAGATCAAGTACCAGCTGACCGAGCCCGCCACCTCCGGCGAGGCGCGGGTTCCAGTCCAGCCGCTGGTGGATGATCCGACCGTCACGGTGAACGTGCCGAACTGCGGCGCCTGATCGGAATGCTCTCAGACGCCTCTCACACCGCCGCCACCGCCCTGGCTGTGGCGGCGGTGCGCGCAGCGGGCGGCGCTGCGTGCCTATGCATGATATGGCGGTGGCCGGATGACGCAATGCAATCTCCGTTCACCCTTCGCCGTCAACGTGCCGGGGTGCATCCTGTTCAGTTTGTCCATCAGAACCTTGCCGAACGGGGATCAGGATTCGACAGTCCCGGCCTGGGATCTCAGTTGCCCGCCGTGACTGGGGCAATGGAGCCGAGCAACCCGACATCGAAGAACGCTGATTGGGGGTATTCCCGCGGCCCGTTCATGACAGCGATTCGCATCGGCTTCTCACTGTTCCCGCCGAAGATCGGTTGACTTTGCCGGCGCACTTTCGTGCAAGCTCCACGTAGCCAGATGCTCCGCGTCACCCCGCCGCGTCGAGAAGACGATCAACGCGAAGAAGACAAGCGTAGATGTGTTGGCCTGAACTGTTGGATTGATTAGCGTCAACCAGGCCACGCCAATGACGAGCAGAGTAGACAGAAGGCGGTAATGTCCCATCCTGGCAGTCGCCCGGATGGACCGAACCACGCCGAACGCCAAGAAAACCACCAAGCCCGTCGTGCCTATGATGCCAACTCCGACCACACTTTCAAGCCAAGTGTTGTCCAAGTTGCTGTAGTTTCTGAAGAGACTGTCTCGCAATGGAAGACCAATACGATGGCCGCTATAGTAGCCAAGTCCCCACCATTGGTCCTCACGAATCAGGGGCAGCACACGCTCCCATACGACCGTCCGTCCGGTGAGGGTCGTGAGCCCCTGTGCATCCTGGCCGCGAACGACGAAATCAACGACGAGACCCCAGACATCATCACGCGTCGTGATCCACCAGCTTGTAGCCACGATGCCGGCCGTCGCGAACCATCCAATGATGTTTGCGTTTTGACTGCGGTGCATCACGCGAAATAGGCACACCAGCATGATGATCAGTGCCACCGCGGTCACCACCCGCGATCGGGTACCGAGAAGCAGTACGAAGTACACGCACACCAAAACCACGTTCCATGGTGCCCGTGCAGTCCACCTGGGACCTATCGTCAAACAGACACCAGCGATGCCGATCGCTGCGACAAGCCCGAACAGGTTCGACGCGATCGCCGGTAGGAGACTGTGGATGCGCGGATCCTCACCGACTGTGTCTGTCGAATACGCACGGTCAGGCCAGATCACTAACTGCACAAGAGTTCCGATAAGAATCATGTGAGCAACCGTCACGACCGCACAAACAGTCTCCTGCACGCTGCCGTACAACGTAGCGAGCTTCGCGAGGCAGAGATAGGTCACGACGAGTGGAACGAGCTTGAGCAGGGTTGTCTTGGCATCGACGGACCAGAAGCAACTGAGTGCCGCGATTACGACGAAGAAGATCAGGCCGGCTTCTGCGATGCCGTTCCGAAGTGACCGAACCTTTGGCGGGCGTATCATGAACACGAGCGCGTATAGGGCAAGACCTCCACCTCCGCGAAGCAACTCGAGCGGTCCCACACCGCCCACATCGTTAACTCCCTTACCGACCGTGTAGATGATCGGCATGAAGGCGCCCAACCAGAGTGCGGCGCGAGCACGGCGGAGACGGACCTGATCTTCCGGTGCCATTTCGTCTGGTTGCTCGCTGGGGATCGTCAATGACCCTGCAGGTAACGTGAGGGATGTTCGAGACACTTAGTCCTCTTCCTGGACGTGGTCGCGCGGACGTCGCGCCGGAGGCAATGTCACCCCATGGTGTGACCCGACTATAGGTCTCGACGTATTCGCGGTGGGCTGCCCCCCTTCTCCTGCTGCGACGAATGCGTGCTGGCGGTCATCGGCCTGCCCGTCGTGCGGTTGCCCGGCCTGCGGCGCAAGTGGCGCCGCAGTGTCGGTCTCGTAGTAGTACTTGTACTCGTACACTCCGCGGCCACGGCACGGTGCCATCGTGGTGATAGTGCCGAGGATGGTGGCACCGACGCCGTGCAAGTTCCCCACCGCCCGCGACAACTGCTCGCGCTTGGTCTCGGCATGCCGGGCGATGACGAGGGCACCGTCAAACATCGTGGTGAGCACGGCTGCGTCGGTGACGGGCAGCAGCGGTGACGCGTCGACGATGACGTAGTCGAATCGTTCGCGGAGTTCGGCGAGCGAATGCCGGTCAGTTATGTTCACAAGCACCGTCCTTGGAGGGCGGCTTTGACGAAGCCAGCGGTCTGGTAGGCGTAGACGTACCCCCATTTCGCGAGGCTGAAGTCGTAGCTGCGGGGTACGGCATGCATGGTGAGATCACCATCGAAGCACCGCTGAAAGATGTACCGGGCCCGGGGTAGGTGGTAACGCCAACTGACGACGAGGACGCTGGTCCATCCGTTCTGTACGGCAAGTGTCCGGGTGAACTGTGCTTCGCCTCTGGTGGTGGCGGGGTGGGGTGCCACGCAGGTCACGGTGAAGCGTGGGTCGGTGGTGGCGCATCCTTCGTTGGTGCTGGGATCGCGGGCGTCGTGGGGGTTCGAGATGACCACTTGTCGCGCGAGTCCTTGTTCGGCGAGGGATACGGCGTAGGGGACGCGGCCGTCGTTCTCACCACCCAGAACCACGATGGCATCCACTGGGCGGAGAGGATCTTCGGGGGCGTTGCTATAAATGATGCGTCCTCCCCACAAAAGGGCAGTCGCGGTCGTCATCACCGCCAGTGCCGCTGCCAGCAAGAATCGTTGCCGCCGTCGCGCCACAGCACAGTCCCCCTCGTCAATCGAACTCTTCTCCCTGTTGCTTACGGTCTGCCCAACCCCCGATACGTCCACCCCGCCGCACGCCACTGGAACGGGTCGAGACAGTTGCGTCCGTCGATGAGCGACTGTTTGCGGACAACGCCTTCGATGTCGGCTGGTTGCAGTTTCTGGAATTCGGGCCATTCGGTGAGGACGAGGACGACGTCTGCTCCCTCGCAGGCGTCGAGGACGTTGTCGGCGTATCCGAGGGTAGGGAACAGTTTGCGCGAGTTGTTGTTCGCCTTTGGGTCGTACACGGTGACCGCGGCGCCCTGGAGCTGGATCTGGCCTGCGACATTCAGCGCGGGGGAGTCGCGGACGTCGTCGGAGTCGGGTTTGAACGCGGCGCCGAGGACCGCGACCCGGGCGCCGAGCAGGGATCCGCAAGCCTCTCGAGCGAGCTCGACCATTCGGGTGCGGCGCCGCATGTTGATGTTGTCGACCTCGCGGAGGAAGGTGAGTGCCTGGTCGGCGCCGAGTTCGCCGGCGCGGGCCATGAAGGCGCGGATGTCCTTGGGCAGGCAGCCACCGCCGAAGCCGAGCCCAGCATTGAGGAAGCGGCGACCAATGCGGGCGTCGTGGCCGATGGCGTCGGCCAGCACGGTGACGTCGGCGCCAGCGGCTTCGCAGACTTCCGCGATCGCGTTGATGAACGAAATTTTCGTCGCGAGAAACGCATTCGCGGATGTCTTGACGAGTTCCGCGGTGGCAAGGTCGGTGACCAGGAACGGGATATCTTCATCGATCAGCTGGGCGTAGACCTCGCGGGCGACGGTTTCGGCGCGGCCTGGGCGGTCGCGGTCGACTCCCAGGACGAGGCGGTCCGGATGCAGGGTGTCCTGCACGGCGAACCCTTCGCGAAGAAACTCGGGGTTCCATGCGACCTCGAGGTCGTGGCCGGCCGGTGACAGTTCGTGGGCGCGGGCTTGCAGTCGTTGAGCGGTGCCCACCGGCACCGTGGACTTGCCGAATATTACCGCCGGAGCGTTGATCAGCGGTGCGAGGGTGTTGATGACTGCGTCGACATAGGTCAGGTCGGCGGCGAACTCGCCCTTTTTCTGCGGGGTACCGACGCCGAGGAAGTGCACGTTGGCGAAGTCGGCCGCCTCCTGGTAGGAGTCGGTGAACCTGAGGCGGTCGGCGGCGATGTTGCGGCGCAGTACCTCGTCCAGACCCGGTTCGTAGAAGGGCACCTCGCCCGCCGTGAGTTTGGCGAGCTTCGCGGGGTCGACGTCGACGCCGAGGACCTCGTGGCCGAGTTCGGCCATGCAGGCCGCATGGGTGGCGCCGAGGTATCCGGTGCCGAAGACGGCGATACGTGTGCTCACGGCAGTCTCGTCATCGTGATGGGTGTCCTGTTCAGGGGAAGGTCGGTGCGATTAGGTGCGCAGGGCGGTGACGTTGTCGCGGTACCAGGCGATGGTGGAGGCGATGCCCTCCCGCAGGCCGATCTTCGGTTCCCACCCCGAAGCACGCAGCGTGGAGATGTCGAGGAGCTTGCGTGGGGTGCCGTCGGGCTTCGTGGTGTCCCAGTCGATCTGGCCGGTGTAGCCGACCTCGTCGGCCACGATCTGGGCGATTTCCTTGATCGTCGAGTCCTGGCCGGTGCCGACGTTGACCTGGTCCGGCCCGTCGTAGTTGTCGAGGAGGTGCAGGCACGCGGAGGCCATGTCGTCGACGTGCAGGAACTCCCGGCGCGGGCTCCCGGTGCCCCAGTTGGTCACCGATTTGACGTTGTCGCGGCGGGCTTCGTCGAAGCGTCGGATGAGGGCGGGAAGGACGTGTGATCCCTGGGGGGAGAAGTTGTCGCCGGGGCCGTAGAGGTTGGTCGGCATCGCGGAGATCCACGGGAGACCGTACTGGCGGCGGACGGCTTGGATCTGGATGATGCCGGCGATCTTGGCGATGGCGTAGGCGTCGTTGGTGGGCTCGAGGTGCCCGGTGAGCAGGTACTCCTCCTTGATGGGCTGTTCGGCCATCTTCGGGTAGATGCACGAGGAGCCCAGGAACAGCAGTCGCTCGACGCCGTGTTCGAGTGCAGCGTCGAGGACGTTGACCTGGATACGGAGGTTTTCGGACAGGAAGTCAACGGGGAAGGTGCTGTTCGCGAGGATGCCGCCGACCTTCGCTGCGGCGAGCACCACATTGCGGGGGCGCTGCTCGGCGAAGAACGCGAAGACCGCGGAGCGGTCGCGGAGATCGAGTTCGAACGAGGAGCGTCCGATCAGGTGCTCGAAGCCGTGGGACTCGAGGTTGCGCCAGATCGCGGATCCGACGAGTCCGCGGTGCCCGGCCACGAAGAGGGGTGCGGACCGGTCGAGGGGCCGGGCTACCGGGTTGTCGGTCACAGGATCTCCCAGTCTGGGTGTGCCGGGGAGTCGATCCAGGGCCGGCCTTCGTGCGCGAGGGCCTGGATGTCGGCGTCGACCATGATCCGCGCCAACTCGGGGGTGTGGACCCGGGCCTTCCAGCCGAGCTTCACCTCGGCCTTGCTGGCGTCGCCGATCAATGCGTCGACTTCGGTGGGGCGCAGGTACCGGTCGTCGAAGCGGACGTGCTTTTCCCAGTCGAGGCCGGCGTGTTCGAAGGCCACGGTGAGGAAGTCGCGCACCGAGTAGCGGCCCCCGGTGGCGAGGCAGTAGTCGTCGGGTTGGTCGGCCTGCAGCATCCGCCACATGCCCTCGACGTATTCGGGGGCGTAGCCCCAGTCGCGGATGGCGTCCAGGTTGCCCATGTAGACGTGGTCCTCGACGCCGGCCTTGATCCGTGCCACTGCGCGGGTGATCTTCCGTGTCACGAAGGTCTCGCCGCGCCGGGGGGACTCGTGGTTGAAGAGGATGCCGTTGACCGCGAACATGCCGTACGCCTCGCGGTAGTTCCGCGTCACCCAGTACGAGTACACCTTCGCCGCGCCGTAGGGCGAGCGTGGGTAGAAGGGGGTGTCCTCATTCTGCGGGGGTGGGGTCGCTCCGAACATCTCCGAGCTCGAGGCCTGGTAGTACCGGCAGTTCAGGCCGGCGAGGCGGACGGCTTCGAGGAGCCGGACAGAGCCGATGCCGGTGGTGTTCCCGGTGTGTTCAGGTTCGTCGAAGCTCACCCGTACGTGTGACTGGGCGGCGAGGTTGTAGACCTCGTCGGGCTGGATCTGCGAGAGCAGTGTCACCAGGCGGGCGCCGTCGCTGAGGTCACCGTAGTGCAGGAACAGCTTGGCGGCAGGGTCGTGCGGGTCGACGTAGAGGTGCTCGATCCTCGAGGTGTTGAACGTCGAGGACCGGCGGATCAACCCGTGCACCTCGTATCCCTTCGCGAGCAGCAGCTCCGCGAGATACGACCCGTCTTGTCCCGTGATGCCGGTGATCAGTGCCCGCTTCAAAGTCGGCTCCCTAGTCGATAAATCGCCCGATCGGACTGTCCTACGATAACTGGCCTCCCGAATCCTTGCTACCGCAGGGCTACTCAGACCCGTCGGGAACACGCCCACACCGACGACCAGGGACGTTGAATCCGGCGAACGTCAGGTCTGCGGCGCCCTGCGAGTGGTGTTATCTGCGACTGCGCAATAGAATCGGTGAATCTTCGAGGCCGATGCCACTCCGGCGGCCGCCTCTCCCCTTCACCGGAAGATCTCAACGATGCGTCCTGCCACGGAACCCGATAACGTCCGAATCCGCGTCGGCACAGTTCCCTTCGATGTCACGACTCTCCCCGGCGCGGTTGCCCGAGTAATTCGCGCAGCAACGGAATCCGAACCGATTTCGATTCGCCTGTCAAATGCTTATTGTGTGGCGCTCGCATCAGAAGATTTGCCGTATCAAGAATTGCTGAATGGTCCGGGTTTGAATTTCCCCGACGGTACACCGGTGGTGTGGTTTATGAAAAAGCACGCACAAGCAACTGGACCGGTTCCGGGTCGGGTCCGCGGCCCTTCATTATTCATGCACACACTTGATGCGGGCCGGGCCGCGGATATCGGTCATTTCTTTCTCGGGACCACTCCGGCGACCTTGGCAAACCTGGATGCCGCGGTGAGTGACAAATACCCGGGAATCCGGATCTCGGGGCGATTTTCTCCCCCCTTCGGTCCCATCGACGAGGAGTTCTACCGCGACTGCGCGGCCCGGATCGCCGAGACCGATGCGCAACTGGTCTGGGTGGCGCTGGGGACTCCGAAGCAGGACTTCGTGGCCGCTGAGCTGGCACGACGTACCGGGCGGCCCTGCGCGGCCGTGGGGGCGGCGTTCGACTTCGCGGCGGGGACCACTAGGGAGGCCCCCTTGTGGATGCAGAACTCCGGTACCGAGTGGCTGTACCGGCTCGGCACCGAGCCGCGCCGCCTGTGGCGCCGGTACCTGTTCGGCAATGTCCAGTTCCTGCGCTCGGCGATGACGGAATCGGTCTCGCAGCGGTGAAGGTCGCCCTAGTCCACAGCTTCTACACCAGCGCCCAGCCGAGTGGTGAGAACACCGTTGTGCAGGCACAGGCCGAGGCGCTGCGCCGGGCCGGGCACGAGGTGTATCTGATTGCTCGGCACACCGACGTCGAGGCCGCCAAGCCGCTGTACAAAGCTCGTGCGCTATTTTCGGCTGCCCACCTGACCGGCCCGGACCCGGGGCCCGCTTTGGACGAGTTCGAGCCCGAGGTGGTCCACGTCCACAACCTGTTTCCGAACTGGGGCACCTCCTGGCTTGACCGATGGGGCCAGAGGACCGTCGCCACCCTGCACAACTACCGCACCGTGTGCGCGGCCGCGACGTTGTGGCGGGATGGCGGCGACTGCACCGAATGCCTCGATCATGGCTCAATTCGAGCGGTCGAAAACAAATGCTATCGAAATTCGACTATTGCAACATTGCCGCTTGCGTGGTCGACGCGATCGAAAGGGACCAAGTCCCCCGTCTTGATGAATTCGAAAGCACTCGTCGTACTGAATTCTGCGGCACACGATAAATTCAGCGCGTTATTTCCGAATGCTGAAGTGAATTTGATCCCCAACTTTGCCACGGAAATCGGTGATCATACCCGCACCGATGGTGGAGAAAATTGGATATACGTCGGCCGCCTGGTTCCCGAAAAGGGAATTCTGTGGCTTCTCGAGAACTGGCCATCCGACCGGCAGCTCGACATCGTTGGCGCGGGACCTCTCACTGACACTGTTGCGCAGGCAGCCAAAAGCCAACCGGAGCGGTTTCGCTTCCATGGCGCTCTCGATCATTCTGCTGTGCAGCAACAGATTTCGAATGCACGAGGACTGGTGCTGCCGAGCCTGTGGTCAGAGGGGATTCCCACGGTGGCACTCGAAGCCCTGCATGCGGGAACACCCGTCGTGATCTCCGACCGGTGTGCCTCCGCCGATGAGCTCACCGCCGGCGGCAGCGGCGAAATATTCAGCTTGGACGGCGGAAACCTGTCACTGACAGCGGCATTGGCGCGTGTCGAGCTCGACGAGGACATCCGCACCCGGGCCTATACCGCGTACCAGAGGCAGTACTCGGAGGACGCGTGGATTCAGCGTATCGACGAGGTGTATCGGCGTATCGCTGACGCCGCGAAGTGATTTAAGGTAGCTCACCCGCTCGGTGAGCTACCCACAAGGGGCGGCGATCCCGAGACCGGTGTGATCCGTTCCTTCACCGTCAAGCCGGTCAGCGTCGCCGTGTTGGATGCGACGCTGCCGAGCGCCAATCCTGGCGCGCCGAAGGCGATCCCCGATGCCACCGACGCTATCGGTTCGATGACTGCGGCACCGATCCGCCACCGCAACCAATAGGATTGAGGGAGCACGATCCGGATGCGGACCATGTAGATCATGAGATAGAGGCTCAGCGCCGCACCGAGCGTGAGGGCACCCAGGGTCCAGTAGAACGAGGCACTGTCGCCGAATCCCAACAGATCGAAGACACCAAATGGGTTGATTGCGCGGGCGATCATCAGCACCAGTCCGAAGAGACCTGCGGCGCCCCCGGCGAGGAGCCCCCACCGCTGCACGGAGCCTCGGTCTTCGGGGTCGAGGCGCGGAAAGATGATCGCCTGTGTCTGGGTCGCCAGCATGGTGACCGGAACGATCATTAGCTGGGCGGATCGGAATTCTCCCACCACTCCGATTCCGACGAACCCAGCGATGATGTACTGGCTCAGCTGCGGGAGGGTGGAAATCGTGGTGGCCTCGGTCAACAGGTGACCGACCGGAGCTGTCTTGGTAATCCGGATCGCCCCGATCCGGCTGCGTGCGTGGAACAGCGTCGCGGCGGAGACGGCGGCACCGACGATCTGCGCTCCGATGATGAACACGAGAGCGCGCTCCGGGGCCACGCTCGCCACTGCGAGGCCGAGCGCGCCGATCACGAACCACACCAGGTCCGAGACGAACGCCGGCGCCGGCGCTTTCGCACCGAGAAACATGTATCTCAGGAAGTCCTGGAACAACGACAGGCAACACACGAGCGGCAGCAACTTGAACACCGCAGGTCCGGAGACGAATACCGCCATGACCGCGGACAGTGCGGGGAAGGACACCCACATCAACACCAACGCCAACGGTAACCCCGAGACGCGGCTGACGTGTGCTCCCCTCATAAGTGTCTGACTGAGCACGAGCCGCTGGATGGCGAGTCCGACCATCGCGGGGGCATAAATCAGGGAGAAGGCCCCCAGAGCGTCGAGGCCGGCAAAGGCCTGCACACCGACCGTCATCGTGAGGTTGGTGATGCCAGTCAGCGCGACACTCAGTGCGGGGAGCGCCGCGGCGTGTAGGACGCGATACCGCAGTCCGCGCCGTACGGCTGGCTCGGTCATTGATCCGCGACGGCGTCCACGGACACCGCGTCCAGTGTCGCATTGACGACACGGGCCGGGTTCCCCACGACGACCGCACCGGCGGGCACGTCTTGGGATACGACCGCGCCCGCACCGATTACGGCGCCCTTCCTGATGACGATGTCGCCGAGGATGATCGCGCCGGCGCCGACTTCGACGTCGTCCTCGATCCGCGGCGCCGGCCCATCGTGGGTTTTCGATCCGATGGTGACGTTGTGCCGCAACGTGACCCCCGAGCCGATCACCGTGGCGTCGTTGATCACGATGCCGATGCCGTGGTACACGACGAAGTTCGGTCCGATCTTCGTCTTCCAAGGGATCTCGATGCCCAGGATCCACTCGACGAGGACACGGTAGAGGACACCGACGGCCAGGACCACGGGGTTGATGCGCCAGTTGCGGGTCGAGCGGCACAGGTGCGCGACCCGGAAGGCGGCGAGCACGATTCGTGCCTTCGGGTTGGTCGCGTTCGCCGACCAGTCCTGGAAGACAGTGCTGGTACGTGATCGGGTCACAGGCGGGTCCTCCGCTTCGAGTCGAGAACCGAGACGACGCCGTCGGCGAATCGGGTGGCCATGTCCTCTATGGACAGCTGTTCGGCGGTGTGCGCGCACTGTTGTTGCAGATCCGCCAGGGCGGTCGGTGAGCGCATGAGGTCGAGGATGCGGTACGCATAGTCGTCCACAGTATCGGCTGTGGTGATCGAGTTCTGTGTGGTCAAGTACTCGAACTCGGGCGCATGCCACGTCCAGTCGGTGGTCACGATCGGAGCCTCGATTGCGAACGAGTCCACGGCGGCCAGCCCGACACGTCCGGGCATGAGGATTGCGTTACAGTCCTTGACTGCGTAAAAGTTGTCGGCGAGCGGGAAGTTGCCGAGATAGGTGCACCACTCTTCCCGCGCAGCTGTCTCGACCTTGCCGCGGTCACGGCCGTTGCCGACGACGATCAACCGGAATCGCGGATCCTGTGCGTGTATCCGGCGACCTGCCTCAAGTAGAAAGTCGAGGCGCTTCGATTCGTCGAGACCACCGACGTAGAGGGCCGGCCACTCCGCACCGCCGGCCCGGGGGTGCTGACGTCGCAGTGCCTTCAGATGGTCGGTATCCACCGTATTCTGCACGTTGGTGCACCGATCGGCCGGCATCCCCATCTGATTGGCACGCGCGACGCTGCCCGGGGTGTAGCCGAAGTACCAATCGGCCCGCGCGATCATGGCGCGCTGTACCCGGTTCTCTAGTGCCGACTGCGGTTTGGTGATCGTCCGGCCGTGCCCCCAGATCGCGACCTTCGCGCTCGTGCGGGGCCGGAACAGGAGTGCGTGGCTGTCGAGGTTTTTGATGGCGTGCTCGACGATGACGACGTCGGCGCTGCGGATCGTCTTGTCGAGGCGACGGATGTAAACCGCGCCCTTCGGGGTGGGCACCCCAAGCTTCCGAAGTTCGCGGGTTGGGTAGCCGGTGGCGCCGTCACCGCGGGCCACGTCCACTCCTTCGGGGGTGCCGGTCGCGACGTCCAGCGCGATCCCCTGATCGGCCAGCTTGGTGTCGAGAGCCTGCAGCAGAGGCACTCGATAGCTGTTCAGGTAGGGCAGGATGATGCTCACGCGTGGCCGCGCGCCCACCATGGTCTCGGTTCTCACCACTGTCCCTCCACCCCCACGGGCCGACCAAGGACACATGATCCCGGTACGAGCAACCCGAAGTACATCGAACTGTCAATCACAGACATTGCCGCAAAGGGCATTTCACGCACAACATCGGCACAACGCACCTGCAGGGCTGCCCTGAACATAGTCACTCGTCGGCTCCTAGTACGCGCCGTCGCCGGCGAGGACCGCGCGGACGGTCTTCCCGATGATCAGGACGTCACCCATCATCGACCAGTTCTCCACATAGGACAGGTCCAGGCGCACAGTCTCCTCCCACGACAGGTCGGAGCGTCCGCTGACCTGCCACAAGCCTGTGATGCCGGGCTTGACTAGCAGCCGGCGACGCACCGTGCCGTCATAGGCCTCGACCTCCCGCCGCAGGGGCGGCCGCGGACCCACAACGCTCATTTCGCGGCGCAGCACGTTGATGAACTGTGGCAACTCGTCGAGGCTGTACTTGCGAAGGTACCTGCCCACCTTCGTCACCCGGGGATCCTCCCGCATCTTGAACAACACGCCAGCGCCCTCGTTCGCTCCCGTTAGTGACGCCACCTGCTTGTCCGCGTCGACGATCATGCTGCGGAACTTGAGCATCGGGAAAGGCCTGCCGTCCAAACCCATACGCTCCGACTTGTAAAACACCGGTCCCTTACTCGTCAACTTGATCGCGAGCGCAGCTGCCAGCATCACGGGACTGACGAGAACTAGCGCAAGGGTCGCGAACACGAAGTCGAATGAGATTTTCGAGAACTTCTGCGCGCCGTGGTATCTCGGCTTCTCCACGTGAATGAGCGGAAGGCCGGCCACCGGTCGCATCGACAGGCGCGGACCGGACACGTCCATCATTCCGGGAGATACCACCAGATCCACGTGATGGGGTTCGAGGTCCCATGCAAGCGAACGCATACCCTCGTGCCCGAGGTGCTCTGTTGCTGTCACGGCAACGGTATCAGCGTTGCAGAAACCCAACGCACGAATTACGTCACCCTCGTCGCCGTACACGGGTATATCACGATCTCCGACAACGATCTTGTCGTTTCGGGCGCCGGTGTGCCCTGGGATGCACATGCCAACCACGCGGTATCCGTCGCCCGTGCCGCGCTCGAACGATTCGGCCAAACTGCGGACCGCGCGCTCACCGCCTACCACTAGCACGGAGGTCTGGAACTCGCCACGTGAGCGCTTGCGAGCGATCACCCGACGCCAAACCCAGCGGCTGACCAGCAGACCGACCAGCCCCACAGGGAAAGCAATGGCGAGATACAGACGCGCAAGGTCGAGGCGGAAAAGAAGCGACACGATAGCTATCAGGCCGAACAGCCTGACAGTGGAGACGAAGATGCGCCGGTACTCATCCGGGCCGCTACCAATCACACGGGTCGTGCGGGTCCGGAAGATGATGAGCGTGGCGAGCCACGACAACGCAAGCAAAGCAGACACCAGCGCATAGCTGAGTGCCTGAGGGAAGGCCGAGGTGTGCAGGACGCCGCTGTCGCCGAACCGGACCCACTGCGCGAGCGTTACTGCCGCGATCACGATCACCGTGTCCGAAACCCACAACCGCCGGATGTACGCGGCCTGCCAGGCACGCCTGCCGCTGAGTCTGCCTTCGAGACCCGATGCGGGCGTGGTACCCCCAGCGGGGGGTGCGGAGTCGAGCGAGACACCGAACGACGTCACCATCTGAGCCTTCCAACTAGGACCAAAGAGTTAGCGAGCGTCACTGTCTCGCGACCTGCGTGGCGGTAGAGGAAGTCCGCCCCCCGGGAGTTTTGCTGCCAGCTAATAATCGCACTTGCGGTCGCCTCGTTACACTTCAGACACCCTGGAGTGATGCGATTCACACCATCATTTTTTCCTCAGAGAGAGGGACCTTCGACCCTGGTCAACTGGAGGATTCCCGCTTAGAGTGACGCGCTCGGGGACCAGGCCGCAGGAAAACCCTAGACCCGCCTGCTGGCACCGCTTCCTATCTTCGAGTATGTTGCGCACTTCGTACTGGACAGTAACAACACGGTAACGTCACTCTGACCAGGATCAGGTCCGACGAAACGCAAAGGGGCGAACCGAACCTCGCTAGCCCTTAACCCTATTCTCCAGCCACGTTCGGAGGTCCGCCCCATATTCGGGATGACTGAGCGCCAGATCCACGGATGCGCGGAGGAACCCCCCGGGATTGCCGAGGTCGTGCCGGGGCCCACGATGGACTACTACGTGTACGGGATGCCCTTCCGAGATGAGCAGCGCGATCGCGTCGGTCAACTGCAATTCGCCGCCCGCTCCCGGGCGAATTCGTCGGAGCGCATCAAAGATTGCCCTATCCAAGAGGTAACGGCCTGCGGCCGCGAGAGTCGACGGCGCGTCCTGGAGTTTCGGCTTCTCCACCATGCCCTTCACCCTCAATACGTTCGGATTCACGACATCGGGGACCATCTCGACGTCGAAGACTCCATATGCGCTCACCTCCTCCTTCGGGACGTCGATGGCACACAACACCGTTCCGCCACGCTTCGCTCGCACGCGCGACATGACGTCGAGCACGCCATTCGGCAGTACCAAGTCGTCCGGTAGCAGAACCGCGATCGCATCCTCGTCGTCGCCCAGCACCGCTTCAGCGCAACCAACCGCGTGGCCGAGCCCCAGCGGTTGTTGCTGGACTACCGACTCCACCGCCAGGAGGCCCGGCGCCCTGCGGACCTTCTCCAGCAGAGCGTGTTTTCCCCGGGCAGCAAGGTTGTTTTCCAACACCAGATCTTCGACGAAGTGCGCCACCACACCATCCTTGCCTGGTGCCGTCACGATGATCAGCCGCTCTGCTCCCGACTCGGCAGCCTCGCCGGCCACCAGCTCGATCCCGGGCGTATCCACCACAGGAAGCAGCTCCTTGGGGACCGTCTTTGTCGCCGGCAAAAATCGTGTTCCCATCCCCGCGGCTGGCACCACAGCCGTGCGAAATCCAGCCGAATCCAATTCCCCCATGGTTGCGCCTTTCTCGAAGAAGTTGAATGAGCAGCGGTGTCATGACTTTTACGCGTGGCCGAACCGTCACACTGGTCAGTTGTCCAGGTTCGTCGAATGCATGTGAGCGCAATCACCTTGGCGGCGTGGAGAGTCCACATCACTAGGAGCCGATCGTGCGACGAAGACCTGGGCACGCTGCTGTGCGGGTGCCAGGGTCACCGCGGGGTTTGATGCAGGCAACCACGCCGACTGCCCCGCACTCAGCTCGAGCGAGTCGCACTGGGACGAGAGGACGGTCGATCCCGCCGTGCAGAGAACGATCCGTGGGTCCCCGGCGGCGAGAGTCGCTGCGGATGACGACCCATCATCCCTGCTCGTGTCGAGTTTCAGCCGGGTGAGCTCGAATTCTGCCTCCGGCGTTCGGTACAGGCGTCTGAGGTCAGGATCAACACCGTCCGCACCCAGAACTGGCATGGGCGCAGGCCGAAAATCGAGGACATTCAGCAGCTCGGGTACGTCAACGTGCTTCGGGGTCAAACCGCCACGCAGCACATTGTCCGAGTTGGCCATGATCTCGACGGCCGCGCCTCGAAGGTATGCATGCAGATTTCCGGCGGCGAGAAACAGGCCCTCCCCCGGTTCGAGCGTGATCCGATTGAGCAGCAGCGAGATCAGCACCCCGGGGTCGTTCGGATACCTGCTCCCCAGCTCGAGCGCGGTCTGCGCCTCCGCGGCGAACTCCCCGTCCGCTCCGTCGGACATGGTCGACAGGTACCGCCGGCAGCCCTCGACCACACCACCGATCAGCGTCGCCGGGTGCCTATCACCCGTGATCCACTGCGTGAACAGCGCGCGGATACCCGAGGAGTTGGTCTGAGCTTCCAGTTGTTCCGCACACCGGTTCAACTCCGCGACACCCAGCGCTCGCAGCAACGCGACGGTTCGCCGCACGTCGCGGAACCCGGCGAGCGCCTCGAATTTCGTCAGCGCCACCACAAGTTCCGGTTTGTGGTTGTCGTCCTTGTAGTTGCGGGCAGGCGAGTCGAGCGGGACACCGCTTGCGTTTTCGCGTTCGAAGCCTTCACGTGCCTGCACGGCGTTCGGGTGCGCCTGCAACGACAGCGGTTCATCCGCGGCGAGCACCTTGAGCAGAAACGGAAGGCGACCTCGGAATCGCTCCGCGTTGGCCGCCCCCAGTTGCCCGAGAGGGTCGGCCGAAATCACGTCGAGAAGTGAGACGCCGGAGACCGCGTCGTCCACATGAGCCGGGTCTGCCGGATGCGCGCCGAGCCATAGTTCGGCTTCGGGCCGATCGGACGGCGAGGGTCGTCCCGTGAGCTCCGCCAGCACGGTGTGGGAGCCCCAGGCATACGATCGGATCACTCCGTGAAGGCGTTTCATCGATCAGACATTTGTGGAAAATCGGACGCCACCATCCGGCAACGTCACATCGGGCCAGACACGGGCTCCGCGCAATAGCTCGCATCGAGCGCCCACGTCGGCGCCGTTTCCCACCACCGAATCGCGCACAAGCGCGCGGGGTCCGATCCGGCAGTCGTGCCCGAGAATCGATCGCTCGATCACCGCACCGGCTTCGACATGGGCGCCGTCGAACACCACGGCTCCGTCTAGACGCGCACCCGCACCGACGGTTACGCGTGCACCGAGCACCGTGCCGCCGATCAACACCGCACCCGGTGCAACTATGGCGCTCGGATGGATGAGCGACTCACCCCTCGTACCGCTCAGCGCGGACGAAGGCGCTATGCCGCGAACCAGATCCGCCGACCCGGCAACGAAATCGTTGACCGTCCCCATGTCTCGCCAGTAGGCGGAATCGACGTGGCCGAACACCCGCGTCCCGCCGGACACCAATGCGGGAAACACCTCACGTTCCACCGACACGGGGCGGTCGGAAGGAATCTTCTCGATCCACTCCCGCCGGAATACGTAGCAGCCGGCGTTGATCTGGTCGGTCGGTGGATCCTGCGCCTTCTCGAGGAACGCGGTGACCCGGCCATTCGAGTCCGTCCGCACGCAGCCGAACGGGCGCGGATCACTCACCCGGACCAGGTGCAGCGTCCCGTCGGCATCGGCCTCCGCGTGTGTCTGCAGAACAGCCCGCATATCGGTGCCGCCGAGGACGTCACCATTGAATACCACCACGGTGTCGGCACGAAGATTGGGCAAGACATTCCGGATAGCGCCCCCGGTACCGAGCGGCTCGTCCTCGGTGACGTACTCGATCTCCAGCCCGAACTCTTCACCCGTGCCGAAATACTGTTCGAAGACTTCCGCTTTGAACGACGTCCCGAGCACCACATGGCAGAGTCCCGCGTCCTTGATGCGTGACAGCAGGTGAGTCAGGAAGGGGACTCCCGCAGTCGGCAGCATCGGCTTGGGCACGGACAGCGTCAACGGACGCAGCCGGGTTCCCATACCGCCGACCAGAATGACCGCGTCCGGCGCAGTATCGATCCTCATGTCCGACATCCCCTCCATGCCCGAATACGGTGAAATGATTGAAACCCGATCGCGATTCGCGCGCCACTCGACTCCACGCGGAATGGCGGCGTGATAACGGGCTATCTGTGACGCACAGGTACGTTGATGTGCACTGAAACCCTATGTTTCGACGGCAAGGTCCCTCACCGGCAACTCGATGTCCTAATACGCCCCGTCACCGGCCACCACAGCCCGCACCGTCTTGCCGATGATGAGGACATCTCCCATCATCGACCAGTTCTCCACATACGAGAGATCCAGCCGCACAGTCTCTTCCCACGAAAGGTCCGATCTCCCACTCACCTGCCACAGGCCGGTGATGCCCGGCTTCACCAGCAGCCGGCGACGGACCGTGCCGTCGTAGGCCTCGACTTCTCGGCGCAAAGGCGGGCGCGGGCCTACCACGCTCATCTCCCGCCGAAGAACGTTGAGAAACTGTGGAAGCTCATCGAGGCTGTACTTGCGCAGAACTCCGCCCACGCGTGTGACCCGCGGATCCTCACGGATCTTGAAGAGGACGCCGGCACCCTCGTTCGCCGTCATCAGCGCCGCGACCTGTTTGTCGGCGTCCACCACCATGCTGCGGAACTTGAGCATCGGGAACGAACGACCGTCCAGGCCCATGCGCTCCGACCTGTAGAACACCGGGCCCTTGCTGGTCAGCTTGATCATGAGCGCGGCCACAATCATCACCGGGCTCGTCAGGACGAGCGCCGACGCCGCAAAGACCATGTCGAACGCAAGCTTCGAAAACTTCTGCGCGCCGTGATATTGCGGCTTCTCCACATGAATCAGCGGAAGTCCCGCCACCGGCCGCATCGACAGACGCGGACCGGACACATCCATCATTCCGGGTGAAACCACCAGGTCGACGTCGTGCGGCTCGAGGTCCCAGGCGAGAGCGCGCATCCCTTCGTGCCCGAGATGCTCGGTGGCCGTGACGGCCACGGTGTCGGCGTGACAGAACCCCAGCGAATCGATCACATCGAGCTCGCTGCCGAGCACAGGAATATCGCGGCCGGCGACGGTGATCTTGTCGCCATGCTCGCCTGAGTGTCCCGGAATGCAGACGCCCACCACGCGATATCCGTCAGCCGTACCTCGGGCGAAGGATTCCGCGAGAATCCGGACGGCACCTTCGTTGCCCACTACCAGGACCGACGTCTGAAACTCTCCGCGCGACCGCTTACGAGCAACCACCTGACGCCACACCCAGCGGCTCACCATCAGAGCCACCAGTCCGACGGGAAACGCTATGGCGAGGTAGAGCCTCGCCAGATCGAGGCGGAACAACAGCGCCAGCATCGCGATGAAACCGAACAGCCGCACGGTGGACACGAAGATCCGTCGATACTCGTCGGGCCCACTCCCGATCACCCGCACCGTGCGAGTCCGGAAGATCGTCAGTGTGGTCAGCCACGCCACGATCAGCAGAGCGGAGACGAGCGTGTAGCTGACGTCGTGTCCCATATCGCTCGTGGTCAGGATCCCGCTGTCACCGAACCGCACCCACTGCGCGAGCGCGACCGCAGCGATCACGATCAGCGTGTCGGAGACCAATAGGCGCCGGATGTAGGCGGCCTGCCAGTCGCGTCGACTGGCGAGTCGGTCGTCCGCAGCCGTGGTCACCCCTACCTCCCGCGCACCCCGCGAGGGATCGAGGGGAGCATCGAATGCCGTCACCATGCGCGCCTTCCGTACGAGAGCCATACACGAGGTAGGTCAGGTCGTGTGTTCTCACGACGTGTGGCGATGATGACAATCGCCCCTTGTTTGCTGCCGGAGATGATATTTGCACGTTCGGTCACCAGTTGAGACGTCAAGTGAGCAGGTTCACACCCGCCTCCGAGGGAGTCGCGCAGTAGACGTAACTCTGCAGTTCAGGGGGCATGTATATCGCTCAAATGACACACATTCGGGGTGAATCCGCTACCTCGCGTAACAGTAAACTCTGGCACGATCGTCGGCGAACAGGTATGTTGACCACTTTTGCGCGTCTGCCGTCCGGTCGACCTCGTCCCGCGGGATCCCGCGTGGCGTCCAGAATCCGACGAAAAGGCACGCTGCCTCGTCACCCGAAGAACGCGCCCCGGGTTACACCGCCGCACCACGATCAGAGGGGCAGAAACAGTCCAGGTAGTCTGCTCGCTTCCATCTGACCTCAGCGGCCTATAGCGTCAGAACGAGAAGGAGCTGTCGACCCTGCCACCCGCGATGAAGGAGCGGTATTGAGTCATCTGCCTGAGATCGGCCGAGTTAGAGGCCCGATCGAGGGCTACTGCCTGATCAGCGAGAACTACGACGAAGCCCGAAGTTCTGCCGGTCCGGCATGTGGATCGGGGCACGTACCATGCGAGTGAGTCGGTGGCGGTACGGGCTGATCGCGAGTGCGACGGACAACGATCTCATTTAGTGTCAACGAGTTTCACCCGATCGCGTTTCCCTGAGGCCACCGTCCCGATAGTCGGAGCCCCCGCACCTGGGTTGATTCCTGGATCGAAGCACGTGCAGTGGAGCATCGAACACGGCGAACCCGCGATCACCCTCACGATCGATGCCGGCGCCGATGAGGAGTGCCCGTTTGTTTTCGCCTTCATCTCCCACGAGTGAAGACATGTCGTGCGAGTTCTACCTGCACCACTGCTTGCGCGCCCATGCCTCGTCGGATACGACGTGCATTGGCCGAAAGAGATGCTAGTGCAAGACGCCTGCTGGAAGCGTTTCCGCAAAGACCTCGAGCGCATCGCTCACCTGGACGAGGTCGTACCAGCAGATCTATTCGGCGTTCCTGAACCTCCCGGACCGGTCGAGCGTCAGCTGAGGATGCTTCGCGGTGAGCCCGCGCCTGTGTGGACGAGCTCCTGCAGCTGGAAGGAACCGGTGGAGAGGAAGAACTGGTCAATGCGCTGAGCACCGGGCTGGCTCAATTGATCCGAGCGTGCGATATCGCCGTTCAAGCCGGAGGGACACTCGATACATTTGGACGACATCCCGGAATTATCCGGCTACCGGACGATGACTCGCAGCGGCTTGGAACAGACCTTCGGTAGTGGCGTGAACGACGCGGGGTAGTGCAGCGTCTTCGGATTCGAGGCACTGGGTACCTGAAAAGGATTCCGCGAACGAGCGTCAGGTGGTCGACCGCGCGAGTCCGAGAGCCAAGTCGGGAGAAGTAGCCCTATCCCCCCATCGACCTCCATCCACCACGCCTGGCAGGATGAGAGGCACAACCGGCCAAGTCCGGAACTACACCGGCAAGCCGAGAGACGCCGACAGTTGCGGCCAGGACGATCGCAGATCGTCTTGCCAGTAGCCCCACGAATGCGTGCCGTTGTCCCGGAGGTCGAACGTCGCGGGGATGTCCAACTCGTGCAGGCGCTCCGCCAAACGGTGCGTACAGACGTTGGTCGCGACCTCGATGGCGCCGCCGACCACGATCTGATCCGGCAACGGCGGCGCCTGCGGGGTGCGCGCCAGTGCAGGGTTCTCATGTGGGCCGGGGAGCCCGTTGCCGTTCGAGATGTAGAGCGAGAGTCCCCGAAGGCCCTCTGCGTTGAGGAGCGGATCGTGAGCGCGCCATCCGGGTCCGTCATAGGGGCCCCACATGTTCCGCACGTCGCCCTCGCCCATCAGGTCGACGACCGTTCGGACGTAGGCCTGCCCGAGCGGGTCGCTGGTCTGCGCGCATCCGCTGTACGAGGCCACCCCCCGGTACAGGCCGGGAGCGTGGATGGCCAGGTCGAGCACGGATGTGGCCGACATCGAGAGACCCGCGATCGAGTTGATCCCGTTGGCGCCGAGGGCCTCATCCATCACGGGAGGGAGCTCACGGGTGAAGAACGTCGTCCACTTGTTCCGCCCGAGCTCCGGATCGTCGTTCACCCAGTCGGTGTAGTAACTGAACCGTCCCTCGGCGGGAATGACCACATTGGCATTCTTGTCCACGAGGAAGCCGAGAACGTCGGTCTGGTTGAACCAATTGGCACCGTCTTCCCCGCCACCGGCACCGTTGAACAGATACAGCGTCGGCCGAGCCACACTCGTGTCGACCGGCCGGACCACCTGCAAGGGGATCACCCGATCCATCGACGGTGAGTAGACGGCTACCGCCCACTGACGGTCGTCGATCTTGTCGATGTGGTCGACATACGCAACCGGCGCAGACTGCGCCGTCTCCGGAGCGGCGCTCGCAGGCGCCGCCGCCAGGCCGAGCGCGACAGCCGCGGCACTCAACACACCCGCAATCCAACGCCTACGCATCCCAGACCCCGTGATGAAACGTCCTTGCATCCGAGTTTCCGCCTTCTCTTGTCTCGGTCCATAACGCCCGTTGTCGTTCACGAGGCTCCGGCCAATGTCTCCTCGGCCACCGCCTTCGGCCGGAGAGTCTGCATCTCACCGATCGTCGTCGACGGATCGGCCACGAATGCCGCGAGGAGTCGCTCGAACCGATCCACGAACCCGGCGATGGTCGCACGGTCGAACAGATCGGTCGGATAGGTGAAGGCCGCGGTAATCCCGGTTGCCGCACCGGCATCGTCGTAACCATCGACCATCGTCACACGAAGATCCGTCTTTGCGACCTCCAGGTCGATGGCGAATTCGCTGACGGACAGACCACCGAACTCGACGGACTGGCGGTTCGGCGCGGACTCGCCACCGAAGTTCTGCAACGCAAACGACACCGGAGTCAGTGGCCCCGACGCCGTGTCACGGTCGGCGTTCAGCGACTCGGCCAGGGTGTCGATGGGAATATCGGCTCGGGCGAATGCCGCGAGGTCGGTCTCTCGTGCTCTGGCCAGCAATTGGGTGAAGTGCTGGTCGGGATCGACCTCGGTGCGGAGGACGAGAGATTTCACGAACATCCCCACCAGGTTGTCGAGCTCCGGTTCGCCCCGCCCCGCCACCGGGGTGAGAACGGCGACATCGGTGGCACCGGAAAGCTCGTTGAGCAGAACCAGCAATGCCGCGTGCAACACCATGAACAAGGTCGAGCCGTCACGGTGTGCCAGGTCGACCAGATCCTGATGCAGTGCGGCGTCGATGTCCCGGGTCAGAGTCGCCCCGTGGTGGGATTCGACCGACGGGCGCGGCCGGTCGGCTGGCAACTGCAGGAGCGGAAGATCCTCGAGAAGCGGCGTCCAGAACTCCGTCAACAACGACATCAGACTGTCCGGATCATCGGGGGAACCGAGCCTTTCGGCTTCCCACAATGTGTAGTCGGCATATTGCGCCGGCAACGGCGCCCAGCCAGGTGGCGCTCCCGCTGACCTGGAGAGGTACGCGGTCATGAATTCCTGGATGAGGAGTTCCATCGAGTAGCCGTCAGCGGAAATGTGATGAATAACGAAGGCGAACACGTAGTCGTCCTCGGCGATTCGGAACAGCCGTGCACGCCACGGCACGTTCCGGGTCACGTCGAACCCCTGCTTCACGAAGTCGAGAACGCGGGCGTAGATGGCGTCGCCATCGACCGCCACCGGACCCACATCGACGCCGATCTGGTCCAGCGGCAACAGTTCTTGGTAGCCGACGCCGTCAACTTCCGGATAGACGGTACGCAAGATCTCCTGCCTCGCCACCACATCGACCAGCGCTGCGTTCAGCGACTCGACATCGAGCGCTCCCGTAATCCTGAGTGCAATCGGCAGATTGCGCTTCGCCGAGTTCGGGTCGGCTCGGTTCTCCGACCACGATCGCTGCTGTGCCCGTGCCAAGGGCAAGCGCGCCGGTCTGGGCCGCGGCACCAGGGCGATTCCTGCTTCGGCGCCCTTCTGTGTCGCAACTCGAGCGGCCAGAGCCGACACCGATGAGGCCTCGAACAACAGTCGCACCGGCACTCGCGTCGCCAACGCCGCACCCAATCGGGCCGCGACCTGGGTGGCGATCAGCGAATTACCACCGAGCTCGAAGAAGTCGTCGTCGGCACCCACCCGCTCGGCTCCCAACACCTCCGCGAACACCGCAGACACGATCTCCTCGACGGGGGTCGACGGCGCCCGGAACTGCTTGGCCTCGAACATCGGCGCCGGCAATGCTTTCCGGTCCAGTTTGCCCGAGGTATTCAGCGGGAACGCATCGAGCACCACGAATGCCCCCGGAATCATGTACGACGGCAGCACCTCCGACACCGACGCCTTCACCGCATCGAGGTCGAACTCGGACCCGGCGGCCGGAACCACGTACCCCACCAGGTGTTGACCCGTCGGCGTCGATACGACCGATGCCGCCGCTTGCAGCACCGACGCGTGGGCCTGCAACGCCGATTCGATCTCGCCCAGCTCGATTCGCTGGCCACGGAGCTTCACTTGGAAGTCCGTGCGGCCCACGTACCGGAGTCGACCATCGGCCGCCCAGGACACGAGGTCACCCGTGCGATACATCCTGTCCCCGGCGGCTCCGAATGGATTCGCCACGAATCGATCCGCGGTCAAGTCCACCCGACCGTGGTATCCGCGTGCCAACTGCACACCGGCGAGATACAGCTCGCCCGGCACCCCCCATGGCACCGGATGCAGCCGGGCATCGAGAACGTATACCCGGCTGTTCCACTCCGGGACACCAATCGACACCGCAGTGGGTGCATCCGTACCCGTCACGTCGGCGAAGGTGACCGACACCGCGGCCTCGGTCGGACCATAGAGGTTGTGGACTCGTGCGCTCGACACCCGGCCGAAGTCACGCACCGTCGATGCAGGTAGTGCCTCACCGGCGACGAACACATCCCGCAGGGACTCCAGATCCCGGGACCGGGCCGCTCCGGCGAAGGCCGTCAGCATCGACGGCACGAAATCGGTCACCGTTACCCCGTGTCCGGCGATGGTCGCCGCAAGATATGCCGGATCCCGGTGACCGTCCGGGGACGCCAGCACCACTGTGGCACCGGCCCGCAAGGGCAGGAAGAACCCCCACAGCGACACATCGAAGGTGGTCGCCGTCTTCTGCAGGTACACATCGTGCTCGTCGAGCCGGTACTCGGCCTGCATCCACACCAGTTGATTGACGATCGCGCGATGGGTGACCGCGACACCCTTCGGTCGTCCCGTCGACCCCGAGGTGAAAATGACATACGCCAGGTCATCGGCATGTACCGGCGCCATACGATCCGCGTCGGAGATCGCCGCATCGGAGAATGCGGACAGGTCGAGGGTGTCGATCAGCACGACGGACCTCTGTCCCGCCGCCGCGAACTCGTCGCGTTCGGTCGACAGGATCACCACGGGATCCGCGGCATCGAGAATGTACCCCACCCGATCGGCCGGGTGATCCGGGTCCAGCGGCACATATCCGGCGCCCGCGCGAACCACCGCATACATTCCCACGACCAGATCCAACGACCGGCGCATCCCCAACGCCACCAACGTCTCCGGCCCCACACCCGACGAGATCAGATAACGCGCCAGGCGGTTCACTCGAACAGCGAGTTCGGCGTAGGTCAGCGATTCGCCGTCGAAGACCACGGCCACGGCCTCCGGGGTCCGCGCCACCTGTCCGTCGAACGCGTCGAGCAGCAGTTTCTCCGGCACCGGGTGCCCGGTGTCGTTCCAGTTCCGCAGCACCCGGTTGCGCTCGTCGTCGTCGACTATCGAAATATCGCCCACCGCTACCGACGGGTCCTCGACCACGGCACCCAGAACCCGAACGAATTGCGCGGCGATCCGTTGCACCGTCGCGGCGTCGAAGATGTCTGTCGCGTAGGCGAGCGTGCCGACGTACTCCCCTTCGCCGCCGGCCGGCTCGCCGAGGGTCATCGACAGGTCGAACTGTGCGGCTTCCCACGGAACGTCGAGTGGCGACACCGTCAGTCCCGGAAGCTGGACCGCGGGCTGAGTGAAATTCTGGAACGCCAGCATCACCTGGAACAGCGGCGAGAACGATTGCGATCGTGTCGGGTTCAGCTTCTCGACCAGCCGCTCGAAGGGCACCTCGGCACGGGCGAGGGCTTCGAGGTCGGTGTCGTGTACCCGGCCCAGCAGTTCCGTGAACGACTGGTTCGGTACGAAATCGGCCCGGAGCACCACGGTGTTGACGAACATGCCGACCAGGTCGTCGAGTGCCTCGTCGCCGCGCCCGGCGACCGGCGACCCGATCGCGATATCGGACGTGCCACCGAGTTTGGCGAGCAGGACCGCCAGGGCCGCATGCACCAGCATGAACGGTGTCGCACCCTGGTCCCGGGCCACTCGGTGGAGGCGGTGGCCGACTGCGGCCGGCACCGTGAACTCGACACTGGCGCCGATGCCCGACCGTACGGCGGGGCGTGGGCGATCGGTGGGCAGCGCCAGCACGTCCGGCAGACCCGCCAACGCGTCGGTCCAGTAGTCGATCTGCTGCGAGATCAGCGACGCCGGGTCGTCCTCGGACCCGAGAACCTCCTGTTGCCAGAGGGTGTAGTCCGCGTACTGCACCTCGAGCGGCGCCCACCCCGGATCGTGCCCTGCGCATCGGGACGCATACGCCACCATCACGTCCCTCGCCAGCGGTCCCGTGGAGAACCCGTCCGCGCAGATGTGGTGCACCACCACCGCCAGTACGTGCTCGGACTCGGACTTGCGGAACAGGGCGGCGCGCACGGGAACCGATTCGGTGACATCGAAACCCGTCGTCACCACTGCCGCCGCCCGGGCACGCAACTCGTTCTCGTCGGCGACCGGGGTCGGCGTGAGGTCGATCGTCACCTGCGATGCGGGAACGATCACCTGCGTCGGCCCTTGATCCGAATCCGGGAACACCGTCCGCAGCGCCTCGTGACGCCCGATCACGTCGTGTATCGCAGCCTGCAGCGCAGCCACATCGAGATCCCCGGACAACCGAATCGCCAACGGAATGTTGTATGCCGCGGAGGACGTATCGAAACGGTTGAGGAACCACATTCGCTGCTGGGCCAGCGACAGCGGAATCCGTTCCGGCCGGGGCCGCGGCGCCAACGCCGGTCGGCCCCCGGCACCGGAATGCTGCGCGACGCGCACTGCCAGGGCCGCCACGGTCGACACCTCGAAGAGCATCCGCACCGGGACCCTGATGTTCAGCTGCGCCTCCAACCGGGAGATCACCCGAGTGGCGATCAACGAGTTGCCACCCAAGTCGAAGAAATCGTCGTCCAGTCCGACCCGCTCGAGTCCGAGGACGTCGGCGAACACCCCGGCCACGGTCTCCTCGACGAGGTTGGTCGGCGCCCGGAATTCGCGCGTGC